>NZ_BONZ01000021.1 GCF_016862975.1 Rugosimonospora africana
GGGGGGGGGGAACCGGCGGGTCACCGGCCGGCGCGGTGGCGAGCGGCGCGGTGGCGATTGGCCCAGTGGCGAGCGGTGCGGTGGCGACCGGCCCGGCGCCGACCGGCGCGGACGCGGGCACGGCGGTGGCGACCGGCGTGGGGGCTGCCGCCGCGGCGAGGACGGGCACGAGAGACACCGGCTCGGCCGGCGCCGCGCCGACGGGGGACGACGCGGCGCCGGACATCGGTGAGGCGGCGTCCGCCGCGCGGATCACGTCGACCGCGTGGGCGAGGAATTCCGCCGGCACCGGGAAGTGCTGGCGGACCACCTCGGCGAGGTGCTCCACCTTGGCCCGGGACAGCCAGAGGATCTGCGTGATCGGCAGGAACAGCGCGAGCCGCAGGCAGGCCAGCGCGTACCGGTCGACGCCGGTGCCGGTCACCGACTGCGGGGCGGCGAAGCCCTGGTTACCCAGTGCCGGCCGGGCGTTCTCCGCCACCAGGGAGGCCACCTCGAAGTCGAGCAGCGCCACGGTGTCGTCCGGCCGGACGAGGACGTTGAACGGGTGCAGGTCGCCGTACACCACGCCGCGCTCGTGCATGTCCAGCACCGCCGCCTCGACCTGCCAGTACACGCGCAGGGCCCAGTCGACGTACTCGGCGTACGCGTCCGGGGCGGCCCCGACCTCGATCATCGGGTACCGGCGCACGAGCGCCTTGTGCAGCGGTACGCCGTCGATGTACTCCATCGCCAGGAACCGGTGCTCGCCGAGGGTGAAGAACTCGTACGCCTGCGGGATCCCCGCGACGCCGGCCAGGCGCCGCAGGATGTCGAACTCCCGGGCCGCCCGGGCGACGGCGTCCGCCCCGCTGCCGTCCAGGCCGGCGTGCGGGCGGGCCTCCTTCAGCACGATCGGCCGGCCGTCCGGCACGGTCGTGCCGCGGTACAGCCCGCCCCCGTTGGAGAAGTGCATGACGCTCTGGATGGTGTACGGGATGTCGGACACCGTGACGGCGTTGCGGGCGGCCAGGTGCGGCGCCAGGAAGTCGGGCAGCGTCAGCCAGGCGGGTACCCGGAAGACCGGGTCCCGCCGGTCCGGGACCAGGGTGCCGGTGCCGTCCTCGATGGCGAGCACCACCTGGCCGGACTCGTCGACGCAGTGCCGGGGTGCGAAGCCGCCGTACCGTACGTGCAGCGGGCCACTGCCCCAGCGCAGGTCGCTCAGGATGTACGGGCCGGGCTCACCGTCCAGGAGGTCGCCGAGTTCGCGCAGGATCCGTTCGCAGGCGGCGTCGTCGCGCGGGTAGATGGTGACGAGCTTGCCGCTGTACCCGCGGGGCGCGTACTTCGAGCTGCGCAGCCACAGCGCGGTCTCGGAGCGCAGGAACTTGAACTCGATGCCCCGGGTCAGGCAGTAGTCCCACACCGTGTCGAGGATGCGGACGGCGTTGGTCAGGGTCGCCGAGACGTGGATCTTCCAGCCCTGCGCCGGCAGGTCCACCTCCTGCGGAGCGAAGACCAGCCAGTCGCTCTGTTCCTCGCGCCGCCACCCGTCGGGCAGCGGGCGGCTCGCGGTCGGGAACGTCTTGCCGGCGGTGCTTTCCGAATGGAGCGCGTCGTAGAACAGCGGATGAGCCACGCAGAACGCTTCGTATCGCTCGCTCAATCCCGTCAACCTCCAGCGCCGGACGATGTACGTACATCGTCGTCGTGGCGCCGGTGCCGCCCCAGTGTGCGTTGTCACTGGTCAGCGTGGGTTTGACCGAGCCGACTCCGGTGAACGTCACGCCCCGCGCGTGCGTTTCGCACGGCCCACGGGCAGAGGCTCACCGACGCCGCCGCTCACTGACACCGCCGCTCACTGACACCGTCCCGCTCACGAACCGCGCCCGCTCGCCGGTGTCGAGCCGGGTCAGGCGCGCATTGCGGCACGATTCGGCCCGTAACGCCGCGTGACACCGGTACGGGAGACTGGACCGGTGTTCCTGGCGCCCCTGGTATCGACGCGCCGTCGCAAGCGGGCCGTCGTGCTCGGCCTCACCGCGGTACTGAGCCCGGTCTGGGGTACGGCGGGCACACCGGTCACCGACCTCGGAAACCGGCCGCCCGCCGTCGTCGTGAACCCGACGACCGTGGCCGCGATCCGGTCCGGCCGGCCCACCGGGTACCCGATCGGCGGCATCGACATCTCGGGCCACGACCACCAGCGGTTCGGCGTGCAGTGGGCCACCGAGGCGGCGGCCGGCAGCCAGTTCGTCTACGTGAAGGCGACCGAGGGCACGACGTACGTGAATCCGTACTTCGTCCGTGACTCCGCCGACGCCCGGGCCGCGGGCCGCTACGTCGGCGCGTACGTGTACGCCCGCCCGGACCGCGGCAATCCGATCGGTCAGGCGGAGTTCTTCCTGCGCCACATCCAGCGCGTCCGGGACGGCCGCACCCTCGTGCCGTTCGTCGACCTGGAGTGGCCGTACGCCGCGGTGAAGACCAACTCCTGCTACAACCTGAACCCGGCCCAGCTGCGTGCGTGGATCCACGCCTTCATCGGCCGCCTGGAGGCCGGCATCGGCCGCAAGCCGATGATTTACACCAACGCGCACTGGTGGGATCCGTGCACCGGAAACGACGCGTCGTTCGGGCGGTACCCGCTGGACCTGTCGAACTACACGAAGAAGCCGCCCACGCTGCCGGCCGGGTGGACGACGTTCGCGCTGTGGCAATACGCGCCGGGCAATCCGAGCAAGCGCGACGACCACGACCGGGACGTCGTCAACGGTGGGATGGCCGGACTGAAGAAGCTGGTGTGGCCGCCGCCCCGGGCGCAGCGTTGACGGTTAGCGCCGGTGGTAACGATCGGATAGCGTGCCCCGCATGGGAATCTTGGACCGGTTCGCTGGATCCTCGCGGGACAGGTTCGCCAGGGAGGCGCTGCGAATCGCGCGACGCACCGCCGGGGTGGTCAGCGCGCAGTACGACCGGGAGGCGTTCGCGATCGCGGTACGCCGGCCCGGCGCCCGCGAACCCATCTGGATCTACCTGTCCAACGTGTACGCCGAGTGCGCCGGTGCCTCCCGTTCCGAGCGTCGGGAGCGCATCGACCGGCTGATCCGCATCATGGCCGAACCGCACGTCGACGAGGCGTGGGAGTCGGTGCGCCCGAAGCTGCGCCCGGTGCTGCGTCCGGTCACGTTCGGTCAGGCCGGAGTGACCGGGGTCGTGCCGCCGATCTCCCGTGCCGCGCTGCCGCTGCTGCGCGAACTCGTCGTCATCGACCAGCCGGAGTCGATGGCCTACGTCGGGCCGAGCCGGCTGGACGCCTGGGGCGTGACGGTCGACGAGGTCTTCGACGCCGCCCGGGCCAACCTGACGCAGATCTCCGACGAGTGGTTGCGCCACGACTGGCCCGGCGACGACGCGCTGATCAGGATGATCGACACCGGCGACGGCTATTTCACGTCGCTGCTGCTGGCACCCGACTGGCTCGCCGAGGTGTCCCGGCGTGCCGGCAAGCCGGTCGTCGCGTTCGTCCCGGACACCAACACCGTGCTGCTGTGCGACGTCGCGGGCGGCGGGCTCGCCGCGCTGTACGAGATGGTGGAGAAGGAGTACGGCGAGGCGATCCGTGGGCTGTCCCCGGTCGGGTACGTGGCCGGCCCGGACGGCCGGGTGGTCCCGTACGCGCCGGTGGACCACGCCGACCGGGTCGCGGCGCGGCGGGCCGAGGTGCTGCTGGCCGCGACCGAGTACGGCGCGCAGACCCAGTGGCTGGCCAAGCAGTACGACCAGGCCGGCATCGACGTGTACGTCGGGCGCCTGCTGGCCGTGGCGCGGCCGGGCGAACCCGCGGTCACGGTGGCCACCTGGACCGACGGGATCACCTCGCTGCTGCCCGAGGCGCAGTACATCTCGTTCGTCGGCGACGGTGGCCCGGGCCCCCGGGTGCCGTGGCGCGTGGTCGCCGAGCTGGTCGGCCTGGAGCCGGAGCCGCTGCTCGCCCCGGCCCGGTACCGGGTCAGCGCCTGGCCGCCGCCGGAGGTGATGGCGGAGCTGCGGGCCCGCGCGATCGACTGAGTCGCCGGCGGCGGATCGCCGGACTCGGTGGTCGGGCCCGGCTCTACGGCGCCTCGATGCCGGCGATCCGGTACTTGTGGACCTCGACGGACCGCAGGTCGGGGAGGTCCGGCAGCGGCCTGCCCGAGTCGCGGAACCGGTGCAGGTCCTCGTCGGAGGCCCACCGCTCGAAGATGTTGATGCGCCCGGGGTCGATCGGGTCGGCCGTCTGGACGAAGTCGTGGCAGCCCGGCGCCTGCCGCGCCCGCGAAGCGACCTCGGCGACGCCGGTCAGGTACCGGTCACGGTCGGCCGGATCCAGGTGGAGCTGACCGGCGACAATGATCAGTTGAAGGCTCGTGGGCGCCCGCGGCGTCGCGGCACGGGCCTCGCTCAGGATCGCGGACGCTTCTGCACGCGCCCGGTCCACGGTCGCGCGGGCCTGAGCCTCGGTGGCCGTCCGGTGGTCCTCGGCCTGCCTTTCGGCGAGCCGGAGGATCCGCTCGACCCTGGAGCCCAGGTCGGATAGGCCCGCGCGATCCGGCCGCGGTTCGCGAGAGCGTGGTTCGTCGGCGCGTGGTCGCCTCCGCCAGAACCCGCGTCCGGCTGCGCCTCCCATGCCGCCTCCCGATTCCGTCCCGTCCGGTGGTGACCGTGTCAACGGTCTCAGTACGGGTCAAGCCCGATCACGGCGAACCGCTGCCCCGGCCGGGAGGCCGGCCGGGGCAGCGCGCGGCGGATCGGCTCAGAACAGGTTCGGGTTGACCGTCAGCGGCGGGTTCGCGTTCTGCGCGAGCGTGTGCGCCTGTGCCGGCCACCACGCGCCGGCCGCCGGGTCGACGATGCCGTACTCGGGGTCGACCGTGCCGCCCGCGATGCCACGGTTGCACTGGCCGTCGGACTCACCGATCGTCTTCACGTACAGGTACGCGTCGACGAGCGGGACGCCCGTACTGGCGGTCGGGCGTACGCCCATGCCGCGACCGGGCGGGTTGCACCAGACCTGCGGATCGCCGCTGTACGTGCCGGGCGCCGGGGCCCAGTGGCCCTGCCCGTTGCGGCTGGTGTCCACGACGAAGTGGGTCAGCTGCGCCACCGGCGGCGTACCGGCGTTCTGCGCGTACCAGGCGTCGGTCCAGTGCCACGTGCTCGGGTCGGACGGTGACACGGAGTTGCCCGGTGCCCCGTCGTTCGGGGCCGCGGCCGAGTAGTACTGGCTCGCGCACCAGTCGGTGTGTCCGGCGGCCCAGTCGGGTCCCAGGGTGGCGAACCAGACGCACTCCGAGACCCAGGTGCCGTACTCGTCGACCTGGCCGGTCGGCTCGAAGTTGGACACGTTGAGGAAGAATCCCTGCGTCTGCGCGACGCCGGCCTGGATGAGCCGGGCCGCCATGTCGCCGACCGCGTGCCACTGGCTGTGCCCCGCGTCGAGGTACACCGAGGTGCCCGGGTGCGCTTCGAGGACACCGATCGCGTACCTGATGTCGGCGATGCGCGCGGCACTGATCGCCCCGGTCGGGTCGGTTGTCGGGCCGCAGTCCGACGGCAGGTTCGCCAGCGCGTCGGGTTCGAGGATCACCACCGCCTTGCCGTCGCCGAGACCGCTGGCGAAGGCCGCGATCCATGCCTGGTAGTCCGCGTCGGACTGCGCGCCGCCGGCCGAGTACTGCGAGCAGTCGCGCAACGGGATGTCGTACGCGACCAGGACCGGTACGGCGCGCTGCGCGGCGGCGTGGCGTACCAGCGTGCGAACCTGGTCCTTCACCTGCGCCGGGGTGCCCTGGGTGAACCAGGTCGCCTCGGGCCACGTGGCCAGCTTCGCCATGGCGGCCGCGCCCGGGAAGTCGCGGTGCAGCAGGTCGGTGACGGCCTGGTGCGCCGCCTCGCTGTCGGGATTCACGTAGAACCTGGTGCCAGGGGTCAGTGCCCGGCCGGTGGACGGCGCGCTGGCCCACGCCGTGCCGGTGGTGGCCACCACCGCGGCGCCGGTCGTCGCCGCGCCGAGGCAGGCGACCAGCGCGGCCATGGCGAGCCGGTGTCGTGTCAAGGGGATACGCACGGATGCTCCTTCGGGTTGGAACGAGCAGACGGGGTGTGGGAACGCTCCCACGGCAAGCTTGGAGATATCGCCGTACGGTGTCAACAGCCGGACGGCCGAGCCTGCCGCCGCCGGGCAGCCGGGTAACGCACCGCCGCCGGGCGCCGCCGATTAGAGTGCAGTAACTTCCCGTTCGGAGAGGGGACCCCATGGCCGCCGCCGCGCTCGCCGCACCGCCGCTGACCATCCTGCTGGTGGAGGACGACGACGCCGACGTCGCGCTGATCGAGGAGTACTTCGACGAGCAGTCCCTGCCGGGTGAGCTGCACCGGGTGCCGGACGGGATCGTCGCGCTGCAGTTCCTGCGCCGGGAGAACGGCTTCGGGGACGCGCCGCGCCCCGACCTGATCCTGCTCGACCTGAACATGCCCAGGATGGACGGTCGGGAACTGCTGCAGGTCATCAAGGCCGCCGACTCGCCGTGGAAGTCGATCCCGGTCATCGTGTTCACCACGTCCGCCGCGGCCGAGGACATCGCGCGCAGCTACCACGCGTACGCGAACGCGTTCGTCACCAAGGCCATCGACTACAACGACTTCCAGGGTGCCCTCTCCAAGATTCACGAGTTCTTCGGAGCGGTGGCCTCGCTCGATCGAGGAGAGCGGGACCGCCCGTAGGATTCGCTTCCCGGTTTCGCCCGGTACGCCCGAGTGGGCGGTACCCGTTCCGGTGAATGTCCGCCCCGGCTACCGCCGCATCCGGGACGCCCGGCACGCCGGCCGGCGACAATGTGCCCGGTATCGAGCATTCGCCGGAAGAGGTGGCAATGATCCGCAAAGGCGCACCGCCGGTCCAGCCCGGCCCGACCCCGGCTGCCGGGAAGGGGACGCGATGAGTGAGCGACGCACCGCCCGGTTGGCGGCCGGGGCCGACGACGACGCGGTCAACCGGCTGGCCTCCGACTTCGCCGCCGTCGGCCATCAGGAGGCGGCCGCGCTGCGCGACGACGCGCTGACCGCGCTGTCCGGCGTCGCGGGTGGAGCGACCCTGCTGGTGGCCGGCGGCGTGTCCGCGGTGCTGGCCGTGTCGATGGCGTCCACGGCCGCGCTGCGCGCGCTGGAGACGCGCCTGTCGCCCCGGTGGGCGGCGGCGGTGATGGCCGTCGGGTACCTGGGTGTCGCCGCGGGTACCACGGCCGCCGCGGTCCGGGAGTTGCGCGCCGCCGGGGGTGGCGCCCAGCGGATGACCGACCAGGTCGCCAACGAACTGTCGGTGCTCGGGCGCAGGATCAGCAGCCAGGTGCGGCGGGCGTACCGCCCGGGCGCCGCGCGGTAGCACCGTTGGGTGCTCCGTCGCCCGGCCGGGTGGGGCCGTTCGGCCGCGCCGTGATCGCCGGCGTGCTGGCCGGTTGCGGCTTCGCCGCCTGGACGGTCGGGTCATACGGCGTGGGTGGCCGCGGGACGTGGCGGCCGCTGAACCTGGTCGCCCACGTGGTGTGGCGCGACGCGCCCACGTCCGGCGGGTTCAGCCTCATGGGCGCCGTGGTGGGCCTGCTGATCCTGCTGGCGGCCGGCATCGTGTTGATCGCCCCGTACGCCGCGCTGGCCTCCGGCGCCGGACTGTCCGCCCCGGTGACGCTGGTCGGCGCCGCTGTCTACACCAACGCGGCGTGGGTGATCGGCGACTACCTCGTGTGGCCGAAACTCGATCCGGTTGCCGCCCGGGACTTCTCCCCCGGCGTGGCCTGGCTGGGGCATATCGTGGGCGGCATAGCGGCCGGGGCCGCGCTGGCCGCCCAGCCGGGGCTGGGTTCCGCCGCCCGCCGCCGCTGGGCCTCGATCACCGGCGCGGCCGGACGGCTGCCCGGGGGCTGACCCGGGGCGACGCTGATCCAGGGGGCGCGACGTGCGGACCGAGTCCACGCTGTTCAACATCATCGGCGCTTTCCTGTACCTGTGCGCCGGCACGTACGCGTGGTGGACCGACAAGCTGAACCGTATCGAGTGGGCCGGCACCATGGAGCTGCTCCTGGCCGGCACGCTGGCGGTGGCGGTCGGCATGTACTTCGCCTTCGTGGCGCGGCGCATCCATCCCCGTCCGGAAGACCGGCACGCCGCGATCGCCGAGGGGGCCGGCGACATCGGCTTCTTCAGCCCGGGCAGCTACTGGCCGCTCGGGCTGGGCCTCGCGGTGGCGGTGGGCGCGATCGGCATCGCGATGGCCCAGTCCTGGCTGGCGATCCTCGGGCTGATCGGCGTCTTCCTCACGACCGGCGGGCTGCTCTTCGAGTACTACCACGTCAAGACGGCGGCCGGTGACTGACGCTGCCGCGACCGCGGCCGTACCGGCACTCGAACGCCGGTCTCTCGGAGTAGATGTGCGGCAGGTGGGTGAAGTTGCGTAGCGGAGGGGGGCAGGAGGTGACCCACTCCAGGGCGTTGCCGTGCCCCCACGGGTCGTCGACGGTGACCCGCTGGCCGAAGCGGTACGACTTCCACACGTTGAACAGGAACGGCAGGATCGACGCGCCCAGGATGAACGCGCCGATCGTCGACACCGTGTTGAGCGTGGTGAACCCGTCGGTGGGCAGGTAGTTGGCGTACCGGCGGGGCATGCCGCTGGCGCCCAGCCAGTGCTGCACCAGGAACGTGGTGTGGAACCCGATGAACGTGAGCCAGAAGTGCACGTGGCCGAGCCGGTCGTCCAGCATCCGGCCGGTCATCTTCGGGAACCAGAAGTACGTCCCCGCGTACACGGCGAACACGATCGTGCCGAACAGCACGTAGTGGAAGTGGGCCACGACGAAGTACGTGTCGGTGACGTGGAAGTCGACCGGCGGCGAGGCCAGCAGTACGCCGGACAGGCCGCCGAGCAGGAACGTGAGCAGGAACCCGATCGCGAACATCATCGGGGTCTCGAAGGTCAGCTGCCCCTTCCACATGGTGCCGATCCAGTTGAAGAACTTGATGCCGGTGGGGATCGCGATCAGGTACGACAGGAACGAGAAGAACGGCAGCAGCACCTGCCCGGTGCTGAACATGTGGTGTGCCCACACGGTCATCGACAGCGAGGCGATGGCGATGGTCGCGGCGACCATGCCCTTGTAGCCGAACAGCGCCTTGCGGCTGAACACCGGGATGACCTCGGTGACGATGCCGAAGAATGGCAGCGCCACGATGTAGACCTCGGGGTGACCGAAGAACCAGAACAGGTGCTGCCACAGGAGCGGCCCGTTCACCGCCGGGTCGTAGATGTGCGCGCCGAGTTCCCGGTCCGCGAGCAGGGCCAGGAGCGCGGCCGCCAGCACCGGGAACGCCATCAGGATCATGATGGCGGTGATGAGGATGTTCCAGGTGAAGATCGGCATCCGGAACATCGTCATGCCCGGTGCCCGCAGCGTGATGATCGTGGTGGTGATGTTGACGGCGGCCAGGATGGTACCGAGGCCGGACACGACCAGACCCATGATCCACAGGTTGGCGCCCGGCCCCGGCGTGTGCATGCCGTCCGACAGCGGCGTGTACCCGGTCCAGCCGAAGCCCGGCGCCCCCTCCGGTACCAGGAAGGCACCGACGACGATGGCGCCGCCGAACAGGTACAGCCAGTAGGCGAACGCGTTCAGCCGCGGGAAGGCCACGTCCGGGGCGCCGATCTGCAGCGGCACGATGTAGTTCGCGAAGGCGAACAGGATCGGCGTGGCGAACAGCAGCAGCATGATCGTGCCGTGCTCGGTGATCAGCTGGTTGTACTGCTCCAGCGACAGGAACTGGAGCCCGGGCCGGGCCAGTTCGCCGCGCATGAGCATGGCCATCGCCCCGCCGACGATGAAGAACCCGAACGCGGTGGTCAGGTACAGCAGTCCGATCTGCTTGGCGTCGGTGGTCCGCAGCAGGCTGCCGAACGTACCGCCCCTCGATCCCCGGTGGATCGTCCGTTCGTCGCGGTGTACCGCCTCCGGGCGCGGACGCGCGTGCGCCACAGACGTCGGGCGCGGCTGATCCATCCCGGCCGGCTACCCGAGCGCCGTCCGACCAAACCCGGTATGTGCGGTAAACGGCCCGTTGGCTGCGTTTCCTGCCGTTTGTTCCGGGTATCACGAGCGCCACCGGAGGGGGTGCGGATGCTGGGCACGCTACTGGGGCGGCGGTCCCGGCCGCGACGTGCCGTGGCCGCCGTGAGCGCGACCGTTCAGGGGACCGAGGAACGGCTCCGGATCGGGACGCCGCTGCGCCGGACCATCAACAAGGTCTTCCCGGACCACTGGTCGTTCATGCTCGGCGAGCTCGCCCTGTACTCCTTCATCATGCTGGTGCTGACCGGCACCCTGCTGGCGTTCTTCTTCGACCCGTCCATGGCGGAGGCGCCCTACCGCGGCAGCTACACGCCGCTGCGCGACATTCCGGTGACCGCGGCGTACCGGTCCACTCTGGACCTGTCGTTCGACGTGCGGGGCGGGCTCTTCCTACGCCAGATGCACCACTGGGCGGCGAACCTGTTCATGGCCGCGATCGTCGTCCACATGCTGCGGATCTTCTTCACCGGAGTGTTCCGCAAGCCCCGCGACATCAACTGGCTCATCGGGTCGAGCCTGTTCTGGCTCGGCTTCACCGAGGGATTCTGCGGCTACTCGCTACCCGACGACGGGCTGTCCGGAACCGGCCTACGGATCGCGGACTCCATCATGCTGAGCATCCCGATCGCCGGTTCCTGGCTGTCCACCAGCCTGTTCGGCGGGGAGTTCCCGGGCACGCTCATCCTGTCCCGGCTCTACATCGCGCACGTCCTCATCCTGCCGGGGCTGATCATCGCGCTGATCAGCGTCCACCTGGGACTGATCGTCATCCAGAAGCACACGCAGTGGCACCGGCCCGGGCACACCCGGCACAACGTGGTCGGTACCCGGATGGTGCCCAACTTCGCGATGACCAGCACCGGGCTGGCCATGTTCGTGTTCGCGGCGATCGCCGCGCTCGGGGGCGTGGCCCAGATCAACCCGGTCTGGCTGTGGGGTCCGTACGAGGCCAACGTGGTCGGCGCGAACGCGCAGCCCGACTGGTACGTGTGGTTCCTGGAGGGGGCCATGCGACTGTTCCCGGGGTGGGACATCCGGGCGTTCGGGTACACCGTGCCGGCGCCTTTCTGGCCGGCGGTCGTGCTGCCCGGAGTGCTCGTCGCGCTGTCCTTCTCGTACCCGTGGGTGGAGCGCCGGCTCACCGGCGACCGCGAGTCGCACCAGTTGGCGCAGCGGCCCAGGGACGCGCCCGGGCGGACCGCGCTCGGCGCCATGGCTGTGACGTTCTACCTGGTGCTGTCGGCGTGGGCGGCCGACGACACCTTCGCGGTGAAGTTCCACATCGACCTCAACGCGCTGGTGTGGGCCGGACGTTTCGCGGTGCTGCTGCTGCCGCCGCTAGCGTTCTACGCGGTAAACCGGCTGGCGCTCAACCTCCAGCAGCACGACCGGATGGTGCTGCACGAGGGCATCGAGACGGGCCTGATCCGCCGGACCGCCGACGGGCGCTACATCGAGATCCGTCAGCCCCTCGGCCCGATCGACGAGCGCGGCGAGGGGGTGCTGGAGTACGCGGACTGGGTGGTACCCAAGCGCCCGAACGAGATACTCGGCGGACGGCGCCGTGCCGTCCTGGGATTCTTCGTCCCCGTTCCGGGCGCGACGGACGGCCGGGGCGCGCCCGAGGGCGGGACTCCGGACGGCGGGCAGCCGCAGCCCGCCAGGCCCGAGCCGGTCGATGTCAAGCCGGCGACCGTCGATCTGGCCGGCGCGGCCGGGGCACCGACGACTCCCGCCCCCGGCGGAGCCGGCGACCGGCCCGAGATCATCCGGCCGGAGAGCACCCGGCCCGAGGGCGCCCGGCCGGAGAGCGCGATCGGGAGCCAACCGGCCGGCGGGGTCGAGGCTCAGACGCTCGAGCAGCAGGCACCGGCGGCGCTGCCGGCCGGGCCGCTGCCGATCCGGGCCGACGGTCCGGAGCGCGACCGGTGAACGGCGCCTCCGGTCGCCGGTTGGGGGAAAATCCGCGCGTCGCGGCGTGGCGCGAGGGTGGCATGGGTACCTCGCCACGGTGAACGCAGTCACCCGCAACGCCACGCGAGCCGCCGTCGCCGCCTTAGCCGCCGCCGTGGTGGTCGTCGCCGTCCGGGCGGCCCGGCGCGGTACGCGGGAGTGGCGCGGCGAGGGCCGGCCCGAGCGGCGCCGGACGACCGCCACCCTGGTCTTCCCCCGGCCCCGCGAGGAGGTCTACGAGCTGTTCCGGGACCTGGACCGGCTCGCGGCGGCGCTGGGCCCGACGGTCTCCACGGAACCCCTCGGCGACGATTCGTTTCTGTGGGTGCACGGCGGCGAGGGCCGGGAGCCGGTCGCCGTGGTGGTCCGGATAACCGGTGACGTTCCCGATGTCCTCATCGCGTGGGAGACCGCGGATCCCCCGCTGCCGCACGAGGGAACCGTCCGCTTCGCGTTCGCCGACAAGGGCACGCGGACCCAGGTCGACGTGAGCCTGCGGTACCGGTGGTCGACCGACCGGGCGCGGGCGGCGGGCATTCCGGACGACGCGGTGCAGGCGCTGCTGTACCGCCTCCTCACCACGCTGAGCGAGTCGGCGCCACTGTCCGCGCCGTGACCCGTCGCGAGGCGACGCGGGCGTACGCAGAGGCGACAGTGACGGTACGCGCAGCGACCGCCAGTCCGGGATGCGCGCAGAATCTCCGCCCCACTTGCCCCAGCCCACGCGCTTTATGATCAATCGCCGGTCCCGGCGACCGGGCCGCCGCCGGTACTGTGTTGTAACGATCAACTACCCGTTCCGGCGTGACACCCGCCGGTAACGTGCTCCACGCGAAGGGTTCCGATGTCACGACGCGCCACGGCCCGGCAACGGCCCACGCCGTCCTCGACCGTGCACGTTCCCGGGCGGGCCGGCGACGAGACCGCCGACCTGTCCGACCACGCCGAGCCGACCGCCGACCTGTCGGATCACGCCGAGCGGACCGCTGAGCTTTCCGGGTTCGCCGAGTCACCGGCCGCCCGCCCGCGGAACGCTCACCCGCGGGACGGTGGGACCTGGGGCGGCAGTGCCCGGGACGGCGGGGCCTGGGACGGTGACGCCCGGCGGGACGGGTCATGGGGCCCCGAGCCGCGGGACGACCGGCCGCGGACCGACGAGCCGTGGCAGGACGAGCCGTGGCACGACGAGCACCGGGAGGCCGACCGGGGGCTCAGCGAACCGGCGGACGCGCGGACGCGCCGCCCCCGTACCGCGCTCGCGTTCACGGCGATCGGCCTGGCCGTCCTGGTCGCCGGCGGCGCCGGAGCGGTCGCCGCCCGGCGGGGGCCCGGGGCCATCACGACGACCGCGCAGTGGACCGGCGCCCGGCCGAGCGACACGACACAGCCCGCCATCGCTGTCCAGCCGCCGCCCAGCCCGAGCCCGTCCGGCGTCGCGCTGCCCGCGACCTACACGGTGCCGGGCACCCCGCCGGAGATGCCGTGGCCGAAGAGCGGCCAGTCGACCCTGCGCGTGGTCGGCGTCGGCAGCCTGGGCACCACCCCCGACCAGCGGCCGGTACCCATCGCCAGCGTCACCAAGGTGATGACCGCCTACCTGGTGTTGCGCGACCACCCGCTCAGTGGCGGCGCCGACGGCCCATCGCTCACCGTCTCCGACGAGGAGGCCGCCCGCTACCCGGACGAGGTGGCCAAGGGCGAGTCGCTGGTGAAGGTCACGGCCGGTGAGGTGCTCACCGAGCGCGAGGCCCTGGACGCGCTGATGCTGCCCTCGGCGGACAACATGGCGCTCATCCTGGCCAGGTGGGACGCGGGCAGCGTCGACGCGTTCCTCGACAAGATGAACGACGCCGCGGCGTCCCTGGGCATGACCAACACCCACTACACCGACCCGTCCGGCCTCGCCTCATCGACGGTGAGCACCGCGGACGACCAGACCGTGCTCGCCGCTCAGGCGATGAAGATCACAGCGTTCGCGCAGATCGTGGCGCAGCACTCGGCGAAGGTACCGGTCGCCGGCACCGTGAAGAACTACAACACGCTGCTCGGCTCGTCCGGCGTGGACGGCATCAAGACCGGTTCGACCAGTGCGGCCGGCGGCTGCCTGCTGTTCGCCGCGCGCTACCAGGTCGCCGGGAAGACCCTCACCATCGTCGGAGCGGTGTTCGGTCAGCACGGCCCGACGATGTACGGCCTGCCGCTGGCGCTGAGCCGCAGCCGTTCGCTCATCGTGGCCGCACAGCACGCGCTGGGTTCCTTCCCGATCGTCACGGCCGGGCACACGGTCGTCACGAAGGACGGCGTGAACCTGGCACCGGCCGAGACGCTCTCCGTCATCGGCTGGCCCGGCCTGGAGTTCCACACCCACCTGCGGGCCGAGACCCTGGAGGTCGACGGGCCGGAGTCGCACCAGACCGTCGACCTCGTCGCCCAGTAGCGCCCGGGCCGGCTCAGCCGAGTTCGGCGAACGCCCGGGTGATCGCGTCGGTCGACGCACCGGCCGCGACGAGCAGGCGCAGCAGGACCCGGGCCTGGTACGGGTGCGCGTAGCCGCCGCCGATCAGGCCGCGCTCGCGCAGGTCGCGCTCGGAGCCGACCGCCCCGTACGTGGCGGACAGCACCGGACCGGCGCCGGTGCGCGAGGTCAGCACCACCGGTACGGCGGCGGCGATCCCACCCAGTACCGGCGCCAGCGCGGCGGGTACGTGACCGACACCGAAGCCGGCCACCACGAGCCCGTGATGCGTACGTTCGAGGTCGCGCAGGAACGCGCCGTCGTCGTCGAGCGTCATCGGGTACAGCGCGATCCTGGTCGCGGCCACGGCCTCGCGGGTGAATCCGGTGACCGGCCGGCGCCGGGGCACGTCGACGAGGAAGCGCGGCACGGTCTCCACGAGGTGCCCGAGTGGGCCGGCGTCCGGCGAGACGAACGCCGCGGTGCTGGTGCTGTGTGCCTTGCGGACGAACCGCGCGGCGTGGATGTCGTCGTCCATCACCACCAGCGCCCCGCGGCCCCGGGCGGCGCCGGAGGCCGCGACGGCGAGCGCGGCGGCGATGTTCGCCGGCCCGTCCGCGCCGGGCAGGGTCGGGTTGCGCATGGCGCCGGTGAGCACGAACGGGGCGTCGTGCGGCCACACCGAGTCGACCAGGAACGCGGTCTCCTCCAGCGTGTCCGTGCCCTGGGTGACCACGACCCCGCGGGCGCCGCCGGCCACCGCGTCACCGGCCGCGGCGACGACGTCGAGGATGTCGCCGAAGGTCAGGTTCGGGCTGGGTACCGCGGGAGCGTCGTGGACCTCGACGTCGATGCCGGCCAACCCGCCGGAGTCCGTGGCCCGGTCGCCGGTCGCCCCGGCTGCCGGCCCCCTCGCGGCCACGCTGTCCAGCAGGTCACGACCGGTCAGCCGGGGCATCACCCCGCCGACGCCCCGGCCGGCCATCGAGATGGTGCCGCCGAGCGCGAACAGCACGACCGGGCCCGACGGCACACCCGCGCCGCCGGCCTCGTCGGCGGCCGTCACGCGAGCCGGCCGATCGCGGCGTAGCCCGGGAACTGGTCAGCCTCAGGGCCCAGCTCCCGCCCCGGCTCCGGGTGCCACGCCGGGCACCGCACGATCCCCGGCGGCACGAGTCGCCAACCGTCCAGCAGCCGGGCGATCTCGGCCCGGCTGCGCATGAGGACGGCGTTGTCGGAGCGGGCGTACACCGCCTGGGCGTCGCGCTGCCCGGCCGGCGGCCGGCCGTCGGCGCTGGCGTGCGAGAGGGCCAGGTAGCTGCCGGGGGCGAGTGCCTCGCGCAGCTGCCCGAGGATCCGCTCGGGCCGCTGCTCGTCGGGGACGAAGTGCAGCGTCGCCACCAGGAGGACCGCGATCGGGCGGTCGCGGTCCAGCAGGTCGCGGACCGCCGGGTGGGCGAGAACCTCCAGCGGGTCGCGCAGGTCGGCGTGGATGGCGTCCGAGCGCGGGTGGTCGCCGAGGATCGCCTGGCTGTGCGCCACCGCGACGGGATCGAGGTCGACGTACACGACGCGGGCCGCCGGGTTGATCGCACCGGCGATCTCGTGGACGTTTCCCGCGGTCGGCATGCCGGAGCCCAGGTCGAGGAACTGGTCCACACCCGCCTCGGCGGCCAGGTACCGGACCGCGCGGCCGAGGAAGGCGCGGTTTTCCCGCAGTACCGCCGGAAGCTCCGGCATGGCGGCGATGGCGCGCTCGGCGACCTCCCGGTCGGCGGCGAAGTTGTGCGATCCGCCGAGCATGTAGTCGTAGATGCGGGAGGACGCCGGGCGGTCGACGTCGACCTCCGGCGGTGCCCAGTCCGGCCGCACTCGTCACCTCCGCCGTAGCCCGGTTCGGTCACGAGATTGTAGATCCACCCACTCTGGGCCCGGCCGCCGCGGCCAGCCGCCGGACGGCTCGCCGGTCCGCCGGTGCCCGCGCGGAGACCCGACAGGCCGGTCGGGCGCTACGGCACCAGCACGATCTTGCCGTGGGTGTGCCGCTTCTCCAGCTCCTCGAAGGCCGCCCGGACCTCGTCGAGCGGGTAGGTCGCGGCGATCGGCATCCGGACGCGGCCGGACGCGACCAGCTCGGCCACCTCGGCCAGCACCTCGACGCTGGCGGCCGTGGAGCTGCCCTCGCTCTTGACGCCGTACTCCTTCGCGGCGTCGAAGGCGATGACGGTGTTGATCCGGTCGCGGGCGACGCCGAGTTCGACGGCGAGCCGGACGTACTCCGGCCCGAAGGTGTCGATGAACGCGTCCACGCCGGACGGCGCCTCCTCGCGGATGCGTTGCGCGAGGTCGTCGCCGTACGAGATCGGCATGGCACCGATCGAACTCAGCCACGCGTGGTGGGGATCGGACGCGATGCCGATGACGTCTGCGCCGCGCACCTTGAGCAACTGCACCACGACCGACCCGACACCGCCGGCCGCGGCGGACACGGCGATCGTGTCGCCCGGTCCGGCGCCGACCGCCCGGACGCAGGCGTACGCGGTGACTCCGACGACGTACAGCGACCCGGCGACCTCCCAGGACAGGCCGGCCGGCTTCCGGATCAGGTGGTCGGCCGGCACGGCCACGTACTCGGCGTGGCTGGCCCGGCCGTCGGTCCAGCCCATCACCTCGTCGCCTGCGGCGAACGGGCCGGCGCCGTCGCCGACCTGCTCCACCACGCCGGCCAGGTCGCTGCCCTCGCCACTGGGGAACGTCGCCGGGAACATCGCGGCCAGCCCGCCGTCGCGGATCGCCGCCTCGCCGGGGTTGATGCCGGCGGCCCGGACGGCGACCAGCACCTCACCCGGTCGTGGAGCGGGTACCTCGACGTCGGCGACGTAGAGCACGTCGGTCCCGCCGTACCGGTCGAACCGGACTGCCCTGGCCATCTGCCGTCACCTCTGTCCCTGGGAACCGGACCCCGCGCCGGACGCGGGATCCGCCGCGTCGGAAAGCGGCCACCACCGCGCGGTACCGCCCAGAGCGGCGAGTCCAGCATAACCGTGGAATCCGCCCGAACACGCCGGTATCAGGCGTTGTAGACCTCGAACTCGGAGACCTGCCCGGCCGGCCAGCCGGTGTTCGCGGTGAACGTCAGCCTCAGGTACCGGACGCTGGCGGCGGCCGGGAACACGATGGTGGCGGTGTTGCCGGTCGCCGGGTTGAACGTGTATCCGGCCGGACCCGCCACGGTCGTGAACGCCGACCCGTCGGTGCTGCCCGACACCGACACAGTCTGGGTGCGGGTGTTCCAGGCCGAGGCCGGCGGCAACTTCAGCACCACGCGCCGGGTGCTCATCGTCGCGCCGAGGTCCACCTGGAGCCACTGCGGGAACGCGTTGTTGGCACTCTCCCAGTACGTGCCGGGATCGTCGTCGACGGCGTTCGCGCTGCCGTACACCTGGGTGTGGCCGCTCTCCGCGGTCGGCCTGCGCAGCGCCAGGTTCGTGGTGCCGCCGCCGGAGACCACCGGCGGGGTGGGCCGGGTGGCGGTCAGCGGGAGCTGACCCTTGAGCATGCGGCCGCCGTCGCCGGTCAGCCGCAGGTAGTAGTCGGACGAGCAGGTGATGCCGTCCTCGTCCAGCGCCCACAGCCCGGAGTTCGCCGGTACGCCCGAGGAGTGCTCGGCGGTCTTCGCGATCTGGTTCCCCTCGCCGTACTCGTCGAACATCGAGATGTAGATGCCCTGCGCGCCGACCCGCACCATGTTGTAGAACTGGCGCCACATGAAGTCGCCGTGCGCCCGCTGCCGCGCGGACACGTCGCCGGGCAGCACGCAGGGCTGGTAGTCGATGCCGTGCGCGTTGCAGTCGGCCTGGTCGGGCACGTTGATGTTCTGGTACACCGAGTCGGAGTCCGCCGCGGTGCCGATCGCGCCGACCATCCACGGGGACAGCGCGTTGAACGCGTGGTACGTGTCGAGGAAGCCGGGCCGGGAGCCGCCCACGCCGGTACGCCACTCCCGCGGCACTCCCCCGATCACGTAGCAGCCCTGACCCTTGAACCAGTTGATGACGTCGAGGCACGTCGCGGCGTCCCAGGGATGGTTGTTGTCGTTGTACCCGAAGCCCCAGACGCACACGACCGGCTTGCCGTTCTGCCGGGCGTACGCGGCCGACGCGGTGTGCGCCGACATCTTGCCGTTCCAGTCGGCCTTGATCTCCGACTGCATGGCCGTCCAGCCGGTGACGTCGTACATGATGTAGAACTTGCGCCCGTACGCCTCGGCCGCCGAGCGCACCCTCGCCGCCATGGCGTCCCGGGTCGGCCCCTCGGAGCTGTTGGGGTTGAACCGCTGGAGGGCCGCGGTGTCGCAGCCGTACTGCTGCATCCACTGGAAGTGAGTGTTGACCGTCTGCTGGTCGTACGACGAGAACAGGGTCGCCGGCGCTCCGTTGTTGAGGTTCGCGTAGGCGGTCTGGTATCCCCTGGCGTACTCCCGCATGTCCGGCCACGCCTTGATGACGTTGTTGCTCGGCGACGGTGCCTGGGACCAGTTCTGGCTCCAGTGCCACCAGGCGTTGATCGGGGCACCGTCGCCCGGGCAGGCGAACCAGCCCTGGTAGCCCACGGTTATCTTGCCGACCACGTCCCCGACCGGGCTCGCCGCGGTGGCGGCGCCGGCGGTGGCGGCATCGGCAGTGGCGGCGAGTTCGGTGGCCGACAGCGCGGCGAGGGTGGTACCGGCGAGGGCGCTGGTGAGGACCGAGCGGCGGGTGACTCCCATGTGCACTCCTTCCCACGGGCTGCCCGGCCGGGACGCGGCCGGGCAGCCTGGACGGACCCGACCGGGACGGAGGTCGGGCGGGGATCTCAGCGACGATCCCAGCGTGGATCTCATTGATCGAGCGCGATCGCTGCCTCATCCTGCCAGCCGCCGACAGATCCTCGCAATAGTTCGATAACACACGCGCAATCTTTTGCGGAAACGTAGCAAGACTGCATCCACACGGTCGCGGGTGCGCGCGATACCGGTGAGCGCCGGCCGCTCCGGGGATGACTGCCGCCGGGTTATGCTGGCGGGCTGCCTACCGTCAGGAGGACGCACATGGCCACCGACCCCACGCTCGTCGAGCGGATCGTCAGCACCCAGGAGGAACTGGACTCCGCCTACGTCGACGGCCCGCCACCCCCGGCCCCCATCGTGGTCGTCGACTACGACCCGGCCTGGCCGGACCTGTACGACCGGGAACAGCGGCGCATCCGCGACCTGCTCGGCGACTCGGTGGTCGCGGTGGAGCACGTCGGATCGACATCGGTACCGGGCCTGGCCGCCAAGCCGATCATCGACATCGATCTGGTCGTACCCGACTCCGCCGACGAGGACGCCTACCTGCCCGCGCTCGTCGCGGCCGGGTACCGGCTGACCGTCCGGGAGCCGAACTGGCACGAGCACCGGATGTTCAAGGGCCCGGACACGAACCTCAACTGCACGTGTTCTCGCCGAACTGCCCGGAGACCACGCGCCACACGGTGTTCCGCGACTGGCTGCGCGCGCACCCGGAGGACCGGGACCGGTACGCCGAGACCAAGCGCCGGCTCGCCGGCGGCACCGACGACATCCGGGCGTACACGGACGCGAAGAACGACGTCATCGACGACATCTACCGGCGGGCGTTCGCGGCCGGCGACTGATCCGTGCGCCGGGGCGACCGGTCGCTACCCTCGGGCGTCCAGCACCTTGCGGAACACGACCTCGTGCCGGCGGTACCCCATGCGGTGCTCGTAGAACGGCATCGAGGTCGGGTTGTCCGCGTTGCTCTCCAGGGTCACCACCTCGGCTCCCCGCTCGACGGCCCACCGCTCGGCCGCCGTCATGAGCGCGGTACCGACCCCGGACCGCCGGTACGGCTCGGCGACGCTCAGCGAGTCGACGTGCACCCGGCGGCGCCGGAAGTCGCTCTGCACCTGGCGGGCGGCCGACGGCAGCGGCTCGAGGAGCCGGGCGGACAGTTCTCCGGCCAGCGTGCCGTCCACCGCGGCGGTGAGGACGAGCATCGACGGATCGGCGACGAGCTTCTGGTACAGCTCGGCGAACCACTCCACCAGACCGTCGGGGTCGGGCTCCTGCGCGGTGTCCGGGTTGATGCTGGCGAAAAACCGGCCGCTGTCGATCCAGAGCTGGGCCAGGCCGGCGGCGTCGTCGACGGTGGCCGGGCGTACCACGACTGACATGACCGCCAGTATCGCGCCCGGCCGCCCGCGCCGGCCGGCCGGGCCGGAACGGCCGGCTCCCTGCCCCGGATGTCAGGCCGGCCCGCCGAACCGGTAGGTGACGCCGGTCAGGCGCTCCGACTCGGCCCACAGCCGGCGCTGCGCCTCCGGGTCGCGGGCCGCCTCGCTCGGCTCGATCCGGACCGGGTGCCCGGATGCCCGCAGCAGCCGCCCGTCCGGCCCGTAGTACTCGCCGCCGCGCGCCCGCGGGTCGGTCGCCGCCCGCAGTGTGGCGAGCGCACCGGTGGCGGCATCCGGCTGCCCGGCCAGCCGGGTCAGCAGCCACACGGCCAGGCGCGCCGGGGCGGCGGTGTGGCGCGGAAGCTCGGTCGGTACCAGGCCGGGCTCCGCCGCCAGCGCGACCGGGCGGGCGGCCGCGGCGGCCAGGCGGCGCTGCAGTTCAAGGGTGAACATCAGGTTCGCCAGCTTCGACTGGCTGTACGCGGCCGGCCTCCGGTACCGGCGGCGCGCGAAGTGCAGGTCGTCGAAGTCGATCCGGCCGCCACGGTGGACCAGGCTGCTGACCGTCACGATCCGGGCGCCCGGGGTGGGCAGCAGCCGGTCGAGCAGCCGCCCGGTCAGCGCGAAGTGGCCGAGATGGTTGGTGCCGAACTGGCGCTCGAAACCGTCCTCGGTCCGGCCGAACGGCGGCATCATCAGCCCCGCGTTGTTGATCAGCAGATCCAGGCGCGGGTACCGCGACCGGATCCGGTCGGCGGCCTGGCATACCGAGGCGAGCGAGGCGAGGTCGAGGCCCAGCGGGTCGACCGCCGCATCCGGTACCGTGCCGGCGATCCGCGCGGCCGCGGCGTTCGCCCGGCCGGCGTCCCGGCAGGCGAGGACCACGGTGGCGCCGTGCGCGGCGAGGACCGTCGCGGTCTCGAACCCGATGCCGGTGTTGGCCCCGGTGACGACGGCGGTGCGCCCCCGCTGGTCGCCGACCTCGCCGGCGACCCACCCGTCCGTCCAACGGCTCACTCGCGTCACCTCCACAGGTGCCCGCCGCCGCGTCGCTGGTTGCCGGCGCGACCGCCATCTAGTGTCGGGATGGACGTCCGGTGGGGACGGCCGTACCGACTGGTCCGGGGCGTACGTCCCGGGTCGTCCGAATAGCGAGTCCGATGAGCGAGTCCGACACGGCGAGGAGGCGCGAACCGGCGATGACGGACACGCCCTCCACGACCGGTACCCCGGCCGGCGCCGGGACCGCCGGCGACGGCCCGCGCCCCGGTCGGGCGCCCCGCGCGGACGCCCAGCGCAACCGGGCCCGGGTGCTCCAGACGGCGGCGGAGGTGTTCGCCGCCGAGGGGCTGTCGGTGCCGGTCCACGAGATCGCCCGGCGTGCCGGGGTGGGTACCGGCACGGTCAGCCGCCATTTTCCCACCAAGGAGGACCTGTTCGCGGCGATCCTGCTGGACCGCATGGCGGTGCTGGCCGGCCGGGCGGACGAACTGGCCGCCACCCGGGAGCCGGGCGAGGCGTTCTTCGCGTTCTTCGCCACGCTGATTCACGAGGGGGCCGCCCACCGGGGTCTCGCCGAGGCGCTCGCCGGGGCCTGCGACGTCGAGGCGGCGGCGGTGCGCGCCGGGCACGACGTACCCGGCCGGCTGCGTGCCCTGCTCGGCCGGGCACGGGAGGCGGGCTCGGTCCGGGCCGGCATCACCTACACCGACGTGAAGGCGCTGATGGCCGGCTGCCTCGCCCGGGCGGCCGAGGACGGCCGGGACGCTGACCGCGACGAGCCGGGCGACGGCGACCATGGCGCCAACGACGACGGTGCCAACGACAGCAGCGGGCTGGACCGGGTCATCGCGGTGGTCTGCGCGGGGCTGCGCGCGACACCTCCCGGCCCGCATGAGACGCCTCCCGGCCCGCCGGTGGCCGGCTAGCGCCCGGATATTCCCGTCGATCACGCGTGCCCGGTTGGGGCACACTGTTGCGGTGCTGCTGACCATCACCTCGACCGCGCCTGTAGCCACCGACCTCGGATTCCTGCTGCACAAGCATCCGGGGCGGGTGCAGGAGTTCGACCTGGCGGCCGGCCGCGCGCACGTGTTCTACCCGGAGGCCGACGAGCGGCGGTGCACCGCGGCGCTGCTGCTGGAGGTCGACCCCATCGCGCTGGTACGCGGCAGGCGAGCCGGTGCGCCGGACGCGTTCTCGCTGGCGCAGTACGTCAACGACCGGCCGTACGCGGCCTCGTCGATGCTCGCGGTCGCCCTCGGCCGGGTGTTCCGCACCGCGCTGGCCGGACGCTGTGACGCGCGGCCCGACCTGCCCGGCCGGCCGCTGCCGCTGGCGATCCACGTGCCGGCGCTGGCATGCCGGGGCGGCGCGGCCCTGGCCGAGCGGCTGTTCGCCCCGCTGGGCTGGTCGGTGCGGGCCACCGCGGTCGCGCTGGACCCGGCGATTCCGGCGTGGGGCGAGTCCCGCTACCTCGACCTGCGGCTGTCCGGCGAGGTACGGCTGGCGGATGCGCTGAACCACCTGTACGTGCTGCTGCCCGTGCTGGACGACGCGAAGCACTACTGGGTCGGCATCGACGAGGTCGAGAAGCTGGTCCGGGCCGGGCAGGGTTGGCTGGGTACCCACCCGGAGCGCCGCCTGATCGCCGAGCGGTACCTGGCGCACCGGCGCGGCCTGGTGACCACGGCGGTCGGGCGGCTGGCCGAGGTCGACGACACGGAGCCAGAGGTGCTGGACAACGCGGTGCCCGACGACGAGCCGGCCGAGCCCGCGGGAATCCCGCCAACGGCCGACACCCTTGTGGCGACCGGAACTCTTGCAACGGCCGACACCCTTGTGGCCGGCGGAACCCAGGCAACGGCGGCGGGGACCGCCGACGAGGCTTCCGAGGCGGTTGCCGACCGGCAGCCGGGGCTGGCCGTCCAGCGCAGGAACGCGGTGCTGGCCGCGTTGCGCGCCGCCGGCGCCGGGCGGGTCGTCGACCTGGGGTGCGGCGGAGGTGCGCTGACCGGGGACCTGCTCGACGAGCCGTCGGTCACGCAGGTGCTCGGGGTCGACGTGTCGCACCGGGCGCTGGAGGTCGCCGCGCGCCGGCTGCGACTGGACCGGCTGCCCGAGAAGCGCCGCGACCGGGTGACGCTGATCCAGTCGTCGCTGACCTACCGCGACACCCGCATCGCCGGCTTCGACGCGGCCGTGCTCATGGAGGTCATCGAGCACCTGGACCCGCCGCGCCTGCCGGCGCTGGAACGTTGCGTGTTCGGGTACGCCCGGCCCGGTACGGTCGTGGTGACCACCCCGAACGCGGAGTACAACGTGCGGTACCCGGGGCTGCCCGCCGGTACCCTGCGCCACCGCGACCACCGGTTCGAGTGGACGCGCGAGCAGTTCCGCCAGTGGGCGGCCGGGGTCGCGTCCCGGTACGGGTACGCGGTGCGGCACGAGCCCGTCGGGCCGGACGACCCCGAGGTCGGGTCGCCCACCCAGTTGGCCGTGTTCACCGACGCCAGCGACAGCAAGGCAGTCGCCGACATGACCGGCGGCACGGCGGAAACGAACGAGGCGTCGGCGAAGACGAACGAGGCGTCGGGGACGACCGCCGACGACGAGGCGAAGGGGGAGGCCGCGTGAGCGACACGCTGACCGAAGCATCGGCTACCGTCCCGGCCACCGAGCCGATCCGGCTCGGCATCCCCGCCATGGCCCTCGTGGTCCTCGTCGGCGTCTCCGGCTCGGGCAAGTCCACGTTCGCGCGCGACCACTTCGGCCCGTTCGAGGTGATCTCCAGCGACTACTGCCGGGGTCTGGTCTCCGGGGACGAGAACGACCAGGCGGCCACCGCCGACGCGTTCGACGTCCTGCACTACATCGCCGGGAAGCGGCTGGCCGCCGGGCGCCTGACCGTGGTGGACGCGACGAACACGCAGCCCGAGGCGCGGCGCAAGCTCGTCGAGCTGGCCAGGGCGCACGACGTCCTGCCGGTGGCCGTGGTGCTCGACGTACCCGAGAAGGTCTGCGTCCGGCGCAACGCGCAGCGCCCGGACCGCGACTTCGGAGCGCACGTCGTTCGCCGGCAGCGCGACCAGTTGCGCCGGAGCCTGCGCGGGCTGGCCCGGGAAGGGTTCCGCCGGGTGCACGTGCTGCACGATGAGCGGGAGATCTCCGCCGCCGTGGTGGTGCGCGAGCGGCTGCTCTCCGACTTCCGGCACCTGACCGGACCGTTCGACGTCATCGGGGACGTACACGGCTGCCGCGCCGAGCTGGAGGAGTTGCTGGAGGCGCTCGGGTACCAGATCAGCCGGGACTCCTCGGGCCGGCCGGTCGACGCGGCGCACCCGGAGCGGACCGCGGTGTTCCTCGGCGACCTGGTCGACCGCGGCCCCGACTCCCCCGGCGTACTGCGCCTGGTGATGGGCATGGTCGCCGCCGGGCACGCGCAGGCGGTCCCGGGCAACCACGAGAACAAGCTGGTCAAGGCGCTGTCCGGCCGGAGTGTCCAGCGCACTCACGGGCTGGCCGAGACGCTGGACCAGCTGGCCGGCGAGTCCGACGAGTTCCGCGCCGAGGTGCTGGCGTTCTGCCGCGACCTGGTGTCGCACCGGATCCTCGACGGCGGCCGGCTGGTGGTCGCGCACGCCGGCCTGAAGGAGGCGTACCAGGGCCGGGCGTCCGGCCGGGTGCGCAGCTTCGCCCTGTACGGCGAGACCACCGGAGAGACCGACGAGTTCGGGTTGCCGGTGCGCTACCCCTGGGCCGACGACTACCGGGGTCCCGCGATGGTCCTCTATGGACACACACCGACCCCGGAACCGGTGTGGGTCAACAACACCATGTGCCTGGACACCGGCTGCGTGTTCGGCGGGAAGCTGACCGCGCTGCGGTACCCGGAGAAGCACGTCGTCTCGGTGCCAGCGCACCGGGTCTGGTACGAGCCGGCGAAGCCGTTCCCGCGCCCGGGTGAGGATTCCGGCCGCCGGGAGCCCGACCTGCTCGACATCGACGACGTGCTCGGCCGGCGCGGGGTCGAGACCGGCCTGCTGGGTCGCGTGACGGTACGCGAGGAGCAGGCGGCCGGAGCCCTGGAGGTGATGAGCCGGTTCGCGCTGGACCCGCACTGGTTGCTGTACCTGCCGCCGACCATGGCGCCGTGCGCCACCTCGGCGCAGCCGGACCTGCTGGAGCACCCGGCCGAGGCGTTCGACGCGTACCGGGCCGACGGTGTCGCGCGGGTCATCTGCGAGCAGAAGCACATGGGCTCCCGCGCCGTCGCCCTGATCTGCCGCGACGAGCAGGTGGCCGTGCGGCGGTTCGGCGTCGCCGAGGACGCGGGCGGCGTGGTCTACACCCGGACCGGCCGGCCGTTCTTCGGACCGGAGACGACCGCGGCGCTGGTGGACCGGCTGCGCGCGACCGCCACCGCCGCCGGGCTGTGGGACCGGCTGGACACCGGATGGCTGCTGCTGGACTGCGAGCTGCTGCCCTGGTCGGCCAAGGCCGAGGAGCTGTTGCGCCACCAGTACGCGGCGGTCGGGGCGGCGGCCCGGTCGGCACTGCCGGCCGCCGTCGAGGCGCTGACCGCCGCCCGGGGCTCCGGGCTGGACGTGGACGCGCTGCTGACCCGTACCCGCGCCCGGGCGGTCAACGCGGAGGCGTTCACCGAGGCGTACCGCCGCTACTGCTGGCCCACCGACGGCCTGGACGGCGTCCGGATCGCCCCGTTCCAGCTGCTCGCTTCGGAGGGGGCGACCTACCAGGACCGCGACCACGGCTGGCACCTGGACGTCGCGGACCGGCTCGCCGAGGCGGCACCCGACCTGATCGAGACCACCCGGCGGCTGGCCGTCGACACCACCGACCCGGACTCCGTCGCGGCCGGGATCGCCTGGTGGCGGGAGCTGACCGAGGCCGGCGGCGAGGGCATGGTGGTCAAGCCGTGGGACAACCTGGTCCGCGCCGGGCGCGTCCCGGCACAGCCCGGCGTCAAGGTGCGGGGCCGGGAGTACCTGCGGATCATCTACGGCCCGGACTACACCGAACCGGCGAACCTCGACCGGCTGCGCGAGCGCCGCAGCCTGAACCGCAAGCGGTCGCTGGCGCTGCGCGAGTATGCCCTCGGCCTGGAGGCCCTGTCCCGGGTCGCCGCCGGCGAACCGCTGTGGCGGGTCCACGAACCGGTGTTCGCGGTGCTCGCGCTGGAGTCCGAACCGGTGGACCCGCGGCTGTAGCCGCCGCGGCGGTGAGTCCCGCGGTCGGTGGTTCCCGCGGCGGGTGGCGTGGTGCGCGCTACAGCTGCGGGAACTGCTGGCCCGGCCGCTCGTCGACCTCGAACAGCTGCGACGCGCGGCCGACCAGCAGCGGGTCGGGGGTGCCGATCAGCTCGACGTCCTTGCTGTCGTAGTCGAACAGGCTCAGCACGTGGCGCATGGCCTGGATGCGGCCGCGCTTCTTGTCGTTGCTCTTGATGACCGTCCAGGGGGCGTCGGCGGTGTCCGTGTAGAAGAACATCGCCTCCTTCGCCTCGGTGTAGTCGCTCCACCGGTCCAGCGACGCCAGGTCGGTCGGCGAGAGCTTCCACTGCCGTACCGGGTCGATCTGCCGGATCACGAACCTGGTCTGCTGCTCGCGCCGGGACACCGAGAACCAGAACTTCACCAGGTGGATGCCGGAGCGCACGAGCATCCGCTCCAGCTCCGGCGCCTGGCGCATGAACTCCAGGTATTCGGGACGGGTGCAGTAGCCCATCACCCGCTCGACGCCGGCCCGGTTATACCAGGACCGGTCGAACAGCACGATCTCCCCGGCCGCCGGCAGGTGCTGGATGTACCGCTGGAAGTACCACTGGGTGGACTCGCGCTCGCTCGGCTTCTCCAGCGCGACGACCCGGGCGCCCCGCGGGTTCAGGTGCTCCATGAACCGCTTGATGGTGCCGCCCTTGCCGGCCGCGTCGCGCCCCTCGAAGAGCACCATCAACCGCTCCCCCGAGGCTTTCATCCAGTTCTGGAGCTTGAGCAGCTCGATCTGCAGCAGCCGCTTCTGGTGCTCGTATTCCGGCCGGCTCATCCGCTCCGGGTACGGGTAGCCCTCCCGCCAGGTGTCCACCGGCTCGCCGTCCTGGTTGACCAGGACGGGATCGTCATCGTCGTCGTCCTTGACCCGGTATTGGTCCAGCCGGTCCAGCAGCAGCTCGTTCATGGGGGCGGGTTGAGCCATACGCCCAGGCTAGGCGGTTGCGGGAGCGGTGACGAGAGAGCCGGGTCAGGCACCTGATGGTCATCCGGCCGTTACCCGCGCGCCGTGTCCTGGCCGGCCGGCGGCCACCGCCGAGCCGTCCGCGACCACCGCCGGCGGAACCGTCAGCGCGGGCCGTGAAGCCCCCGCCGCCGGCGAAGCTGGGGTGATCCCCCCGATCCCGCTCGGGGTCGGTGACCGTTAGCCTGGCACACATGGCGGAGGCGATCACCTTCGGCGACCGGTCCGGCGCCGACCGCGACCGCCGGGTGGGGCGCTGGCGCAGGGGCGTGCTCGACTGCGCGATCGCGGCGGTGGTCGCGGGCGCCGCGTGCACCGTCACCTGGGCGCTGACCGGTCAGGGCTATTTCTGGCCGAGATGGGTGTGGTTCGGCACGCTGCTCCCGGTCGTGCTCGCCGCGGCGGTGCTCGGCGCGGCGCGCGGCCCGGCCGGTCGGCGGCGCAGGCTGGCCATCCACGGCGCGGTCACCGTCGTGCTGATCGTCATGGACGTGACGATCTGGCTGCTGTCCGGACTTGGGTGGTTCTGGCCGATCCTGCCGGCTCTCCTGTATGCCCTGGTACTCGGCGGCCACGCCTGGATCGTCGCCCGCCTGCCGCCCGAGCGCGAGCAGGAGCTGATCCGGCGGGTCGCCGTACTCACCCGGACGCGCAGCAGCGCGGTCGACGTTCACGCGGCCGAACTGCGGCGCATCGAGCGCGACCTGCACGACGGTGCGCAGGCCCGGATCGTGTCGCTCGCGATGGGGCTCGGCATGGCGCAGCGCCTGGTGGCCACCGATCCGGCGGCGCTGGCCGGGGTACTCGCCGAGGCGCGGGCGACCGCCCTGGCCGCCCTCGACGACATCCGGGCGGTGGTACACGGCATCCACCCGCCGGTCCTCGCCGACCTCGGGCTGGCCGGCGCGGTGGAGGCGCTGGCCCTGGACATGGCCGTCCCGGTGTCCGTCGCCGCCGACGTGCCGGGGCGCCCGCCGGCGCCGGTCGAGTCGGCCGCCTACTTCGCCGTCGCGGAGTGCCTGGCCAACGTCGGGAAGCACGCCGGAGCCAACCGCGCCTGGGTGGACCTGAAGCACCGCGACGGGCGGCTGTCAGTCGTGGTCGGCGACGACGGCCGAGGCGGGGCGCGGATCGGCGCCGGTACCGGGTTGTCCGGGGTGGCCCGGCGCCTGGAGACGTTCGACGGCACGATCCGGGTGAGCAGCCCGGACAGCGGCCGCACCACAGTCACGATGGAGATACCTTGCGCGTTGTCATCGCTGAAGACCACGTCCTCCTCCGGGACGGCTTGACCCGGCTGCTGCAGGCGTACGACATCGAGGTCGTCGCGGCCGTCGCCGATCCGGTGGCACTGGCCGCGGCGATCGACGAGTCACCCGTCGACCTCGCCGTGGTGGACGTGCGGATGCCGCCGACGTTCACGACCGAGGGGCTGGCCGCGGCGATCGACATCCGTACCCGGCGGCCCGGCATGCCGGTGCTGGTGCTCAGCCAGTACGTGGAGCACCTGTACGCCCGGCAGCTGATGGCCTCCGGCGACGGCGGCATCGGGTACCTGCTGAAGGACCGGGTCGCCGACGTGGACGCGTTCGTGGACGCGGTACGGCGGGTCGCCGACGGCGGCACGGTACTGGACCCGAAGGTGGTGTCCCGCCTGCTGACCCGTGCCGACCGGCGCCGGCCGATGGCGCGGCTGACCGGCCGGGAGCGCGAGGTGCTCGCTCTGATGGCGGAGGGCCGGTCGAACGCGGCGATCGCCGCCGCGCTGGTGGTCACCGAGAAAGCCGTCGGCAAGCACATCACGAACATCCTCACGAAGCTCGACCTGCCCGGCGACCCGGACGACAACCGGCGGGTCCTGGCCGTGCTGGAGTACCTGAGGGACGCCGACCCGGACGAGTGAGCACCCATGCCGGTCGGTCGGCCGGCTCATTCGCCCGGAATCGGGCCGCGGTCAGCGCGGCTTGCGTGCCCGGGCGGCGAACATGGTCGGGGTCGGCGAGCCGCCCTCGGCGAACCGCTCCAGCACCAGCCCGGCGTCGAGGAAGGCGTGCAGCAACTCGGGGAGGGGACGGTGCATGGCACCGACCTTGTCGCGCAGCCCCTGGTTGGTCCACGACTGCTTGGTCCAGTAGCTGTCCCGGTAGCCGGGCCGGATGACGACCGCGCGGGGATCGGCGAAGTCGGCGAACCCACCGCAGAAGCACGGGTGCACGCCGATGTGCACGAACACCCCGCCGGGCGCCAGCGCGCGGGCCGCCTCGCGCAGCACGGCCGGGTAGCCGGGCATGTCGGTGTGCACCATCACGGCGGTCGCGGCCGGAACCGAGCCGTCCCGGATCGGCAGCCGCTCGGCGTCGGCCCGGGCCACCGGCAGCCGCGCCATCGCGTGGCGCAGCATCCCGGCCGAGAGGTCCACGCCGACCGGACTCCAGCCCAGGTCGCGGACGAGGTCGGTGTACGCGCCGGTGCCGCAGCCGACCAGCAGGCACGGGTCGTCCCGCCGGCCGGACGGGACCGGCCCGAGCAGGTCGCGCAGCGCGTCGTCGACGCCCAGCGAGGTGTTGCCGCCCCGTTCGCCGACGAACGTCGTCTCGTACCAGTCAGCGATCTCGTCGTACGCCGCCACCGGTGCCATGGCGCCCTCCTCGCTCCCGTACCGGGCCAATGTAGCCAGCGGTGGGGCGAGCGCGGCACGCGTTTCGCTGAAAGCGCACGGCGCCGGTCGCGCGCTCACGATTCAGAGCGCTGCCGGTCCTACCAGTCCGGCTCGGCACGTCTGGCACCGCGCCACGACCCGGGACCGTAGTCAGGCGGTGAGACGGCGGCACAGGTGCCGCCACAGCGTGTCGACGGTGAAGCCGGAGCCGAGGTCGGGCAACTCGGCCAGGTCCTCGTCGCTGATCGGTCGCGGTACTCCGCCGGACGAGAGCACGGTGAGCGTGGTCCGGGCCAGGGTGTCGACCGCGACCGCCTGGAGTACCGCCCGGGCGACCGCGAGCCGCGGCGGCCCCTCGGCGACGCTGACCAGTCCGTGGCCGCGCAGGATCAGCACCGGCCGGTCGCCGAGGGCGTCGGCCATCTCGGCGGCGAGGGCGGGTGTCCGGATCAGCGAGGAGCGGTCCCAGGTCGGGATGCCGTCGGCGGCGAGCCGGGCGCCGGGGATGTCGTAGGCACCGTAGATCGGCTGCGGCGGAACACCGACCAGGGACAGCGCCACCACGGCGGGTGGGTGGGCGTGCACGACGGCGCCGATCGCCGGGCGCCGCCGCATCAACTCGGTGTGGATCGGCAGTTCGTTCGGTGCGGCCCAGGCGCCGTGGTCACCGCCGCCGTCCAGCGAGACCGGCAGGATGTCCTCGGCGGTGGTGTACGCCAGCCCGGACTCCTCCGGACCACGGCAGCGGACGAGCAGTTCGCTGGCCGACAGCCGGGCGCTGATGTGGCCGAGAACGTGTTCCACGAGGCCGCGCTCGGCCATCACCCGGCATGCGACGGCCACCGTCTCGCGCAGTTCGGCCAGGTCAGGTCGGCTCGTCACGTCGGCCCTTCCGCTGCTCATTGGTCTTACCGTTAGGCATACTGACCATAGGGTGGGTGGGCGAACGGGTCAAGGACGCCGGTGCCGCGCCGCACGCCCCACCGGCCGCGCGTCCACGGCCCCAGACCGCACATCACAGCCCTAGGCCGCATCACAGCCGCAGGCCGTCGAGCAGGATGGCGAGCCCGCCGCCGAACTCCTCGTCGGGTCCGATCGTCCGGCCGTGCCGTGCCGTCTGGCTCAGGGCGTCGCCGCGGTGGCGGCCTTCGGCCGGGTCGATCTCGTCCAGGTGTTCCAGCTGGATGGCGCCGACGACGTAGCTCATCAGGCCGCGCAGCGCCACCGGGCGCCGCGCGGCCTCGACGCCCGCGTCGGCCAGGACGGCCAGCACGCTCTCGCCCCAGCGCAGTGGGGCGGGCAGGCTCTGCCGGTGGATGAGGGTCAGCGGGACGATCGCCGGGTGGGCGCCGATCGCGTCCCGGATGCGCCCGACCAGTACCTCGATCTGCCGGCGCCACGTGTCCTCGGTCGGCCGGCTCGGGTCGACCGCCTCGAGAACCAGCTCGACGACCAGGCGCTCCAGCTCCTCACGGTCGCGCACGTACCGGTACAGCGCCATCGTGCTCATGCCCAGCTGGTCGGCGACGGCGCGCATGGTCAGCCCGCCGAGCCCGTCGCGGTCGATGACGGCGAGAGCGGCGGCGGCCAGCTGGGGCTGAGTGAGTGACCGTGGGCGCGGCATGGCGCTTGACAGCGTACAGGCTACGCCTACGATCGATCGTCAGATGGTGACCAGTACCTTGCCGACCGCGTTGTTCTCCACGGCGGCGTGCGCGTCGGCGATGCGCTCCAGCGGGAAGTGGTGCAGCGGGAGGCCGGCGTCCGGACCCACCCGTACGGCCCCGGCCGCGACCGCGGCGACGACGTCGGCCACCGCGTGCTCCTTGGCCTCGACCGGCACGGTGTAGACCAGGACGCCCTGCCAGCGCGCGTTGAGCGCATAGCCCCGACCGAGCGGGATCACCGGCTCCGCGCTCTCGTTGGCGTACATCGCGACCACGCCATTCGCCGCGAGCACGTCGCCGTCGAGTGCCGCGTTGGTCGCCGGGGCCACCTCGACCACGATGTCGACGCCGCCGGGCGCCACCGACCTGATCGCCTCGGCGGCCTGCTCGGTGCGGTAGTTCACCACGTGATGGGCGCCCGCCGCGCGGGCCAGCTCGGCCTTCTCCGGGCTGCTGACGGTCGTCACGACCCGGGCGCCGGACCACACCGCGAGCTGGATCGCGGCGTTGCCGACCGCGCCGGCGCCACCGGCGACGAGCACCGTGCGGCCGGACAGCGCGCCGGGCACCAGGCGCTGCGGGCCGGCCTCGGCGACGGTCAGGCAGCGGTGCGCGGTCAGCGCGGGGATCCCGAGGCTCGCGCCGAGGTCGAAGGACGCGCCGTCGGGCAGCGCGACCGCCTGCCGCTCGGGCAGCACGACGTACTCCTGGGCGGTGCCGCCGGGCCGCTGCCACGCGGCCTCCCAGATCCACACGCGCTGGCCGGTCCGGGCCGGGTCGACACCCGGGCCGACGGCGTCGATGACACCGGCGCCGTCCTGGTTGGGTACCTGCTCGTCGAAGCCCATCTGGCGGCGGCGGGACTTCCAGTCAGTGGGGTTGACGCCGGACACGCGCACCGCGACCCGTACCTCGCCCGGTCCCGGATCGGGCACCGGACGGTCGACGAGACTCAGGACGTCGGGGTCGCCGGACTTGGCGTAGATGACTGCTCTCACTGTCCCACCGTAGTCGAGGCGGCCGGTAACCCGGTGTGGGTCGGCTCACCTGTCAGCGGTCGGGTCGGACACCCGGCCGGTCAGCCGCCGGCCGCGGCCGCGCTCTGGCGCGCGGACTCCGCCGCGGCGCGCAGGCACTGGGCCAGCCCGACCGCCTGCGCGATGGACAGCACCGGCGCCCCGACCTCGAACGCGTAGCTGTCCTGGCGCACGGCGAACGCGCGGCTGGTCGTGACGATCCGGGCCACCGGCCGCTCGACCTGGTCGTAGACGGAGACCTTGCGGCTGGTCCAGCTGCCCTTCGTGGTCAGCAGCTGACCGCCGGGCAGGATCACCGTGCCCTTGCCCCACCAGCCCACCTTGAACTCGAGCAGCGTCTCGCCGCGCGGGGCGGTGACCCGGTAGGTGCGGCCGAAGCCGCCGCTGCGGCCGCCGTTGGCCAGCTCCACCGCGCCGCTCGGGTCGAGGATCTCGAAGCGGGCGCGCATCGACCAGTTGTGCCAGCGGATCTGCGCGACCGGCTGCCCGTTCGGGAACATCACCGGTGAGGTCGTCCCGAACACCTTCCGGTCCGGCATCAGCAGGACGCCGGTGAACGGCTGGTACGGCTGCATCATGAGGCACCCCCGCGACTGGTCTGGGTCGTGGCGCGGCGCCAGACGCGCCGAGCCAGACTGGTCGAGCCGTCGATCGGCTCCGACCAATTATGGGACTGCCTGTCACGTCACGCGACGCAGCGGAAGCCGAGATGGCCGGTGCTGCTGTCCGGCGTACTGGAGGTGCGGGCGGCCACCCGGTACCGGTTGCAGTACGACTCGTGGCACAGGTACGAGCCGCCGCGCATCACGCGTGACGCGCCGGTGCCGGGGCCGGCCGGATCGCGCCGGGTGTGCGCGGCCTCCGGAGCGTGCCAGTCCGCGCTGAACCAGTCGGCGCACCACTCCCAGACGTTTCCGGACGTGTTGAACAACCCGTACCCGTTGGGCCGGAACGCGTCGACCGGTGCGGTGGACAGGTATCCGTCAAGGCCGGTGTTCCGCCTCGGGAACTCACCCTGCCAGGTGTTGCAGCGGTGCTGCCCGCGGGGCGTGAACTCGTCGCCCCACGGGAAGCGGGCCCGGCGCAACCCGCCCCGGGCCGCCTTCTCCCACTCCGCCTCGGTCGGCAGGCGCTTGCCGGCCCAGGTCGCGTACGCGTTCGCGTCCGCCCACGACACGTGCACCACCGGGTGGTTGCGCTTGTCGCCGATGCCGGTACCCGGGCCGGCCGGGTGGCGCCAGTCGGCCCCCTCGACGGGAAGCCACCACGGTGCCTGCGGCACGCTGGCGTTGAGTACCCGGTGCGCCGCCTCGCCGGTGACGAACGCCGCGAACACGAACGACCACCCGAAGCGCTCGGCCTCGGTCCGGTACCCGGTCGCCTTGACGAACGCCGCGAACTGGGCGTTGGTGACCGCCTTCGGGTCGATGTGGAACGCGGACACGAAGACCTCGCGAACCGGACCCTCACCGTCGTCGGGGAAGGCGTCCGGGTCGTCGCCGCCCATCAGGAACGGGCCTTCGGGCACCGCGACCATGCCCCGGATCACCTCGGCGCGGGTGCGGCGCGGCGGCTCGAAGCCGAGCGCCGGACCGGCCGACGTTACAGTGCCGCCCGCCGCGGGTTCGCCTCCGTGAGACGGGGAACAACAGCTGCTCACCGCACCGAACCTACTCCAGGGCCCACCGACCAGTCTGGCTCGGCGCGTCTGGCGCCGCGCGACGACCCAGACCAGTCGACCGGTACGTCGAAGGGCAACCCGCTCGACTCGTCGCCGCAGATCGCGCGCAGCCGCTCGTACAGCGCCGCGACCAGGGCCGGCTCGCGATCCCAGAGGTTGTCCGTCTCCGCCGGGTCGGCTTCCATGTCGTACAGCTGGCCGGCCGGGTGCGCCACGTCCCACGGCGGGGCCGGGTGCGCCTTACCGGAGCCGGTGGCGAACAGGTCGGTGATGGACGGCTCGGAGAAGCCGCCGCCGGACCCGGCCGAGAAGATGGCCTTCCAGCGGCCGGAGCGCAGCGCGAAGCGGCCGCCCAGGCTGTGGTGGACGATCGGCCGGTCCGACTCGCCGGGGTCCGCACCGGCGAGTACGGGCAGGATGTCGCGCCCGTCCTCGACCGGTACGGACAGTCCGGCCGCCGCCGCCACGGTCGGCAGGACATCGGTGAGGCAGATCGGGGCGTCCGTCGCCGTACCAGCCGCGAACCGGCCGGGCCAGCGGGCGATGAACGGCTCGCGGTGCCCGCCGTCCCACAGGTCGCCCTTCTGTCCCCGCCAGTCCCCGTTCGGCCGGTGCTGCCGGACGTCACCGTCGTCGGTGAAGATCATCGGTGCGCCGTTGTCGCTGGTGACCACGAACAGCGTGTCGTCCAGCACCCCCTTGGCCTCGAGTTCGGCACGCAGCTGCCCGACCGCCCAGTCGATCAGGCACACCCCGTCGGCCCGGTCCCCCAGCCCGGAACGGCCGCGGATGAACGCCGGCGGGACGTTGGGCCGGTGCGGCGCGGACGGCGCCAGGTAGCACAGGAACGGGCCGTCCTGGGCCCGGATGAAGGCGCGTGCCTCGGCGACGAACCGCGCGTCGACCTCGCTCTCCTCGAACCCCTCGACCGCGAGGCCCGGGCGCTGCTCGGTGAGGTACCGCTTCTTCTCCCGCTCCGGTACGCCGACCGTGCGATCCTGGTCGATGAACGCGTACGGCGGCATGTCCAGCGAGCCGGCGATGCCGAAGAACCGATCGAAGCCCAGCGCGGTCGGGCCGCCGGACACCGGTGCGGTGTAGTCGATGTCGCGCCCGAAGTCCGTCTCGATGTCGTCGTGCAGCCGCGCGCCGGGGGCGAACGCGTCGCGTACCGAACCGTCGGTGTGCCGCCAGCCCAGCCCGAGGTGCCACTTGCCGAACGCCCCGGTCGCGTACCCGGCGCGCCGGAGCACGCTGGCCAGCGTCGGGCGGGACGGCTCGATGAGCGCCGGACCGTGGCCCATGAGGACGAAGTTCTTCAGCGGCCCGCGCCACGCGTAGCGACCGGTCATCAGCGCGTACCGGCTGGGCGTGCAGACCGCCGACGCCGAGTGGCAGTTGGTGGCCCGCACCCCCTCGCCGGCCAGCCGGTCGATCTGCGGCGTCGGGATCGCCGAGCCGTAGCAGCCCAGGTCCCCCCAGCCCATGTCGTCGGCGAGCACGACCACGATGTTCGGCGGCGTGCGCGGATCCGTCATGTCCAGCAGCTCCCATCGGCGCTCTTGACGATCCGGACCGCGTTCGTGGTGGCCGGATCGATGTCGAAGTCACTGGCGTCGGACTGGCAGGCGTTCTCGGTGAACACGTTGACGAAGTTCACGTCCCGTACCTTGTGCGTGCCGTCGATGCCCGCGACCACGTTGGGGTGGGTGAAGTTGGTGTACGCGTGGATGTCCCGGAAGATGAGCTGGTCCAGCTCGCCGTAGCCGAGGGTCGGGTCGTACCACTTGTTGTTCTCGACCGTGAGGTAGAACAGCCGCCAGTTCGCGTTCTCCACCCGGATGTTCTCGAACAGGTACCGGTTGGGCGTACCGGCGCCGGCGTGCAGCGCCCGGAAGATGGCCGACTTCTCGATCTGGTAGTGCTCGGCGTGGATGACGTCGTCGTCGTACACGTGGAACGTGTTGCTGTCCTGCTCCAGGTTCCAACTGATCATGAACGGCGCGCCGTTCTCCAGTTGCCAGACCGTGTTTCCGCGGACCACCTCGTCGCCCCAGAACAGCTTGATGGAGTCGTCGTTCGACTTCACGAAGTTGTTCTCCACCACCGCCTTGTTGCCGGCCACGAGCCCGTCGGTGCTGTACCACCAGGACATCGTCTTGACGTTTTCGATGGTGGTGTACTGGGCCAGCGCCCGGACGTTGAACCGGGGCGCGTTGACCAGCGTGATGCCCTCGATGAGCAGGTTCGCCGACGACTGGTCGGCGATGTCTATCATGCCCGGCTGGTTCTTGTTGGCGTCCTGGTCGCCGGTGTCCATGAACAGGCCGTCGAGCACGCCGCGGCCCTTGATGGTGACGTTGTCCACCGGGCCGTTGGCGATGAACGCGCCCTGCACGTACGCGCCGCCGGCCAAGTAGACGGTCTCGTTCGAGTGCAGCACCACCCCGGAGCCGATCGTGTGCACACCCGGCCCGAAGTACAGCACGTTCGGGTCACCGGTGGCCGGCGGCACGTCGTTCTCCGGCGGGTTCGCGAACACCAGCATCGGGTGGAGGATCGGGTTGTGGATGTTCGGCTCGAACTCGACCGACACGTTCTTCGCCCGGCTCATGGTAAACGTGCAGGTGTTGTTCGCGAACGTGGTGGCGATCGCCGCCGAGTACGGCCGGACCATGCATCCGGTCAGGCCGGTCTGGCCCAACGCCGTCACGCTCACCGTCACCGAGCCGGCGAACGAAAAGCTGGTCCACGACGTGTCCAGCTCCCGGTTGGTGTCCGTCTTGCGGGCCAGCGACTTGTACACAAAGGACGGTTGGCCGTTCACCGTGACCGAGTACTGGTTGGACGCGGGTACGCCGGCCGGCCCCGGGTACAGGCTGAGCGCCGGCCCGGCACCCGGGGTGATGTCGCCGTACGGGAGGGCCGCGCGGTGGGCGGCTACATCGGCCTCGGTCGCCTGGGTGGACGCGGTGATGCTGTTCGCGATCGAGTCGACCGTCGAGATGCTGCCGTTGATCGGCGTCACCGTGCCGCCGAAGTCGTACTGGTGGCCGGTGTACGGCGCACCGTTCGCCGACGCCGCGGCCGGGACGAACAGCGCCCCGGTCGCTGCGAGCGCGGCGACGAGCAGGAAACGACGCATGGTGCCTCCTCTTCGCTGACGTGCACTGGTCTTCAAGGAGTGCGAAGCATTCAGCCGAAGCGCAGTTGGTGTTCCGCCTCGGGGTCCCAGAGATTCAGGCCGGGCACGCCGAAGGCCGGCGCCAGGACGTAGTGGTCGTAGGTCTCCGCCATCCGCTCGCGCAACAGTTCGTGGTGGTGGCGCACCTCGTCGGCGTACTTCGGGTCGTCGACCAGGTTGGTCAGCTCGTACGGGTCGGTCTCCAGGTCGAAGAACTGCCAGGGCTTGCCGCCGTGCGCGTCGCCGAGGACGGTGTACTTGTACCGTCGGGTGCGCACGCCGCGCCACGTCTCGTCGTGGTACACGATGTTCGGCCGCAGCTCGCCGACGAACTCCAGCAGCACACCCTCGCGGTCGAGCCGGTCGGCCTCGCCCCGGGCGATCGGCGCGAGGTTGCGCCCGGGCTTGGGATCGCGCGGGGTGATGCCGGCGAGGCCGAGCAGCGTCGGGAACAGGTCTTCGGTGCAGGTCGGCTCGTCGACCACCCGCGAACCCGGCCCGACGTTGCCGACGATGAGCGGCGTCCCCAACGACTCCTCCCACGGTCGCTGCTTGGCCAGCAGCCCGTGGCAGCCCAGGAGTTCGCCGTGGTCGGCGGTCAACGCGATGATGGTGTCGTCGAGCGTCCCGGCGTCGCGCAGCGCGGCGACCAGCCGGCCGACGTTGTCGTCCAGATTTTCGATCATCGCGTAGTAGACCCGCAGGTCGTCGAGCAGGTCGCGGCCGTGCGGGCCGCGCTTGCGGTACTCCTTGTCCAGCTCGACGTTCTCCCGTAGCACCAGCGGCCGGTCACGCCACCGCTCCAGGTACTCCGGCGGCGCGGTGAACAGCGGGTGCGGCGGCTCCACCGACAGTACGGCGGCGAACGGCTTGTCCCGCTCCTGCGTCGCGTACCGGGCCGCCATGCCGAACAGCTCGTCGGTCTGGTACCCGTCCAGCTTGCGCATGGTCGGGTCGTCGTGGGTGGAGTACCAGGTGTCGTACGGGTCGTTGGCGATGTCGAACCCGGCGAACGTGCCGAACCGGCCCTGGAACGGCCGGGGCACCGGAGTCCGGGACGCCTTCACCACGTTGTGCCCCGGGTAGTGGCCGAAGTTGCCGTACAGGTGCCACTTGCCGAACATCCCCGTGTCGTACCCGGCGTCGTTGAACTCGTCGGCGAGCGTGCGCTCGGCCGGAGACATCCGCCACTCGATCGCCGGGATGAACCGGGTGTGCGCGTACTCGCCGGTCATCAGCGTGAACCGGAACGGCACGCACACCGGGTACGTCGACGACGTCTGGGTGAACCGCGCGCCCGAGGCGGCCAACGCGTCGATGTTCGGCGTGCTGACGTTCGGGTCGCCGTAGCAGCCCAGCGCCTGGCGGCGCAGCTGGTCGGAGATGATCAGGATGATGTTCGGACGGGTCACTTCAATCCACCAGAGGTCAGGCCCGCGACGAAACGCCGCTGGAGCGAGAGGAACAACAGCACGACCGGGACGAGCATGAACAGCGCGGCGGCGCTGGTCAGCCCCCAGTCCGTGGAGTTCTGGTCCTGGAAGGCCAGGAAGCTCGTCGAGATCGGGCGCTTGCCGGGGCTGTGGATGAACGTGATGGCCCAGAAGAACTCGTTCCACGCCCACAGGCCGACGATCAGCGCGACCGTCATGAACCCGGGCCACGCCAGCGGAAGCATGACCCGCCGGGCGATCTGCAGGTCCGAGGCGCCGTCCAGCCGCGCGGCCTCGACGAACTCCTTGGGTACCTTCATCAGGAAGGAGCGCAGCAGCAGCGTGGCGAACGGCGCGTCGGTCGCCCAGTAGATGACGATCAGGCCGAACAGGCTGTCGGTCAGGTGCAGGCTGGTCCACAGTGAGAACAGCGGCACGACGAACAACTGCACCGGCATCGCGCTGCCCAGGAACAGGTACGTCACCACGCCGTTGCCACCCGGCACGTTCAGGTGGCTCAGCGAGTACGCGGCCAGGCCGGCGATGACGCAGGTACCCAGGGCCGAGCCGAGGCACAGGATGACGCTGTTGCGCATGGTCGTGGCGAAGTCGCCCTCGCGCCACGCGGTGGTGAAGTTCGACAGGCTCAGCGAGGTCGGCGGCGACAGTGGATCCGCACCGATCTGCGCGTTGTTCTTGAACGCGTTGAACAGCATCGCGATCAGCGGGCCGATCGCGAACAGCGCGAGCACGATCAGCACCACGTAGGTGGGCACGTGCAGCCGGCGCCGGCGGCGCGGACCGCCGCGGGGCGCGTCGGCCCGACCCGCCTGTGGTACGTCGCGGCGGGCGGTAACAGCGACCGTCACTCCTCCCACCCCCTCCGGCGCAGGTACTGGTACACCGCGAGAACCACCCCGGTGACCACGGTCATGGACAGGCCGAGCGCGGCGGCGTACCCGGCCGAGTACTGGTTGAACGCCTCGTCGTACATCAGCGTGGACACCACGTCGCTGGAGTGCGCCGGGCCGCCGTGGGTCATGATGTAGATGTAGTCGAACGCCTTGAGCGACCAGATGATCGTCATCAGCACGATGAACACCATCGTCGGCCGGATGCCGGGCAGCGTCACGGACTTGAACTGCTGCCACCGGTTGGCACCGTCCACTTTGGCCGCGTCGTACAACTGCGCGTCGACGCCCTGCATCGCGGCGAAGAAGATGACCGCGAGGAAGCCCCACCAGTGCCAGTCGACGACGAAGTTCACCGAGTACAGCGACGTGGACGGGTCGCCGAGCCAGGCGTGGTCGGTGCCCAGCAGGTGACCGATTCCGCTGTCCGGCGACATCAGCATCTTCCACACCGCCGCGTTGACCACGCTCGCGGTGATGTACGGGATAAAGAACAGCGCCCGGAACAGCATCTGGAACCGGCGCACCTGGTTGAGCAGGTGCGCGCCCAGCAGGCCGAACACCATCGGTACCGTCAGGAACAGCACGAACCAGATGGCGTTGTGCAGCAACGCCTCCCGCACGGCCGGGTCGGTGAACGCGTGCGTGTAGTTCGCGAACCCGGTGAAGGTCGCCGGCCCGATGCCGGACCAGTCGGTGAACGAGTAGTAGACCGTCGCGAGCGACGGGCCCAGCACGACCAGCACGTTGAGGATCAGCAGCGGGGCGAGGAACGCCCAGCCGACCAGGCCGCGCCGCAGCCGGGCCCGCGTGCGCGCCGGGTTGGCGCGCAGCGGGGCCTGGGCCGGCATGCTGGTCACTGCGAAGCACCTCGCGGCATCATCTGCGGGATGGTGCCCTGCTTGCGCTCCTCGGTGAAGGTGTCGGCGAGCTGCTTGCAGTAGGCCGCGGGCGTCAGCTTGTTCGTGAGCACCTGCTCCAAGCCCTGGTAGACGAACGTGTCCGACTTCGGCGGCCACCAGGTCCAGGTGACGTAGCCGTAGTTGCCGCTGGACACCGCCTTGTTCAGCTCGGTCAGCACCCGGGCCGCGCGAGGGTCGGTCTTCGTCGGGATCTCGCTGTCGGTGAAGGTGATCGGGATGTTGTACGTGGCCGGCACGTCCGCCATCCGCTGCAGGGCCGCGCTCCGGTCGCCGTAGTACCAGTTGAGGAAGTTCGCCGCGGCGTCCTGGTTCTTGCCGGCCGCGTTGATGGCGAACGAGCCGCCGATGCCCATCTCGTACAGCGGGTACTTGACCTCGTCGCGCAGCGCCGGGATAGGCATCCAGTCCCAGTCGTTGTCGTTCTTCGCCTTGGCCTTGGCGCCGAAGTACTGGCCGACGTTGCTCATGAACCACTCACCCTGAGGGATGGTGGCCACCTTGCCATTGCCGAAGTTCGCGCCGATCTCGGCCGAGGGCACCGAGAAGTACTTGTCGGTGCCGCCGGACACCCAACCCTTGTCGAAGTACGACTTGAGCAGCGCGACCGCGTCGACGAAGACCGGATCGGTGAACTGGATCTTCCCGGTCAGCGCCTGGTAAAGCGCGTCCGGTCCGGAGAAGTGGTTCCAGAACACTGTCATCAGCCACTCGCCGGCCGCCGTCCAGTCCACATTGGACGATCCGAACGGGACGATGCCCTGTCCGTGCGACTCGGCCGCCAGGGCCTCCAGCTCGGACCGGTTGGTCGGCTGCTTCCAGCCCTTGGCTTCGAACAAGGTCTTGTTGTAGTACAGCATCATCGTGTCCACCCGCATCGGCAGCGCGTACAGCTTGCCGTTGGTGGTGAACGCCTTCAGCGCCCAGTCGGCCAGCTTGCTGTCCCAGCCCCACTTCTTGGCGTACGGGGTCAGGTCGGTCAACACGTGGGCCTTGCTCCAGGTCAGCGTCTGGGTCGCGCTCGGCCCCCGGACGATGTCCGGGCCGGAGCGCGCCTGCAACGCGGTCTGCACCACCCGGCGCAGGTCGTCGCCCTTGTAGTAGGTAGTCTTCATAGTGATCTTCGGGTACGCCTTCTCGAAGGCTCCCACGACGCTGTCGTTGAAGTACTTCTGGTTGGCGTCACCGGTGATGTCGATCCACAGGTTGACGGTGCCGGTTCCGTTGCCGGCGCTTCCGCTGCCGCCTCCGCCACACGCGGACAGCAGGCTCGGGGCGGCGAGGCCGAGCCCCGCCATGCCCGCGCCGGACAGGATGCGGCGACGGCTCAGTTGTGGTCCGGTCATTGGCGTTCCTCACTAGACGAGACTGGTGTGATGCGTACCCGTTGCGTGGCGGTGCGCCCCTCGGTCACCCGGAGCGCGACGCCGCCGCACCCGAAGGTGCTGTCGCGCACGTCGAACAGGTCGGTGCCGTCGACCGCCGCGCGGATGCGGTCGCCGGAGCAGGTGATCCCCAGGCGGTACGTGGTGCCGAATGTCCACGGGTACGGGCACTCGGCGAGTACCGTGTCGCCCCGGAGCAGCCGCGCCGTGTCCCGGCCGGTCAACTCCAGCGCGTAGTGGCGGTGCAGCCCCTGTACCCGCGCGGCGAGGCCGACTCCGGCCGCGACGTGCGGCGTGACGTCGGCGGTGACGGTGTAGTCGTGCCACTCCCGGGCACCGGTGATGAGCATTCCGGTGCCGTGGTTCTGCACGATGCGGAACGGTTCCGGCCAGCGCTCGTCGAACCGGTGCACCGCCGGCACCCAGGCGCGGCGCCACATCGTCCCGCCGTCGGCCGGGCGGGTGAGCGTGACGTCGGGTTCCCCGTCCCAGGTCAGGTAGTGCAGCGCGGCCGGTCCGTCGGTGCGTACCCCGACCGCGACGACCGGCTGGCCGCCCAGGTCCGGTACGGTCCAGGCCAGCTCGCCGGTGCCGGCGACCGGGCACTCGACGGTACGCGGCTCGTCGTCGCCGGTGTACGCCTGGACCACCAGCCGCGCGGTGCCGTCGACCCGGGCCCGTACCGTCTGACCGGGGTACAGCGCGGGGCTCCCGACCAGGCCGTAGATAGGCATGTCCCGGGCCTCGGGCGGGATGAACACCGGCGTCACGACCGTGGCCGCCCCGCCGATCGCCAGGTGCCCGCCGCCGTTGGCGACGTCGGTGGCACCATCGACCGCGGCGAAGCCGTGCACCGAGCCGGGCAGCGTGAACCCGAAGCGGGGTGCCGCCTCGCCGGTGGCCGGTTCGGCACCGTACCGGCGGCGGCCGAGGTCGGCCAGTGCCAGCGCTTCCCGGGCCGCGTCGGTGACGCACGCGCCGCCGTCCGCGGTCGGCAGGTACATCCGGTCGGCCACCGGCCCGCGCCAGTCGGTCCCGGTGTCCCGCCCGGCGTCCAGCCCGGCCAGCCCGCCGAACACCCCGCAGATCGCGCCGACGTTGCCGGCGTTGGAGTCGGTGTCCCAGCCGGACGTGTTGACCACCGTCATCGCCCGGTTGAACTCGCCGCCGCTGTGCGCCAGCGCGGCGATGACGATCGCGTGGTTCGGTACCACGTGGCAGTTGCCGCCGTACCGGTGGTAGCCGTACCGCTCGTCGATCCGGGCCCTGGTCGCCTTCCAGTCGCCGTCGGCGGCCCAGGACCGCACGTCGGCATGGATCCGCGCGATCAGGCTGTCCGGTGGGATCAGGCCGACCGCGGTGTCCAGCAGCGCGTCCATCTTGTCCTCGGTGAACGCACCCGCGACCAGCGCGGCGACCACCCGGGCCGCGTGGATGGACTCGCCGTCGTGGCTGACCCGGGCGGCCCGCTCGGCGAGGTCGGCCGCCGCCGCCGGGTCGCCGGGGCAGGTCAGCGCGAAGCCCTCGACGAAGATCTGCGCCCCGACCTGCTCGGCCACCACGGTGCCGTTGAGCGCGATCGAACCGCTGTCCGGCGGCAGGATCCCGGCCTTCATCCGCAGGTACGCCGTGTGTTCGGTGGAGTTGCCCAAGCCGCCCCACCACAGCACCGAGGTGTCCTCGACGATGTAGTCCAGCCAGGCGGCACCGACCTCCCGTGAGGTCGGGTCGAGGCCGGCGTCCCGCAGCGCCCGGGGGAACACGAACGTGCCGCTGATGTCGTCGTCGGTCACGACGAGCAGGTGGTTCTTCAGCGCCACGTCGCGGCGGTCGTTGACGTAGTAGGTGATGTCGCCGAGTTCGGCGGCGATCCGCTGGTGGGTCCAGCCCTCGAAAGGCCGGCCCAGGTAGACCGCGATGATCTTGCCGAGGACTCCGGCGTAGACCCGTTCGGTGTAGTCGTCGGTGATGGGCATCAGAACGGCACTCCCGCCTGAAGGATGATGTTCGCGTACGGTGTCGCCTCGCCGGTACGCACGACGGCCTTCGCCGTCGCCGTCACGGCCTTGAGCTGTTCGTGTGTCACTCGGTCGATCGGGATGTCCCCGAGCTGCGCGCGCAGGCCGTTCAGCAGCCCCGGGTCGGCCAGTTGGTCGGCGACCGTGGCGCGCTCGACGACGAGGTCGGCCAGCACGGTGCGCAGCACGGTGAGTAATCCGGGTTCTCCCCGGGCGAAGACCAGGTCGATGGGTTCGACACCGGCCGGCACCGGCAGCCCCGGGTCGGCGACGACGAGCAGGTCACCGTGACCCATGCCGGCGACGAGCGCGGCCAGCCGCGGGTGCCACAGTCCGGCGTGGCGCATCATGACGCCACGCCCGCCCCGTGAACGGCCGGACCGCTCACGCGGTCCTCCCCGAGCAGCCGCTCCAGTTGCGCGAGGGTGGGCAGTGCCGCCTGCGCGCCGAGCATGCCGGTCGCCAGCGCCCCGGCCGCGCACCCCCGGCGTACCGCATCGGCCAGCGACACCCCGCCGGCCAGCGACGCGGCGAGCGCTCCGCAGAACGCGTCGCCCGCGCCCGTGGTGTCCACCACGTCGGCCGCGAACGGCGGCTGCGCCCATCCGGTCGTACCGTCGTGGGCCACCGCACCCTGGCCGCCGAGCGTGATGACGCACGCCGCCGGACCGTGCCGCAGCAGGTCGCCGGCCAGCCCTATCCACCCGGCCGGGGTGTCCGGCGCGGGACGGCCGGCCAGGGCGAGGGCCTCGGTCTCGTTCACGATCAGCACGTCCACGACCCGCAGCAGCGCCGCGAAGTCGGGCTGGCCGGGATCGGGCAGCGGGGCGGCGTTGAGGACCACCCGGGCACCGGCCCGCCGCGCCACACCCGCGGCGGCCAGGCACGTGTCGATCGGTACCTCCAACTGCGCGGCCAGCACCGCGCCGGGCGCCAGCGCGCCGGCCAGGCCGCCGGTCGCCGACGCGTCCAGCGCGTGGTTCGCGCCGGGAGCCACGACGATGGTGTTCTCTCCGTCGGCGGCCACCATGATCATCGCCATGCCGGTGCTCGACCCGTCGACCTCGATCAGGTGGTCGAGGCACACCCCCTCGCCGGCCAGCGCCTCGCGGGTCTGGCGGCCGAACGCGTCGGTGCCGATCGCCGCGTACAGCAGGGTCGGGGCGCCGAGCCGGCACGCGGCGACCGCCTGGTTCGCGCCCTTGCCGCCGGTACGCAGCGCCACGTCCGTACCGAGCAACGTCTGGCCCGGCTCCGGTAGGTGCTCGACGCGTACGATCATGTCGACGTTGGCGCTGCCCACGACCACGACCCGGCTCACTGCGCTCCTTCGGCGGTCTCAGCCGGCTCGGTCTCAGCCGGCGCGTCGCCGCCCGGCGGGTCCGGGCAGCCGCAGGAGCCGCGGGCGACCAGAGTCACCGGCAGCACCGAGATGTGCGGGTCCGCGTCCGGGTCGTCCATCCGGTCCAGCAGCCGGGCCACCGCGGTCTGCCCGAGTTGCCCGAACGGCTGGGCCATCGTGGTCAGCGCCGGGGTCGAGTACGCCGTGGCCGCGATCCCGTCGAAGGACGCGATCGCGACGTCCTCGGGGCAGCGGATGCCCAGCTCCTGCAGCGCGCGCAGCACGCCGAGCGCCTGCTCGTCGCTGGCTACGAACACCGCGTCGAAGCGACCGTCCGCCAGCAGCGCGCGACCGCCCAGGTAGCCGGCTCGGCGACCGAACGTGCCGTGCCACACCGACATCTCGCTCGGCCGCACGCCCGCCTCGGCCAGCGCGTCGCGCCACCCGCCGACCCGTTCGTTGGCCGGTACCACGTCCTCTGGGCCGGAGATGCACGCGATGCTGCGCCGGCCGTGGCCGAGCAGGTGTTCGGTCGCCGCGCGGGCGCCGTTGCGGTTGTCGGCCAGCACCGCCGGAGCCCCGCCGCCGGGGCTCTGCCGGTCCAGGGTCACCCACGGGACCGCGGACCGTTGCAGCTCCGGTACGCAGCTGGCCGGACCGTGCGCGGGTACCAGGAACAGCCCGTCGACCTGGCGGGCCAGGAACGTGCGCACGTACGTGGTCTGCCGCTCGTCGTCCTCGGCGGCGTTACCGATGAGCAGCGTGTAGTCCTGCGCGAACGCCGCCTCCTCGATCGCCCGGGACAGTTGCGCGAAGAACGGGTTGGACGTGTCCGGCACGACGAGGCCGAGCGTCATGGTCCGGTTCATGCGCAACGACCGGGCGATGCCGTTGGGCCGGTACCCCAACTGCTCGATCGCCGCGAGCACGCGTGCCCGCGTCTCCGGCGCGACACCCCGTGGTCCACCGTTGAGCACGTAGCTCACGACCGCGGGCGATGTACCCGCGAGTCTCGCGACGTCAGCTCGGCGAACGGCCACTCTGCCTCCCAGCAACGCGTGTTGCTTGCGTGTTGGCAGAGATCTTGTGACGAGCGCGTTAACGGAAGCAACACGTGTTGATATCCCGTTGCCCAATCGTGACCTTGTTTCGGATCGCGGTCACGGTCGCGCAACACGACGTAGCGTCGCGGTACCCCTCGATTCCTCCCCGCGATTCCTCAGCCCCCGGTGCACAATCCGTCACCGGCAACCTCGGGCGATACCCTCTTCAACGCGCTTTGCTCTGCTTACCTATACGCGACACAAACGGCGTTCGAGTGTTGCGTCCAGGTAAGCAGAGCAAAGCATCCACAATGGACACCCACCGCGCGGAACTCCCCTGGTCAGGGAGATCGGGATCCGCGTCAGGAGGTGCGGCGCCCGCGCGTCATCCACACCAGCGCGGTACCCGCGAGGATCAGCGCCAGCCCGGTGGCCGACAGCGGAACCGTCGCGCGCCCGAACCCGTCACGGGCAGGACTCTCGGAGTGGCCAGCGCGGTGTTCGACGGGTCCCCGCCGGGATCGTGGCGGAACCCGTGTAGTCGGCCCCGGTCAGCGTGTCGGTGTACGTGTAGCAGCCCGCCGCCGAGACGAACGTCGCCGGGATCGCGTACTGTCCGTCACCGCTGACCGGCAGCGCACCGCCGGAAAGCACCGGCGTCCCAACGAAGCTCACCCCCGAGCAGGACGTGCCGATCGGGGACACCGGGCCGAGCAGCCGCCAGGTCAACGTTCCCGGCTGGCCACCGGTACCGCTCACCGTGACGGTCTGCCGCAGCGTGCCGCCCACCGGCACGCTGGTCGCGTTGATCGCCCCGGTGATCGACGGGGTCACCGGGACGGTGCACAGGCCGGCCGGGAACGACGTGGCGCCGAGGTTGCCGGTCCAGGTGTTCGCCGTGCCGGCGGTGCCGGACCCGGTGGTCTGGTCGCGGCAGTCGGTGCTGACGCTGTTGGTGGCCCGGTTGCCGGTGACGGTGAAGTGCGAGCCGCCCTGCAACCAGATGCCGTTGCCGCCGTCGGCCGGCCCGGACACCGGGTCGCCGACCCCGGCGTCGGTGACCACGTTCCCGCTGATCGTCACGTCGGTGGCCACCGGTCCGGCGTTGCTGCTCGACGCGACCCGGACGCCGTTGAGCCGCCGGCTGATGATGTTGTCGATGATCCGCACGCCGGTCGACGGGTTGGCCGAGTAGAAGATGTTGTTCAGGTTGATGCCGGACGCGGCGCCGCCGGTGATGGTGTTGTTGGCGATGGTGACGTCGTCGTTGCCGCCGCTCACGAAAATCGCCGACCCGGCCGCGGGATCGTTCGGGTTCGTCCAGCCGATGGTGTTCCCGGTGATCTGCACGTGCTGCGCGAGGAACAACGCCACGAAGTTGCCGTCGTCCACGCTGGTGTTGCCGGTGATGGTGACGTTCTGCGACCGGGTCACGCCGTCGCCGACCCCGGTGGTGTTGATCGCCGGCCGGTTGCGCGCGAACGCGTTGTCGCTGATCGTCACGTTGCTGGCCACGCCGCTGGTGAAGAAGATTCCGTTGCCGGACGTCGATCCCGCGGCGGTGTTGTCGGTGATCCGGTTGTGGTTGATCAGCGTGGGCGTGGCACCCACGGTACGACGGCCGCCGACGCTCCAGAGGCAGCCAGGCCGGCCGCCACCGTCCCACCGAGCAGCACCGCCAGGGCGCCGATGACGCGAACCATGGGTACAAATCGCACGCAGCGCAATATAACCGCCGGTACCCGGCTGTATTGCCGGTTTTGCATTCTTCGTTGAACTGTCCGTTGTGGACGGCTCGTGAGCACCGCTCACGGCCGGCACGCCGGCCCGCACGCAAGCGCCGGCCCGCACGCAAGCGCCGGGTCAGTGGCCCCGGAACGCCTCTTCCAACCACCACGCGCCGCGCTCCGCGGTCACCTTCGCGTCGACCACGAGCGGCCGTTCGCGCGGCCCGATCAGCCACTGCCGCACGGCGTCGAGGTCCCGCACGTCGCGCACGGTCAACGCGTCGGCGCCGAACCCCCGGGCGATCGCGGCGATGTCGGTGTCCGGGAACGTCACGGTGGACAGCGGATGCCCGTCCGGCCCGAAGTGGTGCACCTCGGCCCCGTAGGCCGCGTCGTTGTAGACCACGACGAGCATCGGCAGGCGCAGCCGGACCACCGTCTCCAGGTCCGCCACGCTCATCAGGAAGCCGCCGTCGCCGCACGCCGCGACCGGCATCCGGTCCGGCGCCGCGAGCGCGGCACCGATCGCGGTGGCCAGGCCCAGACCGATCGACTGGTACGCCTGGGTGAAGCAGAACCCGTCGTCGTCGGGTACCGACAGGTAGGCGCTCGGGTACCCCATGAAGTTGCCCGAGTCCACGGCCAGCACCCGCTGCGCGGGCAGCAGTTCGTCGAGCCGGATCGACAGGCTCCGGGCGTCCACGCGCGACCCGTCGCCCTCGTCGTGGTACGGCACCGTGTGCGCACCGACCTCGACGGCGATCCGCGCACGCAGCTCCGCCGTCCGGTACCCGCCGGCCGCCGGCCCCCGGGCGGCCAGTTCGTCGGCGACCGCCCGGGCGGTGCGGTCGACGTCGCCCAGCACGCCGAGGTCGACCGGCCGGTGCGCGCCGAGCGCGTCGGCCTCCACGTCGACCTGGACGACCGTCGCGTCCGGCCCGACGAGCTTGCCGTGCCGCATCGTCCACATGTTCAGCCCGCAGCCCCACCCGACGATCAGGTCGGCGCCCGCGATCAGCTCGGCGGCCAGCGGCGTGGCGAACCCGCCGGAGATGCCCAGCGACCACGGGTGGTTCTGGAAGAAGCCCTTCGCCACCGCCGACGTCGCGAGCAGCGCGCCGGTCCGGTCGGCCAGCCGCAGCAGCGACTCGCGGGCGCGGCACAGCCGGGCGCCGCGCCCGGCGATGAACACCGGCCGGCGCGACCGGGCCAGCAGGTCGGCCAGCTCGGCGATCGCGTCCGGCGACGGCTCCACCGCGACCGGAGCCGGCGCGGCGGCCGGTGCCAGCGCGTCGTCGGGCAGCTGGGCCGCCTGGACGTCGAGCGGCAGGTTGAGCAGCACGGTCCGCCGCTGCGCCAGCGCCAGGTGGTACGCGCGGGCCGCGTCGGCCAGCGCGGTGGCCGGCGACGAGACCCGGACCGGGACCGCGCCCACCGCCTCGGCCAGCGCCGGCTGGTCGACCGCGAAGTTCGACCGGGGCTCGGTGGCCTCGGCGGCGAGCACGAGCATCGGAGTGCGGCTCTTCGCCGCCTCGGTGATGCCGGTCAGCGCGTTGGTCAGCCCGCAACCCTGGTGCACGCTGACCGCCGCGACCCGCCGGCTCACCCGACCGTACGCGTCGGCCATGGTCGCCGCGCCGCCCTCGTGCCGGGCGGCCACGAACCGCGCTCCGGCGTCGACCAGCGCGTTGGTGACGTGGAAGTTGCCGCTACCCACCACGCCGAACACGTGGTCGATGCCGAGCTGGGCCAGCGACCGGCCCACCGCCTCCGCGACCCGCATGCGTCCCCGGCCTCCCGCGCGTCAGCGCTCGACCAGTGCCAGCACCCGGGCCGGACTGCCCGATCCGGCCACGATGGGCAGCGGCGCCGCGATGACCACCGCGCCGGTCGCCGGCAGCTGGGCCAGGTTCTGCAACTGGGTCAGCCCGTACTTGTTCGCGCCGAGCAGGAACGAGTGGCACGGGAACGGCGGGTCGAAGCCGGGTGCGGCACCCGCGTCGGTGCCGACCGTCTCCACTCCGACGCCGATGACCGGCGCCTCATCGGCCAGCCAGCGCGCGCAGCGCGGGGAGATGCCCGGGGTGTGCGAACCGGTGTCGTCGGCGTTGAGGAAGTCGGCCTGCGAGCCGGAGCGGGCGTCCCACCCGGTGCGGTACAGCAGCCAGCCGCCCTCCGGCAGCGGCCCGTGCGCCTTCTCCCAGTCGCGGACGTCGTCGATGTCGAGCAGGAAGTCCGGGTCGGCCGCGACCCGGTCGGCGAAGTCCAGCACCACGGCCGGGGCGACCAGCCGCCGCACCGGCACTCGCGACACATCGTCCCCGTCGCGGCCGGTGACCCAGTGGTTGGGGGCGTCGAAGTGGGTGCCGACGTGCTCGCCGGTGCGGATGTTGTTCCAGTACCAGGCCGGCCCGCGGTCGTCGTACCGGCTGATCTCCTCGAGCTGGAACGGAACCGTGTTGGCGAACGGCTCGGGCAGCTGGAGGATCGGCGTCGTGTCGGTCAGCGGCGCGGTGAGGTCAACGACCTCGATGGTCCCGGAGGCCAGGGCCCCCAGCAGGTCGGCGAGCACCGGCACAGCATCCTCCTCGGGTGGCGACGATGCCGGCATCGTACGCCGCGCGAGCCGGCCCGGCGATGGGTCAGGCGGGCACGGTCGCGGGGTCGGTCAGCAGCGAGAGGAGTTCCGGGAACGCGACACCGCCGAGGTCGTTCGAGCCGAAGTGCCCGAGCCCGTGCATCTCCCGGTACCCGGCGCCGGGCAGGGCGTCGCGCAGGATCCGCACCGTACGCTGGATCTGCTCACCGTCGTCGTCGGAGTTCAGGATGGTCAGGCCGGCGGTACGGCCGACCAGGCCGGGATCGATCGCGAAGTCGAAGAATCCGGGCGCCCGGTTGCCGTCCGGATCCAGCCACGGCGCCACCAGGACCACCCGGTTGACCCGCACCGCCGGGTGCTCGGACAGCCAGCGGACCAGGAAGCCGCTGCCGCAGCTGTGCGCGACCAGCAAGGTGCCGGGATTCACGTCGTACCGCTCGAACTCCCGGCACCACGCCGGATAGTTGGGCGCGTACGCGTGCGGCATCTCCGGGGTGTGCGCCGGGATGTCGCGCACGATCAGCTGCTTGGCCAGCCACGGCAGCCAGTGGTGGTTGCTGCTGGACGGGACGTCCGGGTTGTAGTACTCCTCGCGCCCCGGCTTGCCGTGCACGATCACCGCGTTGCCCGGGGCGGATTCCTCGCCCACCGGGTCATCCGGTCGCTCGATCAGGGTGGTCATGACTCTCCTTTGTGGACGATGGTTCGGCTGCCGGCGCACGCTCGCGCCCGGCGGCCCGGTACTCCCGCGGGCTCGTTCCGGTCAGCTGGCGGAACACCCTCGCCAGGTGCTGCCCGGAGCCGAAGCCCACCTCGATGCCGATCGCGGTCACCGGCAGGTCGCTGGTCCGCAGCAGTTGCGCGGCACGCCTGATCCGGCACTCGTTGAGGTAGCGGTGCGGCGGCACGCCCAGCTCGCGCACGAACAACCCGGCCAGGTACGTCGGCGCGAGCCCGACCTGTCCGGCCAGCTCGCGCAGCGTCCAGTGCCGCTCGTATCCCCGGTCGAGCAGGGCGCGCACTCGGGTCACGGCCGGATGCGTGGCCAGCTCCGGCGTCGCCGCGCCGGGTTCCAGCAGCCGGGCCGCCTCCAGCGCCAGCCGATCGACGGCCAGCGCCAGCCCCTCTTCCGGGTACGCCCGCTTCGCGGTCAGCTCCCGCATCAGCTGGTGGAACGGGTCGGCCAGCGCCGCCGCGTCGGCGCGGTGCACCACCGGCGGCAGGCCGGACCACCGCCGCGCGAGTGCCGGCTGCCGGGCGAACACCGGTGCCAGGTCGATGCCCGCGAAGTAGAAATGGTGGTTGGCCGTCGACTCCTCGGCCATGTGGTGCTCCACACCGGGCGCCACCGCGAACAGGTGCCCCGGCCCCAGGGTGACCGGTTGGCCGCCGGCCGACCATCGGCTGACGCCGCGCAGCTGCAGGTACAGCTCCCAGACCGGATGGGTGTGCGGCTTGATCAGGAAGCGGGCCGGTGCCCACTGCTCCCCCGCGTGCCGCAACCCGCTTCCCGTCGCCCCCGGCTCGGCGTGGAATCCGGCCCGCAGGCCGGTGGGTCTCCAGACGCCGGGCACCTGAAAATCGTGCACGTAGTCCTGCACAATGGGCAAGCCCCGCGGCGGGCCGCCTGGCTAGCGTCGGCTCATGACATCCAGCACAGACAAGGCCATCGCGGACAACGCCGCCGCCGGAAGCGCCGTCGCGAACAACGCCGTCGCGAACAACGCCGTCGCGACGCTCGACGAACGCCAGCGCGCGTTGCTGCCCGGCCCGGACGACGTGGCGTTCTACCGCGAGCACGGGTACTGGATCTCGCCGGTGATCCTGCCCGGCGACGTGCTCGACGCCGCCGAGCGCGGCATGCGGCGCTACTACGCCGGGGACTACGACGCCGACCCGCCCGGGGTGGGCGGGTTCCGCCCCGGGGACGGGCACGGGCTGCGCAAGCACGACTACGCCTCCCTGAGGGTCGACGAGCTGGCCCGGCTGGTCCGGTACCCGCTGATCGGCGCGAGCGCCGCGGTGCTGTCCGGCAGCCCGGGCGTCCGGCTGTGGCACGACCAACTGCTCTACAAGCCGGTCGACGACGCCGGTGTGCCGGCCAACGTGGGCTGGCACACCGACCGCCAGTACTGGCTGTCCTGCGAGTCCGACGAGATGCTCACCGCCTGGGTGGGATTCCACGACGTGGACGAGGCCGGCGGGTCGGTGTCCTTCATGGACGGCAGCCACCGGTGGGACGTGACCGGGCTGGATTTCTTCGCCCAGGACCTGGCGGCGCTGGCGGATCGGCTGACCCGGCAGGGACACCGGATCGCGCCGCGTCCCACCCGCATGCGCCGCGGCCAGGTCAGCTTCCACCACTGCCGCACCGTGCACGGGAGCGGCCCGAACACCGGCGAGCAGCCGCGCCGGTCGCTGGCGATCCACCTGCAGCCGGCGGGCAACCGGTGGCGCCGGCACCCGACGGCCACCGGCGAGCCGGCTCGGCACGGCAACGACCGGCTGGTCCGCACGGTCGACGGCGCGACCGGCGGAACACCGGACTACGCCGACCCGCGGATCTGCCCCACGCTCTGGCCGCCGAAGGCCGCTCAGGCACCGGGAGCCAGCGCGCGCACGGCCGGCGGCACCGCGAGCACCGCCCCGTCCGGACCGGCCGCCACCGGCTGACCGTCCACAGTGACCAGACACCGGTCCGGTGCGCAGACCACGTCCACGCACCGGTCCCGGAACCACAGGCCACGCAGTTCCACCGTGCCACCCTCCACCGGTTGCGGCCGCACCACCAGCGAGCCGTCCGGCCGGGGCCGCACACCGGCCAGCCCAGCCACCACCGCCTCGGCCCCGGTCAGGCCGGCGACGACGTTGGCCCGCCGGCCGACCGGCGGGGCAGCCGGCCGGTCGCAGTAGTGCTCCTGCGGGAAGTACGGGAAGTGTTCGCCCATCCAGAACAGCCGGCGCAGGACGTCCCAGGCCAGGGCCGGCTGCCCGCGCTCCCACAGGGTCAGCGCGAGCTGCGGGGCCTCCCCGCTGTAGGCGCCGCCGCCGGACCAGTCGACGTCGCCGAGTTCGTAGTGCCGCTCGTCCCGCGCGCTGACGCTGCTGACGCCGTAGTCGCCGAGAAACGCGCCGGGGCGCAGGTGCCCGACCAACGCGGCGGCGACGTCCGGCGGGCAGGCGCCGGCACGCAACGCGTCGAACGCCTGGATCGAGTACGCCAGCTCGGTGTGCCCGTCCGGGTACCTGCTGCGGAACCAGCCCGCCCCGGCGTCCCACAGCTGGCGGACCACCTCGGACCGGATCCGGCCGGCCGACGCGCGCAACTCGGCCGCCGGCAACCCGGCACCGGAGACCTCGGACAGGTCGGCGAGCATCTCCAGCGACCAGGCGCGCTCCGCGTTCGGGCTGGCGACCACGTGCTCCCAGCCGGCGCTGCGCATCTCCAGCAGGTTGTGCTGGTCGCCGTAGTCGCGCAGCACGCCGTCCGGGCCGCACGGCAGGAACCTGCCGTCCAGTGCGGCCTGCGCGTCGTACAGCCGCTTCACCAGCGCGCTGTCGATGCCGACGTGGCCGGCCGCGGCGTACCCGAGAGTGATCAGCGACCAGGCGCTGTACGCGTACGGCACGCCCAGCCCGGTGCCGTCCGGCGCGATCGCGTAGTGGTTCGTGAGATCCGCCGAGATCATCGCGTCGATGACGTCCGTGACTCGGTCGCCGAGCATCAGCGTCAGCAGGTGCGGCGCGTACCCGCCGGTGTCCCACGCGTACCCGCAGACAGCCCCGCCGTCCATCCCGGACGTGGCCACGAACGGGGTGGTGACGAACGCCGGGTTGTCCCACAGGCACACCAGGCCGCTGGCCAGGGACCGCCGGTAGTACGCGTCGAGGCCGGGCACGTCGGTGGACAGGCGCGGTACCCGGGCCAGCACGTCGGACAGCCGGGCCTCCCAGGCGCGGGTGGTGTCGCCGGCGGTGGCCCGGGTCCCCGCCTGCCCGGCCTGCACGCCGAGCACGAACACCTGCTCGGCGCCGGGTTCCAGCTCGACCGACAGTCCATTGTGGACGAGAGTGACCGGTTGCCCGTCGCCACCGGCCTGCGGGGGCATCCAGCCCCAGTCGGCGAGCGGCACCTCCCTGGCCCGGTCCCCGGACAGCCCGGGCCGTAGCCGCACCGGGAGGCTCCGGTCGGTCCGGTTGCGGACGGCGATCTCCAGCACGTAGCCGGGTTCGCCGTGCCGGGCGGCGAGGGTGCTGCGTACCGCGATGGACCGCTCCCGGCCGTCCCGGTACTGGTGGTAGGTGCCGTGCCGGACGATGCGGTCCGGCCGCCAGGTGCCGCCGGAGTAGAGCAGCCCGCGGTCGCCCGCGCCACGCTGCCCATCGTCCGCGACCGGGGCACCGTCCACCTCGAACTCCACGGTCAGCCGGCCGCCGGCCACCGCGTACGGCGGGGCGAACCAGCCGCCGACCCCGCAGACGGTGCCGGGCAGCGGTGCGACGGTACCGGTGCCGCTGCCCACCCAGATGTCGGCGGGCGGCGCGGCACGGCGCAGGTCGAAGGCGAAGTCGTCGAGCGTGTAGGGCGACATGGTGGCCTTTCCGGCGGGCGTTAGACCGGTCCAACGTGGGTTGCTCCGCGCCGCTGGACCGGTCCAAAGGGAAGTGGCTCGATGGTGGCACGAGCTTCCGTCCGACGCAACGACAACGCCGTGTTAACAGCGGAATTACCTGCGTTGTATTGACGTTGGACCGGTCCGCTGTTACGGTCCCGGCAACGCGTTGGACCTGTCCAACGGATCAAGCCCGGAACAGTTGACCGCCCCGCTGGGCAGGAGATGGGTGCGAATGGCCAAGCTGACTATCCGCGACATCGCCGCCCTTGCCGGGTTGTCGAAGTCGACCGTGTCGCTGGTGCTCAACAACAGCCCGCGGGTCGACCCGGCGACCCGGCGGCACGTGCTCGCCGTCATCCGGCGGCACAACTACGTGCCCAGCTTCGCCGCCACCGCGCTCGCCAAGGGCAGCACGCGCCTGATCGGCATGATCGTGCCGGGGCTGTCCTGGCACATGATCGCCTCGATCAATCTGGGCGTGGCGGCGCTGACCGAACGCACCGGCTTCGACATCATCCTCTACACCGCGACCAACGACCGCGACTACGGTCCGGTCATCGACCGCATCCTGACCTCCAGCATGTCCTCGGGCCTGCTGGTGGTCACCGACAAACAACCGCTGGACCCGCTGGTGCAACTGCACCGGGACGGCATGCCGGTGGTGCTGGTCAACACCCTCGGCACGCAGGTCGACCTGCCCTCGGTCACCTCCGACAACTACGAGGGCGCGCTGGCCGCCGTGGGTCACCTGCTGGACCTGGGGCACGAACGGATCGCCTGCGTCCAGGGGATGATGGAGTACCGGTGCTGCCAGGACCGGTACCGCGGCTACCTGGACGCGCTGCGGGCGGCCGGCATCCAGCCCGATCCCGAGCTGACGAAGCCCGGCGAGTTCAATCCCGAGACGGTGCGCGTGCAGAGCCGCGACCTGTTCGAGCTTCCCAAGCGGCAGCGGCCGACGGCCGTGTTCGCGCACAGCGACAGCACCGCGTACGCGGTGTTGAAGGCGGCGGCCGACGCCGGCCTGCGGGTACCGCAGGACGTGTCGGTCATCGGGTTCGACGACATCGAGTCCGCCTCCCAGATCAACCCCCCGCTGAGCACCATCCGGCAGCCTTTCTTCGACATGGGAAGGCAGGCGGCCGACCTGCTGCTCGGCGCCATCCGCGCGGCCGACGACGGCGAACCGGCGCAGGAGACCGGCGAGCCGGCCCGGCTGTCCATGCCGACCAGCCTGGTCGTGCGTGCCTCGACCGGCCCCGTCCCGGTGAGCAACCCACGCCGGGGCCGACCTCGGGCGACCGCTCCGGCCTGACGGCCGCCGGCGCCCCGCCACAACCACATCCGGCGGGTACGCACCTTTCCGGCGCCGCACCAGCGGCGCCGGACGGACACTCGCGTGCCCGCACCACCCAGCAGGCGGCCGCCCACCGCGCACCACCGGCGGGCGGAGCACCCCCCGCGCACACCACCGCTGGAAGGGATCCGTACATGAGACGCAGCTTCCCGCCCGACGGGCGACCGGCCAGGCGCCGTGCCCTCGGCGCCGCGCTCGCCGTGCTCGCCACGGCCGCGGTCGGAGCCTTCGCCGCGCCCGCACACGCCGACCCCGCGCCATTCGCCGTACTGCCGGCGAACCCGCTGACCACGTTCACCGAGTTCAAGTCGCTGCCCACCTCGGCCACCCAGATCGTCCCGGTGACCGGCAACGCGAACTTCACCCAGGCGCTGCAGATCGCGGTGCCGAACGGGCCGACCAGTGCCGGGCTGGACGGCGAGTACGAGATCACCCTCGGCACGCCGACCGCCGCCGCGGTGACCACCGGCGACGCTCTGGTGGCCACCGTCTGGGCCCGCTCGACACAGCCGATCGCCGGCGGTACCACGGGCAACGCGCATCTGGTGTTCGAGACCGACGGCAACCCGTTCACCAAGTCGATGAACGCGGCACTGCAGTTCGGCGTGGACTGGCAGCAGTTCCAGTTCCCCTTCCGCGCGGCGGTCAGCTACCCGTCGGCGGGCGCGCACCTGAACCTGTGGCTCGGCTACGGCGCACAGACCCTGCAGGTCGCCGGGGTGTCGGTGACCGACCTGGGCCCCGGCGACCCGGCCGGGTACCCGAAGGTGACCTACGACGGGCGCGACCCGAACGCCGCCTGGCGCACCGCCGCAGCCCAGCGCATCGACCAGTACCGCAAGGGCGACCTCACGGTCAACGTGGTGGACCCGCAGGGCAGGCCGGTCAACGGCGCGACGGTGCGGGTCGCCGAGCAGAAGAGCGCGTTCGACTTCGGTACCGCCGATGACGCGGCGCGGCTCATCGACGACCCGTCGGGTGGGATCACCGCCGCCGACGCGGCGCACTACCAGGACATCAGCACGTCGCTGTTCAACACGGTCTCGATGGGCAACAACCTCAAGTGGAACCACTGGGAGAACCAGACCGAGCGGGACACGCTGACCTACCCGGGGCTGCAGTGGGCACGCGCGCACAACCTGAACATCCGCGCCCACAACCTGGTCTGGCCGTCGTACGGCAACATGCCGACCGACGTGGCGAGCCTGGCCGGCGACCCGGCCGCGCTGCGCAAGCGGATCGACGACCACGTCACCGACGAGGCGTCCGCGATGAACGGCATCGCCGACGAGATCGACGTGGTCAACGAGCCGTACTCCGAACATAACGTGCAGGACGTCCTCGGCCAGAACGAGATCGGCAGCTGGTTCTCGCTCGCCCACCAGGCCGCCCCGGACGCCCGGCTGTCGCTCAACGACTACGGCATCCTGGAGAACGGCGGTGAGGAAGGCCGGCACCGCGCGTACGACTACAACCTGCTCTCCTCGATGAAGGCGGCCGGCACGCCGGTCGACGTGATCGGCATGGAGAGCCACTTCAACGGTCTCCAGCTGACCCCGCCCGACCAGCTGCTGTCCATTGTGGACCAGTTCGCCGCGCTGGGCGTGAAGGTCGGGGTGACCGAGTTCGACGTGGCCACCGACGACCAGCAGTTGCAGGCGGACTACACCCGCGACTTCATGACCGCGATGTTCTCCGACCCGAACGTCACCGAGATCGACAACTTCGGGTTCTGGGCGAAGAACATCTACAACCCGCTGGTCGCCCTCTTCAACCCGGACTGGTCGCCCAAGCCCAACGCGCTGGCGTACGAGAACCTCATCGAGCACCAGTGGCACACCGACGTCACCGGCGGCACCGACACCAGGGGTGTCTACGGGGTGCGCGCGTTCCAGGGCGACTACCTGGTGACGGTCACCGTGGGCGGCATCTCCAAGCAGGTCAAGGTGTCCATGCCGACCACCGCCGGCGCGTCCGTCACGGTGGTCGCGGACGGCATCGCCGCCTCCCCCGCCACCGCCCCGGTCAACCCGGTCGGCGACGGCGACTTCGAGACCGCCGCCAAGGGCTGGACGCCGCTGGGCACCGGCCCGGCCACCAGTTCCGACGCGCACAGCGGCGGCTCGGCGCTCGCCCTGGCTCCGGGCAGCGGGGTCACCCAGAACCTCACCGGACTGACCCCCGGCACCAGCTACCTGCTGTCCGGCTGGGCCAAGCTGTCCGGCGCCGGTACCCAGTGCTACATCGGGGTACGCGGCGGGGCGACCGCCGGCAAGCCCACCTTCCAGTACGAGTCGACGTACTCCGACGAGCGCGGGTACACCCAGAAGCTGCTGGCGTTCACGCCACCGACGGGCACCACCTGGACCCAGACCTTCGTCTGGTCCAACCCGAATCCGACCTCGGCGACCTGCGACGCGGACGACGTGAGCATCACGCCGACCTCCGGCACGCCACCGCCACCGCAGGCCCCGCCGGCCATCACGCCGTACCTGCCCACGCCGTCCGCACTGGGCAACGGAACCCTGGAGAACCACGCCAACACGACCGGCTGGTACTGCCTGGGTACCTGCACCCTGAAGAACGTGGCCGCCACCCCGCACACCGGAACCGGTGACCTGTCCGTGACCGGCCGCACGGCCGCCTTCGCCGGGCCGGCGCAGGGCGTGGCGCTGCCCAGCAACGGCGGGCTGTACGACTCCTCGGCGTGGTTGCGCCTGGCCCAGCCCGGTACCGACACCGGCATGGTCTCGCTGAAACTCACCACGTCGACGGGGACCAACACGTACCGGTTCGGCACGGCCACCATCACCGGTGACGGCTGGACCCGGATCGGTGCCAACAACGTCAAGGTGAGCTGGTCCGGCACGCTGACCAAGGCGGAGTGGTGGGTCAGCACCGCCACCGGTACCGAGGACCTGCTGGTCGACGACGCGTCCTTCGCGCCGATGGCCACCCCGGTCGCCGGGGCGGACCTGCTCGGCAATGGCGACGCGGAGCAGGGCCTGTTCGGCTGGTACTGCTTCTCCCCCTGCGTCGCGCAGACCGCCACCGACCAGGTGCACGGCGGCGCGACCTCGGTACGGGCCACCGGCCGCGAGTTCAACTACACGGGGCCGGCACAGGGCGTCCAGGTGACCAACGGCGCCCAGTACAAGACGTCCGCCTGGGTACGGATGGCCGCCGGCGCGGCCGGTACCACCGCCCAGGTACGGCTGAAGCTCACCATGACCGACGGCTCCTCGGTGACCGTGCCGATGGCCTCGGCACCGGTGACCGCGGACGGCTGGACGCTGCTCTCCGCGAACAACATCCCGGTCAGCTGGACCGGCACGCTCGCCAAGGCGGAGTGGTGGGTCAGCACCACCACCGGCGCCGACGACTTCTTCGTCGACGACGCGGCACTGCAGCCGGCCGGCGTCGAACAGACCGCGTTCAACCCGGTGCAGCCGACCGCCGCCTGTGTGGTCGACGACCAGGGCAGCCAGTACACCGCGTACTTCGGCTACTCCAACGCGAACAACTACTACATCCCGGTACCCGTGGGGACGAGCAACTTCTTCACCACGGGTGCGGCCGACCGCGGCCAGACCGAATATTTCCTGCCGTTCCAACGCCCGAAGCGGGTCGCCGTCACCTGGGACGGGAAGTCCCCGTTGACCTGGAGTCTCAACGGGTCCTCCCAGACCGCCACGAAGACCTCGCCCGCCTGCTGACGCACCAAGCCCGCCGGCGGCCGGCACCGCCGGCGGGCCCCGATAGGAGGAAAAACGCCATGTCGTCCCCAACCTTCAGTCGCCGCTCGCTGCTGCGCGCGGCGGGCATGGGCGCCGCAGCCGCCACGCTGGGCGGCGCGGGCCTGTCCGCCTGCTCCTCCAGCTCGTCCTCGTCCGGCGATGGCATCACCGTGAACTACTGGGACTCGTTCGTCAGCCAGGCGCCCTGGGTGGACAACGAGATCAAGCTGTTCGAGAAGGCCAACCCGAAGATCAAGATCAAGAAGACCACCCAGGTATCCGACCAGTACCCGAACCTGGTGTCGCTCGCCTTCCGCAGCGCCAACGCACCGGACATGTTCCAGCTGCCCAAGAGCCCGCCGCTGACCCAGCAGGTGACCCAGAACTGGCTGACGCCGCTGGACAAGTGGGCGACCGACTCGTGGAAGTCCCGGTACCCGCAGAACAGCTTCATCGAGGGCAACAACGAGTTCAACGGCAAGATTTACAGCGCCCCGTTCGCCGGCCCGGCGCCGTCGCTCCAGCTGTACGTCCACAATGGAGTGTTCAAGAATGCCGGGCTGACCAACCCGGACGGTTCCGTCGCGGTACCCAAGACCTGGGACGACGTGAGCCGGGCCGCGGCCACCATCAAGGCCAAGAGCGGCGGCAAGGTGTACGGGTTCGGGTTCGGCAACTCGGCCAACACCACGCTGGCCTGGTGGCTGGACCTGTTCGTCCGCGGGGCGGGATCGCCCGGCGGCGCGGCCAGTGCCGGCATCGACAGCATGGACAGCCGGGTCGGCAAGTGGACCTACGCGTCCGACCGCAACTACGCCGACTTCATCGCGCTGCTGTTGCAGTGGAAGAAGAACGGCTACATCTACCCCAACTCGATGAGCATCTCCGACGAGCAGGCGCGGGCGTACTTCGAACGCGGCCAGTTCGGGATGACCGTCGGCGGGGTGTGGAACCAGCCGGAGTGGACCGAGCACAAGTTCACCGACTACAGCCTGATGACCCTGCCCTCGCCCACCGGGACGCCGCAGGCGCTGTTCTACGGTCCGCCCGGCGGGTACCTGTTCGCCATCTCCTCGAAGGCGAAGCACCCGGACGAGACGTTCGCCTGGTTCGACTGGCTGGGCGGCGTGGAGTCCGGCAAGCGCTACGTGGAGTCGGGTCAGGGCCTGTCGATCTACCCGGACGCCAACGACACGAAGAACATCACCTCGAAGCCGTTCGCGCAGTATGTCGCGATGGCTGGCACGGCGGTGTACGGGCCGCAGCCGACGATCCGCAACCCGGACGTCGCCAAGCTGACCCTGGGCACGGTCAAGCCGGACATCAACGACGTGCTGGCCGGTGTCTACACAGGACAGATCAAGAACGTCGCCAGCTCCCTGTCGGACCTGGAGGGACGCCGCAACACGGCGCTGTCTGACGCGATCAAGAAGGCCAACGGCTCCGGCGCGAAGGTGAGCCAGGCCGACTTCGTGTTCCCCGACTTCGACCCGCTGAAGCCCTACACCACCAAGCCGGCCTCCTGATGGTGGCGGTCTCCCACACCCGCCGCGCCGACCTCGCCCCGGCCCCCGCGCCGGCCGCGAGGTCGGCGCGGCGGCGTGCCCGCAAGTACCTGTGGTCGTACCTGTATCTCACGCCGATGCTGGTACTGCTGCTGGCGTTCATCGTGTACCCGATCGTGGCGTCGCTCGGCTACACCCTGTACCAGTGGAACGGGATCGGGGATCCGTCCACCTTCGTGGGGCTGGGGAACTTCCGCCAGATCATCCACGACAGCATCTTCTGGCGTTCCCTGGGCCACACGTTCGTCTACGCCGCCATCGTGGTGCCGGTCCAGCTGGTGCTCGCGCTCGCGCTGGCCCTGGTGCTCAACAACCGGCGGCTGCGCTTCGCGTCGTTCTACCGCACCCTGTTCTTCCTGCCCGTGGTGACCTCGGCCGCGGTGATCGGCGTGGTCATCCAGTTGCTGGTGTCCAACTTCGGCGACTCGATCAACACGATCCTGATGGACCTGCACCTGACCCATTCGCACATCGACTGGCTCGGCGACCCGCACTTCGCGCTGGGCATCGTCATCGCGGTCGGCATCTGGCACACGTTCGGCTACAACCTGGTCTACTTCCTCGCCGGGTTGCAGACGATCCCGGAGGAGCTCTACGAGGCGGCCCGGCTGGACGGCGCCGGCCGGATCGCCATCTTCCGGCGGATCACGATCCCCATGCTGCGCGCGGTTGGCGTGGTCATCCTGGTGCTCGCGATCATCGGCACCTTCCAGATCTTCGACCTGGTGCAGGTGCTCACCAGCGGCGGACCGTACTTCTCCACCGAGGTGGTCAACACGTACATCTACCACCTCGCGTTCGGGGGCACGAACGCCAGCGCGGTGCAGCCGGACGTCGGGCTCGCCTCGGCGGCGTCGTTCTTCTTCGGGCTGCTGCTCATCGTGTTCTCGGTCGTCCAGGTGGTGGTGCTGCGCACGCTGGTGCGGCGGCGGGCCGCCGGACGGGAAAGGCAGGGAGGCCAGTCATGACGGCGATCGCCGTGCAGCAGAGCGCCGGACGGCGCAACCGGTACCGCAGCCGGCGGCGGGTGGTCAGCCTGGCGACCCACTTCGCCCTGCTGATCGGCGGGCTGGCCTGGCTGTACCCGCTGTTCTGGGCGCTGGGCAGCTCGCTGAAGAGCGACGACCAGTTCTTCTCGAGCGGGCTCAACCCGCTCCCGTCGCACTTCATGTGGTCCAACTACCTGCAGGCGTGGCAGGAGGCGTCGTTCGGCCGGTACTTCCTCAACACGCTGCTGATCACCCTCGGTACCGTGCTGGTGACCCTGGTGGTGACCTCGATGGCCGGTTACGTGCTGGCCCGTACCCAGTTCCCCGGCAAGAAACTGTGCCTCGGCCTCGTCTCGGCCACCCTGTTCCTGCCGCACGGGTACACCATCATCCCGATCTTCGACCTGATGCAGCGCGTGCACCTGCTGGACAGCCTGTGGTCGGTGATCATCGTGCAGGCGTCCAGCGGCGTCGTCTTCGGCACCTTCCTGTTCATGGGCTACTTCATGGCCATCGACCGCGAGCTGGAGGACGCGGCGCAGGTCGACGGGGCCGGCTTCAACCAGACCTTCTGGCGCATCATGCTGCCGCTGTCCGGTCCGATGGTGGCCACCGTCGGGCTGTTCACCGCGATCACCGCGTGGAACAGCTTCTTCCTGCCGCTGGTGTTCACCCTCGGCCGGCCGGAGCTGCGCACCCTGGCGGTCGGCATGTACGCGTTCATCGGCGAGAACTCCACCGACTGGACGCTGCTGTGCGCCGGTACGGTCATCACCCTGGCCCCGATCATCGTGCTCTTCCTGTTCCTGCAACGGTTCTTCGTCAACGGGCTGGCCGGCGCCGTCAAGCAGTGACGGTCCCATCCACCCACACCTGAAGGAGGCGTCATGTCCGCTCCGGTCCGCACCGCGATCGTCGGTACCGGTAGCCGCGCACAGCTGTTCACCGAAGGGCTCGCCAAGCGCGACGAGTATCTCGTCGTGGCGCTGTGCGACCGGAACCCGACCCGGATGGCCTTCCACAACCAGATCCTGACCGCCGCCGGACGACCGGCCGCGGCGACCTGGCCGCCGGAACGGTTCGCCGAGATGCTGAGCGAGGCGCGGATCGGGTTGCTCGTGGTGACCACCGTGGACGCCACGCACGACGCCTACATCGTCGCGGCGTTGGAGGCCGGCGTGCGGGTCATCACCGAGAAGCCGATGACCACCGACGCCGACAAGGCGCGGCGGATCCTCGACACCGTGGCGCGCACCGCGGGCGACCTGACCGTGGCGTTCAACTACCGGTTCAATCCGGTGCACCAGCGGGTACGGCAGCTGCTCGCGGACGGCGAGATCGGCGAGCTGACGTCGGTGCACTTCGAGTGGTTGCTGGACGTGCGGCACGGCGCGGACTACTTCCGCCGCTGGCACCGGGACAAGGCGAACTCCGGCGGCCTGATGGTGCACAAGGCCGGGCACCACTTCGACCTGGTCAACTGGTGGCTGGGCGCGGCGCCCCGGGTGGTTTTCGGACAGGGCCGGCTGGCGTTCTACGGGCCGGAGGCCGGTCGCCGTCACGGGTACGCCCGCGACTACCAGCGGGCACACGGCTCACCGGAGGCGCAGGACGACCCGTTCGCCCTCCACCTGGACGACAACCCCACGCTTCGCGCCCTGTACCTGGACGCCGAGGAGCACGACGGGTATTACCGCGACCGCAACGTGTTCGCCGACGGGGTCACCATCGAGGACGACATGGCGGTACTCGTCGGGTACGACACCGGAGCGTCGATGAGCTACCACCTCACCGCGTACTCGCCGTGGGAGGGCTACCGGGTGATGTTCAACGGCTCGCGCGGCCGGGTCGAGCTGGAGGTGGAGGAGTCGACCTGGACCAGGCCGCACGAGCGGGTGGAGTCCGGCCGGGGTCAGGTGCACGGGCATCTGGCCGCCCCGACCGCCGGCCAGACCCGGATCACGCTGCGGCCGCTGTGGGCGCCTCCGGTGGACATGACCGTCGACCACGACCACGCCGGGCATGGCGGGGCGGACTCACGGCTGCTCGCCACCCTGCTGGACGGCGACGCGTCTCAGGCGGCCGACCGGGCCAGTGCCCGGGACGGGGCGCTGGCACTGGTGACCGGATTGGCGGCGAACCGCTCCTTCGTCACCGGCGAGGCGGTACCCACGGCCAGCGTGCTGGACATCGACTAGAAAACGGGAAAGGGGCGGTCGTCCACTGTGGACGGCCGCCCCTTTTTTGCCGTGTGCGACCAGTCTGGCTCGGCGCGTCTGACGCCGCGCCGCGACCCAGGCCAGTCGCCGACTACGCGTCCCGGCGTTTCATCAGCCAGGCGCCGATGAGCAGCGGTACCACCCACTCCACGCTCATGACCACGTACCCCGTCCACGGCGACAGGTTGCCCGCGACGTGAACCACGTCCGAGACATGCTGGCCGGCGTTGGACAGGAAGTACTTCGAGATGTCCTTGCCCCAGGTGCCGGGCAGCAGGTTGGTCAGGATCGGCGCCACGAACAGCAGCCCGACGGCGGTGGCGATGGCGCCGCCCGTGTGCCGGATGAGCACACCGACGGTCAACCCGACCATGCCGCTGGCCAGTACGTAGAGCCCACCGCCGATGATCGCGCGCAGCACGCCCGGGTCGTTCAGGTGCGCGGCCATGTCGTGGTGCGACCAGAAGATCATCGAGATGTAGAACGCGCCGAACGCGGTGATCTCCCCGACGACGGTCGCGACGACCCCGAAGACGAGCCACTTGGCGAACAGCACGCGCATCCGGGCCGGTACGGCGGTCAGCGTGGCCTTGATGCCGCCCGTCGAGTACTCCCCGGTGATGACCATCGCGCCGAGGACGGCGATGGCCAACTGCCCGAGGACCAGGCCGCTCATGGCCGAGCCGGCCACGTCGAAGTGGGCGCGGTCCTGCGGGTTCATCTTGTCGAAGTTGGAACTGGCGCCCCAGGCGATGAGCGCCGACAGCCCGATCGTGACGAGCACGAGCGACAGCAGCGTCCAGAAGGTCGAGCGGACCGACCAGATCTTCGTCCACTCCGACCGGATGACGTGCCAGATAGTCGTGCGGGTGCGGCGGTCGTCGAACCCGGTCGCCACCGGTGCGGCGGTCGCGGCGGTCACTGCGCACCTCCCACGGTTGCCGGAACCTGCTGATCGCCCACGGTGGCGTGGTACTCCACGGAGTCCCGGGTCATCTCCATGAACGCCTCCTCCAGCGAAGAACGCTGGGCGAACAGTTCGTGAATGGTGACGTTGTGCTTCGCGGCGAGGTCACCGACCGCGTCTGTCGTCAGGCCGTCGATCTCGATGAAGGCGTCGACCTTCCGGGTGGTCGTGCCCTGGGCGGCGAGCGCGTCGAGCAGCGCCTCGGCGTGCGGCGTGCGCACCCGTACCCGGGCCGACGAGTTCTGGTTGATGAACTCCTGGGTGCTCATGTCGGCCAGCAGCTTGCCGCGGCCGATCACGATGAGGTGCTGGGCGGTCAGCGCCATCTCGCTCATCAGGTGGCTGGACACGAAGACCGTCCGCCCGCGGCTGGCCAGCGACTGCATGAAGTTGCGGATCCACAGGATGCCCTCGGGGTCCAGTCCGTTGACCGGCTCGTCGAACATCAGGATCTGCGGGTCGCCGAGCATCGCGGCGGCGATGCCGAGACGCTGCGACATACCCAGCGAGAAGCCCTTGATGCGCTTGCCCGCGACCTCGGACATGCCGGTCAGTTCGAGCACGTCGTTGACTCGACGGCGGGGCAGGCCGTTGGACTGGCAGAGCGAGAGCAGGTGCGCCCGCGCGGTCCGGCCGCCGTGCACGTCCTTCGCGTCCAGCAGCGCGCCGACCTCCCGCAGCGGGGCCTTCGCGTGGGTGTACGGGTGGCCGTTGACGAGCGCCGTGCCACGGGTGGGCCGGTCCAGCCCGAGGATCATCCGCATCGTGGTGGACTTGCCGGCGCCGTTCGGGCCAAGGAACCCGGTGACTGTCCCCGGCTTCACAGTGAATGACAGATCATCGACGGCGACCTTGTCGCCGTACCTCTTGGTGAGGCCCCTGGCCTCAATCATGGTTCCCCCGGTAAGGTCGTTATCGGCGGTCAGCTATACACCGCGTTTGGGATCAAACTGCCGAATGGCGCCCGGCATCAGTGCGGCCAATTTTAGCCCCCACGAATCTCGGCGCTGCCCCTGGCTCGCGCGGAAACCGGACACCGCCGGTGACCTGCGCGTTGCCCGCCTGTGAGACGCCTCACCCGAAAAGTCCCGGACGCCCCGGGTCGCCCCGAACCGGGACGCCGACCGGATCGGCCGGGCCCGGCATCGTCGTGGCCGGCATCGTCGTGGCCGGCATCGTCGTGGCCGGGAAGTCCGGGCTATGCGCTCAACCGGCCCAGGTCGACGGCGAACGCGACCGCGGCATCACGCAGCACCCCACCGTCCCGCTCCAGCGCCGCACCGCCCTGCTCCACCGCCGCACCGCCGGGCTCCAACCCCGCGCCGCCCGGTTCCAGGACGAGAACCCGCCGGCCCCGCCCTCGACCGACCGCGCCGACCCGCCGGCCGGTCGCGTCGACCAGGGTCAGCAGCGTGGCACCGGAACCGGTGGAGGTGATGCCGCCCAGGCGCGCCCCCTCCGGGTCGAGCAGCGTGAGCTGAGCGGGATGCCGTACGGTCCGGCGGATCGTGGCCCGGAGCGCTCCGTCGGGACCGAGGACTGCCGTCTCCGGCAGCTCCCATCCGGTGGGTATCCGATTGATCATGAACAGCACCGCCCCGTCCGGCCCGTACGCGACGCTGAGCCTCTCTCCCTCCGGCGGGTTGTACCAGAGCCACCGGACGCCATCCAGCAGCGGCGCACCGGACTTGCCCCGCTGCGGCCGAGTTCCCGCGGCGTGCGCCGGCGGGTGCTCACCCGGTCCGGGCCCGGGCCGTGCTCCGGCGTGAGCCGGCGGATGCGTGCCCGACCCCGACTGCGTGCCCGACCCTGTGTCCGACCCAGACCCCGTGTCCGACCCCGATCGCGGCGCCGGCCGTGCGTCCGCGACGCGAGCGGACGGCGGCGCCGGTCGCAGCACCGCGACCGTGGATCCGTCCGGTCGCCACACCCGTTCCCGGTCGACGATCAACACGGTCGCGCCCGGCGCGACGCCGGCCAGCAGCGCCTCGCCGGCATCACGCATCCGGCGGAACCGGCGCGCGACCACGACGAAACCGGCCAGCAGGGCGACCCCGAACACGACCACGATGATCACCGATGTCCACCCCAGGCCCGCCTGGGCGCTGGCACCCAGCGGCCCGGTCCGGATCCGCACCCGCTCACCGACACCGTCGGTGACACCGGCGATCACGCCGGAGCGGTGCCGCCCACCGGCGTCGACCCAGGTCCCGTGGCAGCGCGGAGCCTTCCCGCCGGGTTCGCAGCGGGTGACGGTCGCGACGGCCCGGGCGCCGAACCATTCGGTGTACGCCGTGGTCACCGGAAAGAACATCGCGGCCACGAGGACGACCACGGCGCCACCGATCGCCACGATCCGTGCCCGAATCATGCCCAGGCACACTACTCGGTGCGCGGCAGCAGGTCGTTGCGCGCAGCGGCAGGCCGCCTCGCGACCCTGGTCCGGGCGTTTCGGAGCCGGGCGTCTGGGAGCCGCCATGGGGGAGCCGCCGTTTCGGAGCCGGCCTCGCGGGTAGTGCCGCAGCAGACGCGACATTGCCGCCACCACCTCGGGTTCCGGCGGCGCAGTTGTCGCGCGCCGAGGGAGGGTACCGATCCGATGGCTCGCCAAGCCGACGTCCGCCCGGTGGTCAAGATGCGCAGCACCGCCGGTACCGGCTACACGTACGTCACCCGGAAGAACCGCCGCAACGATCCGGACCGGCTGATCCTGCGCAAGTACGACCCGGTGGCTCGCCGGCACGTGGAGTTCCGCGAGGAACGCTGAGCCCGTCGGGCCCAGGAGCACCGCCAGGCCCGGGAGCACCGCCAAGGCCCAGGAGCACCGCCGGACCCAGGAGCACCCGCCCGACCCACGAGCACCCCGCCCACCGGCCGCCTCCGCGCGGCCCGGTGGGCGGTTCGCTTCATCCGGCCCGGTGGGACGGTTCGCGCCATCCGTGGCGAACCAGAGCACGGGCACAAATCATGATTTATCGGACATGGTCGTCTACACCATCGCGCCCAATCTGCCCTATATCCTGATGAAACGGGCATACGACCATGGGGGTAGGCGTGGGGCGCCACTACTCGACGTTCTACGTCGTGTTCGCGATCGGGCTCACGGCCGTACTGATCTCCCTACTGGTGGAGGGCCACCGTCACCGCGGGCGGCTCGCGCGCGTCCCCGTCCGGATCGTGATCAACGGTATCCGCGGCAAATCGTCAATCACCCGCCTCGTCGCCGGCTCCCTGCGCGGCCAACTGCCCACGGTCGCGAAGACCACGGGTACCGCGGCGCGCTTCATCTTCGCCGACGGCCACGAGGTGCCGTTCGAGCGGCGCTTCGGTCTGGCCAACATCATCGAGCAGGTCGACGTCGTCGCCGACGCGGCGAAGGCCGGCGCGCGGGCGCTGGTCATCGAGTGCATGGCGGTCAACCCGGACCTGCAACAGCTCAACCAGGAGAAGCTGATCCAGGCCACGATCGTGGTGATCTCCAACGTGCGGGAGGACCACCTCGACGTGATGGGCCCGACCCTCGACGACGTCGCCCGGTCGCTGTGCCGCTCGATGCCGGCCGGTGGAGTCTGTGTCACCGCCGAGCGGGACCGGCTGCACATCCTGCGCGCCGAGGCGGACCGGCGGAACTGCTCACTGGTCGTCGCCGATCCGGAGTCCGTCTCCGACCGGGAGATGGCCGGATTCGGATGGGTGACCTTCAAAGAGAACGTCGCCGTCGCGCTCGCCGTCGCGGATCTGATGGGGGTACCCCGGGCCGACGCGCTGGCCGGCATGTACCGGGCCGATCCCGACCCGGGAGTCCTGCGGGTGGACCGCTGCGAGCACGCCGGCCACTCGTTCCTCGCCGCGAACCTGTTCGCCGCCAACGATCCCGAGTCGACGCTGATGAACCTCGAACTGCTGCAGAACACCGGGCAGCTGCCCGGCTCGCTGTCGATGGTCATCAACTGCCGGCCGGACCGCATCGAGCGCAACGGCCAGATGGGCCACATCGTCGCCAAGATCGGTCCGGAACGGGTGTACCTGATCGGCACGCCGACCCGTTCCGCGCTGCGCACGATTCCCAGCGAGCTGCGCCACCGGGTGGTGGACCTGGGCGGCGAGCACCGCAGCGGTACCCAGCTCCTGTCCGCGATCACCGCCCAGATGCCGCGCGACGACCACGGGCTGGTGATGGTCGGCAACATCCACGGCCGCGGCGAGCACCTGCTCGACGCCCTGATCGGCGGGGCCACCCGGCCGGCGGTCGACGACCCCGCGCTCCTCCCTCGGGTACGCCTGGAGCCCGCCGTCGAGCCGCCGTCCCTGTCCGGAGCGAACTGACATGCCGACGCACGTCGACTTCGACAGCTCGACCGCGAGCCTGGTACTGGCGCTGGGCCTGTTGTTCTCCCTGGTCTGTTACGCGTTCACCAACCTGTCCCCGGGCGGGATGATCGTGCCGGGCTGGCTGGCGCTGACCCTCGTGGAGGGGGTGGACACCATCCTGATCACGGGCGTGGCCATGGTGGCCACGTTCGTCGTGGCCAAGCTGCTGCAGCGCTGGTCCATCCTGTACGGCAAGCGACTGTTCGCCATCGTCGTGCTCGTCGGCGTGTTCCTGGAGGCGACCGCGTTCCTGGCGCTGCACAACCGGCAGCCGCAGCTGTTCCCGCACGACACCCTCGGTTTCGTGGTGCCCGGCCTGGTCGCGTACCAGCTGGTGCGCCAGCCGAAGCTCCCGACCCTCGTCGCGACCAGCGTCATCACGCTGGCCTCCGCCGTCGTCGCGCTCGCCGTGGTGGCGCTGTGAGACCCCTGACCCGGCGCCAGATGCTGAGCTGGTGCGTGGCCGGCGCCGCGGCGGCCGGCAGCCTCGGCGCGGCGCCGGTCCTGGCCCCGCGGGTACTGGAGCGCATCGACCGGTCCGAGGTGAGCGCGCGAGCGAAGCCCCTGTTCGGCCGCTACCGGTACGTCCGGCTGTCGCACCCCGACCGCACGGCGGTGTACGACGAGCACAGCACGCCCGTCGCGACCCTGACCGAGGGCGCCCGGACGGTCGTGTTCACCGGCCCGCGCCGCAGGTTCGCCGAGCCCGCCACGACCAGGGCGCACGTCGGATCGAACTCCTGGGTGCGCCTGGCACCCCGGCCGTGGCACTTCGGCGCGCAGGCGCAGACCTGGTTCACCGGCTGGTTCGCCGCCCATGACGGTTCGACCCGGCCGGACGCCATGGGCATCGCCATGCAGTACGTCACGGGTACGCCCAGGCTCGTCGACAGCGCCGGCGTCCCGTACGCCGGCGACGCCGGGTTCGGCCCGCTCATCGACGGCGTCCGCGACCAGCGGTCGGACTTCTACGACTACCTCGGCATCCCGTGGACCTGGCCGGACGGCACCACCTCGGCACCCCGACCGAACCGGTACCGGGACGTGGACTGCTCCGGCTTCCTGCGCCTGGTCTGGGGGTACCGGATGGGACTGCCCATGCTCCCCGGCGCGGCCGGCAGGGACACCGCGGCACTGCCCCGCGAGGCCCGTCAGATCGCCGGCTGCGCCCTCGTGGTCCCCGTCTTCGACAGCGTGGACGCGCCGCCCTCGGCCAAGCAGCTCGGCCGGCTGCAACCGGGCGACCTGGTCTTCTTCGCCCTGCACAGCGACCCCCGGTACCTGTCCCACGCCGGCATGTTCCTCGGCGAGGACAACCAGGGACACCTGCGGTTCATCTCGTCCCGGTCGACGGTCAACGGACCGACCATGGGCGACGTCGGGGGAATCGCCCGGCTGGAGGGGCACGGCTACTACCCCAGAGCGGTACGCCGGGCGGTCCGGCTCTAGGCCAGACCGGGGTCCCCGCCCCTGCCCGTGCCGCCCGTCCCGCCGGTCTCGTCCGCCTCGCCGGTCTGGTGCTCGCCGAACCCGTGGGCGTCCTCGATGACGTGGTCCATGAAGGCGAGCGTGTCGCGCCGCCGCCGGAGCGGGTCGCGGTAGCCGCGCGGATCCGTGCCACCGCGGCGGATGCGCAGCGCCTCCGCGACGATCGGGTGCCACCGCACGTCGAACCGGTCGCGGGCATAGTCTCCGGCGGCAGCCTTGGAAATGATCGCCCCTGTCACCAGCGTGTGGTGCAGCCGGCTCACCCCGAGGACGGCCCACACCGGACCGAACGAACTCAGGCAGGCCAGGCCGGTGGGCGACGGCAGCCTGCCGGCGCGTGCCCGCCAGGACCGCCAGTAGGTGTCGAGGTTGCCGAGGGTCCACGCGCGCAGCCCGGCGTCGTCGGCGTGGACGGGGAACTCGCCCGGCAGCGGGCCGCGGAACGCCGTGCCGTAGCGGGTCAGCGTGTGCCAGGTGACCGGGTGCCGCTCGTCGCGGGACGAGGCCGCGAGGCGATCCCGATGCCGGTACGGGCCTGGTGCCGCGCTCAGCGGGTCACCGGCGAGTTCGTCCCAGGTGACGTACGGGCCGTCGAAGAACGGGCGGCGGTACCGGGCGGAGACCCGGTCGTGCGCCCGGCGCACGGCCGCGATCTGCTCGTCCGTGGGCTTGGCGGCGGTGACCGCGACGAAGTCGATGTCGCTGGCGCCGGGGCGGAAGTCGCCGAGCGCCACGGAACCGGTCAGGTACAGCCCCTCGACGAGACCGGGCGCCTCCTCGTCGACTGCGCTCAGGTACGCGCCGACGATATCGCGGGCCATCTCCGGGACGGGCCGGTCTCCTCCGTCGCACATGCCCGCCGACCCTACCGGCTCCGCCGGTACCCGGGCCGAAGCGCCGGACCGGGCGGGTCAGCGCAGGCCGGCCGTCTCGCGCAGGTGGTCGAAGATGACCTGGTCGACCGGTGACACGCGGCCACGGTCGGCGTACGAGAGCCAGGCCAGTTCCTCGATCTCGCTGTCCGGCCGCAGTACGCCGTCGTAGTCGGCGGTGTAGCAGGTCATCCGCACCACCGTCCCGTCCGGGTGCCCGTGCGCCTGGGCCTCGAAGGTCCCGAGGTACCGGGCGGTACCGGTGGCGATCGTGACACTCAGCTCCTCGCGGACCTCACGAACCAGCGTGTCGATGTCGTCCTCACCGGGTTCCCGCTTGCCGCCGGGCAGGTAGTAGACGTCCTTGCCCCGGGAACGGGAGCTGAGGATCGCGCCGTCCTCCAGGCGAATCCAGGCGACCTTGTCGATGACTCTCACTCGTGATCTCCTCGCGGCCGGTCCGCACGGCGACCGCACGGCGATCCTGTCGGATGGACGTCCACGACCGTATCGGTTCGACGGACATCAGCGGATCGGCGGCCTGTCAGGTGTCCCAGAAGGGATCTACTCTGGCTAGTGCCGGAAGCCGGGACCGCCCAACGACCACCGCAGTCGGTAGGCTTTCGTGAGCGCATCGTGAACGGCCGGGAGCAGACGAACCGATGGGGGTACCGATCGGATGACCGAAGCGCCCCCGCGCGTGCGGGCCGTGGCCCAAGTGACCACCGTCGAGCCGGTCCGCGACGACGCCGAACCCCAGCTCAAGCGCCGCCCCGGCTACCTGGGTGCCGTGCACGTGGTGCAACTGCTGCTGGTGGAAGCGGTCCTGTTCGGCGTGCTCGGGGCGCTGACCCACAACTACCTGGCCGCCGGCATCACCGCGGGCGCCGGGGCCCTGCTCATCCTGGCCGCCACGCTGCGCCGGGGCGGGCGCTGGTGGTTCGAGCAGCAGACGGTGGCCCGGCAGTACCGGCGCCGTCGCGGCCACCCGGACGTCGGGGAGAAGGATCCCCGGCTCGCCGCGCTGCACTGGCTCACACCGGGGCTCACCGTTTCGGAGGTCGAGTCGGAAACCGGCGCGCGGACCGGGATCGCCTGCGACGCGGCCGGCTGGTATGGGGCGATCGCGATCGGCGAGGCGGACAGCATGCACGGGGACGGCGGGTCCGGCGTACCGCTCGACGTGCTGGCCCGATCCCTCGACGACGCCGAGCAGCCGGGCGCCGTGGTCCAGGTCGTCACGCAGTCGGTACCGGCGCCGAGCCTCGACATGGACAGCCGGCACCTCGCCGCCCACTCGTACCAGGAGTTGCAGGCCCTCGCCGGCCCGGTACCGGCAGACCGCACCACCTGGGTCGCGGTACGCCTTGAGGCGCGGTCCCGTGCCGAGGCCGGTGTGGCCGGCGGGTACGACGCGGAACACGCGCCCACCCTGGTCGCGAACCTCGTCCGCAAGGTGAGCCGGTCGCTGCGCGAGTCCCGGCTGCCGCACCAGGTCCTGTCCGCCGACGAGCTGATCGACGCGCTGAGCCGCGCCTGTGACCTCGACTCGGACGCCGGCGGCGCGGCCCAGGCGCCCCGCGAGGAGTGGACCGCCTGGCATTCCGGGCGGGCCGCCCACGCGTCGTTCTGGCTCCGCGACTGGCCACGGGTCGACGATGCCGCGACGTTGTTCGGTGGGCTGTCCGCCACCCCGTCCGCGTCGACGACCGTCTCCCTCGCGTTGACCCGTGACCACGGCGACCTCGCGATGCGCTGCCTGATCAGGGTGGCCGCGCCGGGCGACGGGTTGGCGCACCTGTGCGAGACGCTCGACCAGCGGGCGCGGGCGGTGAACGCGGAGCTGTTCCGGCTCGACGGCGAGCAGGGACCGGCGGTATACGCGTCCGCTCCCACCGGAGGAGGTGCCGCGTGAGCGACCCGCAGCCCCCGTCCCACGACCCGGACGAGCGACCGCGGCCTTCCGGCCAGCAGCCCAACCCACCACAGCAGAACCCGCCCCAGCACCCGCCCCAGCAGCCCGGCCAGCCGCAGGCGCCGCAGCCCTCGCAGCCGTCGCCCTCGCAGCCGCAGCCCTCGCAGCCGCAGCAGCCTGCGGGGCCGAGCCCGTGGCAGCCGCGGATACCGGTCCAGCGGGCGCCCGGCCAGCCCGCCGCCACGCAGCCGCCCCCCGCCGCGCAGACTCCGCCGGCCGCCCAGACTCCGCCCGCCGCCCAGACTCCGCCCGCCGCCCAGACTCCGCCCGCCACGCAGACTCCGCCCGCCACGCAGACTCCGCCGGCCGCCCAGACTCCGCCGGCCGCCCAGACTCCGCCGGCCGCCGCGAAGCCGCGACCACCCGCCGCGCAGGCTCCGCCCGCCGCGCAGACTCCCCCGGCGGTCGCGCGGCCGCAATCGTCCGCCGCGCAGCCGTTCGTCGCACAGCCATCCGTCGCGCAGCCCACCGCCGGGCAGCAATCCGTCGCCCAGCCGTCCGTCGCACAGCCCACCGCCGCGCAATCGCCTCAGGCCGCCACACCGCCGGCCACGACCTACACCGTGCCGGCCATCGTCGCGCCCTGGCAGACCTCCGTGACCGCCGAGGCGACGGCGGCCGGCGCAGCCGCCGCCGCGGCCGGGGCCGCGCAAGCTCCGGCGTTCCCGGCCGCCATCGCACCGGACGACGGACCGCCCCGCGGTACCGTGCTGCAGAGCCAGCACGCGCTGCGCGACGCGCGGCGGCGGGCACTGTCCCACCGGCTCACCGCCCTGCACGCGGGCTGGCACCTGGTGACCACCGAGACGCTGCGCCGGATGACCGGGACGTCGCCGGGCACCGGCCTGATCCTCGGCGTGGACCAGCAGCGCCAGCCGATTCTGGTACGGCTCTTCCGGCCGACGCCGACCAAGGTGACCCTCGTCGGCGGGGTGTGGGCGCAGCGGCTGCTCGCGTTCCGCGCGCTCGCTCTCGGCGCCCGGGTCGTGCTGATCACCACCGACCCCGGTGCCTGGCAGGGCTTCGGCGAGCTGGCGACCGGCCGGTCCGACCGGGTCGCGCTGTGGAACAACCCCCGGCCGCCGGTCGTCCCGGCGACCGCGCAGCAGCCGGCGCTCATCATCCACGACACCGGCGCGTACGGGGCCGCGCCGCTGCCCGAGCCCCGCCCGTGGCAGACGCAGCTCGTCGTCGTACGGCAGCTCGGCGCCGACAACGTACGCGCCCTCCAGGACTGCGACCTGGTCATCATGCAGCGCCTGGCCGCGCCCGAGGCGTCAGTCGCGGTACAGGCCATGGGCCTCACCGGCCAGAACACCCAGCTGCTCCAGCTGATGGGCGAGGACATGCTCGCGCTGCTGGACGGGGACACCCGGTACGTGTGGCTCTCGCCGACCGGCATCGAGCGCCAGTACAACGGCGCTCCCCGGCGCTGACGCCGCTCAGCCCCGCCGGTCGCCGTCCTCGTCACGCAGGCCCGGGTTCCGCTCCCGCATCGTCTCCACGAACGCGTCGTACATCCGGTTCAGGGCGTCCCCGGGCAGCTCCATCCCGGCGTCCGTACCCGGATTCAGTCGCAGCCCGGCCCTCCAGTCGGGCCACGCCGCGACGGTCTCGATGAAGGTCGGCTCTACCCACTCGCGCTCGCCCAGCTCCGCCTCCATCCGGGCCGCCGAGGTGAACGCCAGGATCACCGGCTCGCCGTCCAACCGCTCGGTGCGCCACCACGGGAACTCCGGGTCGGTCACGTCCCGGGAGACCGCGGACGCCTCCACGAACGGCCGGTCGCTGCGCACCGCGGTCCAGTAGTCGGCCGGCGGCTGGTCGCCGGGCCCGCTACCCGCCGCCGTCCAGGAGCCGGCGCCGGCCGATCCGGTCCACTCGGATTCCGGCTCCGGCTCGGCCTCCAACTCCGCGTCGGCCTCGGTCGGCAGCGGCAGTACCAGCCTGGCGCCGAGCAGCGCACCCAGGTAGGCGTCCCGGTCGTCCGCGGCCACGGCGGCGCGCAGCGCGGCGTCCAGCGGCTGGCACTCCGGCTCCCACTCCCGCAGGTCGGCCACCGCCTCCGGGGTGAAGAACGCCTGGATCGGCAGCCCGGGGTCGACGGCCAGGCCGCACCCCAGCTCGGTAATCGCGCGGACCACGTCGAACACCGGGCTGCGCCGGACGACCATCGGCGGGCCGGGCGGCAGCGCCGCGATCGACGTGAACGCGAGCACGTACGTGGTGCCGCGCGCGACGCTGGTGGCCCAGTTGGCCGGTTCCCGGCCGGCCGCCGCGGCACCCGTCACGGGCAGGACCAGCGCGGTGCCGCCCAACGCGCGCAGGTATGCGGTCTGGTCCCGGTCGAGTGCCGCGGCCGCCATGGCGGTCTCCGCCTCGGTCGCCGGCTGCCAGTCGGCGCGCAGCACCGACGACGGGTTCACGTCCATGTGCCGTCTTCCCGGACCCGCTCCGGCATCCGGCCCCGTACCAGCGTGGAAAGCGCCTCCCCGAGGTCATCGCCCAGGTGCCAGTCAGCGGTGTGGTCGAGCAGGAACACCCGCTCCTGCTCGTCGATGGCCAGCACCCCGGTGCCGCCGCCCTCCTCGCCGAGAGGGGTCAGCCGCGCGCCGACCAGCGCACCCAGCTCGGCGAGCGCCGCCACGCTGTGCAGGCCGCGCATCGGGTCCAGCACGAAGCTCGACCGGGCCACCTGCTCACCCGCGCCGTCCTGGCCCACCGCGAGGCCACCGAACTCGGCGAAGGCGGGCAGCGCGGCATCGACCACGGTGTGCTGGCGCCCGTCCGGTGCGGCGTGCGCGGCGAGTGCCAGGGCCCATGCGCGGGCGCGGGCCGGCTCGCTCCGGCCGGGCGTCCAACCGGCCTCGGCCAGGACCTGAGCCACGTCGGGCGGGAACCGATCGGTCATGGCCGGCTCACTCCTCGACCACCTCCACGCCGAACCACTCCAGCATCGCCGCGCAGCTCCGGCACGGCGCCGCGGCCAGACCGTGCGCCGGGTCGCCGGCCTCGCGGATCCAGCACAGCGACAACTGCGCCCCCCACAGCTGCGCCCGTGCCGCGTTCGCGGTGAGCGTGCCGCCGGCCTCCGCCTGTGCCGCGTAGAGCACGTCGGAGACGAGTACCGCCTCCGCGCACCAGCCGGTGTAGCGCTCGCGCAGCTCGACGGGCAGCTCGTGCAGGAACCGGCGAACCACCGGATGCAGGTCGGGAGGAGTGTCGCCGCGCACCGAGGTGTGCTGGTACACGGCGCCGTTGACCAGCAACGCCCCCGCGGTCAGCGGCAGCTGCCGGGTGCCTCGTGTCTGACTCGTCGCCATGCCTCCACCACCGGTTCGGGCCTCGTGGTTGACACCCTATCCGGCGTACCCGCCGCGCGGGCCGCCCAGCGAGGCGGGAACATCCGACCGGAGCGCGGCCGGCGGGCGCAAGCACACCACGTCGCCCATCGTCTGGATCGCGGTCGGCTGCGATAATGCGGGGAGTCGACGCGACACCGCCCGACTCCGGCCCTCGACCCAGCCTGGAGCTATGAGCCGCACCCTTCTGGTCTCCCCCGCGCAGCGCGGTGCCTACGCCACCATCGGCGACGCCCTCGCCGCGGCCACCGACGACTCGGTGATCGCGGTCGCGCCCGGCACCTACCTCGAAGCCATCTACCTCACCAACAAACGGGTACGCCTGATCCCGGCCGAGTCCGGCGGCACGGTGACGCTGGACGCGACGCGGATGCCCCATCCGGCGGTCAGCTGCCGCGACGCGACCCTGACCATCGAGGGGTTCACGCTGCGCGCCGGCGACGCCCCGGTCGTCACCGCTCGGGGCACCGAGCTCGCCCTGTCCGGCTGTGACCTGGCGGCCCGGTTCGGCCCGGGCGTGGACGTCACCGGCGGCCGCGTCGACCTGCGCAGGTGCACGATCGCCGGGGCGCAGTACGGCATCGTCATCGAGGACGCGTCCGGCATCGTCGACGACTGCCACATCAGCGACGTGGCGGAAGACGGCATCATCCTGCGCATCGGCGCCGATCCGGTCGTCACGGCCAGCTCGGTCCGCGGCTGCGGGCGGCGCGGCGTCTACATCTACCAGTTCGGCCGCCCGACCCTGGAAGGGTGCGAGGTGACCCAGGCCGGCGACGTGGGCATCGCCGTCGCGCACCAGAGTTCGCCGACGATCCGGCGCTGCTGGGTTCACGACACCCAGGGCGTGGGCCTGTCGTTCGCGCGGGGCTGTGCCGGCTCGGTCGAGGAGTGCCGCGTGGAGAACACCGCCGACCCGGCGGTGGAGATCGCCGACGGCGCCACCACGACGGTGGTCGCCGCCGCACCCGACGCTCCCCCGCTCAAGATGGGCGATCCCGGCCCGAACGCCGGTGGTGACGCCGAAGCGGTCGAGGCGCTGCTGACCGAGCTGGACTCGATGGTCGGCCTGACCGGAGTCAAGGGCGAGGTACGCGCGCTCATCGACGAGATCCAGGTCAACGAGTGGCGGCGCAGCGCCGGCCTGTCGGTCGGCGGGATGAGCCATCACCTGATCTTCTCGGGCGCCCCGGGCACCGGTAAGACCACGGTCGCGCGGCTGTACGGCAAGCTGCTCGCCGCGCTCGGCGTGCTGCCGAAGGGCGCGTTCAAGGAGGTCGCCCGCAGGGACCTGGTCGGTCAATATCTGGGCCACACCGCCGAGAAGACGTCCGCGGCGTTCGAGGAAGCCCGCGGTGGCGTGCTGTTCATCGACGAGGCATACACGTTGTCGCGCTCGATGGGCTCCGGTGGCGACTTCGGCCAGGAGTCGATCGACACGCTGGTGAAGCTGATGGAAGACCATCGCCACGAGATCGCGGTGATCGCCGCCGGCTACACAGTCGAGATGGAGGAGTTCCTGTCTGCCAACCCCGGCCTCGCGTCGCGGTTCTCCAAGAGCATCGTCTTCGAGAACTACAGCCCCGAGGAGTTGCTCCGCATCGTGCAGCGGATGTGCGCGGCGGACGACTACGTGTTAGGTGCCCAGGTGGAGCACACCCTGCTGATACACTTCAGCACCATCGAGCGGGACGCGAACTTCGGCAACGCCCGGGAGGCGCGCAAGCTGTTCGAGGGTGTTCGCAAGGCACAGGCGCAGCGCCTGCGGGTTCTCGGGCGCCGGCCCAGCCTTGACGAGCTGCGGCTCATCGAAAAGTCTGACATCGACGCGATCACCGGAACCGGCTGACCACCACTGCCGGGCCCGGGGAGGTGGACCGCATGACCATGCAGGACGGACAGCCGGAGGTGTTCCGGCCGACCTGGTCGCAGACCTGGCAGCTCAACCTGCGTCCGTGGCTGCCGGTGAACATCGTGATCCTGTTGCTCACCTGGGTTATCGGATATGTCATCGGCGGGCCGGTGGCCTCGGTCGTCATTCCGGTGGTGCTGATCGCCGCGATCGTGGCGCTCAGCCGGTACGCGAGCCGGTCACAGGGCCTGCGGGTCTCCGGGCACGGGGTGGAGCTGCTCCGTCGCGACGGCGGCATCGTACGGATGCGTTGGCCGGACATCGAGCAGGTGGCCGTGGTGGCGCAGAGCGGCCGGAGCATCGTGGCGCCGTACGGTGTGGCACGCGCGGCGGCCGGCGCGTCGATGAGCGCGTACGTGGCGGCGAACACCGGGCCGGGTCTGCTCGGCCGTGGCGAGAGCCTCACCCGGGCGGAAGCGGACCAGCAGCGGAAGCAGGGACCGGAGTGGCTGCCGTACCGGCAGACACTGGACCAGTTCGGGCTGCGTCTGGTCGTCATCGACCGTGACTGGCAGACCGGCCGGATCGGCGAGTGGGTCCGCGCCTACCGGCCCGACCTGCTGCCACCGGTGCCGTCCCCGGCGAAGCAGAGCTGACGGGCGCTGGCCTTTGGCCACGCAGAGCTGACGAGCGCCGGCCTTCCGCCACGCAGAGCTGACGGGCGTTGGCCTCCCGCTGGCCCAAGACTGAGCGGCACTCAGGCCGCGCCGTCCTCCTCGGGTGCGTAGCCCTCGTCGGGCTCGACCCCGGGCAGCCCCACCGCCCGTCGCCGGTTGGTCAGCTCCCACGACCGGTACACCAGGCTGGCCGGAGCCGGAATCTCCTGAACGTCCCGCAGCGCGGTCACCACGGCGGCCGTCAGGCGCTCGTACTCCCCGGTCGTCGCCGGCCACGGCAGCCGGATGGTCCAGTTCGGGACCTCGTCCTCGCGGGTCGGCTCGCGCCAACCCACGGCGGCCAGCAGCCGCCGGTCCCGCATCGACAGCGACCCGATCGGGTCGTCGAAGGTCCCGCCGGGCGCCTCGGCCTGCAGTTCCCCCTTGTCCTGGAAGAACTGTGCGTAGTGCAGTGGATTGCCGCGCTCAATGATGATCAGAGTGGCTTCCATGGGCAGCCGTTTCAGCTCGTGACCGAGGGCCCGCGCGAAGCCGTCCCACCCGTCGGCCGCGCCGTCCGGCGCCGGTGTGCCCACCTCGGTCACGACCCGTACGCCGACGTCTCGTCGGCGAAGTCGAGGTCGCTGTTGCGGTCGAGCACCAGCGTCACCGTCGTCGGTTCCTTCTCCAGCGTCAGGGTGAGCACGTCCATGCGCCAGGCGGCCGTGGCGTCCAGGCCGCCCTCCACCTCCGTCGGCTGGCCGAACGACTCGGTCAACGCCCGGGTAGCCAGCGCGAAGGTGTCCTGCAGGAAGGGCTCCACCGCGGGAACGAACGGTTTGATGGTGTCGCACACCGCCGTCGAGACGGAGGCCACCTGGCTCGAATCGTGGTCATCCAGCCACAGCATGCCCGGGCTGTCGGTCAGACCGAACCCGGAGTCCGCCAACAGCAGGTTACGGATCCCGCTGGGCTCCTCGGCCGCCCGCCACCCGAGACGCGCCAGGATCTGCGCCGGCTCGGCCCGGCGCAGCATCGGTTCGACGTCGATCAATCGCTGGGCGAGCGAACGGACCTCGTCGGCGGACAGCATCCGCCATTCGCGTGCGGCCTCCCGCTGCACCGGCTGGCCCTCAGTCATGCGCTCACCCTATCCGAATTCGAGGCCCGAACCGGCGCCGTCCGTGCCGCCCGGCCGCGTCCGAAATCGAAGCCCGGCGCGGCGCCGTCCGCGCTGGAGCACGCGTCAGACCTCCGCGTACTCCGGGTCGAACACCTGCTCGTCCACACCGCTCGGCTGCCAGCGCAGCCACGCCCGGTCGTACCGCTCGGCGAGCTCCATCGCCCGGTACGGCTTGTCGACGCTGACCAGCGTGCCGTCGTAGTCGTACCCCGGCAGCGCGTTGAGCCGCAGGTTCCGGTCCGCCCGCAGGTACCGCAGTTCGGGCAGCGCGTCGCTGGCGGCCAGTTCCTCGATCCCGGCCAGGGTCACCCCGGTGTTGTCCAGGCTCAGCCAGCGCAGCCCGGTCAGGTACGGCGAGGCGAGAACCCGGTGCAGGCCGTCGTCGCCGATCGGGTTGCCCCAGAACGACAGCCCCCGCAGCCGGGCCAACTCCGGTAGCGCGGCCAGCTCGTCGATCCGCTCATCCGCCTCGCCGGTCAGGTACAGCATGCGCAGCGGCACGTGGGCCACGAAGAGCCCGGCGTCCTCGATGAACCAGCTCGCCTTCATGGCAACGGCCTCGACGAACCCGCGCCGGACGTGCCAGTCCTTCCCGATGGGGCCCCAGACCTCCGGCGGTACCACTTCGGTGTGGTACTGGCGCTCCAGCTGGTTCATTTCCCTCAGCCGCACCGGGCTCCACGCGACGCCCGCCTGCCGGTCCAGCGTGTACCGCACCTGCAGCCGGATCAGCCGCGCGTAGTCCGGATGTTCCGGCTCCACCGCGTCCGCGTAGGCCAGCCGGAGCCCGTCGTCGTCCGGCTCCGCCACGATGCGCGCGTACAGCTGCCCGAGGACATCCTCGGGAGCCACCGCGATCGGCGCGGTGACCGGTGGCAGCGCGTACTCGGCCCACCGCCGCTCGTCGTCGGCGATCACGAACGTCTCGGCCGGGAAATCGCGCCGTCCCAGCGCCGGCGACCAGGCCGCCAGCAGCAGGACGTCGTCCCGCAGCAGCGCCGGGTAGCCGAACTCCCGGCACACCTCGTCGAACAGCGCCGATACCTCGGCCAACCGATCGGACCTGTGGTAGGCGGGCACCGCGACCTGCAGCTCGGTGCCGTACCCCTGCGAGATGTTGACCCGCGACGGGTCCCACCGGCGATCACTGACGCGTACGGTGACTGTCTTCGACGGTTCGCCCGACATCGGCCGTTCCAGAAGATTGAGCCGTTTGACCGTGCGCCGCATGCGGAAGCCGAGCCGCGCCGCGAGCTGGGCCGCCACGGCGTAGGCGGGCGTGTCGGCGCGCAACTCGATCTGCAGCGAACTCATCACTGGCCTTCCGAGGACGGTGGGTGCAGCGAACCGCCGTCCACGATAAACCGCACCATGACACCGCGGCGGACTCCATCGGGGACCTGCCGCAGGGCGTCATCGGCCTGGGCGATGGTCAGCCCCGCGCTGCGGCCGTCCAGCACGATCTCTGAGAGATCGGCCGCGCGGGCCCGTTCAAGGGCGTTCTCCAACGAGGTCTTCAGCAGGCCGCGAGACGCCGATGGCAGCTCGCGGAGCAGAGCGACGGCACCCGGGCTGTCCGGCCCGTACCGCAGGAGGCCAACGTCCGACTCGCCGTTGATCTCCGGCAGTCCGCGCACCGCCACACCCGCGGCGGCCAGGTCGTCGGCGACGGTGCGTGACTGGTCGCCGAGGTGGCCCCGCGGATCGGCGACCGCGGGCGAGAAGTGCTCCACCGGCAGGTTCACATCGGCTATGCGGCCCGCCTGGTTGCGGATGCTCGGCGGGATGTCGCGGGAGTCGTGCGGGAGCACCGACGCCTGCTCCCCCACCAGCGCCGAGGCGGCCGCTCGCAGGTGCTCCGGCAGCCTCTCCGACAGTGCCGTGCCCGGTCGCCCGACGACCCCGGCCGAGCCGAGCAGCCGCAGCCCGCCGCCGGCGTCACGCAGGCCGTGGATCTCGCCGTTGACCCCGTACAGCGGCTGGAGCTCGTGCCTGGAGACCACGTCGGCGACACCGGTCGGGTACGAGCTCTCCTGACCGATGGAGATCACGATCCGGTCGTACACCTCGACGTCCCCGGTGTCGAAGCGGACCCGCAGCCTGCCCTCGGTCGTCTGGAGCACCTCGACCGGGCTGCGCAGCGACCGCCGGACCCGGCTCCACACCTCCTTCGAGTACGCGCCGTGCTCGTCGGTGTTGCGGCGGTTGTACCCGCCCGCCTTCCTGAACGCCCCGTCGACCTCGGCCCGGGTGTGCGTCCCGCCGCCGAGGGTGTCCAACGCGGTCCAGTCGACGTGATGTCCCGGCCTCGCCGCCGCCTGCTCCACGTCCCAGGCGCCGGACGCGCCCGCGCCATAGACCAGCACCCGGTCCTCGGGCCGGTAGTCGCCGGCCAGGTTGTGCCCACCGAACTGCACCTGGCGGGTACTCGCCGCCTGCCGCAGCTCGTCGTGCAGGCCGGGCGGCAGGTCGGCCGGGTCCACCGGGGTACGGTCGCCGGTGCGCACGATTTCCCCGGTGGTGGGGTGCACGGAGTACCCGGACGGATGGTCGACGAACCGGGGATCCCTGAACCCTTCCGGTCCGAAGCCGAGCCGGCGCAGCGCCGCCGGGTCCACCGACGACTGGTGGATCGGGCGCCCACCCGGGTCGTACAGGCGCTCGGTGTCCGGGTCCACCGAGAACCCGGTGGCCGGGTCCACCACCCGGGGATCGGTGAGCCGCCCGGAGTTGTCCGCCAGCAGCGGCCCGACCGGGTTCCCGCGGAACTCCAGCGGCTCGCCACCCCCGTCCAGGCCGAACCGGGTCTGCACCTCGCGCGGAAGGTCGCGCGGCGCCACCACGCCGCCGGACGGGTCGCGGTACGTCGGCGTCCCGCTCGCGTGGTCGACACTGAACCGGGTCGCCGGATCGACCAGCCGGCCGGCGGGCACCCGCTCTCCCATCCCGGGGATGCGGGCCGGCCCCGGTCCGCTCGCCACGTCCACCGCGCTCGCGTACATCGGCGGGCGCCCGTCGACCGTCACCCGGTACGTCGCGCCGTCCGGCCAACCGGGCGCGTGCTCCCCCGGCCGTACCTCGATGGAGGTCACCGATCCGTGATAGGTCGGCATGTCGCTCATCGCCCGGGCCGCGCCGACGGCGAGCCCGAAGTGGTCCGACCGGGTGAAGCGGGTGCCGTCCAGCGCGAACTGGCTCGGCTGCAGCGGCAGGCCGCGCAGTTCGAGTTCCAGGGGCAGCTGGCCGGTCTCCAGCTCGCCGCGGCCCAGCCAGGGCTCGCCGTGGTCGCCGATGCACATCACCGGCGGTACCCCGTCGCCGCGGTCGCCGGCCGCCCCGAGGTTCAGGTAGTCGGACGTGGCCGCCCAGCCGTCGCCGATGATGAGACGGTCGAAGACCGGCAGCATACCGCCGGTCAGCGCGGCGTCCACCCGCTCGCACAGCAGCCCGTCCGCCGTGTCGCGACGCGCGATGAGGTCCCGTACTCCGTCGGCCAGCCGCAGCCGGTCGGCGTGCCGCAGCGCACGGAGTTCGTCGGCCAGCGGCAGGCGCCCGTCGTCGCCCATCAGGCTCGCGGTGATCGTGCTGACTTCGCCGCTGTTCCGACCGAGGTACCGGCTCAGGGCCTTCTCCCGCGCCTCTCTCGCCGCGTCGCCCACCTTCGGCCGGTTCGACCCCAGCTTGTGTATGTCGCCGGGCGAGCCCCGGTCGTCCAGCCCGTACGCCACGGCCATCCCGGCCGCGTCCGCCCGCAACTGCTCCACCCGGGCCGTGTCGCCGGCGGCGTCGGCCGCCCGCAGGTCGAACACCAGCGTGCGCATGGCCGCAGCCCGCCCCCGGTCGAACGGGCCGAGGCCGTGGCGGCCCCGACCGGACGGGACGGCGCCCTCACCCAGGATCGATGTCACGTCGGAGCGGGTACCGGCCATCCGGTCGCCGGCAACCGAGTCGACCTCGGCCAGCGACGCCGCGACGGCCCGCCGCACGTGCTCCGCTGACGCGTTCTCGGACAGGTACACGACGGCGTGATCGGACTGGTAGCGCACGGACGCGGTCGGCGCGTACCGCTGCCCCTCCGCGGTGACCGTGTCGTGCTCGCCCACCGGAGCGGTCTCGAACCGAACCTCGTACGCGTGATCGCCGGAAAACTGGAGCCGGACGTGCCCGGTCGTCGGGTCGACCACGGCACCGTGCGGCAACAACTCCGGCGTCGCCAGGGTGTCGGCCAGTGCCGCGTGGGTACGGGCGGGGTCGGCGTCGGCCAGGTACGCGCCGCCCAGCTCATGCCCGAGCGCGGCGTGCCGCAGGTCGGGCGCATCGGCGTGCGACCCACCCGCACCCGGCGGTCCGCCACCGTCGTCCCGGTGCGGCGGTCCGCCGTTGCCCCCGCCCGGCCCGTCGTCCGCGGGCGGCCCGCTGCCCTCGCCCGGCCCGTCGTCGCCCGGACCGTCGTGCTCGACCGGCCCGTCGTGCTCGCCCGGACCGTCGTGCGGCAGCGGGCCGGCGTGCGGGCCGAGCCCGTCGGTCTCGACCGGTCGTGCGCCGCCGATCGACGGGGGTGGCGCCTCGTCCGGCCGTCCCGACAGGTCGAGGCGCGACGGGTCCAGCACGTTCGGCGGCTCACGGAACCGGAACTGCCGCACCTCGGTCGTCGGCCCGTCGGGAACCTCGACCAGGGGCCTTCCGTCCGGGCCCAGCTCCGGAAGGCGCGGCAACACGTCCTGCGAGACCTTGTAGTACTCCACCCGGACCGTACCGTCGCGGATCGCGTCGGCCAGGCCGGGATTGTCCCGGAAGAGCTGGCGGAGCGTGGCGTCGTGTTCGAGGAAGTGCGCCAGGTACGGGGCGCTGCCCTGCTGTACCCGGCCGTACCCCTCGATGACCCGGGTGCCGAGTTCGCCCGCGCCGCCCTTCGCCTCGACGATGACCAGCCGGCTGTGGCCCGGATCGTTCGGGTCCCACTTGAGCCCGATCAGGTCCAGCTCACCGCTGCGCGGTTCGGCCCGCGGATCGCCGTACACCTCGATCGGGATGCCGTCGCCGTCCTTGCCCAGCGTGGAGAGGACGTAGTCCCGGCCGCCGTGCATGCCGATCTCGTTGACCGCCTGGGTACGGTCCGCGTGTGCGTCGCTGAGCCGGGTCGAGGTATCCCTGAGCCGGTCGATCAGCCCGGTGTCCACTCCGGCGTTGAACAGCTTCCGTTGTGTACGGGACAGGTTCTTCCTGTTGAACTCGCTGGGCTTGACCGGCTTCACTCGCTCGTAGCCGGCGGCGTCGTTGATTTCCGCGATCCGCCGGTTCGCCTCGTCGACGAGCCGGTGTTGCTCGGGCTCCAGGGCGAGGATGCGTTCGTGGGCGGCGTGCCAGGCCCGTGACGCCTCCCGGATCGCGCCGGTCGTATCGCCTGCCGGTGACCTCGGGTCATTCGACAGGTCATGCGGAGCGGGCGGCCCCTGGTCAGCCTTGACCTTGAGGTCGATCATCTCCCCGGCACGCGGGTCGGGCGCCCATTCCTGGCTGCGGTAGAACCGCGGCTTCCCCGACGCGGTCCGGTACGTGTTCTTCGCGTCCCCGGGGAAGTGGAACCTTCCCTCGGAGTCCTTCGACAGCGGGTCGCTGAACCGCGCGAGCTTGACCGAGGTCGTCTCCAGATCGTCCTCGGTCCACTTCTCCGGGGATTCGACCTCGCGCTCCCGCGCGCCAACCTCGGGCAGCGACGAGTGCTCACCCGGCGGAAGGATCTCGTGCCGAGCGGGCGGAAGGTGATCGCTCCCGCCGGGCGGAAGGTCGTCGCGTCCGCCGGGCGGAAGGTCGTCGCGCCCGGACGGTGTCGGGTCGTCGCGTCCGGGTGGCAGGGTCTCGTGCTCGTCTCGCGGCGCGAACGTCCGCTCAGGCCGGGCCCGCTCGTCGACGGGCGTCCGCTCGTCGCGCGCCAACGGCTCATCCGCCGGCCGCCGCTCATCGAACCCCGGCGCCCGCTCGTCGCGCACCAGCGACTCATCCGCCGGCCGCCGCTCATCGAACACCGGCGCCCGCTCATCACGCGCCAGCGACTCATCCGCCGGCCGCCGCTCATCGAACACCGGCGTCCGCTGGTCCGGGATCGCCTGCTCGTCCCGGATCGGCGCGGGTTCGTCCGCCCGTACCGAGTCATCCAGCGGACCTCGCTGTTCCGGCGTGCCGTGCTCGTCCGCGGCGAGGTGCTCGATCGATGACGCCTCGCGCTGGCTGGGGATCAGCGGCTCCTCCGGACCGCGCCCCTCGGTGCGCGGATCCGGCGCCCCGGCCCGCTCGTCGTCGCTCCGGGGGGTGCCGGAGCGATCCTCTGTCCGCACGTCCTCGGGACGGCCGCCGGACGGTCGCCCGTCCTCGGGGCCCCGGTCGTCGTGCGGCCCGCCCCCGGGGCCCCGGTCGCCCGGTCGCCCGTCTTCGGGCCGGCCGCCCTCGACCCCGTCGGTCCGTTCGTGGGACGCCGGCGGTTCCGCGTGATCGCCGTACCGCTCGCCGCCGCCGTACGGGTCGCCGCCGTGCTCGCCACCGCGGTAGGGATCGCCGCCCCGATAGGGGTCGCCACCGCGATACGGATCACCGCCGCCGTAAGGGTCGCCGCCTCCGTCGTAATCACCGCCGTCGTAGTCACCGCCGTCGTGCTCGGTGAACGAGGGCTCCTCCGGGCGGGTGCCCGACTCGTCGTGGGTGAGCGTGAACTCCAACGACGCGCTCGGATCCAGCGAGGTGTGCGTCGGCGCCAGCGCTTCCGGCTGGGCACCGGGGGTGAACGGTTCCCCATTGGCGTCCAGCACGATCGACCACACGCCGGAGATGTTCGTGTCGTGCATCGGCCCGGCATCGGACACCGCGCTGACCTGCGCGTCGACCCAGACGACCGTACCATCGACGTTGACCGCGTTGAACGCGTGACCGGTGTCCTTGGACGTCCACTCGACCACGACCACAGCCGACGAACCCGGTCCCGCGTCGCGCAGGCGGGCGGCCACCTCGTTCAGCGCCGTCGGGTCCGTACCCAGGTGGTCCCAGCTCGACCGCGTCCAGTCCACGATCCGGACGGGGCCGCCCGTCTCGCCCGCCAGGCTCGGATCGAGCATCGACGCGGCCACCGTCGGGTCGCCGTACCAGGTGGCCAGGAACGACATCGACACATCCACGCAGTTGTTCGCGCGCCCGAACACCCGCGAGCCACCGTCGTTGACCCGCCCGGCCCAGTCGCCCCGGCGCGGATCCGGGTGCACCAGCGGCTCGCCGTCCCGCCCGCGCGGTACCAGCGCCTCCAGGATCTCCTGGTGATGTTCCTCCGGCGGGGACAGGTCGCTGCCATACGGCCGGGTGTCCTCCAGCGGTACGCCGTCCCCGACCGCTCCGAGGTCGCGGGGCGGAGCGGGGGTCTGCGAATCGTGCCCGTGCGGGGCGGAGGGGTGATCAGGCGGCGAGCCCGGTGGTGGCGGGTCGCCCGGGCCGCCGGGCCCGTGCGGATCCTGACCCGGCGGCGGCTCGAACCCGTCCCGCGGGTCCACCGCCTGGACGTGGAAGTCGTCCATGAACGGTTCACAGGTGTTGCAGGGCGGTTCGTAGTCGCCGTGCGACTGCTTCGTCGAGTCGCCAACCCAGTGAGTCGACATCAGGCTGCCGTCGAGATGGTCCCGGGCGTAGTTGGCGAAGTCGCCCGGGCTCCCCTCCGCCTCCCACTGCGCCTGGAGGTCCCACAGACGGTCCGAGATCAGGGCCACCTCGGCGCACTTGCCGTGGTTGGCGCCGACGTGCTTGTTCGGGTCCGCTTCCGCATCGGCGGCGATCCGGTCGAGGACGCGCTGCGCCTCGGGATGAATCCGCGGTTCGACCTTGGGGCTGCCGTCGCCGGGGGAGATCGTCCGCATGCTGGAGTGGCTACGGACGTTGGTCGTCCCGTGCTCGTCCGAGAGCATCGCGCCGGACATACGTACCTTGTTCTTGGTACCCAGCCCCTCGCTGCTCATCTTGTCGCGCACCGAGTCCGCGAACTTGCGGGACGCGTCGGTGACCGCCCGCTTCGCCTCGGTGCCCTGCGGGTCGCCCTCGAACTGCTTGACCGGCCCCTCGTAGCTCCGGGTGTCGTGTGCCGTCTTGGTGGTGGACTGCTGCGCCGGGTACTCGTTGTCGGGGTGCTCGCCCGGCGGAGGCGGCCGGTCGTTGCCACCGCCGCCACCACCGTCGCCGGAGCCACCGCCGGAGCCGCCGTCTTTCGCGGTCGGCTGGTCGGACGGCGACGTGGTCTGCTCGGTGCGATCGGTGGTCACCGTCGTCTCGTCGTGCCCGCCGCCGAGCCGGGCGGGTGGACCACTGTGCTCACCGGAGCCGGACCCGGCGAGCGCGAGTTCACCGGACCGTTGCTCGATCAGCGGCAGGGCGGCGGCCACCGGTCCGGCGGCCGCGGCCTTCTTGTCATCGGTCCGGGTGGAGTCCGGCCTGTTCTGGTCCGGTCTGCTGGAGTCCGGCCTGGCGGCGTCGGGCCTCGTTGAGTCGGGCCTGCTGGAGTCGGGCCTGCTGGAGTCGGGTCTGGTGGCGTCCGGTGCGCGCCGGTCGCTCCTGGGCGCGTCGGTGGGCCGGGAGCCGGTCGCGGACCGGTCGGCCGGCGCGGTCGTGGACTTCGTCGGATCGGTCCGCGAGGGGTCGGCCCGGGTCTGGTCGGCCCTGGTCTGGTCGGCCGGCCGGTCGGTCGCCTCGACGCGGGGCCGGGCCGGATCGCTGGCACGGTCGGTCGGGGCGACCGCGCGCTCGTTGCCGGTCGCGGGCTCCCTGCCCGCGGGTGCCGTCTCTCTGCCGGCCGGTGCCGCCTCCCGGGTCGGGTCGACCGGTGCGGTCGCGTTCTCGACCGGTACCGCCTCGGTGTCCGACGGTGCTGTGGCCCGGTCCTCGGTCGGCACGGCGGCCCGGTCCTCGGTCGTGGCCGTCGGCTCGGCCGACCGGTCGACCGTGGTCGGCGCCCGGTCTCCCGGCGCGGCGGCGTCGGTCGTCGCCGGCCGGTCGGTGCCCGTCGAGGTCACCGGCTCGGTCGTGGTGGACCGGTCCGTGGTCGAGCCGCCGTCGGCCGATCGGGTGTCGGACGCCGCGGCCTGCTGGTCGGCGGGCGCGGTCACCGAACCGCCGGACGGCTCGCTCGTGTCCGGCGCGAGTGACCGGCCGTCGCCCGGCGCGGAGTCCCTGCCGGACCCGGCGCCCTCGCCCGACCCGGTCGAGGCCGTGCCGTCCGTGCCCGACCTGCCGGCGGTATCGGTGCCCGACGTGCCGTTGCCCGACGTGCCCGTGCCCGACGTGTCCCTGCCCGACGTGTCCCTGCCCGCGGTATCCGTGCCCGCGGTGTCCCTGCCAGTCGCGCCCGTGCCGGACGTGTCCGTGCCCGCGGTGTCCCGGCCCGCGGTGTCCGTGCCCGACGTGCCCGTCGACTCGGTGCCTGTCGACTCAGTGCTCGTGGTGTCGGTGCTCGTCCCGGTGCCGGTGCGATCGGTGCCGGTGCTCTCGGTGCCCGTCGTTCCGGTGCCTGTGCTCTCGGTGCCTGTGCTCTCGGTGCCCGTCGTTCCGGTGCCCGTGCCCTCGGTGCCCGTCGTCCCGGTGCCGGGCGCCGTGTCGGTGCCCTGCTGGCCGGTCGACGTCTCGGTCGCGTCGCCGGACGGAGCGGTCGTCACGTCCGGCGAGCCGGTCGACGTGCCGTCCGACGTGCCGTCCGGAGCGACATCGGGTGCCACGTCGGGTGCCGACGTCGAGCTGTCGGTCGTGGTCGGCGCCGCCGTGCGGGTGTCGCGAGGGTTGATCCTGTTCCTCACCGACTCCGGGAGCTTGGCCTGGCCGATGACGCCCATCCCGCCGCCCATCAGGGCCGCGTCGAGGAACGTGCTGAGCGAGATGTCCTTGGTCAGGTTGTCCCAGTTCCAGTTCCCCGTGGTCAGACCCTGGGTGAGCATCATCGAGGCGGGCATCGCGATGGTGTTGTTCACCGTGTGGATCAGGGCGTTGGTCGCCACCTTCTTCCAGCCGGAAGGAATCTTGAGGTGGATCAGGCCCGCGGGGAACGTGAGCACGCCGGTGATGGCGGCGGAGATGAGGCTGTGCTTCAGCGACTCGGTGTCGAGGGACTTGCGGGTACCCTCGCTGATCTGGATCTCCTGCGCGAGGAAGTCGGCGCCCACCTGCAGCACGACCTGCTGGACCTCGTGCATGATGAACTTCGCGAGGATCTTGCGCAGCAGGCTCTTGCCGATCCACTTCATCAGCTGCTGGAAGATCTGACCGGCCACGGTACGGGCGGCAGCCACCTCACCGGCGGCCACGGCCTCCGAGCCGCCACCGGTGAAGATGGCGAGCACCTGGCAGATGATCAGGGTGATGACGGTGACGAGCAGGGTGATGGTGAGAACCAGCTTGGCGTACTCGATCTGCATCGCCGCGTCGTCGCTGGCGTCGGCGAAGTTCTGAGCGGCGTCGATGATCTGCGGCAGGCCGTTGCTCGGCCCGACCGCGATCGCGCTCCAGAAGCTGTCGAACGCCTCGCCCGCGTCACCGCCCCAGGCGGTCAACACCTGCATGGCGGCGTTGTCGGCGCTGGCCAGACTCTTGTTCAGCTCGCTGGCCAGGTCGCGCCAGGCGTCGCTCAGCTCACGCAGCACATCCTCATCGCCGTCCGGCCAGGCGGAGCCGCCGCCGATGATGCAGACCGCGTCGAAGAGCCAGTCGAACGGGTGGAGAGTCGGTCGATCAATAGCCACGTCGACCCGCTCCCCGTCTCAACCGACCGTCGCGGGCGATCTCAGTGCTTGCCGAACCACTGCGCGGTCAGATCGTCGAGGTCTTCCGTGCCCTTCACGCCCTCGGTGATCTGCGGGCCCAGCTTCGACACCGCGACGACCAGGGTCTCTCCGACGTCGAGGATGTTGTGGGCCGGCGACTTGTCGCCGTCCTGCAGGTAGTTCTTGTTGAACTGCTTGCCGACCTCGTCGTCGCCCCACGGGCGCTTGGCGTTCAGATCGTCGATGCGCTTGCGCAGGCTGCGCCACTTGGTCAGCATCTGGTCGCCGACACCGGTCAGCTGGCCCGCTCCGGTCAGGGCCGCCGTCGGATCGACCGCGGTCGCCTTCTCGCCTGTCATGGCCGCTCCAGGTTGAGGAATTCGAGCTCGGAGTCCAGCCGGCGGCGCATGCCGTCGACGTCGAACTGGAGATGCGCCTGCAACTCCTCCTCGGGAATGTAGGGCTTGCACGCCTCCGACACCTGGGCCATCACGTCGGCCGTCGCGCGTTTGATGGTCTCCGTGATGGTCTCGGCGAGCTGCTTGGAGTCGGGACGCCGGTAGATGCGGGGATCGAGGTCGAGCCGGATGAGCTGGCCGCGCGGCCCGACGGTGGCCTTGACGTAGCCGTCGTCGGACTTGGCGGTCGCGGTGATCTGGCGGAGTTTCTGCTGGAGTTCGCCCATGCCGGTGCGCAGGCGGTTGAACTCGCCCATCAGCTCTTCCGCGCGCGCTCTCAACTGACGGTTGTCTTCGCGGTAATCCACGCCGCCTCCCCCGCAGCATCCCTCCGCTTCGGAGGATACTGAAACACTGCTACCCATCACCAGACCATTCGCACCGTCAGAAAGGCGCGCGGAGTGCATCGTGGAGAACCTCGCCGGCTCAGGCGGGTGGCACCGGTGGCGGCCCTCATGGTGGGGCTGGCGGCTGGTCTCGCGATATCGGCTCCGGCAGTGGCCACGCCGGCCGGTGCCTGCACGAACGCGGCCGACCCCGGCACGATGATCCGGCAGACGCCATGGGCGCAGCAGCTTCTCGCCATCGACCGGCTGCGGCCACTGTCGACCGGCGCCGGGATCACGGTCGCGGTCATCGACTCGGGTGTGGACGCGCAGCACCCGCAGTTGGCCGGCCGCGTGCTGCCCGGCTACGACTACCTGCGCAACACTCCCGGCGGAAACTTCGACTGCGTGTCCCACGGCACGGCGGTCGCCAGCCTGATCGCCGCCCAACACGTGGACGGCATCGGGTTCGAGGGGCTCGCGCCCGGCGTCACCATCCTGCCGTTGCGGGTCAGCGACCACGAGGACAACGACAACAATCCCAAGGACGCGGTCAGCCCGCAGGTCTTCGCGGACGCCATCCGGTACGCGGCCGACAGCGGCGCGAGAATCATCAACATCTCGCTCACCCTGGACGCGGACTTCCCGGCCGTCGCGCAGGCGGTGCGGTACGCGCAGGAGGTCAAGGGCTGCGTCGTGGTGGCGTCGGTGGGCAACCACCACACGGTCACCACCGGCGCCACGCCATCCGTGCCAGGGGTCAGCCCGTCGGCGGTCAGCGACCCGCCGTCCTACCCGGCCGCGTACCCGAACGTGCTCGGCGTGGGCGCGATCGACGAGGGCGGCAAACGGCTGGACGAGTCGCAGGTCGGACCGTATGTCGACCTGGTGGCACCGGGGGGCAACGTCCTCGCCGCGACCCGCGTGAGCGGGTACGGGTACTGGAACGGCACGAGCATGGCCGCGCCACTGGTCAGCGCTGCCGCCGCCCTGCTGTGGTCGACGCACCCGGCGATGAGCAACATCAACGTGATGTGGCAGCTGACGCACACCGCCGATCCGATGCCCGGCTCGAACCACGGGTCGGAGTACGGGTACGGGCTGGTCGACCCGTACCGCGCGCTGAGCGAGCAGTTGCCGGTGGCGGGATCGCAGTCCCCCGCCCCGATACCCGCCGCCACGGTCGACCCCGCCGCAGTGGCGCGTACCGCCGACTGGCACCACCACGGTCAGGTGGCGCTGATCGTCGGTGGGCTCGCCGTACTGGTGGCGGCCGGCGGCGCCGGGTTCGCGGTGGCCGTGCGACGGGGGCGGCTGCGCGACTGGCGACCGGGCAACGCGGCACCGCCGAGGATTCCACCGACGGTCGAGGAGCCCGAGACGGTGTTCTTCGCGCTTCCGGATCGCGACCTGGGCTGACGTTCAGCTGAAGTCCGGTCGCGATCCGGAAGCAGTTCCGACTGGTCTGGCTCGGCGCGTCTGGCGCCGCGCCACGACCCAGACCAGTCGCGATCACGAGGGCGTGCCTCGGGCGGAGCGAGGGTCAGTCCGGCCGCCCCAGCGCGGGACCGGGGTCGGCGCGGCGCGGCGTGTGCGGCGCGTCGATGACCGTGGGCGCGGCCTGTTCGACCTCCCACAGCCTGTCCTCCCCGCCGGGCTCGGGGACGAAGTCGTACCCGTCCTGGCGTTCGTCGTCCCCGGACCGCCGCGCCTTGGTCGGCTGGGCGTTCCTGCCGCCGAGCGCCGGGCCGTGGCCGGCCTCCTCCGGCTCCGCGGGGACCGCACCGTGCCGGGCCGCCGACCGGCCTTCCAGGTCGGGCCGGCCGGCTCCGTGCTCGCGGAAGGCTTCCTGCTCCTCCTCCGGCCCGCCCGGCCGGCGCCGGCCAGACAGCCGCTCGGACTCCTCGCCCGCCCGCGTCCGCATGCCCGGACCGCGCCCCGGCGGCTCCTCCTCGGAACCCGCACCGGGCCGTTGCCCGGAGGTGCCGTCCCGACGGCCGGCCAGCCGCGGCGACATCGGTCCGCGCGCGTTCGGGTGCTCGACCTCTTCGCGCAGGTCCGAGCCCTCGGCCTGCAGCCCGGCCCGGTCCTTGGCGCCGCGCAGGTTCGGCCGGCCGCGACCCGGCGCGGGTGGCCGCGCCTGCCCGGGCTTGCGCTGCCCGGACAGGTTGGGCCGGCCGGGCATGGACGGTCGGGTCCCCGCCGGCTCCGAGCCGCTGCCCGCCCCCGGCTCGCCGGCACCCGGCGGGCGCCCGCCGACGTTCGGCATGCCGGGCGGGACCGGCATCGCCGGCACGTTCGGTGGAGGCGGCGCGGACACCGTCGGCATGTTCGACACGTTGGGCATGTCCACCTGCGGCATCGCGGACATCTGCCCGGCCAGGGTCAGCGAGTGCGGGTCGCCGGTGGGCAGGTTGGCGGTCGGCAGGTCCGCGGTGGGCAGGTCGGGAGTGGGCTGCCCGGTGATGTGCATCAGGTTGGGGTCGGGCAGCTTCTGCTTGGGCAGGTTGGGCTTCGGGAAGCTCGGCATCGGCAGGCCGCCGGGAGGCAGCTTGCCGTGCGGGGCCGCTGGCGGAGTCGGGAACACCGCGTCGGTCGGACCCTTGTATTTGCCGCCCCGGCTCAGGTGGTGGAAGAAGACTTCCATGTACGTGTCGGCGAGGTCCTTCACGAACGGCTTGATCTGCTTCGTGTAGTCCTGGCGGAGGCGCTTCTTGCGGTCGTCCTCGCTCTCCGTGCTGAAAAATCCCTCTTTGGCGGCGCTGCCGGCGACGGATCCCGGATTGTTGATCGCCTTGACGTAGGTGAGGTAGATCGGCTTGGCCTTCTCCTGGTTCTTCTTGATGCTCCCGGCGACGACGTCCAGGCCCGACGCGTTGGTGTGCGCGATCGTCTTCCACTCGTCCAGCGAGTAGAGCGACTTGCCGATCTCCCTCAGGAAGACCTTGGACGCGTCCGAGTTCCACTTCTTGTCCAGCGCGTCGGCGAAGCGGCGCAGGTGGATCGAGGTGTTGTCGAGCAGGGTGTAGATCCGTCGCCACATGTCGGCGGTCGCGGTCACCCGCTCGTCGGACTCGTTCTTGATCCACTCCCACATGTAGTCGATGTTGGCGCGGTTGAAGTCGTCCCACTGGGTCGGCTCGTACGTCGCCTCGTGCAGTTGCTCGTCGGGCGTGATGTAGTCGTCGTACCGGGCGATGTCCGAGGGCATCGCCACCGGCGTGAAGTCGAAGTACTTCTTGTCGTCGTCGGACATCGCTGCCTCCCCGTTATCGTCCGCTCGCGCCGGCCCAACCGGTCACGGCTTGATCGGATCCGCCGGCGTGTCCGCCATGTGGTCGCTGTCGCCCGGGATCGTGTATTCGCCAGCCTGACCCTTGGCGATGACCTGCGGATCGTCCGCGTTGAAGCTCGGCACCTTCGCGTTCGGGTCGATCTTCGGGATGTTCGGGTCCTCGCTCGGAGTCTTCCCGTCCGACTGGTCGCCGTCGTTGGCCTTGTCGTCCTGGGCGGCCTTCTGCCGCAGCGTCATCGTGCCGGGCGGTGGGTAGAACGCGTTCATCACGTCGTCGACCTCGGCCGAGCCGAGGTTGTCGCCGCCGAGGTACTCGAAGTAGATCGACGTGGCCGCCGCGCTCAGCGCCTGCAGCCCCATCGCCACGTCGCCGAGCATGCGGCCGATCGACAGCTCGCTGTTGCGGTGCATCTGGTTGAAGAACTGGCCCTCTTTCAAGCCACCGCCACCGAACGGCGCGGCGACGTGCAACATCGGCTCGACGCCCTGCTTGAGGTTGACCTGGAAGTCGTTCTTCAGCTCGTCATCGAGCAGCTTGGCGAAATCCTGCAGACCGCTGATGTCGACTTTGATCGGCGCCTGATCGACCGGATGCCAGTTGTCGGTGGGCTTGCCCATGTCGCCTCCCCCGGGGCGCGGCGGATACGTGATCGACTTCGCTCAATCGTACCGGCCACCTGCAAGGACATTGAAGGGTTGCGGTCCGATTGTGCACGAAACGGCGGCCGTCACTCCGGCGGCGGGAGCCATCCGAGCTGTACCAGCTGGCTGCCGCCGCGCCTGGTGACCAGCCATCCGCGCCCGGGCGGCTGCGCCGACGGGCGTACGTTGCCGAGCAACGTGCCCTCCTCGCGGTCACCGGAGAGCAGGATGCCGGGTGAGCCGAGTTCCCGCAGCCGCATGAGCACCGACTCGTACAGCGCCCGGCTGGCACCGCCGCTGCGACGCGTGACGACCAGGTGCAGGCCCACGTCTCTGGCCTGGCTGAGGAACTCCAGCAGCGGCGTGATCGGGTTGACGTTGCCACCGGCCACCAGGTCGTAGTCGTCGACCAGGATGTACAGCTCCGGCCCCTTCCACCAGCTGCGTTTGCGCAGCTGGTCGGCGGTCACGTCGGGGCCGGGCAGGCGGGAGCGCAGCACGTCGCAGACCTCGTTGATGATCTTCACGGTGCCTTCGGCGGTGCTCCCGGTGCCGATCAGGTGCGTGCTGTCGATCGCGCCAAGCAGGCTGCGGCGGTAATCGACGACGATGACCCGTGCCTCGGTCAGCTCGTACTTGTCCACGATGGACTGACCCAGTGCGCGCAGGAAGGCGCTCTTGCCCGACGACGAGTCACCGAACAGGATGAAGTGCGACTCGGTGTCGAAGTCGATCCACACCGGGCGCAGGTCGGCCTCGGCGATGCCGATCGGCAGGCCGGGGTGGTCGCGATCGGTGACCGGCAGGCTCTCGTACGGCAGAACCGCGGGCAGCAGCCGCACCGGCGGCGCACCGGCGTACTGCCAGCCGTTGCGCACCTCCTGCACCAGCTTGTCCACGCCCTCGGAAAGGTCGTCGACCTCCTGCCGGGAGTCGATCCGCGGCAGCGCCGACAGGAACTGCAGGCCACCGGTGACGATGCCGCGACCGGGGGCACGGTCCGGCACGTTCATCGCCGAGCGCCGGTCGATCATCGAGTCGCCCGGGTCGCCGAGACGCAGCTCCAACCGGTTGCCGAAGACGTCGCGCACGGCGGGCCGCAGGTCACCCCACCGGCTCGCCGTGGCGACCACGTGGATGCCGTAGGTCAGGCCGCGGTTGGCCAGGTCGTTGATGCTGGCCTCGAGGTCGTCGAAGTCGTTGCGGATGGTGGACCAGCCGTCGATCACGAGGAACGCGTCGCCGAACGGGTCGTCGGCGAACTGGCCGGCCCGGCGCGCCCGGCGGTAGTCGGCCATCGACGCGATGCCGTGCTCGGCGAAGTGCCGCTCCCGTTCGGCCAGCAGTACCGTCATCTCGGCCACCGTGCGGCGGACCTCTCCGGTGTCCAATCGGGCGGCCACCCCGCCCACGTGCGGCAGGTCGCGCAGCGAGGCCAGCGCGCCGCCGCCGAAGTCCAGGCAGTAGAACTGTGCCTCGCGCGGGGTGTGGGTCAGCGCGAGACTCAGGATCAGCGTGCGCATCAGGGTGCTCTTGCCACTCTGTGGGCCACCCACCACGAGCACGTGCCCGGCCGAGCCGGCCAGCTCCCACCACAGCGGGTCGCGGCGCTGGTCCAGCGGCCGGTCCACGATGCCGACGACCGCCATCAGGCCGCCCTGCAACTGCGGCACCTGCACGTTCAGCCCGCGATCCGGGTCGGCGGTGCACGGCGGCAGCAGCGCGTCCAGGGTCGGCGGCTCGGCGAGCGGCGGCAGCCAGACCTGGTGCGCCGGCGTCCCCTGCCCCCGCATCCGCTCGACGAGCAGGTCCAACACGCTCTCGCCGACCGCTTCCTGCTGCTCCTCCTCGGCCTCCGCCGGCTCCTCGGTGACCGGCGGTGCGACGTACCCGCTGATGTAGTCGCGGACGGCCGGTCCACCGGTCGCTGCGAGCAGCGCGGGCGCGTCCCGCCGGTACACGCCGGAGACGTACGCAGCCCGGAACCGGCGCAGCGGCTCGGTGCCGAAACGCAGGTACCCGTGCCCGGGCGAGCGGGGCAGCTCGAACGCGGCGGTGTCGCCGAGCACGATCCGGCTCTCCACCGCGGAGAAGGTGCGCAGGCCGACCCGGTACGACAGGTGGGTGTCCAACCCGCGCAGCCTGCCCTCCTCCAGCCGCTGGCTGGCCAGCAGCAGGTGCACGCCCAACGACCGGCCGACGCGACCGATCTGCACGAACATGTCGATGAAGTCGGGCTTGGCGGTGAGCAGCTCGCTGAACTCGTCGCAGATGATGAGCAGGCTGGGCAGCGGAGCCAGCTGCGCTCCGGCCGCCCGGGCCTTCTCGTACTCGCGCTGGCTGTCGTACTGACCGGCCTTGCGCAGCAACTCCTGCCGGCGCAGCAGCTCGCCGTTGATGGCGTCGGTCATCCGGTCGACCAGCGGCAGCTCGTCGGACAGGTTGGTGATGACGGCGCTGGTGTGCGGCAGGGCGTCCAGCTTGGTGAACGTGGCGCCGCCCTTGAAGTCGACGAGCACGAAGTTGAGGCTCTCCGGGCTGTGCGTCACCGCCAGCGCGAGCACCAGCGTGCGCAGCAGCTCGGACTTGCCGGAGCCGGTCGCGCCGATGAGCAGGCCGTGCGGGCCCATCCCGTCCAGCGCCGACTCCTTGAGGTCCAGCTCCACCGCGCTGCCGTCCGGCGACCAGCCGATCGGGACCCGCAGTCGGTCGCGCTGGGGCCGGGGCACCCAGTGGTCCACGGCGCGGTACTCGGACAGCTCTCCGACCTCCAGCAGGTCGGGCAGGTTGATCTCGCCGCCGATCGACCGCTCGGTGCGTGACGCCGCGGACAGCCGCAACGGCGACAGCTGCAGCGCGAGCCCCTCGGTCTCGACCTGCCCCAGCCCGTCGGCCGCGCCCACCTCGGCGCGCCCCTCGAACGTGGTGCTGGCCAGCCCGCCGGCGTCGTCGATGTCCAGCACCAGCGCGGTCTGGTCGAGGATGCGCGGCGGGGTGCCGGTGAGGTCGAGAACGGTCACGCCCTCGACGCCGCCGTCGGTCCTCAGGTGGTCGGAGCCGAGCACGTCGCCGCCGTCGAGCACGACGATGAGGTGCGGCCCGCCGACCCTGTTCTCGTTGCCGGACGGGTTGAACCGTGGGCGGTTGGCCAGCACGTCGTCGAGGATGGCCTCCAGGCCCGGCACGTTGGGCGCGATCAGCCGGAGCTGGCCCAGCGCGTCGGTGCGGCTCGGGTGCAGGCCGTGCGGCAGCCACTTCAGCCACTCCCAGTGACCGGCGTTGGCCGGCGAGGCGCACACCGCGACCAGCATGTCGTCGGGCGCGTGGAACGCCGCCGCCTGCGCGATCACGGCCCGGACCAGGGCGCGGGTGCTGGCCTGCTCGCCGCGCAGGTAGATCCGGGCGAAGCCGTCCAGCGCCATGACCATCGGCAGGCCGTCGATGTTCGCGTAGGTCGTCATGAACTTCCGCAGCGCGACCGCGCACATCGGGTCGAGGTCTTCCAGCGGCTTACTCTGCGGCGGTACCAGCGGGGTGGCCAGTTCCTGGGTGCCGATCGCGATCCGTACCATGCCGAAGTCGCGGTCGCCGGGCCGCCGTTCCCACAGCCGCTGGCTGCCCGGAATCGTCCACAGAGACTCGGGATCCGGGTAGCGGTAGAGCTGTGCCGCCCGCTGCTTCTCGCCGTTGCGGCGCACCTGCCGGCGGCGCTGGCTCAGGTGGCGCATGTAGTTGCGGCGGGCCAGCAGCATCTCCTGCTTGCCCGGACCGCTGTGCTGGCCGAGCTGGGAGGCGAGCATGCCCACCGCGGACAGGCCGAACATGCCGCCGGTCAGGTACGCGAGCGACCCGCCACGCTGGCCGGCGAACATCAGCGCCATCGAGCCCGACCCGGCGAGCATGGGCACCATCATCATGAGCTGCGCCCAGCCCCGGCCGGTCGGCGCCGGAACCTCCGGCGGCGGATCGAGCAGGATCTCACCCGACGGGTACTCCGGCTCCGGCCGGCGTGCCGGCCGGCGGTGCACGATGGTGCTCACCCCTGCGTCACCTCCGTGAGGTGCGGTGGCCGATGCCCGGTCGCGACAGTGCGGTGCTGTGCCGACATCGGTCCCGCGTACCAGGGCACATGGTAGTCGCGCGGCTGCTACGTTGGGCACGCGCGACGGTTCGACCGTCGTGGCTGTCCCGACCACACCGATCCACGGAGTCGAATGGTGAGGCACAGCGATGGCTGACAGCCCAGGCGCCGGACTGGCCAAGGTGGTGATAGCGGCCCCGAAGCGCCGGCTTGACCTGGCACTGCCCGAACAGATCCCGCTCGCGATGCTGCTGCCCAGCGTCCTGCCCCGGGCCGACGAGGCGCTGGCCGACAGCGGCCTGGAACACGGTGGTTGGACACTGCGGCGCACCGACGGGTCCACTCTGGACCTCGGCCGGACCCTGGCCGCGCAGAACGTGCGCGACGGCGAGATCCTGCACCTGACTCCCCGCTACCGGGAGTGGCCGGAGCTGGAGTACGACGACGTCGCCGAAGCCATCGCGGCCGGCGCGCGCCGATACGGGCTGGCCTGGAGCAGTGCCGCCACCCGGGTGACCGGCCTGGTCGCGGGGGTGTGCGTGCTGCTCGGCACGCTCGGCATGCTGCTGACCTCGGGACCAGGCTGGGTGGTGCCGTCGACCGTGGCGCTGGCCGTCGCGGTCTGCCTGCTGATCGCCGCGATCGTGGTGTCCCGGACGCTGCCCGACGCGATGGCCGGAGCGACGGTGGGCGCGACCAGTCTGGTGTACGCGTTCGCCGGCGGCCTCACGGTGCTGGGCGGGCACGACTCCCTCGGCCGGCTCGGCGCGCCGCACCTGCTGCTCGGCTCGGCCGTCCTGCTCGTCTTCGGCCTGCTCGGCTACCTCGGCGTGGCGGCGATGGTGCGGTTGTTCGTCGCCGGCGCCGCCGCCGGCCTGCTCGGCATCCTGGCCGGACTGGTCGGCCTCACCGGGCTGGGAGCGCCGGCCACCGCCGCCGCGACGGTCGCCGCTCTGGCCCTGCTCGCACCGGCGTTGCCGCTGCTGTCGATCCGCCTGGGCAAGGTGCCGCTGCCCGCCCTGCCACGGACCGCGGACGACCTGCTCCAGCAGGATCCGACTCCACCGGCCGTGTCGACGTACGCCACGGTGGCCCGCGCCGACGAGATCCTCACCGGCTGCATGCTCGCGTTCACCGCGGTCAACGTGGTCTCCCTGTGGCTGATCAGCCGCGCCTCCGGGGTGGCCGCGCCGCTGCTGATCGCCGTGGTGTCGCTGGTCTGCCTGCTGCGCGCCCGGATCTTCGGTACCGTGCGGCACCGCCTGCCGTGGCTGGTGACCGGCCTGCTGGGGCTGGCCACTCTGCTGCCGGCACTGGGTCGGGAGGCACTCGGCATCCGGATGGGCGCGGGCGTGCTGCTGGTTCTCGCGGCCGGCGCGACGATCGCGGCCGGGTTGCGGTACAGCCGGCGAGGGCCGTCAGTGTACGTCGGCCGGCTCGCCGACATCGCGGACATCGTGCTGGTCCTCGCGACCATCCCGATCGCCTGCGGGGTACTCGGGGTCTACGGGTACGTGCGCGGCCTGGGCGGCTGAACCGGCCGGACTCAAGCGCCGGCCGGCCACCGGTCACTGCCCGCCGATCACCTCGCCGTGGTCGTCGACCGCGCGCAGCTCCGGTCCGCGCACGAACGCGGTGACGGCCTCGTCCACGCTGTCCGCCACCAGGAACTCGCCGGCCGGGTGCAGCAGGAACACCCTCCCGTTCTCGTCGACGACGGCGTCGCTGGGCCCGTCCTCGTACCACAGGAACGGGAACACCGGCACACGGATGTCCGCGGCGAACTCGGCGAACAGGTCCACGAGTACCCGCCCGACGTCCGGCCACACCTCGACCCGGAAGCCGCCACCCGCGTAGCCCACCCGGGACAGCTGGGTGAAGCGCAGCCCGCCGAACTCCGCCAGGGCGGCCCGGGCCGCCGGAAACATCGGCAGCCGGCGCCCCGCGTCGGGATGTTCCTCGTACACCTTCGCCAGCCACTGCGACACCCAGGCCGACACGTCCCGGCCGGGCTGCCAGCCGGCGCCGGACAGCACCTCGCGTACCTCGGCCGTGAACCGCTGGCCGGCCCGGCGCTCCACCCGGTACCGCTCGGCGATGGCCTCCGCGGACAGCGACGGCCAGATCGACTGCTCGCCGGTCTCCTTGTCGATCACCAGCCGGGGGGCGCCGATCGTGGCCGGCGGGCCGTCCCGGGGCGGCGCGGGTGGCGGCAGCGGCCAGACCACGAAGCCGAGTTCGAACTCGTACAGGCCCACCGCGCCGCGGCTGGCCGGCAGGCTGGCCAGCGCCCACGGCCTGGCCAGCTCCGTCGCCTGTTCTGCGGTTACCACCAGACACCCTCCCCCGGATGGCCGCTACGCAGGTCCGCGTCGCGGCACGCCTCGGCGGCTCGGCCTCGCCCTCACGGGTCAGCCTGGCCTATCGTAGGCAGCCGAACGCCCTTTCGGCGCGTGGGGAGGATGGGGAGCCGCGCATGCCGTCCCGCCGGGAGCAGGTCCAGTCCTACCAGTACCTCATGCAGCGGGTCGTCAACGCGTTCGTCGCCGGGGAGACCGACCCGCAGCTGTCCCCCATGCGGCGGCTGGCCGGTGCCGGGTTCGCCGGCGTGATGATCACCGCCCTGGTGGTCGCCGCCGTCGGCGTCTTCGGCCTCATCAAGCACGGCGGCAACGCGTCGTGGCGCAACCCGCAGTCGGTCATCGTCGAGAAGGAGACCGGCACCCGCTACATCTACCGGGCCAACACCCTGTACCCGGTCGCCAACTACGTCTCCGCCGTGCTGGCCCTGGGCGGGGCCGGCAGCACCGTCTCGGTCTCCCGGGAGTCGCTCGTCGGCGTCACCCGCGGTCCGCTCATCGGCATCGTCGGCGCGCCCGACGCGCTGCCGCCGGCCGGGCGGGTCCTGGGCGCGCCGTGGACGGTCTGCGCGCAGTCCGGCACCGACGCGACCGGCGCCACCACGGCCACCAGTTGGCTGCTCGCCGGGCGCGCGCCGCGCGACGGCAAGGCGCTGGGCAACGCCGCGCTGATCGTGAAAGAGCAGTCGACCGGCGCCATCTACCTGGTCACGAACGGCCACCGGTACCCGCTGACGAGCAACCTGATGCTCGCCGCGCTGGGTGGCGACCAGCAGCCGCAGCTGACCGTGGACGATGCCTGGCTCGACGCGGTACCGGCCGGGCAGGCGATCTCGCCGATCGGCCTGGACGGGCGGGGGCGGCCGTCCACGGCGGTACCGGGCGCTCTGATCGGCCAGATCTACGCGGCGACCGGTGGCGGCGACACGCAGTACTACCTGGTCCGGGCGGCCGACCTGTTGCCGATGACGGCCGTCGAGGAGGCGACCGAACTGGCCGACCCGGCGACCGCGAGCGCCTATCCGGGCGCCACGCCGACCGTCAGGCAGGTCAACCCTGCCGAGATCGCCGGTGTACCCAAGGCCACCCGTCCGGCGTCCACCGATGAGAGCCCACCGGCGCGGATACCGACGATGGCGCGGCCGGACCCGAACGCGGCGGTGTGCGCGATGTACCGCGACGGCACGTCCGGGGCGACGCTGGCGTACGACGTGAGTCAGGCATCGTACGGCCAGGGTGTCGGGACCGGCGGCGACTCGGCGACCGCGGTCGTCGACCGGGTGGTGGTGCCCCCGGGTTACGCGGCGGTGGTGCGGGCACTGTCCTCACCGGACTCCGGCCTCGGGACGCTCTTCCTGGTGACCGACGAGGGCAAGCGGTACCCGGTGCCGGACGTGGAGCAGTTGTCCTGGCTCGGGTACGGGTCGGTGAAGCCGCTGAACCTCCCGTCGCTCGTGGTCTCGCGGATCCCGGTCGGGCCGAGCCTGGATCCCGCGGACGCGCAGCTTCCGGTGTCAGGTTCGTAGTTGCCCCTGTCCGGAAGTGGCATTCCTTCGATACCGTCGTACCCAACAGACGTGCCGGCGGGCACGATTCGGCAATGCCGCCCCGACGGGGAGGCGCGGACAGACCGAATGGAGGTGGGTCCGGGATGGCAGGCGATGGCGTAACCACCGATGCCGCGACGATGGCCAAGACCGCTCAGGAGATCGACGGCGCGGTGGACCGGCTCACAAGCATGTTCAACAAGCTGATGAACGAGCTGACGCCGCTGCAGTCCGCTTGGGTGGGTTCCGGCGGTTCGTCGTTCCAACAGGTCAAGGACCGGTTCGACGGTGACGTCGCCAACCTCAACGTGGCGCTTCGCAGCATCGCCGAGGCGGTTGGCAGCGCCGGCCGCGACTACACCGTCAGCGATGACGAGATGAAGTCGGAGATGCAGCGCGCGGGTGCGTCGGCGGGCGAGATCACCCAGGCACTCAAGCTCAACTGAGTCGAACGGGGAGGAACCATTGTCCGGCACGCAGATCGTCGTCCAGTTCGCCGCTTTGCAGCAGGCGGCTGACGACATCAACAGCGCACTGTCGTCGATGCAGTCCGAGTTGGACAACATAAACTCGCAGGTCCAGCCGCTGGTGCACACCTGGCAGAGCGAAGCCCAGCAGGCGTTCGTGCAGCGCAAGACGGAGTGGACGAACGCGGCGAACGACATCCACCAACTGCTGAGCGGCATCCGCGGCGCGGTCCTCAAGGCGGCCGAGATCATGCAGGCGCGCGAGAAGGCCAACGTCGCCAAGTTCCAGCACTGACACCGGGATCGAGCCGGCCGTCGCGGTCATGGGTGCGCGGATGCCCATGACCGCTGTGTGTCTGTCGGCCGACGTCCATGATGGCCGGCGTCCGTGATGGCGGGCGGCGTCGCCGGTCACCGCGGCGGGCTCACGCCTCCGCGGCCAACACGTGCACCACGCCGTTGGGGAACAGCGCGCACAACTCGGTCCTGCCGCCGTTCGTTCGGCTGAAGACGCGCACCGTCGCGGGGTCCGGGGCCGGCGGTGTGGGCTGCGCGCGGAGGTCGAACGCGGGCCGGACGACCAGGTCCTGCGCCGTGTTGCCGAGCCCACCGGTGATCTCGACCTGGGTGGTCGGGTGGGGCTTGCCGAGCCAGCCCAGTCCGGTGCCGGCGATCGTGGCACCGCCGCCGGTCGTCGCGCCGGGTTGCGACACCACGGCCCGGATGTTGGACGCTCCCCGGTCCGCGGCGAAATCGATGGCCGCCGTCCCGCAGTTCATGATCTTGGTGTCGATCACCACGCCGGCCGGCTCGGGCGTCTGCTGGGCGGCGAGGAGCTGGATGCCGATCTCCCGGATGGGGGGCGCCTGGTTTCCGCCGATGACCAGCCCACCCAGCCACCGGCAGTCACTGCGGGAGATGCGTACCCCGACGCCGCCGCTGATGTCGGCATAGCAGTTCATGCAGCCGATCGTGGGCGCCGCCAGTTCGAACGACACGTTCTGGTCGATGCCCCAGCCGTGGCAGTTGACCATCGACGTGCCGGCGCTGTCGCCGTCCAGCCGGAAACCGGCGCCGGCGTTCTGCGAACTGACGCAGTTGAGAAACATCGAGTCGTGCGGACCGTTGAAGCGGATCCCGTCGCCGCCGTTGTCGTGCGAGCGGATCGCGGTCAGCCGTGACTCCATCTGGTGCGAGGGCGCCGGCAGGGCACCGATCGGCGCCCACTCGCTGTAGATGCCGTCGTTGCGGCAGTCGAACGCGACGACCTCGGTCAACTCGTACCCGTACCCGTACACCCGCAGGCCGTAGCCGGCCTTGGGGTTGTGCGCCTTGTTGCCGTCCAGAGCCAGGTCACGGACGCTGAACATGGTGATGCCGCCGTTGTGGCCGGTGCCGGTCAGCGTGGCGAACCCGTCGGATTCGAGGATGGCGGAGTTGGCGCCGGGGTGGAGCCGCAGCGTGGTCGCGTCGCCGCCGGAGCCGCGCAGATGTACCCCGGAATACATGGTCAGCCGCCGGGTCAGGTAGGTGCCGGGCGGGAAGAACACCACGCCGCCGTGCTCCCGAGCGGCGGAGATCGCCTTCCGCAGGCTGTCCGTGTCGTCCGTGGTGCCGTCGCCCGCGGCGCCGAAGTGGCGCACGTTGAAGGCCGTCTCGGCGGACTGGCCACCGTCGTCCGAGTCGCCGTGGTATGCGGCGCCGACCACCGCCCCGCCGAGGATCGCCGCACCGGCGCCGGTCGCGAACGCGCCACCCCGGGTGAGCATGGCTCGCCGGGAGATCGCGGTGAGGGACCGCGGCAGCCGAAGCCGGTCGTCCCGAACCATGCGCCCCTCACACTCTCCCGGTCGAACGGGAAGCGGCGGGACGAGGGCTGTTCGATGCGACCACCCTGAGAGCGTATCCGAACCCACGACGGCGCAGGTCCGCCGGCACCCGGCGGGACAGGGTCCACTACTATGCAGCGCGGCCGGTGTCGGAGGACCCGCGATCAGCAGGGGGGCGCATGGCGACGACAGAGGCCGTCTCGAACGACATCGTCGATCGGACGAGACGCATCGAATTCCTCGAAGCGGTCCGCGGCATCGCGGCCACCCTGGTGGTCCTCCAACACCTGCTCGCCGACGAGTTCCCGGCCTACCAACGCTGGACCTACCACCACCTCGACCTCGGCCGCGTCGGTGTGGTCGCGTTCTTCCTGGTCAGCGGGTACGTCATTCCGCTGAGCCTGTCCGGGCAGACCCTGCGCACGTTCGCCACCCGCCGGTTCTTCCGGCTCTACCCCTCATACTGGGTGGCCCTCGCCCTCTACCTGGCCCTGCACTTCGACGAGATCGTGCGCCAGGTGGGCACGCCTGGGCTGGTCCTGAACGTGCTCATGGTGCACGGCATGGTGGGGATCGTCAGCGCGCTGCCGCCGGCGTGGACGCTGAGCATCGAACTCATCTTCTACCTCCAGTCCGCCGCCGCGAAGGCGGTACGCAGGCTGGACATCTCGGCGTACCTCGGCCTGGCCTGGCTGGCCCTGTACCTGCTGCTGTGCCTGGTCGAGTGGAAGACGTCCCGGGCGATGCCCACCACGCTGCCGGCGCTGCTGTTCACCGCCGGCGTCGGTCACGCGCTCTGGCTGCGGGACAGGTCGGGCTCGCGCGCCTGGCTTCCGCTGCTGCTGGCCGGCGTGGTACTCGTTCCGGCCGGCGCGGTGCTGGGTGCCGACCCCGACGGCCAGTGGCCGCCGTTCACCTACTCGGTCTCGTTCCTGGCGGGCATCGCGCTGTTCGTCGGCTGCCGCGCCCTGCGCCGTCACGAGTTCGGCCGGCCGCTGCTGTTCGCCGGCGCCATCAGCTACGCGGTATACCTGTTCCACCCGATCGTCATCGACATCCTGCACCGGCGCTCCGGCCTGCCCGACGGACCGGTCTTCGTCATCGTCAACCTGCTGGTCATCCCGCTGGTCGGCTGGCTGGTGCACCGGCTGCTGGAGCGTCCGTCGATCGAGACCGGGCGGCGGTGGACACGTCGGTGGGTGCCGAGCGCATCCGCAGGCAGTACCACATGACGACGAGCACCTCGGCGATCATCAGCTGGATGAACAGCCCTGCGGTGTGCCGGACAAAGGCGACCGACGCGGCGATGCCGGCCAGCGCGAGGACCCGGGAGCCGATGGCGGAGACCAGGAAGCGCCGGGGCGCCGCCCAGATCATGTGACGGACCGACAGCCAGGTGGACACGGTCGTCACCGCCTTGTACCCGCAGTAGGCCGCGACCGCCCCCAGGCCCACCGTCGCCAGGTCGTCCGCGAGCAGGTGCCGCACCCAGCGGCTGCCCAGCACGACGGCGCTGACCCCGACCAGCAGGACCACGGTGAGCGCCCGGGTGCCGGTGCGCAGCCGGCTGGACCGGCCCCCGACGATGTCCTCCCGAACGGTGGCGGCCAGGGCGACGTTGAACGGACCGAACGCCAACTCCATCGCGCGCAGGACCACGATCGCCTGCGGCCCGACGAGCCGGCCGGCGACCGACGGCAGCGCGACGGTGTAGACGAGGTCGACCCCGGCCGCCAGGCAGTACGCGGCGCCGATGCGCACGCTGCGCCAGATCGGCGGACGGACCTGCCCGGCGGCCGGGGACGGCTTCCGCAGCAACACCCAGCCGAGCACGATGACCTGGGCCGGCAGCGCCGCGAGGTCGATCCGGACGTGCAGCACCGCGAAGGCCGCGCCGGCCAGCACCGTACCGGCGGAGACGAGCTGAGGCACCAGGTTGGCGTACTCGCGGGACCGGGTCCGGGCCAGGGACCAGAACGCCGCCTCCAGGGGCAACTGGACGAGTACCGGCGTGATCATCAGCAGCCGGCTCACCGGGCCGGTGTGCGGCAGGGCGACCGCCGCCGACAGGTACGCCACCACGGCGACCGGCAGGATCGCCGCCGTACCGGCCCGGCGCGCCCACCGGTCGACGTTCCACTCCGCCGGTACCAGGCCGGCGGACAGCGGCCGGCCGACGAGCGCTTCGATCAGCGTGTACGGGATCGCGAACAGCGCGCCCTGGAGCGCGACGAGTGCCAGGTGCCGCCCGTCCGTCCAGGACGCCAGCAGGAACACGACCACGCTGGACAGCCGGCTGACCGCCTGAACCGACAGCTGGGAGCGTTGCAGGTGGCCGGCGGTACGGGCGAGGAAGCGCGCGCTCACGGCACCGTCTCGGGCCGGTGGCGCAGCCCGTACCCGACGAACACCGCGAGGCACGCCATGGCGCTGCCGTACTCCCAGCTCTCGATCAGCAGGAACGACGCGGCGAGCCCGGCGACCACGGCGATGTACAGCACGTCGCCCGGGTGGTCGGCGGATCGGCGGTACAGCCACACCAGCGCGGCCACGATCAACGCGACGAACGCCACCGCCACGACGGGACCGAACTGCAGCGCGACGCTGAGCACGTAGTTGTCGACGAACACCTGCGATCCGGCCGCTACCCGGGAGTTCGAGGCCGCGCCGACGGCGCCGACCCCCAGGCCGTACAGCGGTACGTCGCCGTGCAGCAGCGAGCGCCACACGTCGAGCCGCTGGATCAGGCTGTCCGCGCCGGTCGCGCCGACCGCCACGAACCCGACCGCGACCGCGACGAGCACCGCCAGCCCGAGCAGCCGCGAGCGGCGGCGCGCGGCGGCGCCGCCGGCCCGGTTCAGCACCACCCCGACGACCAGGCCGGCGACCAGCAGGACCGCGCCCGACCGGCTGGTGGACAGCGCCAGGCAGACCGCCGCGGCGGCCGCGCCGGCGTGCCAGGCCCGGTGCCGCGGACGGGAGTCCCGGGTCAGCCAGAGGCCGGCGTACCCGAGCAGGTACGCGCCCGCGAGCATGCCCAGCTCGGCGTTGAAGTCGGTCAGTCCGGGCGCCCGGAAGTTGCCGTCGATGTAGCGGATCGCGTTGCCGTCGGAGAGGCCCCAGGCGACCAGTCGCGGCGGGCCGATGATGAACTCGCCGACGGCGGCGAGCGCGTTGGCGATCATCGCCCAGGCGAGCAGGCCGACCAGCCGGGTGAGGTCGCGGGCCGACCGCGCGACGACCACGACCAGGACCGCCACGGGGAGCAGGACGTACCGGACGCCGATGAGGGTCTGCGGAATTCCGTGGTGCGCGAAGCCGACCAGCGCGGAGGCCAGGAGCACGGCCGCGGCGACACCCGCGGCGATCGTCTGGTTCCGGGACGGGCGCCACCGGATCGCGGTGAGGGCGAAGTGGAGGAACACCACGGCGGCCGCCGTGATGTCCAGCATGTAGTCGCGGTCACCGAACGCCGTGCCGACGACGGCTTTCACTCCGATCGCCCACAGCCCGAGCGGCATGCTGAGCACGACGATCGCGTACACCAGGCCGGCCATCGGCCGGCTCGCGACGAGCGCGAGGAAGACCAGCACAACCGGGAGCCAGGGCGACAGGCCGGCGAACGCGCAGGCGAGCGTCGCCATGACGAGCAGCGCCGCGCCACCGATGAGGATCCTCGCGTGGCGGCGCAACCAGGCGGCCGACGGCTCGACCCGGGCCTCGACTCCGCGTGCGAGATCGATCATGCCGCGCCGACCCCGGAGACCGTCGCGGCCTCGAGCGCCCGGTAAGTGCCGATCACCTCGTCGACGTGGCCGGCCCAGTCGAGTCGCTTGCCGTCCGCGGCGGCGGATGCCGACATCTCCTGGTACCGCTGCGCCGAGATCCCCGCCGAAGCACGCAGGGCGTCGCGGAGCCCGGCCAGATCCCCGAACCGGATGACGGAGTCTTCCGACGCGGCGGGCGGGCTGGCGATGTCGCTGCTGATGACCGGTCGCCCGGCTTTCAGCGCCTCCGCGCACGACATCCCGAAGGTCTCCAGGCACTGGCTCGGAAACACCAGCCAGCCGGCCTCTTGCATCGCCCGCACCTTTCCCGTGGTATCGAGATGGCCCAGATACCGGATGGACGGGCATTCCCGCACAGCCGCCTCGACCTCGTCACGCCGCGGCCCCTCGCCGGCGATCAGCAGGGTTCCGCCGACCTCACCGGCGACAGCGCGCCACGCGTCGAGCAGCATACTGATCCCCTTGTGCGGGCTGAGCGCGCCCAGGAAGAGGAAGACGTCCCGGCCCCCGGGTGCCCAGTCCCGCTCGGGCATCGGCAGCATCGGGGGAATGAGCCGGCCGGGGCGGCGCAGCGCCCGCGGCACGCGCGCGTTGACCAGATCGCGGGTGCGTTCGGACGGCCAGATCGGCGTCACGTCCCGCAACTGCCGCGCCAGCCAGGCGGCGCGCAGCGCGAGGAGCGCGTTCACCGGCGCTCCGCCGCCGCGTTGCGGCAGCGCGTTGTTCGGGTCGCGAATCGCGTGGTCGTGGACGGTGTGGCAGGTCGGGTACCGGCGCGACAGCCGGGCGACGGGCAGGATGCCGAGGCCCTGCCAGTTGTGCACGTGGACGACGTCCGGACGGAAGCCGTCCAGGTCGGCCAGGCTCAGCCCGGTCGGGTCGGCCAGGTCGCCGAGGTGGGTGAACACCTTCCGCAGTACCGGAATCCGGGCGGAGAACCGGCGCCGGACGGTGTGGTCGCCGGCCTCCCGGTGCTCGGAACCGCGGCAGAACACGCGAACCTCGTGCCCGCGCGCCACGAGTTCGCGGGACAGCTCCCGGACGTAATACTCGGCGCCACCCCGGACGGCGAACGACGAATGAACCATGGCGATCCGCACGGTGAGCCCCTAACCGAGAACGGGCGCCGCCGGAGCCCCCAGGACGAGCGCGGACAGTTCCTCGGTCGCCTCGCGCCAGGAGCGCCGGGCCGGCAGCTCACGCGGCGCCTCCGCCACACCCCGGCTCCGGCTGCGCTCCGTCGTTCCTACCTGGACGGTGCTCGCTTGGGTGAGTCGGGCGAGCGCGCGGGCCAGGGCCGCACCGGTCCAGCTGTCCATCTGGATCGCGGCGCCGCCGGTGGCCTCGGCCAGTGCCGGATCGGGCGAGATGACCGTGGGCGTACCGAGCCGCAGCGCCTCGGCGGCCGGCAGCCCGTAGCCCTCGAAGTGGCTGGGCATCAGGAACCCGGCCGCGCCGGACACCACCGCGACGTAGTCCTCGTCGCTCAGCCGGTCGAGGAACACGATCCGTCCGGCCGCCGGGGACGCCGCCGCGGCTTGTTCGAATTCCGGGATCCGCTGGCCCCCGGTGAGCACCGCGAGCACGTACCGCGGGTCGGACGCGAGCGCGTCGATGGCCAGCTCCACACCCTTGTGTGCGGCGTGGCCGGCGACGGCCAGGTACCGCTGGCCGCGCGCCTGGATCTCGGCCAGCGACGCGGGGAGCCGGCCGGGCCCGGTGGCGTCGACATCGCTGCCCGGGTGCCACACCGCGGTGCGCGCGGCCGGCACCCCGTACACGCCGGACAGGTCGTGCCGGGTGCGTGCGCTCACACAGATCAGGTGCGCCGAACGCCGGACCGCGGTCGCGTAGCTGACCCGCCGGTACTGGCGGACCGCCGCCGGGATGCCGTACGGCCAGAGCTTGAACGCCAGGTCGTGCACCACGGTCGTGACCGGCAGCCGGCTGCCGGCGATCGCGAGCGACGGGCTCAGTGACAGTACCCGCACCGATCCGCCGGACGATTCCCGCCCGGAACCGCGTGACGCGTGGCCGGTCGCCCGGCGCAGCGCGGCCGTGGCCGTGGCGATCGTGCGGGCCCGGCCGCCGGACTGTCCAGAGAGGACGATCACGTCGCCATCGCGTCCGGGCGGGACCGCCCAGGCCGGCGGTACCGCGACGAGTTCGAGCCGGTGCCCCGCCGGCCAGTGCCGCACGATCTCGGTGAGCACCCGGGTGATCCCGCCGGGGCCGACACCGCTGCAGTCGACGATCGTCGTGACCGGGCCCGCTGCCCGGCCGTCGACGTGTTCGCGGGCCACGGAGGCCGGTTCAGGCGGCGACATCCGCGATCCACTCCGCCATCCGGGCGTCGAACCGGTCCCGGGAAAACGTGCGGGCGTGCGCCCGGATCCGGTCGGTCGCCAGGTCCGGCAGGCGCCGGACCGCCTCCGCGTGCGGGCGCGGTTCGAGGGAGTCGACCAGGTACCCGGTCTCGCCGTCGACGACTGTCTCCAGCAGGCCGCCGCGGCGCAGGCCGATCACCGGGGTGCCGCACGCCTGTGCCTCGACCGGGATCATGCCGAAGTCCTCGTGCGCCGGAAAGAGCAGGGCGCGAGCTCCCCAGTACAGCTGGCGCAGCCGCTCCCGGCTGGGCCGCACCTCGACGGTGACCGGTACCGGAGCGACGGCGGCGAGCCGGCGCAGCCGGGCCTCCATCGGACCCGAACCCGCGATGACCAGCGGCAGCCCCGCCTCCGCGGCGATGGCGACGATCAGGTCGAAGTTCTTGTACGGCACCCACCGCCCGACCCCGAGCAGGTACTCCCGGGGCGCGTCGCGCTGCTCGGGCGGGCAGGTGGCGAAGAAGTCGACGTCCACCGGGGGGTTGATGACTGTCGCGTCGCGCTTCCAGTAGCGCCTGATCCGCGCCTGGACCTCGCGGGAGTTGGCCGCGTAGGCGTGCACGTGGCGGCTGAGCCGCACGTCGGCCGCCTGGAGCATCCGGCGCGGCGCGGCGAGCAACGGGTTGGCGCCGCGCCCGTCGAACGCCGGACTCCAAAGGTAGCGCGCCGGCGAGTGGACGTAGCTCAGGTACCGGGTGCGCTCCGGCGGGCCGAGCCGGACGGTGTGAGCGAACGCGTGCGTCGAGGAGATGACCACGTCGAACCTGGTCCGGTCCAGCGTCCGCCAGGCCAGCGGCATGACCGGGAGCGCGGCGGCCTTGCTGCGGCGCAGTGGCGTGCGCGCCAGCCAGGACTGGGACAGCGCCAACGTCCGGGTCGGCGCGTCCCGTTCGGCCCACAGCACATACCGGGCCGCGTGCGGGACCAGTCCGGCGATAGCGAGGAAGACCTGTTCCGAACCGCCGGTGGCGCTGAACCACTCGTGGACGACCGCGACGGTGCGGCCCTCCAGCAGGGTCATCAGCTGTACCGCTGCCACAGGTCGCGCAGCGGAGCCCAGCTGTTGCCGAGGTCCTCCTTGCACATCGCTTCCATCAGCAACGCGGCCGAACTGCCGTCGCGGTCCCACCAGATCCCGCACAGCGCGCGGCCGTCGCCGGTCTTCAGCGCGTACTCGACGTAGTTGCCCTTGGCGCCGCTGACACCGCCGTTGGTGGGCGCGGGCGGCTGCTGCCCGGGAGCCAGCGACCCGGTCGTCAGGTTGAGCTGCTCGCGGTACGTGCGCTCGGTGTTCAGCTCGTCCCGGGACTTGAACTGTGCGAACTGGACGTTGACGCCGCCGTACCGGCAGACCACGTATTTGCTCGCGTCGGCCGGCAGCTTCGGGCCGCCCGCGTCGTCGTTGGTCAGACACCCGCCGACGTACGGCAGCCACGGCTCCGCCAGCGGCACCAGGTCCCCAGAGAACTTCGGCCGGTTGAGCAGCATCTGGCTGGCCTCGAACGGGTTGAGCGCGGCGCTCGGCGCGGCCGACGGCGTCGCGTCCGGCTTGCCGCCCTGCGCGCCGAAAAAGTAGCCGCCCACGCCGACCAGGACCGCGACCGCCAACCCGATGGCCAGCCCGATGATGAACCGGGACCGGTTCGGCCGTGGTGGCGACGGCACGATCCGGGCAGGGCCGGCGGTCGACCGCGGGTCGGCCCAGGTCTGGAACGGCTGGTCCGGGGTGTGCGGCGGCTGCGGCTGTGGCTGTGGAGGCACCGAGACCGGGCCGGGTGCGAACGGCTGCTCCCCGCCCTGCGGTGGCGCGGAAACCGGGCCGGTCTGGAACGACGACGTCCACGGCGGTGTCGCCGACGGATCGCCCGCCGGCGGCCAGGACGGGTATGGCGTCGTGGCGAACGGCTCATCGGCACCCTGCGGCGGCGCGGACACCGGACCGGACGCGAACGGCTGGTCGCCCTGCCCGGACTGCGGCCCCCCGGAGACCGGCCCGGCCGGGACCGTCCAGGTGTGCGTCTCGGGATCGGCGCCGGCGGGCGGCCACGACGGCCCCGGCTGCTGCGGGTACTGCCCGACCCCCGGCGGCACGGGAGCGAACGGCGAGTCCGTGCCCGGCGGCGGGAATGGCTGGTCGCCGGGGTGCGGCGGCTGCGGTGGTTGCGACTGCGCGGTGAACTGCTGGTCGACCGGTAGGGCGGGCGCGGGCGGGTACGGCGACCCGGCGGACGGCGGCGCGAACGGCGACTCCGGGGCGGGCGGCCAGTTTTCCGGGGCGGGATTGTTCGCCGGCGGCACCGGTGCCTGCGGCGATCGCTGCCCGGGCACGGCGTTCGACCAGGGCGACTGCGGCTGCCCGCCGGTTTCTGCGCCGGAATCCTGACGCGCCTCATCGTTCACGAACCGGAGAGTACCAACCGGGTGCGAAAAAAAGTTCACTGCCCTACGCGAATGGGCTGCACACGTACGGGTACCGGGAACGTCCGGGACAGACCACCGCGCGCGGTTACCGGCCGCCTCCCCGGAACACCTCGATGATGGTGCGGAACAGCACCCTGATGTCGAGCCACAGCGACCAGTTCTCGATGTAGTAGTTGTCGAACCGGGCCCGGTCCGAGATCGGGGTGTCCCCCCGCAACCCGCTGACCTGGGCGAGCCCGGTGAGGCCGACCGGCACCCGGTGGCGCATCGCGTAGCCGGGGTATTCGGCGGAGAACTTCTCCACGAAGTACGGCCGCTCGGGTCGCGGCCCGACCACGGTCATGTCGCCACGCAAGACGTTCCAGAACTGTGGCAGCTCGTCCAGCGAGGTGCGGCGCATGAACCGGCCGAACGCGCTGACCCGCTGGTCACCCGCGATGGACCACTTCGTCTGGGACTCGGTCTCGTCGTGCGGCCGCATCGTGCGGAACTTGATGAGCTGGATCGACCTGCCGTCGCGCCCGATGCGCTCCTGCCGGAAGAAGATGCCGCGCCCGCCGTCGAGCCGGGTCGCGATGGCGCAGAGCAGCAGCACCGGGCTGAGGACGATCAGGGCGAGCGACGCGAAGACGATGTCCGACCCGCGCTTGACCGCCCAGCGCGGCCCGGACAGCGTGGTGTCGGCGATCCGCACGACGGGTACCGCGCCGACGTGGTCGGTGAGGGTGCCGTGCGCCCGTGAACCCCAGAGCCGCGGCACGACCCAGAGGTCGCAGCCGGCACAGCCGGGCTGGCGCACGATCTCCATGAGAGTGGACTCGGCGCAGTCGGGGTCAGCGATGATGATGACGTCGCACAGCGTCCTCGCGACGGTCTCCGGCAGGTCGTCCAGCGTCCCGACCAGCGCGCCGGACACCATGTCCCGGCGGGCGGCGGAGTCGACGTGGCCGGCGAAGCGCAGCCCGTACTGGGGGTACCGCTGGAGCAGTTCGGCCAGCGCGACGCCGATCGGGCCGTTGCCGATGATGACCGCGTTGTGCGCCACCCACCGGCGGCGACGGGCGAACAGCGCCGCGTTCCTGGTCAGTACCCGGCCGAGGATGACCGAGACAGCCGAGGCCGGGATGCCCTGCAGGAAGTTGGTGCCGTACCCGACGGACTCGTGGCGCACGGCCGCGACGACCCCGATGACGGCGGCGGCGGCCAGCAGGCGGCCGCACAGGTTCGGCAGCTCGTCGAGGATGCTGATGTGGCGGCGCGCCCGGTACAGGCCGCCGGACGCGAAGAAGACGATGGTCAGCGCGGCAGCGGACAGGGTGCCGCGCCAATACTGGGTGCTGACGGTCAGCGGTACCAGCAGGGCGAGCAGGTCGACCGGCGCCGTCAGCATCCAGGCCCGCAGCGGCCGGGTACGCGCGGCGGTGACCGCCCGGCCCGCGGTGGCAGCCCGGCCCGCGGTCGCCGCCCCGCCAGCGGTGGCTGCCCGGCCCGCGGGCGGCGCGTCCCGCCGCACCACGGCGGGATCCGTCGGCCTCCGCCCGTTGCCGGCGTGCGGACGGGGGCGCGGCCGGGGAATCACCGGTCGGTCGTCGCCGAACCGCGCGGAGTCGCTCGACCTGTCGTCGAACCGCGCGGCATCACTCGACCTCTCGTCGAACCGCCCGGAGCCGCCCGACCTCTCGTCGAACCGCCCGGGACCGCCCGACCTGTCGTCGAACCGCCCGGGAACACTCGACCTCTCGTCGAACCGCCCGGGACCGCCCGACCTGTCGTCGAACCGCCCGGAGCCGCGCTGCTTCTCGTCGAGGCGCGCGGGGCCGTGCGGCTTGTCGTCGAGCCGCGTCCCATCTGGACGCGTCCCGTCGTGCGGCACGGTGCCGCCATGCGACAGCGTGCCGTCGTGCGACACCGTGCCGTCGTGCGACACCGTGCCGTCGTCGAGCGGCGCGGCCGTCGCCTCGCAGCTGCCCACCGGCGGCGTACCGGCGATGTCCATCGTCTCCCCCGTTCCGCCGCAGGCCCCCGGCCGGCGGCGGCATCTGGGCGGGTGCGGCCCGCCCGCACCGCCGGGTGCCCGGCGGCCTCGGTCACTGCTTCATCGCGGCCATGATCGCGGGGACATTGTCGTCGCGGACGGCGTTGAAGAGCACCTTCGCCTTCGCGGTATCGGCGAAGACCACGCTCTGGTCGCCGACCTGGCCGGTGCCCTTCGACGGGCTGGTGAAGAACGTCAGGTTGCCGCTGCGCAGATTGCGCAGCTCGGTGGCCTGGCTGACCAGCGAGAGCGTCTGGTCGACCTGCACGGCCTTCGCGGTCGCCCGGACAAAGGAGTTCAACCTGGCGGGGTTGCCCAGCACCCCGGCCGAGGCGGCCTTGTCGAGAACAGCCTTGATCATCTGCTGTTGATGCTGGATCCGGGCGAAGTCGCCGTCGGCGAACGCGTAGCGCTCACGCGAGTAGTCCAGCGCCTGCGCGCCGTTCATCCGCTGCATGCCCTGGTTGAAGTGCCGGATGTTGGAGGGGTCGAGCGAGTGCGTGGAGGTGAACGCCTTGTCGACGTAGATGTCCACGCCGCCGAGCGCGTCGATGATCTCCTTGAACCCGGAGAAGTCGACGAGGACGACGTGGTCGATGCGCACCCCGGTAAAGCTCTCCACCGTCTGCACGACGAGCGGGACGCCGCCCCAGGCATAGGCGGCGTTGATTTTCGCGTCGACGTTGCCGTGCTTGCCATCCTGCGACCGGGGGACGTGCACCCAGGTGTCGCGCGGGATCGAGACGAGCTGCGCGCTCCCATGCCCCTTGGGCAGGTGGGCGAGGATGATGGTGTCGCTGCGCGAGCCCCCGGTGTTGTTCGGGTCGCGGGTGTCGCTGCCCAGGAGCAGCAGATTTTCCGCGTCGGCCGCGACCTTGACCGGGCGCGACTGCTCGGGCACGCCGCTGAACGCGTTGACCCGCTTGACGCTCTTGTCGACCGAGTGCACGTAGAGGCCCGCGGCCGTGACTCCGCCGGCGACGAGCACCACGAGAACGATCGCGCAGATGAGGACGATGCGGCGCACCCGGTGCCGGCGGCGGACTGGCTTCTCGACCGGCGCGGCCTCGGTCGGCCGGCCATCGGCCGGCTTCTCGTCGGCGGGCTTGCCATCGACCGGATGACCGTCCGCGGACTGGCCGTCCACGACCTGAGTGTCGACAGACTGAGCGTCGGCGGACTGGCCGTCGGCGGTCACGTCGGCGGACCGACCATCGGAACGGTGAGCCTCATCCTGTCCCGCTTCGGGAGTCGTCGCTTCGGACACTCCATCGTCGGCAGCGGGCGCGGTTGTCTCAGCGGGACCTGAACGGCGTGGCATGCCGCAGATCGTACTGACGGGGTGCGACGGTCCGACGCCCCCGGGTTCGGTACCGCCGGTGGCGACGACGATCCGGCCCGCGACCTGGGGTACCTGGCCAGTACCGGCCGGTCATTGACCGAGATGACGGATAAGGGAACTCTCCCGCATCGCGGTGAAAGTCGGAGACCCGTCGCTGTGCGATGCGCTTCAGACCTGCCCGTCGCCTCTCGCGCCGTCACTTCTCTCGCGCCGCCACCTCTCTTGCGCCGGTCACCTCTCGCGCCACCGCCTTCGCGCCGCCGACGCCCGCCTGCCGGCATCGCGGATCGCGGATCGCGGATCGCGGATCGCGGATCGCGGATCGCGGATCGCGGATCGCGGATCGCGGATCGCGGACATACCTTTATATCTTTCTGCCATCCCCTCCGCGGCGCCGTTGCCGCGTCTCGCCGATGCCCGCCGCGCGTCAGCCATGCCGACAGCCGGGACGACAGCCGGCGCCCAGGCCGGCGGTACCGTTGCGCGATGCCGACGCCGCTGGCTCGTGGTCGCTCCGCGGACGTGTTCGCGCTCGACTCCGGACGGGTGCTGCGCCGGTACCGCGACGGCGCCGACGTCTCGGCGGAGGCCGAGGTCATGGCGTACGTCGGTGGTCTCGGGTTCCCGGTGCCGCGGGTCGACTCCGCGGACGGCACCGACCTGGTGATGGAGCGGCTCGACGGCCCGACGATGCTCGACGCCCTCGTGTCCGGGACGCTCGATCCCGCGGACGGTGGCCGTCAGCTTGCCGACCTGCACACCCGACTGCACGCGCTACCCGCCCGGCTGTCCCGCGACCCGGCCGTCCGCGTCGTGCACCTCGACCTGCATCCGCAGAACGTCATGCTCAGCTCGCGGGGAGCCGTCGTCATCGACTGGCGGAACGCGACCGAGGGTCCGCCGGACCTGGACACCGCGATGACCGCACTGATCATGGCTCAGATCGCGGTCGACCCGGCCCACGACCTCGCCGAGTTGGCCGCCGCCGGAGTGCGCGGCTTCCTCGCCCGGTCCGACGGCGATCCCCGGCGGGCACTCGACGAGGCGGTCGCGCTGCGGGCCGCGGATCCGAACCTCACCCGGGACGAGGCACGGCTGCTCCCGGCAGCCGCGGCGCTGATCGCGGCGCCCGAGTAGTCGCGGCAGGCGGGCAGTCGCGGCAGGCGGGCAGTCGGGAGCAGTTGGGGATGCCAGGCACGCGGGCAGTCGCGGGCCGCCGGGGATGCCAGCGCAGGCGGGCAGTCGTGCGCAGCCGGGGATGCCAGGGCACGCGGGCAGTCGCGGGGCGGCCGGGGAGGCCAGCGCAGGCGGGCAGTCGCGAACAGCCGGGGATGCCAGAGCACGCGGGCGGCCGGGAGGCCAGGGAGAGTCGCAAGCGGCCGGGGTGACCGCTTCGCCGGTCTTTAACCCGCCGTTGACATCCGGGCGCTAGCATGCCCGGGTCCGGGTGCCTGAGCCGCGGATCGCCGCCAGGTCCGGCCACCGCACCCGGCATCGGGGCCTCCCGGCACCCGGCTGACCAGGCCCGGTCACCCCGGATCCGGTCCCTGACTTGACGGCCGGTAAGCTGCCACCCGAAGCACGTCACTACGGGGACCAGGAGGCTGGGGTGTTCGCAAGACTAGGACGGATGGTGGTTCGCCATCCCTGGTGGGTCATTCTCGGTTGGATCGTGGCGGCAGCGGCGATCATCGCCCTGTCCCCCGGCCTGACCTCGACCACCGATGAGTCCAGCTTCCTGCCGAGCCACTACGAGTCGATCCAGGCGGCCAACGTCCAGTCCAAGGCGTTCCCGCAGGCGTTCACGCCCGACGCGATCATGGTGTTCGAGCGCCAGGACGGCAGCGCCCTGAGCGACCAGGACGCGGCGAAGGTGGCCGCGATCGCGAAGTCGCTGTCGGACAAGCAGATCACCGGTGTCCGGCAGATCGTGGCGACCCCGCCGTCGACGAACAAGCTCATCCAGACGGCCGCGGTCGCGATGGTCGAGCCGAAGGGGCCGGCCGACAAGACGCAGACCAACGCGGTCTCCACCATGCGCTCCGACCTCAAGCCGCTGGTCGCGGATACCGGCCTGAAGGTGGGCATCACCGGCGCGGCGGCCCAGCAACTGGACTCGCAGAAATCGGGCAACCGGGCCGAAGCGATCGTCGGGCTGGCGACCATCCTGCTGATCATCGTGCTGCTCCTGGTGATCTTCAGGAGCCCCGTCGTCGCCCTGCTCCCGGTCATCACCATCGGCGTGGTCTCCCAGGTCGCCACCGGGCTCATCGCCATCGCCAGCAAGGCGTTCAACCTCAAGGCCGACAGCTCGATCAACGAGATCCTGATCGTGGTGCTGTTCGGCATCGGTACCGACTACATCCTGTTCCTGATGTTCCGGTACCGGGAGCGGCTGCGGTCCGGCGAGGATTCCAAGCAGGCCATGATCAGCGCGGTGACCCGGGTCGGCGAGGCGATCGCCTCGGCGGCCGGGGCGGTCATCATCGCCTTCCTCGCGCTGACCCTCTCCACCCTGGGCCTGTTCAAGTCGATGGGCCCGTCGCTGGCGATCGCGGTCGCGGTCACACTGCTGGCCGGCCTCACGCTGATCCCGGCGGTGGTCTCGCTGCTGGGCACGAAGGTGTTCTGGCCGTCGAAGGCGTGGCGCTCGGCACCGAGCGGGTCGAAGTCGGCGGCCGTCGGTCGGGCGCTCGGCCGCCGTCCGGGGCTGTTCGCCGGCGTCGCCGGCCTGGTCATGGTCGTGCTCGCGATCGGCGCCCTGGGCTTCAAGGCCAACTTCGACCTCGGGTCCAGCTCGCTGCCGAAGACCGCCGAGTCCACCGTGGCCCTCGCCGACCTGCAGAAGGGCTTCCCGGCCGGATCGACCGAGCCGACCAGCGTGTTCCTACGGTCGGACGGTGGCGCCGGGCTGGACAAGTCCACGCTGGCCACCTTTGGCGACAAGCTCAAGACGGTGCACGGCGTCGGCTCGGTGACCGGCCCGCAGCTATCCAAGGACGGCTCGGTCGCGAACTACTCCGTCATCCTGACCTCGGATCCGCAGTCGTCGGCCGCGATCTCGGCGATCGGACCGCTGCGCGACGCGGCGCACGCCGCCGCGCCGCCCGGCACCACGGCCCTGGTCGGCGGGCTCACCTCGGTGTTCGCCGACATCCAGACCGCGATGAACCACGACTACCTGGTCGTGTTCCCGGTCGCCGCGGTGCTCATCATGATCATCCTGGGGCTGTTGCTGCGTAGCCTGGTGGCTCCGTGGTACCTGATGGCCTCGGTCGGTCTGGGCTTCGCGGCCACGCTCGGCGCCACGGTTCTGATCTTCCAGAACCTGCGCGGCGACCCCGGGCTGCTGTTCATCCTGCCGGTGTTCATGTACCTGTTCGTGGTCGCGTTGGGCACCGACTACAACATCCTGATGATCGCCCGGCTTCGGGAGGAGGCCCGGGAGGGCCGCAGTCCTCGCGAGGCCGCGGCGCTCGCCGTCCGGCACGCGGGTCCGACCATCGCCGCTGCCGGCGTGATCCTGGCCGGTACCTTCGGGTCGCTCCTGCTCGCGGGCAACGACATCCTGTCGGAGATGGGCTTCGCGGTCTCGTTCGGCATCGTGATCGCCGCGTTCGTCATGGCGATGTTCTTCACCCCGGCGATCACCGCGCTCATCGGTCACGCCGCCTGGTGGCCGGGCCACCAGGACGAGGCGCACGAGAAGGCGCCGGCCGCCCGGGAGCCGGTGGAAGCCGGCGCCCCTCGGTGACGGAGCCGGCCCGGCCGGGGACATCCCGGCCGGGCCGGATCGGCCCGTAGCGGACCACAGCCGGGCCGGTCCATCAGACGGGCCTGTCCCGGCAGATCAGCGCCACGACGACCGTCGCCGCGCCGGCGAGCCCGATGGCCACCCCGGTCGAGGCGAGCTGGGCGACGAATCCGAAGAGGACGGGCCCGGCTCCCTGCATCGTCATCAGGCCCGCCGACAGCAGGCCGAACGCCTGGCCCCGGGAGCTGGACGGGAGCGCGTCCAGGAAGCGGCGCTGCAGACCCAACGCATAGGCGAAGCCGGTACCGGCGAGGACCAGCAGAGTCGCCACGAGTACCAGGGGCGGGTCGGCGGCGAACGCGACCAGCGGCAGCCCGAGCACGACCACCAGTGGTACGACGAGACGTTCCCGGGTACCGGGGGCGACGAACCTGCCGACGACCAAGTCACCGACCAGCATCCCGACCGGTACGCAGGCGATCAGCATCCCCGCCGAGCCGGGCGGGAACCGGCGGGCGGCCGCGTACGCGATGATCAGCGACTCCCCGCCGACGAAGAACGCCGGCGGCAGCCACTGCGCGAACAGCAGCCCACGCACCCGGGCGTCGGCCAGCAGCCGGCGGTTGTTCGACAGGCTCTGCCGCAGGGTCGAGCCCTTCCGGGTACCGGTTGGCGGCGCGAGGTCGGGCAGGCGCAGGCGCACGGCGAGCGCCGCGACCAGGTGGCAGCCGGCGCTGGCCAGCAGGGCATGGCGCGCGCCGACCGCGGCCACCGCGACGCCGCCGCAGGCGAGGCCGAGCAGCTGGGCGGCCGACGAGGACATGTTGGACAGCGACCGGCCGAGCACGTACGCGTCGCCGGTCAGCACCTCGGCCACCACCCGGGTCGAGGCGCCGCCGAAGACCGGCGTGAGGCAGGCGATCCCGGCGACGATCCCCAGGCTCGCCGCGACCGGCAGGTGCACGAGGGCCAGTACCGCCGCGGTGACCGCCTCCAGCGCATACCCGGCGGCGATCAGGCGACGCGGCCGGATCCGGTCGGCGAGCGTCCCGAGCAGCGCCGCCCCGACCGCCTGCGGCAGGAACCCGATGCCGTACGTGACCGCGGACAGCAACGCCGAGCCGGTCACGGCGAAGACCAGCACGGACAGCGCCAGGATCCGCAGCGTGTCGGCGGCGATCGCCACGAAGCGGGTGGCGAACAGCAGGCGGAACCGGGGCTCGGCGAGCACCTGGCGGTAGGTGGCCCGGTCCCGTTGCGCGGTGATGGTCATGCCGGAAAGCCTGGTGGCGGCCCTCGGATTCGTCGACTGTTACGTCCCCTGGCGTAACATCGGCGCATGCTCCGGTTCCGGGTCGGCGCCGAGGACCTGTCCCACAGCCGGTTCGCGCTGTCCCCCGTCTTCGAACTGCTGAGCCTGCTGCGGATCCTGTCCGGCCTGTCCCGCCGGCAGTTGCCGCCCGACTGGTCGGCCCGGCTGGTCCCGGCGTACCGGCGGCTGCGCCAGGAGTCGGAGCTGGATGCCGTGGTGGCGCTGGAGAGCCGGGGCCACGGGCCGGACTTCATCGCCCAACCGCCGCTCGGCCTCGCGCAGACCTGGGAGGACGACCTCGCGGCGGTACGCGCGAGCGATCCGGCGCGCGCCCGCCGGGAGATCGCGCGCTGCCTGGCCCTGCGGCCGGCCGCCGACCGGCGGGTGCGCGCGACGTTGACCGGCCACGACGCCCTCGAACGGATCTGCGACGCGCTCGACGTGGCCTGGCACGAGCTGCTCGCCCGCGACTGGCCGCAACTGCGCGCGATCTGCGAGCGCGATGTGGTGTACCGGGCCGGACAACTCGGCCGGCTCGGCTGGGCGGGCGCGCTCGACGGTCTGCACCCGCGCCTGCGCTGGCGTGCCGACCACATCGAAGTGCTCCGGGCCGCGGACCACGGCGAGATCTCCCTGGGTGGGAAGGGCCTGCTGTTCATCCCCTCGGTATTCGTGTTCCCCGGCCTGGCGGTGCATTTCGAGGATCCGTGGCCGAAGGCGGTGACCTACCCGGCGCGCGGGGTCGGGGTGCTGTGGCAGCGCTCCTCCGCCACCGATCCCGGCGCGCTCGCCGACCTGCTCGGCCGGACCCGCGCGCGGTTGCTGGGCGCGTTGCGGGAGCCGGCCAGCACCAGCCAGCTCGCGGCGAGTCTCGGCCTCGCGGTGGGTGCGGTCGGGGACCATCTGGCGGTACTGCGCCGTGCCGGCCTGCTGCACCGGGCGAGGTCCGGCCGGTCGGTGCTGTACCAGCGGACCCCGCTCGGCGACGCGCTGGCCAGCACGGCGACGGTGTCCCCCGCGGTCAGACGCGGGCCGGCAGCAGACCGGCGACCAGGTCGCGCACCAGCGTGATGCCGTCCTGGCTGAGCACCGACTCGGGATGGAACTGCACGCCGGCGAACGTGGCGGCCCGCAACGCGTACACGTCGCCGGTCTTCGGGTCGCGGGCGAGACCGACCTGCCCGTACGGGCTGTCGAACCGGTCCCGTTCGCAGCGCGCGATGAACGTGGAGTAGAAGCCCACCCGCGTGGTACGGCCGAAGATGTGAACCTCGCGCTGCATCCCCTGGTACGGGCTGAGCTTGCGGTGCAGGGGCAGTCCGAGTACCGACGCGAGCACCTGGTGGCCCAGGCACACGGCGAGCATCGGGCGCCCCGCGGCCAGCGTCTCCTCGACGAGTACCCGCATCCGGGTCATCTTGGTGTCGGCCACCCGCGGGTCGCCCGGGCCGGGGCCGGGTACGACCAGGTCGAACCCGTCGGTGGAACCGATGCCGGTGTGCGGGCGCACGGTCACCGACATGCCCAGCACCCGCAACTGGTGGGTCAGCATGCCGGTGAAGGTGTCCTCGGCGTCGATGACGAGCACCCGCCGGCCGTCCAGCGCCGGGTCGCGGTACTGGTCGGCGTCGCGCGAGCGCATCCAGAACGGTGCCAGGGTGGCGTTGCGCCGCCGCAGGGCCGCCTGGACCTCCGGGTCCGCGGCGAACCGCACCACCGGCTGGGCCTCACGGCCCGGCGCTTCGTCGCCGCCGGGCTGGGCGTCACGGCCCGGCGCGCTGTCGGGTTCGGTGCCGTGCCCGGGGCCACTGCGCAGGCCGAGCGCCGCCAGTACGCCGGCCGCCTTGGCGTGGGTCTCGGCGATCTCGCGCTCGGGCGTGGAGTGCCGTACCAGGGTGGCACCGACCGGTACCCGCAGGCGTCCCGTGTGGTCGATGTCCGCGGTACGGATGAGGATCGGCGCGTCGAGTGTCTGGCGCCCCGCCGGGTCGCGGCCGATGAGGGCGAGCACGGCGCCGTAGTACCCACGCCCGCGCCCCTCGTGGCGGGCCACCACCCGGCAGGCGTTCTCGATCGGGCTGCCCACGACCGTGGGCGCGAACATGGTCTCCCGCAGGACCTCGCGCACGTCGCGCGAGCCGGTGCCGGCCAGCAGGTACTCGGTGTGGGTGAGGTGGGTCATCTCCTTGAGGTACGGGCCGACGACCTGCCCGCCGCGTTCGGCGACCCGGGCCATCATCTTCAGCTCCTCGTCCAGCACCATGGACAGCTCGTCGATCTCCTTGCGGTCGCTCAGGAACGCGAGCATCTCCGCCTTGTCCGGCACCCGGCCGCTGTGGCGGAACGTGCCGCTGATCGGGTTCATCATGATCAGCCCGTCGTCGACGCTCACGTGCCGCTCCGGGGTCGCGCCGACCAGCGTGCGGTCGCCGGTGTGCACGACGAACGTCCAGTACGCGCCGCGCTCCCGGAGCAGCAGCCCGCGGAAGACGGTGAGCGCGGCCCGTACCGGGTCGCCGTCGACGCCGGCCTCGAAGACGCGGTGTATCACGAAGTTGGAGCCCTCTCCCCGGCCGATCTCCTCCCCCAGCACCCGCGCGACGATCCCGGCGTAGGTCTGGTCGTCGATGTCGAAGGCACCTCCGGTCAGCGTGACCGGCCGGTCGTCGATGGCTCGCAGCACGTCGTCGACGCTCGCCTCGGCGCGGGCGGCGACCCGCAGGACACGCATCGGCGTGCCGTCGTCGACACATTCGAAGCCCCGCTCGCGGACCTGGCGGTACGGGACGAGAGCGAGCACCTCCGGATCGGAGGCCGAAACCGGCGCGGGGATGTCGGCGAGGCGCTCGACGGTCTCCACCGGGCCGGTCAGGATCTCGACGTGTTCGCGCCCCTCGCGGCGCAGCAGGGCGAACGGGACGCCGGTGCGGAACGTGTCGAGCAGTGCGGTGTCGGGCTGGTTGGACATCGGTGTTCCCCTCGGGTCGGGCGGCGGCGTGTCGGGGCGGCCAGCCCGGAGCCCGGGGCAACGAAAAACGACCGCCTCGAAAGGCGGCCGCGGTGGTGTGGTGTCGCGCGGAGAGTGGGCCGCCTGGTCAGGCGGGCCACCAGCAGTTCAGTCGCACGGACACGCGGGGAACACTACGGGGTGCGCGGGCGTGGGGCAAGCACCGGTCCCCCGCGCGTGGAGCGCAGCGCGGGACGTTGGCCGGCGGGGCCGCTCAGCCCGCGCGCTCGACCGGCGTGGTGCCGTCCTCGCCCGTCGTCCTGCCCTCGCCCGTGGCCCCGCTCACGCCCTTCGTCCCGGTCGTGCCCGCCGACCCGCTCGCGTCCGCGGCCCGTCGCTGGCGCCTGCCCCGCGCCAGCTCGGTGGCCAGGGCGTCCATGCGCTGCCCCCAGAACCCGCGGAACCGGTCGAGCCACGCGTCGACCTCCCGCAGCGGTCCATCGTCGATCGCGTACAGGCGGCGGGTGCCCTCGGCCCGCACGCTGGTGAACCCGCTGTCCCGCAGCACCCGCAGGTGCTGGGACACGGCCGGCTGGGAGATGCCGAACTCCGCGCGGATGACCTCGCTGACCGCCCCGGAGGTCAACTCGCCGTCGGCCAGCAGTTCCAGGATCCGGCGGCGGACCGGGTCGCCCAGCACATCGAACGCATGCACGTCATCAACAGTACAAGGCAGGCTTAGATAAGACAAAGCTTAGATTAAGGGCGGCGACGCGGGGGCGGCTCGACAACGTCCCGGAGCGCCAGCCCGATCCGGCGGTACGCGGGCCGCCGCGGCCGGGCCCGGATGGCGGCACCGGGCCCGGCCGGGGAGTCACGCCCGGGTGCCCGGCGGGATGATGCCGAAGATGAGCGCGGTGGAGCCGGCGCCGTCGCGGTTGATGTGGCCGCCGGCCAGGATCCAGGCGCCGGTGGCCGGCAGCGCCGCGAGGTTGGCCAGGATCTCCAGGCTGATCCGGTGCCGCTGGTACACGAGCTTGGAGACGGTGTACGTCTCGTCGGTGCCGACGTCGGGGCTGAACGTGTCGGTACCGGTCGCGCCGCGGTACCCGAGCCGGCCGGTGTCGATCAGCCACTGGACGGTCGGGATCGCGAACCCGGGCTGGTGCAGCACGCCGTCCGCGTCCTGGTTCGGGTACGCGGACGTGCCCCACAGCGCGTCCCAGCCGGTCCAGATGATGACGGCGGACTCGTTGGGGATGCGGCCGTGCGTGCGCTCCCAGTCCTTGATGTCCTCAATGGACACCGCGTAGTCCGGGCGGTGCCGGCACTTGTCCCGGACGTCGATCTTCACGGCAGGCAGGAACAGGTCGGCCGGGTCGAGCTGGTCGGCCAGCGGCTCGCCGGTGTTGAAGTGCCCGGGCGCGCCCCAGTGCGTACCGGTGTGCTCGCCCTCGCGGACGAACTGGAGGAAGTAGCCGTCCTCCGGAATGGTGGCGATCGTCTCCAGGGTGAACGGCGGGTCACCCGGGAACACGTTGGTGGTGGCCGGATCGTTCACGTGCGACAGGCTCACGAACCGCAGCCCGTCCAGCCGTACCGCCGGCCCCGCCGCGTCGGCCGGAGCGCCCGCCGCCACTCCGGCGGCCACCCCGCCCACGACGCCACCGGCCGCGGCCGCCATCAGTCTCCTTCTGTCCACGCGACTCCCAAGTCTCTCGTCCGGGCCGGCACCCGCGCGCCGGCACTCGTCTGTTCGTCCGTCGCCCCCGGCGGCTGGTGCCCGCCGCCCGCGAACACCGCGTCGAACGGCGCCGGCCGCCCGTACCGGTGGCCCTGCGCGTACCGGCAGCCCATCCGGCTCAGCGCGGCGACCTGCTCGCCGGTCTCCACCCCCTCGGCGACGACCATGATGCCCATCTCGTCGGCGATCGAGACCACCGCGCGACACAGCGCGTCCGGCGGCAGGCCGGTCGCCGCGCCGTCGACGATGTCGGTGAGGCTGCGGTCGAGCTTGATGATGTCCAGCGGCAGCTCGCGCAGGAGCGCGAGCGTGCTGTACCCGGTGCCGAAATCGTCCAGCGCCAGGCGGATGCCCATGCCGCGCAGCCGTCGCGCGCTGCGGACCGCGGCGGCCGGGTCGGGGATCCGGCTGCTCTCGGTCACCTCGAGCACCAGGTGGTGCGGCGCCAGCGCGTGCCGGGACAGGCAGTCGTCGGCGGCCAGTTCGACGTCGGGCTCGCCGAGCCGGCTGGCCGAGATGTTGACGTGCACGGTCACGTCGCCGCCGTACTCGGCGAGGTGGCCGGCCAGGTCGCGGCAGGCGCGGTCGAGCACGAAGTCGTCCAGCCGGCCGATCAGCCCGGTGCGTTCGGCGATCGCCACGAAAACCGGAGCCGGCACCGAACCGATGACCGGGTGCGTCCACCGGGCCAGCGCCTCGACGGCGAGCCGCTGGCCGTCGGCGATCCGGACGATCGGCTGGTAGTGCACGTCCAGGCCGGCGTCCCCGTCGCCGGACAGCGCCTCGGCCAGCAGGCCGGGCAGCGCCGGGTCGTGGCTGGCGTCCACGGCGTCCTGCCCGTACGTGACGAACAGTCCCTTGCCGCGCCGCTTCCCGGAGTACATCGCGGCATCGGCCCGGCGCAGCAGCGCGTCGGCGGTCAGGTCCGGCTCGCTGCCGTCGGCGACCGCCGCTCCGACGCTCGCCCCGATCGTGAACGGCCGGCCGACCACCTCGAACGGCTCGCGCAGCGCCGCGAGGACGCGCTCGCCGGCCTCACCGGGCCGCGCGAAGCCGTGCTCGATGAGTACCCCGAACTCGTCGCCACCGAGCCGCGCGACCAGGTCGCGATCGTCCACACAGGACCGCAGTCGCTGCGCGACCGCCCGCAGCACCACATCGCCCACGTCATGGCCGAGACTGTCATTGACCAACTTGAAGTCGTCGAGGTCGATGAACAGCAGCACGACCGGCAGGCCACCCGGACGGCGGCTGTCGCACGCCTGCGCGAGCCGTTCCCGGAACAGCGCGCGGTTGGGCAGTCCGGACAGCGCGTCGTGGTGCGCCTGGTGGTGCAGCCGCCGCTGCGCTTCGGAGAACTGCTCCAGCAGTATCCGGTTGTCCACCAACGTGATCATCTGTCGGAGGACGACGAGGACGACGAGGGCGACGCCCACGTACGCCTCGAACGTGCCGACCCGCCTGCCGGTCAGCGCCCCGCCGAGGACGAACGCGCCGGTGCCGACCAGCGGCAGGTACGGCAGCAGCAGGTGGGCCCACCCGACACGGCGCGCACTGGGCACCTCGGGCGGATGCCCGGCCGGGCCGCGCGGGGTCAGCGCCGCCAGCATGATGAGCACCGGTCCGGCGATGAAGCCGGCGTTGGCGATCGGCGGCATGGTGTCCGCGCCGCTGGCCACGAGGTAGGCGAAGACGCTGTCGGAGCCGGCCAGGCCGACCAGACCGAGGCCGAACAGCACCAGCTGCGGGCGCAGCCGCTGTGGCAGCGGCCGGGTCGCCAGCAGCAGGATCACCATCACGACCAGGATCAGGTCGGTCACCGGGTACGCGATCGCGACCGCGAACGCGGCCCGGGTCGGCGCGCCGGCCTTCACCACGGCACCGAGCGCGGTCGTCCAGGTGAGCACCAGCAGCGAACCGACCACGATCAGGCCGTCGAGCACGAGTACCAACCAGGAACACAGCACCGCACGGTCGCCGGCCGCACGCCGGGGGCAGTCACGGTCCCGGCCGCGCTCTTCCAGGCTCCCGGCGGCGATCGACAGCAGAGCCAGGCACCCGAACACCGGCAGCGTCAGGTAGCCCACGTCGGCCCAGGACGGCGACGGCAGCGGCGTCTGCGCGACGATCTGGTACCACGACCAGATCAGCTGGCCGGCACTCCAGCCCGCCATGCCGATGGCGATGCGCCACCGCCAGGCCCGCTCGACGCCACTGGCACGCCGGGCGGTCCAGGCGCAGGACGCGGCGGCGAGGGCGCCCCCGCACAGCTGCGCCGCGTCGTCTATGATCATGGGAGCCCGGCCGGCCAGCACACCGAAGCTGTCGACGAGCAGAATCGCCGACACGGAAACGGCCGCGAGGACCAGCCGCGCACACAGCCGGGGTGGAGTCATCACCCACCGATCGGGTCGCAGGTATCCGTTGCCGAGGTACCGTACCGCATGCCGCCAAGATGATCATTCTCGATGGATGCCGCGCGTGTCGGTGATGCCGAGCCTCTTCAGTGCCGGTCAGCGGGTTCGGAGCGTGGCGACTGTCACGACCCGGGCGGCGGCTCCAGCGTCTTGGCGTAGTAGACGAGGGTCCACGTCCACTCCGGCCGGTGCTCCCGGCCGATCTCCCGGTAGCCCAGGCTCTCGTAGAACGCCATCGCCTCTGGCTGGTTGGTCGCCGTGTCCAGGTGCGTGCCGCGCATCCCCAGCTCGACCGCCCGCCGCTCCAGCCCGGTCATCAACGCCCGCCCGATGCCCCGGCGCCGGGTCGCCGGGTGTACCCGGATCCGCAGGACCTCGGCGACGCCGCCGGTGCCGGGGCGGATGCCGCCCATCGCGACGAGGTGCCCGTCCAACTCGCCGACGAGGAAGTCGCCGCCCGTGTGCACGAAGGACCGTGTCACGTCGGCAAGGTCGGGAAACCCGACCGGCGGCGCGGCGGCCGGGGGCAGCGGCAGGGGTATCGACCCGTCGGCCGTCGCGCCGATGTTCGGCAACGCGTTCAGCGCCCACAGCACCGGTGCGTCCGGGTCGCGGAAACGCCGGATGGTCAGCATGCCGGACGCTGGCACCGGTCGCCCGCGCACGACACCGACGTCCGGACACTGTCGGCTCGCATCCGGCCCCCGTTCACAATCCCCCCGCACAACGCTCACAGCTTAGAACGCCGCAGGTCGTGTGCGTTGACTACCATTCCCTTCGCTGTGCGTCGGCCGGCACGTTCACCGGCGGCCCGCTCGTCACCGTGATCACCGTCGCCGCACGCTGATCATCATTGATATCCTCCCCGGCGGCCCGCCCGACGGGCCACCACTGCGGCAACGGAAAGGATCCATCCGTGCGAATCGCCCGTCCCCTCTACCGCCTCTACGCCCGCCGGCTGCGCCGCCAGGTTCTCGCCTGTCCGCTGCCCGGCCACGTCGGGCTCATCATGGACGGCAACCGCCGCTGGGCGCGCCAGATGGGGATGGCGAACCCGAGCGTCGGCCACCGGTACGGCGCCGAGCACGTCGACGATCTGCTGTCCTGGTGCGAGACGATGGGCATCAAACACGTGAGCGTGTTCCTGTGCTCGATGGAGAACCTGGACCGCCGCGGGGACACCGAGGTGGCCTCGCTCATGCGCCTGATCGAGGACGTGGTGGCCGACCGGCTGCGCCGACCGGACACCCGCTGGCAGGTCCACGTCGCCGGGGTCCTCGACCTGCTGCCCGACAGCACGGCGCGCGCGCTCAAGGAGGTGGTGGAGGCGACCCGGGACTGCCCCACCGGCGCGACCGTGACGCTGGCCATCGGGTACGGGGGCCGGCAGGAGGTGGTCGACGCGATGCGGGACCTGCTGCTCGAACGGGCGGAGGCCGGCGAGTCGCTGGACGAGATCGCGGACAGCCTGACCATGGACGACATCACCGCGCACCTCTACAACCCCGGGCTGCCCGACCCGGACCTGGTCATCCGCACCAGTGGCGAGCAGCGGATGTCGAACTTCCTGCTGTGGCAGAGCGCCTACTCCGAGCTGTACTTCTGCGACACGTACTGGCCGGCGTTCCGTGAGGTCGACTTCCTCCGCGCGCTGCGCAGCTACGCCGCCCGGGAGCGCCGCTTCGGCCGCTGAGCGCCGCCGCTGGCCCAGGCCGCCTAGCCGCGCGGGGCGGACTCGTCGACCGCCAGCCGGTACCCGCGCTTGACCACCGTCCGCACGTAGTCGCCATGGCCGAGCCCGGTTCGCAGCCGGGCGACGGCCATCTCGACGGCGTGCTCGTCAGACCCGCGCGGCAGGGCCTCCAGCAACTCGCCGCGGGACAGCACCCGGCCCCGCGCCGCGACCAGTGCGCGCAGCACCGCCATCGGCGACTGGGGCAGCGGGCGCAGGCGCCCGTCCACCAGTGCCGCGTGCCCGCGCAGGATGAGTTCGTGACCGCCGACGGACACCGTTGGCGCGCGCCCGGGCAGCTCGTCGACCAGGGTACGCACCAGCGCCCCGAGCCTGGCCCGGTCCGGCGCGACCACCGGCACCGAGTGCGCCAGCAGCGGAGCCGCGGTGACCCGTCCGATGCACGCGGCCAGCACACCGGTACGCAGTGCGCGCAGCACCTCCTCGTTCCGGGTACCCGCGACGGCCAACAGCGCCCTGACGGCGGGGGCGGACGTGAACGCGACCGCGTCCACGCTGCGCGCGCGGATCAGGTCCACCAGCCGGTGCACCGGTGCGGCGTCGGCCGGCGGGGCCCACCGGTACACGGTGACCTCGATGACCTCGGCACCCGCGGCGCGCAACGCCGCGACAAACTCCGGCTGGTCGTCGCCGTGCAACTGGACAGCCACCCGCTGCCCGGCCACCCCGCGCTCCAGCAGGTGGGCCAGCACCTCCTCGCAGCACTCCGAGTCCGGCGACCAGTCCTCGGCGAGCCCGGCCGCGCGGATCGCACCGCGCGCCTTCGCGCCGCGCGCGATCAGGTACCCCCCGCTCAGCGCGGCCCGGAGCGGCTCGGCGAGCCCCCACCCCTCGGCCGCCTCCAGCCAGCCGCGGATGCCGATGCCGGTGGAGCCGAACACGATGCCGGGCGGCCGGCGCACCAGGTCGGCGGTGCGGGCGCGCAGTTCGGCGTCGTCGGCGATGGGCACGATGCGCAGCGCGGGCGCCGAGACGGTCCGGGCGCCCCGGCGCCGCAGCAGGGCGGCCAGTTCGTCCCGGCGCCGGTCGGCGGTGATCGCCACGGTGAAGCCGGTGAGCGCGCGGTCCTCGCCCGGCCGCTCGTCGCTCATCCCTGGCCGCTCACTTCGACCAGGCCGCCCACTTGGAGCAGGCCGCCCACTTCGACCAGGCCGTCGCGCAGGCGGACCGGGTACGTGCGCAGCACCACCTCCGGGTCGTCCAGGCAACGTCCGGTACGCAGGTCGAACACGTGCTTGTGCATCGGCGACGCGACGGTCGGCGCGTCCCCCCGAGTGCCGACGATCCCCCGGGCCAGCACGCTCGCGCCGCAGAACGGGTCGATGTTGTCCAGCGCGTAGACCCGGCCGTCATGGACGCGGAACACCGCCACCGGTACGCCGCCGACGAGCGCCACGACGCCGCGCTCCGGCTCCAGGCAACGGTACGGACAGGCCGCGGTCCACTCCACTGCCACGGCGGGCGTTTCGCGCACGACGGCGGCCGTCATCGCGGCACCCCCAGCATGACCGGCTGGCGCCCGGCACCGGCCGGCACCGGCTGGCCGCGCTCCACCTCGAACGCGATGGACGGGTCCGGCACGTCCGGCGCGTTGACGAAGGACACGAACCGCCCCAGCCGGTCCGGATCGTCCAGTGTAGACCGCCATTCGTCCACATAGGACCCGACGTGTTCGGCCATCGCCGCGTCCAGCTCGCCGGCCAGGCCCAGCGCGTCGTCCACGATGACCGCGCGCACGTGCTCCAGGCCGCCGTCCATCGCCTCGATCCAGCCGGCCGTGCGCTGCAGCCGGTCGGCCGTGCGGATGTAGTACATCAGGAACCGATCCACATATCGCACCAGGCTCTCGGTGTCCAGGTCGCTGGCGAACAGCTCGGCGTGCCGGGGCCGGAACCCGCCGTTGCCGCCCAGGTAGAGGTTCCACCCGGCGTCGGTGGCGATGATGCCGAAGTCCTTGCTCCGTGCCTCCGCACACTCCCGGGCGCAGCCGGACACCGCCGCCTTGATTTTGTGGGGCGAGCGCAGCCCGCGGTAGCGCAGCTCGAGCGCGATCGCGAGACCGACCGAGTCCTGCACGCCGTACCGGCACCAGGTGGTACCCACGCACGACTTCACGGTGCGCACCGCCTTCCCGTACGCGTGCCCGGACTCGAAGCCGGCGTCCACCAGCCGCCGCCAGATCTGCGGGAGCTGCTCGACCCGCGCCCCCAGCAGGTCGATGCGCTGCGCGCCAGTGATTTTCGTGTAGAGCCGGAAATCACGCGCCACCTCCCCGATGGTGATGAGCTTCTCCGGAGTGATTTCGCCGCCCGGGATCCGGGGCACCACCGAGTACGTGCCATTGCGCTGGATGTTGGCCAGCAGGTGGTCGTTGGTGTCCTGGAGCGCACCCTGTTCGCCGTCGAGGATGTAGCCGCCGCCGGTGGAGGCGAGGATCGACGCGACGACCGGCTTGCAGATGTCGCAGCCCCGACCCTGGCCGTGCGCCGCGACGAGTTCGGAGAACGTGCGGATGCCGCGTACCCGGATGATGTCGAACAGTTCCCGACGACTCGCGTCGAAGTGCTCGCACAGCGCCTTGGGCATCGCCACACCGGATTCGGCCAGCAGCTGCTTGACCAGCGGTACGCACGAACCACAGGTGGTACCGGCGCGGGTGCACGCCTTGACCGCGGCGACGTCGGCACAGCCGTCGTGGATCGCCGCGACGATCGTGTCCTTGGTGACGGCGTTGCAGGAACAGATCTGCGCGGTGCCGGACAGTCCCCCGGTTCCAGACGGGTCCCCGGCACCGGCCGGAGCCAGCAGCGACAGCGGCGGCCCGGGCAGCGGCCCGCCCAGGCAGGCGCGCAGCGTGGGGTAGGCGCTCGCGTCGCCGACCAGTACCCCGCCCAGCAGCGTCCGCGCGTCGTCGGACAGGACGAGCTTGGCGTACACCCGGGTCGCCGGGTCGGTGAACGTGACGTCGAGCGGGCCGGCCGTCTCGCCGAACGACGCCACGTCGACGCCCAACAGTTTGAGTTTGGTGGACGTGTCCCCGCCGGGGAACGTGGCGGTGCCGCCGAGCAGGCGGTCGGCCACCACCTCGGCCATGGCGTAGCCGGGGGCGACCAGGCCGTACACCCGGCCGCCGATCTCGGCGCACTCACCGATCGCGTACACGTGCGGGTCCGACGTGCGGCACGCCTCATCGACGCGTACGCCGCCACGGGCGCCGAGTGTCAGCCCGGCGGCACGGGCCAGGTCGTCGCGCGGGCGCACCCCGGCCGCGAACACGACGACGTCGGCGTGCAGCACGCCACCGTCCTCGAAGACCACCTGGCTGACCTCGCCGGTACCGGTGATCCGGGACGCGGTACGCCCGGTGTGCACGGTGAGCCCCAGATCCTCGATGTGCCGGCGGAGCATCGCGCCTCCGGCGTCGTCGACCTGGGCCGGCATGAGCCGGGGCGCGAACTCCACGACGTGCGTGGCGACGCCGAGCCGGTGCAGCGCGTTCGCCGCCTCCAGGCCGAGCAGTCCGCCACCGACCACGATGCCGGTACCCCTGCCGGCCGCGTACCCGGCGAGCGCGGCCAGGTCGTCCACGGTCCGGTAGGTGAAGCAGCCGGCCAGGTCCCGGCCCGGTACCGGGGGCACGAACGGGTACGAGCCGGTCGCCAGCACCAGCGTGTCGTACCGGTACTCACCGTCCGAAGTGGACACCACCCGGGCGGCGAGGTCCAGCGCCCGGGCGGGTTCACCGAGCCGGACCTCGACGCCGGGCAGGTCCGCCAGGCTCAGGTCGGTGCCGTCGAACCACTCGGACAGCCGTACCCGGTCGTACGCCGGCCGCCGCTCCTCGGCCAGGACGACGACCTCGTGGCGACCGTCCTCGTCCCGGGCGCGCAGCGACTCGACGAACCGGTGGCCGACCATGCCGTTGCCGACGACCACGACCCTGGTCGGTGGCGACGAGTCAATACTCACGCGACGTCCTCCTCCGCTCCTCGAAGCCAGCCGAGGATGCCCTCGACGGTGTCCCGGCAACTGCCGCACCCGGTGCTCGCGCGGGTACCGGCGACCAGATCCCCGACCGTCCGGGCGCCGCCACGCCAGCAGCCCACCAGATCCTTCTTGGTGACCGTGTTGCACTGGCAGACGACCGCGGCGTCGGGCATCAGCGACGGCGACGCCTGCGGCGCACCGACCGGCACCGGGCCGCCGATCCACCGGCCGAGCAGCAGCGCGCGCGGATCGGGCGGCAGCGGCGTACCCCGGTCGAACATCTGGATGACCGTGCCGACGGTCGGGTTGTCGCCGATCATGATGGCGCCGGACAGCCGGTTGTCCCGCACCACGAGCTTCGCGTACGTCCCCCGGGCCGGGTCGGCGTACGTGACCTGGTCCCCGCCGGTACGCGTCGAGTCGCCCATCGCCGCGAGGTCGATGCCGGCCGCCTTGAGCCGGGTCACCGGGGCGGTGGGCCGGTACCGGGCCAGTGGCCGGGCCGCGGTGATCACGTCGGCGGCGACCCGAGCCTGCGCCCAGGCCGGTGCCAGCAGGCCGGTGACCCTGCCGGCGTGCTCGGCGCAGTCGCCGATCGCGAACACCCGCGGGTCGCTGGTGCGCATCCGGTCGTCGACCACGACGCCGCGCTCGACCGCCAGCCCCGCGCGTACCGCGAGATCGGTCTCCGGCCGTATCCCGCACGCGACCACGAGCAGATCCCCGGCCAACCGGCGGCCGTCGGCCAGCACGGCCTCGACCCGCCCGACGTCCGGCGCGACGGCGACCGTGCACGCGTCGAGCTCGACCCGCACCCCCAGCGACGCCAGGCTGTCCACGAGCACCGCGCTGGCCGCCGCGTCGAGCTGGCGGTCCATCAGGTGGCCGACCGCGTGGAGGACGGTCACCGCCAAGCCGCGGCGGGCGAGCCCGCGGGCCGCCTCCAGGCCAAGCAGCCCGCCGCCGAGGACCAGCGCGGTACGCGCGCCGGAAGCGAGCGCGGTGATCCGGCGGCAGTCGTCCAGGGTGCGGAACGGCGCCACCCGGTCCGGGAGGCTGCCGTCGTCGCCGACCAGCCCCTTGATCTCGGGCAGCACCGCCCGCCCACCGGTCGCCAGCACGAGCCGGTCGTACCGCAGCCGGCCGCCGTCCGACGTCCAGACCGTGCGCGCGGCCCGGTCCAGGTCGACGACGGCGGTCCCCAGCCGGGTGGACGCGCGGTGGGCGGCCGGCTCGACGAGCGTGATGTCTGCCTCGGCCACCGTGCCGGCGACGACCGCGGACAGCAGGATCCGGTTGTACGCCGGGTGTGGCTCGGCGCCGAGAACGGTGAGGTCCAGCTCCGGGTCGCGGGCGTGCAGCTCGGACACCAGCCGGGCACCGCTCATCCCGTGGCCGACCACGACGACTCTCATGCCGCCCGTTCCAGCCGCGCGCCGCACGCCTTGAACTCCGGCATCCCCGACGTGGGGTCCAGTGCGTCCGTGGTCGCCGAGTTGGCGCGCGCCGCCCCCGGCCAGTGGAACGGGACGAACAGCGTGTCCGGCCGGATGGTGTCGACGACCCGGGCCGGTACCTCGATGACGCCCCGGCGAGTCACCACCCGTACCGGGTCGCCGTCCACTATGGACAGAAGCGCGGCCGGGTCGGGATGCACCTCGACGAAGGCACCCGGTGCCGCCCGGTTCAGCGCCGCCACCCGCCGGGTCTGCGCGCCGGACTGGTACTGGGCCAGCACCCGCCCCGTGGTGAGCAGGAACGGGTACGCCTCGTCGGGCGGCTCGGCCGGCGGCCGGTGCTCCACCGGTACGAACCGGGCCCGCCCGTCGGGTGTGGCGAAACGCTCGGTGAACAGCCGGGGCGTACCCGGGTGGTCCGGGCGCGGGCACGGCCAGAACACTCCGTCCGACGCGTCGATGCGTTCCCAGTCGATGCCGGCGTAGTCCGCCGGGCCGCCGGCCGACGCCCGGCGCAGCTCGGCGAACGCCTCGGCGGGTGTGCCCGGCACGGTGACCGGGCCGGGTGCTTCTGCCCGGCCCGGGGCGCCGCCTGCCAGAGCGCCGCCGCCCGCCGGAACGCTGCCTGCGGCCGGAGAGCCGGGCGCCAGCCGGGCCGCCAGGTCGGCGAGGATCGCGAGGTCGGTGCGTACCCCCGGAGGTGGCCGGCGCACCGCGCGGCGGCGCAGGACCCGGCCCTCCAGGTTGGTCATGGTGCCGTCCTCCTCGGCCCACTGCGCGGTCGGCAGCACGACGTCGGCCAGCTCGGCGGTCTCCGAACGCACGAAGTCGGCGACCACGAGCAGGTCGAGCGCGGCGAGCCGGCGCTCGACCCGGCGGGCCCTCGGCGCGGACACCACCGGATTCGCGCCGAAGACCAGCAGCGCTCCGGGACCGTGCGGGGTACCGAGCCGGTCCAGCAGTTCGACCGCCGACACCCCCGCGGCCGGCAGGTCCGCCGGGTCGACGCCCCACACGGCGGCCACGTGCGCCCGTGCCCGCGGGTCGTCGATCCGCCGGTACCCGGGAAGCTGGTCCGCCTTCTGCCCGTGTTCCCGGCCGCCCTGCCCGTTGCCTTGACCGGTCAGGCACCCGAACCCGGAGCCGGGCCGGCCGGGCAGCCCCAGCGCGAGCGCGAGGTTGATCCAGGCGGACACCGTGTCGGTGCCCTTGCTGTGCTGTTCGGCGCCGCGCGCCGTGACGATGACGGCCCGCCGGGCACCGGCCAGCGCCCGCGCGGCGGTCCGCAGGTCGGCCGCGCTCACGCCGGTCAGCCGCTCCACCCGCTCCGGCCAGTAACCGGTGGCCACCCGGGCCACCCGGTCGAAGCCGGTGGTACGCGCGTCCACGTACCCGCGGTCCACCAGCCCTTCGACGATCGCCACGTGCAGCAGTGCGTTCGCGAGCGCCAGGTCGGTACCCGGCATGGCCGCCAGGTGCAGCGACGCGTGCCGGGCCGTCGGCGTGCTCCGAGGGTCCACCACGATCAGCTGACCGCCCCGCTCCCGCTGGCTCGTGAGGTAGCGCACGAGCGGCGGCATGGTCTCCGCCGGGTTCGCGCCGGCCAGCAGCAGGACGTCTGCCTCGGCCAGGTCGGCCAGCGGGAACGGAAGGCCGCGGTCCACCCCGAAGGCGCGGATCCCGGCCGCGGCGGCGGAAGACATGCAGAACCGGCCGTTGTAGTCGATGTACCGGGTGCCCAGCACGGCGCGGGCGAACTTGCCCAGGGCGTACGCCTTCTCGTTGGTCAGCCCGCCACCCCCGAAGACGGCGACCGAGTCCGGGCCGCGCGCGGCGCGCAGCGCTCCGATGCCGTCCACGATCCGGGCAAGCGCCTCGTCCCAGCCGGCCGGCCGCAGCGGCCCGCCCTTCGAGTCCCGAACCAGCGGGGTGGTCAGCCGCCCGGGATGGTCGAGCAGTTCCGCCGCGGTCCAGCCCTTCTGGCACAGGCCGCCCCGGTTGGTCGGGAAGTCCCGCGGCGCCACCTCGACCCCGCCGTCCGCCCGCGACCGCAGCGTCATCCCGCACTGCAGGGCGCAGTACGGGCAGTGCGTCGCCACCCCGCCGGTGGCCGCCGGTTCAGCCACGGGTCGTCACCTCAGTCACCGGTCGTCACCTCAGCCATGGCGCCAGCGTGCCGGCGAGCGGTTTCACCCCGAGGTCCGATCAGTTTCCGGTTGGCAAAGCCGATCTCACACGGGCCGGGTACCCGCTGTGAACCGGGCCGGCCTCTCACGACGTGGGAACTCAGCCGAGCCGGCCTCACAACTCACAAGCCGGGCCGGCCGCCGTGCGCGGACGGTTTCCTGGCCGACCCGGACGCCGAACGGCCGGGAAACGGGCCGCCCCTACCGTCGCCGCCACGCTGCTACGCCATCGCGCGCCGACCGGGAGGTATCCCCGATGAGTACCGTTCACTCTTCCGACGTCCGGTCCGAGCGACCGGCCTCACCCGCACCGGCGCGGCCGGAAGGGCGGCGCCGCACCGGACGCTGGATCGCCGACTGGCGGCCAGAGGATCCCGCCTTCTGGGCCGGCACCGGAGCCCGGATCGCCCGCCGGAACCTGGTGCTGTCCGTCCTCACCGAGCACATCGGGTTCTCCGTCTGGACCATGTGGTCGGTGCTCGTACTGTTCCTCGGGCCCGCGTACCACATCGATCCGGCCGGCAAGTTCACCCTGACCACGGTTCCCGCCCTGGTCGGTTCCGCCCTGCGGCTGCCGTACACGTTCGCGGTCACCCGGTTCGGCGGCCGCAACTGGACCGTGGTCAGCGCGCTGCTCCTGCTGGTACCGGCCGGGGTGGTCGCCGCCGTGCTCCGGCCCGGCGTGCCGTACTCCACGCTGGTCGTCGCGGCCGCGCTCGCCGGTGTCGGCGGCGGCAACTTCGCCTCGTCCATGACCAACGTCAACGCCTTCTATCCGCAGCGGCTCAAGGGCCGGGCCCTGGGGGTGAACGCCGGCGGCGGGAACCTCGGCGTCGCGGTCGTGCAACTGGTCGGGTTGGCCGTGCTCGCCGCGTCCGGTGCCGGGCACCCCCGGCTGATCGCCGGCGTGTACCTGCCGCTGATCGTGCTCGCGGCGCTGTCCGCCGTGCTGTTCATGGACAACCTGGGTACCGGATCGAGTGACCGGCGGGCCATCCGCGACGCCTGCCGCGAGCCGCACACCTGGATCGTGTCGGTGCTGTACCTCGCCACCTTCGGGTCGTTCATCGGGTTCGGCTTCGCCTTCGGGCAGGTGCTCCAGGTGCAGTTCGGCGCGGAGTTCGGCAGCCCGGTCCGGGCGGCCTACCTGACCTTCCTCGGTCCGCTGCTGGGGTCGCTGGTCCGGCCGGCCGGCGGCGCGCTGGCTGACCGGCTCGGCGGTGCCTGGGTGACGTTCTGGACGTTCGTCGCGATGGCCGCGGGCGCCGGGCTGGTGCTGCTCGCCTCCCGGCAGCACTCCCTGCCGCTGTTCGTGACCGGCTTCGTGATCCTGTTCGTGCTCAGCGGGTTCGGCAACGGCTCGACGTACAAGATGATCCCGGCCATCTTCCACGGCCAGTCGGCGCGGATCCAGCCGGACCCGGCGCGGGCCGAGGCGGAGGCGCGGCGGCTGTCCGGAGCGGTGATCGGCATCGCGGGTGCGGTCGGCGCGTTCGGCGGCGTGCTGGTGAACGTCGCGTTCCGGCAGTCGTTCCTGACCTACCACAGCGGTGACGGCGCGTATCTGGCGTTCATCGCGTGCTACCTGCTGTGCTGCGCGGTCACCTGGATCGTGTACCTGCGCCCGAGCGGCCGGGCGGCCGGCGCGCTCACGACCGATCCGCCGACGACCGATCCGCTCGGGGCCGATCCGCTCAGGGCCGATCCGCTCAGGGCCGGGGCGCGGTCGGGTCGCCGAGTGGCGGGGTGAGGCGCCCGTTCGCCGCCGCGGCACCGGCCGCGTCGCCCACCGCGTCGCACACCTCGGCCGCCTCCGACCAGTGTTGGCGCGCGTCCGTCGCGCGACCCAACAGCTCGGCGGCGTCGCCCAGGTACAGCAGGGTCCGGCCCAGCCCGCCGTCCGGCCGGCGCCCGGCGCGCAGCTCGCGCCCCTCGGCGAGCAGGTGGTATGCCTGACCGGCCCGGGACGGGGTGGACGCCAGGATGGCGGCGCCCGCGTTGAGCAGGGCCGCGGTCCGGCCGGTCAGGTCGGTCAGGCCGTCGTACTCGCGCAGTGCGGCGGTCCACGACTGGGCCGCGTCCAGGTGCTCACCGAGCCGGGACTGCGCCAGCGCCAGGTTGGTCAGCGCGGCCGCGTACCCGCGGGACTCGCCGAGCGCCCGGAACGTGTTGGCCGCCCGTACCAGGTGGTGGTGCGCCCGTTCGGGTACCGCCTTGTTCAGGTACGCCGCACCCAGCGCGAGGTCGGTCAGCGACTGCCCGGCCCGGTCGGCGTGTGCCCGGTGCCGGCGGGCCAGCTCCAGGTGCTCGATGGCATCGTCGATCAGGCCGAGGTCGAGCAGGGCGAGCCCCAGGTTCATCTGCGCCTGCGCCGTCGCCCGGCGGCCCCGTTCGGCCAGCGCCAGGGTCAGCGCGGCCGCCGCACCCTGCGCGTCACCCCGGCGGCGGCGCAGCACGCCGAGTTCGTTGTGCGCCCAGGCGGCGATCTCCGGCCGGTCGCCGGCGGTCGGTGCGGCGAGCACCGCCCGGCACACCCCGGCCCAGTCGTCGAGCCGGTCCTCGTGCGCATACCAGCCGGCCAGCGCGACGGCCAGCCGGAACCACCGGCGGCGCAGCCGTCGGGGCATCGGCCGCGTCGTGCGGGCCGCGCCGGGCGTGTCTTCGACCAGCGCCCGGAGCAGGTCGCCGTGGAGGTCGAACCAACCGTACGGGTCGTCGTCCAGCGGCAGGTCCGGATCCCTGGTGGTCGAGGCGACGTTCCCGGGTGCCCGCAGGCCCATGACGGCCAGGCTGGCCACGTGCCGCTCGGCGCGGCGGGCCAGCAGCCTCAGCAGCCGGGCCTGGGCGGCGACCCGGCGCCGGGCCGGTTCCTCCTGGCGCAGGTGCAGCCGCGCGTACCCGACCAGCAGCGGCCGCACCTCGTACCGGCTGCCCGCCGCACCGACCACGAAGGCGCCGTTGGCCAACTCCTCCAGCAGCCGGTCCAGCCGTGCCGGGGAGCGATAGGCGAGCGCGCCGATGGCCGACCGGTCCACCGCGCGCGGGGCGAGCGCCAGCAGCCGGAACAACCTCCGGGCGCCCGGGTGGAGCGCCAGGTAGGCGACGTCCCGGCCGGTGAGCGGGGCCAGCGCGTCGGCGACCGGCGCCCGGTGGTGGGCCGGCGCGTGCACCGCCGTACGCAGCAGGGTCAGCACGTCGGCCGAGCGCCAGCCGTGCCGGGCCATCCGGTAGCCCAGCGCGCGGATCGCCCGCGGCTGCCGGCCGCACAGGTCGACGATGTCGCGCACCGCCGGATCGTCGCGCGGATCCACGCGCGGGCTGCGGGCGCCGGGCGCCGCCTGCCCGGCCGCGGCGAACATCTCCACCGCGTCGTCCGGGTCGGGCTCGGCCAGCCAGCGCGCCGCCACCCCGTCCATGCCGGCCATCGCCGGGGTACCCGCGAACAGCAGCCGGCACGCCGAGGTCGGCGGCAGCAACGGCCGGACCTGGGCCGTGCTGTCCACGTTGTCGAGGACCAGCAGGATGTTCTCGTCGTTCAGCCGTTCGCGCAGCGCGGCCACGGTCTCCGCGAGGGCGGCGGGCAGGCCGTTGCGCGGCTCGGCGACGCCCACCGCCCGGGCCAGTTCGGCGAGCATCCACCGGGCGTTGCGGCGCCGGCCACCCGGGCGCAGGTTCAGGTAGTAGATCTCGTCGCGACCGGGCTTCTGCCGGATCACGTTGGCCGCCTCCACCGCGCACGACGAGGTACCCACCGCGCGCCGACCGACGACGGCCACCGCGTGCTCGCGCTCCAGCGCCTCGACGATCCCGGCGACATCGTCGTCGCGCCCGGCGAACCCGGACGTGTAGGGCAGCGTGGTGGACCCGCCCACCGACGAGGTGAGGACCGCCTCGGCGGCGTCGGCGCCCGGACCGTCGGAAGGTTCGGGTCTGGGCCGCCACTGCAGGTACAGCAGGAACACCCCGGCGCCGGCCAGGACCACGGCCGCCGGTATCGAGGTCCAGGAGTTGTTGCTGACCTGGTTGACCAGTACCTCGACGCTGATCCCGGCGGCACCGGTGAGGACCGTCGCCGCGGCCTTCCACAGGTACCGGCGTGGCGACGGGCCGCCGCCCTTCGAGCCGGTCATCGCAGCGCCCCCGACACCAGGCCGGCGACGACCTGGCGGCGGGCCAGCACGACCAGCAGCACCGGCACGACCGACACCAGCGTCGAGATGGCCGCGAGCGGGCCGCTGGCGGTCACGAACTCCCGGGCCTGGCCGTAGACCAGCAGGCCGAGCGGGGTTCCGTCGGGCCCGCTGAACAGCAGGCCGACCGCGAAGTCGTTCCACACCTGGACGAACTCCAGCACGCACACGGCCACCACCGCCGGCCGGATCGAGGTGGCCATCCGCCACACCGCGTCCCACTCCCGCTGCCCGGTCAGCCGCACCCGGCGCAGGGTCGCGGCCGGTACGTCGGCGAGCGCGTTGCGCAGCACCAGGATCGTGAACGGCAGGCCGAGCGCGATGTGGACCAGCGCCAGCCCCTGCGAGCTGCCGCTGAGCCGTACCGTGGCGAGCACCTCGTTGACCGGGCCGGCGATCACCTGGACCGGTACCACCGACGCCGCCAGCAGCACCATGCCGGCCGTCTGCGCGGCGGGCCCGGCCAGCCAGGCCAGCGGGTACGCGGCGAGCAGCGCGAGGCCGACCACGACCACGGTCACCACCAGGGCAAGGGCGGCGGTGAACAGCAGCGACCGGCTCAGCGTGGAGTCGTCGAAGATCTGCTGGTACGAGGCCAGCCTCAGCGGCGCCCGCCACCAGCCGGCGGTGGCCGCGTCCTCCGGGCTGTGCAGCGACGTGGCCACCAGCACCAGCAACGGGAACGCCCAGAGCACGGCGGCCACGGACGGCACCGCCCGGCCGATCGCGCGCACCGCCCGGCCGGCCCGGGACCGTCGCTCGGCCGGCGAGCCCTCGTCCTCGTCGGTCTCGTCGCCGTCGGTCCCGTCCCCGTCGGCGTCGCCGCTCTCGGTCCCGTCGCCGCTCTCGGTCGTGCCGCCGGTCCCGTTCCCGGCCGGCTCGCCTCCCCCGGGCTGGCCGCCTACCGGCTCGCTTCCGCGCGGCTCGCCCGGCCGGGGCACGGGCGCCGCGCCTTTCGTCTTCCTTCGCCTGCGCGGCGGCGGGATCGTGGGCGGCGGCCACGCCTGGCGTACGCCCAGCGACGCCAGCACCATGCCCAGCGCCACGATGGCCAGCCAGAGCACGCCGACCGCGGCACCCCGGCCGCTGGTGGTGCCGCCGGAGGTCTGCCACACCCGCACCGCGAGCACCGAAGCCGCGTCCCGGACCGAGCCGGGCGCGAGCACCAGGATCAGGTCGAAGGTACGCGCGGTGGCGAGGGCCACCAGGGCGAAGACCACCGCGACGGTACGCCGCAGCAGAGGCTTCCAGCGCGCGTCACGGAACACGTCCAGCCGGGTGCCGCCATAGGCGCGCACGCTGTCGGCGAGGTTGGCCGGGATCGCGTCCAGGGCCGCCCGGAACACCACCACGGCCAGGCCGACCCAGGCCCAGACGAACGCCGACATCAACGACACCGTGATGAGCGTCGGCCCGAGGAAGCTGGGTGCCTTGCCGAACAGCGCGGCGGCCAGGGCGGTCGCCGTGCCCCGGCCGCGGTCCGGGTCGTACATCAGCCGGAACACCACCGCGGTGACCACCAGCGGTACCGCGATCGGGGGCAGCAGGATCAGCCGGACCAGCCGCCCCTCGTAGGTGCGCCGGGATGCGCTGGCCAGCAGGTACCCCAGCGCCGTGACCACCGCCGGGACGACCAGCGCCCACAGCACGGTACGGCCGATCACCGGCCAGGGCAGCTCGAAGTTGGCCAGCCCGACGAACGCGTGGGTGTCCGGATCGATGACGCTGGCCTGGAGGGTGCGCACCACCGGCCACAGCACCAGCGCGGCGAGCAGCACCCCGGCCGGTACGAGCAGGACCGTCGCCGCCCCGGCCGCCGGGTACGCCCGCCCGCGCCGTACCGGCCCGACGTCGTCGAGCAGCACCAGTTCGCCCAGCAGCGGGTCGCGGGTGCCCCGCGCCAGCCGTTCGCCGTCCAGCCGTTCGCCGTCCAGCCGCTCGCCGCCCGCCCGTTCGCTGCCCGCCCGCTCACCGTCGACCCGTTCGCCCGGCGGCGGCCCGCTGGGCAGCGGCACGGCGCCGGCGCGCACCTGGCTCTCCGGGCGCTTCCCGTCCGTCACGGCGCACCCCCGGCCCGCCGGGCCGCCTGGTTGAGCGTCGCGGCGGTGCGGTTGACCACCGCGGCCCGGTCCGCTCCCTTCGCCGTAACCGAACGGAAGAAGTCCTGCAGGACACGCCAGATGCCGACCCCGTCCGCGCCGCCGAACGATCCGATCAGCCGGTCGGACAGGTCGAAGCGCAGCACCGGCGCGTCGTTCATCTCCTCGGCCAACTGGCGCTGCAGGCCCTCCGGGTACCGGTCGGTCCGCACCCCCAGGTTCGGCGAGAGGTACCCGCCGGCCGCGATCCACGGGTCGAACGCGTGCGCCCCCACCAGGTACCGGATCAGGTCCTCCCCCCGCCGCGAGCCGTGCAGCACCACCGCCGCGTCGCCGCCCATGACCAGCGGTCGCACTCCGTCCACGCTCGGGAACCGGAAGGTCCGCGCCGCCGGGAGGCCAGGCTTGCCGAACGAGGCGGCGTACCCCTGCGCGTAGTCCGCCTCGAAGACCAGGGCGGCGCGTCCGGTGGTCACCTCGACCACCGACTCGTCCCACTGGGTCAGCAGCGCCCGGGAGGGTCCACCGATGAACGCGCCGGGCAGGGCCCACAGTTCGGCCAGCAGGGTGAGGCTTTCGGTCACCGGCGGCTCGGTCCAGCGCGGCTCGCCGCGCGCCAGCGCGTCGTAGAAGCCGGCCGGCGCGACACAGGTCAGCACGTTCTCGAGCCAGTCGGTGAGCACCCAGCCGTCGGCGGCGCCGATGGCCAGCGGGACCGGGCCGGAACCGGCCGCGCCCATCCGCCGGACCAGGGCCACAAGGTCCTCCCAGGTCTGCGGCACACTGTCCACATTGGACGGCAGGTACCAGAACAGCGACTTGAAGGCGGCCTTGACCCAGGCGCCGTACAGCCGGCCGTTCCAGCGCAGCAGGTCGCTCCACTCGGATCGGAACGGCGCCGCCAGGTCGTCGGACAGCGGAGCGAGCCAGTTCCGCTGGGCGTACTCGGTCACCAGGCCGGGCCGGGACAGGATGGCCACGTCCGGACTGGTGCCGGCCAGGTGCCGGGCGCGCAGGAACGCGTCGATGTCGTCACCGGCGCTGACCACCTCGACCGGCGCCGGGTACCCGCGCAGCACCGCGCGGAACTGGTCCAGTTCACCGTCGCTCCACGGGACAGCGACCTGGGTGGCCCGGCCCGACAGCGAGCAACCCGCGCCGGCCATGGCCGACACCCCGGCCAGCCCGGCGGCGCGCAGCACCGCACGCCGGCTCGCGGCCGGTGCGCCCCGGTCGCGCCCGGGCGTCACGTGACCGCCTCCGGCCGTACCCGCAACGGAATCCCGTCGAGCACACCGGGATCCGCTGAGCACACCAGTACCGAGACTCCCGGCGCGTCCCGCGGCGACACCAGCGGTACCAGATCGCTCAGCCCCTCCGCGCCGGCCTGGGTCGGCAGGTCCAGCATCAGCACCTCGGGCAGGCAGGCGGCTGCCCGAGCGAGCGCGACCCGCAGCCTCTGCGCCTCCGACAGGTGATGCGGTCGCAGGTCCAGGGTGGCGCGCAGTTCGAGCCGTTCGATCACCGTCTCCACCCAGTCCCGTGACACGTCGTGGACCAGCTCACGGCGGCGCAGCCCGTACTCGATGTTCCGGCGCACGGTCAGGTGCGGGAGCAGGGCGCCGCCGGCCGGCACGTACCCGATCTGCCGGCGCGCCGGGGGCAGCTGCGTGACGTCGCGACCGCCGACCCAGACCTGCCCGGACCGCGGCGTCGCGAGCCCGGCCACCACCCGGGACACCGCCCGCCCGGTCCGCGCCGGTGCCTCGACCGCGCCGAACGAGGCGGTCGGCACCTGCACGGAAACCCGGACCACCGGACCCCGGGCCGGCGCGGCGACGATCAGCTGGTGCAGTCGTAGCGCTTCGATCACCTCCGGTAGCGCTCAAACGCTAACCATCTGTACATGTCTGTGCAACCCCAGCGCAGCCTAGCCGCGGATCGGAGCGCCGTGCCGCTGCCGACCCGGCATCGGACAACTTTCTCAGGTGGAGAGCTCGGGCGGCAGAACGATCCACTGTGGAGGGACCTCGGCGGTGAGCCAGACGCCGTTCACGGCGCGGTAGAACAGCTGTCCCGCGCGGTACATCCCGGCGGCGTCGACGCGCAGCACGACCGGCGTCCCCCGGCGGGCGCCGACGGCCGCCGCTGTCTGATCGTCGGCGGACAGGTGCACATGGGTACGGCGACCGGAGCGCAGCCCGTGCGCGCGGATGCCGGCCAGGAAGCGGGGAACAGTCCCGTGGAACAGCACGGCAGGCGGAGCCAGTGGCTCCAGGCCCAGGTCCACCGGAACGGAGTGGCCCTGCATCGCGCGGATGCGTCCCCCACTCGTCTCGAAGCGCCGCTTGTCGCCGCCGGCGACCACCGCACCGAGCGCTTCCCGGGACAGCGGCCGGCCGTGCCGGGCCATCGCGGCCAGCAGGACATCCACCGCGACCCAGCCGGCACCGTCGAGCGTCACGCCGATGGCGGACGGATTGTGCCTCAGCACGTAGGCGAGGAATCGGCTGTCGGCGGCCGGGTCGCCGGTCACGGTCGCAGCAGGTGCTCGACGATGTCCGGCCGTCCCGCGTGCCGGCGCCCGCGCCAGGCCGCCCAGTACCTCACGGCCGGCAGATCGGTCACCGGGACGGCAGCCAACCCCTCGGGCGCCGGTACGCAGCCGTTGACCACGGTGCCGCCGATGCGGAGCGCGGCGAAGTGCACCAGCAGGTCCCAGCCGTCCGCCTCGGCGACCGGGTTCCAGGACACCCCGGCGTCGGCAAGGCCCCGCTCCAGCGCCCTGCGATGCGGTCGGTCGGCGGGCGGTACCACCAGGTCCAACCCGTCGAGGTCGGCCAGGCGTAGCTGATCGCGCTGGGCCAGCGGATGCGCCGCGTCGATGACCAGTACCTGCGGATACTCGGCGATCGGCACCGACTCCAATTGGCGCGGCGGCGGGTCGTAACCGATCACGGCGACATCGGCGCGCCCGGTGGACAGCGCGGCCACCGCCGAGTCCCGGTCGGCGACGACGACCTGGATCCGCAGCCCGTGCGCGCTGACCCGGCGCAGCGCGTCCGGGATGACCCAGCGGAACGTGCCCCGGCCGGCCGCTACCGTCAGTGTCGACGGCGCCTGGTCCAGGTCCCGCAGGAACTCGTCCAGACGCCGCGCGTTGTCGGCCGCGAGTGCGGCCAGCCGCTGCCCGGCCTCGGTCAGCACGAGTCGGCGTCCCTCCCGCTCGTAGAGCTGCCAGCCGAGCCCCGTAGCGAGCTTGCGGATCTTCACATGCAGCGATGGCTGGCTGATCCGCAGTGCCGCCGCGGCCGTGGTGAAGTTGCGGTGCTCGGCGAAGACAGCGAACGCGCGCATCGCGTCGGACTCCAGCAGTTCCCTACCTCCCATAGGTCTGGACTATAGAAGGGTCGGTAAACAATAGTTCCGCCTCGACGCGGCATTGCGCACGCTTGCCGCATGGACACCGTGACAACACGCGAATCACGACTCGGCGTCGACATCGGCCGGGTCATCATCGACGGATCCCGCGCCACCGGCGGCGACACCGCCTTCTTCACTGGCGACGACGCCACCATGCTGAGCACCCCCGAGATGCCCGGCGCGGTCGAGACGATCGCCCGGCTCGTCACTCGGTTCGACGGTCGGGTGTGGCTGGTCTCCAAGTGCGGGCCGAGGATTCAGGACCGGACCCGTCGGTGGCTGGTCGCCCACGACTTCCACCGCCGTACCGGACTGCCACCCGACCGGGTCTGGTTCTGCCGGGCCCGAGCCGAGAAACGGGCCATCTGCGAGCAACTCGGGCTGACCCACTTCGTCGATGATCACCCGGAGGTGCACGCCGCGATCAGAGGCGTCGTCGAGCACCAGTACTTGTTCGGACCCCAGTCCCGAGCGGTGCCCGGGTACGCCTTACACGCTCTGACATGGGTCGTTGTCGAGGGTCTCATCGACCATTCGCTCCGGCGTACAGAGAGCCGATGACAGCGACCCCCGGACCATCGGACAAGGGCAGCGCCCACACGAAAGCCGCGACCCGGCCCGCCTCGTTCCGGCTCGGGGCATTTGCGGTAAAGATTGAGATGTGGCAATCTCACCCATTGCGATCCGGTGTCATCCGATAGGCGTTCTTTGAGTTCTACCGGAATCATGTTCCCATTCATCGACAATGCGTTATTGATCGATATCCGATCGTCACCGAGGGAGGTCGCGCCACCGTCGGTAAGGCGTCGGAAGGCATCCGGGGTACCACCGCGCTCCCGAGATGCATTACAGTCTCGCCGTTCGGGCTGTCGCCGCCGACCGTCACGCAACCGACGACGGGGCGACGACGAACGAGTAGCGAAGCAAATCTTCAGAAGTGCTCGGTTGGTTCCCGAGCGAGCACTTCGTGCCACCTCTGCTCCACAGCCGCACCCAGTTTCACCCTGCTGAGAAAGCGACTAAGAGATGACACAGGCCGTTGACCTGCCAGCTGAAGTGTCCGATCGACCGATGTCGGACATCACCCTGCTGGTCCCCGAGAACGACGTGACCGATCCCGAGGTGACGATCCTGATCCCGGCGGTCAACGAGGAATTGACGATCGCCGACTTCGTCGACTGGTGCCACCAGGGCCTCGCCGCGGCGAACGTGGTGGGCGAGATCCTCATCGTCGACGGGTCGACCGACGCCACCGCGCAGATCGCGCTCGCCGGTGGTGCCCGCGTGCTGCGGGCGCCGAAGCGGGGGCTCGGCCGCGCGTACATCGACGCGATCCCGTACGTACGCGGGCGTTACGTCATCATGGGCGACGCCGACTGCACGTACGACTTCCGGGAACTGGCCCCGTTCGTCGAGGCGATGCGTGACGGCTCCGAGTTCGTGATGGGCTCCCGCTGGCGCGGCTCCATCGAGCCGGGCGCGATGCCCGCGCTGCATCAGTATTTCGGCACTCCGGTCACCACCTGGATCCTCAACGTCCTCTACGGGAGCAAGTTCACCGACATCCACTGCGGGATGCGGGGCATCAGCCGCAACGCGCTGCTGCGCATGGGGCTGGTGTCCCAGTCCTGGGAGTACGCGTCGGAAATGGTGCTCAAGTCGGTACGCATGGGTCTGACCACGACCGAGGTGCCGGTCCGCTTCCTCAAGGACCGCGACGGCCGGCTGTCGCACCACAAGCGTTCCGGGTGGTTCTCCCCGTTCTCCGCGGCATGGATCAATCTTCGCGCGATGTTCATCCACGGCGCCGAGTTCTTTCTCTTCAAGCCGGGCATCGCGCTACTCACCATGGGCCTGATCCTCACGCTCCCGCTGACCTTCGGTTCGATCACCGTCGGCGGCGTCACGTTCAGCCTGTACTCGATGCTCATCGGCGTCAGCCTGTCCGTGCTGGGCTTGCAGAGCATCTACTTCGGCTGCCTGGCGCACGTGTTCCTCGACTACACCGGTCGACGACGAGAACGGTGGCAACGGCTGTTCCGGTACACCGGCACGGTGATCACGAGCGGGGTCGCGTTCCTGGTCGGCCTCCTGCTCGACCTGGTTCTGATCGTGTACTACTTCACGCACGACTTCTCGCTGCCGGGTCCCCAGTCGGCGATCGACCACATGGCGATCACCGGACTGCTGCTCATGATCTTCGGCTTCTCGACGTTCTGTTTCACCCTGATCCTGCACGCCACCCAGGTGCGTTACGGAGTCGTCGATGACAAGTCCTGACACCCGCACGACGTCCTTCGGCCAGAGTGACCGGCTGACGCCGGTCGACCGGTTCGGCGTCTGGCTGTCCCGGCGCCAGATCCGGCGCACCGCCGGAGACCTCGCGGGCAAGGACGTCGCGGACTTCGGCTGCGGCTTCAACGCGACGACGATGCGCGGCTACCTCGACGTGGTCCGGTCCGCCACGCTGGTCGACATCAGCCTGGCACCCGACCTGCGGGACGCGCCGAACGTCACGGCCATCGAGGGCGAACTCCCGGACTGCCTCACCGTCCTGCCGGCGGCATCCCTCGACGTGATCTTCTGCATGTCGGTGGTGGAGCACCTGTGGGAGCCGCAACGGTGCGTCGACGAGTTCCGGCGCCTGCTGCGGCCCGGCGGCGTCTGCGCCATCAACGTGCCGTCCTGGCTCGGCAAGCGGGCTCTCGAGTTCTCGGCGTTCAAGCTCGGCCTGTCACCCGCGGAGGAGATGGAGGACCACAAGAACTACTACGACCCCCGGGATCTGTGGCCACTGCTCGTCCGAGCCGGGTTCAACCCGCGACACATCCGCTGCTTCCGGCACAAGTTCGGCCTGAACACCTTCGCGGTCTGCCGCGCCAAGTAGGAGAGATTCACGAATGACCTTCAGCAAGGAGTTCCTCGCCGAATCGGTGGCTGTCATCGAGGCGATCGACAGCGATCAGATCGAGGAGGTCGCGCAGGGCATCGCGGCCGTGCGTGAGCGCGGCGGCCGCCTGTTCATCCTGGGCGTGGGCGGGTCCGCGGGGCACGCGTCGCACGCGGTCAACGACTTCCGGAAGATCTGCGACATCGAGGCGTACACCCCCACCGACAACGTCTCGGAGCTGACCGCCCGGGCCAACGACGAGGGGTGGGACACGACGTTCGCGGCGTGGCTGCGCGGGTCGCGGCTGTCCGCACGCGACGGGGTACTGGTGTTCTCCGTCGGCGGCGGCGACGAGGCGAAGGGCGTGTCGACGAACATCGTCGCGGCGATCCGGCTGGCTCTGGACTGCGACGCACCCGTCTTCGGCATCGTCGGCCGGGACGGCGGCACCACGGCCCAACTCGCCCGGGCGTGCGTGGTCATCCCGCCGTTGTTCCCGGACCACATCACCCCGCACACCGAAGGGCTGTGCGCGGTGGTCTGGCACCTGCTCGTCTCCCACCCGGCGCTGGCCCGGGTGGCGACCCGCTGGGAGTCCCTGAAGTGACGTCGAACCAGGAGGCGGAGATGCGGCGGTTCGTGGTCGTCGGCGGGGCCGGATTCATCGGCGGGCACTTCGTCGAGACGCTGCTGGCGCGCGAGGGCACCGAACGGGTCACGGTCTACGACAACTTCTCCTCCGGCCGTCGCTGGCACCTCGCCGGCGTGGCGGACGACCCGCGGCTGGACGTCGTCGTCGGAGAGGTGGGCGACCTGGACCAGTTGGCCGCCACGGTCACCGGTCACGACACGGTGATCCACCTCGCCTCGAACCCGGACATCGCCGCCGCGGTCACCAACCCGGCGATCGACTTCGACCAGGGCACCGTGCTGACCCATCACGTCGCCGAGGCGGCCCGGCGCGGAGGGGTGCGGCTTGTCCTGTACGCCTCCGGCAGCGGCATCTACGGCGACCTGGGTGAGGTCGCCGCCGCCGAGGACCACGGCCCGCTGGTGCCGGTGTCGACGTACGGCGCCAGCAAGCTCGCCGGCGAGGCGCTGCTCTCGTCGTACGCGTACATGTTCGGCATCTCGGCGCGGTGCTTCCGGTTCGGCAATGTGGTGGGGCCGCGGCAGACGCACGGCGTCGGGTACGACTTCGTGCGCCGGCTGATCGCCGACCCGACCCGGCTGCGCATCCTCGGCGACGGCCGGCAGAGCAAGTCGTACGTGTACGTCAGCGACGTCATCGCGGCGGTGCTCACCGCGGCCGAGCAGGTCCGCGACCCGTTCGCGGTGTTCAACGTCGCCACCGAGGACTACATCACGGTCACCGAGATCGCGGAACTCGCGATGGAGGTCCTGGCGCTGCCCGACGGGTCAACGACCCTGGAATACACCGGAGGAGACCGCGGCTGGAAGGGCGACGTCCCGGTGGTGCGCCTCAACTCGGAACGGATCCGCGCGCTCGGCTGGAAGAACGAGCGGTCGTGCCGGGAAGCACTGCGCGACTCGCTGGCCGCGATGGTGGTGGACGCCAGGCAAGGCCGGTTCGACGAGTGACCGGCGCGGCGATCCGTGAGCCGTCCGTCCGGCCGGCGGTCTTCCTCGACCGGGACGGGGTGCTCAACGAGGTCCAACTGCGCGATGGCACTCCGGTACCGCCGGATCGCGCCGAGGACCTGCGCCTCATCCCCGGCGTCGAGGCGGCGTGCCACCGGCTGCGGGAGCTGGGCTACACGCTCGTCGTGGTGACCAACCAGCCCGACATCGCCCGCGGTCGGCAGACGTCCGAGGAGGTCGAGCGGATGCACGACGTCCTGCGGGCGAGCCTGCCGCTGGACGAGATCGTGGTGTGCCCGCACGACGACGCCGACGAGTGCGCCTGCCGCAAGCCGCGTCCCGGCATGATGCTGGACGCGGCCCGGCGCCTCGGGCTCGACCTCTCGCGCAGCTTCTGCGTCGGCGACCGCTGGCGCGACATCGAGGCGGCGCAGCGCGCCGGAGTCCGGTCCGTGTACGTCGACCGCCAGTACGGCGAGCGGCGTGCGACCGGCGCGGACGCCGTCGCTGACAGCTTGTTCCATGCCGTTCCGTTCATCGAATCATGCCGATCACAGGGGGAAATCGACGATGACTGACCTCGGGCTCAAGAACGTGCAGATCTACGCTGACGGCGCCGACCTGGAGACCATGGTCACTCTGGCCGAGCGACCCGACATCAAGGGCTTCACCACCAACCCGACGCTGATGCGCAAGTCCGGCGTCGACAACTACGAGGCGTTCGCCCGCAAGGTGCTCGACGTCATCACCGACCGGCCGATCTCCTTCGAGGTCTTCGCCGACGACTTCGAGGGCATGACCCGCCAGGCGCGGTTCATCGCCTCGTGGGGACCGAACGTCTTCGTGAAGGTGCCGGTGACCGACACCGAGGGCCGGTCGACGGCGCCGGTGATCCGGCAGCTCACCTCGGACGGTGTCCAGCTCAACGTCACCGCGCTTACCACGGTGAGCCAGGTCGAGACGGTGACCGAGGCGCTGGACGGCACCGCCGGCGCGATCGTCTCGGTCTTCGCCGGCCGGATCGCCGACACCGGCCGCGACCCGATCCCGATCATGACGGACGCTCTGAAGATCACGTCCGCCCGGCCGAACGTCATGCTGCTGTGGGCGAGCCCGCGCGAGATCCTCAACGTACGCCAGGCCGACGACCTCGGGGTCGACATCATCACGGTGACGCACGACCTGCTGGCGAAGCTCGCGCTGTTCGGCAAGCCGCTGGACGTCTTCTCCCTCGAGACGGTGCGCATGTTCCACGCCGACGCCCAGGCCGCGGGGTTCACGCTGTGACCGGCGCGGACGCCTCGACGGAGGCGAACGCCCCGACGGACCCGAACGACTGGGACCACCACTGGGACGCGTACGGTGAGGCCGCCGAGGGCAACCCTGCCAACCTGTACCGCCGCGGCATGATCCTCAAGCTGCTGGGCAACCCGCCGGCCGGGTCGACGGTACTGGACATCGGCAGCGGCCAGGGCGAGTTCGCGCTGAGCTTCCAGCGCGCATTCCCCGACCTGACCGTGTGGGGCGTCGAATACAGCGCCAGCGGCGTCGAGCGCAGCCGCGAGCTGGCCGCCGCCGAGGGCCTCAAGGCACAGTTCCGGCAGGTCGACCTGCTCCAGCCGACCCAGCTGGCCCAGGGGCAGGAGCCGGCCTCGTACGCGCTGTGCTCCGAGGTCCTCGAGCACGTGGACGACCCCACGACACTGATCCGCAACGCGCGTGCCCTGCTGGCTCCGGGATGCCACCTCGTGGTGACCGTACCGGGCGGCCCGCGCTCCGCGTTCGACCACCACATCGGTCACTACCAGCATTTCGATGCCAAGAAGCTGCGTACCGTGCTGACCGACGCCGGGTACACGGTCCAGCGGGTCATGCGGGCCGGCTTCCCGTTCTTCAATCTCTACAAGCTCGCGGTCATCGCCCGTGGACGCAAGCTCATCGAGGACGTCGAGCGGCGCGGCCCCGACGAACGCACCATTCCCGGCGAGTCCGCGATGAAGGCGTTCTTCGGGTTCGGATTCCGGCACAGCTTGGACGACTTCCCGATCGGGTGGCAGATGGTGGCGATCGCCACCGTTCCGCCGGAGGCACCGGAGACGACATGATCATCACGCGTACGCCACTCCGCATCACCCTGGGTGGGGGCGGCACCGACCTGCCGTCCTACTACGAGAGGTTCGGCGGGATCGTCGTCTCGGCCGCGATCTCGAAGTACATCTTCATCTCGATGAACCGCACGTTCACACCCGACTACTTCCTCAAGTACTCGGCTCTGGAACGGGTCGGCGACGTGTCCGACATCGAGCACCCGATCGTCCGCGAGGTGCTCAGGGCGCACGGCGTGGAGCCGTCCGTCGAGATCGTCAGCATGGCGGACATCCCGTCCGGTACCGGTCTGGGCTCGTCGGGTGCGTTCACCGTCGGTCTGCTCCGGGCCATCTACGCGAGCCGCCGCGACCACGTGAGCGCGGGCGACGTCGCCGAGGAGGCGTGCCGCACCGAGATCGAGCAGCTGGGGCGGCCGGTCGGCAAGCAGGACCAGTACGTCGCGGCGTTCGGCGGGCTCAAGGTGTACTCGTTCGAGCCGGACGGCAGCGTGAACGTGGCGCCGCTCGCGGTGTCCGCGGACACCTTCCACGACCTCGAGGAGCATCTGCTGATGTTCTTCACCGGGTATTCGCGCGCCGCCGACCAGGTGCTCGAAGAGCAGCGCAGCAAGTCGACCGCCGGCGACGCCGCGATGATCGACAACCTGCACTTCGTGAAGGAACTCGGGCTGCGCAGCAAGGAAGCCCTCGAACACGGCGACGTGGAGGGCTTCGCCGCTCTCATGCACGAGCACTGGGAGCACAAGAAGAAGCGCTCGGCCGCCATGTCCAACGGCAACATCGACCGGTGGTATGAGGTGGGGCGCGCGAACGGCGCGCTGGGCGGGAAGCTGGTCGGCGCCGGGGCCGGAGGGTTCCTGCTGTTCTACACCCGCAACCCGGCCGCGCTGCGCACCGCGCTCAAGGCCGAGGGCCTGACCGAGGTCAGGTTCACCTTCGACAGCGACGGCAGTGTCGTCGTCGTGCGCGACTGAGGACGGTTCCACCATGCAGTGCGTGATCCTCGCCGGGGGCATCGGCAGCCGGATGTGGCCGGAGACCCGTACCGTGCCCAAGACGCTCCTGCCGGTACGCGGGCGCCCGTTCGCGCAGTGGCAGCTGGAATGGCTGTCCGGTGCCGGGATCGACTCGGTCGTGTACAGCGTCGGGTACCTCGGACAGGACGTCCGCGAGTTCGTCGGGGACGGGTCGCGCTGGGGACTGTCGGCGGCGTACGTCGACGAGGGCGAACAGCTGCGCGGGACGGCGGGCGCGCTACGCCTGGCGTACGACGAGGGCGTGCTGGCCGAGGACTTCCTCGTCCTGTACGGCGACTCGTGGCTCCAGGTCGACCCGGCCTGGGTACTGGCACAGGCGAGGCTGCGCCCCGAGCCCGCGCTGATGACGGTGTACTCCAACGAGGGCCAGTGGGACACCAGCAACGTCATCTTCGAGGGTGGCCGCGTCGTCCGCTACGCCAAGGGATTGGCGGAGCGGCCGGCCGCCATGCGGTGGATCGACTACGGCCTCATGGCGTTCCGCCGCGACGTGATCGTCGAGCGGGTCGCTCCCGGGACGGTTCACGACCTCGCCCCGGTGCTGACCGACCTGGCCGACGAGGGACTGCTCGCGGGCGCCGAGGTGTTCGAGCGGTTCTACGAGATCGGCTCGGTGCAGGGACGCGAGGACCTGGAGAGCTTCCTGCGCGACGGCGGGGCCGAAATGCCCAAGCCGGCGATGCCCCAGCCGGCGATTTCCCAGCCGGCGATGCCCGGGCCCGCGATGGCCGAGGCCACGATGACTGAGACCGCGATGACCGAGGCCAGCCGGTGAAACTGCTCGACCGGCTGCCGGCGCCGCTCGGCCGGGCCGGGTACGTCGTGATCGGCCTGGGCATCCAGGCGGTGACCGCGTACGTCACGCTCATCCTGTCCGGCCGGATTCTCGGGGCCGCGCTGTTCGGCGGTCTGGCGGCGCTCTACACGCTGGTGACCAGCGTGGCCACCGGGCTGTTCCAGCCGCTGGAGCAGGAGGTGGCCCGCCGCCGCGGCCGCGAGTGGGAGACCCGGATCATCGACGGCACGCTGCTGCGCCGCGCCGCCCGGTTCGGACTCGTGCTGTGCGTGCTCGTCATCGCCGTCGCGATCGGCGCGCACGGCGCGGCCGTCCGGCTGCTGGGCGGGCACCTGCAGTTGCTCGCCGCCTTCTGCGTCGCGATGCCCGGGTACGCCCTGTGTTTCGTGGCCCGCGGTGCGCTGTCCGGAAGCCGCCGGCTGGCCCGGTACGGCCTGCAGCTGTCCGTGGAGGGCACGTTCCGCCTGGTCGGACTCGGCGTCCTGGTGCTGGTCGGATCACGCGGCGTCGCCGGCTACGGCTGGCTGTTCGGGATCGCCCCCTGGGTCGCCCTGGTGGTCTCGGTCGCCGGCCTGCGCCCAGCCCCGACGTCGCATGCCCCGGACTCGCGTGCCCCGGACTCGCGTGCCCCGGATTCGCGTGCCTTGGAGTCGGTTGCCTTAGAGTCGGTTGCCCCGGAGTCGCCGACGGCGCCGGTGACCGCACCGGGAGCCGTCGTGCAGACCCCGGAGCGCGATCCCGCCGCCCGGTCGCTGGCCGGCGCGCTGACCCTGCTGCTGGTCAGTACGCTCACGGCACAACTGCTCATCGGCGCCGGACCGGTGATCGCTCAATACTTCGCCGGTACCGCCGACAAGGCCCGTACCGGCGCGTTCCTCGCCGCCCTGGTCGTGGTGCGGCTGCCGGTCTTCATGTTCACCGCGGTCCAGCCCAGCATGCTGCCGAGGATGGCCGAACACGTCGCGGCCGGGCGTGCGGCGGCCTTCCGCTCGCTGCTGCTGAAGGTGCTCGCCGCGATGGGCCTGTTCGCGGCCGTCACGACCGTCGGGACCACGGTGCTCGGGCCGTGGGCGCTGAAACTGCTGTTCGGATCCGACTACGTGCTGTCCTGGGGCGAGTTCCTGCTGATGGGCGTCTCGGTCGGGCTGTTCATGGCGTCGAGCGTGCTCGGCCAGGCCCTGCTCGCGGTCGGCAAACACAGCCGGGTCGCCGCGGGATGGCTCGTCGGGCTCGCCGGCCTCGCGCTCGGCACCGCGTTCGCTCACGACGCTGTCCTGCGGGCCACGTTGGGCCTGCTGATCGGCGCGGCGGCCAGCGCGGCGACGTTCGCCGCCCTGCTGGCGTACGCGCTGTGGCGCTGGCGCCCGGCCCACCAGGGACAGCAGGGCGCCGGGGACGAGCCGGCCGGCACGAGCGGCGACCGGCTCCCCGGTACGGCGGACGCCGCCGTACCGGCGTGACGCACGGCTGAGGTGTTCCAGGGGTTGTCTGAGGTGAAGAGGGAGCGATCGTGAGTACCGACAGCCGGGTGGAGCCCCCGAGCGTGGCAACCCTGCCCGAGGAGAGTGCCCGCCGGGCGAGCGCGCGCTGGCTCCCGGTCGCACGGTTTGTCGTGGCCGCGGCCGGGTCGGTGGCACTCTGCCTCCTGATCTGGTCACGAGTGCCGCGCACGCTGTCCGGGCCGATCGACATCATCGGCTACCCCACGTTCCACGACTTCGACTACATGCCGGCGTTCTGGAAGTACCGGCTCGTCATCTACGGATTCCCGGCCCTGTTCGTGGTGTTCTACGCGCTCCTCGCCTGGCGCGGTCCGCTGCGCCGGGACGCCCGGCCGGCGCGGAGCGGCCCGGTCCGGCTACTCGAACCGCTCGACGAGCCGCGTGGGCCTGTGCTCGCCTCCGCCACAGATCGGCTCCGGCTGCCCTCAGGCGAGGATCCAGCACGGGAGGCCGGTGCGTTCACCGCCGGCGTACTCCCCCGGATCGCGCTGCCGATGCTCGTGGTGGTCGTCGCGACCAGTACCCGCAACGGAAGCCTCGACTGGTTCGCGGGTGCCTGCGGTCTCCTCTACGTCCTGGCCGTACTCGCCGGCGCCGCCCTCTGGTCGCGGCTCGCCGCATCCGGACGGATCCGCTGGCGGAGCGGGGAATCGAGCTTCTGGCACGGGGTCTCGCTGGCCAACGGCGCCGGTGGCGCGGTCGCGGCCGTGCTGTGCGTGTGGTTCGTGTCCCGTCACACGGTCGCGTTCACCACGAGCGGACACGAGCAGACCTGGCCGTGGTTGCCGCTGTGGCTGGCCGTCCTCGGTGCCGGGGCGGTGCTGTGCTGGACGCTGTTCCAGCTCAACCGGGGACGACCCGCCTCGGCCGTCGAGCGCGCCCTTCTGATCACGGTCATCGGCTCGGTGGCGCTGTTCATCGTCGTCGCGGTGCTGCCCGGCCCGCTCAAGACCCTGCAGGGATTCGACGACTCCCAGGGAGTCCTCGGGGCCAAGCTGCTGGGTCAGGGGGCTGTGCCCTGGCGGGACATCACGATGATCCACGGCCCGTACTACGACGTCTTCCGGGCCGGCCTGGGCACGTCGTTGTTCGGCAACACGATGTGGGGGTCGGTCGCCGGCGAGGCCATGCTCCTCGTGCCGCTGAGCCGCGTCATCCTCTACCTCTACACGGCATGGGCCTCGAAGGGGAATCCCTGGCTGCTGACGGCCGTCGCGATTGCCTCCGCGGGCGGGTTCTTCCCGGCGTCGGAGACGCGGTTCATGGCCGTACCGCTGGCTGTGATCGTGCTGGGCGAGGCGATCCGCCGCAACAGCCGGGCGTGGTATGTCGGTCTGGTCCTGGTGCTGTTCGTCCAAGCCGTTCTGGTGCCAGAGACGAGTTTCTTCGCCTTGCCCGCGCTCGCCTGCGTCGTCGCCGTGGATGTCGTGCACCGCGACCCCGGCGTGCGCCTGCTCAGCCTGAAGGGCCTCTGGAGGGTGCTGCGCCGCACCCGGTGGTGCGTGGGCACCGGGGTGGTCGCCACGCTGGTGCTCGCGCTGGTACTCGTCCTCATCGGCGCGCTGCGCGGATTCATCGACTACTACACCATCTTCGGACCCGGGCACGACGCGTCCGGCGCCCAACCGCCCATCATGATGCGCACCCGGGATTACGCGTACTTCGGGGCGGGGATCGTCGCGGTACTCATCACCGTCTGGATGACCGTGGCGCGGGTCCGGCGCCGCGGGAACTGGCAGGCCCGCGACTGGTCCCTCGTCGCGGCCGCCGGGTTCGCCGCCCTGTACGGGGAGAAGCTTCTGGGCCGCTTCGACCAGAGCCACTCCTGGCAGGTCTTCACCGCGTGCCTACCGCTGCTCGTCCTGCTGTCGGCGCGGGCGCTGCCGGTGCTCGACCGGGTCTTCCGCTGGGTCCCCGCGCAGATGGGCGAGCGGCCGACGACCTCCCCGCGCCTGGCCGGGGCGCTGCTCATCGCTCTGGTGGTCGCGTTCTCGAACCCGCTTCCGCAGGTAGCGCAGGGGCTGGCGGGTCATTACCGGCTGTTGGGCGTGCAGACGTCGAGCTACCCGGAACTCGGCTACGCGACCCCGGACGCCATCGACCTCGCCATGGTGGACGACCTGAACTCCGCCCTGCGGACCTACGCCGGCGACGGGTCGGTCTTCGACATGACGAACAGCCTCGGCTACGTCTACTACCTGTTGGACCGGAAGCCCCCGACCTCGTTCATCCACGTGAGCATGGCGGTTCCGCCGTTCGCCCAACAGTTGCTCATCGACGACCTGAAGAAGGCCCGGCCGGCGGTGGTCGTGTTCGACGCGACGTCAATGGGGCTGCCGAGGTGGGACGGCGTCGACAACAACGTCCGGCACTACGAAGTCAGCGACTACATCCTGGACAACTGGGTACCGGTCATGCGCACCGACGGGAACCTCATCATGGTCCGCCGCGACCTCGTCGCGAAGGGGCTGCCGCCGGCGCCGACGCTGCTCCGCCAACCGGAGACGAAAGACCTGTGGTTCTCCGGTCGAAGCTGCTCATGGGGTACGAGCGCGGCCTTCCTGCCGTCGGTGCCGGTGCGGGGCTCGACCACGCTTCGGGTGCGGCCGGTCGGTACCTCGGAGGTCGTGGACATCAGCGGGTGGGCGGCGGACCCGACGACGGGCCAGCCGGCGGCCAGCGTCGTCATCGCCAACGGGCAGAAGGTCATGGCCACGTTGACCCCGTCGCGGCACCGCCCGGACGTCACCCGGGCGCTGCACTCGACAGCGTCGGACCTGAGCGGTTTCCAGTACGGTGCGGTGCTACCGCAAGGGAGTGCCGCGCCGTCCGTGTTCATGCTCGGCGCCGACGGCACGCTCCACCCGCTCATCGGATCGCACCCTGATCCGGTGTCGTCGTTGCGGATGCCGAACGGCCGGGTCCTGCCGACCTCGGACAAGGTCATGGGGGCGGTCGACTCGAACTCCACCCAGAACCGGGTCATCGGCCAGGTCGAGGTACCGCCGGGCACCGACCTCACCGGATACGACCTGGCGAGGTTCTCGGCCGGGGACCGGCCCGTCGGGGACAGCGACATCCATCTCGGCGACACCCCGGGGCTGGACAGCCGCACCATCTCGGCGCGGTCGCTGAGCCGGTTGGGGACGGACCTGACGGTACCGGTCGGCAGCTGCCCGCAGTGGCGCGGGTACGACCCGGACAAGCCGCTGTACGTGACGCAGCTGGGCGGGGCGCCGGTGCAGACCGTCACGCTGTCGAAGGCGACGACTCCGTAGCGACGCTCAGGACTGGGCCACCTACGACTGGGCGGGCTCGGACTGGGACGCGGCCGTCCACGGGCCCACCCCGAGCTTGCCGGTGTTGCCGAGGTCGATGCCGCCCTTCGGGGTCACCGTCTGCGCCGGCGCCCCGGTGGTCGGGGCGATCTCCAGGTACGTGCCGGTGGTCGCCACGACGGTCGAGTCGGTCACCAGGTTGCGCCACATGACCACAGCGGTCGCCGTCCCGCCCGGTTGCAGGGTCACCGGTCGCGGGGCGGCGGTCAGCGCGGGGTCGACAGTGATGTCCGAGGTTCCAGGCGCGACCCGGACGTCGAGCGGCTTGTGGTCGTCGCCGAGGACCCGCACGGCCGGGTACCCGTTGGCCTGATACGGCCGATCACCGCAGTTGGTCATCGAGACGGTCAACGCCCGCAGCCCCATGGCCGCGTCGACGTCCCCGATCCGGATGACCACGCCCGGGTCGGGGCACGCGGCCTGCGTCGCGGTGCTGGCGACCGCCGTCGGTACCGCCGTCGGTAGCGGCCCCGGGTCCTGGCGCGAGCCGCAGGACGGTACGGCGAGGGCGGCGATCGTGGCGACGGCAGCGGCGGCTGCCCGGCGAGCGGTCATGCGTCATGCCATCACGACCGCCGCCGCGCGTGCGGTCCGGCCCCCGTGGTCGCGAGATCCCTCACATTTGCTTCAGTCAAGTGTTGTCGGATGCAAGAGTTGGGCCATGGGAAGTCGCAAGGCGGTCACGCCGTCGGACGCCGAGATAGCGGCGTGCCAGACGGCGACGAGGGATCTGGTCGGAGTGGCTCTGCGCAGCCTGGAACTGCTCGACGGGAAGGTGTCGCTGCCACAGTTCCGGATGCTCACGGTGCTGCACGAGATCGGTTGGTGCCCGTCCTCCCGGGTCGCCACCGAACTCGGCCTGGGCGCGTCGTCGATAACCCGGCTGGCCGACCGGCTGGAGGCGGCCGGCCACGTGGTCCGGGGTCACAACCCCGCCAACCGCAGCATGGTCACGCTCGGCCTCACCGCGAGCGGGAAGCGCCTGGTCGAGCGGGTGTTGGACTGGCGCAGGGCCGAGCTGGCCCGGATCCTCGGCCGGCTCGATCCGGACGATCGCGCCGCGCTGGCCGCCGGCATGCTGCGCCTGCACGAGGCGGTCGGCGAGCAGTACGCCGGCGATCTGCACGGGCCGGTACCGCTGTGAGCGGCCGGACGGCGGGATCGATGACCCGCCGCCCCGCCCGGCTCGGCGACTTCACGGTCAACGCGCGGACGCTCGTCATCACCGCGTGCGCGCTGCCGCTCGGCGGCGTCTCGGCCCTGGCCGCCCTGGGCCTGCTGAAGCTCATCGGGCTGCTCACCAACCTGGTCTTCTACCAGCGGGTCGACACCGCGATGACCGCGCCCGGCCAACACCACCACCCGTGGTGGCTGGTGCTCGGCGCTCCGGTCGCCGGCGGCCTGGTCGTCGGGTTGATGGCCCGGTTCGGCTCGGAGAAGATTCGCGGCCACGGCATGCCCGAGGCGATCGAGGCGATCCTCACCAACGGCAGCAGGGTCGCCCCGCGGGTGGCCGTCCTCAAACCGGTGTCCGCCGCGGTCAGCATCGGCACCGGTGGGCCGTTCGGTGCCGAGGGGCCGATCATCATGACCGGCGGCGCGATCGGCTCGGTGCTCGCCCAGGCGCTGCGGCTGACCGCCGACGAACGCAAGACCCTGCTCGTGGCCGGTGCCGCGGGCGGCATGGCCGCGACGTTCAACTCCCCGCTGGCCGCCGTCCTGCTCGCCGTCGAACTGCTGCTGTTCGAGTGGCGGCCACGCAGCCTGGTACCCGTCGCGACGTGTGTGGCGACCGCGACCGTCCTGCGGGGGTACCTGCTGGGTACCGCACCGGTGTTCCCGGTGCCGGTCGGTTCCGCACACATCTCGGCGACAGCCGACGCTCTGTGCCTGGTCGCCGGGGTGACCGGCGGGCTGCTCGCGGTCGCGGCGACCTGGCTGGTATACCGCGCCGAGGACGGGTTCGCCCGGTTGCCGGTGCACTGGATGTGGTGGCCCGCGATCGGCGGCCTGATCATCGGCATCGGCGGCCTGTTCGAGCCGCGCGCCCTCGGCGTCGGGTACGACGTCATCGATCAGCTGCTCACCGGGAGAGCGGCGATCTCCCTCGTGATCGGCATCCTCGTCGTGAAGACTGCGATCTGGTCACTGTCCCTGGGATCGGGCACCTCCGGCGGCGTACTCGCGCCGGTCTTCATGATCGGCAGTGCGCTCGGGGCGCTGGAGGGCCACCTGTTCCCGCCGGTGTTCGCCGGCTTCTGGGCGATGATGGGGCTGGCCGCGGTCGTCGGTGGAGTGATGCGCTCTCCGCTGACCGGCATCGTGTTCACCCTCGAACTGACCCACGCGTGGGCTGCGGTCCTGCCGCTGATGATCACCGCCACGGCCGCCTACGCGCTGTCCACGCTGCTGCTCAAGCGGTCGATCCTGACCGAGAAGATCGCCCGGCGCGGACTGCACCTGACCCGGGAGTACTCGGTCGACCCGCTGGAGTGCTTCTTCGCCCGCGAGGTCGTCCGCCCGGGGCCGGCCCCGGCACCGGCGTTCGACGGGGTCGCGGACGGTACCGGTGTGGTCGTGCGCGCCGACGACACGCTCCGCACGGTCGCGTACCTGTTCGCCGAGCACGGTCTGACCCGCGCACCGGTCGTCGACGCGACCGACGGCGGCCGGCCGCTCGGCGTCATCACGGTGGCCGACCTGCTACACGCCCGGCTGCACGACCTCACCGAGGAGCACCGGCGCGAACGCCACCTGCCCGGGCAACGCAACCGGCGGCGCCGGCCGCACCGGTCCTCGACCCGGCACCGGCCGACGCGCCGGAACCTGACCGTGCCCGACTGAGGCCGGGTAGCCGCCCCGGCCGCGAAGACGGCGGCCGGGGCAGCACATGCGCGCACTCCCCTCGTCGGGACTTCTGCCGGGTAGCCGGCACCCCCTACCGTCGAAGTGAGCCTAACGACGGGGGCCGACATGACTGTCATCGCGCATCTCAGCGACATTCACATCGGAGCCGGTGAGCACACGGCACAGCGGCTCGACCTGGTGCTCCGGCACCTCGCGGCGATGCCGGAGCCACCGGATGTCGTGGTGGTGACCGGCGACATCGCCGACCACGGCCGGCCGGCCGAGTACGAACGGGTACGCGAGATGCTGGCGCTGCCCGTACCGGTGCTGTTCTGCCCCGGCAACCACGACGCGCGGGAGCCGTTCCGCACGGTGCTGCTGGACGAGCCGGCCGCGCCCGGACCGGTGAATCGGGCGCACTGGGTTGGCGACCGGTCTGGGTCGTCGCGCGGCGTCAGACGCGCCGAGCCAGGCTGGTCGGAGGATGTGGTCTTCGCGCTGTGCGACTCGACGATCCCCGGGCGCGTCGACGGGCTGCTCGCCGACGAGACCCTGGCCTGGCTCGACACGGTACTGGCCGAGGCCGGCCCGGCCCCCGCGTTCGTGTGCTTTCACCATCCCCCGGTCGACCTCGGCCAACCGGAGGTGGACAGGATCCGGCAGTTCGGCGAGGAGCGCCTGGTCGAGGTGCTGTCCCGGCACCCGTCCGTGGTGGCGATGCTGTGCGGGCACGCGCACACGCCGGCCGCCAGCCGGCTGGCCGGCGTACCGGTACTCGTGGCGCCGGGTGTGGCGTCGACGGTGATGCTGGCGGGCGAGAGCCACTGGCCGGCCCGCGCGCTGCCGCCCGGGCTCGCCTTCCACGTACTGCATGACGACCGGCGGCTGACGACTCACTACCGGACCGTGACCTGACAGCACCACATCGACGGTGACGTATTCCTCGGCCGGACAACCTTCGGGCGGCCTCACGGCGTCTTCCCATCGGGCCCACACCATACCGAACGAGGATAAGCAGCATAGGGCCGCCCAGTGACGCATCAAACACGGCGAACTGCCACGCATGTGCGACGATGCGTGCCTAGTCGACAGACGTCGACGATCCGACCGATTTCACGGGAGAACGGATGACCCCTCGACTCAACCGCCGGGCCGCCCTCGGCCTCGGTACCACCGTCGCGGCCGGCACGGTCCTGGCCGCCGGCAAGGCAGCCGTCGCGGCCCCGGCGTCCTCGGCGACCAAGGCGCTCACCCCGCCGCCGGTACCGTCGTCGTTGACGCCCGCGCAGCTGCGTGACTACGTGGCCGCCGTCTACAAGGCGTGCAGCACCGCCGCGGGCGGCACGTGGAACGCGCAGATCACGGTCGTCGGTTCGGACGGCACCCTGATGCCGGCCGTGCAGCAGCGCCAGGACACGGTCGTCGAGGCGTACAGCGTCAACAAGATCGCGGTGGCCACCGCGGTGCTGGACAAGATCGACCGTGGCGAGCTGACCCTCGACCAGCGGGTGGACGTGACGGACCAGATCATCCAGCCAATCAGCGATGGCATCTTCTGCCTGGACCAGGCGTACCCCAGCTCGATCACGCTCGGCCACGTGATGGCGGCGATGCTCACGGTCTCCGACGACATCGCGGTGCGGCTGTGCGGGCTGGTCTGCCCCGGGCCGGAGATCAACGAGATCCTGGTGGCGAAGGGCTTCCCGAACACGCAGGTGGAGCCGGTCGAGGGCAACCCGCACCGGATGTACCTGGGCCTGACCACGCCGCACGAGATGCACGACCTGCTCCACGGCCTGCTGAACGGTACGGTGATCTCGGCGTCCTCGGCCGACTTCCTGTTCTCGCTGATCCGGTCGCAGATCGCGTTCACCGACGGGATCCGGCAGCAGATGTCCTCGGACGAGCGGGCCCGGGTCGCCACCAAGGCCGGGTGGTTCGACGACGCCCGCAACGAGGCCGGCGTCATCTTCGACGCCGACGGCAGGCCGGTGCTGACCTACTCGATGTTCGCGGCCGGGATGGCCGACCCGGACAACTTCGGTGCCACGCACCCGGCGCTGGAGGCCCGGGCCGCGATGGGCCGGGCGTGGCTGTCCGCGGTGGACAACCTCAGCTCCCCTGTCGCCGCGACGCGCCACGCGACGCCGAGGCACCCGATGACCAACGGCGGCTGACCGTTCGTCTCGCTGAGCGGGCAGCCCACACCCATGGGCTGCCCGCTCACCCGTAGCGGGCGACCGTGTCCGCGACGCGGGGCAGGAAGGAACGCCCGAACGGTGAGCCGCCGTCGACCGCCATGACGGCGAGGTACCCGGCCAGTCGCCACAACTCCCGCCGTTGCGCGAACCCAGGTTCGATCGGGACGAGTTCCCGGTACCCGTCGAAGACATCGACCGGTACGGGTTGGAAAAGGTCCACGAACGCCAGGTCGACCTCGGGGTGCCCGAAGTACGGAGCCGGGTCGAGCAGCACCGGGCCGGTCGGGCCGGTCAGGATGTTGTTCTGCTGCGCGTCGCCGTGCAGCAGGGCCGGGCGCGGATCCGGGCCGCACACCTCGGGCAGCCGTGCCACGATCCGCTCCACCCCGCGAGCCAACGCCTGCGGGAGGTGACCGCCATCGACCGCGTACCGCAGCAGCGGCTCCAGCCGGCGCCGCGCGTAGAACTCCGCCCACCCGTTCTCGTCGACCGGCCGGTTGTCCTGCGGAAGCGGGCCGAAGTAACCGTCCGGGGCGGGCGAGGGGCGCTCCGGGGACGATGGCCGGGGAGTCAGGCCGAAGCGCTCGTCGTGGACCCGGTGCAGGCGTGCCAGGGCCTGCCCGATCGCGCGCCAGTCCCCGGCCGAACGCCGCTCCGGCGGAGTCTCGGGTACCGCCTCCAGCAGCAGGACGGTGCCGGCCGGGACCGGTACCGTACCCGCGCCGACCGCTTCCGGGGTGGTCACGCCGGCCAACCGGCGCAGCAGGTCGAGGCCGCGCAGTTCGGCCACGCAGCGCCGGACTCCGTCCGCCTCGGTGTGCAGCTTGGCGAACACCGAGAACGGTTGGCCGCGCAGGAGGCCGCACGGGTGCGACGCGCGGTCGTCCAGATCGGTGAAGCTGCTGGCGGTCCAGCGTCGCCCGAGGTGATCGGAGACCACCCGCTCGATCTCCCGCACGACCGGCGCGGCGAGGAGAGGGTGGACCGCGCCCGAATTCCCCCGCACTCCGGCATGCTAACGACGCCTGCTCCAGCACGGTAACGACGCCGGCATGCTAACGACGCCGGCACGCGGTCACGACGCCGGCACGCGGTCACGACGGTCCGGGCCGGCGACGGGGTGCCGCCGCCGGCCCGGGCCCTCCCCCAGCTACCTCACCACGGGAACCAGTCGGGCAGGTCCCGGCGGTCGCAGGGCAGGTCCTTGCTGGTCTTCGTGACCCCGATGCCGCGCACGCTGACCCCCGGAGCGGACAGCGGCACCGCGTTGGCGTCGCGGGTACGCCGGCTGGTGTCGGTCACCTTGACGGCGAGCGTCAGCTTCAGCTTCGCGTCCCGCAGGCTGAACGATTCGGTCACCCCGACCGACTCGCCCAGCGGTACCCACTTGCGACGCTCCAGCGAGTACGCCTCCACCCGGTACGACCGCAGGTCGGTGTCGGGGTGGACGAAGACCGTGATGTCGTCGTCGCCGCTGGCCAGGATGACCTGCCGGGTGAAGCTGACGACCACGTTCCCGCCGGCGCCCAGGGCCAGGAAGACGCCGTCCGGCTTGTCCACGACCGTACCCAGCACGTCCTTCGGCTCGTCGTGCTGGTTGGCCGCCTTGATCTGGCCGGCCTGGAAGCTGTCGACCCGATCGGGGTAGTGCAGCTTGCCGACCGGCGGTACCGGCTTGGGCTTGATCACCTCGACGCCGCCGAACTGGAGCCCGATGTCCGGCTGGTGCTTCGGGTCGAAGGTGACCGTGGTGGTGTAGCTGCCGTCCAGGTTGCTCACCAGACCGCCGAGCTTGCCGCCCGGCGCCAGTACGCCGAAGCCGCCGGCGGTCGCCGGGTCGATCAGCAGCACGTTGCCGAACTGGTCGCGTGGTACGACGGTGACCTGGGCCTCGCCCGCCACGGTCTGGTGAACGTCCAGCAGGGTGGCGGCCGCGACCGGGCGCACCTGCACGAACGTCTCCTGCCTGGCCTCCCGGCGGAAGGCCACCCCGTCCTCGGTCACGCCGGTGGCGGTCACGTAGAACGTGTAGTGCTCGGGTACGGACGTGTCGGTGAACGTCGCGCGGTAGGTGCCGTCGCCGTCCGGGTCGGTCATCGGCAGCGTCACCCGGTGCTGGCCGCCGTCGAAGGTCAGCCCGGCCAACTGCGCGCCGAGCTGCTTGATCAGGATCGGCGTGGCGTCCTGGCCGGCCAGGATCTCCTGGGCGCGCTTCAGCGCGTCGGCCGGTACCGTCAGGGCCGCCAGCCAGTTGGCGAAGGACTGGGCGGGTGTGGTGGTCGACAGCGAGACCGAGGCGCCGGTCACCGGCCGGCCGCCGGCGGTCAGCCGGGCGGACAGGCCGATCTGGTCGCCCGCGAAGTACGTGCTCTCGTCCTGGCTCGCCTCCAGGCGCAGGGTCGAGTCGACGATCACGTCGTACACGTAGTGCTCGGTGTCGACGACGCCACCGCTTGGTACGCCGTCGCTGCCCTGCCCGCCCTCGGCGAGCAGGATGATGGGCGGCGGGCTGGTGATGACGAACGTCCAGGTGCCGAAGCGCGCGTCCGGGCTGGTACCGCCGCCGGAGGTGCCTCTGGGGGTGACCGCCCGCGCGACCGCGGTGGTGTCCTCCGCGGTGTCGGTCTTCACGTCCACCTCGATCGGGCCGGGGTCGAGGAACTCCGGGTCGATCAGGTACATCTGCGACCGGTCGGTGGAGCGGAAGGTGACGCCCGCGAAGCGGCCCTGGCCGGCGTTCTCCGGGGTGATGCACTCGCAGCCCGGGGTCAGCAACTCCAGGCGCAGTCGGCTCGCGTCCGGCCGGTTCCAGCTGATGACGAACGCGGCCCTGCTGTCGTACTGGGTGAGGGTCACCTCGTGCCGGTTCTCCGCGCCCTCGACGAACACGAACACCGCGCTCGGGTCCAGCGGCGACGACGCCGGAGTCAGGCCGGACTTGATGGTGTCGCGCAGCGCCAGCGCGAGCTGGGACGCGGTGGTGCCCGCGTCGTCGACGTTGCTCACCTGGCCGTTGTCGGAACCGTCGGCCAGCTGCTTCATCAGCACGTGGTTGACGTCGGTGTGCCCGTCGACGCCGTACGCGACGGCGAACAGGTCGACGTTCTTCTCGGCGAGCGAGGTGCCCGCGGGTGCCGTGCCGGTCGGCGGGGCGATGAACTCCAGCGGGTTGTGGGTACCGGAGTTGTACGCGCCGTCGCTCATCAGGATCAGCCAGCGCCGGTCCGCGTTCACGCTCAACGCGTCGGTGCCGAAGTAGCTGGTGGCCGGCGCCAGTACCCGGTCGAGCCCGTCGCCCATCGGGGTGCCGCCGAGCGGCTGGATGGCGGCGACCGCGGCCTGTGCGGTGGCCATGCCGGCCACATCGGGGATGTCGGTCATCGGGACGATGTCGTAGGTGGCCGGGTTGAGCGGGTCGCCGGCCGGGAACCGGGCGATGCCGAACCGGCCCCGGTTCTGCCCGAAGTGCGCGAGCAGGTCGAGGAACTGGTTGGTCGCCGAGGCCAGCTCGCTCCAGCGGGAGGACGGCGAGTTGGGCGGCAGGATGGTGCCCAGCGCGTCCCAGCTCATGCTGCCCGAGTCGTCGAGCAGGAGGACGACCTCCAGCCGTTGGGTGGTGGCGGTCAGCGACAGCTGCTGGTTGTGGCCGGCGCTCGTGCCCGCCGTGCTGTCGGCCGGGGAGGTGGTCAGGTTCGCGGTACCGAGGGTGGCGCCGTTGGGTGCCGGCGGGGCGGCGGGCGCGGTGAACGTGACGGCGATGCTCTGGGTACCGGACGGGTCGACCGCCACCGGCAGCGCGGTGGACACCGCGAACCCGGACGGCAGGGCCGGGCTGACCCCGGTGACCGACAGCGACCCGGTGCCCTTGTTGGACACCTGCACGCTCTGGTCGATGGACTGGTTGACCAGCGAGTGGTACGGCAGCGCCGCGGGCGTCACGACGATCCACGGCTGGGCGGTCTCGCTTTCTGACTGGGCCACCACCCAGGTGAACTCCCGGGATGCGCCGTCGGTGTTCGTGATACCCAGCTGCCAGGTCTCCGCGGTGTCCCGGTCGAAGCCCATCCGGATCCGGTACACGTTGTTGGCATCGTTCAGCAGTTGCACGTCGCCGACGTAGTCGGCGCCATTGGTCCCGGGCTGCCGGTAGACCGCGGTGGTGAACGTGGTCGCCGCGACCGGGTCGCCGGTCCCCGCCTTGACGAGCAGGGTGGGCGGGCTGGCGCCGGCGAACATGGCAACCCGGATGAACATCATCTTGTTGTACGAGTCGGCCACCACGGGTGGCCCGGTGAGTTGGGCGATCGGCGTGAACGCGGTCGCGCCGGCCGCGACCGACAGCGGGTCGGTCTGCGGATCGGGATAGACGTGGAAGCTCACTGGATGGTTCCTCCCGTTCGAGGGGCGGCCTAGCCGTTGACGGTGAAGGTGTCGGTGCTGGTGACGGTGCCACCGGCGGTGGTGACCGAGAGATGGACGATCTTCGGCGTACCGGACGGGGTCATGCCGGTCGGTACCTGGGCGGCGATCTGGGTCGCCGACGGCGAGCCGACGATCGTCGCGGTCGCGGTGTCGAACTTGACGGTGACCGGGGCGAAGTTGAAGTTGGTGCCGGTGAGGGTGATGGTCTGGCCGCCCACCCCGCTCTTCGGGGTGAACTGCGGGCTGGAGCTGAACGCGGGTGCCGGGATGTTCAGCTCTGCGTGGAAGTTGTCGTCGCTGACCGCGGTACCGGCCGAGGTGGTCACGGTGATCTTGACGTCGGCACTGGTGGAGCCGCCGGGTACCAGACCGGCCGGCACCTGTACCACGGCCTGGGTGTTGGTCGGGGTGCCGACCAGGGTCGCGGTCACGGCGGCGAACTGCACCTGCGGGGTACCCACGTTGAGGTTGAAGCCGTTGATGGTGACCTGGGTGCCCGGCGTCCCGTTGGCCGGGCTGAACTGGCCGCCCGGGTCGGCGAACGCCGGAGCGGGCTGCACGGTGAACGTGTCGTCGCTGACCACCGAGCCGCCGGCGTTGGTGACCGTCACCTTGACCGGCACCGCCGTGCCGGCCGGGGTGAGTCCGCCCGGTACCCGGGCCACGATCTGGTTGGCCGACGGCGAACCGACCAGCTTCGCGGTGACCGACCCGAACGCGACGGTGAGCGGCCCGACGTTGAAGTTGGACCCGGACAGCGTGATCGGCTGGTTGATGGCGCCGCTCTTCGGAACGAACTGCGGCAGCGGCGGGGTGGCGAACGCCGGCAGCAGTAGGGTCTTCTCCATCAGGCTCAGCCGCTTCTCCAGGTCCGAGACGGTGAGCCGGCGCTGGCGCAGGTCGGTGATCATCGTCGCGTCCACGGTGTCCACACCCCGGCGCCGGGCGAGCTGCGCCAGCGGGTAGAAGACGTGCCCGGGCGGCGGCGCCGGTACCGGTACGCCCTCCGCCACCCGGACCACCCAGCCCGGCTTGAGCCGTACCGAGGTCTGCACCCCGACGTCCTGGCTGTTGGCCAGGTCGGTGTCCACCGTGCCGTCCACTTCGGACAGTGAGACGTCCAGGTACACCACGTCGACGCGCGGATCGGGCTGGGCCGAGGTGGGAGTGGACAGCGGAGGCAGGCCGGCCTGGCTCTTGTACGTGGTCGGCGCCGGGATGCTGACCTCGATGCCGCCGACCAGCGCGGTGCCCGGGCCGGTGGCCGCGGCCAGGACGCGGAAGTCCTGGCTGTTCTGCCCGGCCGGCTGCGCCTGGATGGCGAACCCGTCGGCGCCGGCCGGCGCGCCGTTGCCGATGTACCGGGTGATGACCGCGCGCACGGTGGCCGAGACCAGATCGTGCAGCAGGTTCAGGTCCCGGTCCAGGATCGGCACGCCCTGCTCGATGTGCACGCCCACGTACCCCTTCTGCTGGTTGGCCAGCAGCAGATCCAGCGGCGACTGGGAGTAGTCCGCCATGGTCTCTTCCTCCTCGATGGCCGGCCGTGCGGCTACGGCGTGATGAAGACGGCGCGGGCGGTCACCGGCATGAAGCCGGGCAGCACGTTGGCCAGCCGCGAGATGATCGCCTTGATCTCGTCCGGGTCGGCGATGTCCGGAGTCAGGTACAGCCCGACGGTGTCGCGGGCGACGCGGTCGGCGTTGGTGCGCCCGTCGGCCGACCCGGCGTCGTACGTGTAGGTCTGGAAGTCCTCGAAGGCGCCGCGCAGCGCCAGCTTGCCGGTGCCGGTGGTGTCCACTGTGGTGGTACCGGCGTAGCGGTGGTCCAGCGTCTGGGTGGCGCCGAACGTGTCGCTGGCGTACGGGAGGCTCGCGTTCGACCGGAAGACCAGCAGGGTTCCCGCGCCGCCACCGGCGTTCACGGCCAGCGGTCCCCGGCGCGCGTACGGGCCGCCGGCGACCTGTTGCGCGGTGCCCCAGGTCATCGTGGACAGCGTCAGAAGGTTGCGGAACACGCACCAGCCGCCGGCCTGGGTGGAGCTGTAGAACAGCTCGACGTCGCCGCCCGCGGTCGGCAGCGCGGCCGGCTGCCTGTCGTGGTACCCGCCGGCCCCGGTGGTCGGCAGCGCCCGGATCGCCGACCAGTCGGAGACGGTCGGGTCCAGCCCCTGCTTGACCCGGAACACCACCCGCCACCGGGTCTGCCCGGTCGGGCCGCCGGGGGCGTGCCTCGACCAAAACAGCCACAACCGCTGGCTGGCGTTGGTCGGGTGGAACAGCACGAACAGGTCGTCCTCCACCCGGGGATCCTGGCCGCCGTCGGCCGGCAGGGTCGCCGGGTCGGTCAGTTGCCAGTTCGTACCGTTGTGCCGGTTGTACCGCAGCCGCCAGGTCCCGGCGACCGACTCCAGCCAGAACAGCCACAGGCCGCCGGCGTTGTCCGCGACGGCGGCCGGCATCCGGCGCTCGGTTGCCGGATCGCCGAACGTGGCCGGCGCCGACCAGGTGCGGCCGGTACGGGTGGCGAACGAGATGCGCCACCGTCGGTCAGCCGGCTCGGCCGCCGGGTCGTAGCTCTGCCAGAACAGCCACAGGGTGGTGCCGACCATCGCCGCGCTCGGGTGCTTGTCGATGCCCGGCTGGTCCACCACCGGCTCGCTGGGCTGCCACACCCCGCCTGCGTACCGCTTGGTCCAGATGTCCCAGCCGTGCTGCCGGTACGTGTGGTAGAAGAACGAGATCGAGCCGTCCGCCTCGGGTACCGCCGACGGGCGCCCGTCGTGGGCGAAGTTCACCGAGGCGAGCGCGGGCGCGGCCCAGGTGCCGCCCGGATCGCGCAGCGCCGACCACAGGTTCAGCCGCTCCGGTTCGTTGGTGCGTGCCACGTTGTGCACGAACTCCTTGGTGCGGTTGGGCCAGCCGGTCACCCGCGCCACGGTGGCGTCCACGATGGGTACGCCGCCGACGGTCTGGTAGATCCGCGGCGCGTACCGGATCTCGGTGCGCTGCGCGGCGACCGGCAGCCCATAGTTGGTCTGCCAGCCGATCCACTGCGCGAGCAGGGGCAGCAGCGTGCCGTCGGCCCGCTCCAGGTTGGCGAAGCCGAGAGCGGCGCGGACGAAGCTGTAGAGCCGGTCCAGTTCGCCGCCGGGCAGGTCGAGGAACCGGCGCAATTCCCCCTTGTCGCTGTCGTCGGGCAGGCCGGTGCCGGCGACCGGGGTGCGCTCCGCGTCGTACCGCCGGTAGATCGCCGGCAGCATGGCGTAGAGCTGGCCGGCGAAGTCGTACGGCGACGTGGCCATGGCGCTGGCCAGGTTGTGCGGATCGGGATCGTAGACCGGCGGATTCCCGCTGAACGGGTACAGCGTGTAGTAGTAGACCGTTTCGCCCGACAGGCCGGTGTCGGACACGCTCACCAGGCCGGTGCCGTGCGCCACCACCACGCCACCGTCCGGTGTGGACGGATGGCTGCCCTCGGCGCGGACCACCCGTACGCCGGGTGCCTGCGCCGGCGACGGGTTGGTCCAGGACAGGTCGATCCGGTTGCCGTCTCGGTGGGCGGTCGCGGTGATGTCCAGCAGCCGCACGGTCACTGCCCTCCCTGGCTGACCAGGACGACCCGCAGCCCGGACGCGTAGTCGGCGTCGGCCGGGATCACCGGGATCTCGTTGGCGCCGAGCGAGAGCTTGCCCAGCGGGTCGACGGCCGGTACCGGTCGGTCGGCGCGCCGGAACTCGGTGATGTTCACGTACACCACGCCCGGCGTGTCCTGGACGGCCTCGTAGAACCTGCCGAGATAGACGGTCTGGCCGAAGTCGACCCGGTCGAACGCGAGCAGCGCGGCCGCGGCCTGGCGCACCTGGTCCACCACGTCGGCGGTGACGTAGAAGCTCTCGACCGCGATCTCCGCCGTCACGTACACCGGCACGTAGTCCACGTCGGACACCTCGATGAGCTGGCTGAGCATCCGCTTGTCCTCGAAGTACCCGATGAGGTTCGCCTCCAGGACGTCGCTGACCTTGCCGCCGCCCTCGGGCGCCACGTACAGCGTCACCCGGTTCCAGCCGGTCGCGACCGCGCGCACCTTGCCCACGCCCTTGAAGCTCTGCGCGAGCGCCTGGTAGTCGGCCGCGGTCACCGCGCGGCGCAGCGAGCGGAACACCGCCGGGGCGTGCTGGACCGCGTGGTCGATGTCCTCCCGGTCGGCACCTCCGGTGGCCGGCGACGGGTTGGTGGCGGTCGCACCCAGCAGAGCCAGCTGCGGGGCGTTGACGATGGTGGTCACCACGTTGGCCGGGACGTTGCCGGCCAGCCCGCCGCCGACCCGGTACGTCGCCCGGATCACGGTGCCCTGCGACGGAATCGCGCCGAAGCCACCGTCGCCGAACACGATCGTTGCCCGGTCGTCGGCGTCCACCTCCACCGCGAAGTCCTTCTGTCCGGCCTCGCTGAACGCCAGGCTGTCGCGCAGCGTCCAACTGTCCACTGTGGTGCCGAGCTGGGTGGTCAGCAGCACGTCCCGGCTGGTCTGTCCGGGCGGGCCGGGTGGGCGCAGGACGAGGCCCGGGTGGGCCAGCGGGAAGCGCTGGCTCGGCGTGCCGTCGGAGGTGCCCAGCAGCTCGCCGGCGATCAGCCGCCCCTCCTCGACCGGGATGCCGCCCTGCGCGATGCCGAACACCTTGCGCCCGGTCACCGGGTCCGGGGTCAGCGTGCTGAAGTCGATGACGAGAGGGGCCTCCCGGGTGTACTCGAACCGCACGGCGGGCCGGTCCTTCTGGCTCTTGGTGGCGAACGCGTCCCCCTTGTTCACGGTCACGGTGGACGTCACGCTGCCCGGTACGGCAAGGGTCAGGGTGGTCGCGGCCGGCGCGGCGGTACCCAGCTCGTACCCGATCAGGCGCAGGTGCTCGATGACGCTGGTACGGGTCTGCGCGGTACCCAGGAAGCTCTCGTTGGCGACCCGGTCGGTGTAGTAGCTCAGGATGTCGCCCATGTGCGCGAACAACTCCAGGAGCACGTTGCCGAAGTCCGCCTCGTTCGCGAAGTCCTGCCACTCCGGCAGCTTCTGCGGGATCAGGTCGCGCATGGCCGCGAGCAGGCTCTCGTAGTCCCGGGCCAGGTAGTCGATGACCGGTCGCCCATCGACCTGTCTGATCTCTGCCATCGCGTCTGTCCTATCTGTCCGCGCCCGGCGCCGCGCCGGCGTGAGCGCCTCGTGTCATCTGAAGTGGACCCGCACCGCTTGCCGGCTCAGGTCGCGCCGCCGCACGTACGCCACCTCGGCGACCAGCGACTCCTCCCGGGCCTGGACGTCGACCCCGCCGACCACCAGCTCGTCGCCCAGCCACCGGGTCAACGCCTGGCCGATGCTGAACTCGACGGCCGCGGCCATGATGGTGTTGTTCGGATCGAAGACCAGGTTGAACAGCCCGCACCCGAACTCGGGCTGGTTGACCCGCTCGCCCGGCGCCGTGAAGAGCACCTGGATGATCTTTCCGCGCAGGTCGGTGTTGTCGTCCGGATCCGGCGCGATCCCGCCGGCCGGGTTGACCCCGAACGGAAACCCGAATCCCGTCGCCATGTCGCCGCCTTTCCCTCCGCCCGCCCGGGTGCCGGTCACTGTCGCGTCGCCCGTCGCTGTTTCCGTCGTCCGTCGCTGCTTCCGTCACTCGGAACAGGTCACGAAGCTCTGTCCGCTCGCGGTGACCGTCGACTTTCCCGGTGCGGGAACACCGCTACACGTGTCGATCTTGTCCGCGTCCAGCAGGACCTTCACCCCGCCGACGGTCAGGACCCCGCTGCCCGCACCGGCGTTCGGCACGCCGGTCCCCAGTGGACTGTCCGTGATGGACAGTGAGATCGGGTTGGCCCCGGCCGGTACGAGGTTGCTGCCCGTCGGGCCGGAGTGCCCACCGGTCGGAGGCGCGTCCTCGCCAGGATCCAGGGAGCTGTGACTGGTCAGCAGTGCCACCGGTACCCCGCCGATCGTCACGAAGTCGCTGAGCGCGTCCGTGATGGAACCGGTGTACGTGTAGTCGCCCACGCCGGTGTACGCGACCGGAGGCGACGTACTCGTCTGGCCCGACACGTTGTGCTTGTCGGTACCGCTGACCGGGTCGCCCTTGACGACGACGAGCTTGCCCATGGCTCAGCCCTTCGTGATGTCGAAACTCGCGCAGGTGATGGAGACCGCCTTGCCGGCGGCGTTGATGGTCAACGGCACCGCGGCGGTGAGCGTCATCGCGTCGCCGGTCATCTCGATGCCGTTGCCGTGAGCGTCGGTGACGCTGACCCCGTCCTGGTTAAGCAGGATGGTGTTCTGGCTCTTGTCGACGATGGTGATCCCGTCGGCGTTCATGGTCACCCGGTGGCCCTGGGCGCCCTCGCGGATCAGCAGCATCTCCGCGCCGTCGGCGTCCTCGAACTGGATGGTGTGTCCCTTGCGGGTCTTGATGACCTTGCTGGTCGGCGGCGACTGCACGCTGCCGGCTTCGGAACCGTCGGCCGCGTTCGGCTTGGGGACCTGGCTGGCCCCGCCGGGCTTGCTCCAGTAGGTGCCGACCCAGATGGGGAACTCCAGGTCGCCCTCCGCGAACTCGACCCACACCCCGGCGCGGCGCTCCGGGATGAACAGCAGTCCCTGGTCCGCGGCACCGCCGTAGGGCAGGCACGGGGTCGCCCAGCCGGACACCACGTTCGGGCCCAGCGCGCCCGGCGCGGTCACGCGCAGCCGGCCGAGCCTGGCCGGATCGTCGTTGTCCACCACGGTGCCCCGGTACTTGCCGTAGAACCGGCGCTCGACCTTGTCCACGAGCCCGGCCACGATCCGCTCCATCGTCATCGGCCACACTCCTTCACCCGCGCGCCCCGGCGCTTCACAGGCCGCCCGTCCCGGCTCATCACAGGCCACCCACGGCTCATCACAGGCCACCCACGGCTCATCACAGGCCACCCGCGGCGAGCAGCCCGCCGCCTCCGGCGGAGAACACCTCGGAACCGGTCGGTCCGAGGGCGTTGCGCTTGACCCGGAACACCTGGCGGTACCCGTCCGCGGTGAACCGGTGCGTCACGTGGGTGACGTAGTACACGCCGCTGTGCGTCTCCCCGATGCCGGCGATGGTGACCGTGCCGCGCGGGAGGAGGATGCTGCCGTACTGGTTGGCCGCCACCTCGCCCTCCCCGGTGACGAACCACTCCCCCTGGTCGTACAGGCCCTGGCAGAGGGCGGTCATCTCCGGGTTGCCGGTGGTGACGGTCTGCCCGAGGTAGACGAGGCCGGGATCCATGCCCGGCCCGAGGAAGCTCGCCGGGGTGTTGGCGCCCAGCACGGTCTCGCCGCTGGTGTCCACGATGGCTTCCAGCACCTCACCGGTGACGTGGTCGATCTGAAACATCGCCACGTTGGCCGGGGCGAGCGCGTCGACCTCCAGGCTGAACCGGATGACGTTGGTGGCGTCCCCGGCCTGAACGGTCAGCAGGGGCTGCGGCGAGTCGTCGACGACCGGCGGCCGGAAGTATCCGGTGTCCCCGTCCACGAAGCACTCGAACCCGTTGCGCAGCGCGAGCCGTTTGAGCAGCTGGATGTCGGTCTCCCGCTGGATGATGGTGGACACCTCCTCGTCGTGAACGACGGCGGTGTCGGTGACCTGCGGGGTGAGGTGGTAGTGCTGGAACGTCTCGGTCGCGATGTCGCTGTCCTTCGTGTTCGGCCAGTCCTTGAGGCGGTCCGCCCGGTCCATCAGGACACTGGCGTCCATGCCCCACACCTCCAGCCGGCACTCCTCCAGCCCGGTGCCGAAGTCCGGCCGCAGGTGGGTGATGTACCCGGCGAACAGCTGCCGCGAGTCGTTGTCCAGCCCGGCGGTGATGACCACGCGCTTCCAGATGACGAAGTGCTCGTCGTCCAGGTACGGCCACTTGCCGTCGGCGCCGAGCAGCAGCGCGATGGTCATCCGGAACATGCCGGCGAGCTGGTCGTCCAGCTCGACCTCCAGGCTCACCAGGTCCTTGTAGAGCTGGTCGATCTCGGCGCCGTCGACCTCGACGCGGACGTTGTCGTGCTGCATGGCCGGCCTACCCGCTCACCGCTGGCGGGATGACGATCGGCTGGCCCAGCTGGCCGCCGTCGGCCCACGGACCGACCGTCAGGCCGGCCGTGGTCATCGCCGCGGCCAACGCCGGCGCGTCGACGTTGAGCCGGTTGTAGCGCACCAGCACAGACCGGCTGACGCTTTCCACGGTGACGGTCACCTGCTGGCCGCCGACCGTCTGCCGCCGCGGTACCAGCGCCACGTCCTCGACCACGGTCACGTCCTCGACGCCCACCAGGTCGTTCAGCGCCGAGCGCACCGCGGCCCACGGCGGCGGGTCGGCCGGCACGCTGACCGGGAACCGGGTGACCTGCACCGGCTCCTTGGACAGCAACGCCAGCGGCGACAGGAACTGCGGGTTGGCGTCGCAGATGTGCCAGTACTGCAGCGGCTGGTTGTAGTAAGTGAACGCGAGCTGGTCGAGCCGGTCGCCGGAGTCCACGGTGTGGGTGAAGGTGCCGGTCACCGCCGGCAGCGGCCGGATGTCCTTGCTGGGCAGGGTCCGGCCCGCGGCGTCGGTCGCGGTCACGTCGGGTACCTTGCGGTAGCGGGAAAGGGCGTTGGCCACGGTGCTCACCCCGGTACCACGACGTTCGCGACATCGGCGATGTTGGCCAGGTTGAGCACCGACATCACCTCGGTCATCGCCTTGGTGTAGAGGTACGGCACGCTCTTGCCCTCGATGACGGTCAGGTTCACCGACACGGTGGCGCGGATCGGGTTCAGATCGGTGCTGAACTCGGTCTCGGTGATGTTCATGGTGTTGATGTTCACCGGCAGCACGCGCTTACGGCCGAAGATGAACAGCACCAGTGGCGGGTTCGCACCCCGGGTGAAGCTGAACCCCTGCGGCCTGCCGAGCAGCGCGCTGACCGCCGCGCCGAGCAGGCTCTCCTCCTTCGGGTACACCATCAGCTCCAGCGTCGCGATCTGCGGAGCGATGCCGAACTGCGAGGTGATGGTGTCGCCGTCGTTCAGCTTGTCGGTCGCGTCCAGCCGGATGTCGAACCCGATGGTCTGTTCCTGCACCGTCACCAACTGGTCCTTCTGAAGGTCCAGCAGGTTGGTGTAGTCGCCGTGGAACTGGCGCAGGGTACGGGACGGGATCGCGGGCGTCTGGCTGCCGGCGTCGGCACCGGCGGCCGGCGTGGGGGTGGCGCCCGGGAAGGAGAACGTGAGCCCGCGGTTGCGGGTCAGCTGGACGGGATTGAACTGGAACACCACGAACAGCGGCGGCAGGCTGAGCCCGAACTCGACGAACGCGCCGCGCAGGATCTTAGGCTTGTTGGGGAAACCGTCGCTCATGCCAGCAACACCGCCTCAATCTCCGCGAGAATCCGGTTGACCTCGTCCAGTACCTGGGCCGATCCGCAGACGACAAGCACGGTGACGACCTCTGTCCGTCCATTGAGGACACGCCACTGTGGATTGAGTTCGGACTCGGCGGCCCGCAGCCGCATGGTGTGCCGGTCCCAGCGGGCCGGCGGTGCCCCGAACGTCGTCCGCTGGGACAGCGCGTCCATGGCGGCCTGGTCGGTCGGCAGGCGGCAGGACACGTAGACCTGGTACCCGCCGGAGCGCGGCACGTGCCTGCGCCACTTGCCGATACGCGGAAACCCGCCGCGTAGCATGTTCCGGCTGACCACCAGCTGGTCGTCGGCCGGCAGGCTCACCCGCGCCCCGCCCGGCACCGCGCGCTCAAGTCGCCGCGCGAGCCCGGTCAGGCGCTGGCTTCGCTCGCTCATCGTCGCCTCGCTCCTCGTCGCCTTCACGCTTCTCACATGTGGCATGTGACTGGCCCCGTCTCGCAGTGCCCGCCGGGATACGTCTTCGCGATCTCCTCGATCCGCACCTGACCGCCGGTGAACGACAACCAGGCCAGGCACTGGAAGACGTGCAGGACATCCAGCGGAGTCAGGTACTCGCGGTTCATCGAGACACCGCCCGGGTAGTAGCGCAGCGTGCCGCCGTGCTCGAACTGCAGCGCGGCCTCGAAGTTGTTGCCGCAGCCGTTCGCGTCCATCAGTGCCGCTTGCCAGTCGGGGTGACTCGGGTGGGTGTGGTATCCGTGCAGCCCGCCGTGCGGGTACACGCTCGGGATCGGGGTGTCCGGGTCCTCCGGCCGGGCCCATACCACGATCGCGGTCGACGTGCCGGGAATGCCGACGGTGCGCATCAGGGCGTTGACGAACCGGACGATGTCGATGCACTGCGCCCCGGTGTCCAGGTCGTCGGCGAGCTTCCATTCGTCGCCCGGTTGCCCGCCGAGCTGGACACCGAGGTTGTACGCGCCCCAGCGCCGCATCACGCCGCGGACGACCGAGTGCGGGTCGAGAGTGCCGATCCGCCCGACCACCTGACCGACGAGGTCCACGGCGGTGCGCATCCGCTTCTCGGTCACGTCGGCCGGGTCGATCGGAAGTGCGTTGGTGACGAAGATGGTGTGGTTGGTCCGGGCGATCTCGTGAGTCCAGCCCTGCCACTCCAGGGTCCAGGCGATCTGCCTGTCCCGCAGCCCGACGATCGTGTCGGGCAGCTTGCCGGTGGAGGTCAGCGAGAGGTACTGGCCCATCCCGCCGGCCATGGTGCCGGAGTAGTCGAAATTGAGCGCCGCCTCGGGGCTGCGGCCGGTCAACCGTACCGGCGCGGATGGGGCGGTCAGTGGCAACACGTTGAGGCCCAGCGAGATGGACACGTCGGTGTTGCGGGTCTGGCTGATCGGGTAGCTGACCACCTCGCCCCGGCTGGCGAACCACTCCGGCTCGCCGTACAGCCGGCCGGAGTTGGCCCAGCTGCGGGTGTTGTCCTTCATCACGTTGTGGTCGGAGCGGAAGGAGATGCTGCGGATAACGGTGCCGGGGTGCGACTCCTCCTCGGTCTGGCGGGTACCGCCCAGACCCAGCGCCCGGTCGTACAGGTCGGCCAGCTCCTGCCGCCGGGCCTCCGGCAGGTTGTCCATCAGCCGGGGGTAGTTGATGGCGGCCAGCGCCGTGGCCAGTTGCGGGCCGGACAGCTTCTCCAGCATGTCCAGCGCCTCGGTGGCGTCTCGGTCGGTGACGGCCCAGTCGAACAGGCCGTACGAGAGCCGGTCCCGGATCTGCGTCACGGTGTCCTGGGGCGCCTGCAGGCTGGCCACGTCCCGGGCGATCGCGTCCAGCTCGGCTACCCGCGCGTCGGGCAGGTTGTCGCGCAGCCGGCCGGCGTACTTCGCGTTGGCGAAGAAGGTCGCCTGCTGGAACCGTGGCAGCGTCTTGAGTAGTGCCAGCGCGCGCAGCGCCTCAGCGTCGGTGATGGCCCAGTCGAACACGCCGTAGCTGAGCAGATCCTCGATCTGATCCAGCTCGGGGCTGATGGCCCGCTGGACCGGCGCGTCCGCCACCGCCGCGCCCGCTGTCGGCGCACCCGCTGTCGGCGCACCCGCTGTCGGCGCGCCCGGGACTGGCCGGGTCGGGGATGCGCCACCGCTCTGCTGGATCACGTGGGTCAGCTCGTGCGCCATCAGCCGGTGGTCGTGCTCGCTCTCCCCGGCCCGCAGGTAGACGTCCTGCCCATGGGTGAACGCCCGGGCCCGGATCCGGCTGGCGGCCCGGTCCGCGTCCGGGCCGGTGTGCACCCGTACGTCCGCGAACGCCCGGCCGAAGCGTGGCTCCATGAACGACCGGGTGGTTGCCGACAGCGGTCGGCCGCCGCCTGTCGGCAGGGTGAGGTCGACCGAACCGGCTTGCGATCCAGACCACTCGCCGGCACCGGCCGGAGCCGCGGGCAGGCGCTGGATGTCGACGCGCGGCACGCCCTGGGCCGGATCGCGGCCGCCAGCCTGCACGGACATCCCGACCACCCGCTCGGCGACCCGGTCCGCTTCCTGTTCGTACGCGTCGCCCGCGGCCGTGACGCGCAGCTTCGTCTGGACCATCCGGCTCAGGGCGCACCCACCGCAGCCGGAACATCCGGAGCCGGTGTCCCGGGCGGAGTCGTCGCCGGAGCCGCAGTCCGCGGTGCGCTGCAGGTAGTCGTTGCCGAGGCTGCGTTGCACGACCAGCCGGGTGCCGTCGGCCGCGCCGGGCCCGGCCGGCGCCGGTTGGCGCGGTGCCGGTTGACGTGCTGCCGTCCGGGCCGGGGACTCGGCGACCGGGGCCTGGTGCGCGTGCGTGGTCGGCATGCCCGCCTCCTCAACCGATTCCGGAAAGCTGTGCGGAGTCTTCGAACCCGGGTTCGGAGAGTGCGGAGGTGTCGGCCGGCTCGGACCAGAGCTTGCCGATCTTCTCGTACTCGCGCCTGGTTCCCCGCAGGATGTGCCGGCGCCCGATGGTCCCGCCGTCCGCCGCGGCCAGGAACGCCGCGTTCATGACGATGTTCTTGATGTTTCCGCCGGTCACCGGGAACTCCCGGGCCAGCATGGCGAAGTCGACGTCGGAGGAGACCGGTGCCTCGCGCGGGAACAGCCCCCGCCAGATCCGCAGCCGGCTGTCGGCCTCCGGGAACGGGAACTCCACGACACACCGGATGCGCCGGGTGAACGCCTCGTCCAGGTTCTGCCGCAGGTTCGTGGCGAGGATGACGGTGCCCTCGTACTCCTCGATCTTCTGCAGCAGGTAGCTGGTCTCGATGTTGGCGTACCGGTCGTGCGCGTCGGACACTTCGGTCCGCTTGCCGAACACCGAGTCGGCCTCGTCGAAGAACAGGATTCCGTTGCTCGCCTGAGCCTCGTCGAAGATGCGGCCCAGGTTCTTCTCGGTCTCGCCGATGTACTTGTCGACCACCCCGGACAGGTCCACCTTGTAGAGGTCCAGCTCCAGTTCGCCGGCCAGCACCTCGGCCGCCATCGTCTTGCCGGTGCCCGGCGGACCGGAGAACAACACCGACAGCCCCTTGCCGTGGCTGAGCTTCGCGCCGAAGCCCCAGCCGTCGAAGACGCGGTACTGCTGCCGTACCTGGTCGCAGATCTCCCGGAGGTGAGCCACCCGGTCGGCGGGCAGCACCAGGTCGTCCCACCCGCAGTGGGGCCGCACCTTGACGGCCAGGTCCCCGAGCTTCCGGCTGGACTGCGCCCGGCAGGCGGCGTACACGTCGGCCAGAGTCAGCGGCCGCGACGGCGAGCGCATCAGCCGCTCGTTGCCGGCCAGTTCGACCGCGGCCCGGATCCGGCCCGGCGTCAGCCGGAACCGTGCGGCCAGTTCGGCGGCCCAGTGCCGCGCGTCTGGTGTATGCCCGGCGAGGGCGTGGTGCCAGATCTCGACGCTGCGCGGCACGTCCGGCAAAGGTACGACGACCGGCTGGACCACCACGTCGCCGGCGGCGGTACCGCGCACGGCACCCTGGTCGGCGAAGGCGGACTCGCCGGACAGGAACACCAGCCAGCCCAGCTCGGCCGCGGCGGTCACCAGCGGATCGAGCCCGTTCGGGCCACCCGGCCGGATCAGCGCGTCGGCACCGGCGACGTGGACCGCCGCCCGGTGCAGCAGCGCTTCCCGGAAGACCAGCCGCCAGTCCGGCGCCGTGTCCAGCGCGCCCGGCGCCGTGCCCGGCGGATCCTCGGCCGGTCCCGCCGCGACCGGGTGACCCACCGCCGCGTCGACGCTCAACAGCGCCACGCCCAGGCGCTCGCAGACCTGCCGGGCCAGTTCCCGCTTGCCCGCGCCGGCCGGGCCGGACAGAGGGAGTACCAGCGCCCGCCAGTCCGACCGGTCGGCACCGGCGTGGTGCCCGGCCAGGCGTACCAGTCCGTCCACGACCTCCGGGTCGACCTCGGGTGCCGCCGGAGCGCTGGCCGGCCGGTACAACCTCGCCCGGCCGGCCAGCCGGACGTCCAGCTCGTCCACGCCCAGCAGGTACCGGCAGACGCGCGGGTCGAGCGCGAGAAACTGGGCCAGTCCGGTGGAGCCGGACGGACTGGCCGGGTCGTCGACCCGGCGCAGGATGCCGGCACGGCGCAGCGGAGCGGCCTCGGAGAAGGTCGCGCGGGCCGCCCAGCGCTGCCGCTCGTGCGGGCACAGCAACTCGAGGATCAGGTCGACGCTGGGCCGCTGCCGGGTGATGTCGTCCTGAAGGTAGGCGTACAGCCGGTCGTACGCACGGCGCAGCTCGGGGGCGAGGCAGACCATCACGGCTTGAAGCTCCATGGTGGACAGTCCGAACAGCCGGCCGAGGGTGGGCAGCCCGAGAGTCACCCCGGCGGTGAGACTGCGCTCGACCCGTTCGTCGATCTCGTCGGACAGCCGGCCGAGGGCGGCGCGCAGCGCGTCACTCTCACCGGGCGCCTCGCCCGCCGGGTCTGGCTCTTCGCCGCCTGCCGGCTCCGTCGTGACGGCCGCCCTGCCTCCGGCTGACCTCCCGGCGGCTGCCGGCCCGCTGTTCGGCGGCTCGCTGTCCGGCGGCCCCTCGTCCTGCGGGACCGCACCGGCCGCCGGGGTCAGCAGCCAGTCGACCTCCTCCGGCGTGATGTAGACCGAGCGGGACGCCTGCGCCCGCGGCGCCGCCCGGCCGTACTCGCGCAGCGTCTCCACCCGCAGCCGGATGAGCAGATCCAGCCGGCGCAGTTCGTCGGCGAGGTAGTCGGCGTTGTCCCGGTACGGGAGGTGGCCCGCGCCGGCCAGCGGATCGTCGCGGGTACTCATGGCGTGATCTCGAACAGGAAGGTGCGGCGGAACAGCCCGGAGACGTCCACCCGGACGTCGTAGAACCCGGGCAGCAGGCCACCCGGCAGGGTCGCGGTGAACGTGTCGCCGGCCAACGGCAGTCCGGCGAGCAGAGTCTGGTTGGAAAATGTCGCGCCGGCGTGCCAGCCGGCCAGGTTCACGCCGGTGAAGGTGAGCACGGTACCGGCCGGGCCGCTGGCCGGGGACATGTCGGTGACCGACGGCGGGTCCAGCGGCGCGCGTACGTCGGGTACGCCCACCTGCCGTACCCGCTTGGGCATCGGCCGCTGGCCGGCCGCCGACCGGTCCAGTTGGACGGTGGAGACCTGGTACATCACGGACAGCCGGAACGGCTGGGAGAACGTGGTCCAGATCCCCCGCAACTCCTCCGGATCCAGCGCGGTACTGGCGACCTGGAGGCTCTCCCGGGCGCCTGCCAGCCCGGGGTCCAGATAGGACGGTGGGATCACCGCGTTCTCGTAGAGCACCCGCATCGCCTCGCCGAGGATCTGGTGCGCGGTCGCGTTACCGGTCTGCGGGTCGTTCGGCGCGTACGGCGTCAGAAGGTAGAACAGGCTCAGCGACAGCGGAGCCGCGACCAGTTGGTTGGGATTGCCGGGCTTCACCGTCCAGTCCTGGTTCTTCAGGAACGGGTTTTCCACCAGCTTGTAGAGGAACAGGTTCACCCGCCGGCCACTGCCCTGCTCATCCGGGGCCAGGATGGTCACGTCGACCGCCGGGCTCAGGTGCATCTCGCCGATAAGCATGCTGCGCAGAGAGGCGCCGACCATGCCGATCGCGGTCGAGGCGCTCATCGCAGGATCCTGGCGCGCAGCCGGCCGACGTGCCGGCGTTCCCAGAAGGCTGCGGTGGTCACGACCGGCGGTGCCGCCTGCCGGATCACCACGACCTGGGCCGGTGGAGCGGCCGGCGGGGTGGCCGGTGGCTCCGGGGCAGCCGGCGACTGCGGAGCGGTCCGGTGCCGCTCGCCCGTTCGGTGGTAGGGCAGTTCGAAGGCGTCGGACTCACCGGTACCGGAGTCTGCCGCGCCCGGATCGGGCGTCCGTACCTGCTGCGCGGTCACTGGCCCGGAGGATCGGGTGGGCGCGGTCGTCGGGATCGGCCGGACGGCCGACCTGGTGCGTGGCGGGGTGGCAGTGGACGGGGTGGCGGCGGAGCCCCGGCCGGCCGCGATGTCGGCGCCGCCCAGGCCTGCGCCGCCCAGGGCTGCGGCGCCCAGCGATGCGGCGTCACGGGCTGCGGCGCCCAGGGATGCGGCGTCGGACAGTGCGCCGGGGTCAGTCAGGGCACCGGGGTCAGTCAGGGCACCAGGCTCGGCCGGTCCGGAGCCGGTGCCCGTGAACCGGGCGCCGGTGGCCGTGCCGCGCGGGAACGCTCCGCTCCCGCGCCGGCGTATCCCGCCGGACGGCCCCAGCGGCTCCGCCAGGACAGCCTCGGTGCCGTCGGCCGGGGCGCCGGCACCCGCCGAGCCCGTGCCGGCGCCAGTTCCGGCACCGGTGGCCGCGCCTCGGCGCTCGGGCCGGGCATCGCGAGAGGTAGCAGTGCGCGGCGGAGCACCGGCGGGCTCGGCGTCGGAAAGCCCACCGGCCGGTATCCCCGTCGGCCCGGAACGGCCGGGGTCGGGCCGCTGCGGCGGCATCGTCGGGTGCCTGCCCGCGGGCACGACCCCCGGAAAGCCCGGATCGCTTGCCTCCACCGGGGCCGCGCGCCCCGCCTCACCGCCGGCGCCGGTGCGGCCCGGCTGTGCCGGTACCGGACCGGCCACACCGTCCCCGGGGTCGGGTGGCGCCGCCGTCACCGGTGGCCCGACAGCGTCGGGTCGCCGATCGGGCAGCGCCGACCAGTGCGCGTCGCCGGCCGGACGCGGCGTACTGCCCGGGATGGTGAGCGAGGTGTCCACAGTGGACTGCGGCGGCGGTCCGGCCTCGGGTGCGGCCAGCGTGTTCGCCGTACCGGGCTCGTCGAACCAGCCGGAGTCCGGGGCCGCCAGCCACTCCGGCGGCGCGTCCTCGACCGGAAAGGCGTCGGGTGCCCGCAGGTAGGCGAAGGCCGCGGCCGGCACCCGTGCCCCGAAGCTCACCGGTACCCCGGTCTCGTCCGGCACGCCGAGCAGCTCGCGGACCCCGGCCCGGTACCGGAACGGACGCGCCCCGTCGGCCAGCACGCCCCGCAGGTAGTCACCGGGCGCCACTGTTGAGCACCTCGATCGCGTCAGCGAGCACCTCGATGTACGTCCGGCGCTTGTCCCGCGTCATGTCCATGATTTCGCGCTCGCTCCAGTGGTAGTGGTACGCCAGGTAGTGCACTTCCTGGTAGAGCAGCCGGCCGTCGGTGCGCAGCTGGCCGAGGAAGAACCGCTGGATGTCGAAGGGTGCGACGAACGTGCGTCCACACTCGGCGCAGCGGGCCTCCATCGTCTGCTCCACCCGCGGCGCGACCCGCCGCATGTGCTCCTCGATTTCCGCACGGGCCACTGTGGACAGTCGCGCGATCCGGTCGGCGTCTGGCGGCCCGCCGGTGCCGATGCGCAGTACGCACCGGGTCAGCAGCGCGGTCAGCGCCTCCGCCTCGTTACGTGCCAACCGATCCGACAGTGCCTCCTGGTCGGATCCGTCGGGCAGCCGGAAGACCACCTCCGCGGCGCCGTCGTCCCCCGCGATATCGTCGCCCTTCCCACTACTGCCGTCCTCCGCACTACCGCCGTCCTTCGCGACAGCGCCGTCCCGGGCCTCCTCGCGGCCGAGAGCGGCGGCCGACAGCGTCATGGTGTACGCCGGTGCCGGCTGCGGCGCCGGTTCGACCGGGACGTCGGCGATGGAGAACTCGATGGACACCCGCTGGCCGCACTCCGGCCACGGGCACACCAGGTCGGCCCGTACCGCGTCGCCGAACGTCGCGCGGCGCAACTGGAGCAGGAGGTACTGCCGGTCGGCCACGAGCAGTTGCCGGACGACCTCCGGCGGAACCGGCCTGATCCCGCCCAGCCGCCGGACGCAGCGGCTGAGCACCTCGGTCACGAGCGTGGCGGTCTGCGGCCGCCCCGCGGTAGCCAGCAGCTCCTCCTCGCGCCCGGTGAGCGCCGCCAGCTCGAAGTCGCGGTGCAGCCGCCCGGTGGAATCCCAGTACCCGCCCGGCAGCAGCCCACTCACCCCGCACCTCCCAGGCCGTGTCTCGAAGTGCTCCGTCGAGCCGAGGCGAGGTTCAGGCGGCGATCCGGCAAGGCGGCGTCTCGTCCGGATATCGGTGTCGTATCCGGACGAGACGACAACGCCGCCGGTCGTCGTCTGGACCCGCCGCAGGCCGGCCAGGTACTTCGAGGCATGGCCTACGTCTCCTTGGGCTCGGTCACCGAGGTGTCCCGCACCCAGCCCTCGTTCTCCAGCTTGATCGTGGTGATCATCACCGCGTTGCCGCTCGCGTCGAGCTGGGGCAGCGCCTGGTACTCCGAGACCCAGGCCCGGAAGACGTTGTACGCCAACACCTTCGTGCCCTGGTGGTTGTAGACCTCGATGCTGATGTCCTTGCGGAACGTGGCCAGCGACATGGCCGCGTCGCCCTGGAAGTTGTTCACCTTGTTGGCCCAGTCCTCGAAGGTGGTGTCGTGCGTGACACCCGCCTCCAGGGTGATCGGGTCGTACTTCGTCTTTCCCGGGATCTGGTGCGGCCCGCTGGAGTCGCCACCCTCGTACCAGGGCGTGACCTCCGTGGTCTTCTTCAACGCGCTGCACTTGTTGAGACCCGCGACGTACTGGTTGTCGACCTTGATCTTGAACTTGTACCCGAGGTACGGGTCGAACCGCGTGGTGTTGACGGTGAACTTGGCCATCGGTCACTCTCCCTTCGGTAGGCGCCGCCGTCAGCCGGACGCCAGCCCCGCCTTCTGGCTGATCTTGACGACGACGAACTCCGCCGGCTTCAGCGGCGCGAAACCCACCAGCACGTTGACGACGCCAGCGTCGATGTCGGCCTGCGTGGTCGTCTCCGCGTCGCACTTGACGAAGAAGCCCTGCGACGGCGTGGATCCCTGGAACGCGCCCTGACGGAAGAGGGTCATCATGAACGAGCCGATGTTCAGGCGCAGCTGCGACCACAGCGGCTCGTCGTTCGGCTCGAACACCGCCCACTGGATCCCGTTGTAGATGCTGACCCGCAGCATGATGGCGGTCCGGCGGACCGGCACGTAGCGCCACTCCGGGTCGGACGACACGGTACGGGCACCGAACGCCACCACCCCCGAACCGGGGAAGCGGCGGATCACGTCCACCCCCATCGGGTTCAGGTTGCCCTGCTGGACATCGCTGAGTTCGGCGGCCAGCCCGACGACGCCGTTGAGACTCGCCTCGGTACCGGCGGGCGCCTTCCACACGCCCCGGGAGGCGTCGATGCGGGCGTACAGGCCGGTGAGGTAGCCGGACGGCGGGAGCAGGATCGGCTCCGCGGACGCGCCGGTCGGGTCGAGCGCCTTGACCCACGGGAAGTACAGCGCCCCGTACGAGTTGGCGGTGGTGAGCTTGTTGCGGAACGTGGCCGCCTCGTCCGGGGTGTCGTCGTGCGCCGCGGTCTCGCCGACGTAGAAGACATCCTTCAGCGGGCGGTTGGCGCAGTACGCCGTACCCAGGTCGAACATGGCCGTCGTACCCTCGCCGGGCACCGCGAGCAGGCTGAAGTCGGTGATGGTGTCCAGCCGGGTGAACGCCGCGCTGAACGTCACCTCGGTCACCGCGGCGGTACCGTCGCTGCCCAGGGTGGCCGCGGTGACCGGCGGGGCCACCGCCGCGTCGCCGAGCTGCACCACGTCCGCCTTCGCCGGGCGGCGTACCGCGATGCCGCTCTCCGACTGGCCGCCATTGCCGGTACCGAGCTTGAGCAGCGCCGTGGCGTCGTTGGTGGCGGCCGGCTGGATCGCGACCGATGAGCTGGCCGCGTTCGTACCGGACTGGAGCACCAGCCGGGACTGGGTGGCGACCGTCTCGACAGTCGCGGTGAACCCGCTGAACGCCGTCGCGTCGGTGGACGTCTTCTTCTTCGTCAGCGCCCGTACCGCCGTCTGGATCGCGGCCGCCACGTCGGCCAGTACGGTCGAGGTGCCGATCGCGGCCGGGAGGCTCACCACCTGGTACCCGTCGCCGTCCAGGTTGACCTGGAAGCTGACGTTCGCGCCCAGCGGCAGGGTCGGCGCGAAGCCGCCCCGGTGAACGCCGCGCTGGGTGCTGACGTTGGCCGACAGCACCTGTGCGTCGATGAGCGTCGAGTCCTGGGAGAGCACGCCGACCACGTAGTTGGCCGCGGTGGGGTCGATGCTCAGGTTGTCGAAGACCTCCAGCGGCGTGGTGTCCTTGAAGTTGGCCGGTACCACGTCGGGGTCGTCCTGCCGGCGCACGCTCAGCCTGAACTCGTTGCCGGGGTCGAGCGTCCCGTCCTCGATCTGGAGGAACAGCGAGTTGCCCCACGCGCCCTTGTTCTTCGCCGAGAAGGTCAGGCCGGCGACCGCGGCCGCGGCACGGTTGTTCACCGTGACGGTGGCGGTCACCGCGTCGGACCGGGTGACGCGCACGATGTAGCACTGCCGGCCGCCGTTGTTGAAGTACTGGAAGACGCTGTGCGCCAGGTACCCGTCGGTGATGAACGAGCCGTACAGGCGCTGGAACTCGGTCCAGTTGGTGACCCGGGTGGCCGCGTCCGGGCCCATCTCGGCCAGGCCGACGAAGGCGGCCGTGGAGGTGCTGGCGACCTCCAGCGGCCGTACACCGCTGGAAATCTCCTCGATGTAGACGCCCGGATAGGTCAGCGTCGGCATGGTTGTCTCCTATCGCAGTCGACCCGGGGACGGGTCACCGGGAAGTCTCGGATCGCTTGCGGGGTGACCGGCGCGAGGTGGCGTCGGGTTGACTGTCGGTGGATTCGCCGTCGGCGTCGGCGGCCTTCGCGGCCCGCCCGGTCGTCTCGACCTCGATGAGGCCCAGCCGCCGCAGCTTCTCGACCTTGGCGTTGTCCGTCACCTCGACGTCGGCCAGTTCGTCGGAGGTCTGCCCGGGTGACAGTCGCACCGTGGCCCCGGTGTTCAACGGCACCACGACCGGTCCCGAGGCGAGAAGATTTCTCAGCTTCACACCCATCTCGAATCTCCCTGCTGCCGTTGGAGGTTGTCCGCGCCTTGTCCCGCGACGGTCCGCCGCTGTCCATGCTCTCGTTGCCGGTGCTCTCGTTGCCCGTGCTCTCGTTGCCCGTGCTCTCGTTGCCCGTGCTCTCGTTGCCCGCGGTGTCGTTGCCCGCGGTGTCGTTGCCTTTCGCCGCTTCCACGGTTCTGGTTGGCGCCCGCGTTGGGCCCCGTCACTCGTGTTGCGTCATCGCGCTTGCGTGTCTCCGCGGCGGTCGCGCTGCGTTCCCCTGCCGCCGTCCAGCGGTTGGCCGAGCGCCCGCCGCTCGGCACGGACTCCCCCGTGCCGCCGGTCGTACGGCGGCAGGCCGTGTCGATCCCCGGGCCGTCCGGTGCCGTCCGGTCCTGGTCGCGTCGGTGTTGTCACAAAGTTCGGGTCGGTGACTCGCCGGGCCGACCCGGCGTGTTTCACCGTGACCTCCTGACCGGAGGTGCCTTCGACGTTACGGTTCGTTCCCGCGGGGCGATATAGAGATTGGTATTCAAAGAGGGACCGGGTAGCGGTTCTAGTACCTCGCGGGCCGGTACTAGTCCCTTGGATCCAGTTCCTTGAATCCAGTCCCTTCCAACAGGATGCAGTGCCGAGCAGGATGCAGTGCCGAGCAGGATGCGGAGCCGGGCCGATGCCGAGCCGAGCAGGAGCGGCCGGTTCAGCCGAACTGCACCCGGCCGCTCGGAATCCGGTGCCGGGAACGCAGGAGCGCCGCCGCCTCCCCGCGACGGTGCACCTTCAGCTTCTCGAGCAGGTTGTGAACGTGATTCTTGACGGTACGCACCTCGATACAGAGCAGCCGCGCGATTTCCTTGTTCGACTTGCCCTGCTCGATGAGGTCCAGGATCTCCCGCTCGCGGGGAGTCAACCGGTCCGGCCCGACCCAGGTCTGCCGCTCGGCGGCCAGCGCGCCCATCCGGCGCATCAGTGCCGCTCCGATCCGGGACGGGCACGAAGTCTCTCCGCGTGCCGCGCTCGCGATCACGTCGACGAGCTCCGCGTGCGGCGCGTCCCGCAACAGGTACCCCGAGACGCCCGCCTCCGCGCACGCGACCACCTCGTCGTCGCTGCCGGACACAGCGAGCGCGACCACGCGCGCACCGTCGGCGGAAGCGACGAGATCGCGACAGATCGCGACGCTGTTCGCCGTCGCCATGCTGAGCAGTACCACCTCGAACCCGCGCCCGCGCAGCAGCCGCAGAGCCCCTTCGGCGTCCGGCACTCCGGCGGCTCCCACGATGAACGGTTCCCGCTCGAGCACCGCGACGAGGCCGTCGCGGTAGAGCCTGATGTCGTCCACGACGAGCACGCGGACCCCGGTCACCTCTTCGACAACACTCACCGACATCGCTCCCCGGGTCTGTGTTTCAGCAGATCAGCGCCCCTTTAGCGGACCCTGGCCGGTGCGCGCGCGCAAGTGCTTTGACACCTGCGCGACACGGCCCGGCCGAGATACATCCCGGCGGCTCGAATGGGTCGTCTGATCGGACAGTATGGGCAGTGGGCCGGGCACGGCACGCCACGGCGCAGGATCGATCGTTGCGCAAACGGCGACGGGAACAGGGACGCCGCCGGCACGGGACCGTTCGCCGCATCGCTCGCCGCCGCATTAGTCGCATCGCTCGCCGCATCGTTCGCCGCATCGTTTGCCGCATCGTTTGCCGCCGAGATGGTGGAGGACCATCTTCAGCGGGTACGCGGAGGATCCCACCCCGGAAGGGAGCGACACGGTGCCCGGCAGGGTCAGCGGGCAGTGCGACTGGTCTGGGTCGCTGATCGGGGCGTACAGCCGCCAGTACGGCAAGATGCCGAAGGTGACCGCCAGCCTCGACCAGCTGCCCGACCCGGCGGACCACCCCACGTTCCAGATGGTCCCGGACGCCGCCGGCTGATCGGCGGCGCCCGCCGGCGGCCCGCTAGCCTCCGGAACGCACGAGCAGCTCCGCGACGGCGGTCGCCGATCCGGGGTGCCGGGCCAGAAGCTCGGCCGCCCCGGTCACGGCGACCGCCGCCCGTGTACCGGCCGCCATTCCTGTGCCGGCCAACGCCCCTGGACCAGCCGCCGTCACTGGACCGACCGTCGTCCCCGCGCCGGCCCCGGGCGTGCGCCAACCGGCGTCACAGCCGAGCAGCTCGGCCACGGCGTCGCAGGTCATCGGGTTGTCGACGAGCAGGTCCGCGACCGGACCGGCCGGTACCAGCCCGTCCGCTGCCCCGCCCGCCCCCGCGCCGGCCACGTCGCTACGGCCGCCGTCGCGGGCGCCGCCGGACGGGCTCAGCCACGGCGGTACCCACGCGTCAACCGCCGGCAGGCTCGCCGGGAACGTGCGGCCCGCCTCCCGTACCAGCACCGGCACCAGTTCGTGCGCCTGGTCCCGGAGGGTCGTGATCAGCGTGGGCAGCCAGGGCAGCAACACCGGATCGGGCAGCCGGGCGAACGCGTTCGACATGATCTCGACCACGAACGGGGCCAGTGCCGGCGCCGGTTCCAGCGCCTGGACGAACCCGCTCAGGTACTGCGGGAATGCCGGTACCACCAGCGGGTTGTCCAGCAGCTCGTCGCACCGCGACCGCAGGTCGGCCAGCGCCAGAAGGCCGAGCTGGAACCGGGCGGCCCACAGCAGCGCCACCTTCGCGGGCGCCTCCGGGTGGGACTGCCGCACGGCCAGTTCGAGCTGGGCGCGGTCGCAGCCGAGGGACAGCGCCAGGCTCTCCATGGTGAGCAGGAAGCCGAGCATCGCGGCCACCTGCCGGACCCCGGTGTCCTCGTCTACGAAGGCGGTCGGCAGCAGCGTGCAGTAGTGCGCGTACCCGGCGGTGACGAACGCCTCGCACCATGCCGGCAGCGCCGGCTCGGTCGCTCGGTAGTGGGCGAGCAGCCGGCGGATGCGACGCAGCACCTCCGGGGCATCGTCGACGGTGCGCTCGGCCGCGAGCAGCTCCACCGCCCGGGCGCCCAGTTCGTCGGTGAACCGCCGGCCACCCAGGTACAGCACGGCATCCTCGACCGCCCTCAGCGCGACGGCGGCGGTGGCGTCCGGCCCCCAGACGGACCGGCGCAGGCGCTGCTCCAGCACCTGCTCGACGGTGACGCCCTCGTATCCCAGCTCGATGATCGACCGCTGGTGCCGGCCGATCGCGAGATCCCAGCTCTCCTGGATCGAACGCTCGCCCAGCCGCCGCTCCCCCATGATCGGGCGTACGGCGTCGTCGGGCAGCAGGTACCGCAGCATCCAGAGCAGCCGGGAGCAGGGTTCCAGCTCCGGAGTGGCGTTCAGGTCCATCAGCGCCCGCTGCACCGTGCGCTTCTCGAGGTCGAGGCGCAACGGAGCGAGCCTGTCGTACACGTCGCGGGCCAGCGGCGGAAGGGCGTCGTAGCCGACCTGGCCGATCCGGTCGCCGCCGAGCAGGATCTCGCACAGCCGGCGCACGTCGCGGCGACCGGGCACCACGTCTTTCTCGATGCACGTGACGGCCGCGTCCTGGAAGTCGTACGGCGTCGGCCGCGCCCGGTTGCGCAGGCCGGCGAGCAGGATCGAGGTCTCGTACACGGCGACGGCGTCAGCGGTGCTCGCCAGGTAGCCGTTGCGCCGGGCCAGCCGGACGATGTCGACGCACCAGCCCAGCAGTTCGTCCTCGTCGAGGCCGCCCGGCTCGGGGGCGCGGCTCAGGAAGCCGGACAGCCGGTCGGCGACCGGTCCGGGTCGCCGAACGGCGTCGGAGGCACCGAGCGAGACCGGTCGAGACGGTTTTTGCGACACCGGCGCAGCTGGCTTCGCGGGGGCCGACCGCTTGCGGGTGCCCTTCTGGCCCTCCAACTGGAACGGTACGGTGCCGCCCCGACCGACCGCTTTGGCCCAGGTGGCGGCAGCGATCGACACCGAACCGGTGGCCAGCCCGAACTGTGCCTCGATCGCCGAGTGGCTGGACGGGATGAGCCCGTACAGCCAGCGGGTGGCGGTGCGCGGGGCGATGTCGAACCAGGACGCGGTCGAGCCCACGCCGAACTGTTCGACGCGGCTCGCCGCGTGGAAGGCGCCACACACGTACAGGCACTGCGACACGTCGACGCCGGTCGCAGCGAGGTGCTCCCGCATCCGGGTCCACATGTAGCGCTCCCGGTCCTCGTCCTGAGCCAGCCGGGCCGCCGCCCGCGCCGTGGCCACGGCCGAGCCGCCGTCCGGGGCCAGCCGCCGGAACAGGCTGCCGATCAGCACCATGACCTGCCGGTACGTGTCGTAGTCGGCACCCACCAGCGGCTGCTCCACGCACTGGTCCCACCACTCGGACCAGTGCCGTACCTTGCCGTGTTCGAGCAGGTGCGCCTCCAGTTCGGCGAACCGGGGCCGCAGGTCGCCGAGTTCGATGCCGACGGCGTCGCCGTGCAGCGCCGCCTCCTCACCGTCGCCGGCGTTCTCGACGTGCTCGGCGGTCTCCGCCGCCTCCCCCGTCTCGGCATGGTCGGTCCCATCGTGGTCGGTCCCATCGTGGTCCGCCCCGGTGTGATCGTCGCGCGGCAGCCACTGGAAGACGTGATCGGTCGAGCGGTCCACCAGCACCAGCTCGACACCGGGCGTGTTCAGCGCGTACGCGATGGCCTGGTACTCCGCCGACGCCTCGGTGATCGGCGCGACAACGCTGAGCGGACCCCAGTCCGGCGGGAACCCGTCCAGCTCGGAGGCGAACGCCTGCAGTGCCACCGGGAGCCGGCAGTTGCGGAGTTCCCCGAGCAGTGGCGCCAGGTCCTCGCACATCTCCAGGTAGACCACCTTCGGCTGCTTCTCCCGCAGGCGGCGGACCATGGCCAGCGCGGAGGCCGGTGAGTGGTGGCACACCGGGAAGATCTCCAGTTCCTCGCCCAGCGCCCGGTCGACGTCATCGACCATGCCGGCGAGGATGCCGGCCACCGTGTCCGGACCGCCGGCGAGCGTGCCGGCCGCGTCGAGCAGCTGCTGCCGGAGGGGACCGAAGGGGCTGCCGCTCATGACAGGGTGGCGATCGCCTGCCGGCCGCCGTCCAGGAACGCCGGCCACGGGTCACCGTCCTGCTTGCTGCGCGGCTCGACGACACCGTGCCAGTACTTGTTCAGAATGGCCAGATCCTCGGGACTGCGGCGGGCGAGCGAACTCACCAGCGAGCCGGCCAGCGTCTCGGCCCGAAGGATCCGGTCGCCGAAGAAGTTGCTGTGCAGGATCGCGTCCTCCAGCACGCCGATCTGTTCGGCCGTGGACAGCGCCGACTCCAGCTTCTCGTCGTCGCTGGTGGCGGACGCGGCTGCGGCGCGCAGGTCGGCGAAGCTCTGCAGCAGGATGTCCAGCAGCGTCGGCGGCACGTCCAGCTCGATCTGGTGCCGGCGCAGCAACTCCTCGGTGCGGAACCGGACGATCTCCGCCTCGCTGCGCTTGTTCGTGACGACCGGGATGCGCACGAAGTTGAACCGCCGCTTGAGCGCCGACGAGAGATCGTTGACCCCACGGTCGCGGCTGTTGGCCGTGGCGATGATGGAGAAGCCGGGCTTGGCGAACACGATCGCGTCGTCGTCGAGTTCGGGTACCGAGACGTACTTCTCGGACAGGATGGAGATCAGGGCATCCTGGACGTCGCTGGTGGCCCGGGTCAGTTCCTCGAAGCGGCCTATGACGCCGCGCTCCATCGCCGTCATGATCGGCGAAGGGATCATCGACTCGCGCGACTGCCCACGGGCGATCACCATGGAGACGTTCCATGAGTACTTGATGTGGTCCTCGGTCGTCCCGGCGGTGCCCTGCACCACCAGCGTCGAGTCGCGGGAGATGGCGGCGGCCAGCAGCTCGGCGAGCCAGCTCTTGCCGGTGCCCGGATCCCCGATCAGCAGCAGGCCGCGGTCGGATGCCAACGTCACGATGCTGCGCTCGACGAAGGTGCGGTCGCCGAACCACTTCTGGGCGATCTCGCGGTCCAGCCCGTCGGAGCGCTGTGACCCGAGCACGAACAGCCGGACCATCCGGGGGCTGAGCCGCCACGAGAACGGCTTGGGACCGTCGTCGACCGACTCCAGCCAGTCGAGTTCCTCGGCGTACTTGACCTCCGCCGGGGCACGGAGCATGTCGTCGGTCATACGGCCGCCAGCGGCGCCGAGGGACGAGGTGTCGCGGTCAAGCGGCCGGTTCTTGGCGGTCATCGCGAATCTCCTTGTTCGTGGCTCGGTGTGTGGCTCAGCGTCTGGCTCATTGGGTGAGGAAGCTCTTCAGCTCGAAGACGAGCTTGCGGATGTGGCCCGAGATCACCGGTGTGCCGAGGTCCTTGAACCGCTGGCGGAACCACGGGTTGACGCTCTGGTGACCGGAGCTGTTGACCGAGCCGACCGGGATGAACCGTACGCCCGAGCGGTGCACCGCCTCGATGCCGTCGAACAGCGGCTGGGACCGGTCGAACTCGTAGAAGTCCGAGATCCACACCATGACGGTGTTGCGCGGATCGGTGATCTTCGGACGGGCCATCGCCATGGCGACCGGACCGTCGTTGCCGCCGCCCAGTTTCGTGCGCAGCAGCACCTCGAACGGGTCGTGTACCCACGGGGTCAGGTCGAGCGCCCGGGTGTCGTACGCGATCAGGTGCACGTCCACCTTCGGCAGCCCGGCGAAGATCGAGGCCAGGATGGTGCAGTTGACCATCGAGTCGACCATCGAGCCCGACTGGTCGACGACCACGATCAGCCGTGCCGGGGTGGTGCGCCGGGCGGTGTGCCGGTAATACAGCCGATCGACGTACAGCCGCTCGTCCTGCGGGCTCCAGTTGGTGAGGTTCTTCCAGATCGTACGGTCGAGGTCGAGGTTGCGGAACACGCGCTTGGGCGGTACCGACCGGTCGACCGTACCGACGCTGGTCTGCTGCACCTGGGTGCGCAGTACCTCGGCGACCTCGTCGACGAACCGGCGGATGAGAGCCTTGGCGTTGGCCAGCGCGACCCCTGACAGGTTCGCCTTGTCGCGCAGCAGCTGCTCGATGAGCGACATGCTCGGCGTCAGCTGCCGCGCCAGTGTCGGGTTCGCCAGTACCTCGCGCAGCCGCATGCGCCGCACCAGGTCGCCCTCCAGCCCGACCAGTACGCCGCCCAGCCCGCCCCCGCCGGGCCGGCCGCGCAGTTCGCCCGGCTGCGCCCCGCACGCCCGCTCCAGCCACCCGGCATCGGACTGCCACCTGGCCAGTTGACCGGCGGTGACGTTTCCGGATCCGGTCTGGAACACGTTGAGCAGGAGCTTGGACACCAGGGCGGCGCGCCTGACCTCGGCGCCGCCCGCGTCGGCCTCTCCGGCGGCTTCCACCCCGCGGGCCTCCGCCCTGTCGGCCTCCGCCCTGTCAGCCTCCGCCCCGGCGGCCTCCGCCCCGGCGGCCTCCACCCTGGCGGCGGCGGTCGGCGATGCCGGTTCCCCGGGCGCGGTCGCCTCCGCGTCCCCGACCGGAGCCATCAGACCGTCGAGTTCGGCCGCCAGGTCGGGAAAGCGTTGCACGATGGTGTCCACGGAGACCGAGGGATCGAGCAGCGCGGCCGGCAGTCCGAGGTCTTCGACGATCGCCACGCTGGCCGCCTCCAGCGACGGCTGCTCGCTCGTATCGAACACCCGGGCCAGCAGGCGCCAGTAGAGAACCTGGCGACGGTTCTCGTCGGCCCTGCGCTCGTCGTTGTCTTCACTCATCGCCTCAGCAACCGTCCCGCCCGCTCACGCAGCACGGCGACCGCGTCTCCGTGCTTGGCACCGGCCTTGACCACCTTGGTGTCCGTGGGCCCCAGCGCCCAGTCACCGCTGTGCGTGTCGACCGTCTTGCGCTTGACCGTCGCCCTGACGGCCAGCGGCGAAAGCGCCCATCCGCCGCCGTCCCAGCGCATCAGCCCGAGGCACGCCGACGACGCGGCTACCAGCTCCTGGGTGAGCGGTCCGCAGTCCGGCATCCGGTCGACCGCGACCGAGACGGTGTGCCCGCCCAGACCGAGTGTGAGCGACCCTCCATCGTGGACAGTGACGGCGTACCCCTCCAGCAGCACCGGCTCCGCGATGCGCACCGGGTGGCGATCCAGCGGCGGCACCGGCGGCGCCAGCGCGGCGGCGAGCAGGACCCGGGCGGTGGCGAACGGATCGGAGGGCTCACCCACGCTGGCCCGGTCGTCGCGCCACACCAGGTCTCCACTGGACAGCAGAGGCATGTCGGTGAGGTCCAGCGCACGGTGCTCGGCCAGCGCGCCGAGGAGTACCGGGCAGCCGCGCAGCAGCCGCCACACGGACGGCCCGACGATCGTGTCCACCTTCGCGGCCCCGACGCTGGTACGTACCAGCCGGGGCGCCTGGTCGCCGGACGGCTCCAGGATGCCGTGGACCTGCGCCTGTACGGCCGTGCCGTGTTCGTGCACGTCGACGCCGAGGATGAGCAGCCGACCGGACAACGTCTCCGCACCACGAACGTCCACTGTGGACTTCGGAACCGGCACCGGAGTCGACACCGGCAGGCCGCCGGGCTGGGACAGCAGCAGGGCACGCGTCCACAGGTCGGCCCAGCGACGGACCGGCAGATGCTCCATCGTCGCGATCGGCGACGACGCCCGCAACTCGGCGACCAGACCGTCGAGCAGCACCGCCAGCCGGCGGAGACCGGGCTCGGCGAGCATCGCCTCGACCAGCTGGCTCGACGCCGCGATGATGTCGTGGTCGACGCCCCGCCATCCGGCGATGGCCAGTTCGTGAAGCCACGAACGGCAGCCGGCGAGCAGGTTGGCCACTCCCGGCCCCGCGGCTCCGACGCCGACTTCGACTCCGGTCCCGGCCGGTGCCGGCGACTGGTCTGGATCGTTGCGCGGCACCAGACGCGCCGAGCCGGGCCGGTCGAAGCCCCACGATTGCCGGGTGCGGCCGAGCGCGGTGTCGAACCCGGCGAGCAGTGCGTCGTGCAGCGCACCCATCAGCGCCGTACGCGCGCCGGCCAGCACCGCCAGGTGCTCGTCGCCGATCGAACCGGCCGCGACCTTCCCGACCGCCTCGGCCACGCGCTCGCCCAACGGTGTGCCGGCCATCCCGTCAGCCAGCGCGGCCAGCGCGCCGGCGTGCTCCTCGGTCAGCCGGGCGAAGCCGTGCACGAGCACGTCGTCGAAGCCGTTCACCAGGTCGAGGGCGTCACCGATCGCGGGCGGCGCGCCGTCGAGCAGGTCGGCGAGGTGTGTCTCGAGCATCAGCGGAACGCTCCCGTCGCGGGAAACCAGTGCAGTTCGGGGATCGGCTCGGTGGTCTCCGGCAGTTCCAGATAGGCCAGGTGCCGCAGGAAACGGCTGAACACGACGGCAGCCGGAGTCGCCTCGTGCCTGCCGTGCAGGCGGCCGATCAGGTCGGCCCCGGTCGTCACGCCGTCGGCGTCGACCCGCAGATATCGTGCGACCCGGTCGGCGCCATATTGCAGCACCGCCTCGTCGGCCAGTGCGTGCAGGTGATTGCACGGCGAGCCGCGCAGTCCACCGCACGGCCTGTTGTTGTTGGTGCTGCAGTGGTAGGCGTGCTCTCCCGCGCTGATCGAGGAGACATAGACCCGCTCGATGTCCGAGCCGCTGGACACGACGCCCTGCAGCCGTCCGTCCGCAAGCTCGACGAAGGGAACCTTCGCCAACTTGCGGGGCTGGATCGCCGGAACGACCCGAAGCGCGCTGCGCTGCTGCCATGCCGCCCTGTCCGCACGCCCTGTGGTGCCGTCCACGAACCTCGACCTCCAAACCCGCCTGCCAAAGCCCTGCGCCTGTGGGAAGGCACAGCCCCGCCAGAAGACGCGATGCACCTGAGAAGACACGGTGCACGAGAAGACACGGTGCACGACCGCGATCCAAAGGCGCCCGTCCACTCACCGAGGCCCGTTGAATCACCGTCGGCGCGACCATACCGGCGGCCACCGACAGTTTCGCCGCCCGGTCCGGCGGCGGGGACAAACCCCAGCGTCGGGGCCGGTTCAGCCTGAGAGCGTGCTCCTCGCGGTGACCCGGCCGCCCGCGTCGCGGACCTCGGCCCCGGCCACCGACACGTCGGACACACCGCCCACCGAGGCACCGGCGACCGACGCCCCACCCGCTGACGCGCCAGCCACCGACGCCGTGACGGCGAGCCACTGGGCGCCGAACACCGGCACGAGCAGCCGGTAGGAGAACGTCCCGCCGAGCATGTCCACTCCCCGGCGGCGGAGTGCCTCGGCCATGAGCAGCGCCTGCAGTGGCCCGTGCACGACGAGGTCCGGATACCCCTCGCGGACCGCGAACTCCCGGTCGTAGTGGATGCGGTGCGCGTTGTAGGTGAGCGCGGAGAACCGGAATAGGACGGCCGGATCGACCTCGAACCCGAATCCGCCGCCAAGACCGCCGCCACCGGCACCGCCACCGCCGGGACCGGCGCCGCCACCACCGGCACCGCCGGCACCGCCGCCGGGATCGCCGCTGTTGGGAACAACCCCGAGAACGCCGCCGCCGGGAACACCGCCGGCACCGTCCGACGTGGTAGGTACAGGCAGGTGCGAACCCGGCGGCCGGTACACGATGTCCTGCTCGTCGACGACCGCCAGCGCACCGTCCTGCTCGATCCGGGTGCGTACGGTGACGAACGTCAGCGGCCCCGACCGGCCCGACTTCTCCGCCACGCCGGCCACCTCGCTGCCGCGCGCCGCGACCCGGCCGATCCGGATCGGGCGGTACGCGGTGACCCGGCCACCGGCGAACATGCGCCGCCAGCCCGGTCCGGGCGGTTCCGGGACGCCGTGCACCGGGTGCCCGTCCTCGCCCAGGTCGCTCTGCCGGCGTCGTACCAGCAGGTACACCCAGTGCCACAGCGGCGGAAGAGCGCCGTCCCGCACCGGCTGCGGTACGTCGATGTCCAGCAGGCCGGCCAGCGCCTCGGCCGGCTCCGGCCCGATCAGCTCCGCTGTCACGTCACGACGCCATGTCAGGGCGCCACCGACCCGCGCTCGATGAGCTGCCGGACGATCACGTTGCGCTGGATCTCGTTGGTGCCCTCGCCGACGATCATCAGTGGCGCGTCCCGGAAGTACCGCTCGATGTCGAACTCCGTCGAGTAGCCATAGCCGCCGTGCACGCGCACGGCGTCCAGCGCGATCTGCATCGCGGTCTCCGACGCGAACAGCTTGGCCATCCCGGCCTCCAGGTCGGCGCGCCGTCCTCTCCGACCAGTCTGGCTCGGCGCGTCTGACGCTGCGCCGCGATCCAGATCGGTCGAATCGAAGCACCGGGCGGCGTGCAGCACCAGCTGGCGCGCGGCGGTCAGCCGGGTGGCCATGTCGGCCAGGTAGTTGCCGATGGACTGGTGTTTCCAGATGGGTACCCCGAAAGCCTCCCGCTCCCGCGCGTACCGCAACGAATCCTCCAGCGCCGCGCGCCCGACGCCCAGCGCCCGCGCCGCGACCTGGATCCGGCCGATCTCCAGGCCGCGCATCATCTGCGCGAAGCCGCGCCCCTCCCGCTCACCGAGCAGCGCGGTGGCCGGCACCCGGAAGTCGTCGAAGGACAGCTCGCAGCTTTCCACGCCCTTGTATCCGAGCTTCGGCAGGTCCCGCGACACGGTCAGCCCTGGGCCCTTCTCCACCAGCAGGACGCTGATGCCGTGATGTGCCGGGGTGGCGTGCGGATCGGTCTTGCAGAGCAGGGCGATCAGCGCCGATCGCCGGGCGTTGGTGATCCAGGTCTTGGACCCGTTGACGACGTAGTGGTCGCCGTCGCGGATCGCGGTGGTGCGCATCGCCTGGAGGTCCGAGCCGCCGCCGGGTTCGGTGAGCGCCATCGCCGCCCGGACCCGTCCGGTCGCCATCGCCGGCAGGTACCGGTCCTTCTGCTCGGCGCTGCCGTGGTCGTGGATGAGCTTGGCGACCACGGTGTGGCCGCCCATCGCGCCGGCCAGGCTCATCCAGCCGCGAGCCAGCTCCTCGGTCACCAGGGCATAGCAGGGTGTGCTGACCCGGGCCTCGCCCCACGGTTCGGGGATCGCCAGGCCGAACACGCCCATCGCCTTCAGCGCTTCGATGAGGTGTTCCGGATAGGTGTCGGTGTGCTCCAGTTCCCGGGCCACCGGGATGACCTCCCGCGCGACGAAGTCACGCACCGTCTCGACGACGGCCCGTTCCTGCGCGTCCAGCCCTTCCACGACCACCCTCCTCGGTCTCACAGCTTATAGAATCGCGGCGTGCCGGGGATCGGCCCGGCGGCGAGCCCCGACGCGCAGGGGGTGACGGTGGACCGCCCGCTCGACGGCGTGACCGTGGTGTCGGTCGAGCAGGCGGTGGCGGCGCCGTTCGCGACCCGGCAACTCGCCGACCTCGGCGCGAGAGTCATCAAGGTGGAGCGCGAGGGCGGTGGCGACTTCGCACGCGACTACGACGACGTGGTGGGCGGGCTGTCCAGCCACTTCGTCTGGCTCAACCGGTCGAAGGAGTCCATCGCGCTGGACCTCAAAACCGAACGCGGTCGGGAGGCGCTGCGGCGGCTCGTCGCGCGCGCCGACGTGTTCGTGCAGAACCTCGCGCCGGGGGCGGCCCGGCGGCTCGGCTTCGGCGCCGATGAGCTGCGCGAGCGTCACCCGCCGCTGGTCTGCTGTTCGATTTCCGGGTACGGCGACGAAGGCCCCTACGCGGATCGCAAGGCATACGACCTTCTCGTGCAGTGCGAGGCCGGCCTGCTGTCGGTGACCGGCACGCCCGACCAGCCGGTGAAGGTGGGCATCTCGGTGGCCGACATCGCGGCCGGCATGTACGCGTACAGCGGCGTGCTCGGCGCACTGCTGCGCCGGACCCGGACGGGTACCGGCGCGACCATCGAGGTCTCGATGTTGGAGGCGCTGGTCGAGTGGATGGGGTACCCGCTCTACTACGCCCGGTACGCCGGCCGCCAGCCGGCGCGCGCCGGCGCGTCCCATCCGGTCATCGCGCCGTACGGGCCGGTGCGCTGCGCCGACGGCGTGACGGTGTTCCTCGGCGTACAGAACGAGCGGGAGTGGGCCGCGTTCTGCCGGGAGGTGTTGCGCGACCCGGCGATCGGCGACGATCACCGGTTCCGCACCAACTCGCTGCGGGCGCGGCACCGCGACGCGCTCGGCGAGCTCATCGACGCCGATGTCGCCCGGCTGGACAGCGCCGAGCTGCGGCGCCGGCTCGACCGGGCGGGCATCGCGAACGGTCAGGTCCGCGACCTGTCCGAGGTGTGGGCCCACCCGCAGCTCGCGGCGCGCGACCGGTGGCGTTCCGTCGAGTCGTCGGCCGGCACGCTGCACGCGTTCCTGCCGCCCGGGCAGCCCGACGACATCGAGCCGGACTTCGGACCGGTCCCGGAGCCGGGCGAGCACACCGAGGCCATCCTGCGCGAACTCGGGATCGACTAGCCCCCGGCAGCGGCGAGCGCGCCGCGGACGATGGTCGCCGCGAGGGTACGCGTCGTCGCCTCGGTGACCGAGCCGGGCGGCGCGCTGACGAGCGTGAACAACGCCCCGCCGTACAGGACCATGAGCAGCGGTACCGCGTCCGGCGGGATGTCCAGCCCGAGCGACTCGTGGTACCCGGCGGTGAACCGGGCGGTCGCGTCCATCAACCCGGCCAGGGTCTCGGCGAGCACCGGCCGGCGCAGGCTCTCCAGCCGGAGTTCGAAGACGGCGAGGTACCGGTCGCGCTGAGCGGTCGCGGCCAGCAGCAGCGAGCCGGCGATCAGCTCGATGGCGCGCTCCCGCGGGTCGCCCTCCGGCAGGTGACCGACCGCCGCCTGCCGCATGTCCGCCTGGTGCAGTTCGACCACCCGCTGGGCGGCGGCGACGAGCAACGCCTCCCGGCTGCGGAAGTAATTCGACGTGGTACCGGCCGGCAGACCCGCGCGGGCGTCGACGGCGCGGTGCGTCACCCCGTGCACGCCTACCTCGACGAGCAGCGCGATCGCGGCGTCCGCGAGCTGCGCCCGGCGACGGTCATTGGGTGGCGGCACGACGTGATTCTATGGCAGCATCCGTAGTACAACGATCGTAGTGGAGCGGATCGCAGCGAAACGAATCGCAGCGGAAGGAGTCCGATGGATGTGCTCATCGCCGGTGCCGGCATCGGCGGCCTCGCACTCGCCGGCGGCCTGATCGCCGACGGTCACCGGGTTCGGGTGCTGGAAGTGGCGCCCGCGTTGCGCACCGGTGGCGCCGGCGTCACCGTCTTCAGCAACGGCGCCGCCGCGCTGGCCGGACTCGGCGCGCCGCTGCCACCGGCGATCGGCGGCCGGATCGACGTGCTGGAGTCGCGCACCTCCACCGGGCGGCCGCTGATGCGCGTCGACCTGGCGGTCATGCGCAAGCGCACCGGTTTTCCGGTCACCACGGTGGCCCGGGAGAAACTCATCGCGCACCTGGCGTCCCGGCTCCCGGAGGGCACCGTCGCGTTCGGACGCGCGGTGGAGGAGGTCGCGGCCGGGCCGGCCGGTGCGGACGGCGGCCCGGTGACAGTCGTCGACGCGGGCGGCGAGAAGCACACGGCCGAGGTGCTGGTGGGCGCGGACGGCCACCGTTCGGCGGTGCGGCGCGGCGTGCTCGGCGGCGAGGCCGCCGCGGAGAACGGCTGGACGACGTGGCAGGGCCTCACCCGGGTGCTGCCCGACCTCGCGGCCGGCACGACCGCGTCACTGTTCGTCGGCCCGGCCGGCCTCGTCGGGCTGATGCCCGCGGGTGACGGCCTGCTGCAGTGGTGGTTCGACGTGCAAGGCCCGCTGCCCGCAGGTCCGGTCGCCGGCGCGCTGTCCCGGCGGTTCGCCGGCTATCCGGCGCCGGTACCGCTGCTGCTGGACTCCATCGCCGAAACCGACCTCGGCCGGTACCCGCATGTGTTGCACCGGGTGCCCGACGCCTGGGGAGTGGGCGCGACGACTCTGATCGGCGACGCGGCACACGCGTTCCCGCCGTCCCAGGCACAGGGTGCCAACCAGGCACTGGAAGACGCCTGGCTGCTGCGGCGCGCACTGTCCGGCCCGGTGCAGCGAGCCGACCAGGTACAGCGGGCCGACTCGGCGCAGCGTGCCGACCTCGTGCGGCGGCTGCGCCGGTACGAGCGGCTGCGCGCCACCCGGGTACGGCGGGTGTCGCGGATGGCCGCGAGCGAGTCCACCAACCGGCCGCCGAACCCGGCCGCCCGCCTGGCCGTGCGGCTCGTGCCGCCGGTGCTGGCCGGGATCGGGTACACGTCGCTGATCCGGCGTTTCTCCAGCGTCCTGGCCGACGAGCGGCTCGACTGACTGACCCCGTTGCCCGGACCGGGGCTCAACCCCGGTCCGGGCGACTCGGCCCCGGAGACACGGCCCACTCGGACACCTGCGGCGCGTACACCCGCACCAGGAACGCCCGGGCCGCGGCCCCCAGCGCCACCAGCGCCAACGCCGTCAGCCCCCACCGCCGGACGTCCCTGCCGGTCAGCACCCTCATGGACCTGTCTCCGATCGTCGGGCCCGCCCCCGTGCGGGCCACGGGCATTACTCTGCCCGCTCCGGCCGCCGCTGGCATCCGGAAAAGCCACGATCGGCCCCTGATTCGGCAACTCAGGGATTACCCCGAGGGGGTGAACTCCTCAGAGGACCCGGGTGATGCCCTCGGCCTCGATCCGGGAGTTCATTCGGTCGCGGTCGAGGTTCGCGCACAGCACCACCGACGCGCCGGCCGACAGCGGCGCGAGCAGCCACTTCAACGGATGGTCGTGCTCCGCCGCGTCGATCAGCAGCCGGTCGCCGGGCCGGAGTTCCTGGACGCCGGCAACCTCCCGCGCCAGGATCTCCCACGACCCGAACGTCGTACCGTCGACGGTCGCCGGCTCCGCGCGCTCCGGCAGGTACGACGGCGGCAGGTCGGAGTACCGGCGGACCTCGGCGATGTAGTCCCGGTACCCGTCCGGTACCTCACGCATCGGCGCCCCGGCCGCGGCCAGCCCCAGGACGAAGCGGTGGTCGGCCGGGGGCACGTCCTCCAGCCAGTCGTCGAGCCGCTTCCACGAGACGAACGTGGCGTCCAGCGGCGCGTCCGCGTCCGGCCCAGACGACGGCAGCCCGGCCAGCGCGGCGAGGCGGAACGACACCGCCACGCCGGTCGACCAGGCGCCGAGCAACACGGCGGCGGTCTGCCAGTGCGGCGGAAGCAGCATCGCGGCCCGGCTGCCGATGCCCATCCCGCAGCCCTCACGCATGAGGTTCGCGGTGCGCGCGGCCCAGGAGCCCAGCGCCTCGGCCGTCAACTCGACGCGCTCGCCGGTGGCGTCGTCGTAGTAGGTCAGCAACGGCCGCCCGGACTCGGTCCGGTCACCGCCGAGCAGTGCCGGTACGTCAGCGGTGGCTTTTACATCGGCGGTGGCGTTCATGGAGACTCCCCCCGTACGGACGACTCCGCCAGACTTTACGCGCGCACCGCTTGCCACCCCGGCATTGCCGCAACATTCCCGATTGGTTATATTACCGTCATGCCATCGACGTTCGAAGTACTGGCGGAGCCGCGACGTCGCCAGATCCTGGACGTGCTGCGCACCCGCGAGTGCTCGGTCAACGATCTGGTCGCGCTGGTACCGGTCAGCCAGCCGGGCATGTCGAAACACCTCAAGGTGTTGCGGGAGGCCGGACTCGTGCAGGTACGCCAGGATGCCCAGCGCCGCCTGTACCGGCTGTCCCCGGAGCCGCTGGCCGAGGTGCACGAGTGGCTGGAGCCGTACCGCGAGGTGTGGGCCCGGCGGCTCGACGCGCTCGAGCGCCACCTCGACGACATGCCCGACTGACAGCGCAGCCCGCCCACCCGGAACGACGCTTGAGGCCCCCCACGGCCGCCGCCGATCGACTATAAACATCGCATGACAGCGGGCGACGACGTCGACACCCGGCTACGGCTGGCGATGTTCGCCCACCTCGATCGGATCAGCGCGGCGTACCCGAGTGGCATCCCGTCCGACGTCATCAACACGTTCGAGTTCGACGGCGAAGCCGTTCGCCTCGTCGTCCAGCCCGGCATCCGCAAGCCCGCGAGGCTGTCCGCGGCACTGACGATCCGCACGACATACACGCCACAGGGAGGCGCCAGGCCGTACGAGGACGAGTTCGGCACGGACGGCACCCTGCACTACAAGTGGCGCGGCACGGATCCGGCGCACCCCGACAACCGCGCCTTACGGGAGGCGATGGTCCGCCGTTCCCCGCTCGCCTACTTCTATCCGATGGCCAAGGGCGTCTACCACGCCATCTACCCGGTCTATCTGGTGGAGGAAGACCCTGCCCGACACGAGTTCGCCGTGGATCTGGGCGAGCTCGAGCACAGCGTCGAGGGCATCGAGGTCCTCCCCGAGCGTCGCTACGCCCGACGGCTCACCCTGCAGCGACTGCACCAGGTGGTCTTCCGTCCCAAGGTGCTGCGGGCATACGAAGCCCGGTGCGCCCTATGCCGGCTGGGTCACGCACCCCTGCTCGACGCGGCGCACATCCTTCCGGACCGCCACCGGCGCGGCGAGCCCGTGGTCCCCAACGGGCTGGCGATGTGCAAGATCCACCACGCCGCGTACGACGCGAACATCATCGGCATCCGCCCGGATCGCGTCGTAGAGGTGCGCGAGGACATTCTCACCGAGATCGACGGACCGATGCTGCGGCACGGGCTGCAGGAGATGCACGGCTCGACCATCTTCCTGCCCAGATCCCGGCACGATCGGCCGGACCCGACCCGCCTCGAAGAGCGCTACGAACAGTTCCGTTCGGCGGCCTGACCCAGCCGAGTCGCCGGGTGGGCCCGCGTCAGCGCTTGACCGCGACCGCGCCGTAGCAGCTGACCTCGCTCCGACTGGGCCGCGGTTGCGGCTCGTCCTCGGCCCGCCACTCGGACGCCGACACGATGCCGGGCTCCACCAGGTCGAGCCCGTCGAAGAACGTGGCGAACCGCTCCTTGGGGCGCGCCCGGAGCGCTTCGGAGCTGACCACCTGGTTGACCGCGGCCGCGTCCTCCGAGGACAGGAAGTCGTGAGTCATGTGCGACATGACCACGTAGCTGCCCGGGGCCAGGGCATCGATCAGCGGCTCGATGAGACCGCGCGGGTTGTCGGCGTCCGGCACGAAGTGCAGGACGGCGACGAGCATGAGCGCGACCGGTTGGGACAGGTCCAGCGTCTGCAGCAGGTCGGGATGGTTCAGGATGCTGTCCGGCTGGTACAGGTCGGCATCGATGTAGGCGGTCGCGCCCTCGGCGGAACTGGTGAGCAGGGCCCGGGCGTGTGCCAGCACGATGGGGTCGTTGTCGACATACACCACCCGCGCGTCGGGAACGATTCCCTGCGCTATCTCGTGCGTGTTGGGGCTGGTGGGGATGCCGGTGCCGACGTCGAGAAACTGGCGGATCCCGGCCTGTCCGGCGATGTGGGCCACCGCGCGACGCATGAACCGGCGGTTTTCCAGGGCGGCGGTGCGCGTGGTGGGGAACACGGCGATGATCCGGTCGCCGGATTCCCGGTCCGCGGCGAAGTTGTCCTTTCCACCCAACCAGTAGTCGTACCGCCTGGCCGGATGCGCTACCGAAGTATCGATCTTCGTCCGTGGATCGGTCGCCGCTGGGTCTGGACGCATGTCTCCCTGCCTGGGATCGGCCGCCCCGCCCCGTGGCCCGGGCCGGCAACTGCGAGCGGCGTCGCTCGTCGGCCAGTGGCCGACCGCGAGCAGTCTACGACCGCTCCGCACCGGTGATCACCGGCGAGCGTCTCGCACGCGCCAACCGTCCGGGTAGGATCCTCCAGTTCGATCGGCGCGGTCGGCCCCGATCCATCCGGGCCAGGACGCACGACGGGCCCGGGCACGGGGGCGTTGGCCAGGTCCGGTGGCCGCGTGAAGAGGGAGCACATGAGCCAGACGAGCGTCACCGACAGCGCGCCCCCGACCGAACCGCGACCAGAGCCCCAGGCGGAGCCGGAGTCCCCGGCCGAGCCGGTGGTCGCCGGCCGGCGCGGGCTCTCCGGGCGCGGACTGGCCGCGTTCGCCCGGCACGAGTGGACGCTCGTCGCGACGTCGTCGCTGGTGCTGGCCGTCGTGATGACCTGGCCCACCCTGCGATACCCGACCCGGACGCTGCCCAGCGACGTCTGGGATCCGTCGCTCCAGTCCTGGGAGATGTCCTGGAGCGCCTGGGCGATCCTCCATCATCCCGCGCAGTTGTGGCAGGGCAACGCGTTCTACACGGAGAAGTACAGCTTCGCGTACTCGGACTCGCTGCTCGGGTACCTGCCGGCCGGCCTCATCGGCTCCGGTCCCACGGCGGCGGTGCTGCGGTACAACATTCTCTTCGTCCTCGCCTTCGCGCTCGCCTGCTTCGGCGCCTACATCCTGGCCCGGCAGCTCGGCTCGAACATCCCCGGCGCCGCCGTTGCCGGTACCGCCTTCGCTTTCGCCCCCTGGCGCTGGACCCAGGTGTCCCACCTGCACGTGCTGTCCACCGGCGGGATCGCGTTGAGCCTGGCGATGCTCGCCCGGGGGCACGGGTACAGCCTGCGCGGCGGGTACCGGCCCGACCGGGTGCGGCCCCGGTGGGCGCTGGCCGGGTGGCTGGTCGCCGCGTGGCAGGTCACGCTCGGCTTCGGCATCGGGTTGCCGTTCGCGTACGTGCTGGCGCTGCTCGTCATCGTGGCGATCGTGTGGTGGCTGGTCCGCCGGCCCGCGTTCAGCCGACGGCTGCTGCGGGTGGACGTGATCGGCGCGATCGTGTTCGCCGCCGCCGGTGCCGCGATGGCGTACCCGTACTTCCAGGTGCTGCGGACCTACCCGTACGCGCAGCGGGCGCTGACCGAGATCCTGTTCTACTCGCCGGGTTTCCTCGGGTTCGTCACCGCGCCGTCCAACGAGTGGCTGTGGGGACCGCACCAGCAACGGGCCCAGATCGACATGATTCCGCAGGGCGGCTGGGAGGGTCTGATGCTGCCCGGCTACACCCTCTACGCGCTGGCCGCCATCGGCCTGGTCTACTCGGCCTGGTCCTGGCGGCGCCGGGTGCTCCTGCTGATCGGGCTGCTCGGGTTCGGCACGCTGGCGATGGGGTTGCGCGCGCCGGTCAGTTCCTTCTACTACAAGATGTACGACTACCTGCCCGGCTGGAGCGGCATCCGCACCCCGGGTCGGCTGATCGTGTGGGTCACGCTGGTCCTGGTGCTGTTGGCGGCGGGCGCGACGACCGTGCTCACCGAGCGGGTGCGCACCTGGTCCGGGCGCCTGCGCCGGGGCTCGCTGCGGTCGCTGGTCACGGTGAGCCTGGCCGTACCGTGCCTGTTCGTCCTCGTCGAGGGTGTGCAGACGACGGCGTTCCCGACCGTACCCAGGGCGCCGGCCTCGTTCGCCTCGCTGCCCGGTCCGCTGCTGGTGCTGCCGACGAACTGGAAAGACGACGAGCTGGCGATGCTGTGGTCGACGGCGAACTTCGTGCCGCTCGTCAACGGGTCCAGCGGCTTCTTCCCGCAGGGCTTCCTGCACACCGAGGAGGTCGTGAAGACCTTCCCCGACGCGACCAGCGTCCAGTACCTTCGCGGGCTCGGGGTCCGCACGGTACTGGTGCTCCGGCAGCCGAACGCGATGCGGTTCGACGGTCCGCCCGAGGACGCCGGCATCCCGGTGCACGCGCTGACCGGGAGCATCGACGGGCTCGGCATCTCCCGCGACGAGCAGCCGGACGCGGTCATCTACCACTTGGATCCCGACTAGTCTGGGTCGCGGCACGGCGCCAGGCGCGCCGAGCCAGACTGGTCGCCCTGACACCCGCCGGCCCCGACCCGACCGGCGGGCCGACGGCGGCGGCTCAGCCGTCCAGCAACTGGTGCGCGACGATGTAGCCGGAGCCGCCGTTCACGCCGTGGCCGGGCCAGGTGCCCGCGCCCAGCTGGTACAGCCCGTCGATCGGGGTACGGTGCCCGGGCTGCCCAGGCAACGTGCGCAGCAGGTAGCTCTGCGCCAGGTCGCTCGCGCCACCGTAGGGGTCACCCGGTCCGCAGTTGGGGTTGAACCGGGCCAGGTCGTCCGGGGTGACGACCGCGTGGGCCAGTACCGCGTCCGGGATGTTGGGGACATGCTGCCCGATGATGCCCAGTACCCGATCGACCATGCGTGCCGTCAGGTCGGGCGTCCAGGTGCCGTCGCCGACGTCGATGACCCCGGCCGCGTCGCCGGTCGGGTGGCACGGCACCTCCAGCACCTGTACCCGCATGATGGCCGCACCCGCCGGCGCCCGGCCCGGGTCCAGCGCGGTCGGGCAGTCCACGGTAAACGTCGGCTCGGCCGGCAGCAGCCCCGCCATGCCCTGCGCGGCGGCCAGCGTGCAGCCGTCCAGTCCCGTCGTGAGGTGTGGCTGCCCGATGTCCGCGAACCGTGGATCCGGCCAGCGCGGCGGCTCGCTCAGCGCCAGCTGGATCTGCAGGCAGCCGCGCCCGTACCGGTACCCGGCCGCCTGCTCGCGCAGCGACGGCGGCGCGTCGTCGCCGAGCAGCCGGAGGTAGAGCTGGTCGGCGTTGGTGGAGGCGACGACCGCCTGCCGGGCGAGATGGCGCTCGCCGTCCGCGGTGACCACTCCGACCGCCCGCTGCCCCTCGACGAGGATCCGGGTCACCTCGGTACCGGTGACGATCCGGCCACCGTGGTCGGTGACCAGCCGGGCCAACGCGGTCACCAGCGACTCGCTGCCGCCGGCCGGGATCGGCATCCCGGCGAGCAGCACGGCCTGCGCGATGAGGGTCGCCCAGAGCCCGCTGCCCGGCTCGTCCGGCGTGTGGCCGAGGTGCATCACCCAGGGCGCCAGCATCGCCCGCAGCACCGGAGAGCGGAACCGGGAAACGGTGGTGCGCGCGGATTCGAAGACCATCGCCGCGAACGGAGTGAGCCCCGGCCCGTCGCCGCGCAGCAGGCGCACGATCGCCTCCATCGCCGCCGGATCGGCCAGGTCCTGTGCGAACAGTCCGAAGACCTCCGGCGCGTACGGGGCGAACGACTCCATCCACGCGGCGAACGCCGCGCCGTCGCCGGGTGCCAGCCGGTCGGCCTCGGCCAGCATCGCGTCCAGGGAACGGGGGAACACCGCGGTGCGACCGTCCGGAAAGGACACTCCGGTCGGCGTGTCGGTGTTGAGGTACGTCAGCCCCCGCGCGGTCAGGTCCTCCCCCAACTCCGCCCAGACCGGGCCGGCGAGCAGCAACGGATGCGCCGACGAGTACACGTCGTGCCGGTACCCGGGCAGGGTCAGCTCCTCGGTGCGGACCAGGCCGCCGGGCCGGTCGTTGCGTTCCAGCACGAGCACGTCGCGCCCGGCCCGTGCGAGGTAGCCCGCGGCGACCAACGCGTTGTGACCGCTGCCTATGACGATGACGTCGTGACCGTCCACCATGGATCGCCTCCAGTCCGCGGCGCCCGGCGGCGGGCCGGGGCGGGGAGCCAACGATCTCAGACGGCAGCGCCGCCGGACCAGACCCGAACGGACTGAGGATCAGGAACCCGACAACCGCCCGGCGGGTCGGTGCCGGTACCGGTGCCAGCCGGCTCGGCCGCCCGCGCGCGCCGAGCGGGTCGCCACCCAGCGAGCCGGCGGCCCCGACCGTGCCGCTCGGCGGCTGCGGCGCCGGTGGTCGGGAGCCAGGTCACGTCGCCGGTCACCCCGTCCATGAGGCAGCATGGAGTGGTGACACAGGAAGGCAGCGAACGACTCGGGGCGCTGGCGGGGCTCGTCGCCGGGGGCGGCGTGGTCGTGCTGAGCGGGGCGGGGATCTCCACCGAGTCGGGCATCCCGGACTACCGGGGACCGAACGGGACGATGAACCGCCGCAGCCCGATGACGTACCAGGCGTTCACCCGGGACGCGGCGGCGCGGCGCCGCTACTGGGCCCGCAGCCACGTCGGGTGGCTGACCATGTCCGGCGCGGCCCCGAACGCCGGCCACCGCGCCGTGGCCGACCTGGAGCGCCAGGGACTGGTGTCCGGCGTCATCACGCAGAACGTCGACGGCCTGCACCAGAGTGCCGGCGCAAGGGCGGTCATCGAGCTGCACGGCAGCCTGTACCGGGTGACCTGCCTCGGCTGCGGCGACTCGATGTCGCGGGCGGAGTTGCACAGCCGGCTCGGCGAGGCCAACCCCTGGTGGGACGGTCGGGCCACCAGGATCAACCCGGACGGTGACGTCGACCTCGATGACGACCAGCTCGACGGCTTCCACACGGTCGACTGCCAGACCTGCAACGGCGGCATGCTCAAGCCGGACGTGGTGTTCTTCGGCGAGAACGTGCCGGCGCCCCGGGTCGCGGACTGCTTCGCCCTGGTGGAGAGCGCCCGGCTGCTGCTGGTACTGGGCTCGTCGTTGACGGTCATGTCGGGCCGCCGGTTCGTGCTGCGGGCGTCGAAGCTCGGCATCCCGGTGGCGATCGTGAACCGCGGGCGTACCCGGGGTGACGACTACGCGACGCTGACCCTGGACGCCGCGCTCGGCACGGTACTGCCCGAGCTGGCCCACCGCACCGCCGGCGCCGCGGACGCCCTCGCCGCCTCCTGAGCCGCCGGTCCCCGCCTCAGGTGGTAGCCGGCTCCACCACGACCTTGATGCCGGTCCGGCGGTCCGCCGCGTCGAACGCCTCGGCGACCCGGCCGAGCGGGTACGACTCGGTCACCAGGCTGGACAGGTCGACCCGGCGCCGCGCGACCAGGTCGATGGCCCGGTCGTAGACCCGGTTCATCCGGCGCACCAGGGCGATCGTCACCCCCTTGCGCCGCGCGGTCGACGCGGAGAACGCTATCCGGTCGTGACTCGGGATGCCGACCAGCACGACCCGCCCGCCGGGCCGCACCGCGGTCATCGCCAGCTCCACCGCCTCCTCGGTACCGGCGACCTCGAAGACCACGTCGGCGCCCCGGCCGGCGACCTCCCGCCAGTACGCCCGGTCGGCCATCTCGGGCGCGACGGCGTCGTCGGCGCCGAGCGCGCGGGCGGCCAGCAGCCGGTGCTCCAGCGGCTCGACCGCGAACACCCGGGATGCCCCGGCGACGTAGGCCAGCTGGAGGATCAGCAGGCCGATCGGCCCGCACCCGATGACCGCGACGGTGGCACCGACCCGCAGGTGCCCGAGATCCAGCGAGTGCAGGCCCACACCGAGCGGTTCCAGCAGTGCCCCGTCGGCGTCGGTCAGGGTGTCCGGCAGCGGTCGGAGCAGGTACGCCGGCCAGGTGATGAACTCGCGCAGCCCGCCGTCGACCGTACCGTGCCCGGCGAACCGCACGTCCGGGCAGAGGTTGCCGTATCCCTCACGGCAGATCTCGCAGTGCTCGCAGGGGATCGCCGGGTCGACGGCCACCCGCAGGCCGTGGCGCGGACCGCCCTCGATGACTCCGGCGAACTCGTGCCCGACCACGAGTGGCCGGTCCAGCCGGGCGTCGCCGATCCCCGCCTCGGCATACCAGTGAAGGTCCGACCCGCAGAGGCCGACGGCGGTGACGCGCACCAGGTCGGTGCCTTCCACGGGGTCCGGCAGCGGCTCCCGTTCGACCCGGATGTCGCCGGGCCCGTACAGCCGGGCGACCGACATCGTCCCGGGCACGCCGAGGCCAGGTACGCCGGGCCCCGCACCGACCACCGAGGCGGACACGTCCGTCATGACACCACTCCTTCGTCGAACCGATAGGTCCTGTCCTGCCAATCATTCGCCGGCCTGCGGCGGACCCAGGCGCCGCCCGGCTGCGTTCTCGGACTCCTGGATACAACACCGGTATCCAGGAGTCCTGCGGCCTTGCCGGATCGACGCCTGGACCTCGCCTCGGCTCGACAAGATCGGCAGGAAAGGACCTAGGCACCCTTGCGTGCCCGGGTGCCGCGACGCCGCCGCGCCGCCGGTACCCGGGCGTAGTCCTCACCGGTCTGCGCCAGGTGGTCCCGCATCGCCCAGGCCGCCTGGGCCGGGCTGCGCCTGGTGATGGCGTCGAGGATGCGTTCGTGCGCGGCGATCGCGTGCTCCCGGGCGACCGGATCGCGCGAGGTCTGCTGGCGGGTCTCGTGCAGCAGTTGGGCGATCGGTTCGTACAGCGCGGCCACCACCCGGTTGCCCGCGGCGCTCATCACCGCGTCGTGAAAGGCGAGGTCGCCGGCCACGAACGCGGACACGTCCGCCCCCGCCTCGCGCATGGCCTCGATGGACGACGTCATCGCGGCGAGGTCGTCGGCGGTGCGCCGGGCCGCGGCCAGTTCGGCGACACCGACCTCGACCAGCATGCGCGCCTCCAGCAACGCGTTCATCCGCCCGGCCAGCGCGTCGGGTGTGCGGGACAGCGAGCCGAGCACCACCGGATCGAGCGGCGACCAGTGCTCCGGCGGCTGCACGTAGGTGCCCCGGCCGCGAACGACCCGGACGACGGACTTCTGCCGCAGCGTGCGCAGCGCCTCGCGGATGGTCAGCCGGCTGGCCCCTTCGCGCTCGGCCAGTTCCCACTCGGGCGGCAGTGCGGTGTCAGGCGGGAACGCACCGGCGACGATCTCGTCGAGCAGCCGGGCGGCGATCCGGTCGCCCAGGTTCTCGGACACGCCGGCTTCCCTCCCGTCGACCAGACACACGCCTGCCGACTGGTCTGGGTCGCGCGCGGCGCCAGACGCGCCGAGCCAGACTGGTCGGATCACAGTGAGAGTAGCCGGACGCGCAGGCGGGCGCGATGGGGCCGGCGGGGTGGGTGACCGGTCCGTGCGACAGCACCCGTCCCGCCGGCCCTGCGCAACATTGTGATGTGACAGCAGACGTCTGACAAGGATAGTCATCAATGTATTCCGCCCACTCACGGCGTTGTTCGATATCTCGTACAAGCCGGAATGCCCGCCATTGCTGCGAAGCGCGAGCGGCATTGACAGACGTCACATTGTCGCTCTACGGTGCCTGTCACATACCGGATGTCATTCGGTATTTCGAACAGTCCCCCACACGAGGCTGAGCCGAGTCCCATCGCTCGGCGTCCGTGCCAGCCCGAAGACCGGAGGTGCGGAGATGGAGCATGTCACGTTCGACCGCAGGACGGCGCTGCGCGCGGCCGGTACCGCGGTCGCGGGTGCGGCGCTGGGCCCCGTGCTGGGCTCTGCGCTGGGTTCGGTGTTACCGGCGGCCGGCGTGCTGGGCGCCACGCCGGCGTTCGCCGCCCGGACCGACTACGGGGTCTCGGTGTACGCGTTCCCGCTGGGCGCCGTGAAACTGTCCGCGGGGCCGTTCCTGGACAACATGAACCGGACCCTGGCCTATCTGTCCTTTGTGGACGCCGATCGGCTGCTGTACACGTTCCGCACCAACGTCGGTATCGCCACCTCGGCGCAGTCGGTGGGCGGCTGGGAGTCGCCGACCACGGAGTTGCGCGGGCACTCGACCGGGCACCTGATGTCGGCCCTGGCGCAGGCGTACGCCAACACCGGCAACTCGACCTACAAGACGAAGGGCGACTACCTGGTCAGTTCGCTGGCCGCCTGCCAGGCCGCGTCGCCGGGGCACGGGTACCACACCGGATACCTGTCCGCCTTCCCGGAGAACTTCTTCGACCGCCTGGAGACCGGCCAGACGGTGTGGGCGCCGTACTACACGATCCACAAGATCATGGCCGGCCTGCTCGACCAGTACCTGGTGGCCGGCAACACTCAGGCGCTGACCGTGGTGACGAACATGGCGGCCTGGGTCAAGGCGCGCACCGATCCGTTGAGCAGCACGACAATGCAGAACGTCGTGCTGCGTACCGAGTTCGGCGGCATGCCCGAGGTGCTGACGAACCTGTACCAGGTCACCGGCAACGCCGACCACCTCACCACCGCCCAGCGGTTCGACCACAACCAGATCGAGAACCCCCTCGCCTCGAACCAGGACCAGCTGTCCGGCTTCCACGGCAACACGCAGATCCCGAAGATCATCGGTGCGATCCGCGAATACCACGCCACCGGCACCAGCCGGTACCACGACATCGCCACCAACTTCTGGGACATCGTCATCAACCGCCACACGTACGTGATCGGCGGCAACACCAACGGCGAGTACTTCCAGGCGCCGAACGCCATCTCCACCCAGCTGTCGGACACCACCTGCGAGTGCTGCAACACCTACAACATGCTCAAGCTGACCCGGCAGCTGTTCTTCACCAGCCCGACCCGCTACGACTACATGGACTACTACGAGCGGGCGCTGTTCAACCAGATCCTCGGGCAGCAGGACCCCAACTCCAGCCACGGGTTCGTCGCCTACTACATCCCGCTGCGGGCCGGCGGCATGAAGACCTACAGCAACGACTACTCGAACTTCACCTGCGACCACGGCACCGGCATGGAGTCCAACACCAAGTACGCCGATTCCATCTACTTCTACTCCGGCGAGACGCTCTACGTGAACCTGTTCATCGCGTCCGTGCTGACCTGGCCCGGCCGGGGCATCACGGTCACCCAGGCGACCACGTTCCCGACGTCGTCGACCAGCCGGCTCACGGTGACCGGTTCCGGGCACATCGCCATGAAGATCCGGGTACCGTCCTGGACCAGTGGCATGACCGTCAAGGTGAACGGGGTCACCCAGAGCGTCACCGCGACGCCGGGCACCTACCTGACGCTGGACCGCACCTGGGCCTCCGGCGACGTCGTCGACCTCACCATGCCGGCCGCGCTGACGTTCCCCAGGACCAACGACAACGCGAACATCGGCGCGGTCCAGTACGGCGCCATCGTGCTGGCCGGCGAGTATGGCACCACCGACCTGAACAGCGTGCTGCCCACCCTGCAGACCGGCAGCCTGGTGCAGAACTCCAGCAACCCGCTGCACTTCACCGGTACCGCGAGCACCGGCTCGGTCTCGCTGATCCCGTTCTATCAGGCGCAGCACGAGCGGTACACGGTGTACTGGAACCTCAGCGGCGGCGGCACCCCGCCACCGGCCAACGTCGCCTGGTACAAGTTCGACGAGACGAGCGGCACCAGCGCGGCCGACTCGTTCGGCAACGGCAAGACGGCGACTCTGACCGGTACCACGTCGTGGGTGGCGGGCCGGTCCGGCAACGCCGTGCACCTCGACGGGACCAGCGGCTACGTGCGGCTGCCCAACGGGCTGCTGTCGGGTGCCGGCGACTTCACCATCTCCGCGTGGGTCAAGCTCGACTCGGTCGTCGCGTGGACCAGGATCTTCGACTTCGGCACCGGCACCACCAGCTACATGTTCCTCACGCCGCGCAGTTCCTCGGGTACTCCCCGGTTCGCCATCACGACCGGCGGCGCCGGCGGCGAACAGCAGATCAACGGGCCGGCCGCGCTGCCGTCCGGCACCTGGACGCAGGTGGCGGTGACGCTGTCCGGAAACACCGGGACGCTCTACGTGAACGGTGCGGCGGTGGCCAGCAACACCGGAATCACCCTGCGCCCGTCGTCGCTGGGCTCGAGCACGCAGACCTGGCTGGGTCGCTCCCAGTATGCCGACCCGTACCTGACCGGCGCGCTGGACAGCGTACGCGTCTACGGTCGTGCGCTGTCCGCGAGCGAGGTGGGCGCACTGTACACCGGCGGCAACTGAGACATCCAGGATTATTCGCGATCTACCCCGGGTACGCCGTGATGACCGTTTCCGCTGCGTACCCGGGGAGGCGTCATGACCGCGACGACGGACGTACGACCGGCTCGATCCGGCAAACCGCACCTGCGGCGGGACATCGGCATGGTCGGCCTGCTGTTCACCGCAGTCGGTTCGATCATCGGATCCGGCTGGCTGTTCGGCGCCATGAACGCCGCGCAACTGGCCGGGCCGGCGGCCATCTTCTCCTGGCTGATCGCCGCCGTCATGATCATGCTGATCGGGCTGACCTACGCCGAACTCGGCACGATGTTCCCGGTCTCCGGCGGCGTGGTACGGATGCCGCACTACGCGTTCGGCGGCCTGGCGAGCTACCTGATGGGGTGGATCACCTGGCTGTCGTGCGCGGTCGTCGCCCCGATCGAGGTCGAGGGCGCGGTGCAGTACGCGACGAAATACTTCCCGCTGACCACCGCACACCCTCGCGGCGACGAGACGGTCCACACGCTGACCCCGGCCGGGTTCGCCGTCTCGGTCGTCCTGCTCGCCGTGTTCTGCGTGGTCAACGTCGTCGGCGTACGGTTCTTCGCCCGGCTCAACAACGTGCTGGTGTGGTGGAAGCTGGCCATCATCGGGATCGTCGTGGTGGCCCTGCTGGTCACCGCGTTCCACGGCGGCAACTTCACCAGCCACGGGTTCGCGCCCTCGGGCATGCACGGCGTGTTCACCGCCATCGCCACGGCCGGGATCACCTTCTCCTACCTCGGGTTCCGGCAGGGCATCGAGCTGGCCGGCGAGACCACCAACCCCCGGCGCAACGTGCCGATCGCGGTCATCGGCTCGGTACTGCTGACCGCGGTCATCTACATCGCGCTGCAGATCGCGTTCATCGGGGCCGTACCGAGCGGCACGCTGGGCTCCTCCGGCAGTTGGTCGGCGCTGACCTTCACCAACGACTTCGGGCCGCTCGCCGCGATCGCGAGCATCCTCGGGCTGACCTGGCTGGCCGTGATGCTCTACATCGACGCCATCGTCTCCCCCGGCGACACGGGACTGGTCTACACCGCGGTCACCTCGCGGCTCGGGTACGCGATGGCCCGCAACGGCAACGCTCCCGACGGGGTGGCCAAGCTCAGCCGGACCGGCGTGCCGTGGGTGTCCACCGCCATCTCGTTCGTCGTCGGGCTGGTCATCTTCCTGCCGTTCCCGAGCTGGCAGCAGCTGGTCGGTCTGGTCACCGGCGCCACGGTGCTGTCGTTCGGGTCCGGCCCGCTGGTCTTCGCGGCTCTGCGCCGTGAGCTGCCCGACCGGCCCCGGCCGTTCCGCCTGCCCGGCGGGGACATCATCCCGTTCCTCGGCTTCTACTCGTCCAACATGATCGTCTTCTGGGCCGGCTGGGACACCAACTGGAAGCTGTTCGTCGCGATCCTGGTCGGACTGGTGCTGCTGGCCGTGTTCGGCGCGACCGGCGCGCTGCGCGAACGGCGGATGGACTGGCGGGCCGGCGTCTGGGCGCCGCTGTGGCTGGCCGGGCTCGCGCTGATCAGCTACCTCAGCTCGTACGGCGGCACCGGCACGATCGGGCTCGGCTGGGGTTTCGTGGTGAACCTGGTGTGGGCCGCGGTCATCTACGTGCTGGCGCTGAAGGTACGCCTGCCCAGCGCGCGGGTGCGGCAGATCATCGAGGAGACGCCGCACGACGAGGTCCGCGAGGGCGACGAGGCCGGCACGACGCCTCGCCCGGCGCCGACGGCGTGAGCGTGCGGCGTCAGCCGTGACGTGGCTGGCTCGGGTACGAGAAGTTGGCGATCCAACCCGGCAGTCCGAGTGTTCCGGAAAGTTTTCGGTACACCGATCGCCAAAACTACGGCCGGCTCGGTCGGTCATCAACTCTCGACACCCGCCCGGTCACCGTGAGTGCAGGGTCGGTCAGTCCGGCATCGGCGCGCAGCTGTCCCGTACCACCAGCTGGGTGGCCAGCTCGATGCGCAGGCTCTCGATGGTCTCGCCCCGGGCCAGGCGCAGCACGGTGCGCGCGGCCAGCGTCCCCATCTCGCTCAGCGGCTGGCGGACCGTCGTCAACGGCGGCGAGGCCCACCGCGCCTCGGGCAGGTCGTCGAAGCCCACCACGCTTACGTCGTCGGGGACCCGCAGCCCGCGCTGGCGCACGGCCTCGTAGGCGCCGAACGCCATCTGGTCGCTGGAGGCGAAGATGGCCGACGGCGGCTGTTCCAGCTCCAGCAGCCGCCCGGCGCACGCGAAGCCGGACTCGTGGTAGAAGTCGCCCTGCTGGATCAGCTCGTCCTCGACCGCGATGCCGGCGGCCTCCAGGCCGGCCCGGTATCCGTCCAGCCGGGTGCGGCTGCACAGCAGCTGGCGCGGGCCGGCGATGAAGCCGATGCGCCGGTGCCCGAGGGAGATCAGGTGCTCGGTCGCGGCCAGCCCTCCGGTCCAGTTCGCCGCGCCGACCGTGGGCACGTCGTGCGCCGGTACGCCGGCCGGGTCGATGACCACCGTCGGGATGTTGAGCCGGCGCAGTTCGGCGTGCAGCGGCGACTGCACGTCGGAGGCCACCAGGATCACGCCGTCGGTGGCGCGCGCCTGGAGGTTGCGCATCCACTGTCGGGCGGACGCCGAGCGCTGGTGGATCGCGGACACCACGGTGCCGATCAGGGCCCCGTGGGCGACGTCCTCGACGCCTCGGATGATCTCCACCGCCCACGGGCTGTCCAGGTCGTTGAAGACCAGGTCGATGAGGCTCGCGGCCTCCCGGCGCGGACTCGCCCGGCGGCGGTACCCGTACCTGCGCAGCAACTCCTCGACCCGCTCGCGGGTGGCCGGCGAGACATCGGACCGGCCGTTGACCACCCTCGACACCGTGGGCACCGAGACTCCGGCCTCCCGCGCGATGCTGGTGATCGTGACCCGGGGTTCGTCCTCGACGGTCAACAGCGCTCCTCGCTCGTTTCCGGCTCGTCGGCTGATCCGGCCCGGCACGTCGCCGGGCACCCGGGCCGATGGTAACCGGCGGATGAACGCGGCGGGCCAGCCGATCCAGCCGGAAGTGGTGCCCCGTCCCCCATGTGTCAGCTCCTTCGCGCGTGCCCGCCGCCGATCGGTGAGCGACCCGCGGTAGACATCATTCCGGAACCCTTATCGAAAGGCTACGGCTGATCGTCCCCGGAACCGCCGGCAAGCGCACCGGCACCGTGCACCCGGGCACCGCGCACACAGGCACGGCACGCAAACAGGCACAGCGGCACCCCGGCCGGATCGAGACCGTCAAACCCGGAGGAGCGCCGAGCGACCCCGATCCCGTTACACCGGGTGATCCGCGTGTGCGTCATCCGCGAAAACGGCGACCGCGAAGCAATCAGATCAACTTCATGAGGTGCCGGAACCGTGGGGAACCGCTACGGTTCGCTGGATGCGACACACTGCGACTCTCATCGCCGCGATCGTCATCGCCCCGCTGGCCTGGATTCTCATCGCCTTCGGCCAGGACCACTCGGCCCAGGCATTCGCCAACGCGGCAAGCAACGGCGGCTTCCACACCGGAGACTTCCTGCGGCCGCTGCTTTTCCTGGCCGCCGCCGGAATCCTCATCGGCCTGGTCGCCACGCTGCGTGTGTCTCCACTCGGCGCGGTGGTCGCCGGAGCTGCGTACACGGCCAGCTACGCGCTGCTCCTGGTGACGCCGAAGCGAGTGGTGAACCTGTTCCCCCACCATCTGGCCGTGTCCGGCCACGCGGCGGACCTCAGCACCCCGCTACGCAACGGCACCGCGCTGTTGCTGGGCGCGGCGATGCTGGTCGCCGTCGTGAGTGCCGCGCGCTGGCGGCGTTGGCCGGTGCCCGCGAACGAGACGGCCCTGGCCCCGGCGGTCGATCCGCTCGTGGCGGACAAGACTCGTCCGGTCGGCGTCGACGGGCTGCCGGAAACCACGGCCACCGAGACGTTCGCCGGGTTCGGCGACTCCGCCGGCAGCACGGGTTTCGGCGGCAGCGGGTACGACGAGAACCGGTACGGCGACCTGACCCGGTCCGCTGCCGGGGACTCCGGCGCCGCCCGGTGGGCCGACTCGCCGCGCGGCCCGTCGGGCGCCTGAGCCCGCGGGCAGACCTCTGGCCGAGTTCGCCAGCCGGAATCTCACCCTCGGTGGCGGGTACGACGCGCGCGGTGCGCGCCGTACCCGCACCGAACACCGGGTGCCCCCATCGACCGACGTCGCCGTCATACCCGACCGCCGGCCGTGTAGCGTGTGCTGATCTGGTCGAGCCACAGGGCATGGGCTGGTGGGAGTCGGCAGGATCGGTACCTTCGATGACGGCGGACTCGCCGACGACCTGAACAGGGCCATCGGCGGCGACGAAGCGGCGTTCGCCCGGCTGTGGCGGTCACTGCAACCCGCGCTGCTGCGCTACCTGCGGGTCGTGGTGGGCGACGCGGCCGAGGATGTCGCGTCCGAAACCTGGCTGCAGGCGTCCCGCGATCTACACCGGTTCGACGGCACCCCGGCCGCGTTCCGGGTGTGGTTGTTCCGCATCGCCCGGCACCGCGGGCTCGACGAACGGCGCCGCGCCGCGCGGCGGCGGGAGGACCCGCACGAACCCGCCGACCGGGACGCCACCGGCGGCCAGGTGCGCGACGTCGCGTACGACGTGCTGGAGAACTCGGACACCGGTTGGGCGCTGCGACTCATCGCCTCGTTGCCGCCGGACCAGGCCGAGGCGGTGATGCTGCGCGTGGTGGCCGGCCTCGACGTCGCGCAGACCGCGGAGGTGCTGGGAAAGCGACCCGGCGCCGTGCGGGTGGCCGCGATGCGCGGGCTGCGCCGGCTGTCGGCCGATCCGGAGGTGCGGGCGCGCGCTTCCACCCACCGGTACCAGCGCCCGCCGCGCGCGGCCGTCGAACCGGCACAGCAACACGAAGGGGTGTAACGCCGGCCGCCGGCGCGGCGCTGTTTCTCCCGCGGTGCGTACCTGTCGAAGGTGGGTACCGCCGGCTACGGAAACGAACACAGCCTCGGTGGCGGCCGCGACTGCGTCCCCGTGGCCGGCGGTACGGCGTCGACGACGGCATCCGCGCGGCGAGGCGCAGACCGCTCGGCCGGCACCACGCCGGCACGCGACCAGGACGGAGTACGCATGGACAGTTCATCGCCGGCTCCGCGCGACTCGCGCGGCCAGCCCCGCGCCGCCCGCGACGACCGGCAGCGCCCCTCCTGGCCGGGTAACAACATGGCGCGGTACCGGACGCCGGACGCGGTCTGCCTGGCGGTCGGCGACCTGCACCTGTGGTCGCTGCTCACGGTCCACCACGCCCTGAACCGCGTCGGAGTGGTCGCGACGTTGCGGATGCTGACCGTCCGCAAAGTCCACCGCGCGGTGTCCGCGTGCCGGTACTTCGAGCTGACCGGGCTGGGCGACCTGCTGTCACTGATGCCGGAGGCGGCCGGGTCGGCGCAGTTCGCGGACGCTTTCGACGCCGAGTACCGGCAGCGGTTCGCCGACGGTGCCGAGCTGATCCGCGCCGCTCAGTGGAAGGTCGCGACGGCTCCGGAAGACTTCACCGTCACCGGAGTGTGAGCGGCCGGGCGTGAGCGCCGGGCACGCGAGGGTCAGCGGGTGGACGCCGAGGTGTCCGTGCCGGCCGCGATCCGGTACCGATCCCGGGCCTCGGTGAGCAGCAACTCGGCCTCGTCGCGGTCGCGCCACCCGGACACCTCTGTGTGCTTGCCGGGTTCGAGGTCCTTGTAGACGTCGAAGAAGTGGCCGATCTCGGCGAGCAGGTGGGACGCCAGGTCCGACACGGCCGTCGTGTCCTGCCAGCGCGGATCCTCCGCCGGCACGCACAGCAGCTTCGAGTCCGGCCCGTCTTCGTCCTCCATCCAGAACACGCCGATCGGGCGCACCTTGATGCCACAGCCCGGAAACGTCGGCTCCTCCAGCAGGACGATCGCGTCCAGCGGGTCGCCGTCCTCCCCCGCGGTGTCGACCAGGTACCCGTAGTCGGTGGGAAATGTGGTCGCCGTGAACAATGTGCGGTCCAGGTTGATCCGCCCGGATTCGTGGTCCATCTCGTACTTGTTGCGAGAGCCGGCCGGAATCTCGACCACCATGTCGGCCTCCATGAGGCACCTCCCCACCGTGACGTTGGCTGTCCTGGTGGTACCCGCCAGGCGGCCCGGTACCCGCCCGGGGCCCGGCCAAGCGAGGCGGGCTCCTCACCCGACCGGGGTGAGGCCGGCTCACCCGGCCGGTCCGGCGCACCCGCTGGAGATCCGGTCGGGTAACATGCACGTGGCGGTGGGGCCCGCCACTCCGGTCAGCTGCCGGGAAACCGCGTGAAACGCCAACGGTCCCTACCAGACGGTGATGAGCTGGTAGGAGGACGGCATGGCGGAGGACACCGAGGACACGCGCCCCGGACAACCCCGATCCGGACAACCCACAGACCCGGACGTCGACCTCCGCGTACCGGCCCAGCGTGCCGAGTTGGGCCGCGCCCCGTGGTCGGTACTCGGCGTGATCTCGCTCGGCGGCGCGATCGGTTCCCTGGCCCGGTTCGGGATCGGCTACGCGTTCCCGGCGTCCCCCACCGGGTTCCCGCTGGCGACCTTCATCGTCAACGTCACGGGCTGCCTGCTCATCGGAGTCCTGATGGTGCTCATCGGCGAGCTGTGGGCCGGCCGGCGGCTGGTCCGGCCGTTCCTCGGGGTCGGTGTGCTCGGCGGGTTCACCACGTTCTCCACGTACGTGGTGGACATCCAGCGCGTCGCCCAGAACGGGGCCGCCGGTACCGCGCTCGCCTACCTGCTGGCCACGGTCCTGGCCGCGCTGGCGGCGGTGTACCTGGGCACGAGGCTCGGCCGCCTGGCGGTCGGCGGCCTGAAGACGGAGGCTCGATGAGCGCGCTGCTCGTGGTGATCGGCGCGATGGTGGGGGCGCCGCTGCGGTACCTGACCGACCGCACCGTCCAGGCACGGCACGACTCGGCGTTCCCGTGGGGCACGTTCGCGGTCAACGTCGCCGGCTCGTTCGTCCTGGGGCTGCTGTTCGCCGCCGCCCAGGCCCACGGCATCTCGCCGCGGGTGATGACGCTCGCCGGCACCGGCTTCTGCGGTGCGCTGACCACCTACTCGACCTTCGGGTACGAGACGGTGCGGCTGCTGGAGCAGCGGTCCCGGTTCTACGCGGCGGCCAACGCGGTGGCGAGCATCGTCGCCGGACTGGGCGCGGCCTTCTGCGGTGCGACCGTCGCCCACGCGATCTGGCACTGACCCCACCGGCACCGACGCAGCGGCACCGACCGCACCGGGCCATCGAGCCCGGTGATTACCGCATGCGGGCCGGGACTTGTCAGCTAACGGCCGTTGAAAGGCTGGTGAACGTTCCCCGCCGGGGGCCTCGGGACCGGCGGACGGGACCGGTCGGCGGCATACGCTGCCAGTCGTCGTGCTCGTTGTTCGAAGGGTTACCCGTGGCCGCTTCCGCCCCCATCCGCGCCGCCGGCTGGGCTCTGCTCGCCGTGGCGTGCGCCGGCCTGGTCAGTTGTACCGGCAAATCGTCCTCCCCGGACGACCCGGTGGCGATCCAGGTGAACACCGGCACCTGCGGGCCGAAGTGGAGCGCGCACGGCGGTGAGCGCACCCTCCAGATCAAGAACGCCGGTACGGTCACCACCGAGGTCGACCTGATCGCTCCGGACACCGGCGGGGTATACGCGGAGGTCGAGGCGCTGGCTCCGAACACGACCCGGTCGATGCGCCTGACCCTGGGCCGCGGTACCTACGCGCTGCGGTGCTACGCCGAGGACACCGACGGGGTGACCGGCCCGGTCGTCACGGTGAGCGACGGCCCGGTTCACGGTGCGGCGGCCGTCAAACCGGTCGACAACCAGACCCTGCTCGCCTCGGTCAAGGACTACCGGACCCGGGTGACCGCCGGGCTGGGCCAGCTCGCCACGGACGTGGACACGCTGCGCCAGGCGCTGCGCGGCGGCGACCTGGCCACCTCCCGGGCGGCGTGGTTGACGGCCCACCTCGGCTACGAGCGGCTGGGCGCCGCGTACGACACGTTCGACGACTTCGCCGACAAGATCGACGGGATGCCGGACGGGCTGCCCGGCGGCGCGCACGACCCCGACTTCACCGGGCTGCGGCGCATCGAGTACGGGCTGTGGCACGGCGAGCCGCTCGGCTCGCTGGCCACCGTCGCCGACCAGCTCGCCACCGACGTCGCCGGGTTGATCAAGGCTTTCCCGCAGCAGCAGGTCGACCCGAACGACCTGCCCCTGCGGGCACACGAGATCATGGAGAACGCTTTGCAGTTCGAACTGACCGGCGAAGCCGACCAAGGCAGCCACACCGGGATGGCGACGATCGACGCCAACCTGACCGGTACCCAGATGGTGCTCGACACCATCACGCCGGTGATGAAGACCCGGTACGCCGACTGGGACAAGGTCGCGCTCTGGATGTCCCGGACCCGTACCGCGGTCGACTCCACCCGGCGCCCGGACGGCACCTGGACCCCGGTCAGCGCGCTCGACCGGGCCCAGCGGGAACAGCTCGACGGCGACATCGGCCAGCTCCTGGAGACGCTGGCCCCGGTCGCCGCCATCGGCGATGTGCGGAGGACGTCATGACCGAGGACTCCACCACCCCCCGGGTCGCCAACCGCCGGTTGTTCCTGCGCGGCGCACTGAGCGCCGGAGTCGCCGGCGTGGCCACCGGCGCCGCGGCGGGTGCCGGGATCGCCGCGGCCCTGGACGGGAGTGCTCGGCCGGCCGCGGCGGCCGTCGACGACGCTGTGCCCTTCCACGGCGCGCACCAGGCTGGGATCGCCACGCCGTCGCAGCGCAACGTGGCCGTGGTCTCGTTCGACGTGCTGGCCGCCGACCGCGGTGAGCTGACCGACCTGATGCGCGCCCTCACCGACCGGGCGCGGTTCCTGACCTCCGGCGGTACCCCGCCCGACCCGGGCATCTCCGCGCCGCCCACGGACTCCGGCATCCTCGGCCCCTCTCTGCCGTCCGACCGGCTCAGCGTCACCGTCGGCGTGGGTGCCTCGCTGTTCGACGACCGGTACGGGCTTGCCTCACGCAAGCCGGCCGGCCTGACCTCGATGCAAACGTTCCCCAACGACCACCTCGACCCGGCGCAGTGCCACGGCGACGTGAGCCTGCAACTGTGCGCCGAGAACCCGGACACCGTGCTGCACGCGCTGCGCGACATCGCCCGGCACACCCGGGGCGCGATGCAGATCCGCTGGCAGATCGACGGGTTCAAGTCGCCGCCGCGACCGTCGGGTACCCCGCGCAACCTGATGGGTTTCAAGGACGGTACGTCCAACCTGCACGGCGACGACACCAAGACCATGGACCAGCTGGTGTGGACCGGCGGCGAGGCCGGCTGGGCGGCCGGCGGCAGCTACCAGGTGATCCGGAAGATCCGCATGCTGGTGGAGTTCTGGGACCGGGTGTCCATCTCGGAGCAGGAGAACATGTTCGGCCGCCGGCGGGACTCGGGTGCTCCGCTGGACGGCAACGACGAGCACGACACGCCCAACTTCGCGGTCGACCCGGTCGGCACGGCCATCCCGCTGACGAGTCACATCCGCAGGGCCAACCCGCGCACACCGGACACCCAGGACAGCCGGATCCTGCGCCGCCCGTACAACTACAACCTGGGCATCGACTCCGTCGGGAACGTCGACTGCGGGCTGGTGTTCATCTGCTACCAGCGCGACGTGGCGAAGCAGTTCGAGGCGGTACAGAAGCGGCTGGCCGACGAACCGCTGGTGGACTACATCCAGCCGGTCGGCGGCGGGTATTTCCTGGTACTGCCCGGCGTCCGCGACACGAACGACCACTTCGCCCGGGCGTTGCTCGCCTGAACGCAGCCGGAGCCGGTTTGTGGCGGAGGCGAGCACAGGCCCACGTTTGCTCGCCTGAACTCGCGCGTTTCGCACCTTGCCCGCACGGGGCATGCTTGGAAGCTATGAGCCGTCCCGGATCGTATGCCCGCACCACCGCGCCGGCCCGGTACCGCCGTCACCGGGCGCCCCCGTCGATCCAGACGGCCGCCCTGTTCCAGTACCTGGGTGCCCTGCTCACCCTCGCGGCGGCCGCCACGGTCGAGACGATCGCCCGCGGCCGGCCGCACTACGCGGCCCTGGACCGGGTGCCCGACTCGTTGCGCCGCAACCTGGACATGGGCGGTCCGGTGATCGCCGTCGCGCTGGCCGTGCTCGGGCTGTGCTGGTTGCTGGTCGCGCGCAAGCTTCAACGCGGGCGGCAATGGGCCCGGCACACCGTGATGGTGCTGAGCCTGGTCGCCATCGCCACCGCGGTCTACTTCGCCGGGCTGCGGCACGATCCGCGGGTGCTCGCCGGGTTGGCCCTGCCGGCGCTGTGGGCCATGCTGCTCAGTACCGACGCCGCCCGCGCGTGGTGCCGCGATGACGGTAGGTGACGCTCGTCACCACGCCCACCGGCCTGACCTGTCAGAATGACCACGTGGCGTGGCGCAACCGGTTACCCATCGACGGGTTCATCCTGACGCTGCTCGCGACTGTTCTCCTGGCCACCCTGCTGCCGGCACGAGGCGGGGGCGTACAGGTCTTCGACGTTCTCACCACGGTCGCGGTCGGGCTGCTGTTCTTCCTCTACGGCGCCCGGCTGTCCCCGCAGGCGGCCTGGGCCGGGGCGCGGCACTGGCGGCTGCACACCACGATCCTGCTCGCCACGTTCGCGCTCTTCCCGCTGCTCGGGCTCGCCGCCCGGCTCCTCGAACCCTGGCTGCTGACTCCCGCGCTGTACCAGGGCGTGCTGTTCCTGTGCGCGGTGCCCTCGACCGTACAGTCGTCGATCGCGTTCACCTCGATCGCCAAGGGCAACGTCGCGGCCGCGGTCTGCGGCGCGTCGTTTTCGAACCTCGCCGGCGTGGTGATCACCCCGCTGCTGGTGGCCGCGCTCTTGCACGGCGACGGCCAGGTGCGGCTGTCCGGTGGATCGGCCGTGACCATCGCCCTGCAACTGCTGGCCCCGTTCGCCTTGGGCCAGCTCGCCCGGCCGTGGATCGCCGGCTGGCTGGGCCGGCACAAGCGGCCGGTCGCACTCGTCGACCGGGGCTCGATCCTGCTCGTGGTCTACACCGCGTTCAGCGCCGGCGTGGTCGCCGGCATCTGGCACGAGGTCGCGCCGGGCCGGCTGGTCGCGGTGGCCGCGGTCGACCTCGTCCTGCTGGGCTGCGTCCTGGGAATCCTGGTACTGGCCAGCCGGATGCTGCGGTTCTCCCGCGCGGACCGCACCGCGGCGGTCTTCTGCGGTTCGAAGAAGAGTCTGGCCAGCGGCCTGCCGATGGCGGCGGTGCTGTTCAGCGGGCACACCGTCGGGCTGGTCGTGCTGCCGCTGATGCTGTTCCACCAGATCCAGCTGATGGTCTGCGCGGCGCTGGCCCGGTTCTGGGGCGCCAGGGCCGGCGAGGACGACACCGGGCAGCGGACCCGGTCGCTGGCGGCCGCCGGCTCGACCGGCTGACGGCACCCGTCGACGGCGCCGGACTTGGCGGGGCCGATCTGGCGGGGCCGGCCGACAGCGGCCGGTGCCGACCGGGCCCGGTTCGGACCCGGGCGGCACCGTGAGGTCACTCTCCGGCGGACGGAACGGTCTCGATCGCGTTCAGGAACGCGTCGGCGAGCACGGCGTGGCCGGGCAGGTTCGGGTGGATGCGGTCTTCGGCCCAGTCGCTCGCGTCCGACGACACCAGCACCCGGTCGAACGCCTCCTGGCAGGCCACGTGAACGGCGTCGAACTCGGTCGCGAGCGACGCCACCACCTTGCCGTACCGGTCGGTCTCCGCGCGCTGCGGCTCGTTCCGGTCCGGCTCGATGAGGTACGGGTCGGCGAGGATCAGCCGGCAGCCGGTGGCCTCCACCGCCCGGGTCAGCAGTGCGCGCAGGGTGCTCTCGTACTCGTCGATCGGCACCGCCTGGTCCGGCTGGTCCTCGAAGGCGCGCCAGATGTCGTTGATGCCGATCATCACGGACAGCCAGTCCGGCCGCGCCTCGACGACGTCCTGCTCCCACCGGGCGGACAGGTCCCGCACGGTGTCGCCGCTGATGCCGTGGTTGAGCCAGGTGAGCCGGGTGTCGGGCTGGCGGGCCGTGACGAACGCCCGGACCAGACTCAGGTATCCGTTGCCGAACGGCGCGTACAGGTCCCTGCGCCCGCAGTCGGTGATGCTGTCGCCGATGAACACGACGCGCTGATTGTCCTGAAAGAGCATGGTTGCCTCCGCGCGGTCACCGGGATCCCGCGGTGGCGAGCGTTACGCGTGCGTCCACGAAACGGGGCCGGTAGATGGACACGTCACTGTACAGGTCGGTGTTGTCGAAACTGTTGACGTTATAGGAGATCACAAGCCGCTCAGCGTCGCTGTACTCGGGGTGGACGTGCGGGTTGTACGTGTAGACGTTGGCGTTGCCGTAACTGCCGGACGCGCCCGTCTCCGGCGTCGTGTACAGCAGTGTCTTGCCGGTGAACGGGCCGGTCGGCGAGTCCCCGAGGTACCCGACGATCTTCGCGCTCAGCAACTCCGTGGTGTCCTGGGTGACCAGCAGGTAACGGCCGCGCCACGGGACGACGCTGTGCTCGTTGGCCACCCCGTCCATGACCCGCACCGAGTCACCCTCCACGGTGGACCATCCGGCGCCGGTCCAGTACTGCCAGGCCGCCGCCCCCGGGTCCCGGCCCGGCACCCGGGCGACGTGCAGGTACTTCGTGGCGCTGAGGTCCTCGACGCCGTAGATGTACAGGTAGCGGCCGACCGGTTGCAGCCACGCCGACCAGGTGATCCCGGCGCTCGACGGCAGCGGGCGGATCGGTCCCGGCCGGTCGAGCCGATCGGTCGGCGTGCTGGCCATCGCGGTCCCCATCCAGGCGAAGTCGAACGGGCCGGTGCCGGTGCGCCCGAACTCGATGAGGATCTGGTGCAGCATGCCGCCGTCGACCAGGCTGGCGCCCATCCAGTACCAGTGGTCCGGGTTGGTGGGCGCGTACAGGGCGGCTGGCGCGTCGGCCGTACCGCCGTGCACGGTGGCGAACCGGTCGCCGGTCCGAACCACGGCCGAGTTGTTGATGAACGGCGTGGTCAGTGGGCGGCTACCGTCCGGATTCACCGGCCCGAGGAACGTGTCGGAGAAGATGAACATCTCGCGCCCGCCGGGCAGCTTCGCGGTGTAGGTGCTGTCCGCGCCGGTCCAGCCGGTGCCGCTGTCGCTGTACGCGTTGAGCGCGCCGGTCAGCGGGGTGTCCGGCGTGGCGGACAGCACGCGTAGCGCCGGGGCGCTCGCTGGTCCGGCCGGCGCCGCAGCCCCGGCAGCAGCAGCGGGTCGGGCGCCGAGCAGGCCGAGCGCGCCGGCACCGGCCACGCCGGCGGCGCCGCGCATCAACTGACGACGGGTGATCGGGGACATGTACGTACCACCTTTCACTACAGGGATGCCGCGGCACTCGGATGCCGGCCGCGGTCGGGTTGGGCTCAGGCGTCGTCGCGGTCCGGGAGAGCGGCCGGGTTCACGGCCAGCAGGCCGCCGTCCACCCGGTACTCGGCGCCGGTCACGAACGACGCGCGGTCGCTGGCGAGGAACGCCACGACCTCCGCCACCTCGGCGGGCCGGCCGACCCTGCCGAGCGGGTGGCTGCGTCCCCACTCGCGGACCGTTTCGTCCACAGTGGACTCGCCGCGGTACAGGTCGGCGGCCCAGCGCAGCATCGGCGTGTCCACCGAGCCGGGGCACACCGCGTTGACCCGGATCCGGTCGGCCGCGTGGTCCAGCGCCATGGACCGCACCAGCGCGTTGATGCCGGCCTTGCTGACCGCGTACGCGGCGACCCGCTCCTGCGAGACGTACGCCTGCACCGAGGACACCGCGACGATCGCGCCGCCGCCCCGGGAACGCAGGTACGGGATGGCCGCCCGGCAGGTGAGGAACACGCCGCGCAGGTTGACCCCGAGCACCTCGTCCCAGAGCTGGTCGCTGGTCTCCTCCACGGTGCCGTACCGCTGAATGCCGGCGCTGGTGACCACGACGTCGAGTCCGCCGAAACGCTCGGCGGCGCCGGACACGAAGCCCGACACGGCCCCGGGATCGGTGACGTCGGCGACGCTGCCCCACACCCGGTGGCCCGCCTCGCGCATCCGCCGCTCCACCTCGTCCACGGTGGACCGCTCGTGGCCGCAGAACGCCACCGCCGCACCTGCCGTGGCGAGCCGGGTCACCACGGCCTCGCCGATGCCCATCGACCCGCCGGTGACCAGCGCGACTTTGCCGGTGAACTCAGCCATCCCCGATCACTCCGATCGACCACGCCAGGGTCCGGGTCTGGCCACCCTCCAGCGTCAGCGCCGAACCGTTGTCCACCGCGCCGGGCAGGCCGTCGGTCGGGTAGCTGGAGAACGGCTCCACCCCGACCACGTAGGCCCGGCCCCACCACGGGTGGTCCCGGCTCGCCCCCAACTCGTGCCACAGCCACAGGTACGGCAGCACGGAGGCGTCCCACTCGACCCGTACGCCGGCCGCCGAGTCCGGGTCGGCCAGCTCGTACCAGCCGGCGGAGAACTCGGTGAGGTACACGATGTCGCTCGGCGCGCCCCGGTCGGGTACGACCGACAGGTCGACCCGGCCGCCGTCCGGCGTGGGTACCACCGGCCACGGGTACGGTCCGCCCGCCGCGACGGCGCGGTCCGGCGGGTTGATCGGTTCCGGATGCGGGAGCACGCACACACCCTCCGGCAGCCGGATCCGATACCCGGGGCGCAGGAACGGCGCGCCGTACGCCAGGTGCTGGCCCCACATCGCGTGCACCGCCACCGGTGCCTCGTTGACCAACTCCTCCTCGACGACCAGCCGGGCCTGGCCCCGGCGCAGCCGCAGTACCTTGCGCACCAGCAGCGGGGTGCGCACGCACCGCGCCGACAGCCGGACGGCCACCTCGGACTCCCCGTCGGCGACGACGGCACAGTCCCAGCGCAGCCCGACCAGTTCGGCGTGCTGGTCCAGCGGCGCGCCCCGGTACCGGGCCGGAGCGCCGCCGTTGGGCAGCACCTCCTGCCACCCGCCCGGGTACGTGTCGAAGAAGCCGGCCGGCGCGCCGATCGGCGCGCGGGCGTTCGGGTTGAGCCAGACCAGGTCCAGGTCCCGCCGCTTGTCGTTGAACTCCACCACATGTGCCCCGGCCAGGCACACGGTCACCCGCAGCCGCTCGTTCTCCAGGACCACGGCCGGGGCGCCGTCCCAGGTGGTCTCGCGCAACCGGGCACCCCAGTTGCGCCGCGCGACCATCACGCCATCACCGCCGGATCCGCCGGATCGGCCCACCGGTCGTTGGGGACCAGCGGGTACCAGCCCGGCCGGGCCGGGTCCCGGTCGTACGGGTAGCCACGCAGCTCCCGGTACAGCTCGGCGTACTGCGCCACCCGCTGCGGGTCCAGCCGCACGCCCAGCCCCGGCCCGGACGGCACCGTGATCGCACCGTCCACATAGGGCATCTTGCCGCCGGCGATGATGTCGTCGCGCAGGTGGTGGTAGTGCGCGTCGGCGGCGTACGTGAGGTTCGGCAGCACCGCGCCCAGGTGCAGCATGGTGGCCAGCTGGATGCCCAGCTCACCGGAGGAGTGCACCGCCACGCCGAGCTGGAACGTGTCGCACACCGCGGCCGCCTTCACGCACGGCCGGATGCCGCCCCAGAACGTCGTGTCCAGCAGCACCACGTCGACCGACGGGTCGCGCACGTTCGTCGCCAGTTGCTCGAAGTTCACCACGACGGTGTTGGTGGCCAGCGGGATGCCCAGGTCGCGCAGCTGCCGCATCCCGTTGAGCCCCCAGGTCGGGTCCTCCAGGTACTCGTTGGGAAGGTCGGCGACCGCCTTGCCGAACCGCCACGCCTGTGCCACCGACAGCGCCGCGTTCGGGTCGTAGCGCAGCCGGTCGCCGGGCAGCGCGCCGGCCAGCGCGCGATAGCACTCCAACTCGTACTCCGGCGGGAACACCCCACCCTTGAGCTTGTGCACGGTGAAGCCGTGCTGGCGCTTCAGGTCCCGGGCGTGCTCGGCCAGCTGCTCCGGGGTGCGCACCTCCCCGGTGCCGTCCGCGCCGGGCAGCCGGAAGAACAGGTACGACGCGAACGGCACCCGGTCGCGCAGCTTCCCGCCGAGCAGGTCGTACACCGGCACGTTCAGGTGCTGGCCGATCAGGTCGAGGCAGGCGAACTCCACCGCGGCCAGCAATTGGGTCCGGTTGTTGTAGAGGCTCGCGGTCGGGTTGGCGATGGCGAACCGCAGCGCCTCCAGGGCGAACGGGTCGTGCCCCAGCAGGTACTCGCGCAGACCCACCACGGCAGCCTCGGCGCTCTCCCCGCCGCCGCCCAGCTCGCCGAGCCCGACGAGGCCGTTGTCCGCCTCGACCTCGACGATGGTGCGGACGAACCGGCCCCAGTGCGCGCCGTTCGAGTGGCGCAGCGGCGCCTCCAGCGGCACGGTGACCGTGGTGGCGCGGATGTCGACGATCCTCATCGGGTCACCCGGTCGATCGACACCGCGATGAACCCGTTCGCCGGCACGGAGACCACCGTCTCGCCGTCGCGAACCTCCAGCGGTCGCTGGTCGCGTTCCAGGCTGGTGCCGACCTGGGCCGCGCGCATGCCGGGTACCGACAGCCGGGTGTCGACGGCCGACCCGGCCACCGAGGCGAGGTACGCGACGAGGTCGTGACCGCGCCGGGACGCGCCGAGTGCGACGACCCGCACCAGCGGGTGGTCGACGGTCGCGAACCGCTCGGTCGCCGCCGGCGGATCGCCCTGCCCGGACACCGGGACGGCCAGCAACGGATCGGTGAACGACGCCGCGGTGGCCGGGCCGAGGATCGCCGGGTCGCCGGCCGGTTCCGAGGCGATGGCGTACCGGAAGGTGGTCTCGCCCTGCTGCTGCGCCGGGAAGTTGGTGTCCCAGATGTTGTTCATCGCCCACGAGTACACGGTGCCCGGCTCCGCCGGCTGGGGGCGCAGCGTCGGCGGGAACGGCGCGTACGGCAGGTACAGGTCGCCGAACATGACCAGTGGTGCCTCCAGGGTGGCCCAGGCGACGGCCAGTTCACCGTCGTCGAAGCCGACCCAGTGCCGTACCGGCGTCAGGTGCCGGGCAGCCCCCGGGACCACGGCGGCGTCCGGCCCGCCAACGCCACCGGTCAGTTCCCAGGCAGCCGGCGCACCGGTCGCGAGCGGGAACGCGAAGAAGATGCTCTCCTTCGCCGGTGCGCCCTGCTTGTACAGCCGGTTGGTCACGTCCACCCGGGGCACGCCGCGGTACAGGCTGATGGTGGTGCGCAGCCAGTCCACCCCGTCGCCGGACAGCTCGATCTCCAGCGTCTCCCCCACCGGCGTGCGGTGCGCGCGCAGCAGGGTGGGCCGCCGGCCCACCGCCCGCGAGGCGAGCAACGACAGGTCGGCGTGCTCCGGGTCGGTACCGGCCGAGATGTGCCCGGACAGGTGGTTGATGTGCGGCGCGGTCGAGTAGCGCTCGTACACGTACTGGTTCATCCGGGCGTACCCGCCCGCGTTGACCAGCTCGCGGCCGGCCCGCTTGTCGAACAGCGAGGAGATGGCGCCGTCGGTCGGATCGACGACGACCCGGTAGAACTCGTTCTCCACCTGCCACGCCGCCAGCTCGACCGGCTCCGGGGACGGAACGTCCGCCGCGACGATGTCGAACCTGGCCTGCCCCACCGCCGGGACGTCCGCCGCGACGAACCACAGCCGACGCCCGGCCGGCCGGGTGGGCCACTCCTCGGGGCGTTCGAGGTGTTCGTGGTGGGGCACCGCGTCCCCGGTCCGCGCGTCCACGATGGACACGTGCGTGTCCAGGGGCACGGTGCTGGCCGGCAGGAACGCCTCGACGACGTCGGTGCGGTCGGCCGGCCCGAGGTTGGCGACCAGGTACGCGGCCAGCGCCCCGTCCGGCCGCCCGTGCTCCGCGCCGAGCCGGTGCGCCCCGGCCCGCCGCAGGTCCTCGGCGTCGTCCGCGGCGGAGTACGCCAGCTCGCACTTGCGCGCCCACTGCATCCCGCCGGAGTCGAAGCCGTCCTCGTGGTCGTGCCACGGGTTGGCCGCTCCCCAGGTGTGCTCGTCGAACAGGCCGAGCTTGTCGTACGTGCCGTCCACACCGGACGGTGCGCCGGCGAGCGTGTGCAGGGTCTCCGCGTGCCGCAGCGCGTTCTGGGCGCGCCGGGCGTAGCCCAGCGGCCGGGCGCCCGAGCCGAGACCGTCGGCCCACCAGTCGGTCCAGTCGCCGCAGTGCTCGGCGAGCCGGTCGCCGAACCGCTGCTCGGCCTCGACGAAGAACTCGGTGTTGGTGGACATCCGCAGCCGGGGGTACGCGTACCGCTCGTTCCACGCCCGTACCACCGACGGCGGCATGAGCGACGGGCCGGCGTTGTCCGCGTTGCCGCCCTGGACCCGCAGGTGCAGCACGTCCCACGGGTACGGCGTCTTGGTCAGCCGGTCGTCCGGCAGCCCGGACCAGCCGAACGCCTCCCGCCCGTACGGCACCGCGTGCTCCGCCACCCGCAGCAGGTACCCGGGCAGCAGTCCCTGCGCCGCGTCAAAGCTCTCCCCGAGCCCGACGACGTTGCCCTCCATGTACGCCATGCCGTGCGGTGTGTCGGTGAACCAGACCAGCACCCGGTTCCCGGCCGGCGAGCGCCACCAGAACGGCCGGCCCAGTTCCTGGCCGCCGGTCAGGAACGGCACCGAGCGACCCGCCCAGTTGTGCGCGGCCGACAGGTACCGCACGCCGCTGGCGGCCAGCGCGTCGACGAACCCGACGACGGCCCCCGGTACGTCGGTGTGCATCGCCGAGGTGACCGGAATGTCGTACCGTTCGCGCAGGTCGTCGGTGAAGCGCAGCATGCGGTGCAGCTCGTCGACCGAGCACGCCTCGGTGTGCAGCTGGAACGGCATCGCGGTGACCTCGATCCGGCCCGCCTTGACCAGCCGCGTGAACTCGCCGACGGCGTCGGCCGGGCGGGCATCGAGGAAGTGGCGCACCGGCAGCGCCGACTCCACGGTCCATCGGAACCGTGAGTCGTCGGGCCAGTCATCTGTCTCGGCGGCCAGCTCGACGGCGGAGTCCAGGTAGTCGAGGTGGTTGCGCAGCACCACACCCTGCCGGTCGGTGTACCCGATGTCCAGGTGCGAGTGGTGCACCACGTGCACGGTCCACTTGCGCTGCGGCGCGACCCGTACCGTGCCCTGACCGTGCCCCTCCACCTCGACGGTGACGTCGATCGGAGAATCGACCTCCGGCATCCAGAGGTCAGCCCGGTCGGTCACCGTCGCTCGGTCCACAGTGGACTCGCCGACGCGCAGGGCGACGGTCACCGGCACGGTCGAGGTCACCCGCACCGCCTGCTCCAGACCGCCTGAGCCGTCGCGGAACAGGGGTAGCGCGGCGGCGGTCACCGTCGCCTGTGGACTGTCGATGACGGTGGTGGCTCCCGCGGCGCGCAGCGTGGCGCGCATGTCGTCGTAGCCCGGTGAGCCGAGACTCGCCCGCAGCAGGCGGCTGGTCATGCAGGTCCTTTCGGGTTGGTACGGGTGGCAGGTTGGGAACTGCCGAGTTTCAGGGACTGGCCCAGCTTTCAGAACTGGCCCAGCGCGAGTCCGCGCGCGAACAGGCGCTGGGTACCGAGGAACAGCAGGACGGTCGGCAGGGACATCACGAGTCCGGAGGCGAGTACCACCGGGATCGTGCTGCCCCCGTACGCGCTGGACAGGGACGACAGCGCGGTCATCACCGGCCGCACGGTGTCGGTCTGCGACAGGGTGAGCCCGAACAGCAGATCGTTCCAGATGAACGCGAACTCCAGGATGAACACCGCCCACAGAGCCGACAGCGCGAGCGGCAGGTACACCCGCCAGAAGACGCGCCAGATCGACGCGCCGTCCATCCGGGCGGCCTCGAAGATGGTGTACGCGACGCCGGTGAAGAAGTTGCGCATCACGAACGCCGCGAGCGGGATACTCACCGCCAGGTAGATGAGGACCAGGCCGCCGCGCCGGTCGTACAGGTCGGTCGAGCTGTACCCGAGGAACAGCGGGATCAGCAGCATCTGGGTCGGCACCACGGTGCCGCCGAACAGCAGCATGAACCACCAGAACCCGGCGCGCACCCGCAGTACCGCGATGGCGAACCCGGCCATCGCGCCGAGCACGACCGCCAGCCCCGGCGAGGCGATGCTGTAGAGGAAGGTGGAGGCGAGGCTCGATCCGAGCCCGGCCGAGTCCCAGCCCTGGCGGATGTTGTCGAACAGACCGAGGTGGGTGTCCGGTGTCCAGATCTTCGACTGGTCGTACGAGGTGCTCGGCCGGGCCGCGTTGACCAGCAGCAGGTAGACCGGGATCAGCCAGACCAGGCCGAGAACCAGCAGCACCGCGCGGCGGACGAACCAAGCCGCGTTCCGCTCGCGCATCAGCCCAGCCCCTCTCGCGTCTTGACCTGCCGGCGCAGGTACGCCAGCGTCACCGCGGCCGTGGTCAGGGTGAGCACCAGCGCGACCGCCGAGCCGTACCCGTAGTCCCCGCTGACGAACGCGTCCCGGTACATGGTCACGGCGAGCGTCTCGGACGACCGGCCCGGACCGCCCTGCGTGGTCACCCAGACGATGTCGAAGGTCTTGAGGCTGGCCACCAGCGCCAACCCGACCACGACCGTGGTCAGCGGCGCGAGCAGCGGCCAGGTGATGCTGCGGAAGAGCCGGAACCCGCCGGCGCCGTCCAGCCGCGCCGCCTCCAGCGGCTCCTTCGGAATCGACTGCAGCCCGACCATGAACAGCAACGCGTTGACCCCGGTCTGCTGCCAGGTCCAGGCAACGATCATGGAGATCGTGTTGTACGGCCAGTGCTGCAGGAAGTCCGTGTGAGCACCGGGCAGGTGCAGCGCGCCGAGGACGTCGTTGGCGGCGCCGCCGTCCTGCAGGATGAAGCCCCAGATGACGCCGAGCCCGGCTCCGGACAGCGCGTACGGCAGCATGAACGGCAACCGGAATCCGCTGCCGCCCCTGATACCGAAGGACAGCAACGCGATCAGCAGGCCCAGGCCGACCGGAAGCACCGTCGTGCCGACCACCCACATCAGAGTGTTGCGCACCGAACTGCCGAGGGCCGGGTCGCTGAAGAACTTGCGGAAGTTGTCCAGCGCCACCCACTGCGGGGAGCTGAGCCCGTCGTACTTGGTGAAGCTCAACACCACCGTGTAGAGGAACGGCAGGTACAGCAGGAGGGCGACGACCAGAGCGGCCGGCGAGAGGAAGCCGATCGCGGTCCAGTTTCCCCTACCGCGCCGCCGGCCGGGGCGGGCCCCGGGAGCGGTCGCTCCCGGGGCCTGCCGTGCTCCGGCGGCCGCGACGGCCGGTGCGCCGGGCGCGGACATCAGTTGCTCTTCCAGTATTCGTCGGCAGCCTGCTGGATGGTCTGCAGCTGCTTCTGGTAGCTCGACGGGTCGGCGAGGAATCCACTGAAGGCGTCGAGCGCGGCGGTCAGGATCGGCGCCGGTGTCGCGTCGAAGTACCGGTTGTCCAGCGTGACCTGGTCGCCGGTCGCGGCCTGCGCCACGGTGTTGAGCGCCGGGTCATCGATCGTCACCTTCGGATTGGCCGACACGTCCTTGCGGCTGTTGGCCCACGTGGACTGCGCGTCCGGCTGGATCCACCACTTCATGAACTTGGTGTTGGCGGCCGGGTCGGGTGCCTTGGCCAGCGAGCACAGCGGCCCGCTCTCGAACGCCACCTGGGTCTTCGATGCCCCGGTGGTCACGTTCGGTACCACGAACATGCCGTAGTCGGAGTCGCTCTTCATGCCCGCCTGGACCAAGCTCGTGTTGAACCAGGTGCCCAGCAACGTCATGGCCGTCTTGCCCGACTTCATCTGGTCGGCCGGCTGCTCCTTGCTGCCCGGGTCGGCGAAGAGGCCCTGGTCGATCATTGACTTCCAGCGCTGCATCACGGCGACGACACCCGGGTCGGTGTACTTCGCCTTACCGGTCGCCAGCCGGTTGTAGAGGTCCGGGTCGGTACCGATGAGCAACTGCTGGAACCAGACGAAGCTGAACAGGATCGAGGTCTGGTAGAACGGCGCGAAGCCCTTGGCCTTCAACGCCGCCGCGTCGGCCATCAGGCCGTTCCAGTCCGTGGGCGGCGTGGTGATGCCGGCCGCGGCGAAGTCCTTCTTGTTGTAGAACATCACCCAGTAGGCCACGTTCAACGGCACGCAGTACTGCTTGCTGTCGAAGGTGAAGTACGGCTCCAGGTTCTTGGGCAGGTAACCCTTGTCGATCCCGTCCGACCAGATCGACGAGGTGTCCGCCACCTGCTTCGTGGAGATGAGATCCTGCAACTGGCCCCCGGTCGCCCAGGTGAACAGGTCGGGCTTGTTGGGGGTGCGCAGGGATGCCTTGATGAATGCCTGGTAGGTGTTCTCATCGGTGTACCCGACCGGGTTGACAGACAATCCGATCTGACTCTTGGACATGGTGCCGAGCTGCTGGAAGAACGGCTTCCATGCGCCCTTGTCGTTATAGAGCTTGAGCTCGCTCTTGTTGGCAGAGCCCGAGTTGCCACCACACGCGGTCAGAGCCAGCGCCGCGGTCGCGACCAGGGTCACGAGAATCCGTGTCCGCCGCACAGACGTCACCTTTCATCTTGAGGGACGGTTCATTTCGAGGGACGGTTCAGGAGGGCGCCAGGCGACCGCGTACCACGGCGGTGACGTCCTCAAGGTGTCGCCGCATCAGTTCGCCGGCCCGTTCGCGTTGGCCGGACTCGATAGCGGCGAGGACGGCCCGGTGCTCCACGTGGTCGCGGCTCCGGTCGTCGAAGAGTTGCAGAATCTCGCGCTGCTCACCGGCATGCACCGAAAGCAGCGAATCCAGTACCTCGCGCAGGATGCGATGCCCGCTCGCGGTGGCCACGGCACGATGGAAGGCCATGTTCGCCTCGTGCAGCCGCTGATCGTTGCCCGCCAGGCAGCGTTCGGCCGTGGCGAGCGTGTCACGCAGTTCGGCTCGTGCCGCCGCTCCCCTGTGCTCGGCGGCCAACCCGGCCAGGTGCGGCTCGATGAGCAGCCGCGCCTCGAGCAGCTGGACGAGCTGCTCGCCACCGAGCCGGGGCGGGTTGGGGTTGGCCATCACCAGCCGGTCGATCCCGGCGTTGACATACATCCCCGAGCCATGGCGGATGTCGATCGCACCGGTGGCCTGGAGCCGGCGCAGCGCCTCGCGCATGGTCGGCGTGGCGACGGCGAACCGGTCCGCCAGTACTCGTGCCGCCGGCAACCGGTCGCCCGGTTCCAGGCCCTCGCCACGGATCAGTTCGACGATGCCGACCTGCAACGCGTCGGACAGGCTCGGCCTGGCTACCTCGGTACCGGCGTCGCCGGCAACCGCTGGATCAGCCACGACCTCACCCGCCCTGTGCTCTCCCGTGAACAAGTGAGCAAGAGATTAGATGACTTATTCACTTGATGTCTAGACCCAGCGTCCTGCCTAGACCCAGCGTCACGCACACCTGCGCAGTTGGTGAGAGCGCGCGCGATGCGCGACAATGACGCGTCGTCGATGGCGCCGCCACGGAAAGGTGCGCTGCCGTGCCTTCTTTTGAACTCGCCGGTCCTCCGGTCGAGCCGGTCGAACGCCGGCGGCTCGCCGACGAACTGACCGTGCGGATCCTGGAACACATCAGGAACGAGGACCTGCGCCCCGGCGACCGGCTGCCCGCGACGCGGGTGCTCGCGCAGCGGTTCGCCGTCGCCACCCCCACGCTGCGCGAGGCGCTGCGGCGCCTGGAGGCGACCGGCGCGCTCGAGCTGCGTCACGGCTCCGGTGTGTACGTACGTGGCGAGCACGGCCGGCTCATCGTGGCCAATCCGAACCGGCTACGCCTGGACCGCTCCGCGATCCTCGACCTGATCGCCGCGCGCGAGCTGATCGAGCCGCACCTGGCCGAGGGCGCCGCACGGCGGGCGGTGCAGGACAGTGCCCGGCTCACCCGACTCTCGACGAGCCTCGACCGGGCCGCGCGGGCGTTGAGCGACGGCACGGGCGACGGCACGGGTGACATCGCCGGTGACCGCATCCGCCCGAACAGCGGTGCCAGGCCGAAGGGCACAGGCGACGCGGCCGGAGCACCCGACGCGGACGACGCCGAACTGCACGCGGCGAACATGGACTTCCATCGTGAGATCGGCCGGCTCGGCGGCAACCAGGCCCTGACTCAGGTACTCGACTCGCTGCTGGACGTCTACGACCAGGAGCAGCGGCACATCCTGGCCCTGTACAACGACCGCGACCAGGATCTGCACGTGCATCAGTCGATCCTGGCCGCGATCGTCGCGGGTAAGCCGGCGCGCGCCCAGCGCCTCATGCGTGACCACCTGCGCGACGTACGCACCGTGGTCAGCGCGGCGTTGGACGCGCGCGACGTGGGCTGATCAGAAGGCCGCGGGTGCTCCCTCGGTCGCGGACAGCTGGTCACGACGTGCCCGTACCAGCACCGCGGTGATGACCGCGGCCAGCGCGATCAGGCCCGCGCTGACCCAGAACGCCACCGTGTAGCTGTGCACCGTACCGACCGCCAGCACCTGCGCCGGGGATCCGGACTTCGCGTGGTCGGCCAGGTACGAGGTCAGCGCCGAGGCGGCGATGGTGTTCAGCAGCGCGGTGCCGAGCGAGCCACCGATCTGCTGGGCGGTGTTGACCAGTGCGCTGGCCACCCCCGCGTCGTGATTGGCGACGCCGACCAGCGCGGTGTTTGACAGCGGGCCGAACGTGATGCCCATGCCGAAGCTGATCACGAGTACCGCCGGCAGGACGTGCGACCAGTATCCGGTGTCCACCCCGATCCGGGTCAGCAGCGCCATCCCCACGGCGGCCAGCGTCAGGCCGATCACCATCGAGACCCGCGGGCCGACCCGGGTCAGCAGCTGCGTGGACAGCCCGGCGCCGAGGATGATGCCCACGGTGAACGGCAGGAACGCCACACCGGTCATCAACGCCGAGTACCCCAGGGTGATCTGCATGTAGTACGTCAGGAACAGGAACACCCCGAACATGCCGACGCCGACCAGCAGCGCGGCGAGGTAGGAGCCGCCCCGGTTGTTGTCCAGGATGACCCGCATCGGCAGCAGCGGGTGCTTCGACCGCAGCTCGATCACGACGAACGCGGCGAGCAGGACCGCGGCACCGATCAGCAGGCTGAGCGTGGTCGCCGAGGTCCAGCCGTCGGACGACGCCTTCGTGAAGCCGTACACCAGCGCGACGAATCCGACCGTCGAGGTGAGCGCGCCCGGAATGTCGTACCGGGTGTTGCCCTCCGCCCGGCTCTCGTGCACGAACCGCAGTGCCAGGATCGCCGCCACGATCGCGACCGGCGCACTGACCAGCAGGCACCACCGCCACGACAGGTACTCGGTGAGCACACCGCCCGCCAGCAGGCCCACCGCGAGACCGCCACCGGCGATCGCGCCGTACACGCCGAATGCCCGGGCGCGCTCGCGCGCGTCGGTGAAGGTGACCGTCAGCAGGGACAGCGCGGCCGGCGCCATGAGCGCGGCGAACGCACCCTGTGCCCCCCGGGCGATGAACAGCATGCCCTCGTTGACCGCGCCACCGCCGATCGCGGAGGCGGCGGCGAAGCCGATCAGGCCGATGATGAAGGCCCTCTTGCGGCCGGTGAAGTCGGCGATCCGTCCGCCGAGCAGCAGCAGGCCGCCGAACGCCAGGGTGTAGGCGGTCACCACCCACTGCCGGTTGGCGTCGCTGATGTGCAGGTCGTGTTGGGCGGTGGGTAGCGCGATATTGACGATCGAGGCGTCCAGCACGATCAGCAACTGGGCCAGCGCTATGACTCCCAGCGCCAACCAGCGCCCCGGGTCAAGGGCGGGCGCCCTGGTCTGTGCCGGCGCCACCGTTTCGGTGGACATTGACATGATATGTTCCTCTCCAGGCACGGCCGCGTCCCCCACGGTCCCGTCCGTGGCATGGGGCGTCGTGCGCGTTATCTGTCCGGTCGTGCCGGGTTCGGGTCGGTCGGTCGTCGGTATGGGTCAGGCGGGCCGTCGCGGCCCGTGACTCATCGGCTTATCGGGTCATCGGCTCAGCAGGGGCAGGATGATGTCGTCCACCAGGTGACCGACGAACCGCGCGTCCACCGGTTCACCCAGGACGAAGCTGTGCATGAACATCAGACCGGGGACGATCTCCTCGATGAGATCGACGTTGTATCCGGGCCTCAGCTCCCCGCGCGCCTCCGCGCGGTCGCACATGACCTGGGCGATGGGACTCTTGGAGGAATGCAACGCCCGCATCTCGGCGGCCAATTCCGGGTCGTTGTGCATCGCCATGACGACGCCGGCGAGCAGCGGCCCCTCCTCGCCGGTGACCGCGTCAGCCATCTCGGAGAACCAGGCGATCAGGTCTCCGCGCAGGCTGCCGGTGTCCGGGGCAGCCGCGCCGCTGCCCTTGCACATCCGGATCGCGTCGACCACCAGCTGCGCCTTGCGCGGCCAGTGCCGGTACAGCGTGGCCTTGCTGGCCCGGGCCCGAGCCGCCACCTCGTCCATCCGGACACACTCGTAGCCGACCTCGGCGAGCAGGTCGTAGGTCGCTTGCAGGATGGCCCGCTCGCGCTCGCCACCCAGCCGCGACGGCCGGGACCGCTGGGCGTCCCCGGCGGCGTCGGGCGAGATGGCCGCGGCGGCCGCCTGAGTACCCGCCGTCCCCTGCGTTCCCATAATCAACCCCCTCGCCCCCGCGAAACGAAACCGTTTCGTACAGTACCAGGGCAGGTCCATGACCCGTCGTGATTTCGAGGTGACGACGCCCACAAGCGCCCAACCTCCGAGTGCGCGGCGCTCGACGGGCGGCGCTCGACGGGCGGCTGCGGCTCCGCCCGCCCGGCCGTCGGCCGCCCGGCTGCCGGTAGGCGACATCCCGGGACGAACGTGACGCAGACCGCTGCGGGGTACCCCGCCGGGCACCCGCTGCGGGACAGAGCGCACGCTTGACGATTGTCGTTCGCTCGTTCGAGTGTCGTCCGGCCAGTTCGGGATCGAGGATCAGGCATGCAGAACCGCACCACCCTTGTCGAGGACCTCATGCAGCGCTTCCCGCACGTCCCGCGGGAGGCGGTCATCAAGGAGGACCTGCTGCGCGGAGGGCTGGCGTTCGACGACTCGGCGCTGTCGGACAACGAGGACGGCGAGGTCAAGCCCAAGTCGTACTTCATCTTCTCGTTCGACCACCGGACGCTGCCGGAGTTGGGCACCGCCGCCCTGCGCCGGCCGCCGGAGGAGATCGTGCTCACCGGCGGCCCGTACGAGCTGCGCCGCACCGTGGTCTCGGTGCGGGTCAACCCGGACTCGCCGTACCACGTGAAGGCGGACTCCGACGGCGCGCTGCGGCTGTTCCTGGACGGCCGGCCGATCGCCGACGTCGGGTTGCCGCCGATGCCGGAGTACTACCGGCACAAGCTCTCCGGCGGGAAGTCGGTCATGGAGATCGCGCCGACGATCCAGTGGGGCTACCTGATCTACCTGACCGTGTTCCGGGTCTGCCAGTACTTCGGCGCCAAAGAGGAGTGCCAGTACTGCGACATCAACCACAACTGGCGCCAGCACAAGGCGGCCGGCCGGCCGTACACCGGGGTCAAGCCGGTCGACGAGGTGCTGGAGGCGATGGAGATCATCGACCGGTACGACACGTCCGGGATCTCCAAGGCGTACACGCTGACCGGCGGCAGCGTGACCTCGAAGGTCGACGGGCTGGCTGAGGCCGACTTCTACGGCCGGTACGCGGAGGCCATCGAGCAGCGCTTCCCGAACCGGTGGATCGGGAAGGTCGTCGCCCAGGCGCTGCCCAAGGCCGACGTGCAGCGGTTCCACGACTACGGGATCAAGATCTACCACCCGAACTTCGAGGTCTGGGACAAGCGCCTGTTCGAGCTGTTCTGCCCGGGCAAGGAGCGGTACGTGGGGCGCTCCGAGTGGCACCGGCGGATCCTGGACTCCGCCGAGGTCTTCGGTCCGCGCAACGTGATCCCGAACTTCGTGGCGGGCGTCGAGATGGCCAAGCCGTTCGGGTTCACGACGGTCGACGAGGCGATCGCGTCCACCGCCGAGGGCCTGGAGTACTTCATGTCCCGGGGCATCACCCCGCGGTTCACCACCTGGTGCCCGGAGCCGACCACCCCGCTCGGGAGCACCAACCCGCAGGGCGCGCCGCTGGAGTACCACATCCGGCTGCTGGAGGTGTACCGGGCGACGATGGAGGCGCACGGCCTGTCCAGCCCGCCCGGGTACGGTCCTCCCGGCGCCGGCAACGCGGTGTTCTCGGTCAGCTCGTTCATGGACAGCCTGCCCGCGAAGGTGGACTCCGCGCCCTGACCTGGGCCGTGTCTCGAAGTGCTCGGTCGAGCCGAGGCGAGGTCCAGGTGGCGGTCCGGCAAGGCGGCGTTTCGTCCGGATACCGGTGTTGTATCCGGGCGAGACGCCAACGCCGCCGGTCGTCGTCTGGACCCGCCGCAGGCCGGCCAGGTACTTCGAGACACGGCCTAACCCAGGCGGCCGGTCACCAGCCCCGTACCCGCTGCCAGACCGCCCGCACCACCGGCGAGCCGGACCCGACGACGTGGTACCGCTCGTGCTGTGCGGCGGTCGCGCAGGCGTGGTTGGGCAGGATCCGCACCCGGGTACCGATGGGAAGGTCGGGCAGCGCGGCCCGGCTTCCCGGTCGGATGGCGAGGATGCCGTGCTCCTGGCTGGCGTCGGTCATCAGCAGGTCGTCGAACGGGACACCGGCGAGGTCCGCGACCAGCCCGTACCCCTGGTCGACGCGCTGGCGGGCGGTGCCCCGGTCGCGGGACATGGCCATCCAGCCCCCGTCGGTCAGGATCCACCCCTTGTCCGGCCGGTGCCCGATCACCGTGGTCACCACGCTCAGCGCGAGATCCCCGATCCGGCACACCCCGATGCCGGCCATCACCAGATCGAAGAACACGAAGTTGCCGGCGCGTACCTCGGTCACGCCGGTCAGGTCGGCCGCGAAGTGCGCGGTCGGCGTCGATCCGACGCTGACCACGGGCGCGTCGTGACCGTCGGCCCGCAGTGTTCGGGCCACCCGCAGCGCGCACCGGCGCTCGTTCTCGGCGGCGGCGGCCAGCGCGCCGGGACCGTCGGCGAAGTAGGACTCGCCGGCGTGGGTGAGGACTCCTCGGGCCTCCGCGCCGCCGCCGGCGAGGGCGCGGGCGATCCGTACCGCGACCGGGTCGCCGGGCGGGACACCGCCCCGGTGGCCGTCGCAGTCGACCTCGATCAGTGCCGGAAGACGGATCCCGCTGGTACGCGCCGCCTCCGCGACGAACTCGGCCTGCGCCAGGCTGTCGAGCAGGACGGCGACGTCCACCCCGCGCCGGTGCAGCGCCACGACCCGGTCGAGCTTGTCCGGCGTGATGCCGACGGCGTACACGATGTCGGTGAAGCCGGCACCGGCGAACGCCTCGGCCTCGGCGAGCGTCGACACGGTGATCGGACCGGCGTGGCCGTCGAACAACAGCCGGGCCACCTCGACGGACTTGGCCGTCTTGACGTGCGGGCGCAGCGTGGCGTTCAGCCCGGCCAGGTGCCCGCGCAGGCGGGCGATGTTCGCCTCGACCTTGTCGGAGTCCAGCGCCGCGAACGGGGTGACCGGCTGGTCGAGGCTCGGGTGCGTCGGGGTGTTCGCGCTCATCGGAACCGCAGCGTAGGTGCTGCCGGTGGACGCCCGGTCCTCGGGGCCGACCAGCGATCATGCGAGCCGGCCGGGGGGGCTCAGGTCAGCACAGCGCCCCGGCTGCTCAGTGCGTGGCGTCTCTCGCCCGCTCCCGCGGGCCGAACCGCCTGACCTCCCCCGTCGCCTCGTAGTCCCACACCCGTCCGGCGTACGGGTTGCGGGCTGCCCGGCGGTACACCCGGAACTCCACCTGCTCGCGCAGGCTCTCCACCGTGTAGCCGAGTTCGTACAGGATCGGTGGGTCCTGCGGGTCCTCCACATCGATCGAGACGACGCGGCCGTTCAGCGGGCCGCCGTGCAGTTTTGCCCTGACGCTAGGCATCCATCAACTCCCCAGTTGTCCGGCCTCCAGCCTGGCGGGCGGCGCGTCCGCCGGGGGTCGGTCCGTCCCGCCGTCAGCCGGGAGAGTGCCAGTGGTCAGCCGCCAGAGTGAAAAGCCCGAGTCCGGCTCGCGTTGACGGGCACAGCGGTGGTCGTCACACTGGTGGGTGAGTACTCACTAACCACAATCTGGAGATCCGCATGACTACCGCATCCGCCCCGAGCGCGTCCGAGGCACGATCCCGGACCCCTCAGTCCCGCCTTCAACGGTTCGGCAACAGCGTCGTCCGCGTCCTGCTCCGCTCGCCGCTGCACCGAGTGCTGAGCCGACGCCTGCTCATCGTCACCGTCACCGGGCGCCGGACCGGTCGGATCTACCGGCTACCGGTGGGTTACGTCGAGCACGACGGCACTCTGCTCATCGGGGCCGGCGGCGCGTGGCGGCGCAACGTGCGGCCGGGCGAACCGGTGAGCGTGCGGCTGCGCGGGCGCAACAGGCTGGCCGACGCCGAGGTGATCACGGACGAGGAGCGGGCCGCCGACCTGTACCGGCACATCCTGCTCGGCAACCCGGTGCACGGCCGGTTCGCCCGGATCGGCATCGGACCCGACGGCACACCGGACCGCGCGGACCTGCGGCGGGCGCTGGCCCGCGGGGTCGCGGTCGTGCGCCTGGTGCCCCGCTGAGCCTCCCGGGCTGACCCGTCACGCCCCGCCTCAAGCCGGCGCGACCCGAGCCGGCGTGACGGAAGCCGGCGCGACCCGAGCCGGCGCGACCCGAGCCGGCGCGACCCGAGCCGGCGCGACCCGAGCCGGCGCGACCCGAGCCGGCGCGACGCAGGCCGGCGCGAGGCTCCCGGGCCGGCGGGAGCGTCACGCGTCGAGCAGCGCGCTGATCCGGTCGGTGAGGTCGGCGGGCGCGTCGGCGACCTCGAACAGCTTGTCCCGGCTGGTGCGGCCGGCCCGCAGCGTCACGTCGGCCGGCCGCAGGCCCAGTGCCTCCGCGACCGCGCGCAGCGCCACCTCGGTCGCCCGACCGTCCACGGCCGGGGCATTGACCGCGACCACCAGCGCCCGCCCGTACCGGCCCGGGTGACCCCCGCCGACCCGGATGTTCGCGGCACCCGGGCGCACCCGTACCGGGATCACGACCCCGCCACCGGAAGCCGCCGCCTCCCGGCCCTTTCCCGTCCCGCTCCGCGCCACGGCAGCCATTCTGCCTACCGGTCGCCGGCCCGACCGGCCAGCGACCCACCCCGCGGACGACCGACCCGGCGACCGACCGACCGGCAGGCGCCGACCGGCAGGCGCCGACCGGCGGGCGATCGACCGGCAGGCGACCGACCGGCGGGCGGCGCGACGTCCACGCCGGTCGATTCCGCGCGATGACCGACACCGGGAACTTTCCCGACGCCTCGGGCGACTATCTCTGACGGGCTGCGTCTCCGACGGGACGCACGGTGTGGCCGACTCCGCCGCGTAGCTGGCGCGCGAACGGGTGCCGCCGCCCGGCCCACCGATCCCTGGTGGCCACCCGGTACCAGCCCTCGGGACGGACCCCGGGGGAATGATCACGAAAGGACAACGATGAACCGGACACTGCGCGGTGGGCTGCTGATCGGCGCCGCCTCATTGATCGGCGTACTGGTCAGCGCCGGGGCCGCCCAGGCCCACGTCACCATCGACCCGAAACAGGCCAGCCAGGGCGGGTACACCCGGATCGCCTTCCGGGTACCCACCGAGAGCGACACCGCCTCGACCACGAAGCTCGACGTCAACCTGCCCACCGACCAGCCCATCGCCTCGGTGTCGATCGAGCCGGTCCCGGGCTGGACCGGCACCTTGATCAAGAAGAAGCTGCCCAAGCCGATCACCACCGACGACGGCGAGGTGACCGAGGCGGTGACCGAGATCACCTGGACCGCGACCTCGGCCGACACCGCGATCAAGCCCGGCCAGTTCCAGGAGTTCCCGGTCTCGCTCGGCCCGCTACCGAAGACCGGTTCGATCGCCTTCAAGGTGCTCCAGACCTACTCGGACGGCAATATCGTCCGGTGGATCGAGGTCCCGACGCCTGGCCAGGCGGAGCCGGAGAACCCGGCCCCGGTCCTGACCCTGACGACGGCCTCCAGCGACTCCGCCGCCGGAGTGACCGCCCAGCCGCCGGTGACCGCTCAGGCCGACCCGGCCGGTGGTACCTCGTCGACCGCGGCACTTGTGACCGGGATCATCGGGGCCGTATTCGGCCTGGTCGGGTTGATCCTGGGAGGGCTGGCGTACGTGAAGACTCGTAGAACCGCCTGAGCGCAGCCGGAGCCGGGGTGTGGCGGAGGCGAGCACAGGCACGACCAAACCGCCTGAGCGCAGCCGGAGCCGGGGTGTGGCGGAGGCGAGCACAGGCACGACGAAACCGCCTGAGCGGAGCCGGGCCGATCTGTGGCGAGGCGAGCACAGGCACGAATTTTGACGGGTGAGCGCTACCGTGTGGGTCGGAAGCTGGAAGCGACACCCGACCCCGGAACCGGGTCGCGAACGGCGTGGCGGTGCATGTCCAAGGAGGGCGGATCGGGTGTCGAAGAGTAGTCGGCAGGCGCAGCAGCGAGCACGGGAGGCGTTGGAGGCCCAGCGCAAAGCGGAGCGCGCCCGCCGGCAACGGTTCACGATCGCCGGTTCCGCGGTGCTCGTGGTCATCGTGGTGCTGGGGATCCTCGTCGGCGTGAAGCTGACGGGTGGCAAGCATCACGCTCCCGCGCCCGCGTCCGAGGTCGCGTCCTCCGACGTGGTGGGCCCGCTGACCACGGTTCCGGCCAGTGCCCTGGAGCAGGTCGGCATCGGCAAGGTCACCACCCTGCCCAGCATGACGACCGGCCAGCCGCTGCTCAGCGACGGCGGCAAGCCGTTGATCGTGTACGTCGGCGCCGAGTACTGCCCATACTGCGCCGCCGAGCGCTGGGCCATGGTCCAGGCGCTCAGCCGCTTCGGCACGTTCACGAACCTGGGCGAGACCCACTCGTCGTCGACCGACGTCTTCCCGAACACCGCGACGCTGACCTTCCACGGCTCCAGCTACAGCAGCCAGTTCATCGCCTTCCAGGGCGTCGAGACGGAGACCAACCAGCAGAAGGGCAACGGGTACGCGCCGCTGGACACGCCCACGTCGGCGCAGCAGGCGCTGCTGAACAAGTACAACGCGGCGCCGTTCGTCCCGTCCGAGGCGGCCGGGTCGATCCCGTTCATCGACTTCGGCAACAAGGCGCTGGTCTCCGGCGCGTCGTACAGCCCGCAGTTGCTGGCCGGCAAGACCGCCGCCCAGATCGCCGCGGCGCTGTCCAACCCGTCGGACCCGATCGCGCAGGCGGTCAACGGCACGGCGAACGCGTTCACCGCCGTGATCTGCCAGCTGACGAAGGGACAACCGGGCAACGTGTGTACCAGCTCCGCGGTGACCGCGTACCAGAGCAAGCTCCATGTCAACGACTAAGTCCACCGGGCGGCCGGCCGTACCAGAGCCGGCCGCACCGCCGCGCTGGCCGGCGTTCACGACCCTGGTGCTCACCGTGCTGGGGTTGGCGGTGTCCGTCTACCTGACCATCGAGCACTTCACGTCCTCGACCACGCTGGCCTGCCCGGAGACAGGGGTGATCAACTGTCAGAAGGTCACCACGAGCGCCGAGTCGAGCATCGTGGGCATCCCGGTGGCGCTGCTCGGCCTGATCTTCTTCGTCGTCATGCTGCCGCTGTGCGTGCCGGCCGCCTGGCGCTCACGCCGACCGGAGCTGCGCTGGGGGCGCCTCGCCTTCACGGTGATCGGCATCGGGTTCGTGTTCTACCTGGTGTATACCGAGCTGTTCACCCTGGACGCCGTCTGCCTCTGGTGCACGGCGGTCCACGTGATCACCGTGCTCCTGTTCGCGGTGGTCGCCATGGCCACGGCGAGCACGTCGACCGGTGACTGAGCCGACCGTCCGTGCCACGGCCGGTCGCGGGAACTTCCGGCGCGGCGGTACCGACTAACCAGACGTGACGATCAAGCCCGAACCACCGGTACGCCGTGCCCGGCCCGCCCTTTGGCCGGCCAGGCTCGCCGCGTCCGCCGCCGTGACTCTCGTGGCGACGCTCGCGGTGGCCTCCCCCGCCTGGGCGCACTCCCGGCTGGAGCGCACCGACCCGGCGGACGGATCCACGGTCACCGCTGCGATGTCAACGGTTACCCTGACGTTCAACGAGATGGTTCGGGGGCAGTTCACGACCGTACGGGTCACCGGCCCGGGCAAGGTCTCCTACAGCGAGGGTCATGTGCAGGTGATCGACAACGACGTGCACCAGAAGGTGTACCCACTGCACTCCGGCGCCTACACGGTGGCCTGGCGGGCGATCTCCGCGGACGGGCACCCGGTCGAGGGGCAGTTCCACTTCACCGTCGCCCTGCCGGCCGGCCAGGAACCGGTCGCCGGCCCGCCCACCGGCCCGGCCGCCGCGGCACCGGGCACCGGCTCCAACCGCCTGTGGCTGTGGGGCGGCGCGGCCGCGGTGGTCGTCGTGATCGCGGTACTCGCGGTGGCCCTGACCCGGCGGCGGGCGGTGAGCGGCCGATGAGCGTGGATCGCGGTCGGACCGCTGCGGACAGTGCGGCGGCGCCGGTGAGCCCGGCCCCAGCGGGAGCTGTGCCGGAGACGGCTGGCCCGGAGACGGGCGGCCCGGCCGGCACCCCATTGGCGGGCACCGGTCCGGCGGGCGCCGGTCCGCGCTGGTGGCTGCCGGTGGTGGTCGGCATCGCGGCCCTCGCCGTCCTGGTACTCGCGCTCGAAGGCGGCCACGGGCTCAACGCCACCACCATCACCGGGCTGCCCGACCCCGGGCGGTTCGTCGACTGGGCGCTGCCGGTGGTCACCCTCCTCATCGAGGCGCTCGGCACTCTCACCGTCGGCCTGTGCGTCGCCGCCGCGTTCCTGCTGCCCGGCAAGGAGCGGACCGTCGGCGCGCAGGGGTTCCGGATGCTGCGCCTCGCGACCGGCTTCGCGCTGGCCTGGACGGTCGCCAGCCTGGCGCTGCTCGTCCTGAGCGTCTCCGACCTGCTCGGCCAGCCGCTGTCCCAGCTCGGTCCGCGCAGCGTCTACAGCTTCGCCGTGTCCGTGTCCCAGGGCCAGGCTCTGCTGGTACAGGCCGGTATGGCGCTGGTGCTGGCGATCCTGACCCGGGTCGGATTGTCCCGGACCAACGCCGCCTGCTGCGCCGTCCTCGCGGTCGTCGCCGTACTGCCGCCCGCGTTCACCGGCCACGCCGCCGGCGCCGGCAACCACCAGATCGCGGTGACCAGCCTCGCCCTGCACGTCGGCGCCGCCGCGTTGTGGGTCGGCGGGCTGGCCGCGCTGCTGTTGATGCGGCGCAGCAGGCTGCTAGCCGCCGCGGCCGCCCGGTACAGCCGGCTGGCCCTGTTCTGCTGGGTCACGGTCGCGATCAGCGGGGTGGCCAACGCCTGGGTCCGGCTGGGTTCTTTCGACCAGCTGTGGCGCTCCAGCTACGGGGTACTGGTGATCGGCAAGCTGGCCGCGCTGGTACTGCTCGGCGGCATCGGGGCGGCACACCGGTCCGGTACGCTGCCGGCTCTGCGGGCCGGCAACCGTCGGGCGTTCTGGCGCCTGGCCGCCGGCGAGCTGGTCGTCTTCGGGGCGACGTTCGGCCTCGCGGTGGCCCTGTCCCGCAGCCCCACCCCGGTGGGGACCAACCCGGTCGACACGAATCCCGTGGTGGACATCCTCGGCTTCGGCATGCCGCCGAAGCCGACCCTGACCGCGATGATCAGCGACGTGCTGCCGGACATGTTCTTCCTGGCCGTCACCGTCGCCGGCACGCTGGCCTATCTGGTCGGGGTGTGGCGGCTGCGCCGGGCCGGGCATCGCTGGCCGGTGGCGCGCACCGCCAGCTGGATCGCCGGCATGGTCCTGCTGGCCGCGGTGACCGACCTGGGCGTGGCCCGGTACGCGTACGTGCTGTTCAGCGTGCACATGGCCCAGCACATGGTGCTGTCGATGCCGGTACCGATCCTGCTCGTCGGCGGTGCCCCGCTCACGCTGGCGCTGCGTACCCTGCGCCGGCCGGTCGACCCGGACGTGCGAGGCGCCCGGGACTGGCTGCTGATCATCCTGCACAGCCGGGTCATGAAGGTGTTCACCCACCCGCTGGTGGCCCTGGCCCTCTACGTCGCCAGCCTGTACGGGCTGTACTTCAGCGGCCTGCTCGGCACGCTGATGCGGTACCACCTCGGCCACCTGGCGATGCTCACGCACTTCGTGATCGCCGGGTACCTGCTGTTCTGGGTACTCATCGGCATCGACCCCGGGCGCCGGCAGTTCCCGCAGCCGGTGCTCGTTCTGGTCCACTTCGCCGCGATGGTCTTCCACGCGTTCTTCGGCGTCATCCTGCTCCAGTCGAACACGGTCATCTCGGCGGACTGGTACACGTCGGTCCACCCGAGCTGGGCGCCGAGCCTGCTCTCCGATCAGCGCCTCGGCGCGAGCATCGCCTGGGCGTTCGGCGAGATCCCGGCCGCGGTCGTGTTCGGCATCCTGGTGCTGCGCTGGATCCGGTCGGACGAGCGCGAACAGGCCCGGCTCGACCGGGCAGCGGACCGTGCCCAGGCCACCGGCGAGGAGGACGAGCTGGCCCGGTACAACGCGTTCCTGCAGCGGGCCGCGGAGGCCGACGCCCGGCGCGGCGGCCGCTGAACGGGTCGCGGTCGCTGAACCGGCCGCCGGCGCTGAGCGAATCGCCGTTGTTGAGCGGGCCGCCGGCGGTCAGGCCACGCCGCGGTCGCGGGCCCGCGCCTCGCGGGCGCCGGGCGCGCCGCCGCCCGGGCGCAGCTCGACCACGTTCTCCCTGGGCGGGTCCTGCCGCCACCGCGACCGGTCGCGCCGCCGGCCGGCGCCCACCGGTGGGTCCTGGTTGAGCGAGGGCCGGCACATCGCCACCACGATCGCGTACCCGACCAGGAGCAGCACGTGGCTGGCCAGCCGGCTCGCCGCCACCGTGCCGTCGATCAGGTCACCGAGGCTCATCGCGGTCAGCACGCCCACGAACGCGGTCAGCGTCGGCACCACACCGGCCGGGCGGCTGCGCCGCCACGCGATGAACAGGAACCCCGCGCCGACGGCCAGGTTCCACGCCGCGGACTCGTGCGCCAGATGGTCGAGGCTGGCGCCCTCCATCCGACCGTCGGCCATCGCGCCGGCCATCGTCGCCCCGACCATCCCCGGCCCGGCCATCTGCGCCACGCCGAGCAGCACCTGCCCGGCGCCGATCGCGCCGAGCGCCACCCGCAGCGCGGCGGCCCAGTGGGTACGGCGGCCCCGGGGTACCGCGTCGAGCACACTGTCCGGTACGCCCGGAACGGAGGCCACGGGCCCCAGCCGGGCGAGCCGGGTGACCGCCGCCGCGTCCTCGAACCACTGCCGGCACTCGGCGCATCCGGCGAGATGGGCGTCCACCAGCGGGGCCTGGTCGGCGTCCTCCTCACCGTCCAGGCGCGCCGACAGCGCCTCGCGCCACTGACCGCATCCCATAGTCGACAGGTCGCCGGGCGCGGCCCGTTGGTTCCCGGGTGCCCCGGGAAAATCCGACTAAGTAGGCAGGCTACGGTTGCGTCATGGTCGGGTCCGGGTACGACGACGAAACGATCACGAACGCCGCGCTGGCCGCGAGGGACGGCGACCGCGCGGCCGCGACCACCTTCGTCGAGCTGACCCAGCGGCACGTGCACCGGTTCCTCGGCCACCTCGCCGACGTCCGGGACGTCGAGGACCTGGCCCAGGAGACCTACCTGCGGGCGATGTCCGGGCTGCGCGGGTTCGCCGCCCGGTCCTCGGCCCGCACCTGGCTGCTGTCGATCGCCCGCCGGGTCGCGGCCGACCACGTCCGTACCGCCTCACGCAGGCCCCGCACCACGCGGCTCGACGACCGGGAGTCCGACGCCGAGACCGCCACCGCCCGGGTGGCCGGCGGCTTCGAGGACGCCGTAGTGCTCCAGCACCTGCTGGCCGGTCTCGACCGGGACCGGCGCGAGGCGTTCGTCGCGACCCAGGTGCTGGGGCTCAGTTACGCGGACGCGGCCGAGGTGTGCGACTGCCCGATCGGCACGATCCGGTCCCGGGTCGCCCGGGCCCGCGAGGATCTCGTGACCGCCCTGAACGACGACCGGGACGCCGGCCACGGCAGGACCGCGACGTAACGACCACCTTCCGCCGGCAGGACCGCGAGGTCACCGGGGTCCGGCCGGACGCGGTGCCGGGCGCCTTGACCCGACTGAATACTGTGTCGATCGTGCTCGTGATGACGACGCGATCCGCGATCGGCGACTGCTCGTGACGACGACGCAATCCGCGACCCGCAACGGCCGCGACGGAACCAAGAAACCCATGGCGACACCGGTGAGGCTGCGCCTGCTCGCCGGGTCGGCGATTCTCCTCGCGGCGGCGTTGCTCGCGGTGACCACCGCCGGCATGGTCCAGACGCGCCAGCAGGTCAGGGTCATCGGCGAGCAGGCCGCCCCGCAGGCCGCCACCGCGTCCGACCTCTACCTCGCGCTCAGCGACCTGGACTCCCAGGTGGCCCGCCTCATCATGATCGGCAACTCGGACGAACTGTCGGCCAGCCGGCTCGACGCGCTGCTCACGTACCAGCGACGCAGTGCCGAGGTGGACGCCGACCTGTCCCGGGCGCAGAACGCGGCCGTCACCGAGGCCACCCGTGCCCAGTTGGGCACGCTCGCCACCCAGCTCGCCCTGTACCGCCAGCTGGCCTGGCAGGCGCTCGCCGTCCAGGACCAGGCGACCGACCAGGCGCCGGGCCGGCCGCCGGCCGACACCCTCGGGTACTACGCCCGGGCCAACACCCTGTTGCACGCCGACCTGCTGCCCACAGCGAAGGCGCTGCGCGCGGCCAATCAGGCCACGCTGGAGCGCAGCTACGCGCGGCAGCGCACGATCGCGTGGTGGGGGGTCGGGCTCGCCGTGCTGTTCGGCACGGCCGGGGTGGTCCTGCTCGTGGCACTCCAGTGGCGGCTGACCCGGAGCTTCCGCCGTCTGGTCAATCCGGCGCTGGCCCTGGCGACGCTGGCCACCGCCGGCTTGGTCGTCTCGGCCGGCGTGGTCTTCGTGAGCGAGACTCACCGGTTGGACAGCGCGCAGCGCACCAGTTTCGCGCCGTTCCTCGCGCTGACCGCGGCGCAGGCGGTCAGCTACGACGCGGCCGGGGACACCAGCCGGTACCTCATCTCCGCCGACCCCGGCGACGTCCAGCAGGACGTGGCGACCAAGTCCCGGTGCGTGATCGACGGCGGGGCCTGCGGCCGGGGCGGCGACGACCTCACGGCCGGGCTGAACGACCTCGGGACGGCGCCGACCGGCACCGGGCCGGACGCGCTGGACCGGTGGAACGCATACCAGCGTGACCACAACCAGATCGTGGCCCTGGCCGACGGGGGCAAGCTCAGCACCGCGGTGGACCGGCTCACCGGCATCGCCCGGGGCGACGCCGCGTTCGACTTCTTCTACTACGACACCGCGGTCAGCCAGGTCACCGCCAGTCGCGAGGCCAGCTTCGAGGACGCCATCACCGGTGCACGCGGCGCGCTGTCGGGGTGGACGGTGATCCCGGCGGTCCTGATGGGCGCGGTCATGCTCCTGGTACTGGTGGGAATCCGACCCCGGCTCGCCGAATACCGTTAGTGGAACTGCGGGACGATCAGGTAGATCCCGTAGATCGCACCCGCCGCGCACAGCAGGAAGCACAGCACGGCGATCCCGAACCCGAGCGACGTCGCCTGACCCCGCTCGCGGGCCGAGCCGGCGAGAGACAGCCCGAGCACGCCGCCGGTGAAGACGATGACGGTACCGGCGCCGGCCAGCAGGCCGACGAGGAGCACCAGACCCAATGAGTGCCACGCGATGTTCATAGCCGCTCCTTTCGATTCGACCGCTCTGGCTCGGCGCGTCTGGCGCCGCGCCGCGACCCAGACCAGTCGCTGGTCAGGCCGACGTACGCACCGCGCCCCGACCCAGACCGGTCGCCGATCAGGCCGGAGTACCGGCCGGGGTGGGCGTGGGGCGCGTCTGGGTCGCTCCTGAGGAGTCGACCTCGTTGATGTTCCCGGCGTGGATCGCGTTGGGCCGGGACCGGAGGTAGATCGCGGCGGCCGCGGCGACGCCGAGCGCCGCGACCAGCACGATGCCCCAGGTGCCCGCCGAGGCGAGCCGGCCGGCCAGCGCGCCGACCACCGCCGCCGCGGGCAGCGTGAGTACCCAGGCGATGACCATCTGCCCGGCGACGCCCCAGCGCACCTCGGCCAGCCGCTTGCCCACACCGGACCCGATGACCGAGCCGGAGCACACATGGGTGGTGGACAGCGCGTAGCCCTGGTGGGACGACGCGAGGATGACCGCCGCCGCGGCCGTCTCCGCCGCGAAGCCCTGCGGCGACTCGACCTGTGTGATGCGGTGGCCGACGGTGCGGATGATGCGCCAGCCGCCGAGGTAGGTGCCGGCCGCGATGGCCAGCCCGGCGGTCACGATGACCCAGAACGGCGGCCCCGACCCGGACGGCAGTTCCTTCGCCGCGATCAGGGTCAGCGTGATGACGCCCATCGTCTTCTGAGCGTCATTCGTACCGTGCGCGAGCGACACCATCGACGCCGAGATCGCCTGGCCGGAGCGGAACCCGCGGGTCACCGTGTCCTTGCGCGCCCGGCGGGTCAGCGTGTAGACGGCGAACGTCGCGATCAGCGCGACGAAACCGGCGATCAGCGGTGAGGCCAGCGCCGGGATGATGACCTTCTCCATCACCTTGTCGAAGTGCACCGCGCCGTGGCCGGCGGCGATCCAGGTCGCTCCGATGAGCCCGCCGAACAGCGCGTGCGACGAACTGGACGGCAGACCGGCGAGCCAGGTCATCAGGTTCCACAGGATCGCGCCGATGAGCCCGCCGAACACGATCGCCGGAGTGATCTTCGCGTCGTCGACGATGCCGCCGGAAATCGTCTTGGCCACCTGTACCGACAGGAACGCTCCGACGATGTTGAGTACCGCGGACAGGCCGACCGCCACCTTTGGTCGCAGCGCGCCGGTGGCGATGGAAGTCGCCATCGCGTTCGCGGTGTCGTGAAAGCCGTTGGTGAAGTCGAACGCCAGCGCTGTGATGATGACCAGCACGACGAGCAGGGACATGGGGCCTCCTCTCGATTGCCGCCAGGCTAGGCCGCCGTCCGCAAACATCGGGCGATGGACACATGGCAATGGGGTGAACGCGGTGACGGCCGCCACAGCCGCGCCACACCGCCACGGATGCCGGGCCGCCTGCCAGAGCGATCTGGCCGCAAGGCAGACTGCACCTGACGGCTTGGGGTCGCCGCCATGCGATCACGGTGCCGTCACCGCGGGAAACCGGTCCTGGGAGGGCATGTGGCCTACTCGTTCCTGAGTCACCTGGAATGCTCGCGTACTGGCACGACCTATGACGCCGACACCGTGCAGGGGCTCAGCGCCGACAACGCTCCCCTACTGGCCCGGTACGACCTCGACGGGGTGGCCGCCACGGTCAGCCCGGCCGAGATCGCGTCCCGGCCGCCGACGCTGTGGCGCTACCACGAGGTGTTGCCGGTCCGCGACGAAGCGAACGTGATCACCATGGGTGAGGGGATGACTCCGCTGATCCCCCTGTCCACGTACGGCGCGAAGATCGGGGTGCCCGGTCTCCTGATGAAGGACGAGGGAGTCATCCCGACCGGCACGTTCAAGGCCCGGGGCGCGGCCGTGGGCGTGTCCCGCGCGGCCGAGCTGGGGGTACGCGGCATCGCCATGCCCACCAACGGCAACGCCGGTTCGGCCTGGGCCTCCTACGCCGCCCGCGCCGGACTGGCCAGCCTGATCGCGATGCCGCTGGACGCCCCGCTCATCACCCGGGTGGAGTGCGTGGTGGCCGGGGCCGAGCTGTACCTGGTCGACGGACTCATCGGAGACGCCGGCCGGCTGATCGGCGAGGCGGTCGCGGCGCGCGGAGGGTACCAGGACGTGTCCACCCTCAAGGAGCCGTACCGCATCGAAGGCAAGAAGACCATGGGGTACGAGATCGCCGAACAGCTGGGCTGGCGGATGCCCGACGTCATCTGCTATCCGGCCGGCGGCGGGGTCGGCCTGATCGGCATCTACAAGGCGTTGCTGGAGATGCGTACGCTCGGCTGGATCCCGGACCAACTCCCCCGGCTCGTCGCGGTGCAGGCCGAGGGCTGCGACCCGATCGTGCGGGCGTTCAAGTCCGGCGCGAAGACCAGCGAGCCGGTCCAGAACGCGAGCACGGTGGCGTTCGGCATCACGGTACCGAAGGCTCTGGGCGACTTCCTGGTCCTGGACGCGGTACGGGCCACCGGCGGCACCGCGGTCGCGGTCAGCGACCCGGCCCTGCTGGCCGAGCAGCATACTCTCGCGGCGCAGGAGGGCACGTTCATCTGCCCGGAGGGCGCCGCGTGCCTGGCCGCGGTGCGGCAGTTGCGGGAGTCCGGCTGGCTCGCCGAGCGCGACCGGGTACTGGTGCTCAACACCGGCGCGGGCCTCAAGTACCCGGACACCGTTCAGGTCGACGTACCCACCCTCCCCCACGACGGTCACATCCCGGCCGCACCGGCCGCCTAGGACGCGTTCCGGTCTGCCCTGTCCTCCGGTGGCTCCGGCCGCCGGAGGTTGTCCGCCCTGCCGCCCGGGGCTAACGGCCGGGCGGGCGACCGACGGGGCGGGGCTACCGACGGGGCGGGGCGACCGTCGCGTCCGGCTGGTTCGAGCGCCGGAGCGACTCGGCGACGAACCCGCCGGCCTTCAACTCCTCGATGAGGTCCGCGAGGAACGCGACGGTCTCCGGCCGGCGGCTCCTGGTCGTACCCACCGCCTGCTGGATCTGCATGAACCGCTCCGGGATCAGGCGGACCCCGGGGTGCGCCGCGACGAACGCGGTCATCGGCTGCCGGATTCCCGCCGCGGCCTCCAGCCCCTCGGCGCGAAACACGTCCACGCCCTCGTCGCCGCGCACCACCGTGGCGTGCGCGAGGGTACGGGAGAGGAACAGGTCGTACGCGGATCCGCGCTTCACGCCGATCCGTACCCCGGGGCGGTCGACGTCGGCGACGCCGGTGAGGTCCGAGTCCTCGGGTACCGCGAACACTCCCTCGATCACCACGTACGGCGCGGTGAACGCGACCTCGGCCTCCCGGGCCGGCTCGATGGCCAGGAAGCAGATGTCGGCCCGACCGGTCGCCATGGCCTCGTACGACTTGCGCGCCGCGTCGAAGCACAGGAACTCCACCGGTACGCCCAGCCGCGCGCCGATCTGACGAGCGAGGTCGACCGTGACACCGCTCGGCGCGTCCGGCGTGCCCTGGGCAAGCACCGGGTTGCCCAGGTTGATGGACGCGCGCAGGGCGCCCGTGGGCGCCAGGTCCTCGGCTACAGCGGTCGCGATCTCCACGACAGCCGAGGCTAGCGCATCTCACGGGCGCCCTGACTCACGAGCGCTGTGCCTCACGAGCGTTGTGCCTCACGAGCGTTGTGCCTCACGGGCGCCCTGACTCACGCGGGCCGCGGGGTCAACTGTGGCCGGTGCAGCCGACCGCCTGTGCCGCACCGGAGCTGCCGGTGCCCAGGAAGCCGACCGACTGGCTGCCGCCGGGCGGGATCGAGCCGTTCCACGCCGTGTTGGTCACGCTGACCGTGCCGCCGGTCTGGGTCCAGGTGCCGTTCCACAGCTGCGTGACCTTCTGCCCGTTGGCGTACGTCCAGGTCGCGGACCAGCCGGTGAACGGCGTGGTGCCGGTGTTCTTCACGGTCACCTGGCCCTGGAAGCCGCCCGGCCACTGACCCGTCGTCTGGTACGTGGCCGTGCAGCCGGTGGATCCGCCGCCGGTACCGCCCGGGCCGACCACCACCTCAGTGATCGAGTTCGCCGGGAACGTGCCGGTGTACAGGTACAACGGGGGCTGCCCGTACGCGACCGGTGCGGCGATGAGGCGCTGGTCGGGCTGGCGGGTGATGGCGGTCAGGTTCGCCGGGGCGTACTGGTACACCTTCGCGGTGGGGACCAGCGACCGGCCCCGGATCGAGACCTGGCTGGTCAGGTCGTTACCGGTCTTGTTGATGATCATGAGGGTGGTGTTGCCGTCGCTCGTCCGGTCGGCCGCGTACACGGCCAGTTGCCCCTGGTCGGCGCTGGTCGCCTGGACGCCGGTGTCGCCGAACGCGCCGCCGTTGCCGTCGTAGTTGAGGTACATCCGGAACGCGTACGCGCCCGGCTGGCTCGCGGTCGGCGGGGACCACAGGGTGGCCAGGTCCAGCCCCTCACGGCCGAAGATGCCCAGCACGTCGGCCTGCGCCAGGGCGCCGTTCATGGTGTCCAGGGCGCCCCAGTTGTACTCGGTGATCGCGGTCTTGGTGCCCGGGTAGTTCGCCGCCACGAGCTGCTTCATGCGCGGGATCAGCTGGGTCGCGGTGTTGATCCAGCTTTCGTCCACATAGGACGGATCCCACAGGTTGCGGGTGGAGCGCAACCGCAGCGCGTTGGTGGCCGGGTCGCTGTCGTTGCCGAACGCGACCCCGGTCTCCTGCGGGTACCAGTGGTTGTCGTAGTAGTCCAGGATCCGCACCCCGTGCGCCTGCTGGTACGCCTTCATCTGCCCGAGGTACCAGGCGCCGAAGTCCACCCCGCCGTGCGCCGCCTTGTCCGGCGGGTTGCTCCAGCACGACCCGCCCTGGATGTTGCAGGTCTGCTGGTCGGCTCCGGACAGGGTCAGCGAGTTCCAGCCCCAGCCGACCGGTCCCAGGGTCGCGGCACCGGGGTCTGCCGCCTTCACCGCCGCGGCGATGCTTTCCGTCGAGTCGCGCATCTCGTCGTACCCGGCGCCGTTCGGGTGCACGTCCCGGTGCGTCTGGAACCAGATGTCCGGCTCGTTGTCCAGGTTGTAGAACTTCACGCCGCCGTTCGCCGCCGTTCCGTACGTGCCGGTCAGGTGGTGGATCCAGTCGGTGACGTAGGCGGCGCCGGCCGGAGCGCTGGTGTCGGCCGGATCGTTGCCGGTGATCGGGGTGCCGTCCGACTTGATGCCGTTGCCACAGTCCGGTCGCCACTGGTCGGTCTGTTGCTGCGGCCCGTACTTGGTCACGCTGAACCCGCACGAGTAGTCGCGGGCCTTCGGCACCCAACCGATGAGCGGAACGGTGAGGATCGAGTCGGTACCGGTCCGGCGGTCCTGGTCGACGAACGTGTCGGTCTCCGAACCGTCCGGCAGGCCGGCCGGGTCGGCGTTGCCCGGTACGTTCTCGAAAAACCAGTCGGAGCCGCGGTTGGTCTCGTCCAGCGCGTAGTTGTACCGGGTCGTGGCGTTGCCGCCCCACCGGCGTACCGGCAGGCGCAGCGCGGCGGCCAGGTCCTCGTCGGCGAAGTTCATCCCGTAGATGTCCCGGCTGATGGCGTGCCGGCCCGCGGTGACGTCGACCGCGAGCGCCGGCCCGTTCGCCGCGCCGGCCGCGACCGGCGAGGCCACCAGCACGGTCGCGACGACCAGCGGTAGCCCGGCGAGAAACACAGTAGTACGACGCATGGACTGTCCCCTTCTGGGAGAGCGTGTGCTCGGGGTCGGGACCGGGCGCCCGGTCCCGACCCGAACGCGCCCGTGACCGTGCCTGCCCTACCGGCCGCGCGGCCCCGTCGACTCACCGCTGCTCACGTATCCATCGGACGCGCCGACGGACAGTGCGGCGGAAGCGCTCCCAAGAGGCTGGAACGGACGCTAGCCAAGGAATCCAAGTGTGTCAATAGCGGTGTCGCTCGGCCCAGCTTTCCGTTTTTCTCAGCCCCACACCTCGTGGGCGGTCTCCACGATCAGGCGTAGCTTCGCCACCTGCTCCTCGTGGCTGAGCACGACCCGCACTCTCCGTCGTCCACAGCGGACGGATGGCTCGGCGGCGGGTACCTCTCGTCGACGCTTTGCTCTGCTTACCCCCGCGCAACACTCGAACGCCGTTTGTGTTGCGTGGAGGTAAGCAGAGCAAAGGCGGTCGCGAAGACCTAGGCGGCGGCGACCGCGGCGCGGCCCGGTGAAGCGCGACAGGTTGACAGCAGTCGATGAGCGGGCTAGGTTCCTGAGAGTTGGAAAGCGCTTTCCATCTCCGGAGCACACGCCCACCCCGCCCAGGCGACCCGCCCCGATTCCCCCGAGGTCAGCCATGAACCCGCGAACCGCCACACGCATGCGCCCGCTCCGCCCCGGCTCCACCACCCTGGCCGGCATCGCGCTGGCCGCCCTGGCCGGCCTCGGCCTGGCCACGCTCCCGGCCGGGGTGGCCCAGGCCGCCTGTCACCGGTCGTCAACCGTCGTCGTCGCCGGAAACGGCAGCGGCGACTTCACCAGCGTGCAGGCCGCCGTCGACGCGGCACCGTCTGGCAACACCCACCGGTACACCATCAGGATCAGACCGGGCACGTACAAGGAACTCGTCACCATCCCGGCGGACAAGCCGTACCTGTCGTTCGTCGGCACCGGCCGCCGGGCCAGCGACGTCGTCATCACGTACGACAACGCCAACGGCACGCCCAAGCCTGGCGGCGGCACGTACGGCACCTCGGGCAGCGCCTCGGTGACCATCGACGGCAACGACTTCACCGCGCGGAACCTCACGTTCTCCAACTCGTTCGACGAAGCCGCACATCCGGAGATCACCAGCCAGCAGGCGGTCGCCGTGCTCACCCACGCCGACCGGCTGGTGTTCGACAACGTCCGGTTCCTCGGGAACCAGGACACCCTCTACGTGAACAGCCCGGCCGCCACCACCGTGTCCCGGGCGTACTTCCGCTCCTGCTATGTCGAGGGCGACGTGGACTTCATCTTCGGCCGGGGCACCGCGGTGTTCGACCACTGCCACGTCAACTCGCTGGACCGTGGATCGGCGACCAACAACGGGTACGTCACGGCGGCGTCGACCGACATCAGCAACCCGTACGGGTTCCTGTTCTACCGCTGTACGTTGACGAGCGCGGCGGCCGCCGGGACTGTATACCTCGGCCGCCCGTGGCACCCGAGCGGCGATCCGAACGCGCTCGGCCAGGTGGTGTACCGGGAGTCGACGCTCGGCGCGCAGATCCAGAGCGCTCCCTGGACGGACATGTCCGGGTTCTCCTGGAAGGACGCGCGGTTCGCCGAGTACCGGGACCGGGGTCCGGGTGCGGCGGTGAGCACCGACCGGCCGCAGCTGACCGACGCGCAGGCGGCCACCTACACCCCCCGCCGATACCTCGCCGGCACCGACGGCTGGAACCCGATCCACTGACGCCACCCCCGGCGACGTTGACCCGGCCTGCGTCCCGGCGACGTGACCCCGGCCGGCGTCTCTAACCGGCCGGCGTCTCACCGGATGGGCGCCGCCCGATCGGGGCGTGGGGCATCCGCACCCGATCGGGCGGCGCCCGGCGGACCGGTCGAGGGGTAGAGCCGGCCCGCCCGCGGTGATGCCGTGCCGGTGATGCGCCACCGGTAGGCGGCACGGCGGCGCATCACCGGTGCCGGAGTCAGCGGGTACCGGTCAGTGCGGCACCGGTCCGGCCGAGCGACCCGTTGCCGAGCCGCATCGGCGAGCCGACCCTCAGCACCGCGTTGCCGGTCATGCCGTTGATGACTCCGGCCGCGGACGTGTACCAGGCACACGCCGCCGTCAGTACGCCGATGTACCCACCGACGTGCAGGATCTGTTCGTTGCCCGAGAAGTTCGCGACGACCAGGACGATCTCGGTGATCTGCAGGGTCAGGAAGACCGCCGCCACCGCTCCGTTGACCTGGGTGCTCCACAGCAGCATGTACAGGTTGAAGATGGCGAACGCCAGCAGGATCCACGCCTCGTCGTTGCTCACCTGTGCCGCGCTGGCCTTCGGCGCCACCAGCAGCGCGTAGAGCCCGAGGCCGATCCAGAAGCCGCCGTACGTGGCGAACGCGGTGGACCCGAACACGTTGCGGTTGCGGAACTCCCACATGCCGGCCAGCAATTGGCACAGCCCGCCGTACGCGAACGCGTAGCCGAGCCACGCGTCGGTGCCGTGCGTCCAGCCCGCGTTCTTCGCCGAGAGCAGGAAGGTGGTCAGTGCGAACGCGGCCAGCCCGAGTGGTGCCGGGTCGGCGATGCCGGTCACAGCGGGCGGTGTGGATTCGGGGGTGCTGAGTTCATCGGTCATGTGACGGTCTCCTCGTCCGGTAGGGCTACGTAGGGCTACCTGACAGGGCGTCGGTGCGGGCGGCGCGGTACGTCGCGGGCAGGGGCGCCGGACGGGACCGGCGCCCCTGCCACCAGCAGCGCCGGCCAGCGGCCCTCCAGCCGGCATCAGCCGGCACCGGACCACCTCGGATCTAGCGTCTTATGCACAATTAAGCAACTAATATCACGCGTGACCATCGATGTCACCTGTGGCAGTGGAGATCGCGGGACGGCCGGATTGCCTGATTAGTAGAAGCCTCTGTGTCAGAGGTATCGTGGCAACGTGATCAACCCGGAGCCCGTCGACCCGGCGCCCATGGACCCGCCGCCCGTCGATCCGGCGGCCATCGACCCGGAACCGGTCGACTCAGAGCCCGCCGACCCGGCACCCATCGACCCGGAGCCCGGGCCCGGCAGCGACCCACTCGCCGAGGAGTTGCTGGCCACTCTCGGCCTGGTGCGCCGGCACCTGCGCCGGCTGGTCGGGCGGCCGTGGCCGCAGTCCCCGATGACCGGGTCGCAGTCCGAACTCATCCGGCTGGTGCGCCACAACCCGGGCATCTCGGTCGCCGAGGCCGCGGCCGAGCTGGGTCTGGCCGCCAACACGGTGTCCACACTGGTACGCCAGCTCACCGAGCTGGACCTGTTGCGCCGCTCGCCGGACGAACACGATCGCCGGATCGCCCGGCTGAGCCTGACCGCGCCGGCCCAGCGGCAGGCCGAGGCGCGGCGCGACCGCAGAATCGCCCGCGTCTCGCAGGTACTCGACCGGCTCGACCGCGCGGACCTCGATGCACTGCGCGCGGCCCTGCCGACCCTGAACGCCATCGCCGAACACCTCCGCCCCACCCAGACCCAGGCGGCGCCGGGCTCGGGCCGCAACGACCGGACCGGGGGCGTGGAGAGCAGCAACTCGGACAACAGCAACGCGGGGAACGGAAGCGAAGAGAACGACCGCGCACAGAACGACGGCGCAGAGAACGACCGCGCACAGAACCTGGAGAACGCATGAGTGATGTCATCGAGGAACGCGTGGAGACCGCCGCGCCGGAGCCCGAGGCAGCCGTACAGGTCACCGGACTGACCCACCGGTTCGGCGACCACGTGGCCGTCGACAATCTGGACCTGACCGTACGCAAGGGCGCGAGCTTCGGCCTGCTCGGACCCAACGGCGCCGGCAAGACCACCACCCTGCGGGTGCTGAACACGCTGTACCCGCCGCAGGCCGGCTCGGTGCGCATCTTCGGGTTGGACGTGCGTACCCAGGCCATGGCGGTGCGCCGCATGCTCGGCTACGTACCCCAGCAGCTGTCCATCGAGGGGGCGCTGACCGGGCGGGAGAACGTCACCTGGTTCGCCCGGCTGTTCGACGTACCCCGCCGGGAACGCGCCGAACGGGTCGCCGAGGTACTGGCGATCGTCGAGCTCACCGAGGCGGCGGATCGGCTCGCCGGCACCTACTCGGGTGGCATGGTGCGCCGGTTGGAACTGGCCCAGGCCCTGGTCAACCGGCCGGCGCTACTCGTCCTCGACGAGCCGACGGTCGGTCTCGACCCGGTCGCCCGGGACTCGGTGTGGGCCCGGGTGCAGGACATGCAGCGCCGGTACGGGATGACCGTGTTGCTGACCACGCACTACATGGAGGAGGCCGACGCGCTGTGTGACCAGGTCGTCCTCATGCACCACGGCACGCTGCGCGCGTCCGGTACGCCGGACGAGCTGAAGAACGCGCTGGGGCCGGACGCCAGCCTCGAAGACGTTTTCCGCCACTACACCGGCGAGAGCCTGGTGTCGCCTGAGAAGGGAGGGCTGCGCGATGTCCGCAGTACCCGCCGCACCGCCTCGCGCATGGGCTGAGCCCCGGTACCGCAGCGTCACCCGGCTGTTTTCCCGGATCGTCACGTTCTGCCTGGTCGAGCTGCAGAAGCTCAGGCACGACCGGAGCGAACTGATCACCCGCGCGATCCAGCCGATCCTCTGGTTGGTCATCTTCGGCGAGACGTTCACCCGGATCCGCGCGATCCCCACCGGCAACGTTCCCTACCTGGACTACCTCGCCCCGGGCGTCATCGCGCAGTCGGCGCTGTTCATCTCCATCTTCTACGGCATCCAGATTATCTGGGAGCGCGACGCCGGCATCCTCACCAAGCTGCTCGTGACGCCGACCCCGCGCAGCGCGCTGGTGGCCGGCAAGGCGTTCGCCGCGGGCGTCCGTACCATCGCGCAGACCATCGTCGTGCTCGTGGTCGCCGCGTTGCTCGGCGTCGGCCTGACCTGGAATCCGCTGAAACTGCTGGCGGTCCTGGTCGTCGTCGTGCTCGGTTCGGCGTTCTTCTCCTGCCTGTCCATGACCATCGCCGGGCTGGTGCTGCGCCGGGAGCGGTTGATGGGCATCGGCCAGGCGATCACCATGCCGCTGTTCTTCGCGAGCAACGCGCTCTATCCGGTCAACGTGATGCCGGTGTGGTTGCGCGCGATCAGCCACTGCAACCCGCTCACCTATGAGGTTGCCGCCCTGCGCGGGCTGCTCATCGGGCAGGCCACCACGTACTGGCTGGACTTCGTGGTGCTCGTCGCGGCCGCGGTCGCCGGCATCTGCGCCGCCGCCGCGCTGCTGGGTCGCCTCGCCCGCTGACCACCGCTTCCGTACCGCATGCGGGCATGAGGCGCGGTGTTGCGGCTTACGGCACAATGGGCGCGTGACCCAGTGGGAGTACGCACGGCTTGAATACCGGTCGACCGGCAGCACGGGCACCGACAAATACCTGGACTGGAGGGCCACCTTTCACTACCCGGGCGGCGCCCAGTCGTGGGGCACCGACGAGAGCTTCAACGACATACCCCATCTCAACCGTGCCGGCGCCGACGGTTGGCAGGTCTACGACCGCGCCGCGATGCTGATCGGCCAGCCGCAGCGGCTGTACGCGCTCACCTACTCGATGAAACGCCCGGTCACCTGAGCCATCGTCAGGGCCCGGTGCGGTAGACGGCGTAGCCGAAGCCCGGCACCTCCAGCTGCCGCTCGACGTATGCCGCCGAGCCGAGCAGGAGCGTGCCGGGCGGCATGGTCAGCGGCGCGGACGCGGGGGTGGCCCGCGGATTGACCGCTACCAGAAACTCGCCGCCGCGCCGGTACACGAACGGGTAGCCGGCGTTCAGCACCTCGGTCGTGCCGCGGCTGCCGAGAGTGCGGTTGCTCCGCCGCAGCGCGATCAGGTCGCGGATCAGCCGCAGCAGGGAGCCGGGGTCCGCGCGCTGCGCTGCGACGGTGGGGCGGTCCGGGTCGGGGTCGATCGGCAGGTACAGCTGGTCCGCGGGCGCGGTCGAGAATCCGGCGTTCGCCGAGTCGTCCCACTGCATCGGGGTCCGGCAGCCGGCCCGGTTGTAGCTCGGGTTGCGCCGGCTGCCCTCCTTGTCCGGCAGGCCCGTCACGAACCGCATGCCGATCTCGTCCCCGTAGTAGATCGCCGGCAGCGTCGGCCAGGTCAGCAGGAACGTGAAAGCGGCGTGCATCTGCCTGCCGGTACGCACGCCGGCGGCCAGCCGGGGGAAGTCGTGGTTGGCCGACGGCAGCGCGGCGAACCCGTTGCCCGCGACCACCTCGTCGGCCGTGGACCACTCGGCCAGGAACTCGCGCAGCGACCCCTCCCCCGACTCGTGGAAGAACGGCGTGCCCGCCGGCCAGTCCGGCCGGGTCACCGCGCCGTTGTCCCACAGCGACCGGAACCCGCGGCCGGTGCAGTGAAGGAAGAAGTCGACGTGGAAGCCGCTGGGCACCGACAGCCCGGGGTCGCCCCACTCGGCGATCAGCACCGCACCCGGGTGACTGGCGTCGAGCCAGCCGCGCATCTCGTGCCACAGCCTGGCGGTCTCCGCCGAGTTCGGATCGTCCTTCACCAGCGAGCTGGCCATGTCGACCCGGAAGCCGGCGATACCGACCGGCATCCAGTAGTCGACGATCTCGCGCAACGCCCGCCGGTTGGTCGCCGGCCCCGGCGCGTCGACCGGCTGGCGCCACGGCTCACGGGGATCGGGGCGGGCGAAGCCGAAGTTGAGCGCGGGCTGGATCGGGTAGTAACTCTTCAGGTACGCGCCGGGGCGGCTGCCCGGCGAGGGGATGTAGTCCTCGACCGGAGCCGGCGCCCAGATGTACCGGTGGTCGGTCGGGTCGTCGATCGCCGTCCGGAACCACGGGTGCTGGTCGGAGGTGTGGCCGGCGACTAGGTCCAGGAGCACCCGGATGCCCCGCGCCCGGGCCGCGTCGACGAGCCGGACCAGGTCGTCGCGGGTACCGTAGCGTGGCGCGATCGCCCGGTAGTCGCTGACGTCGTACCCGGCGTCGCGGAACGGCGAGACGAAGCAGGAGGCCAGCCACACGACGTCGACGCCGAGCCAACTGAGGTAGTCGAGGCGGGCTTCGGCGCCGGCGAGGTCGCCGATCCCGTCGCCGTTGCCGTCGGCGAAGCTCGGCGGATAGATCTCGTACAAGACGGTGTCGGTCAGCCACTCCGGCGGTCGGTTCCCGGGCATGTGCCGACACTATAGCCAGTGCGGCGCCCGGTCGGCCCGTCTCGCCGGACACGTCCACTGTGGACCTCACGCGGCTGGGTTCCTTTATTCGTAAGGATTTCTCAGTTTCCGCGTTTGGCTGAGGGCGCGGAGATCCGCTCGTACTCTGGCTCCGTGCGCCGCTGGTGGTGGCTCTCGCTTACAGCGTTTTTCCTGATGGGTGCCGCGTGGGCGGTCGCCCTGCCCGCCAACGGTACGTACGACGAGAAGGACCACATCACCCGGGCGTACGCGGTGGCAACCGGCCAGCTGATCCCGCACCACACCATCGTCAACCGGCGCGGCGACGTCGTACCCGGGTTCCTGGCTCCGGCGAGCCTGCTGCCCAGCGCCGCGACCGTGGACTGCACGTGGTCGCCCCGGCCGCCCAAACCCGCGTCCTGCCAGCGCTGGACGGACAGCCGGACGAGGATCGTGACGCAGTCCGCCGCCGCCCGGTACAGCCCGGTGTACTACCTGCCGGCCGGCCTGCCGCTGGTCCTGGTGCCGGACCTGACCGGGATCGTGCTCGCCCGCCTGGTCTCGGTCGCGCTGTCGGCGCTGCTGCTGGCCTGCGCGGTCGGCGCCGCGCTGCGGCTGGGCGGCCGGCTGTTCCCGGTGGCGATCATGCTCAGCGGCACGCCTCTGGTCATGAACCTCAGCGGATCGGTGAACCCGAACGGGTTGGAGATCGCGGCCGGCGTACTCGTGTTCAGTTCGCTGCTGGCGCTCGTGCGCGCCCCGGACGGGCGGCTGGACGACCGTGCCGTCCGGCGGCTGCTGGTGTCCGCCTGCGCCGGCTCGGTACTCCTGTTGACCCTGCGCGAACTCGGGCCGGTGCTGCTGGCCCTCGACGTCGGGGCGTGCGCGTTGCTGGCCCGCCGGGGCCGGCTGGCCGCGCTGTGGCGGCGCCGGGACGCCCGCTGGGCGCTGGGCGCCTGCTGGGTCGCCGGCCTGGCCTTCGCGGCCGGTTGGATGGAGTTCTCCGGGTTCACCGACATCGCGCCGAACGTCCGGGACGCCATCCACCTGCCGCTGTCCGGGGAGCTGGACCAGATCGCGACGTACCGGATTCCGTTCTATCTCCGGCAGGTCGTCGGCGAGTTCTCCTACGGCGAGACCCTGGTGTCGTCATACATGATCATCGGCTGGTACCTGCTGGTGGCGGCCATCGTGGTGCCGTGCGTGCGGTACGCGGGGCGGCGCCACGCCGCCGTACTGGCCGCCCTGGGGGTGGTCTGCCTCGCCCTGCTGGTCGTGCTGGAGCTGCGCTTCCTGCCCAGCATCGGCTGGTTCTCCCAGGGCCGGTACGCGCTGCCCGCGCTGGTCGGTGTCATGCTCGGCGCGGCCAGCACGGACGGGTTCGAACGCAGGCTCGCCGCGCGGGCACGGCTGCGTTGGTACCCGGCAGCGCTCGTCGCCGGGGCCACCGTGCTTCAGGTGTACGCGCTGTGCCGGGTGCTGACCCGGTTCGAAAGCGGGATCGCCGCACCACTCAACCCGTTTCCCGGCACCTGGCACCCCAGCCTCGGTCCGGTGCCGCCGTTGCTGGCCCTGCTCGCCGGTTCGGCCCTGCTCGCGGCCGTGGTGACCGTCGCGCCCGGGCGGTGCCCGGCCACCGAGCCGCCGACCGCGGCGACCGATCTCGGCACTGTTCCGGCGACAAGCGTGTGACCAACAGGTGAACATCCCGGAACGGGTCGATCCCGACGAGCTCAGCCGGCTCCTCGCCTGACCCCGCGCAGAGGCGGCACGCGTATCGTACGACCGTCTTTAGGCAAATGCCGGGTGCGCGGACGAGCGCCGCACCGCGGTGGCGGAAGGAGAACAGTGCCTGTGCGTGACAGGTTGCCCCGGCTCAGGCTGCGCGGCCACAGCTGGCTGACTTTCGGCCTGGTCGATCAGGTCGTCTTCGCCGTCGCGAACGCCGCGAACACGCTGCTGGCACTCGCCCTGCTGAACCGGGCGGACGCCGGGATCATGCTCCTTTCCCTCGGTCTGGGCTATTTCGTGATCGGGGTCAGCCGAGCCTTCGTGGGCGAGGTGCTGCTGGCGCTGGCGTCCCGGTACGACGACGACCGCCGGCTGCGCCTGGTGCGCAACGGGATCACCGCCGCGCTGACCAACGCCGTCATCGCCGCGGTGATCCTGTTCCTGGTGTGGCTGCTGCTGCCCGCCAAGGGCGGCGTGGACCTGCGCTACCTGATCTGGGTGGTGCCGTTCCTGCCGTCGTTGCTGCTGCACGACACCGGCCGGTACAGCTTCCTGGCAGCCCGCACCCCGCAGCGCGCGCTGGTGATCGATGCGGTCTGGGTGGGTACCCAGCTCCTCGCCGTACTTGTGATGATCCTCACCGGCCTGGTCAGCCCCGGCGGCCTGCTGTTCTGCTGGGGGCTGGGTGCCACGGCCGGGGCGACCACCTTCCTGCTGCGCTCACGCATCAAGCCGTGGAGCGGCAACGCGCGCGCCTGGCTCGCCGAGACCCGGCACCTGTCCGGCTGGTTCACCGCCACCGCGCTGGTCGGCCAGCTCCAGGGGCAGCTCGTCGGCTTCCTCGTCGCGAACCGGCTGTCCCCCAAGGAACTCTCCGGCCTGCGCGGCGCCCAGACCGCGTTGCTGCAACCCGTCCAGAACTTCATCACGGCCGTGATGGGACTGCTGGTCCCGCGCACCTCGCGGCTGGCGGCGAAGGCGACGCCGGAGGCCGACGGGCGCCGGGCCGCGCATCAGCTGCGCCGGCAGACCCGGCTGCTCGCCCTGAGCTTCGCCGGGCTGGCGATCGTCATGATCGCGATCGTGGTACCGGTCGCCCGGCTGGTGCTGGTCCGGATTCCGAAGTTCGCCGACATCGCGCCGCTGGCCCTGCCGATCGCCATCCAGCCCGGCATCTACCTGGTGCAGCTGCCGTTCGCGGCGGCGATCCGGGGCATGCACCGCGCCCCGCTGCTCTTCTTCCAGTACCTGATCTTCACCACGACCAGCCTGTCCGGCCTGGTCGCCGGCGCCAGCGCGGGCCGGCTCACCGGAGCCGCGTGGGGCCTGACCACCGGTTCGGCGGTGGGCCTGGTCGCCATGATCGCGATGTACTGGTACGCCCAGCGCCGCCTCGACCGCGAGGCCGGCGATGAGCGGGCCGACGGCGAGCAGTCCGGCGATGAGCGGGCCGATGGTGAGCAGGCCGGCGACCGCGACGGAACCGTCCGCGACGAGACCGACCGCGACGATCAGACCGACCGGAACGGCGAAACCGGCGGCGAGGACCCAGATCCGGTCCCCACCGCCGGTTCGGTGGAACGCGACGCGGTCAGCTCGCCCCGGACGTCGACGCCGGAGCCGGCCACCCAGGCGTCGCCGTAACGTCGCCGCCCGGCCTGCCGGCGCCCGCCGAGACCAGTTCCGGCGACGATTGCGCCGCCACGCGGCCCGGCCGCAGCAGGTATGCCTCACCGGCCAGCAACAGGATCCAGATTCCGCCGTTGGTCCCGCCGAGCAGCCAGTCCTCCAGCGCGATCGACGGCACCAGAGCCAGCGACGCGATGGTGAACCAGGCCGGCGGCGCGAGGCCGGCACGGCGCCCGAAGAACACCCGCCAGAGCAGAAGCAGCACGCCGAACAGGAACGCCGCCAGGCCGAGCACCCCGCCCCGGCGGAACGCGCCGACCGCGGCGTTGTCGGTGTTCAGCTCGGCACCGGGGTCGTTGGCCCGGGTCACCACCGCGCGCGAGGTCCGGGTGTCCCCGAAGATCTTCTCGGCCACGCCGGCGTGTGCCCAGTCGGTGGCCACCTGGCGCCAGGTGTCGGTCCGGCCGCTCGTGACTCCGGACCCCAGGGTGTTCGGAGTCGTCACGTTGGCGGGCTTCGGTACGTCGCCGAACCTGCTCTTGACGACGAAGTCGGAGCCGCCGAGGGCCACCAGTACCAGTCCGAGCAGGACAAACGGCGTGAGTACGGCGAGCCACGGGCGCCGGTAGACCGGCAGGTCGCCCCGGCGCCACCCGCCGAAGACCATCACGGCGTGCACCAGAGCGGCGATCAGCGCCACGCCCCACGGCGTGCGGGAGTTCGTCAGGTACAGCACGAAACCCGCGGTGCCGCTGGCCGCCAGGCGCTGCCACCAGGTGAACGCACGATCCGGCGCGATCCGCAACGCGATCACGACCGCCAGCCCGGCCAGCGCGTTGGGCTGGAAGTACAGGCCCGTGCCGCCCCAGAACCGGTCGGCCATCTTGTGCGCCTCGGCACTGTGCTCCGGTATGGCGTGGTACGCGTCGAACATGCTGCCGGACCCGGCGAGCAGCAACAGCGCGATCGCCACCAGCAGCGCCGCCGCGATGCCCACGCTCGGGTCGCCGCCGCCCTTCTCGGTCGGGCGCCGGGCGGCGGCCACGGCGGCCATCGCGGCGAGCGCGAACACGCCCGCGTACGCGACACGTTGGCCGCCCACGGTCGCATGTCCGACCAGAACGGCACCGATGACGCCGAACACCCAGTACGGCAGCCCCAGCCAGGCGGTGCCCAGCCGGGACGTCTCCTTGAGGCGGCCGAGCCAGGGCCAGCTCCAGAGCAGGAAGACGATGCCCTCCAAGCCCAGGACGCCCCAGATGACGATCGGGTGGCTGGTGAACGTCCAGGTGGAGACGCCGGCCGCGATGAAGAAGGCGCCGATCACGACTCCACGCCGGGTGATGCCGGGCAGGCTCACGGCAAGCCCACCGATCGCGACGGCGATGGCCGCGGCGATCAGCGTCTTGACGCTGTCGAGCAGGTCTGTCCGAGCGACGTACTCGGCGACCGCGGCGGCCACCGCGACCGCTCCTCCGATGGCTAGTGCCCAGTTGCGCCGTCGTTGAGGGGTGGCCATGCTCATTCGGAGAGTGTCCTCGCTTCGCTCATTGGAGTAACGGTCCGGGATTCGCGGGCACGCCGCCGACCAAGGACGAAGTCTCGCACAGCCCGCCGAGGCCGCGGAGGGACCAGCCACACCTGCATGAACGTCACATAGTCCGTAATGCCTGGTTTGCCGTGCTTATGCGCCTCGCGGAGCAGGTCGAGAAAGACCCGCGGGTTGCTGCTGTCGGCCGCCACCGAACTCACGACGCTCATCGCGAGCGCGGCGTAGGCGCGCGGCGTGACCAGGTCACGGCTCTCCTTGAGCCATTCGAACGACTGCCGCCACGGCGAGTCGAAGCTGATCCGCTGGCGATTTTCGTCGGCGTACCAGACGACCAGCGGCTCCGACGCGTACTCCACGCCGACACCCTCGACCTGCAGGGCGCGCAGCGTCCAGTCCAGCTCCTGGAAGCGACGCAGGCCGGGGGTGAACGGCACCTGGAGCAGGAGTTCGGTCGGCGCGAAGATCGTCGAGGTCTGGATGAAGCCCTCGCCGTGGAACAGGCCGCGACGTACCGAGAAGTACTCGCTGAGCGGCTCGGCCGGCTCGGGCAGCCGGCGGGGGATGACGAACTCCGCGCGCGGGGTGCGCACCGACAGCCGGCTCGCCACGATCGGAAGCCGGTGCTCCGACTCCTGGGCCAGCTTGAGCTGGGTGGCCAGCTTCTCCGGTAGCCATTCGTCGTCGTCGTCCAGCAGCGCGACGTACGGCGCCGTGGCCTCCTTGGCACCGATGTTGCGGGCCGCCGGGGCACCGCCGGACTCGGGCAGCTCGACGAGGCGCAACCGGGGGTCGGCATGCGCGGCGAGCGCCTCCCCGGTGGAGGGATCCGGCCCGTCCACCACGACGATGACCTCGATCTCCCGCAGTGTCTGGTCCAGCGCGCTGCGGACGGCCCTGGGGACGAGTTCGGGGCGGTTGCGGGTGGGAATAACGACACTGACCTCAGGTCGTTGCATCATGGACAGGCCCATCTGTATCGATCGAGATCACCGGACGATTTAGCCGTTCACCAGAAAACACCGCTTGGTGCCCGGAAACGTTGCATCGCCGAGTGACCCGGCGCCGGCGCCGGGGCACACCCGGAACGCGGGCACAGCGATTCCTTCCGGCTGGTCGGCCAGGCACGGACACCACTTTCGGACCGTTATGAGAAGGCCAGGACAAGTCACGATGGTCTTCTGGTGAACAACAGCCACACATGCGGGTTAGTAACGGTCCGACAGATGGGGAGCAACCGGCTCCAGCAGGCCGGTTCCGCGCGACAAGTGTTTACCTTGAGCCGGGTACCGGTGGGTGCGGCGCCCGTTACCGAACCGGTGACCGGCGGCGAACGGGCCGCCACCGGCCGGGTACCGTTTCAGGATATGAAAATCCCGCCGTGCGGCCCGGCCCGGCCGCCCCGCTGTCACGCACGCGCCATGGTTCCGGCGAGGGTCGCGTGATCCGTACGAGCCACGTGCTGGACGACCCGATCCTGGCCGCGTTGCGCGGGAACCACGCGCACCTGGCGGAAACCAGCGGTCTCGCCGCCCGGTACCCCGCCGACGTCTCACTGTTCTCGGCACTGGCCGACCGGTCGGACGCGCGGGCCTGGGCCGACCTGGCCGCGATGGCCGGGCCGTCCGCCACGGTGGTGCTGGCCGGGGACCCGCCGACCCCGCCACCGGACTGGACGATCACCGCGCTGCTCGACGGCGTCCAGATGATCGGTGCCGGGGTGGAACCCGCCTCCGACCCGGAGGCCGAGGTGCTCGGTCCGGCCGACGTACCCGAGATTCTCGACCTGGTGGCGCGCACCGAGCCCGGCCCGTACCTCCCCCGTACCATCGAGATGGGCCGCTACCTGGGCATCCGGCGCGACGGCGCGCTCATCGCGATGGCCGGCGAACGGATGCGCCCGCCGGGGTGGACCGAGGTCAGCGCCGTGTGCACCGATCCGGCCTACCGGGGACAGGGGCTGGCCGGCCGGCTGATCCGCGCCGTGGCGGAGGGCATCCTGGCGCGCGGCGAGACGCCGTTCCTGCACGCCGCCGCGTCGAACACCAACGCGGTCCGGCTGTACGAGAAGCTCGGCTTCACGCTCCGCCGGCAGCTCACCATCGCCTTGATGCGCACGCCCGACGCGCCGGCCGGATCGGCGCCCGCGTGACGGTGCCATCGTGACGGTGCCGCGTGACTGAGGCGGTGCGCGCGGTCGACGAGGTTGTCGGGTTCGCCAGCGACCTGATCAGGATCGACACCACCAACACCGGTGACGAGGCCACCACGGTCGGCGAACGGGCCGCGGCCGAGTACGTGGCCGGCAAGCTCACCGAAGTCGGATACGAGGCCACGTACCTGGAGTCCGGCGCCCGGGGCCGGGGCAACGTGGTCGCCAGGCTCGCCGGGGCCGATCCCGGCCGGGGTGCGCTGCTCGTGCACGGGCACCTGGACGTGGTACCCGCGGATGCCTCGGAGTGGACGGTGCACCCGTTCTCCGGTGAGGTCTCCGGCGGGTACCTGTGGGGCCGAGGCGCCGTCGACATGAAGCACATGGTGGCGATGAGCCTCGCCGTCGCCCGGCAGTTCAAGCGCGACGGCTACCTGCCCCCGCGTGACCTCGTCTTCGCGTTCGTCGCCGACGAGGAGTCCGGCGGCTTCCGGGGCGCCCGCTGGCTGGCCGAGCGCCGGGCGGACCTGTTCGACGGCGCCACCGAGGCGATCAGCGAAGTCGGCGGCTTCTCCGTCACTGTCGCGGACGGGCTGCGGGCGTATCCGGTGCAGACCGCGGAGAAGGGCGCGGGGTGGCTGCGGCTGCGCTCGCGCGGGCGGGCCGGACACGGCTCGCTGCCGAACGACGAGAACGCGGTGGCCCGGCTCGCGGCCGCGGTGACCCGGCTCGACCGGCACCGCTTCCCGCTGGTGTGGACCGAGCCGGTACGGGAGGCGGTCGCCGCCCTCGGCCGGCTGACCGGGCGCCAGATCCCGCTCGACGACCCGGAACGCGCCCTCGCGGAGCTGGTTGAGGCGGCGACGACCGCCGGGCTGCCGGGGCTGGCCAGCCTGTCCGGGTTGGTCGCCACGGGGCTGCGGGACACCGCGACGGTCACCATGTTCCACGCCGGCTACAAGGCGAACGTCGTGCCGTCCACGGCGTCGGCCGAGGTGGACTGCCGCGTCCTGCCCGGGCGCGAGGAGGACTTCCTCCGGGAGCTTGCCGCCGTACTCGGGCCGGACATCGAGCGCGAGTGGGACAGCCTGCCGGCTATCGAGACATCGTTCGGCGGCCGGCTGGTGGACAGCATGCGCGCGGCGATCCTCGCCGAGGACCCGGGCGGCCGGCTGCTGCCGTACCTGCTTCCGGCGGCCACGGACGCGAAGTCGTTCCAGCGCCTGGGCATCCGGCACTACGGCTTCGCCCCGCTGCTGCTGCCGCCGGACCTGGACTTCCCGTCCCTGTTCCACGGGGTGGACGAACGGGTACCGCTGGACGGCCTGCGGTTCGGCACCCGGGTCCTGGAGCGCCTGCTGCGTACCTGCTGAGTCTGAGGACTCAGCCGGCCGCCTCGAAGGCCCGGCCGGCGGCGGTCACGCTCGGCCCGCTGTGGAACAGCCCGGTGCTCGGGCCGCTGTCCGCGGCCGGCAGGCCGAACCACGCGTACCGCTGGACGTAGGACAGGCCGCCGAGCATCTTCGCCGACGCGGTGACGAACGCGGCCTGCTGGGAGTCGCTCGGGTACGACGTGCCGTTCGCGAAGTTGATGAGGGCGTACTCGGTGAGCCAGATCGGCTTGTGGTACCGGTTGTAGACCGCGCTGAGGTACGACTTGAGTTCGCTCACCGCGCTCGCCGTGACGAAGTCTCCGCCGTACCAGTGCAGGGTGATGAAGTCGACCCGGTAGCCGCGGCTGGCCGCGCCGGACATGAACTGGTCCAGCCAGCCGCCGGCCTTGTCGCCGCCGGTCGCCACCGCCGGGCTGCCCAGCGTCGACCCGGTCGCCATCAGCTGCGGCCAGAGGTCCAGCGCCTGCGCGACGGTCATGTTCGCCTGGTCGCCACGGTCCGGTTCGTTGAAGCCGAGCAGGTAGTGCCCGGCGTTCTTCGCCTGGCTCAGCGCGCTTGCGGTGACGCTGGCGGAGCCCCAGATCATCGGTACGAACTGGACGCCGGACGGCGTGGTGACGCCGGAATGCGTGGTGGACCAGGTGTAGTACCAACTGGCCTTCGACTGGGCCAGCGCCTGGCTCACGCCGGTGAAGTTCCACACGCACACGCCCTTCTTCGCCGAGACGACCGCCGGCGCGGGCGGTGCGGCCGCGGTGTGCGTCGGCTTCGGGCGCGGCGACGGCGATGGGGACGGCGGCACCGGGCTCGGCGACGGCGGAGTCGGCGATGCCACGACCGACGTCGCGACCACGGCGGACGGCGACGCGACCGCGGCCACCGCCGGAGGTGTGGCCGATCCACTCAGCCGTACGGCGGCGAACGCCCCGACCGCGACGACGGCGACGCAGGTCGCCGCGGCGGCGACCACGCCGACCGGCCCGTGCGAGCCGAACGTGAGCAGCGAACGCAGCCGCCGCACGGGTGCCGCGTGCGAGGGCCCGAGACCGCCCTTCGCCATGCCCGCCCCGTGACCGGCCGCGCCGTGACCCGCAGTGCCGTGACCCGCAGTGCCGTGACCCGCAGTGCCGTGACCGGCCCCATCATGACCCGCCGCGCCGTGACCCGCCGCACCATGGCCGGCGGCGCCGTGCGCCGCAGCGTGTCCGGCCAGCGGTGCGGCCGGCAGCGGTACCAGCGCCACCCCGGCGAGCAGGCGGTCCATCGGCAGCATCCCGCCGGTCCGGCTGGCGCAGGTCCGGCAGTCACGCACGTGCCGGGCCAGCCGCTTGCGCCACAGCGCGCTGGGCCTGCCGTCCCAGTCCCGGGTCAGCCCGGCCAGCTCACCGCAGCCCGGACGGGCCCGCAGCGCCCGCACCACGGTACGCGCGGACTGCACCTGTTCCTTCATCCGCTGCACCCGTACCGCGGCATGCGGCCCGGACAGTCCCAGCGCCATGGCGAGTTCGGCACGGTTCAGCTCGCCGGTCTCCTCCAGCCACCAGAGGGAGAGCAGCGCACGATCGTCCTCTTCCAGCCACCGGGTCGCCTCCGCTACCTCCCGCCGCTGGTCGGTCAGGCCCAGTCGCAGGACGGTCAGCTCGGCGAAGTCGGCGGCGGGGTCGGGTACGGCCTGTGCCGCGTCCAGCTCGGCGCTGCGGTTCAGGACGGTGCGCCGGTACTGTTCGCGGTCGCGTACCTGGCGCACCGTGATGGCCACGAGCCAGGACCGGAACGCGTACGGGTCGCGCAGGTCGGGCAGGTGGCGCACGACCCGCATGAGCGTCTCCTGGACCACGTCGTCGACGTCGGCGTGCCCGTTCAGCGCCCGGCCCACGATGTTGTAGACCAGCGGCAACGACTGCGCCACCAGGGTGTCGAGCGCCTGCTGGTCGCCATCGCGCGCGGCCACGACCATGGCGCTGTCGGGTCCGCTCCGACCGGCTCCAACCATCACCCAAGCGCTCCTTCCGCACCCGTACGCTACGGCCGCCGGTACGGCCGCCTGTATCGGAGACCCGTCGCACCACGCCGGATAACGCTTTTCTCCGCTCCCGGGACGGTACCGGACGCCGACCCAGAGGCATCGATGACGACCTCTTGACAAGACGGCGAACTGCCGGCAACCTCTGGGCGAGAGCGCTCTCCCTTCTCCCCCAAAATTCACGTGCCGCCCTTAGCTGCCGGAGAGAGCGCTCTCAGCTCTGGCATCGGCGACCCGGTCGCCGCCTCCGACCGTCCCTGGAGGAACCCATGAGTACCGTCCCCCCGCTGCCCGTCCGGCGACCAGCCCGGTCCCGGCTCTGGCTCGCGGTGGCCGTGCTGGCCACCGCCGCACTCGTCGCCAGCTACCTGGCCGTGACCGCGCTGACCGCGAGCGCGGCGGCCACCCTGCTGTCCCAGGGGCGCCCGGCGACCGCGTCGTCCTCCGAGAACGCCGGCAGCCCGGCCTCGGCCGCCGTCGACGGCAACACCGGCACCCGGTGGTCGTCCGCGTTCAG
>NZ_BONZ01000022.1 GCF_016862975.1 Rugosimonospora africana
AGCCGGCTGCCGGGCCCTTCGCGGACTGAGGGCCCGGCTGCGGCGCGATCCTGCGGCCGTCGTCGGGGGCCGCCCGGCTACCGGAAGGCGTCCAGGTTGTCGGCCACCCATTGCGCATAGGTGCGACCGGGGCGTCCGACCGCCCGCTGGTAGTCGGGCGACACCGGGTCGGAGTTCGGGCTCAGCGAGCCCGGCGGGCGGATGATGTACTCGATCGCGTCGTCCGGAACGCCCAGGCCGCGCCAGCGTTCGCGAGCCTGGTCCAGGGTGATGTCGACGAACCGGAGCTCATGACCGAGGAGGTCGCCGATGACCCGGACCTGCTCTCGCCGGGTGATCGGTGCGGGTCCGGTCACCGCGTACGCCGAGCCCGCGTGACCGTCTTCGAGTAGCGCCGCGACGGCGACGTCGGCGACATCGGCCTCGTGTACCGGGACGCCGCGCACGTCGCCGTGCAGCTCCCGCACCACGTGCTCGTCCCGGATGCTGCCGGCCCACCCCAGCGTGTTCGCCATGAACTCGCCACCGCGCACGAGCGTCCACATCAGACCGGACTGTTGGACCGCGTGCTCGACGGGGAGGTAGACGGCGTTGGCGTAGTACGTCGGGTCACCCGTCGTGGTGTCCACCGCCGACGAGGAGAGCGCCACGATTCGCCGTACGCCCGCCTGACGGGCCAGGGCGACCACGTCCCGAGCTGTCTCCGCGTGTGGCAGCAGCAGCATCCGGTCCACGCCCGCGAACGCGGGCGCGAGCGTCTCGGGCCGGGCGAGGTCACCCGTCGCCACCTCCACCCCATCGGGGAGGGTCTTCCCTGCGGGGTCACGGGTGAGTGCACGTATCGGCTCCCCGGCCCGGCGGAGTTGGGCGACCACGTGCCGACCAACGTTCCCGGTCGCGCCGGTGACCAGAATCATCTACTTCCTCCCGTATTCCTGCCCGTTGGGTGCCCTACTGTGCGACATCAGTGTCGCATATTGATTCTCAGACGTGTGAATAGGCGACCCTGGAGTCCGGAAATCGGACGTAGCTGTAGACTGCTCGAGTGGACAGCCCCCGCACAACGGAGACCGGGACGCGGAATCGGACCCGCCGCGCGATCCTGCGGGCCGCCGCCTCGGTGCTGGCCCGTCAACGCACCGCGACGTTGGCCGACATCGCCCGTGCCGCCGAGGTCAACCGGAGCACGGTGCACCGCTACTTCGCCGACCGGGACGATCTGATCCGGGCCGCCGTCGACGACTCGGTCGAGGCCATCGGGCGGTCGGTCGAGGAGGCGGGGATCCACGAGGGGCCGGCAGCGGAGGCGATGCGACGTCTGGTGCTGGCGCACCTGAATGTCGGCGATCGGCTGATGTTCTTGTTCGGCGACCGGCACACGATGCGGCGCTACGGCGTGGTCGAGCCGGAGAAGCCCCCGCCCGACCCGATGATCGATCTGATCGAGCGGGGGCAGGCTGACGGTGTCTTCGACCCGGACCTGGATCCGCAGTGGATTCAGCACGTGCTCTGGTCACTGGTCTACGCGGGCATCGAGGAGGTCGACCGGGGGAGGATGTCGCGGCACAGTGTCGCCGCCACGGTGGTCCGGACCCTCGAGAACGGCATCCGCACCCGCCCGAGGTGACGCGGTTGGCCGCCCACCTGGCCGCCGAGGAGATTTCGGACTGGGGCCGGCTGCACCGGCAGCCCGCCCCGGCGTACCGGTAGACACACTCCCGAACGCGTGTCACGTCGGCGGCGTGCGAATCGTCATAGTCAGTGACACATCGCAGGGGCCGGACGGGGAAGCGCTGAGCACACCCGCCGCCTGCACAAACTCGACCGTTCAGGAGCCCCGATGAGACTGGCAATCCTCGATCACGGACACCGCCGCCGCGCCAAGGTGTTTCTCGCGCTCACCTCGGCCATGTCGCGGGTGGACAGCCCGGACATCGTCAAGATGCTGCTCTACCGGCCCGGGTTCCTCACCGGTCCGCTGCTGGACCTGACCGCCGACGTGATGCGCGGGCCGTCGTACTGGACCGCGGGGGAGCGCGAGTACCTGGCGATGTGCACGTCCCAGCTGCTGCAGTGCCCGTTCTGCATCGACACGCACGCCGAACTCACCCGCATCGCCGGCCAGGGCGACATCGACCCGGACGATCCCGCCACCACCCGGACCGAACTGCACGCCGTGCGCGCCTTCGTGGCCACCGTCACCCGCACCCCGGACCGGGTTGACGCCACCGCGGTCGCCGGCCTGCCGGAGCAGGCGGTGCTGGAAGCGCTCCACGTCAGCCTGGTGTTCGGCATCATCAACCGGCTGGCCAACGCGTTCGGCTTCACCCTCCGTGACGGCCAGTTGCACAGCGGTACCCGCGCCCTGCACCGGGCCGGCTACCGTTTCCCGCGGTTCCTGCTCGCCGAGGGCGACACCACCGGCCCCGGCGACACCACCGGCCCCGGCGACACTGCGGGCTCCGGCGATGCCGTGGAGAAGCTTCGTCACGCGGTACTGGACGCGCCCGCCACCATCGACCCGGCGGTGCGGAAGGCCGCCGCGGCCGGCGACCCGCTTCCCGAAGCGTGGCAGTCCTACGCCACGACCGTCCGCGACGCCTCGTACAAGGTCACCGACGCCGACATCGACCGCCTCACCGCCGCGGGGCACACCGAAGAGGAAATCTACGAGGTCACCGTCGCCGCGGCGGTCGGCGCGGCGATGCGCGGCTTCGACGCGGGCCGGCACGCGATCGGGTACAAGACCGTGGGCTGAACCGGACAGCCTTGCGCCGGAGTCACCGATGCACCGCGAGGACGAGTCACCGCGAGGACGAGTCACCGATCCGCCGGGAGGACGGTGGCGGCGATCCGCCGGACGCGTGCGGGATCGGCGATGGTGTCGATCCTGGTGATCCTGCCTGCCTCGACGGTGAAGCCCATGACGATGACCGGGTGCCCGTCCAGGGTGACGATGACACCGGCCGACCCGTTGACCAGTACGGGACGTAACGCGGCGCCCCGGTTGCCCAGCCACTGCCGCAGCCCCGTCGTCGCCTGCTTCGCCACCGCGGCCGCGCCACGGATCAGCATCGACGCGTCGGCGCGCTCGGTACCCCCGTCGGTCCGCGACAGCACCTCGGGGTGGAGCAGGCAGACGAGGGCATCGAACTCGCCCTCGCGCGCCGCGGCGAAGAAGGCGTCAACGAGCTGCCGTTGACGGACTGGGTCTGGGCTGGTCGGCGGCTCCGCTCCACGGATCCGCTGGCGCGCCCTGCTGGCGAGTTGCTTCGTGGCGTTCGGCGTCCGGCCCACGATGCCGGCCAGCGTGTCGAACGGCAGCTCGAACATGTCGTGGAGGACGAACACCAGACGTTCGTCGGGGGTCAACGAGTCGAGTACGACCAGGAGGCCGAGCCCGACCGAATCGCTGAGCAGCGCGGCGTCTTCCGGCTGCGACTCTCCCTCCGGGCTCACAACTGGGTCCGGCAGGTGGGTGTCGAGGGGCTCTTCGCGTCGGTTGTTGCGCGAGCGCAGCATGTTCAGGCACACGCGGGCCACGATGGTGGTCAGCCAGCCGCCGAGGTTCTCGACCCCGTCGGTACCGGCTCGGTTCAGCCGCAGCCAGGCGTCCTGGACGGCGTCGTCGGCCTCGGTCGCCGAACCGAGCATGCGGTAGGCGACCGCCCGCAGGTGGGAACGGTGCTCCTCGAAGCGACCGGCCAACCACTCGCTGTCGTCCATCGTCTCCTCCTCGCGTGGCACGGCTCCACGACAGTGACGCGCGGGCGGCCACCGATGTGACGGGCTCCGCGGCGGCCGGTGTGACGCGCTCCGCGTTACCTCTGCGCCCTGTGCGGTGTCATCAAGACAGCAGGCGCCACCACGACTCCGGTGTCCACCGATCACCGGCCCGAGAAGAAGGAGTACGCATGGCCCTCACGCCACCCGGCGACGGACCGATCACGCTGATCAACGTCTTTGACGTTCCCGTCGAGACAGTCGACGAATTCATCGAGCGGTGGCGTGTTCGAGCCCAGCTCATGACCGCGGCACCCGGCTTCCGGGACGCGCGGCTGCACCGTGCCGTCACCCCCGACGCACGCTTCCCACTCGTGAACGTGGCGCACTGGGACAGCCAGGCGGACCTGGAGGCCGCCCATGCCGCCGACGCCTTCCAGGAACAGATTCGCGCACTGCGCGACGATGCTCGGATGGCGTTCTCCGCCTACGCGGCCTCGTACGAACTCGCCGTCGTGCTGAACAGAGCATGACGGTACCCCTGGCGCACGGTCGGCTGCTCGCCGTTGCCGGCGAGCAGCCGCGAACAGAAGGAGTATTTCGACAGTGATTCTGGTAACTGGCGGGACCGGCAACGTCGGCGGCAGCGTCATTCGGCAACTTCTCGACGCGGGCGAGCAGGTACGCGTTGTCACCCGAACGGACGCGGCCACCCGCGCCTCGCGTGGGCGCACGATCCCCGACGGGGTCGAGGTCGTGCCCGGCGATCTGAGGCAGCCGCAGACCCTGCGCACGGCGCTGACCGGTGTCGACCGGGCGTTTCTCTTCCCGGTTTTCGACGCGGTCGACGGATTTCTCGACGCGGCGCGGCAGGCCGACCTGCGGCAGGTCGTGCTGCTGTCCTCGTCGGCGGTCACCTACTCGACGCCCGGGTGGATCGGCGAGCAGCACCTGCGGGTGGAGAGGGCCGTTGCCGCGTCGGGGCTGCCGTGGACTTTCGTGCGCCCCGACGCGTTCATGACCAATGACCTGGCCTGGGCGCATCAGATCGCCAACGGCGGTGTCGTGCGCGGGATCTATGGCAAGTCCGCGTGCGCACCGATCGATCCGCGCGACATCGCGGCGGTCGCCGTACGCGCGATCCTCGACCGACTCGTCGGCGAGGCGTACCTGCTCACCGGACCGCAGTCGCTGACCCAGATCGATCGGGTCCACATCATCGGTGAGGTTCTCGGGAAGCCCCTGCGGTTCGAGGAGCAGACTCGCGAGCAGTTCGGCGAGCAGCTGCTTCGTGAGCTGCCGGCGGCGGCGGTCGAGGCGCTCCTCGACATACTCGCCGCGACCGACGGCACCACGGCGGCGGTGCTGCCGACCGTCGAGGAAGTCACCGGACGACCGGCGTTCACCTACGCCGAGTGGGTCGCGACCCGCGCGGCGGACTTCGGCGCGGCGCCGATCTGACGATGCCCGACGGTTGCCGGGCCAGGCGTCGATCCGGCAAGGCCGCAGGACTCCTGGATACCGGTGTCGTATCCAGGAGTCCGAGAACGCAGCCGGGCGGCGGCTGGGCCCGCCGCAGGCCGGCGAATGATCGGCAGGACAGGCCCTTACCCGGGAATGAGCCGCATGTCTTGCGGTGTCGGCCCGGAATGCGCCGTATCGCTTGCGCGTGGTTACCCCGAGGCCCGACCGGTGCGGGCTGTCAGCGTCCCCGGCGCCGGGGCGTGCGCGGGTTCGAGCCGCCGGAGCGTCCGCCCGGGCGCTCCGGGTTCGCGCGCGGGGCACGGCCGCCCGGTGTCCGGCCGGTCGGCGCGGGCGCGGGCGGCTGGGCCCGTCCCCGGGTGCTGTTCGCGGTCCGGCCGCGGACGATCCCAATCATCTCCTCGACCAGGTCGGTGTAGCGCTCGCGGATCCAGGCGAGCGCGACCGACGACGTCGGCGCGTCGGTGACCGGCCGGTACGTCAGGTCACGGCGGTGATACAGGCGCGCCAGCGACAGCGGTACGACCAGGACACCGGCCTGCGCCGCCACCAGCTCGACGGCGGCGGCCGTCGTGGCGGGGCGGTCCGTCACCGTGGCCGTGGCCGGGACCGGTGCGCCGGCCCAGTCGAGCACGTCGTCCAGCGGCCTCAGCAGCGGCTCGTCCGCGAGGTCCGCGAGGGTCACCTCGTCGGCCGCGGTGAGTACGTGGTCCCGCGGAACCACGACAACCGTCACCTCGGTGTAGAGCGGGATGGCGTCGAGGGAGTCCCGCTCGACCGGCAGCCGGACGAGGCCGGCGTCGGCCTCGGCGGCTAACAGGGCGGCGGCCCGCTCGGCCTCGGCGGCCATCAGCCGCAGCTCGACGTCCGGCAGCCGCTCGGCCCAGGTGCGGCTCCACCGGTCCACGATGACACCGGGGACCACCAGCAGGCGGAAGGCCGGGGATTGACGATCTTCGGGGACGGACACGGAACCTCTCAGGCGTCGACCGGCGGTGGCCGGCGGCGGGTGCCGGCGTCGTGACGACACAGGACCTGGCCAGGGTACCCGGACCGGTACCGGGCGGGCGTCGCCGGTTCGCCGGGGCGGGTCAGCTGCCCGGCCGGCGCCGGGATCGCTACCCTGACCAGGTGAGCAAGCCGAAAAAGTCCCAGGTGATGAAACCCTCCACGGCGGCGGAGAAGCTCGACGTGTACCTGCCCGCGATGCCCCGAGAGTTCCAGGAACGCCTGATCTCCCGCGAGGAGCTGGACGAACTCCAGCGCAACCCGCCGCAGTGGCTGGTGGACCTGCGGCGGAACGGGCCCCACCCGCGCAATGTGGTTGCCGCGCGCCTGCGGATCTCGAACAGCGGGCTGGCCCGCGGGGGGATCACCGAGCCGCTCACGACCGCGCAGATCGCGGCCCTGGTCGCCGACCCACCCGAGTGGCTGGCGCGTGAGCGTGAGACGCACGCGGAGGTGCTGCGCGAGCAGCGACGGCTGCGGGAGCGGCGCGAGGGGACCGGTGGGGCTACCGCCTGACCAACGGTCGGGGTGGGGCGCCGTCCCGAGCCTTCGGGCACGGCGCCCCGTTCACTAGGTACGGGTACAGGTCGCCACGGGGGCGGTGTTGGTGCCGTTCCAGCTACCGAGGAAGCCGAACGTGGTGGACGCCCCCGGGGACAGTGTCGCGTTGTAGGCCAGGCTGCCGAACGTGTACGGGTTCGCGGTGCTCGTCAGGCTCGCCCCCCAGACCTGGGTGACCGTCTGGCCATTGGCGAAGGCGAGGGTGACCGTCCAGGACTTCGCGGCGTCGGTGCCGGTGTTCTTCACCGTCACCTGCCCCTGGAAGCCACCCGGCCAGCTTGAGCCGAGGCGGTACGCGGCGGTGCAGGTCCCGTGGTCCGCCGGGTGGGTCGGGCACGGCGAGGGCGGCGGCGCGACCAGGCGCGGTGCGGTGAAGTCCGAGGTGTTGCCGGCAGCGTCCCGTGCCCGTACCTCGAAGTACCCGAGCGTGACGGGCTGAGTGTACGAAGTCGTCGCGGTGGTGGCGACGAAGCCGAACGAGCTGGAGGAGACTCCCTGTGTCGCATAGACGTCGTATCCGGTGACGCCGACGTTGTCGGTGGACGCGGTCCAGTTCAGGGTGACGAGGACGCCTTGCGTGCTGTCGCACCGGAACGAGGCCGTCAGGTTGGTCGGTGTCGTTGGCGCCTGGATGTCCGCCGGCGGGGGCGATGTCGGGTTGGTCGGGCATGGCGACGGTGGCGGCAGGACCAGGAGCGGCGCGGTGAAGTCCGAGGTGTTGCCGGCCGCGTCCCGCGCCCGTACCTCGTAACTTCCGGCGGTGACGGGCTGGGTGTACGAGGTCGTCGCGGTGGTGGCGACGAAGGCGAACGGGCCGGACGAGGCTCCTCGCGCGAAGTAGACGTCGTACCCGGTGACGCCGACGTTGTCGGTGGACGCGGTCCAGCTCAGGGTGAGCAGGACACCTTGTGTGCTGTCGCACCTGAATGAGGCGGCCAGGTTGGTCGGTGTCGTCGGCGGTTGGGTGTCCGTGGACGAGGAACCGGTGGCGACGGTGCCCGCGAGCGAGGTGACCTGGTTCGCGGGAGCGGCCTGTGCGTCGGGCATGGCGACGATCGCGAGTCCGGCCGCGGTCACCCCGGCCAGCGTGGCCCAGTAGAGCGGACTCTTGAACATTCTCCTGAACATCAAGACTCCCGGGGAGGTGGTGAGGCTGACAACTGAGCATTCCAATGCAGACTGAGATGTATGTCAATGTTTCGAATTATCAACTCGGGGACGGCGCGAAGAGTGACCGGTTTTCTTCCAGCCAACGCACCCGGTCGGCCGCCTCACCCTGAACCTGCCGATCCCGGTGTCTGTGCGAGGGCCGTGACGTGCGGTACATGCTGCCCGGTCTCGGCAGTTAGTCTGCCGCCATGGCCACGATGACACCAGCGACCGGGGATGTGGCGGCGATCCAACTGCCGGGCGGCGGTTACGGTGCTTGTCGGGTCGTCAGTAGCGGCAGGGCCACGGTTGTCGCCTGTGCGTTGGCTTGGCACTCGGAAGATCCGCCCGAATTGCGGCAACTGGCCGATGCCGGGCCGCTGATCCTGGACCACCATGCCCATCAAGGCGAGCCCGCAAAGATCAACATCGATGTCGACGAGTTGCCTCCACCGGGATGGATGTGGCTCGGTCGGCTACCGGTCCCAGCGGGTCTGCCCGCAGGCGGCCGCAACGCCTACTCCGGATGGTCGTGGTTGCCCACGCAGATCGCCGCCCAGCGGCGATGGGACCGGAAGCTGCCGGCCGCGGCCAAGCAGGCGTACCGGGCCGGGGCGACCCGGGGCCAGGTTGCGGTCGATTTCGGGGCAGGGCCGGCCGTCATCGGCGGCGCGACCGGACGGCTGGACCTGACGGGCGCGGGCCCGCTCGGTCCACCCGCCACCGGGGCGGTGCGCTGGTCAGCACTGGACGATCTACCGCGCTGCACGTCGCTGACCTGGGCCGGCCCCGACCGAGGACTCACGGCCGCGCTGACCGACCATCCCATCATCCAGAACCTCACCTGGACGGACGCCCCGTCCAACCTGGATCTGCGCCATACCGGCCTGACCAGCGTGTCCGTCCGCGGCCCCATCGACCTGCTCCAGCTACCCGAAGACCTGACCTCTCTCGACCTGCTCGACGGTGCCCGTGTACATGCCGTGACAGCCGTCGACCACGGCCGGTGGTTGAACCTGTGGATCTCCAGCCCGACGCCCACCGTCCACATTCCGGCCGGGCTCGATCAGGTCCGGGAACTGCGCCTGGCCGGGAGAGCAACGATCGACGCCGCACCGCTGCGTGTCTTGCAGCGTCTGGAAACCCTGTGGCTTGATTGGCAGGCCGCGCCCGGCGCGCTCAACGACGCCGCGGTGCTGGCCGAACTGCCCCGGCTCGCTCGACTCACGCTGACCGACGCCTACGATCTCGACGCCGACACGCTGCCCGACCTGCCCACGCTGACCAGTCTGGCGATCCACGGCCTGCGTCGCACCGCCGCGACCGGCATCAAAGCCCGCTACCGGGGTAGCGACACCCACCTCAGCATCACCGGCGCCAAGAACGACATCTGGTTGGCCGCCAACCTCACCAACCCGCTTCGCGACTGGGCCGACGACGATCCACGCGGCGGAGCGGCAGCCTGCAAGGCGTATGCGGCGGCCGTCCGCGCGGTGGACGCTCTGCCCGTTGACCCGCGGGACCCCGCCACAGCCGCCGAGCCGATTCTGCGAAGCTTCGTACGGCAGCTCAATCGCATCGACGAGCGGTGGGAACTCATCGACACCCTGCGCCGCGAACAAGCCGGCGACGCGTTCGTCGCTCTCGCCACCCGCGCCGGAGTACCCACCGATGTGGCTGACGAGTGGTTCGACGACTGGCGTGACTTCTAGTGCGGTCGGCGGCCCTGGAAAACGGTTCGACGGCCAGTTTGGCCCGCGCCCGCCGGCACAGCGACAGCGCTGATCATCGGCGTGGTCGAGCCGTCAAGTTCTTGTCAAGCAAATGACCAAACGCGCACTTCTAGCCTCGGTGGAGTCCATCACCATCGGGGAGGCAACGTTGCGCGAATCAAACAGCCACAGGCCCGTCGAGTCCACGGGTGCCGGATCGGAGCAGCCCGAGCCGGTCTGGAAGACCGTGATGTCGACGGCTCGCAGAAGGGCACTGGTCGCCGCAGCCGTCGCGGTCGGCATGGGCGTTTTCGGCGCCGTGACGATCCATCCGGCCGCGGCGGGACCCCCGTCCGGGCGTCCCGCGATACCACCGGCCGGTGGCAAGGCGCCGACCGGCAACGAGATCCAGGAGGGGATCGAGGGCGCGCTGAAGAAGACGCTTCCGAAGCTCAACATGCAGCCCGGCGTCCCGCCACAACCCGATCAGCCCCAGGCTCCGCCGAAGAGGTATTTCGAGCCGTTCGATCCCACCAAGCCGTTCACGATGCCGGAGCCTCCGCACATCACGTGGGAGAACACGCTGCCGGGTCTGATTCAGCGGAAGTGGCACGAGTACTTCCATCCGGAGGACACGCCGCAGGATCAGCCGCAGCAGCCACAGACGGATCCGCAGCAGGCGACTCCGCCCCAGGGCGTTCCGGCGCAACCACCGGCGGCGCAGCAACCACCGGCCGCGCAGCAACCGCCGGCCGCGCAGCAACCACTGGCGGACCCGGATCGGGATCAACCGATCCAGGACGCGCCCGACGATTCGGTGCCCACCATCGACGACCTTCAGAGCCTGGCGCCACCCGGCGTCACGGTGGCGGATCCGGATGCTGACCTCGGTACGCAGGATCCAGCCGCGTCGGCCGACCAGCCTGACGACTCTTCCCAGACGGCGCAGGAGACACCCGACTCGGCAATCCCCTCGATCCAGGACCTTCAGCAGCTGGCCCCGCCCGGAATCAGCGTCGTCGACCCCGCCGACGATCCGGCGGATCAGACTCCCGACGTGGACCCGCAGACACCGAACGAACCCGGTCCGGACGCGGTCGATCCGGACGCGGCGATCTCGCGGAGCGAGGACGCCGACCCGGCCGGGGTGCAGGTCGCGTCCGCCGATGGCGTGGACACCGGCAGCGCCGACGCCACCGGAGACGCCGGCGAGCCGGGCTCCGACGATTTGCACAGTGCGTCTGGCGACGAAGCGTCCGGTACAGCCAATGGGTCGGACGACTCCGGCACCAGCGGCGACACCTCCGCCAGCGGTGACAGCGCGGGTGGTGACAGCGGGGACAGTGCCAGTGGAGACAGTGCCAGCGGGGACAGCGCCAGCGGCGGTCTCGGCGGCGACTCGACCGGCGGTGGCGACGGCGGCGGCGGTGACGGCGGCGGTGGCGCTGGCGGTGACGGCGGTTCTGGTGGTGACGGCGGCGCCGGCGGTTTCTGACGGTCGATCCCGAAGCAGGTGAACAATCTAGTGCCCTGACCACTAACGTTGACCGGCTTGGGATCGTTGGCTCGTAGGGCCCGAGTAGCCTCGGCTCGTGGAAGATCGCGAACAGTACCTGCGATATCAGCAGGATCGGACGGTGCTGGCGGCGATCGGGGCTTGTCTTGATCGCCAGGTCAGTCGGATCAGCGTGCGGTTGCCTCGGTCTCTGGCCGAGTCGGCCGTCGCCGCCTGGAATCGCGAAGAACTGGGCGGGATCGGCGAGGAGAGTCGCGAAGAGTTCGAACTGCGTGACGATGCCGCCGAACTGGCCTGGATCGGTCTGGCGATCAGTGAGCGCGGCGTTCGCGACGGTGAGGAGGTCGTTGTCGACCTGGATGTCGTCGAGGTCGCGGCAGCGTTGCAGGCCGCGCGATAGGTCAGGCCGCGGTAGCGAGAGGGCGTCTACCCCAGCGGATGCCTTTCTCACTGCGGATGCGGGCGCGTTCGCGGCGTTGTGCGGCCAGGACGTCGGGATGGCGGGCGTTGGCGTTGCGCCAGCGCAGGTAGGCGTGGATAGCCTTGGTCGAGGCCGGGTGGTTGGCGCGGTTGGAGCCGGCGACGGTGAACATGCGCAAGGGCCCGAAGTGGGCCTCGATCGGGTTGGCCCAGGACGAGTAGGTCGGGGTGAAGCACAGTTCGACCTTGTGCCGGGCCGCCCACTGGCGGATCGCCGCGCCGCGGTGGGCGGAAAGATTGTCCAGGATGACGTAGATCGGTGCGCCGTCTGGCCGGGCGGCGCGGATCGACTTAAGCGCGGCCAGGGTGTTCGTGGCGGATTTGCGGCGGCGCACGACACCCCAGAGGGAGTCGTCGCCGACCGAGTAGCAGCCGTGGAACTGCCGCACTCCGTGCAGCTTGTGGTAGTTCGCTGGCAGCCGGTCCGGATGCCCGGCCGGTGCCCATCCCGCCCCGCCATGCGGGCGGATCGTGAGCGGGCCGAATTCGTCGAAGGCGAAAACCCGGTCCGGGACCTCGGTCATGACCTGCTCGATGCGGGCCAGTTTGGCCTCTTTGGCCGGGTCGTTGGATTCCTTCCACGTCTTCGTGCGCTGGAAGGTCAGGTCGTATTTGCGCAGCAGCTGCCGGAGCCGTTCCCGACCGATCTGGACGCGGCGGGTGCCGTGGTTGTGGGCGAGGTAGTCGGCGAGTTTCCGCACGCTCCAGCGGGTGAACGGCTGGTCGAGCGCTTCGGGTCTGGTGCTGGCCGTCGCGACGATCAACGCTTCGTCGTCTTCACTGATCAGGCGGGGACGGCCACCCGCCCACTGAGGGTTGAGGCTGGCCATGCCCATCTCGTTGAACCGGTGGATGACCTGCCGGACCGAGTCCTCATCGGCCTGGACCAGCCGCGCGATCACCGGCACGCTGTTGCCGCCGGCCGACGCGAGGACGACCATCGCCCGGCGCAGCCGGATCGCGGAGCCGGTACCTCGTCTGGTTATCCGCAGCAACTGCTGACCCTCCTGGTCAGTCAGCCGCCGCACCCACACAGGTTCTGCCACCCCGACAGCCTGACCGCGACAACGCCGCCCGGCTTGCAGGCTGGGCGGCGTGTCATCCAACACCGCGAACGTTTGTGGTCAGGGCACTAGCGGGGCGGGACCTCCCGCCCCGCCGCCTGCCTCGACTACCGCTCCTGGCGCCGTCGCGCGAAATGGACGATGAGGTCGGCGGCGATCTCGACCGTCTCGGGCAGGACCCGGCCGATCCGGCGATACACCTGCTCCCGCTGCGAGGGTGGCAGTTCGAGATAGGCCGAGACGGTCGAGAGATGGCCGACGTACTCGTGGGCGCTCATCGTCAGGCGCCGCTCGATGACGACCTGCCGGACGTCGGTGAACCATGCGGAGCGTTGCAGCTCCGTACCCGGCCACTGCATGTCGTGCTCCGGGGGCGTCCCGTCCGGCGACGGAATCTCGTCGGTCTCCAGGAACGGCGCCCGGGCCGCGTGAACGGCTTCCCGCACCCCCCGGTCGGCCAGCTGGACCGGTCCGCCGCACGAGGCGAACACGGCCCCCGGCTCCAGCAGTGCCGCCACCCGCGACCACCGCCCCTCCGGGTTGGTCCAGTGCAGCGCCGCCGCCGCGAAGACCAGCCCGTAGCGCTCGCCCAGGGGCAGGTCCTCGAAGGCCGCCCGCACGGTCGTGACGTTCGCCGGCACGTGCTCACCCAACTCGGCGAGCATGGCCCCGTCGGGATCGGTCGCGGTGACCGTGACTCCCCGCTGAGCGAACAGGCGGGTCGCCTTGCCCGTCCCGGCGCCGATCTCGAGGGCGGTCCGGACCGGTCGGCCCGCGTATGCCATCACGGTGTCGAACAGCTCCACCGGGTACCCCGGCCGGAACCGTTCGTACGCCTCCGCCACCACACCGAAGCTCAGCGCGCGATCGGGCATGCCGAGCATCCTGGCACGATCCGGAGGCGGGTGCTCGGTGTTTTTGCCTTCCCGCATGCCGGGAACGCGTAACGCTCACCGGTGCCGGTTCGATCGCGCACAGCTCGGGTTGGCTGTCGATTCAAACGAAGGGCACGTCTCCCCGGCACGGCCTGCGGACAGCATCCGGCGCCGGCGCTGGTCAACCGGCGCATCGCGAAACGCACACCGCTCCGGTGATGTCTCCCACGCCGACCCTCCGGTTTCGCCTCTCACCGCTCGGGAATTCGACGGTCGTCGTATAGAGAGGGGGACTCATGAAGTTCACCGGTTTACGCACCACCCTCGCGGCCGGGGTGCTCGCCTTGGCCGTCGGCGGCCTTGCCACGCTCCCCGCGACTGCCGCCTCCGCACGCCCCGCCGCGCCCGCCGCCGCGAGTGCCAGCGACGATCTCGGCTCGCTGACGTCCGATGTGCACGGCACCTACACCGACGCGACGGGCGGCACCGGTACCTTCACCGGTACCTTCGTGCCGAGCCAGTTCTCCGCGGTGGGGGACCGGGTGATGATGCTCAACGGCGCCGGTACGGCCAGCCAGATCGCCGCGCTACTGAGTCAGATCCTGGGCCTACTGGGCCTGTAGAGTCCGCTGTCACCTCGGGCGTCCGGCGCGTTTCCGCCGGACGCCCGAGCACGTCGCCGTCGTGTTGACCCACGGCCTAGCGGCTGAATATCCCGATCCCGTTGGCCACCGCTCGTTCGGACGCGCCGTCGGGCAGCTGGTTGACCAGGCTCACGGCGTCGCTGCCGGGAAGCTTGGCGGCGCAGGTGGTCGATCCGCCGCCGTCGAGGTTCACTCCGTCGCTGGCGCCGAAGCTCGCCAGCAGGCTGGCCAGTTGCGCCAGAGTCAGGCCGTTGCCGGCCTCGGCGGCACCGTCCACGGTGACCAGATACAGCCGGTGGCCGTTCGCGCTGATGCCGGCGCCGGTACGGGTGGCCGCCGTCTTCGCGTCCACCCCCGGCATGACGGCGCCGTCGCGCAGGATCGGCGCGGCGCCCACGGCGAACCGGAACGGCACCCCGGGACCGGTCAGCCGGTACCGCACCGAGACGTGTTGGCCGACTGCCAGGCCGCGCAGCTCGTCGGCGCCGGTCTCCCGGCCGACCAGGACCGTGTCGCCGGCCGCGATGGCACCCGCGCCGGGCGTGTCGCTGATCGCGGCGACCCGGCCGTGGCGCACCAGCACCTCTTCGGCGTCCTGCGTGCAGGCATCGGCCCGCTTCGCGTCGCTGCCGCAGACCGCCCGCTCGCGGGACACGGTGCCCCAGGCGGCCGTGAACACGCCGATCGAGTTCTGGGGAAGTGCGTACTGGTTGAGCCCGGCGACCGGGTACTGCGACCGGCCGGCCGCGACGGTGCCGGCCAGCGTCAGGGTGCCGAGCCGGGCCCGGCCGTCGACGCCGACGCCGATGACGTCACGTGTCGAGGTACCCGGTGCCATCGCAGGGCCGAACCGCTGCGCGTCCGGTACGGCCGCCTTCAACGGTCGCGAGCCGGTGACCTCTGGCCCGTCGGACGAGCCGGTGGGCGTCACTCCGGGATGCTGGGACTCCTCGATGTTGAAGAAGTCCGCGTTGACACCGGCCACCGCGCCCTGGCGGGCCACCATCGAGGAGACCTGTTCGCGCGAGCCGACGTCGGCCGGGTGGAGCAGGTCGACCCGGACCCGGGGGTCGGTCAGGTCGACGGTGAGGAGCTCGCCGCTGGCGCCGGAGTACGAGAAATGGCTCAGCGTCACGCCGTGCGCCAGGCGCCCGGGGTCGGTCTCGCCGGCGGAGGATGCGCCGGCGGCAGAAACGGCGGCGGCCGGCGCGGCGGAGACGGGCGCGGCGGCGCCGAGCGCCGTGAGCGTGGCGGCGAACGCCAGGGCCACGGTACGGATGGGGGGCATCTTGCCTCCTGATCGCGGGTGGTGATGTCGTCGCGGGTGGTGGTGTCTCGGACCGTCCACTGTGGTCATCCGCGCTACCGCAGCGTGACGGTGAAGGTCCGGCCGTAGGCGTGCCGGGTGGCCACGTCGATGCGCGTGCCGCCGGCGACCCGGCTCACCCGTACGCCGCCGTCGGCCGACCGTACGCCGCGGTGCGGGCCGTGCAGCGTCACCGAGATGGTGTCCCGGTTCATGGTGGGGTCGGACACGGCGACGGAGACGGTGCCGTCCTTCTGCTCGCTCAGGATCACCGACGCCGGGCCGTCGACCGACAGCCGCTGCACCGAATGCCGCCCGGCGGCGAAGACGTTGACCGCGGTCAGTCCCAGCCGCGCGTGCCTGACCGCCTGCACGGCCGTGGTGTTGGCGAGGACGGACAGCGGACCGTGGGCGTACCCGTCGAGCTGCCGCTGTGTCGCGTGCGGCACCACGGCATAGGCCAACGACGTGTGCGGTGTGCCGGCGGCCTGCTCGACGACCGCGCCGAACACCTTCTTGGTCACCGCGGTGTCCGGGTTGCTGGCGCGCACCACGCGACGGCTGCCGGTGACGGTGTCCAGGGTGACGGTGACTGGCCGCGGCTGCAGGAAGGCGTACCCGACCGCGATCGCCTGGCTGTCGTTGGCATAGCGGAGCCAGGCGAGGTCGGCGGTGCCCGGGCCAGTCCACGGCCTCCGGTCGCGCCGCTGGCCGCTCAGCGTGATCGAGTCGGCCGCGCCCGCGATGCGGGTGTCGATGGTCGTGGTCACCGCGCGGCCGGCGGAGTCGCCGACCCCGGCGGCCAGTACCACGATCTCGTCGTCGAACATGAACCACGACTTGGTGGCGTCGGCGTTGCGGTACACGACGAAGTCGTCGGGCAGCGTGCCCGCCTGCTTGGCGGCGTACGCCACGTCGCTGGACTGGACCCATCCCACCGCACCGTAGGCGCCGAGGGTGGCGCCGCCGGAGTGTTCGTTGGTGCCGCATGGGAAGTAGACGTAGGTGTTCTGTGACTCGGAGGACGAGGTGAACCCGGCCGCCGGATTGTCGTACCACTGGGTGCCGTACAGCTCGGGGACGGTGTGCCGGGTCTCGACGGGCGCCGTGACGCCGGCCAGCCTGTACGGCGAGACGGTGGTGTAGTAGTCGACGCCGAACGCTTGGGTCTGGTCCTGGCCGGACAGGTACAGGTAGTGCGCCCCGTCGCCCTGGAACCAGGGCAGCTGGTTCTCCCCGCTCATGTACTCGTACTTGCTGATCCGCTTGGAGTTGCGGGCCAGGGCGAACGCGTAGCCCGGCCGGCGGTGCACGGTCCGCTCCATCGCGTTGAAGGCGACATTGCGCGCCGGGGGATTGAGGTCGGCGGCCGGGATGGCCGGATCGGCGAGGATGTCGGCGTAGCGCGCGACGCTGACCGGGGACACGAAGCCCGCGGGGTCGAGGGTCGCCTTCGAGGTCTGCCGGACGAACTTCGTGTAGCCCGACAGCGTCGTGGCGGCGGCTCCGGTGGCGTACGCCGAAAGGCCGACGACCGCCTCGACCACCGCGGCCACGTCGGCGTAGCCGGTTCCCGTCCGGGACACCGCGCGACCCTTGACGATCTCCATCATCCAGCCCTCGAAGATGAGCGGGGCGAAGCCGTTGACCACCCAGCCCTGGACGACGCCGACCAGGTCGTCGCTCGGCGTGTAGCTCGTGCCGTCGAGCGTCTTGACGGTCTGCACGATGCGGGTGAGCAGACCGGCGCCGTACGAGCCGGTGTAGGCGACGGAGGCGTGCTGGATGAACGAGCCGTCGGCGTAGTAGCCATCGGTCACGCCGTGCTGGAGGTGGTAGGGGTCGACGGTGGCGAAGACGGTCAGTTGGTCGGCGACCGCCTTGCTCACCCGCGCGTCGTCGCCGAGCACGGCGCCCTGCAGGATCCGGTTGGTGGTGATGTCGGCGAGGTTGGCGCCGGTGTGGAAGCGCGAGTCGAGGTTGACGTCGCCGTCGATGCCGTTGCGCAGGTACCCGTCCATCGCGGCGACGTACGTGCTCACCAGGTCCGGCCGGTATCCGGCGACCTGGCTGCCCAGCAACGCCAGCGTCTTGCTGACGTGGGTGGAGATGCCGATCTCCCAGTTGAACCAGTTGCCGTAGTAGCCGGCCGCCTGGTCGCCGTAGTAGTGGTCGTAGAGCCAGCCGAGGCCGTCGATCACGCGTCGCTGCACGGTGGCGTTGTCCAGCAGATCCGCGGCGGCACCCGGGGTGCGGGTCGCCAGGGCGATCTCGTGCAGGTACTGGTAGGCGGTCGTGAGGTTGCTGTCGCTCGTACCCAGGGGGAGGTTCGCGAACAGCGCGCCCGATCCGGCGCCGTCCATCGCCGCGAGCCTCGTGCGGGCGGTCGTCTGGATGGCGGCGAGCTTGGCCGCCACCTCGGGCCGGGCGTTGGACGCGCCGGTGCCGGCGAACATGGCGACGGTGTTGTCGATGATGGTGGCGTGGTCGGTGGAGGCGGCGGGGGCCGGCGCGGTGGCCGCGCGTGCCCGCAGGGGCCGTGCCGCCGCCAGCAGTGTCGCCGCCGGAACCGTGGACAGCAGGGCGCGACGCGATATCGGCATGAGGCGATCTCCATGGTGGAGTACGGACGCTTGCCGCATTCAATCAGTTCAAAGTCATCACATCAAGGACTTGCGATGGCGGGCGCCCGTGGGGGACCATCGCGCCGCCCGCGACCCAGGCCGCTGCTCGGCGGTCTAACGCAATCTGTGCAGGTCAGGATTGATTCAGGCGCCGTCGGGCACCGTCTCGGGCTGGTACCGCAGGCGTGACCGCGCCACACGGCGGGCCGCCGGACCGCCGGAAACATATCTGATTCATTATGTGGTTTAGACATTGACTAGGGACTGATTCCTCTAGCAGGATTCGGTGCGTCCCACGACCAGGCGGCGCACCCGGCATTCCGGCGTCCGCGGCTGCCAGAAGGGAGCGACCATGGACAGCCTCATGCCCCGCCGGCAGGTGTTGCGCACGTTCGCCCTGGCGGCGACCGGTGCGGCCGTGCTCGGCAACGCGGCCTGCGGGGGCGGCTCGTCGCCGTCCGGCGCGGACGACAAGGAGTTCACCTACTGGTCCATGTGGCAGGACGGCGAGCCGTCGGCGGTGGTACTCAAGGCGGCGATCGAGCAGTTCACCAAGGACACCGGCATCAAGGTCAACGTCCAGTGGAAGGGCCGCAAGGTCGTCGACCAGATCGCGCCGACGCTGAACACGCACAACGTGCCGGCCGACCTGATCGACTCCCAGGACCGGTTCGTCAAGGCCACGCTGTTCGGCACGAAGCAGGGACTGAACCTGAACTCCGTGTACGACCTGCAGATCCCCGGCGAGGGCAAGAAGGTCGCCGACGTGATCCCGGCCAAGTACCGCGACTTCGCCACCGCCGACGGTCAGGCGTGGCTGGTTCCCTACCAGGTACTGGCCGAGCAGATCTGGTACGACGGAGCGGCGCTGCCGGGTGTCACCGCGTCGCCGCCGAAGACCTGGGACGAGTTCGTCACCCTGCTGGGCCAGCGCAAGGCCGCCCGCGGCGGCGGCGGTCCGCTGGCGCTCGACGGCGACATCGGCGACTACAACGCCTTCTGGACCTACCACGTCATTCTGCGTGACCTGGGTCCCGGCGCCTTCTCCGCCGCCGCCACCGACAAGAAGGGCGCGAAATTCGACGACCCGCGGATGCTCGCCGCGGTGTCGAAGATCGAGCAGCTCGTCAAGGGCGGGTACTTCATCAAGGGCTACAACGGCAGCAAGTGGCCGGCGATCCAGCAGAAGTGGGCCGGCGGCCAGGCGGACTTCCTGCTGCTGGGCACGTTCGTGCCGAGCGAGACGAAGTCGGCGGCCAAGGCCGGCTTCCAGTACCGGTCGTTCCCGTTCCCCAGCGGTGCCGCCGGCGACACCAGCCAGGAGATCTCGCTGGTCGGCTTCGCCATCCCGGCGAAGGCGAAGCACGCCTCGGCGGCGCAGAAGTTCATCGCGTACTTCCTGAACAGCAGCCGGCTCGCCGGCATGTCGTCGACCGCGAACAACCTGACGCCGCGCACCGACATCGCGGTGCCGGCGGTGCTCGCCGACGCGAAGAAGACCCTCGACCAGGCGCGGACCGTTCCGGCGCTGGACGGGGTCAAGATGGACCAGGCCGAGTGGTACATCAAGGTTTTCACCCCGACCAACAACGAGTTCCTGGCCGGCAAGCTGACCGCCGCGGCCTTCCTGGCCAAGCTCAAGAACACGACCGCCGACTATTGGAAGGTCAACGGTTGATGGCCTCGACCGTCGTGCCGGGCAGCCCGGCGCGGACGGCACGCCGATCCGTTCTCGTCGCCGGGTCGTCCAGCCCGCTGGCGCGGCGCCGGGGACGGCTGTTCTGGCCGCTGGTCGCGCCGGCCCTGGTGCTGTACCTGGTGTTCTACATCGCGCCGACCGCGGCCACCGCGTGGATCAGCCTCAACAAGTGGGCCGGGGCGGGGCCGATGCAGTTCGCCGGGTGGGGCAACTACCGGCGGCTGTTGCTCGACCCCACGTTCCACAGCTCGTTCGTCAACACGCTGTGGATCCTGTTCGGAGTCGGCGGCGCCACGTTCCTGCTGAGCTTCCTGCTGACCATGGTGCTGCGCCACCTGGCCGGCAGGAAGGCGCTCCGGTCGATCATCTTCTTCCCGAACGTGGTGTCCGGGGTGGTCATCTCCATCCTGTGGGGTTTCCTGTTCCAGACCGACGGCCTGGTCAACTCGCTGCTGGGCGCGCTGGGCGTGGACAACCCGCCGGCCTGGCTCGCCGAGGACCATCTGTTCCTCGTCATCATGGCCGGCCTGGTCTGGGTGCAGACCGGCTTCTACACCACGATCCTGATGGCGGCAGTCGACCGCATCCCGCCGGACCTCTACGAGGACGCCGAGCTTGTCGGGGTGAACGCCTGGCAGCGTTTCCGCTACGTCACCCTGCCGCTGATGTGGGACGTGGTCGGCGTCTGCGCGGTCCTGTGGAGCATCAGCTCCATCAAGATATTCGAGTTCATCTACGCACTGGCGGGTGCGGCCGGTCAGCTGCCGTCCACCAAGGTGTGGAACATGGCCGTGTACGCCTACGGCGAGGCGTTCTCCTCCGGCGTACCGCGCTACGGCACGTCGGCCGCCACGGCGATGGTGATGCTCGCGATGGTCGCCGTGCTCGTCGTGCTGATCCGGCGCGTGGTCCGCCGGGACAGCGTGGAGTACTGAGGTGGCCCGCGAATGAGCGTGACGACGAGGACGGTGCCCGGACGCGTGCGGCCGGCCGGCACCGGTGGTCGACGGCGTGGCCGCCGATCGCGCCGCGGTGGCTGGATCGAGCGGTTCGGTGGCGGCGGCCTGGTCTGGGCACTGGCGCTGTTCAACATCGCGGTGGCGGTGTGGATGCTGCTCGCGTCGCTCAAGTCGACACGCGAGATCTTCGCCAGGCCCTGGGCGCTGCCCGCACACTGGCTGTGGTCCAACTACACGTCGGCGTGGGAAGCCAGCAACTTCGGTCCGGCGTTCCTGAACACCCTGTTCGTGGTCGCCGGTACCGCGCTGTCCACCATCGCGCTGTCGGCCCCGGCCGCGTACGTGCTGTCCCGGGTCACCCACCGGCTGTCCGGCGCGCTGACCGTGTTCTTCGCCGTGGGCCTCGGCATTCCGGCCCAGGCCATCACGCTGCCGCTGTTCGTGCTGATGAACCAGCTCGGTCTGGTCGACAGCCTGCCCGGCCTGTGGCTGCTCTACACCGCGACCTCGGTACCGTTCACCGTCTTCTTCCTGACTGGGTTCTTCGGCTCGCTGCCCGGTGCCCTGGAAGAGGCCGCCGCGCTGGACGGGGCGTCACCGTGGCGTACCTTCTGGCAGATCATGATGCCGGTGGCCCGCAGCGGCATCGTCACCGCGCTGATTCTCAACATCATCCAGCACTGGGGTGAGACTCTGTTCGCGCTCATCTTCCTGCAGTCCGAGCAGAACCAGACGCTGTCGCTGGCCCTGCTCGGCTTCCTGCAACGCATGCAGTACAACGACGGAGACTGGGGAGTCCTGTTCGCCGGCGTGTGTACTGTCGTGCTGCCCGTACTGGTCTGCTACGTGTGGCTGGGACGGCGAATCATCGAAGGCATGACCCTGGGATCGGTGAAGTGAACACACCCAATCCACCGGGCCGCGACCTCAAATCACGGCGGCTGGCCACCCACCTCCGCGACGCGATCAGATCACGCGCCTACCTGCCGGGCGGGAAGCTGCCGACCGAGCAGGAGATCGCCACCGCGCACACGGTGAGCCTGACCACGGTGCGGCGGGCCATGCAGATGCTGGCCGCCGAGGGCCTGGTGGTACGGCGGCAGGGCGCGGGCACCTTCGTCTCCGAGGGGGCGGCACCGGCCGGCCAGCGGGGGAGCGAGGTCGCGGTGGGAGTCGTCGTACCCGACACCACGATGTACTTCCCGCGGGTACTCAAGGGCATCGAGCAGACCCTGACCCGGGCCGGGGTCCGGTTGATGCTGGCCTGTTCGCACTATGACGTGGAGGAGGACGAGCGCGCCGTGGCGGGGCTGTTGAACGCCGGGGTGGCCGGACTGCTGCTGGTACCCACCTTGATCGAGCGCAACGATCCGGAGGCGTACGTGGCCCGGCTCAACCGCGCGCAGGTGCCCGTGGTCCTCGTCGAACGAGCCCTGGACCCGAGCGGTCCCGCGGACGTGTCGGAGTATGTCCGGACCGACCACGAGGCGGGTGGCTATCAGGCCGTCGCGCACCTGGCCGGGCTCGGGCACCGGCGTCTGGGACTGGTGCTGCGCGGCGGCAACCCCACCTCCAAGCAGGTCGAGACCGGCTTCCTGAAAGCCACCGCCGAACTCGGGGTCGAGGTGGTCGACCGGATCGCCGTGGCGCCCGCGGGTTGGCAGCCGGGGCAGGCCGATCCGGTGCTGCGTACGCTGGTCGACGGCGGGGCCACCGGTCTGGTCAGCCTCGGCGAACGGGAGGCCACCATGCTCCTGTCGGCCGCGCGCCGCGCCGGTGTCGGCGTGCCCGAGCGGTTGGCGATCGTCGCGTACGACGACGACATCGCCGATCTGGCCGACGTGCCGCTGACCGCGGTCTCGCCGCCGAAATACCATCTCGGCCGGCTGGCCGCCGAAGTGCTGCTGCGCCGCCTTGCCGAACCGGACCTGCCCCGGCACCAGGTCCGGCTGCGACCGTCCATTGTGGTGCGTGACTCGTGCGGAGCGAAGGCGGCGGGCATGCGAGCGCAGCGGGAGCCGGTCCCAGTGACCGAGCCGGCTGCTGTGTCTGAGCCGATCCCCGCGTCTGGGGTCATCGCGTGAGCGGCGTGCGGCTGGGCCTCATCGGCGCCGGCGCGGTCGGCGTCCTGCACGCGCAGGCCGCCACGTGCACTCCGGGCGCGGCGGTCACGGCGGTCTGCGACATCGATCGGCAGCTCGCCCAGCGCGTCGGGGACCGGTACGGCGCCCGGGCGTTCGTCGACCACCGGGAACTGCTCGACGCCGGCATCGTCGACGCGTTCGTGGTCAACACCCCGCACGCGCTGCATACCGACATCGTCTGCGACGCGGCCGCCGCCGGCCTGCACGTGCTGGTGGAGAAGCCGATGGCGACCTCGGTGGCCGACTGCCAGCGGATGATCGACGCCTGCGCCGACGCCGGGGTGCGGCTGGTGGTCGGGCACGTGCAGCACTTCCTGCCGGAAAAGGTCGCGGCCCGGAAGGCCATCGACGCCGGTGAGATCGGGCGCCCTCTGTTCATCGCCGACTCGCGGACCATCGACTACCGCGCCGGTACCCGTCCCGCGTGGTTCCTGGACCAGGGCGTCGCCGGCGGTGGAGTCCTGATGAACATCGGCGCCCACTCGGTGGACCGGGCACTGTGGCTGATGGACGGCCGGGCACGCCGGGTCAGCGCGACCGTGGTGGTCCCGCCGGGGTCGGGGGTCGAGACGGATGCGTTGGTACGCATGGAGTTCGTGGACGGCCGGGCCGCCCAGATCGCCATCACCAGCACCGGTGCCCCGGCGGCGTACGACCGGCTGCGGATCGTCGGCGAGCGCGGCTCGCTGACCGTGTCCCCGTACAGCGGGACGGTGTTGTACCTGGACGGTCGGGCGAAGGTGCTGCACGAACCCACGGAGGACGACATCGCCGCGGCGTTCGCCGCTCAGTTGGCGGCGTTCGTCGACTGCGTGGCCGGGTCGTCCGGGCCGGCCGTCGACGGCCTGCACGGCCGGCGGGTCATCGAGGTGATTCTCGCCGCGTACGCGGCGTCGGCAGCCGGCGAGCCGATGGTGTTGGACGGGCAGCGCGGTTGGGCGGGCGGCGGTCCTGACGAGCAGCGGTCCTGACGGAGCGGCTCGGCGGCGGCTCGCGCCGGTTCAGGCCAAGTCTGGCCGGCTGGTCGCCGCGGAAGACGGGGGCGCGGCGGCCGGTCGGCGTCGTTTCAGCCCCGGCCCGGTCCGTGTCGGTTGGGGCCGGCCCGGTCGGCGTCGGTTGCCGCCGGCCCGGTCCGCGCCGGTTCGGCCCGGCCCGCTTCGCGCCGGTTGAGGCCGGCCCGGCTTGCGCCGGGTTCAAGCCGGCTGGTCGCCACGGAAGACCGGGTCGCGCTTGGCGATGAACGCCGCGACGCCCTCCTTGCCGTCCGGCCCGGCGAACAGCCGGGCGAGGACCCGCTGCTCGGTGTCCAGGGCGAGGTCGAGCGGCATCCGCAGCCCGTCGTCGATCAGGCGCTTGCCCGCGCGCACGGCGAGCGGGGCGAGGCCGGCGATCGTGCCCGCCAGCTCGGCCGCCTCGGTCATCAGCCGGTCCGCCGGGCACACCCGGGCCACCAGGCCGCGCCCGGCGAGTTCGGCCGCCGTGGCGAAGCGTCCGGTCAACACCAGTTCCTTGGTGAACGCCGCGCCCGCGGCGCGGGACAGGCGCTGCGTCCCGCCGCCGCCGGGAAGCAGGCCGAGCTTCACCTCCGGCAGCCCGAACTTCGCCTTCTCGGCGGCGAGGACCAGGTCGCAGCAGAGCACGACCTCGAACCCGCCGCCGAGCGCGAAGCCGTTGACCGCCGCGATGGTGACCTGGGGCAGGGCGGCCAGGCTGTCGAAGGTGGCCCGCCCGAGCCGCTGGTAGTCCTCGAACGCGACCTGGCTGGCGCCGTCGTACTCGCCGATGTCCGCGCCGGCGATGAACCCGCGACCGGTACCGGTGAGGATCAGCACCCGGATGTCCGGATCGGTACGCAGCCTGTCGAAGTAGTCGCGCAGGTGCGTCAGGATGTCGCGGGACAGCGCGCCGAGAGCCTCGGGCCGGTCGATGCGCAGGGTCGCGACGCCGCCATCCCGAGTCTCGGCGAGGTGGGGATGGAGGCGCTGCTCCTCGGTCGTCACGGTCATGGCGTGGTCTCCTCGGCTCGGTACCGGTCGAGCATGGCGCTGATGTCCGCGTGTATCCGCGGCGCGGGAATCCGGTCGCGCAGCGCGGCCGCGAGCCGCACGCCGGCGGCCTGCTGGAACCGCGGCCACCACGGCACGCGTGGCCGGGTGCGGGCCGCGCGCATGGTCTGCCGGACTCCGCTGAAGAAGCCGCCGACGAGCGCGTCGGCCGCGGGATCCCACCACACCCGGGCGTTGGCCGGCTGGCCGCCGGACACACAGACGATGTCGCGTTGCGCGTCGTGGCCGGCCACCCACGCGGCGAACTCCGCCGCCTCGTGCGGGTGCGAAGAGGTCGCGGGTACTGCGAGCCCGGCGCCGCCCAGCACGGCCGCGGCGGGGCCGGCGTCCATGGTGGGCGGGGCGGTGAACGCGAGCCGATGGCGGCGGGCCGGCCGCTGGTAGTCGGTGTACCCGAAGGTCAGCGGCGCGTAGCCGGGTGCGGTCGGGTCGTCGCTGGCCATGGCGTCCAGCAGGGCCGGCGGGTTGAGGTCGAAGCAGCGCGGGTCGACGGTGCGCGCCAATGCGGCCAGCACCTCGACCGCCGGCTCGGTGACCAGGCGGTCGAGCGCCGCGATGACGCCCGGCGCCTCCATGTCGGGCACGGCGTCGCCGAGTATCGAGTCGCCGGACATGGAATCGCTGGACGTGGCGACTCCGGACCTGGCGACGCTGGACATGGAGATGAGGGAGATGATGGCGTCGCTCGGGTACAGCGGGATGGCCACCAGGCCCCGGGCCGCCAGGCGGAGCACGGCGTCCCAGGTGGCGGGCGGCTGCCCGGTGAACCGGCGCGGGTTGACGGCGGCCACCTGGCAGGCGGCGTCCACGGCCAGCGCCCACTGCCGCCCGGCGTGACCGTAGGACTCGTGGCTGCCGCCCAGCGAGTCGCGGGCGAGCGCGGCCAGGGTGGCGGGGTCGAGGAGGCCGTCGAGGGGGCGCAGGCAACCGGTCCCGACCGCCTCCGGGATCGTCGGGTGGTCGACGAAGACCAGATCGTACCCGTCGATGATGTCCGCCACCGGCTGGTCGTTGAACGCGGCCAGCGGCCGGGCGTCCCAGTGCAGGGTCACCTGCGGGCGGCGGGCCGACCAGGCGTGGGCCGCGGCGGCCATCGGTGCGACACAGCGCGGATGGTCCCAACACAGGCCGCGCAGGACGATGTCCGCCACGCTACGCCGGGCTGCCGCTCGGGCCGGCGATCGCGAGACCGCCGTCGACTCGCAGGCACACCCCGGTGATGAACGACGCGTCGGGGCTGAGCAGGAAGGCCACCGCCGCGGCGACCTCGTCGGGCTGCCCGAACCGGCCGATCGGGTGCATCGAGTTCCACGACCGGATCAGCGCGTCCGGATCTGGTGCGGTCTCGAAGATCCGCTCGTTCATCGGGGTCATGATGGTGCCCGGCGCGACGCAGTTGACCCGGACGCCGGCCGGCGCGTATTCCACCGCGGCCTGCTGGCTCAGCGAGATGATCGCGCCCTTGGTGGCCGCGTAGGCCGCCCACTGCGGGAAGCCGAGCATGGCCTGGACGCTGGACAGGTTCACCACGGCGCCGCCACCATTGGCCTGCAGGTGGGGGATGGCGCTGCGCATGCCGAGCCAGACTCCGCGCAGGTTGACCGCCAGCACGCGGTCCCAGTCGGCCTCGGAGGTGGTGGTGACGCTGCCCGGCAGCGCGATGCCGGCGTTGTTGACCAGCGCGTCCAGCCGCCCGTATGCCGCGACGGCGCCGGCCATCAGCGCCTCCATCTGGCCGAGGTCGCTGACGTCGGTGCGTGCCGTGGCGGCCCGGCCGCCGGCGTCGCCGATGGCGGCCGCGGTCTCGGCCAGCCCGGCGGTGTCGACGTCGCCGAGCATGGTGGCCGCACCCTCGGCGGCCAGCCGCAGGGCCACTGCGCGCCCGATGCCCGCTGCGGCGCCGGTGACGACCGCGACGGTGCCGTCGAGTCGACCAGACATGAAGACTCCCTGTGCTGGCGTCGTTCGTGGTGGGCCAGTCGTGGTGGGCAACTGGTAAATCGTTTATCTTGATACCGTGACTCCGGTGGGCTGTCAACCTCGCCGGCGACGAGGAAGAGGTGCCGATGGCCACGATCGTGGAGGTCGCACGGCAGGCGGGCGTCACAGCATCGGTGGTCTCCCGGCTGCTCAACGGCGATCCGACGCTGCGCATCCGGGCCGAGACCAGGGACCGGGTGCTCGCCGTCGCGGCGGCGCTGGACTACACGCCCAACCACGCCGCACGCGCCCTGCGCCGGGCCAGGGCCGGCACCCTCGGCCTGGCCGTGCACGACCTCCACAATCCCGTGTATGCCGAGATCATCGCCGGCGCCGAGGCGGAGGCGCGGGAGCGCGGCAGCGTGCTGCTGGTCGCCGACGTCAACAGCCTCGCGTCGGACGACGAGACGTTCCGCCGGGTGGTGCAGGGCGGCGCCATCGACGGCCTCATGCTGCAACGCGACGGGGACGCCTCGGACAAGGTGGTCGCCCGGGTCGCCGGCTCCCGGGTGCCGGTGGTCATCCTCAACGAACGGGTCCGGTCCCCGCTGTCCGGCGTGGCCGTCGACGACCGCCGCGCCGCGATGCTGGCCACCCGGCACCTCATCGCGCTGGGCCACCGTGACATCGCGTACCTGCAGGTCAGCGGCTCCAACTCGCGCGCCCGTGACCGGCGGGCCGGCTGGCAGGCGGCGATGCGCGACGCCGGCCTGGACGCGACCGGGCGCATGGTGGTCGGCGGCGTCCGGCCGGAGACCGGGTATCGAGCCATGACCGACCTGCTGGCGGCGCACACCCCGCCCACGGCGGTGTTCGCCGGGACCCTGCTGGCCGGGGTCGGCGCGCTGACGGCGGCGCGGGACGCCGGGGTGAGCGTGCCGGCGCGGCTGTCCGTCATCGGGTTCCACGACGGGTGGTTCGCCGAGCACGTATACCCGGCGCTGACCGTGGTCCGGTTGCCGCTGCGGGAACTGGGCCGGCAGGCGGTGCGGCTGCTCGCCCGGCGCATCGACGGCGCCGAGGCGGAGCAGATCCTGGTGTCTTCGCCGGAGCCGGAACTCGTGCCGCGCGGCAGCACCGGCCCGGCGCCCGCCCGCCGCGGCTGACCGGCGAGCGCCGGCCAACCCGACCCGCCGCTCCCGACCGGCGCCCGCGCCGGCCAACCCGACGCGCCGCACCTGACCGGCGCCGGCGCCAACCCGACCGACCCGCAGCGACTGACCGACGGCGGGTGCCGGCGCGGCTCGACTCTTGACGTCCCCCGCCGGTGTGGACTAGAACGCTCCAGAGAAACGTTTTACCGATCGCCCTCCGAAAGCCATTCCAGCCGGGCGTCCCCGGCGACTGATACAGGAGGTCCACCCCATGAGCGAGCAGATTTGCGGTGCGTCCATGCCCGGCGTGGCCGGCATGCGAAGCGAGGGGATCGCATGAACAGCCCGCGGAGGATGCGTGCCGTCGGAGTCCTCGCCCTCGGCGTCGCCGCGACACTCGTGGCCGCCACCGGCTGCGGGTCCACGTCGAATGCCGGCGCCGGCTCCGGCAAGCACTACAAAATCAGCCTGATCGTCGGGCTCAAGGGCGATGACTTCTACGGCTCCCTGGCGTGCGGGGCGAAGTCCGCCGCGCGCAGCCTCGGCGCCGACGTCAACGTTCAGGGTCCGAGCAAGTGGGACGCGCCGGAGCAGATCAGCGTCCTGAACTCGGTGATCGCCAGCCGGCCGGACGCCATCCTGATCGCACCGGTCGACGACACCGCGCTGCAGGCGCCGCTGGAGCAGGCCGCCGCGCAGAACATCAAGATTGTGCTGGTGGACACGACGCTCAAGGATCCGTCGATCGCCGCCGCCCAGGTGACCTCCGACGACCAGCTCGCCGGCAAGGACGCCGCGACCGAGGTGGCCAAGCAGACCGGCGGGAAGGGGTCGGTGGTGACCATCAACACCCAGCCCGGTGTGTCCACAGTGGAGGCCCGGGTGCGGGGATTCGAGACCGGCATCAAGGAAGCGGCCGGACTGAACTACCTGGGACAGCAGTACTCCGGCGACGATGCCGCCAAGGCGTCCGGCGTGGTGACCTCGAGCCTGGCCGCCCACCCCGACCTCGCGGCGGTGTTCGCCACCAACACGCTCACCGGCCAGGGCGCGGCCACCGGCATCAAGGACGCGCACAAGACCGGGCAGATCAAGCTGGTCGGCTTCGACGCCAACCCCAGCGGCGTGCAGGCGCTGCAGGACGGCTCGGCCCAGGCACAGGTGGTGCTCAAGCCGCTGGACATCGGCACGCAGGGCGTGCAGCAGGCGGTCAACGCCCTGTCCGGCAAGCCGGTCGAGAAGCTGGTGCACACCGGTGCGTTGATGGCGACGAAGGACAACCTCAACACTCCGGACGTGCAGAAGTACCTGTACCACTCGAACTGCACCGGCTGACGAGGGGAGTACGAGATGCGCAGGCGCAACCTCCTCCGTACCGCGCTGGCCGTACCGGCCACCGTGGCGGCCGCCCGGCTCGCCGCTCCGGCGGCGGCAGCCGCATCCCCGGGCGCGGCCCCGGCGAAGGGCCCGGCCTCGGCTCCGGCACCGGCCGGGTCGCAGGATGCCCTGGCCGGCGTGTATTACCAGGCCCTGCTGCTGAACACTCCGTTCGTCGAGAGCATGTGGGATCCGGCCACCGGGAGCTACCCGATCCCGGACTTCTACTTCGTCAGCGTCCTGGGCAACGCCGTGCTGTGCACCAGCGGCACGTACGACGCGCAGGCCGCCGGCATCGAGCGGGAAACCCTGCTGGAGCACACGCTGAGCACCATCCGGTACGCGGCGGCGCACAACAGGTGGAACTCCGCGGCCGGCACCTGGGGCAAGCAGCTGTACTTCGACTCCACAATGGAGTCATACTTCGTGGCCGCCGCGAAGCTGCTGTGGCCGCAGCTGGACGCGGCCACCCGCGACCAGATCGACGCCATCGTCCGGGGTACCGCCAACTACGTCGTCTCGCTGGGCACCGACCCCGACCCGCTCTCCCCGGGATGGACCACCAACGGCCTGGCCGGCGGCTACGCCGGGGACAGCAAGATGGAGGAGATGGGCACCCGGACCATGCCGCTGGCCACCGCGCTGGCCTGGCTGCCGGACGACCCGGACGCCGGGGCCTGGGCACAGTGGCTGTCCCGCTGGACCACCAACATGTCCGGGCTGCCGCCGGCCGACCGGGCCAACCCGTCGCCGGCCGGCGGCACCACGATCGCCGCGGCCAACCAGGCGGACAACATCTGGGACACCTTCCTGGTGGAGAACCACGGCACCTACGCGCCCATCTACCAGCAGTCGATCGGGGCGTACCCGGGCCGCAACGTGGCCCAGTTCCTCATCGCCGGGCGTGACGTGCCGGCCGCGGTGACCACGGTGCCCAACGCCGACCGGCTCTGGTTCGTGATGGGTCAGACCGGCACCGACGCCGGTGTACCGGAAGACTTCATGGTCGCCGACCGGCACCACCTGTACGGGCGCAACCTGCTGCCGCTGACCTACCGCGCGATGGTCGACGGCGACCGGTACGTCGCCCGGGCCGAGCGGATGCTCGCCGACCACCTGATCCCGTACGAGCGCTACGCGCCGGCCGGCCGGCTGACGAAGTTCAGCGGGGAACCCAAGTACGAGCCCGAGGCGCGCGCCGAGACCGCCATGGCCTACCTGCTGCACTACCACCGTGACCGGCTCGCCGGAGACGTGCGCGCGGCCAGCGCCGCGGAATACTTCGCCCACCACAGCGGCGCCATCGACTACGGCGTCGGTCCGGGCCTCGCGGTGCACCAGTCGGCCCGGGCGCTGGCCGGTTCGGTCACCAAGCCCGGCTACGTGAAGTTCGCCTACCTGCCCCAGCACGATGACTGGCTGTTCGACATCGCCGGCGCGAGCCCCGCCCTGCTGCCGTCGACGGCCACCACGGTGCTGTCCCGCACCTGCCGCGTCTACACCAGCGCGCGGGACGGCATCGACGCCACCGCCACGGTCCTGCGCACCCCCGGCGGCGTGGCCGGATTCGCCACTCTGCCGGACGGCACCGTCGCCTACGCCAGCGGCGGTGTGGGCGCGGGGGAGGGCGTACTGCGCCTGACCAACCTGTCCATGCCCGGCATCGACGGCCTGGACGGCGACCGCACGTTCCGTTGGGCGGGCGGCTCCGTCACCCTCGCTCCACAGACCGGGCTCGGCGACGGCGGCGTCGATGACATCGCCTTCGCCGCGACCACGGCACGGTACCTGCGGATGTACGGCGACCGCGCGGCGACCGCCTACGGATTCTCGCTGTACGAGCTGGAGGTGTACGGCGACGGCGGCACCGACCTGGCCGTCGGCGCGACCGCGACCGCCTCCTCCTACGACTCCGGCAACCAGGCGGCCGGCGGCCCGTTCCCGCCGGCGCTGGCTGTGGACGGGCGCACCGACACCCGGTGGGCCGTCGCGCCCGCACAGCGGCCGAACCCCGGTTGGCTCTGCGTGGACCTCGGCGCCGACCACAGCGTGAACCGGGTGGTGCTGCGCTGGGAGACCGCGTACGCGTCGCAGTACCGCATCGAGGTCTCCGGCGACGGCCAGACCTGGCGCACGGTGGCCGCGGTGCCGGCGACCGTAGAGGCGGCCGGCAACTGGCTCAACGTGGACGGTCGGGCTGGCTTCGTGGTGCGCGGGGGAACGAACCCGATCACCGTGACCGGGGCCGGCATCGTGCTGTCCGACGGGCCGGCGGCCGGTTCTGCCGGGATGGTCATCGAGGGGTACCCGGCACAGTCCGATGTGGACACCGCCCGGCGGGCCGCCGCGCCGGCCCCCTCCGACCTGCCGGCCGGGCTCGCGGCAAGCCTGGTCGGTGGCCAGCTCAGCGTGTTCAACCTGACCGGCGCGTCGGTCGCCGGGGAGTTCACCGTGCCGCGGACCGGTCCGGCGCTCGTCGCCTACCAGGGCACCCAGCGGGTCAGCGGGACGCGGGCCAGCCGGTACGCGGTGGACCTGCCGGGCGCCGACGCGGTCGTGGCAGCGGCCCGGTTCACCGTCGCCACCCCGGGCAACGGGAGCCCACCGGTCGGGCTGACCGTCCGCGTCGACGGGTCGCGGTCGCTGCGCCTGTCAGCGCCGGCCGGCACCGGACCGGTACGGCTGCTGGTGCGCTCGCTGGCCAACGGGCAGACCGCACCGGCGACGGTACCGGACGGCGGCGACACCACGGTCACGTTCCCGCACGGCCCGGACGTGCCGACCTCCGATCTCGCCCGGGGCGCGACGACCTACCCCACCTCGCCGCTGCCGCCCGGCATGTCCTCGCCGGCCACCGCGGTCGACGGTGACCCGGGTACGTCGTGGCGACCCGGACCGGACGGGCGGATGGTGATCGACCTGGGAGCCGCGGTACCGGCCGGCAGCGTGAAGCTGACCTGGTCGCGGCCGGGTACCCCGGCGGTCCGGGTCGCGGTGTCCACCGACGGCCTGACCTACACCGACGTCGCCGCGCTCGCCCCGGCGACCGGACCGACCCAGCAGGCGCCGCTGCACGTCACCGCACGGTACGTGGCGGTGTCGGCGACCGGCTGGCGTCCCGGCCAGGCCACGCTCGTGGAGGCCGCCATCCTGCCGTGAGGGCGGGCACTGCCGCCATCGCCCACAGCACCGGAACGACCAGACAGAAAGGCAGCACCAGCATGGCCGACGCCCTTGAGGGAATCAGGGTTCTCGACTTCAGCCAGATGATGCTCGGCCCGTACGCCACCCAGCTACTGGGCGATCTCGGCGCGGACGTGATCAAGATCGAACGGCCCGGCGCCGGCGAGTGGGAACGCGGCCTGGAGATGATGGGCGACCTGGTCGCGGGGGAGTCGGCAGCGTTCCTGGCGATGAACCGCAACAAGCGCTCCGTCGCCGTCGACCTCAAGGACCCCGTGGCCCGGGACGCTCTGCTCAGGCTCGCCGCGACCTGCGACGTGGTGGTGGAGAACTTCCGGCCGGGCGTCATGGCCCGGCTCGGCCTGGGCTACGAGCACGTACGGGCGCTGCGCCCGGACATCATCTACTGCTCGGGATCGGGGTGGGGGCAGGACACTCCGGCCGCGCGGGACAACCGGCCGGGTCAGGACCTGCTCATCCAGGCCGCGTCGGGGCTGGCGTACCACACCGGGCGGGTCGGCGAGGCGCCGACGTTCGCCGGTACCTCCATTGTGGACGCCAGCACCGCGCTCACCCTCGCCACCGGCATTTTGGCCGCGCTCGTGGCCCGCGAGCGCCAGGGCATCGGCCAGTGGGTGCAGGTGGACCTGTTCTCCACCGCCATGGCCGTCCAGTGCCAGGAGATTTCCGCGATCGTCAACCAGCACGCCGAGCCGCCGCGGTCGGCCGCCGGGATCCCGTCGCCGTGGCTGTCCGCGCCGGCCGGCATGTACCGCACCGCCGACGGCTGGCTCGCCGTGGCGATGGCGCCGCTGGACCGCGTCGCCGAGCTGACCGGTGACGCGGAACTGTCCACCTTGGACGCCTGGCGCGACCGGGACGAGGCGAAGCGGCGGCTCGACGCGGTCTTCGTCCGGCGCACCACCGAGGAGTGGCTGAGCGTGCTGCTTCCGGGTGGCCTGTGGGCGGCGCCCGCCCGCACGGTCAGCGAGGCGGTGGACGAACTGCGTGCCCAACAGTCGCCGATGGTGACCACAGTGGAGCATCCGGCGGCCGGAACGGTGGAGCTGATCGGCTGCCCGATCACGTTCTCGGAGACCCCGTGGCGGCTGCGGCTGCCACCGCCGCTGGTCGGCCAGCACACCGAGGAGGTCCTGAGCGAGGTGCTGAGCCCGGACGAGCTTTCCGCGCTGGGCGGGGACCGGGTGCAGCTGTGAGCACCGGCGACGAGGTGCTGCTGGAGGCACGGGGGCTGTCGAAGACCTTCGGCCACGTACGTGCCCTGCAGGACGCGAACTTCAGCGCGGGGGCCGGCGAGGTCACCGCGCTGATCGGAGACAACGGCGCGGGCAAGAGCACGCTGGTGAAGTGCCTGTCCGGCGCCCAGCAGCCGGACCACGGCGAGATCAGATTCGGAGGCCGCCCGCTGCGGCTGGACTCGCCGGCCACCGCACAGCGGGCCGGCATCGAGACAGTCTTCCAGGATCTGGCGCTGGCATCGGATCTGGACGCGGCGACCAACCTGTTCCTCGGCCGCGAACTGGTCCGGCCCGGCGTGCTGGGACGTTTCGGCTTCCTGGACCGCCGCCGGATGCGCGCCGAGGCCGTGCAGGCTTTCGCGGAACTCGGCGTCAACCTCTCCGACGTACGCGCCCCGGTCGCCGGGCTCTCCGGTGGCCAGCGCCAGTCCGTCGCGGTGGCCCGGTCGGTGGCCTGGGCGACCCGGCTCATCTTCATGGACGAGCCGACCGCGGCGCTCGGCGTGGTGCAACGCGAGCGGGTGCTCGACACCATCCGGCGCGTGCGCGACCGCGGCGTCGCCGTCGTCCTGATCAGTCACAACATGCCCGAGGTGTTGGCCGTCGCCGACCGCGTCGAGGTGCTGCGCCTGGGTCGGCGGGTGGCCCGCTTCCGCGCCGCCGACACCACGCTGGAGGAGTTGGTGGGCGCCATGACCGGCGCGATCGACAGGGAGGACCAGCAATGACCGAGACCGGGACCGAGGCGGCGACCCCGCCGCCGGCCGGGGCGCCGCAGCCTTCGCGGCCGGACACCGGAGGCGAGCCGGGCCGCGGGCGCCGGGTGCTGCCGCCGGCCGTGGCGCGGCTGGCATACACCAACACGTTCTGGATTTTCCTGGTACTGGTCGCCCTGGTGGTCTTCTTCGGCGCCATGCAGCCGAACTTCATCAGCGCCGTGAGCCTGCGCAGCCTCGCCGCCGACACCGCACCGCTGCTGCTGATCGCGGTCGGCATGACGTACGTCATCATCTCGGCCGGCATCGACCTGTCGGTCGGCTCGGTGCTCATCTTCTCCGGTGTCATCGCGGCCAAGACGATGCTGTGGCTCGGCGGCGACGGCGCGCACCCGGATGCCGGCGCCACCAGTGCCGGATGGACGGTCACCCTCGCCGGGTGCCTCGCCGGCATGCTCGGAGGGTTGGCCTGGGGGTTGCTCAACGGGTTCATGGTGGCGCGGATGAAGATTCCCGCACTGATCGCCACCCTCGGCACGCTGGGCATGGCGTTGGGTGCCACGTACCTCATCACCGGCGGTACCGACGTGCGCGGGATTCCGCTGAACTTCGCCCGTACCGTCGGGTTCGGCCTGGTGGCCGGGGTGCCCTGGCTGGTCATCATCGCCGTACTGGTGACCGTGCTGCTCGGCGTGGTGCTGGCCGCCACTCGGTTCGGGTCGCACACCTACGCCATCGGATCCAACGCGGAGGCGGCCCGCCGGGTCGGCATCCGGGTGGACCGCCACCTCATCAAGGTGTACGGCATCAGCGGATTGCTCGCCGGGATCGCCGGTTGCCTGTCGCTCGCCCACTTCACCACCACCACGATCAGCGGTCACACAGCCGACAACCTGTCGGCCATCGCGGCCGTGGTACTCGGCGGCGCGAGCCTCTTCGGCGGCAGCGGTACGGTCACCGGCAGCGCCGTCGGCCTGCTCGTCCCCGCGGTCCTGCAGAGCGGCTTCGTGACCATCCAGGTCAACCCGTACTGGCAGTATCTGGCCGTCGGCGCCGTCCTGGTACTCGCGGTCTATGTGGACCAGTTGCGCCGCAAGGCCCGCTCGGCCGGCAGGTGACCGAGAAACTCTCGCGCCAAACGTGAATTGCCGTCGGGTCATCCCGTGAGCCGTCGCCACCAGCGCGGCCGGGGATGGCCCGCCTCCGGTGAATCGGTCACACCCCAGACGCACCCAGGCTATCGTTGGCTGTCCGGTGTGGACGGAACCGTTCTGCCGAAGGGCCGCTGGCCGACGACTGGTCTGGGTCGTGGCGCGGCGACAGACGCGCCGAGCCAGACTGGCCGGACGAAGGACGGCAATTCACGGTCGTGAGGAGAGCGTTGTGACCGATCAGTACCTGTCGCGGCTGGAGGGAGTCATCGCCGACGTCGTCGCGCCGACGTCGACCATGGTGGACCGCGAAGGGGCGTTCCCGCGCAAGGCCGTCGACGCGCTCGGCGCCGCCGGAATTCTCGGCCTCACCAGTCCGGTGGAGGCGGGTGGTGCCGGTGCCGGGATGCGCGCCGCCGCCACGGTCGTGGAGCGGCTGAGCCAGGAGTGCGGGTCCACGGCCATGGTCGTGCTCATGCATTACGCGGCGGTACCAGTCATCGCGGCGCACGGCCCGGACGACGTGTGCGCCGCGATCGCCGGCGGTCATCACCTCACCACCCTCGCCTTTTCGGAGGCCGGCTCCCGTAGCCATTTCTGGTCTCCGATGAGCACCGCGACGCGCTCCGCGGGCGGCGTACACCTGTCCGCGAACAAGAGTTGGGTGACGTCGGCCGGCGAGGCCGACAGCTACGTGTGGTCCAGCCGACCGCTGATCGCCGACGCCGGGACCACATTGTGGCTCGTGCCGTCCGACAACCCGGGGTTGGCGGTCGCCGGTGCCTTCGACGGGCTGGGGTTGCGTGGCAACGCGTCCCGACCGATCCGCGCCGAGAGCGCCGAGGTGCCGGTCTCGGCCATGCTCGGTGCCGACGGCGCCGGCATGGACGCCTCGATGCAACTGGTCCTGCCGTGGTTCCTGGTGCTCAGCGCGGCGTTCAGCCTCGGCCTGATGCGTGGCACCGTTCGTGAGGCGGTCGCCCACCTGACCGGTACCCGGCTGGAGCACCTGAACCAGACGCTGGCCGAGCAGCCGCTAGTGAGGTACGACATCGGGCGCATGCAGATCCAGCTGGACCACACGGCGGCACTGATCGAACACACGCTCTCCGGGCTGGAAAACGGCACCGACGACGCCCTGCTGCGGGTTCTCGAGGTGAAGGCAGCGTCGGCGGAGGCGGCCATCACGGTCACCGACCTGGCGATGAAGGCGTGCGGCGGAGCCGCCTTCCGTCGCGAGCTCGGCATCGAACGACGCTTCCGGGACGCCCGGGCCGCGCGGGTGATGGCACCGACCACGGATCGGCTGGTGGACTTCGTCGGCCGTGCGGTCTGCGGGATGCCGCTGCTGGATCCGGCGTGACGGAGGAGAGCCTGCTGCTCGGCGCGGTCGCGTACGACCCGAAGGTCGTCGCCATCTGGACCGGCTTCCGCCACTGGTTGCGCGAGCACGAGCTGCCCTTCGACTATGTGCTCTATTCGAACTACGAACGGCAGGTCGAGGACCTTGTCGCCGGCCGGATCCACGTGGCATGGAACTCGCCGCTCGCCTGGGTGCGCGCGTTGCGGCTGGCGGCCGCGGTGGGACGGACGGTGCGACCGCTGGTGATGCGGGACACCGACCGGGACCTGACCTCGGTGGTGGTGGTACGCGCCGAATCCCGGATCGGTCGAGCGTCCGATCTGGACGGACGGTCGGTGGGCGTCGGCGCCGTCGACTCGCCGCAGGCCACCCTGATTCCTCTGGCACACCTGGCCGCGCTCGGGGTGAAGGTGGAGGTGCGGCGGTTCGACGTCGGCGTCGGCCTGCACGGCGACCATGTCGGCGGTGAGCGGGACGCCGTCCGGGCGTTGCTGGCCGGCGAGGTCGACGCGGCCGTCATGCTCGACGGCAGTCACCTGACGTTCACCCGGGAGGGGGTGCTGCCGCGCGGGGCGGTCCGGATCCTCGCGCAGACCGCACCGTACGACCACTGCAACATGTCGGTGGTCGACCTGGCACCGGCCGACCTGGTCGACCGGTTCGGGTCGTTGCTGCTCGGCATGGCATACGAGGACCCGGCCGTGCGACCGCTGCTGGACCTGGAGGGCCTGACCCGCTGGATGACCGGCCGTACCGGCGGCTACCACGCGCTGGACGCGGCGGTCGAGCTGTTCGGCTTCTACGGTCCGCGCGGTGAACTGGTGTTGCCGGAATACTCACCGTGACGCGGCATCGGGTGGACCTGGCCGGGCTGGGTGTGGACCGCGGTGGCCACCTGTTGCTGCGCCGGGCGCTCGCACCGCTGCCGCTGGGCGAGCGGCTTCAGGTGTTCGGGCACGACCCCGCGTTGCGGGTGCACCTGCCGGCGTGGTGCCGTTCGGAGGGGCACCGGGTGGAGTCGCCCGAACCGGATTCGGAGTCCGGCCTGGTCGCGGTCGTCGTGCGGGGCGAAGGACACGACGGGCGGTGGGCCGGCGCCGGCCGGGCCGGATCGGGGCGCCGCGGTGAGGTGGAGAAGGCGCCGCCGGCCCGGTGGGGTCTGGCCGTCCGCGGCGCTCGACTGGAGGAGGGCGGCCCGGAACCGTACTTCGACCTGGACGACCGCGACCTGGTGTGGGCGAAGGTGGCGCCGCAGCTGTATGCCCACGCCGCAGCCCGGCAGTGGGACCCGGACACGGCGGTCGCCTGGGACGAGCCGTTCTCGACACCACCGGACGTCGAGGCCGCGGTGGTTCAGGTGATGACGTACCTGGTGGAGAACGAACAGGTCGCACTCGTTGTCCCCGCCCGCTTCCTGGGCCGCGTCCACCCCCACTTTCGCGAGGTGGTGCAACTGCTCGCGGTACAGGTCGCGGACGAGGCACGTCACATGGAGGTGTTCACCCGGCGTGCGCTGCTGCGCGGCGACGAGCTGGGCAGTTCCTCGGTCGGCGGTCGGGCCTCACTGTTCACTCTCGTCGAGGAGACCGACTTCACGACCTCCTCGTTTCTGCTGTCCGTGCTCGGTGAGGGCAGCTTCGTCAACCTGCTGGACTTTCTCGTCACGCACGCGCCCGATCCGGTGACCCGGCGGATCGCGTGGCTGGCCATGCAGGACGAGCGCCGGCACGTCCTGTTCGGCGTGTCCCACCTGGCCGAGCAGTCCGCGGCGGATCCGAAGCTGCGCGGCCGGCTCCGTGCCTCGATCGAACGCCGCAGTGACGCGCTACGGGACACCGTCGGGCTCAACGCCGACGTCTTCGACGCGCTGCTGCTGCTGTCCGCCGGCTCCTGGCATCCGGAGGAGATCGAGGCCGGTTACGCCCGCGTCCAGCGGCTGCGGCACGCGATGGACGAGGGGCGGCGCCGCCGGCTCGAGCGCCTCGGCTTTCCCGCCGACGAGGCCGCCGCGCTGTCCGCGCTGCACACCCGCAACTTCATGTGATCGACGCACCGGTGACCCGGCCGCCCTCTCGCCCGGCCCCCTGTCGCCGGTCACCGGCCGCCGCGCCGCCGCTGCTCGGCTTCGAGTTGGTCGGCGAGCGCTGACCGCTCGGCCTGGTGCCGGGCGAGCAGCGGAGCGCTGAAGGTCTCCCACTCGTCCTCCTGGCCCATCGTCATCCCGCCACCGTCCACTTCGGACTCGACGTCCGGGTGGTCGTCGAGGAACGCCGCGAACAGCACACCCATCTCCTGGCTGTGCCGGCGGTTGAGCGCGATGCGTCGTGGGTCCATCGTCCTCACGTTTCTCTCCGTGGATCTTCGCAGAGCGCCAACTGGTCGTAGACGACCAGAGCGATGCGCGTGGGGTCGTCCGGCGGGTGTACCCGCAGGGTGTGGTGCGGGTTTGGGTGATCGTCAAGGATGACAACCGTTTCGATCCCGGCCGGCAGGTCGGCGGGCCAGTCGATCTCGTTGGTGGGTTCCTCCACGAGGACCCGGGCGAGCTTCCCCCGAAGGCCGGCCTGGTGGTAGCCCAGCGGTGTGAGGCCCTGGTTTTCGGTCACGGTCCGCTCCCTTCCTCGTCGCCGGGGTGCCGCACCCTCGGCTGATTCCCCGCGACGGCGAGCAACGCCTGACGCAACTGTTCGGCCGTCTGGAAGGCGCCCTTCGGATCCTCGCGGAGCGCCTCGTCGATCACCTCGGCGAGGGCCGCCGGGATGCCCGGCTCGCGCTGGCGAACCGGTACCGGCCTGGTTTCCAGGATGGTCTGCCAGGGATCCCTGCCGTGCGCGAAGTCCCGCGGGTGCGCACCGGTCAGGGCGTGGTACAGGCACGCGGCGAGTGCCCACACGTCCACGGCCGGGGTGACGTGCCGGAAGTTGATCACCTGCTGGCGCGGAACGTACCAGGGCTTGCCGGCGGTCGTGCCGGTCCGGGTCAGACCGCTGAGCCCGGCCTGGTCGAACGCCTTGGCGAGGCCGAAATCGCCGACCTTCGCCACCGGTGAGCCCTCGGTGCCGCCCAGCAGAACGTTGTGCGGCGTCAGGTCGCGGTGCACGACACCCTCACCGTGCGCGTACGCCAGCCCCTCCAGGGCCTGGCAGGCCAGCCGCACGGCCGCGGTGGCTTCCAGCCGCCCACCCTCGCGGGCCAGGAGTTGGTCCAGGCTGCCGCCGGCGCAGTACTCGGTGGTGAAGTAGAACGTGCCATCCGCGAAGCCGGTGTCGTAGAGCGCCGCGATCTGGGGATGCCGCAGCGCGGCGGTGAGTTCGACCTCGCGGAAGAACCGCGTCCGGGCGGCCTCGCTCGCGGCGACCCTGGGCAGCATGACCTTCAGTGCCACCTCCCGGCCGGTGTGCTCGTGGCGGGCGAGGTACACCGCGCCCGTCCCGCCGCGACCGAGTTCCCGAAGCAGCGTGTACCCGGCGATCGGAGCGAGTTCGCGGCGCCCGCCCTGGGCGAGGTTGACCAGGTGCTCGGCCGCGACGCCCGGCTCGGCCTGGCAGCCGGCGCAGCACTCGGATTGGCTGCCCAATTCCCGATCGCACGCCACGCACCGGTCCAGGGTGAGGGTGCGCTGCTTCGGGGGAAGGCGGATGTCCACCCGGAAGACGGTCTCGCCGAGCCGGAGTTCGTCGCCGTCGGCCAGGTCGTGTTCCGGGAAGGGCAGTGCCGCGCCCTCCTCCGGCGTCTGGTGGGACTCGCGTTGGCCGATCTTCTTCCCGTTGACGAACGTGCCGTTGAGGCTGCCGAAGTCGCGGACGCGCGCGTCGGGCGGGTTGATGTCGAGCAGGCAGTGATGGCGGGAGACGGTGCGGTGGTACTCGTCGCTGGGCAGTCGGGGCACGCAGCCGGTGGCGCGGCCGATGACGCAGGTGGTCCGCTCGTCGAACACGTACTCGGTGCGGTCGAGCCGGCCCCGGATAAGCCGTAGCGTCACGGTGGCTGTCATCCGCCGGTACCGTCATCCCGCTCGGCCGCGTCCGCAGCCTCGAGGTCCCAGTCGAGTTCCCAGCGCCGCAGGCCGTTGACGCCCCCGGTGAGCAGGAAACGACCGTCCGTCGTCAACGCGAGGCAGCTGACGCCCTTCTCATAGCCGTCGAGGACCCGCACGCACCGTCCACTGCGGACGTTCCACACCGTCATGAACGACCAGTGGGCGCCGGCCACCGCGAAATGCCCGTCCGCGGTCATCCGGATAGTGTGAAACCCGTCCGGCGGGGGTTGGTCGAACGTCCGCACGACCTTCCCGGTCGTGGCATCCCACAACCGGAGGCCGTCGTCGTCGCCGGAGAGCGCGAGACGCCCGTCCGCGCTGAGGGAGACGCTGCGGATCTGGGCGGTGAGCCCCCTCCGCGACGGGTCACTCAACCGGCGCACGGGCCGGTCGCCGGGCGGGTCCCACACTTCCACCGCGCCGCCCCGGACCGTGACGAGACGGCCGTCGTCACCGACGCACAGGTCGTCGATGCTCCAGCCGGCGTGCCGCAGCTCTCGTGTCGGGGACCCGGTCTCCACGTCCCAGTACCGGACGATGCCGTCTCCGCCGCCGACCACAGCCTGCCGACCGTCCGGATGGAACCGTACCGGCATCGAGCGGTGCATCAAACCCTTCGTCTGGTTCAGCACGCGCAGGCACGCACCGGTGTCGAGGTCCCACAGCCGCACCGTGCCGTCCCGGCTGGAGGACAGGGCCCGCCGCCGGTCGGGGCCCAGGGACACCGACTCGACCATCTTCTGGTGGCCTTCGAGTACCCGCAGGCACGTCCCGCCCTCGAGGTCCCACACCCGCACCGTCCCCTCGCCGTCGCCGGAGAGCCCGGTCCCGCCGTCGTCGGACACGTCCACCGCCAGTACCTGCTTGCTGTGTCCGGCCAGCCACATCGACGACCAGGCGGTGCGCAGCTCCGTCCGCTCGACGCGGCGGGCAAGTGCCCACCAGGCCGACATGACGCGCGGAGCCCGCTCGTACCCCTCGATCGCGCGCGCCTGCCGGAGCAGGTCGAGCGCCGCCGGCAGACGACCGCCCGCCATGGACTGGTCGGCCTCGGCCAGCAGCGCGTTCACCCGGCCGCTGATCCGGCTCAACTCGACGTGCCGGCGCGGCCGGGACAACCGTGGCGTGCCGCGGTACTCACCCGGCAGCTGCCACTGTCGCACCGTCCCGTCCTGGCCGGCCGACAGCCCGAACCTCGTGTCCGCGTCCAGCTGGACCACGCTGGTGTCGCCGCGGTGCCCCTCGAAGGTCCGCAGGCACCGTTCGCTGTCCAGTTCCCACAGCCGGACGTGACCGCCGTCGCCGGAGAGAAGGAAACGACCGTCGGCGCTGAGGGAGAGGCTGTCGGGTGTGCTCCCGCCGGTCAGCAGGCGCACACAGCGACCGTCGCTGAGGTCCCAGACCCGGATCGTCCCGCCGTGTTGTCCGGTGGCGGCGAACCGGCCGTCGGTACTGAGACACAGGGCGGTCACCCCGGAGTCGTGTCCGGCCAGCTCCCGCCGGCACCGCCCGCCGGCCAGGTCCCACAGCCGCACGACGGTCTCCCGGTCGCCTTCGCGCCCGCGCCAACCGACCGACAGCCCAAGGCGGCCGTCGGCACTGACCGACACCAACCGTCCCGCCGCCGCCCCGTCGAGCGTCCTTTCCCGCCCACCGGGGATGTCCCACATGCGGAGCACGCCGTCCAGGCCGGAATAGAGTGCCAGGCGCCCGTCGGGAGTCAGCCGGACCGCGGTGTGTTGCACCCGCAGGGCCAGCTCGCCGATCCCGTCGCTGCCGTCCCAGGACGGCGGGTTCGGGCTGGCGTAGAGGCGGCGGGCCCTGGGTGAGCCTCCGAACCGGCTCTTGGTCAGCTCCCAGAACCACACGGTCTCGTCCTCACAGACGGAGACGGCGAACCGCTCGTCGGGCGTGAGGTCGACCGCGTGTACCGGCCGGCGGTGCTTCTTGAGCGTGCGCACGCACCGTCCACTATGGACGTCCCAGAGCCGGACCGCGCCGTCCCAGTCGCCGGACAGCATCGAGTGTCCGTCGGGGGTCAGGGCCACCGCGACCCGGTGCTCGTTCTCCTTCAGTGAGTACCGGTCACGCGGGCGTCGGGGCCACGGCACCTGCCACTCGCGGGCGCAGCGGGCGTCGACGACCTCGTGGGAACGGACCAGGGTCAGGGCCGCGAGGATCTCGGGTTCCTCCGGCCGTTCCCTCGCCACCTCGTCGAGCAACGCACGCGCCGTGCTCAGGTCGCCGCGTTCCAGATGGATCTGGGCGAGCACGTACCGGATCTCCCAGGGGTCACTGGTGTCCGCGCGGGTCGCCTCGATCTCGGCGATGAACGCGTGGTCCGGGAGCACCCCGCGGCGCCACCTCGCCAGTCCGGCGTTGTACCTGGCCCGCGCGTTGCGCGGATCGGCTGCCAGCGCCTGCGCGAACGCCTTGTCGGCCTCGGCCGGCCGGTCGAGGTCGAGCAGCGACACCGCCCGGTTGTTGAGTTCGTCGGTGAGCAGGTCGGCCGTGGCGGGTACCGGTCGCGGATAGGCGTGGCCGGCGACGCCCGGGTAGATGCCGATCAGCTCGGTGGCGATGTCGGCCATGGAACCCGGCCGGTCGGCGGGATCCCGGCGCAGGCACCGCGCGAGCAGATCGCCGAGGGCCGGCGGGATGGCGACGACGCTTTCCGCGTCACCCGTCCGGTAGCCGGTCAAGGCGGCACCCGCGATGGGTCCGGCCATCCAGGTCGCCTCGCCGGCGCACATCTCCAGCACCGACACGGCGAAGCTGTAGATGTCGGTGCGCCGCCCCACCGGCTTTCCCGCCGCCTGCTCGGGTGAGGCGTACAACGGCGTCATCCCGGTGCCGCCGGGCACCAGAATGCTGGCACCGGGCGGCGCGTCGGGGCCGGCCGTGGCCTCCAGCTCCCGTGCCCGGGCCATGCCGAAGTCGGTGACCTTCGCGGTGACCGAACCATCCTCGGTGTCGAGCAACACGTTGGCGGGCTTGACGTCCCGGTGCACCAGGCCGCGGCTGTGCGCGTGGTCGAGTCCCCACGCGGTCTGGATCGCCACGTCCAGGATCCGAGCCAGCACCTCGGGGGGCTCACCCTGGTACAGCCGCCGGTCGCGGATCCACTCATGCAGGCTGCCGCCGGGAACGTACTCGGCGAACACCCGGGGCACCCCGCCGAGCACGCGGACGTAATAGCAGTTGCACACGTGCGGATGCAGCCCCAGCGACACCCACGTCTCCGCCTCGGCGACGAACCGCCGCTGATCCTCCGCACTGCGGAACAACTCCGGTCGCGGGCTCTTCACGGCGAGGTCGATGTCCCAGATCAGGTGCCGGACCCGGTGCACCAGGCCCATCCCGCCGAGTTCGTGTACGAGGGTCACCTCGTACCGGCCGTCGACCACCTCGCCGACCCGCCAGGTGTCCGTGGCCTCACCCATGGTCTTCGTCTGGCTCCTCGCCGAGCAGGTGCAGATCCGACGGCATCAGCGTGGTGCTGAGCAGCAGAGCCTGGATGAGGTTGTGGTTCAGCGTGTTGCCCACCGGTTCGCCGACCCCGTCCTCTCGACGGATGCCCGGAATCGGATCGGGGCCTTCGGCCAGGCGCTCGCGTACCGCCCCGACGATGTGCGCCGCGACCTTCGGAGTCCACTGCCTACCGTCCGGTAGCCGGCTGAGGTCGTGAGCCACCTGGTTCCACGACACCGGTTGCGGGTAGGGCTCCTGGCGCAGGTACCGCTGGGCGAGCGCGGTCAGCACCAGCCGCTCCACCAGACTCAGGTCGTACACATCCGGCGACCTGGTCCGGCTGTGTTCACCGGTGGCGGCGTCGGCGGTTCGGGAACCGACGACGTGAATCTCCAACAGATGCGAGCGGCGCCTCGGGGAACCGAGGAGCAGCGGGGTGTAGCCCGGTTCGATCAGCAATTCGTGGCCGGACAACAGCATCGCCTCGCCCGGCAGGCGGATCGGCAGCTTGCCCCGGTTGCGGAGCCACCACTCCCGGCCGTCACCCACAATCACACCGTGCAGTCGGCTGACATACGGATCGTTGACGCCGATGGGCACGTGGACGTCGTCCTTGTCGCGGCCGAAGTGAAGGGTGAACTTCCGGGGCGGTACGGCGAATCCGCCGTCGGCGGCCAGAGCGAAAATGGTGCCGGGCGGCGCCGGCGGCACCCCGTCCGCCAGGCTGCGGATGGAGTCCGGTAACACCTGCGGCACGAATTCCCTGGTCGTCACCCCGCGCTCCCAACCTCGCGCTTTCTGCGCCCAAACCGCACGTTAGCGCATCCGGTCCGGGACCGGTCCCGGTCGCCCCGTGCTGTCATCTGCGTATGGATGCGGCGCGCGCGGTCTCGTTGGTGGTGGATTGGATCCGGTCCCACGGCCTGGACTACCCGACCGAGGGGTTGGAGGCGGACCGGTTCGATGTGGGTTGGTCCGTGTACGCGCCGGTGGACATCGACGAGACCGATCCGATGGCATTCCTGGAACTTCCGGTGGGGAGGTCCGTGTTCCTCATCGGCGACTGCGGGCGCGTCCAGGAATTTTCGTCTTCGGTACCCCCGCAGCAGGCGCTCGACCGCTTCATCGCCGATGAGCTCGCGCTGGGGTGCCTCGGCGGTGGATCCGACGAGTCACGGCTCCTGGCCGAGTTCGAGCTGCAGTTCGAGCGGATCCCGTCCGGGGCTCCGCGGGCGGTCAACGAACTCAGCGTCGTTCACGCCCCATCCGACAGCGCCAGCGTCGCCGCGGAAGCGTCCCGGCTGATCGATCCGATCGTCCAGCAACTGGCCCAGCTCGGGCCGTCCGGCTGGGAGCGGTTCTCGGCCGAATTCGCGTACACCGTCTCCGCCGAGATCGGCGACCTGCGGTTCTGGGTCCGTGGCCGGTCGGGGCTCGTGTCGGGGCTCGTGCCGGTGCCGGAGTCGATCGGCGAGCTGGTCCGGCGCCAGCGACGGGTCGCCGCGCAGATGCCGGCCGGGCCCTGGTGGCGGCTGCTGCTGAGCGTCACCAACCGGGGCGAGACAACGGTGAACTACGACTACGGGGACGAGCCCTTCCCCGACGGCCACCTCATGCTCCCCGAGCACTACCGCGACGACCTGGCGAGCTATCCCCGCGCACACGTCCCGGTATGGCTCGCCGGATACGTTGCCGGACCCGCCGCACAGGGCCGCGACCCGCACCAGGCCGCGACCGCGGCAGCCGCCGACGCCGCCGCGGGTCGTGCCGCTGCCGCCACCGACGAGATCCCGTCGCTTCCCGAGGTCTGGGCGCGCTGGGCGGTGCTCTCGGCGACCTACGCCGGCGCCGGAGCGGAGCCGGGACCGGAGCCGCGCATCTTCCCGGGCTACGCCTGGTATGAGAACGGACACCGCGACGGGTCCGTCCTCTTCCTGCTGCCCGGCGAACGCGCGGTGCTCTCCGGCGGAAGCTGGAACTCCGAGCTGCTCGATGCCGCCTACAACGGTGCCGGGCAGCTGCCCGACCTCTACGCCGGGGCTCCGGCCTGGGTCACTGACGGTGTCCTCAACACGCGCAACCGCAACGGCCTGCTCACCTTCTGCTTCTGGTGGGCCAACGGCCGGTGGTACCGGGGCGCCACCGACACGGACGACGAACTCGACGCCTGCCTCCCCGACGTCTGGACCCTCGACGAATCCATCCGGGCGATGACCGAGCTCACCGGTCCGCGCACGGCGCGCGCGTGCCGAACCCTGCTCACCGCGGCGACCGACCGCCAAGCCACCGCCGACCAGGTGGCCGCGCTCTTCACCGACCAGCCCGGCGCCGACGTCGACACCGCGGTCAACCAACTCGACCTGGCCGGCCTGCTGGCCCGGTGAGCCCTGCTGGCCCGGCGAACTCAACCGGGTCGACGAGCGTGGCGGACCGCCGGATGCCACTCCCGCGGCCGCACCGCGGAAGGCGCCCGATCAGGCACGCCCGGCGAACAGGGCGGCGGGCGGCAGGAGCCGGCCCTGCTGGACATGCGAATAGTCGCGGGCCTCGACCACCAGCCCATCGTGGTCGAAGCGCAGCAGCGTGCAGCCGGAAATGGTCAGCGGCTGGTCGTCCGGATAGGTGACCGCCCAATACTCCACGGCCGCCGAGTCGCCGTCGACCTGGGGTTCACCGAACCAGACCTCCGCCGGACGGGTCTCCTCGTCGAAGCATTCCTGGACGTAGGCGCGCAGCCCTTCCCGGCCGCGGTACGGGCGGAACATCGAGGCCCAGTGGTCGCCGTTTTCCGCCTGCAGGCCGACGATCCCGTCGACGTCCTTCGCGGGCCAGCCCTGGGCCCACGCGTCCGCCCACCGCTTGGCCGCCTCGCGGGTGTCCATGATGATGTCCTTCCTCGGATGGCTCGTTCGTCTGGCTCGTTCGTCTCGCCCGGCTCGTCTGGCTCGGCACGTCTGGCCCGGCTTGTCGGGAGTCGCGCCGCGACACAGACCAGTCGTAGCAGAGACGTACGACATAACCGCCTCGGGCGCGGCCCGATACGAGTGGCGTGCGCCTCGGAGTACCGGTTCAATTGCCGGCATGACTTTGGACGAACGACTGCAGTCGTGGGCGGTGGCCGCGGCGGCCCCGGGGGCGGACGTCATGGAGGTGCGCGGGCTGCGCGACGGCGGCTCGCCCTGGCTGCTGCGACTGAGCAGCGATGGCCGCGAGCGCGGCGTGGTGCTCCGGGTCGGACGGGATCCCGCGCCGCTGCGGACCGAGGTGGCCGCACTGCGGCTTGCGGAGCAGGCCGGTGTTTCCGCACCTGGGCTCGTCGCAGCCGACCTTGACGGCGACCCTCCCGTGATTCTGATCGAGCGGCTGGCGGGTGGCAGCGCCATCCCGGTTCACCCGTCGGTCGCGCGGCTTCGTGCGTTGGGTGCGGCGGCCGCCGCGCTGCACGCGGTTCCGCTCACACCCGCGCCGGCGCTGCCGAGGCGCGAACGGCCCATCGCGGTCGAGGACTTCGCCGCCCTGCGCCGCGCGGCCCAGCCGGATCCGTTGCTGGCCGAAGCAGAGAAGGCGGCGAACGACCGACCGGTACCGGGGGAGAACGTCTTCGTGCACGGCGACCTCTGGCAGGGCAACGTCCTGTGGACCGGCGACAACCTGGTGGCGTTGATCGACTGGGACTGTGCGGGCGCCGGGCCGGCCGGGGTCGACCTCGGGTCGCTGCGCTGCGACGCGGCGCTGTGCTACGGCCTCGACGCGGCCGACGACATCCTGCGCGGCTGGGAGGAGGCCGCCGGCCGTCCGGCGGAGGACGTCGCGTACTGGGACGTGGTGGCCGCGCTCAGCACGCCACCGGACATGGGCTGGTTCGTCCAGGCAATCAATGGGCAGGGCCGCCCAGACCTCGACCAGCAAACGCTCGTACGGCGTCGGAACGAGTTCGTCCGGGCCGCCCTCGACAGGCTGGCCGGCTAGCCGGTGTCGGGATGTTTGACGCGGACCGCAGGTGTCCGTACTGTCGAACCCACGTGATGGCGTGAGGAAGCTGGTGAAAATCCAGCACGGTCGCGCCACTGTGAGTGAGCCCCCCGCCAGGTGGCCACGGAGTCAGATACTTCGCCATCACGCAGCCCCGTGAGAAGAGGGACGCAAGATCCCTGAAGGAGGCCCTTCGTGAGTTCCGTATCTGGTTCCCGGGAAACGTCGACACCGCTCGTGCTGCCGATCTCGCGATCGGTGTTCTGGCTGGTCGGCACCGCTGTCGTGGCGCTACTGGTCTATTACTTCATCGGGGTCGACCAGGGCGCCCTGTCGATCTTCGGCAGCGACATGCACGTGCACGAGTTCGTCCACGACGGCCGGCACTTCCTCGGTTTCCCCTGCCACTGACACCGATCAGCGGACGGGTGGACAACCGAACATGGAGAAGAGACTGATCCTGCGCGGCGTGCTCGCCGGCGCGGTGGGCGGCGTGCTGGCGTTCGTCTTCGCGAGGATCTTCGCGGAGCCGGTGATCCAGCGGGCGATCAACTACGAGAGCGGCCGGGACGCCGCCCAGGCGGTGCTGGACAAGGCCGCCGGCATGGCGATGCCCGCCGACGATCCAGACATCTTCAGCCGCACCATCCAGGCCGACGTGGGGGTCGGCGTCGCGCTGATCTTCTTCGGCGCGGCGATGGGCGCGCTGTTCGCTGTCGTGTATTGCGTGTGCCTCGGGCGTACCGGCCGGCTGCGGCCCAAGCCGCTGGCGATGCTGGTGGCAGCGGCCGGGTTCCTGGGCATGTACCTGGTGCCGTTCATCAAGTACCCGGCCAATCCGCCGGCGATCGGGCACGCGGACACGATCCGGCAGCGGGGCTTCCTGTACCTGCTGATGGTGGGTTGCACCGTGGCGCTGCTGATCCTGACCGTGTGGCTGGGACGGCGGCTGCGTGCCCGGTTCGGCAACTGGAACGCGAGCCTGCTGGCGGGTGGCGTCTTCATCGTCGCGGTCGGCATCGTGATGGCGGCCCTGCCGCCGTTGGGTCACCTGGCGGCCAACCACTCGTACGGCAACCACCTGACCGAGACGCCGCAGCCGCTGACCGACCCGAGCGGCCGCATCGTGTACCCGGGTTTCCCGGCGGACGCGCTGTTCAGCTTCCGGCTGTACTCGGTGGCCGCCCAGCTGCTGATGTGGACAGCCATCGGCCTGGTGTTCGGACCGCTGGCCGCCCGGCTGCTGGAGCCGAACGCCTCCGCGGCACGTCCGGCGCGGCAGCCCGAGCCGGCCGGCGCCTGACCCGGATGAGCACCTGGTCGGGTGACGCCACGGCCGCGTCACCCGATCCGCCCGACCCGTCACCCAACGCCCGCTCGGAGGCCGCTGCCTGCTCGGAGGCCGCTGCCTGCTCGGAAGCCGACGCCTGCTCGGAGGCCGACGCCGGCTCGCAAGCCCACGCCGGCCCGGAAGCCGACGCCGAACCGGTGCTGCGTGCCGCGGCGGCGATCGGCCCCTACTTCACCTGGGAACCGTGGGACGGTGGCCCAGGCTGGCGGCCGCTGCGGGAGCTGCTGGACGCCGAGGTGATCGCGGAGCGGGTCGCCGTGGGGCGACGGGTACTCGCGCGGATGTCCGGGCAGAACCCCGACGACATCGGCGAGCGCGTGATCGCTTCGATCACCTTCCTCGGTCTCGCCTCCCGGCTTCTGTCGCCGATGCTGGCCGCCGCGGCGATCGGGGATGCGCTGCCGGTGCCGGACGGTGAGCGGATGTGGTGGCGTGCGGTCGACGGTGGCCCGATCCCGATCGCCTACCGTGGCCTCACCGCCACCGCCACCGCCACCGCGGCCACCGCCAATGCCGGCCGCGCCGGCCGCGATGCGATCGCCGGCCGCGATGCGGAGGCTATGGCGCACGCGCTGACCCGCACGGCGACGCGCGGCCTGGTCGCGCCGGTGCTCGAGGTCTTCCGCCGCAGGTTCGTCCTGTCGCCACAGGTGTTGTGGGGCAACGTGTCGTCGGCCCTCGGTGGCGCCGCGGGGATGATCGCCGACACGCTACCCGTCCACGCCGAGAAAGCCGCGGCCATCGTCGAACAGGCGCTCGCTCTGCCTCCGTTGCGCGGCACCGCCACCCTGACCCGCCCCGACCCGGCGCGGGCGCGGTGGTTCCTGGTACGGCGCAACTGTTGCCTCTACTACCGGATCCCCGGCGGCGGCATCTGCGGCGACTGTGTACTGGCGTCGAAGCGATAGCGGGCCGGTGTGCCGGCTGCCGCCCCGGGCGAGCGTGTCACCCGGGACGGCAGCCCGACAGATCCCGGTCAGAAGTCGTCGTCGAAGCTGACGCTTCCGGCCACCCCGACCTGGTAGGCCGAGACCCGCCGTTCGAAGAAGTTCGACAGCTCCTGCACGTCCTGCAATTCCATGAAGGCGAACGGGTTTCGGCTGCCGTACATCGGCGCGATGCCCAGCACGGCGAGCCGCCGGTCCGCGACGTGTTGCAGGTACTCGCGCATGTCGCTCAGCGACATTCCGGAGACCCCCTGCTCCAGCAGGTCCTCGGCGAACTGCGCTTCACACTCGACCGCCTCGGCGAGCATGTCCCTGACCTGTTGCTCCAACTCGGCGTTGAACAGGTCGGGCTCCTCGGCGCGGACCGTCTCGACCACGTCGAACGCGAACGCCATGTGCATCGACTCGTCGCGGAACACCCAGTTGGTACCCGATGCCAGGCCGTGCAGCAGTCCGCGAGAACGCAGGAAGTACACGTAGGCGAAGGCACCGTAGAAGAACAGGCCCTCGATGCACGCCGCGAAACAGATCAGGTTGAGCAGGAACGCTCGCCGGTCTTCGCGTGTCCTCAGTTCGCGCAGTTCAAAGACGGAGTCGATCCACCTGAAGCAGAACTCGGCCTTGCGCGCGATCGAGGGGATGTTCTCCACCGCGGCGAAGGCTTCGAAGCGTTCGCGCTCATCCGGGACGTACGTGTCGAGCAGGTTCAGGTAGAACTGAACGTGTACGGCCTCCTCGAACAGTTGCCGGGACAGGTAGAGCCGGCCCTCCGGCGAGTTGATGTGCTGGTAGAGGTTGAGCACCAGATTGTTGGCGACGATGGTGTCGCCGGTGGCGAAGAACGCGACCAGCCGGGACACGAGGTGCCGCTCGGCCGCGGACAGCTTGCCCAGGTCGGCGAGGTCGGAGTGCAGGTCGACCTCCTCGACGGTCCAGGTGTTGCGGATGGCGTCCCTGAACCGGTCGAAGAACCGCGGGTACCGCATCGGCCGCAGGGTCAGGTCCATGCCCGGGTCGAGCAGCAGGTTCCGGCCACCGGTGTGGGCGCCGGTGGTGGTGCGCTGTTCGGGAATGGTGGTCACTGGCATGCCTCGCAGGACTCGGGGTTCTCCAGGGAGCAGGCCAGCGCCTCGGCGTCCGGACCGGCCAGGATCGGGATGGCGGCTGCGGGCGCGAAGGCTGCGGGCGCGAAGGCTGCGGGCACGACGGCGGTGGGTGTGACGGCCGTTGGTGAGACGGCGGCGACCGTGGCCTGCTGGATCCGGGTGGCCGGGCGCGAACGCAGGTAGTAGCTGGTCTTCAGCCCGGCTTTCCAGGCGTACAGGTACATCGAGGAGAGCTTGCCGATGGTGGGTGCGGCGAGGAACAGGTTCAGCGACTGCGACTGGTCGATGTAGGGTGCCCGGGCCGCCGCGAGGTCGATCAGTGCCCGCTGCGGTAGCTCCCACGCGGTGCGGAACAGCTCGCGCACGTCGGCGGGCAGCTCGGCGATGCCCTGCACGGAACCCTCCGTACGCTTGATCTGTTCCCGGATCGCCTGCGTCCACAGGCCGCGCGCCTTCAGCTCCCGTACCAGAAAGGTATTGATCTGAAGGAACTCGCCGGACATCGTCTCGCGCTTGAACAGGTTGGAGACCTGCGGTTCGATGCATTCGTAGCACCCGGCGATCGACGCGATCGTCGCGGTCGGCGCGATCGCCACGAGCAGGGAGTTGCGCAGGCCGTGCGCCGCGATCCGCGACCGCAGCGATGCCCACCGCTCGGTCTGCGACGGCTGCGCGCCCCACAGGTCCGGGTGCAGATCGCCTTGGGCGGCGCGGGTTTCGGCGTAGGCGGGGTGCGCCCCGAACCGCTCCGCCAGGCCGGCCGAGGTCTCCAGCGCGGTGAGGAAGATTTCTTCCTGTACCCGGGTGGACAGCTCGCGCGCCTGCTCGGAGTCGAACGGCAGCCGCAGCGTGAAGAACGCGTCCTGCAGGCCCATCAACCCCAGCCCGACCGGCCGCCAGCGCGGGTTAGACGCCGCCGCCTGCGGCGCCGGGTAGTAGTTGATGTCGACCACCCGGTCCAGGAAGACGACCGCGGTGCGCACGGTCGAGCGCAGCTTCTCCCAGTCGACGCCCTCGGCCGTGACGTGCGCACCGAGGTTGACCGAGCCGAGGTTGCACACCGCGGTCTCGTCGTCGTTGTTCACCTCGAGAATCTCTGTGCACAGGTTCGACAGGTGAATCGTGTTGCCCTTGTGTGACGGCGAGGATGCGCCGGTCTGGTTCGACAGCCGGTTCGAGCGGTCCTTGAACGTCATCCAGCCGTTGCCGGTCTGCGCGAGGGTGCGCATCATCCGGCCGTACAGGTCGCGGGCCTTGACGGTCCTGACCGCCTTCTTCTCCGCGGCGCGGTAGGCGTCGTCGAACGCCTCCCCGAACAGGTCGGGCAGTTCCGGCGCGTCGGACGGATCGATCAGCGACCAGTCCTCGTCGGCCTCGACCCGGCGCATGAACTCGTCCGGGATCCAGTTGGCCAGGTTCAGGTTGTGGGTACGCCGGGACTCCTCACCGGTGTTGTCCCTCAGTTCCAGGAACTCCTCGATGTCCGGGTGCCACGGCTCCAGGTACACGCAGGCCGCGCCCTTGCGCCGGCCGCCCTGGTTGACCGCCGCGACGCCGGCGTCGAGCGTCTTGAGGAACGGCACGATGCCGTTGGACTTGCCGTTCGTCCCGCGGATCAGCGCACCGCGTCCCCGCACCCGAGTCCAGGAGATGCCGATCCCACCGGAGAACTTCGACAGCCGGGCCACCTGCTGGTACCGCTCGTAGATGGAGTCCAGTTCGTCCTTCGGCGAGTCCACGAGGAAACACGACGACATCTGGGTGTGCCGGGTACCAGAGTTGAACAGCGTCGGCGAACTCGGCAGGTACGCAAGCGACGACATCAGCCGGTAGAAGCCGATCGCCTCGCCCGGCGTCTCGGACAGGCCGCACGCCACCCGCAGCAGCCAGTACTGCGGCGTCTCCACGACCAGCCGGGTCTCCGGGTGGCGCAGCAGGTACCGGTCGGCGACCGTGCGCAGGCCGAAGTACTCGAACCGCAGGTCGCCGTCCGGGTCGACGGCGTCGTCGAGCTTACGGGCATTCCGCGCGACGAACGCCGCCGTCTGGTCGCCGATCAGTCCCCGCTCGTGGGCGTAGCGGATGGACTGGGAGAAGCTCGCCACCCCCTGGCCGCGGACCTCCTTGTCCACGTACGCGGCCAGCAGCCGCGCCGCCAGCCGCGAGTACTGCGGCTCCTCACCGATCAGCTCGGCGGCCGTCTGGATCGACAGCTTGTCCAGCTCGGCCGTTGTCGCCCCGTCGTAGAGCCCGCTGATCGTCTTCGTCGCGACCCGCAACGGGTCGACCTCATCGAGATCGGCGACCCACCGCTCCACCGCCCGGACGATCTTGTTGACGTCCACCGTTTCCAGGTCGCCGTTGCGCTTGCGTACCTGCATCACGTGCCGCCGCTGCTCCGGCACCACGGTTCGTTCCCGCGTGACCGTCATGGTCCCCCTCCTCACGCACTGCCCGAGGTCGTCGGGCGCGCAGGGGGACGCCACCGGGCGCGGCTTCTCACCGCCCCGGTTGCTGGCGTCGACCGTCCCGCGCGGCCTTCGACCGCCGCACGCGGGCGCGTGCGGCGCGCTGGCAGGTCTTCGGACTCGCGGGCATGACCACGGACGGTCGCCTACTGGCCGTCGCTTCCCAGGCCGTCGTGGCCCAGTGCTGTATGACGGCGGTCGTTCCCACTCACCGCTGCGGGGCAGTCCCGGACTCGCACCGGGTTCCCTCTTGCCTCGATCCTCCGGGGAGGATCGAACCAGCTGCGAGAAGCACTATATATGGGTGGCCCGGCGAACAAGCAACACCAGATGGTGTGTCGGCGTGTCGTCGTGGCCGGCGTCACTCGACACGGGTCGAGGGCGTTGCCGGGTCACGCTGGCGGCGACAGGCGCTCACCGGGCCGCGGCGACATCCGTCTTGGTGGTGAGCAGCCCCACCAGATCGTCGGCCGGCCTCGGCGGACTGAGCAGGAAGCCCTGGGCATGCGGAACGTTCAGCGCGCGGAGGGACTCCAACTGCGCCGGTCGTTCGACGCCCTCGGCGACCACCGCGAGGTTGAGATTGCGGCCGAGGTCGGTCAGCAGCCTGACCACCGCGTGGTCGCTGCGGTTGTCCACCATCCCGCCGACGAACAGCTTGTCGATTTTTATCCCGCTGATCGGCAGCACCGACAGGTGCCGCAGCGTGGAGGAGCCGGCTCCCATGTCGTCCAGCGTGATGCCGACGCCGAGGGCACGCAGCCGCTCCAGCCCCGGGATGGCCTCGGTCAGCACCGTCAGGTCGGCCGATTCGGGAAGCTCCAGGCACAGCCGCGTCGGGTGTAGCCCGGAGGCGCTCAACGCGGCCGCGACGCGGTCGTCGAAGTCGGCGGTTCGCAGCGTGTCGACCGTCAGATTGACGTTGACGAACTGCGGCGCGAGCGGCCCCAGCGCCGCACTCCAGCGCGCCGCGTCGGAGCAGGCGCGGGTGAGGATCCACCAGTCGAGAGCCGGCAGTTGGTTGGCGCGCTCGGCGTCGGCCAGGAACGCGTCGGGACCCAGCAGGCCGTGACGGGGATGACGCCACCGCACCAGCGCCTCGACGCCGGTCACCCGTCCGGCCCGCAGGTCGACGATCGGCTGGTAGTGCAGCAACAGCTCGCCATCGTTGATCGCGTGGGCGAGTCCGTGGCCGGCGCCCGGGTGGTGCGCCTCAAGCTGTTGCCCCACACCGAGTACCACTCGCACGGCATCGCCACCCTGCTGCTTCGCCTGGTACATCGCCATGTCGGCTTCGGTCAGCAACGTGTGGCCGTCGGCGCGGACACCACTGACCGCCACCCCGACGCTGGCCCGGCTGTGCGCCCCGGTGGGCAGCGCCACGTCGGTGTTCGCGAGCGCGGCCCGGAACCGTTCTCCGATGGTCAGCGCCACGCTTGCCACCGCGAGGTGCGCGGGCAGGCGCCCCAGTACCGCGAACTCGTCGCCACCGACCCGGGCCACCAGCTCGCCGGGCCAGGCGGCACCGATGAGCCGGCGTGCGGCGGACACGATCAGCCGGTCTCCGGCGTTGTGCCCGAGCGCGTCGTTGACCTGTTTCATCCGGTCCAGATCGAGGTAGACCACCACGATCCGGTCGTCGCCGGCATCGCGACAGGCCGCGTTGAGCTGGTCGAGGAACTGGGCCCGGTTGGCCAGTCCGCTGAGCGGATCGGTGACCGCCTGCACGGCCATGAGATGCGCCAGCGCCTCGAACAGCCGGGCCGCCGAGATCCGCCGCAGGCCCAGCTGGGGATCGAGGACGATGATGTCGTCGTACCGGCGGTCACGGTCGCGCCGGCGGGCCCACTCGCAGACCTCGACCACCGGTGCGTCCGCGGCCACGATCAACGGGTTCCAGTCGGCGACACGACCCACCGGCGTGCGCGCCCACAGTGCCCGACCGTATCCGAACGGTCCCGACATCAAGTGCGCGAACGACTGTCGACCGATGAGCCCGATGTCCCGGGCGCCGGCCCAGACCACGACACAGGGCAGTTGCGGATCGGCACGGAACTGGCGGTCGAGATCCTCACAGGGCAGGTCGGCGGTCACCCAGGTCACCGGACGCGCGATGGCGCCGACGGTGATGGCCGGCGGTTGGTCGCCGATTGCACGCATTGCCCCGTCTTCCCCACGTCATCGGATGGAAGCCCGTCCGCCAGTATCCCAGCTTCAAACCATTCGCGAGTGCCGAAATTTGCCCGTACAGGGCCGGCCCGGTGCGCGCTTATCGGTCCCGGTTCGGTCGGAAATGCGCGTGCGGGGCGGCCGGCGTACCGGCTATCCTTCCCGCTGCTTGCCCAGGGTGCGGACGGCCCGGTCGGGGTCCTCGCGAAGCCAAGAGCGAGCCAGACATTGGCTCTTTCTTCCACCCCGGGGGTGCGATGGGTACCGCGTGGGCGCTTGCGGGCGCCGGCTTCCGCCGCTATTCGACCTACCGGCAGGCAACCGTTGCCGGCGCGTTCACCAACACCGTGTTCGGTTTCCTGCGCTGCTACGTGATCCTGGCGGTGGCCGCGACGGCCGGCGGTATGGCCGCCGGCTACCGCGGCTCGCAGCTGGTCACGTACGTCTGGATCGGCCAGGGTCTGCTCGCCGTCGTGCAGATCTGGGGCTGGACCGACCTGGCCGACCGGATCCGCACCGGCGACGTCCAGTCCGACCTGCTCCGGCCGCTCCACCCGGTGGCCAGCTACCTGGCCACCGACCTGGGCCGGGCCGGCCACGCGGCACTCACCCGCTTCGTGGTGCCGACCGCGGTCGGCGCGCTGTGCTTCGACATGTACGCCCCGCACACACTGCTCAGCTACCCGGCGTTCCTGGCCAGCACGCTGGTCGCGGTGGTGGTCTCGTTCGGGGTCCGCTACCTGGTCAACCTGACCGCCTTCTGGCTGCTGGACATCCGGGGCGTGATCACCCTGTGGCAGCTCGGTGCCGGCGTGCTGAGCGGCCTGTACTTCCCGCTGGCGTTCCTGCCCGGCTGGGCGCAGGGCGTGCTGTGGCTCGGCACGCCGTTCCCGGCGGCGTTCCAGGCGCCCATCGACATCCTGGTGGAGCGCGGCAGCGTGGGGCACCGCTCGCTGCTGCTGTTCGACCAGCTGTGCTGGGCGGCGCTGCTGATCGGGGCCTGCATGCTGGTCCAGCGGCGGGCCGAGCGGAAGCTGGTGGTACAGGGTGGCTGACCTGCTCTGGCGCCGCGCCACGACGCCGACCGGTCGTCCCGGGGCGCTCGCCGGCTACCGGCAGCTTCTCGCCGCGCAGGTGCGCAGCCAACTGCAGTACCGCGCCTCGTTCGCCATGGACCTCGTCGGCAACCTGCTGCTCACGCTGATGGACGTGGCGGCCGTGGTGGTGCTGTTCCGCGTCACGCCGGTGCTGGGTGGCTTCACCCTGCCCGAGGTGCTGCTCATCAGCGGCCTGGCCAACCTGTCCTTCTCGCTCTGCGACCTGGCGGTCGGCAACATCGACACGATGCGGCAGTACATCCGGACCGGCCGCTTCGACGCGGTGCTGACCCGGCCGCTGTCCGCGTTGCTCCAGCTCGTCTGCGGCGATCTGGCGCTGCGCCGGCTCGGCCGGGTCACGCAGGCGGTGGTGGTACTGGTGATTGCGCTGAACCTGGCCCACGTGCGGTGGACGCCCGCCCGGGCGGTACTGCTGGTGGTGGCGCCCTCGTTCGGCGCGGTGCTGTTCGGCAGCGTCTTCGTCGCGGGCTCCACGGTGTCGTTCTGGTTCATCGAGTCGGGGGAGTTCTCCAACGCGTTCACCTACGGCGGGCGCGACTTCACCGCCTACCCGATCACTGTGTACGCGGGCTGGTTCCGCAAGGCTTTCGCATACGGGCTGGGGTTCGCGTTCGTCGCGTACTACCCGGCGCTGGCCATCCTCGACAAGCCCGACCCGCTGGGCGGGCCACGGCTGCTGTCCTGGTCGTCGCCGGTGGTGGCGCTGGCCGCCGCTGGGGTGGCGGCGTTCATCTGGCGTATCGGCATCCGGCACTACCGAAGCACGGGGTCCTGACACATGAGCGAGATCGTCATTTCCACCGCCGACCTGCGCAAGGAGTTCACCGTGTCGACCCGGGTGGGGCTGCTGCGCCGCGCCCGGCGCACGGTGCCCGCGGTGGCCGGAGTCGACCTGACCGTGGCGCGCGGCGAGATGCTCGGGTACATCGGCCCGAACGGCGCCGGGAAGTCCACCACGCTGAAGATGCTCACCGGCGTCTTGACCCCCAGCAGCGGCGAGGTGACCGTGTGCGGCTTCCGTCCGGTGGCGCAGCGCACCAGGCTGGCCCGACAGATCGGCGTGGTGTTCGGCCAGCGCTCCCAGCTGTGGTGGGACCTGCCGCTGGCCGAGTCGTTCCGGCTACTGCGGTACATCTACCGGGTACCCGCCGCCGACCACGCGGCCCGGCTGGCCGAGTGCCGGCGGCTGCTCGACCTCGACGCCTTCCTGGACACCCCGGTCCGGCAGCTGTCGCTGGGACAGCGGATGCGCGGCGAGATCACCGCCGCCCTGCTGCACAGCCCCGAGGTGCTGTTCCTGGACGAGCCCACGATCGGCCTCGACGTGGTCAGCAAGCAGGCGGTACGCGCGTTCCTCGCCGACCTGGGCTCGCGCGGCGACACCACGCTGGTGTTGACCACCCACGACCTGGCCGACATCGAGAAGCTCTGCCGCCGCCTGGTCGTCATCGATCACGGCCGCGTGGTGCACGACGGTACTCTGCCCGAACTGCACGCCCGGTACGATTCGCGGCGCCGCGTCGTCGTCGATCTCGACACTCCCTGGGCCGGCCGGACGGGAGTGCCCGGCGCGGTGGTGGAGGCCGTCGAGGCGGACGGCCACCGGGTGACGTTCGGTCTGTCCGGTGGCACGGCCGGCGAGCTGGTCGCGGCCCTGGCGCGGGACGGCGCCCTGCGCGACGTCGCGGTACTGGAACCGGACATCGAGGACGTGGTGGCCCGGCTCTACGCCGAGCCGGCCGGGGATGACCGGGTCGCCAGCCGCTGATCGGGCGCCCCGGGTGCCGGCCAGCCGCCAGCCGCCCGGGGCGGGTCCGACCGGGTACTGTGTCCGAAGCCTCCGTCCCCGCGACACGGCGGGCACCGTCGGGGAAACCTCGCCAGCAGAAAGCGATGCATAGTGAGCGACGACCAAGCGACAGAGCTGGAAGCGGACTCGGCAGAATCGACCGAGAAGGACGGGTCGGCCGAGAAGGCCGGATCGGCTGAGGACGCTGGATCGACCGAGAAGGCCGCGTCGGCGCAGGACGCTGGATCGACAGAGAAGGCCGCGTCGGTTGAGAAGGCCGGATCGACTGAGAAGGACGCGTCCACGGGGCAGGGCGGTTCCGGGGAGAGCGGGCGGCCGATACTGTCCGACCGGGTCCGGCGCGACGCCGTGAAGCTGGTCAAGTCGGCCAACCAGGATGCCGTCGCCAGACGTCGCCGGATGCAGTCGCTGGCCGGTGGGTTGGCCGGGCTCCTCGCCGTCGTGCTGGTCGTCGTCGGGTACCTGGCGCTGAACAGTTCGCGCGACAACGACTCCGCCGGCAGCCCGGCGGTCTCCCCATCCGCCGCGGCCAACGGCCTGCCGCCGGGAGCCGATCCCGCGCTGGGTACGCCGCCGACCGTGACCGCCGGCAGCGGCGACGTCAGCAAGCTCGTCGTCACCACGCTGATCAAGGGCACCGGCCCGGCGGTCAAGGCGGGGCAGAACATCACCGTGAACTACGTCGGCGTCACCTACAAGGACGGGCAGAAGTTCGACGCGTCCTGGGACCGGGGCCAGCCGGCCACCTTCCCGATCGGCGTGGGCCAGGTGATTCCGGGCTGGGACCAGGGGCTGGTCGGTGTCCCGGTGGGCAGCCGGGTGCAGTTGGACATCCCGGCGAAGCTGGCCTACGGCGACAACCCCGCCAACGGCGCACCGGGCGGCCCGCTGCGCTTCGTGGTGGACCTGCTCGCGGCCCAGTAATCCTCGCGGGTCGGTGACTCGCGCCGCACAGTGACTTCAGCGCTCCCCGGGCGGCACGCCCGGGGAGCGCTGTCATTGCCGCCGGCCGCCCCGCGCCCCTCGGCACCCGGAGGTTGGCAAAACTCGGTCGTGCGCCGGTGCCCGGCGTGGTTGACTCAGCCCAGCGGGTTGATTCAGCCAGCGGGTTGATTCAGCGCCGCTGGCTCAGCCGCCCAACGACCTCAGCCGCCTATCCGTCAGGGAGACGACATGCGAGCGACCTTCACCTCCATCGGACAGAGGGTTCTCATCTCGTCGAGGGGCGTGGCGGTTGCTGGGCAGAACGCTGAACTTGGGGATTCTGGCGCATGTCGACGCCGGTAAGACCACACTGACCGAACGGCTGCTTTACGCGGCCGGAGTCATCGACGCCGTCGGCGACGTCGATGCGGGCACCACCCAGACCGACACCCTGGCGCTGGAACGCCAGCGTGGTATCACCATCAGGTCCGCCGTGGTGTCGTTCGAGATCGCCGGAGTGACGGTCAACCTGATCGACACGCCGGGGCATCCGGACTTCATCGCCGAGGTGGAGCGGGTACTGAGCCTGCTCGACGGCGCGGTACTGGTGATCTCGGCCGTCGAGGGCGTCCAGCCACAGACCCGCGTCCTGATGCGGGCGCTGCGCCGGCTACGGGTACCGACGCTGTTGTTCGTCAACAAGGTCGACCGCCGAGGCGCCGACACGAGACGCGTCGTCGAGACGATCGCGGACCGCCTCACGCCCGCGATCATTCCGATGGGTACCGTGGACGGGATCGGCACCCGGGCCGCGCGGTGCACGCCGTACCGCCTCGGAGATCCGGCTCTGCGCACCACACTCATCGAGGCGCTCACCGACCGGGACGAGTCGCTGCTTGCCGCCTACGTCGATAACGAGCACGCCGTCACCGACCTCCGGCTGGGCCGGGAACTCACCGCCCAGACCCGCCGGTCCCTGGTCCACCCGGTCTTCTTCGGATCGGCGATGACCGGGGAGGGCGTCCCGGCCCTGAGCGCCGGCCTGGTCGAGCTGCTCCCCGCAGAGGCGAGCGACCCGGAAGCCGTCGCCGCGGGCCGCGTCTTCAAAATCGACCGCGGACCGGCGGGGGAGAAGGTCGCCTACGTGCGCATGTTCGCGGGCAAAATACGTGCGCGGGAACGGTTGCCCATCGCGACGGTGAGCGACACCGAGGTCAAGGTGGTCGAGTCCACAGTGGCTGAGTCCACAGTGGTCGGACGCCGGGCGGCCGAGGCCAAGGCGACGGTCATCGAGGTCTCGGACGGTGGCGGCTGGGTTCGGCGCCCGCAACTCGTGGCCGGTGAGATCGGGCGGCTCTGGGGCCTGACCGAGGCCCGGGTCGGCGACACGATCGGCCGCCCCGCGCGGGCCGCGACCGAGCACCACTTCGCACCGCCGACGATGGAGACGGTGATCGTTCCCGTACGCCTCAACGACGACGGTGCGCTGCGCGCCGCGCTGGCACGGTTGGCCGAGCAGGATCCGCTCATCAACGTCCGGGCGGACGACACCGGGCGGGAGGTCTACGTCTCGCTGTATGGCGAGGTCCAGAAGGAGGTCATCCAGGCGACGCTGGCGATGGAGTTCGGCATCGACGTCGACTTCCACGAGACGACGGTGATCTGCGTCGAGCGTCCGGTCCGCGCCGGTGAGGCCGTCGAGATCCTGAACACCGAGTCCAACCCGTTCCACGCCACCATCGGTCTGCGGGTCGAGCCGGGACCGCCCGACTCGGGAATCGAGTTCCGGGTGGCGGTCGAGCCGCCGAAGGTTCCGCTGTACGTCTACAAGAACCTCGACAACTTCACGGAGTACATGGGCGGGTACGTGCGCCAGACCCTGCGCGAGGGCCGCTTCGGCTGGCAGGTCACCGACTGCGTGGTGACGATGGTCGACAGCGGCTACAGCGTGGCCGACGGCCCGCCGTCGAAGCGGGGCCCGCTCAGCACGCCGGCCGACTTCCGCAACCTCACTCCGTTGGTGCTCATGCGCGCGCTCGAGCGGGCCGGCACCGTGGCCTGCGAGCCGATGCTCAGGGTCAGCCTGGAGGTCCCGGTATGGGCGATGAGCGCCGTGCTGACGGCGCTGGGCCGCCTCGGCGCGGCCGTACGGCACCAGTCGGTGTCGGGCGACCTGACCACCATCGAGACCGTGATGCCGGCGGCGAGGACACCGCACCTGCAACGCCGCCTGCCCGCCCTGACCGCGGGGGAGGGGGTTCTGGAGTCCACATTCGACGGTTACCGGCCGGTGCACGGCGACCCGCCCACCCGACCGCGGACGACAGCGGACCCACGCCATCGCGAGGAGTACCTGACATCCCTGACCCGGCACGGCCGCCGGGGCTGACCCGGCGCCGGCCGCACCACGGCCGCGCGGGTTCGTGCCGGCCGTGGCGCCGTCGCCCGTCGCGGGCTAGCGTGCCCGCGCCGCCGGATCGCGCTCGTTGTCCAGCCTGTCGAGGATCGCGTCAAGACCCAGTGCGAATCGTTGAGTGAACTTGCCCAGCGTGAGTTCGCCCCGCACGGCGGTGAGGTCAGGGTATTGGTCCGTGGACAGGCCGGCAAGGAACTCCTCGACCTGGTCGAGCCGTGCTCCTTGGCCGGGTCCCTTGCCGAACGCGGTCTCCTGGCTGGCGAAGCCGACGACGTAGTTGACGAGGACGACGTAGCCGTAGCTGGCCAGCTTGTCGGTGAAGCCATTGTCGCGCAGGGCGCCGACGACCTGGTCGGCCAGGCGCAGGCCGTTCGGACCGAGCATCGGGCGCCCGAGCAGCAGGTGCGGGGTAGCGGGGTGCTCGATGATCGCCTTGCGCAGTCCATGCCCGATGGTCTGAAGTTGCGAACGCCAGCCGGCCCGGCGCGACGGCAACTCGCACTGACCGACGACATAGTCGATCACCAGCGCGAACAGCTCCTCCTTCCCCTTGACATGCCAGTACAGCGACGGCGACTTGATGCCCAGCCGCGCTGCCAGCTTGCGCGTGCTGAACTGCTCGATCCCGTCGGCGTCCAGCAGTTCGAGGCTCGCCCGAACGATGTTCACGCGGTCCAGGCGGGCCTGGCTGTCGCCGCTGTCCGGCCATGGGTAGCGCCACGTCTGCCCGGCCATCGCACCCCTCTCACCCGTTCGCCTCAGCCTACCATTGCAAGGGACTCCCTATCGTTGTTAGTCTGCGCCTATCGACGATAGGGGAGGCCCGATGGCGACCGTTTCTGTGGCGAGACCGACCCGCGAACGCACGAGTTGGCTTCCGCTCGTCGGGATCGTCCTCGCGGTGTTCATGCTGATGCTCGACGCGACGGTGGTGACCGTGGCGTTGCCGGCCATGGCGCGCGATCTCAACGGCAACCTCACCGACCTGCAATGGGTGATGAACGCCTACACGGTCGCGATGGCCGCCGTTCAGCTCACCGCCGGTGCAATGGCCGACCGCTATGGACGGCGAAGGCTGTTCCTGATCGGCGTCGCGTGCTTTGCCCTGGCCTCGCTGGCCTGCGGCCTCGCCACGACGGTCACGCTGCTGGTCGCCGCGCGGGCTGTCCAAGGGCTCGCCGGTGCGGTCATGTTCGCGACCACGCTCGCGCTGATCGGCCAGAGCTACACCGGCGCGGCACGCGGGACCGCATTCGCCGTCCGCGGCACGGTCGCCGGGATCGCGGTGGTACTCGGACCTGTCGTCGGCGGCCTACTGACCGACGGCCTCGGCTGGCGGTGGATCTTCTTCGTCAACCTGCCTGTCGCGGCCGCCGCCACCGGCATCGGCTGGTGGAAACTGTCCCGGCACGAGGAACGCGTGCGCGGCGGCAGGATCGACATCGCCGGCCCGGTCCTGATGGCCACCGCCCTCGTCGCGCTCGTGTACGCGCTCCTCCGCGCCAATGACGAGGGCTGGACCGACCGGCTGATCCTCGGCTGTTTCACGACCGCCGGCCTCGCCCTCGCGGGGTTCTTCCTCGTCGAGAGCAGGCTCGCCCACCCCATGCTCGACCTCCGGCTGTTCACCGACCGTGGATTCGTCGGCACCCAGATCGGCTCGTTCGCCGTCCAGGCGAGCGTCTTCGGGCTGTTCGTCTACCTCTCCGTCTACTTCCAGGACCAGCTCGGCGACAGCGTCATCACGGCCGGCCTGTCGTTCCTGCCCATCGTGATCCCCATCATGATCACCGGAGCGGCCGTGGGCGCCGTCCTCGACCGCATGCCGCCGCGACTCGCCGTCGGTAGCGCGCTGGGGCTCATCGGCGTCGGCGTGTACCTCATGCACGGCGTCACCTCGCACACCGGCTGGGGCCACCTGGTAACCGGCATGATCGTGGCCGGTGCCGGCTGCGGCGTCGCCCTGCCGGCGCTCGGCTCCCTCGCCGTCGACGTCCCACCGGCGCGGGTCGGTGTCGCATCCGGCGTCAACAACACGGCGCTACAAGTGGGATTCGCCCTCGGCATCGCGATCGACGGCGCCATCCTCGGCACCTTCCCGCGCACCGGCGCCGGCTTCGCCGACGGTCTCAATCACCTCATCACTTTCGGCGCCTGCACCGCACTCGCCGGCGCGGCCATCGCCGCCGCGCTACTTCCCCGCGGCCGCGTCTCCCGGGAAACGACGGCTTCGCCCCTTGTTCAACGCGATCCCGACCATTAACCGCGGGGCTGCCTGCCGGACAGCTAAGGATCGCCGCGCGGCGTATTCTCACTGCGGTCGGTACGCCCGTCGACGTCAACCTCAGCCACGCACCCGGCGACCGGACCCTCTCGCGCGCACGGCTCGACTGGAGAAGGAAGTGGCATGACGTCCGGAGTCACCCCGTCCGCTCAACAGCCGATTGCGACAGAAGGCGCCGACGAGACCGGGTCCGCGACGGTGGGAGAGACCGGCATCGCGCGGTTCGACCGGCGGGTGATCGTGGTGGGTGCCGCCGTGTTCGCCGTGCTGATGGCGCTGTCCACCCGGTACGGCTTCCAGCGTGACGAGCTGTACTTCCTGGACTGCGCCCGGCACCTGCAGGGCAGCTACGTCGACCAGCCGGTGCTGATTCCGGTGCTGGCGCGGGTGTCGCTGTGGCTGTTCGGCCTGTCCCTGACCGGGTTGCGCGTGTGGTCCGCGCTCGCGGCGTTCGCCACCGTGCTGATCTGCGCGTTGACCGCCCGCGAGTTGGGCGGTGCCCGTAGGGCGCAGCTGCTGGCCGCGCTCGGCGCCGCGACGATGCCGGTGGTGATGGCGGCCGACCATGTGCTGGAGACCACCAGTCTCGACATCCTGGCCTGGAGCGCGCTGGCATTTGTCATCGTCAGGATCGGGCGCACCGGCGAGCACCGCTGGTGGCCGCTGGGCGGTGTGATCCTGGGTCTCGGGCTGGCCAACAAGCACCTGGTGGGTTTCTTCGCCCTGGCGATGTTCATCGGTGCACTGCTGTCCCGAGGTCGCCGGGCCGTACTCAACTGGTGGTTCGCGGCCGGCACCGCGGTCGCGGCCGCGTTCACCGTGCCCGACCTGTGGTGGCAGGCCCGACACGGCTGGGCGACGATCGCCATGACTCAGGCGCTCAACCAGGAAAACGGTGGCCCCGGCCACATCGCCGACTGGATCGTCGGGCAGCTGCTCATCGTGTCCTTGGCGATGGCGTGGATCTGGATAGCCGGGCTGCGTTTCCTGTGGCGTTCCGGGCGGCCGCTCTGGCGCGCGTTGGTGTGGGCGTACGCGCTGTTGTTCGTGGTCTTCGCCCTCACCACGGGTGGTCAGATCTACTACCTGTCCGGTGCCTACGTGTACCTGCTCGCCGCCGGTGCCGTGGCCGTCGACCAGTGGCTGCACGCGAAACGGCGCCGGGTCCCCATCCTCGCGGCGGGCACCGTGCTGACGACCGCGCTGATCCTGCCGATCGTGCTGCCGGTGCTGCCGCCCGACGAGGTCGGCTGGACGTACTCGTTGAACCAGGACGGCGGCGAGCAGGTCGGTTGGCCGGAACTCGTGGACTCGGTGCACTCGGTGTGGACGTCGCTGCCGCCCGAGCAGCGCTCCGGCGCGGTCATCTTCACCGGCAACTACAGCGAAGCCTCGGCCATCAACGAACTGGGCCGGAAGGTGGGGTTGCCGACCGCGATCAGCGGGCAGAACAGCGAGTGGTGGTGGGGTCCCGGCACGAGCGACGCGAGCACCGTCGTGGTCGTCGCGTCGCGCGACGTCACCGCCGCCGACGTTGGGCGCTATTTCACCGGGGTACGCGAGGCGGCGACCGTCACCAACCCGTACGGCATCCACAACGACGAGTGGGGCGACCACATCTACGTGTGCGGCGGCCTGCGCCAGCCGTGGTCGCAACTGTGGCCCCAGCTACGCCACTACGATTAGCGACGAGCACGAGCATGCGCGACAACGAGATCGTGGCTGACGCCGACCTCGTGCGGCGGCTCCTCGCCGCACAGTTCCCGCACCTGGCCTCGCTAGCCCTGACCCGAGTGCAATCGACCGGGACAGAAAACGTGATCTACCGGCTCGGCACGGACCTCTCCGTGCGCCTTCCTCGCATCGAGGACGCCATCCGGCAGATCGAGTTCGAGGCGCAGTGGCTGCCACGACTGGCTCCGTGCGTGACGTTCGCGATCCCGGAGCCGGTCGGGCTCGGCGCCCCCGGCGAGGGCTACCCGTGGCCGTGGGCGATCCATCGCTGGATCGACGGCGTCCACCCGACCGAGGAACTGGCCGGCAGCACCGAATTCGCGACCGATCTGGCGCGCTTCGTCGTCGACCTGCGGTCGGTCGACGCCTCCGGCGCGCGAGGCGGGTACCGCTCCGTTCCGTTGCGCAGCCGGGAGCGTGGGTTCCTCGAATGGACGTCGGCGGCGAAGGACCTCATCGACACCGCTGCGATGCTCGAGGTGTGGGACGAAGCGCTCGCGGCTCCGGAGTGGGACGGCCCTTCGAGGTGGACGCATGGCGATCTGCTGCCCGGCAACGTCCTGGTCCGAGGGGGACGGCTCCATGCCGTACTCGATTTCGGTACCGCCGGCGTGGGCGATCCGGCCTGCGACGCGTTTGCCGGCTGGGCAATGCTCGACCCGCCCGCGCGACGTGTCTTCCGTCAGGAGGCCGGCTTCGATGACGCGGCCTGGGCCCGGGGTCGTGGTTGGACGTTGACCTTCGTCGGCGCACTGACGTATTACCGCGACACGAATCCGGTGCTGGCCGAGGTGGCGCGGCGCTCCATTCTCCGGGTACTGGCGGACGGCTAGCCGCTCGTCCTCACGCTTCCAGCATCCGGTCGATGACGTCGGCGACCCATTCCTCGTACTGCCGCGCGGACCAGCCGGCGTGCCCGGTCAGCAGCTGGTAGACCTCGACGGCGAGGACGGCCCACAGCCCGTCGTGCTCTCGTTGGGTCAACGCCCGGCCGGCGACGAGAGAGGCGGCCCGGCCGATGTCCGTGCGCCGCCTGTCCTCCTCCTCCCGCACGTGCCCGGCGAGGTCGGCGTCCGAGGCCCCCGCCTCCCGCAGCGCGAGGTGCAGCCCCGCGGTACGGCCGTGGATAGCGGTCATCAGCCGGGCCGCCGCGGCGATCCGCTCGTCGCGGGTGCCGGACCGCAGCGCCGCGAACTCCGGCCGCTCGGCCAGCGGGACGGCCTCGGCGTCACCCACGATGGCGGCGTCGAGGGACTGCTTCAGCAGTTCGCCCTTGGACCGGAAACCGGCGTAGAGCGTCTCGACCGCGACGCCGGCCGCGCCGGCGATGTCCCGCATCCCGGTCTTGGCGAAGCCTTGCCGCGCGAACAGTTCGCCGGCCGCGGCGAGCACCGCGGCCCGGGTCTGCGCGGCCTGCTGTTCCCTGCGTGGGGAGCGGTACCTGCGGCGGGTCGACTCGGTCTGTTCGGCGGTCATAGGCCGGCCGTCACTCGGTCCGTCGAGGGTTCCGGAGTCCACCGCGCGGTGGCTCGGCGCCGGTACGCCCGGGCAAACCCGTGCAGCAGGATGAACCGTGCCACCGCGGGTACCACGTGCACCACTGTCTGGTAGCCCTCGGGGTCGATGCCGTCGAGCAGCCAGTGCCCCTCCAGGCCGAGCTGCTGCAGGGACTTCGGCTTCACGTTGTACTTCTGGTCCCAGGAGTGCCAGTCGGCCTGGGTGATGCTGGCCGACACCACCGGCATGCCTTCCTCGACCTCGCGGTCGAGGTGCGGGACGAGCACGGTCACCAGTACGGCCAGCGCGGTCACCAGGTCGGCGCGGGCATCCTCGGTTGTGGTGTCCGCATACCGCCGCCCGGCCGCGATCGTCGCGTCGACCGCGGGCGCGATCCGCCGGTGGTCGGCGTCCAGCGAGTCGAGCAGCGGGCCGGCCTGCGGATTGCGTTGGCGTACCAGCGGCCACAGCCCCTCGTCCTCACCGGTGTGGTGGGCGTGCAGCAGGTCCATCAGCCACACCGCGTGCTCGCCGAGCGCGCGGCGCTGCCGGCCCCGCGGGTACGGCTGGCTGGTCAGCACGGCCTGCATGCGCTCCAGGTCGCGTCGCAGCGCGTTGTGCACGATGCCCATCATCCGGGTGTCCGCCGGATCCGATTCTCCTCGCATGGCATTGCCCCCCTTGGTCTTGGCCGCCTTGGCCTTGGTCGCCTTGGGCCCTGGTCGCCTTGGTCTTGGCTGCCTTTGGCCTTGGTCGCGTTGGGCCCTGGTCGGTCTTGGCCGTCGTCGTCTTGGCCCGAACAGTAGGACGAGCACGTTGTGAATACAACTGCGTTCTAGTGAATTAATCGTGCCGGGTCGCCGAGGGTCGCGGACCCGACGGAGATTTGATGACAAAGCGGGCGACGTGGTCGCGGGGGGATACCTCGCCGCGACGCTTTGCTCTGCTTACCTATACGCAGCGCTGATCGCGATTTTCGTTGCGTATAGGTAAGCAGAGCAAAGGATGCGGGAACGGCCATGCCCGCCGGCGCAGCGGAAGGGCGGCGGCCGGCGGGCGTCGAAATTCAGGCGGATACCGGCTCGGACTCGACCTTCGGCGTCTTCGGGATCGCGGTGCTGGCGGGCGCTTCGCGGCGTTCGGCGTCGACGCTGGCGAGGTACTCCTTCATGGTGCGCTCGCGACCGTACCGGTGACGCAGCCACAGGTATCCGACGACTGCCGCCGGCCCGAAGTAGGTCTGCGCGGGAATGACGACGTCCAGGCGGGTGTCGACGAAGTTGATGAGCATCCCGGACAGCGTGGGGAAGACCGCACCGAACACGACGACCAGGATCAGCGCCAGCCGGAGCCCGGGCCGGCCGTACGCCTTGACGGCGGCGATGGTGAACCCGGCGTAGACCAGCAGGTCGCCTAGGCCGACGATGGCCTCGTCGAAGCCGATGCGCATGCCCATCGCCGGGAACAGCGGGTGGTTGACGAACGCGCGAATGAGCAGGTTCGACACCGGCCACACGACGGTGAAGACCGTGTCGTAGATGGCGAGCCCACCGGCGAACCAGGCCACGTGCCGCAGTTGCATGCCGCCCTGCACGTACAGGTTGGCGACGGAGATCGCGGCGAGCAGGACGACCAGGCTGTTTTCGGCCCAGACGAACTGCCAGTTGAAGACGTCATTGATCATGTGGTGACCCATCCACAGGTCCGCGCCGATCAGCAGCCCGGTGCCCAGCCACAGCGGGCCCGGAGAGAGAACCGGGCGGAATCCGATGGACAGTGCCGCGGTGAACGTCAGCGCCAGCACGGTGGTGAGAGCCCATTGCGGCAGGAACAGGTAGAGCCCGGGCAGGACCACCAGGAACACGAACAGGATCGCCACGTCGCGACCGTTGAACCTGCCGATCGCCGGACGCTCGAGGCGCACCCGGCGCAGGTAGTACAGCGCGCCCAGGCAGGCCATCATCGCGCCGAGCGTGGTCACGCACAGCTGGAACAGAGAGAGGAACGTCTGGGAGCTGCTCAGGTTCATGTCATGCTCCGATGAGAGCCGGGCGGGCGGCGAATGTCGTCTCGTGCAGATCGCTCCGCAGGGCACGGAGGGCGGTGGCTTCGTCGTCGCCGACCAGAGCGAGGTCCACCTCGAGGCCGCGATCGGCGAAGTGGCCGGCCGCCTCGGTCTCGTCGAGGCCGGCGACCGCCGAGGCCGGCAGGGTGAGCCTGATCCGTCCATTGTCGACGGTCGTACGGAACCGTGCCGGCCAGGGCTTGGCGGGCAACGCCTCGATGGCTTCGGTCAACTGTCGAGGGGTCACCACATCGGTCGGTCCGAGCCGCAGCAGCGAATCGGCCTTGCCCTCGATCGGGCCGGTGCCGGGCAGGCCGGCGACCTCGCAGGTGAGGGCGTCGCCGGGAAGGCACCTGACCACGTCGCGGGTGTCGTACCGGAAGACCGGCATGCACTCGCGGTACGGGAAGAACGGGGTGACCACGACGGTGGCCAGCGCGCCCGGCTCGGCCGGCTCGCCGGTTTCCAGGTCCAGATACTCGACCAGTCCCATGTTGATGTCGAAGTGCAGGTGCCCCTGACTGCAGGTGCGGCCGAAGACCGGAACGACCTCGGTCATGGCGAACAGGTCCCGGATGGTGGTGACCCCGAACGTCTGCCGGACGGCCTGCGCCAGGCTCGTCGACAACACCTCGCCGCCGACGTCGATGCTGCGCAACTGGAAGTCGCCCGGGCCCATCCCGCGCCGCCGCGCGGCCACCTCGAGTTCGGCCAGATAACTTGGTACCGTCGCCAGCAGCGTCGCTCCCCGGTCGGTCAGGCTGTCCAGCGCCTCATCGGGCGGAACGATGCCCAGCACCCGGCAGGCGGCGCCGACCAGCCGGCAACCCGCGACGTTCAGGTGCACGCTGCCCGTGGCGCGGGAGCTGACATTGACCTGCAGCACGTCGTCCGGCAGGAGTTCACCGCGCAGCACCCCGGCCAGGGCGCCCAGGGCCGGCCAGAGTTCCATCTCGTAGCGCGACAGCCAGATCTCGGCCGGACGTCCGGTGGTGCCGGTGGTGCGGGTCGCCAGGTATCGCGCGACGTCGGCGCACTGGAAGTCATCCGCACGCTCGACCAGGTCACGCTTGAGAGTCACCGGGATCGCACCGAGACCATCGAGGTCGAGACGGGCGGGATCCACACCGGCGGCGGAAAATCGGCGCGCGTAGAACGGCGACTGTGCCGCGAGGCGAGCGGCGGTGCGTCGCACGCCGCGGGTGGCGAAATCCCGACGGGCCGCCGGATCGGCGAGCGGACCGTCGATCACCTCTCCCGCGTCCGCGCCCGGCTCCCCGAACTCCTCCAGCGTGGCGAGCGAGTCGGCCACGAGCCGGGCGAGATTGCGGGTATTGAGCCGACGGCCCCAGACCATTCCCATCGCCATCCGGAGCTGCCGGACACCGGTCTCTAACACTTCCGCTCCCTCTTCTGCTGCTGGGGTCCGCGACCGGGCGTCGCCCGCGTGGGACGCGCCCGGTCGCGGCGTTCATCGCGTTAGGCGCTGTGGTGGCCGCCTAATGCGATCCGCGTGGATTACAGGGCTGCGCCGGAGGCGGCCGAGAACAGCACCGCGGTCAGGGAACCCAGCGCGTAGCGGACGTGCTTGACGCTGCTGATGAGACCAGACATGTTTACCCTCCCCTCGAAGAGTCGATGGGCCAACCTTTGGACGTGACCGGCGTGACCGGCCCCGCCCCGCTGCTCGTGCGTTCCGGACGAGCAGCAGCTCAATCGGTGACGACAACCTTCACCGTCATGTCTGGGTGCATGGAACAGGTGATGTAATACGTGCCCGGTACCGCGAACGGCGGCGTCGTGTAGTCGCCGTTCGACGGCATGAGGACCCGGCGGTGCATCGGATCACCGTCGGTCTCGGTCAGCGTGCCGTCCCGACCGGGCCCGATGATGTGCATGTATCGCGAGTCGTTGACGAACTTGAGAGTGTCGCCCACGTGTATCCGCACCGTTCCGGTGGTGAAGACCTCATGCCCCATACCCACCGCACCGGCCGGTGCCTTCGCCGGCGCGGAACCCGCGGCGGGAAGGAACGCGCCGGCCGCGATGAGCGGTACGGCAATGAGAATCCGCGGAAGCGCCATCGTCAATCTCCCTGCTGTGATCGCTGGACTTCCCACCGACCGGTGGACGCAAGGCCCGCGACGGGTGCGTCCGTCGGTCCCGATCGTCGCGATGAAACCGGCACATCCGGTGCCGTCCCGGAACTCGGGCCACGCGCCTCACATCGTCGCGGTGGGCTGCCGGCGGCTGTGCGCTTCCACCGGTCCCGCTCCGTATCCCGTTCCGTTTCCGTCAGGGCCAGGCGAAAGGGCAACGCTCTTGCCTCGGCCCTTGGTGGAGCGGGCAGGTCACCCGCCCCGGAAGGTTCGTCCGGAGCTACCAGGATCACGCTTTCCCCCCGCGCTGTGCGTTCGCCGTGCTCATCCCGACTCGCGGCAGCTACCGAGCGGCGGGGCGTGGTCGGCGCGCATCGAGTTCCGTTCCCGCCAGGTTTCGTTCCCGCCAGGCGAGGCCGGTCGTCGAGCGCGTGCGATCCGAAAAAGCCCCGTAATACTGGGACACATGCCACGGGTCTATATTGATCGCTTCGCATGGCTCAAGTGAATTCACTCTTGCATCGGCGATTCGGGAAGTCCATCACCCGATCGTCTGCTCCACTCGGTCGACTGTTGGAAGCGCCGCTGGTGGCGGGCTGTGCGGCGCGGCGAAAATGACGGTGAGGCGACACCGGTGTAACGGCCGCGGGAGGGTGGTGCCGCCCGAATAGCTGGCCTTTGGCGGCGATGGCGGAGTTCTGACGATTGTCGATGGTCGCCGGTGGTTGATCCCGGTGCATGCCCTTCGCCGCTGCCGATGCCGGCTGTGCCGAATTGAAACGCGCCGGCTTGAAATGGGCAGGGTTGAAATGCGCCGGGTCGAAACGTGCCGGGTCGAAACGTGGCGGGTTGAAATGCGCCGGTTGAATTACGCCGGGTCAAACCATGCCGCGTCGAAATGCGCAGGGTTGAAACGTGCCGGACCGAAATGTGCCGGGTCGAAATGCGCCTTGGACTTCTGGGGAGACCTTCTCGTATTGTCGCTTCGTGAGCTCTGAGGGCCCGATGAGCGCGATCCGCCGGCATGGCCGCGCGTTCCTCGGCCTGCCAGCCCTCGACGATCCGGCCGCCATGAAGCGGTTGAGGGTCGTGCCGTGGCTCGCCACACCGGCCGCGTTCGCGGTCGCGCTGGTCGGCTGGACGGCCATCGGCATCGCGTTGCAGAGGGCCCTGAGCGGCAGCGACAATTGGCAGGTCAACGCCCCGGCGATTGCGGGACTGACGGCGATCCTGCTGCTCGCGCCGTCGTCGCCGACCCAGCCGAAGGCGCGCAACGCGTGGCTTGCCGCGATCGTTGGGCTCGCCGTCGTGGGTGCCGCCTTCGGCATCGCGTCCGCCGGGCACGATCAGGGCACCGCGTACAGTGCGACGGCTTTCGTGGTGGTGGCTCTCGGTGCGCTCGCCGGCTGCGTCGTGTTCACCGCGCTGACCCGCGTCGAGCGCTGGTCCGTGGCCGCCCAGGCAGACTCCGGCGCCGGCGTCCTCAAGACGAAAGACGCGACCACCGGGGCGACGACCATCGGCGACGCAACCGATGCGGACGCGGCAGACGCCGACGACAGGCCATCCGCCGACGCCTGACGCGAACACCTCGGCCCGGTGTCCGCGACACGGAAGCACGTACTACATGACGTCGTCCAGCACGAAGACCATAATCCGCACCGGAGCGAGCGCCTGGAGGCGTGTGGCGTCGGCGGCAGTGGCACGGCCCTCGGGCGAGGCGAACGCGACGCGCAGTTCGTCCATCGTGTCCCATTCCAGCTCCGCAACCAAGTAATACGGCCCGCCGCCACGTACGGCCTCCACGTCCCGGCCGACCGTGTATCGGCGCAGCCCCGGCAGCCGGCGCCCGAGCGGGATATGGACCTCGCGATAGTGCCGATCGAACACCTCGGGGTCGGTTGGTGTCTCGTACAGGGCGAGGAAGCGGGCTGTCATCGTGCTGTCCTTTCGTACGGCGTGAGGACGGCGGCGCCGGCCAGGGTGCTGAACTGAATCAGTCGAAGTTCACCCGTACATACCGGCGGCGCCGGCCCGACTCATCGCGCCTGGCGAAACTGCTCGAGAGAAATCCGATGGGGCAGGTCACATGCCTCGATCGCGCGTGGGTCGACGAACACGGCGTTGCACGCGACCTGGCCGCCGCGGCCCGGCTCGTCCCGCCGCTTCGGACATCTTCCGGGAGTGTTACCGGAAGTTCTTCCTCTGCGGGCTCCGGCCCAGCTCCAGCTCACGGCGCAGGGCCGGCTCCGCCGCGTCCCGCCCGCCGCGATGTTCCCACCGAAACTTGTCGAATCACAGATCGGAATGTTTCAATGTATCACCGGTATTCAGGCTCTACCGCGTCCGGGGGATACCGGGCAGTCCCACCGGGCGACGGCAGGCTCGACCGATCTGGCGCGGCGCGGCTGGTGCCGCGCCGCGACCCAGATCAGTCGTGCGACCGATCTGGCTCGGCGCGTCTGGCGCCGCGCCGCGACCCAGATCAGTCGCCGGTTATGCACTCCCGTCCGATCGGCCGCACGCAAGGAGAGGCAATGCCTTCCATCCGTCGCTTCACCAGACCCGTCCTGGCCGTCACGGTGGCTGTGGCCGCCGCGACGGTCGGCAGCGCCGTCGCGATCACGGTCGCCGCCCCCGCGTCGCAAGCCGCCACCTGCAACGGGTACGTCGGCCTGACCTTCGACGACGGCCCGACCCCCGGCAACACCCAGAACCTGCTCAACGCGCTGCGATCGGCTGGCCTGCGGGCCACGTTCTTCGACGAAGGCCAGAACGCCGCGCCGAACCCCTCGCTGGTCCAGGCGACCGCGTCCGCCGGCATGTGGATCGGCAACCACAGCTGGGACCACCCGCACATGACTCAGCTCAGCACGGCCCAGATGAACACCGAGATCGGCAACACCCAGCAGACTCTTCAGCAGGCCACCGGTGCGGCGCCGAAGCTGTTCCGACCGCCGTACGGTGAGACGAACGCGACCCTCAAGTCGGTCGAGGCCCAGTACGGACTCACCGAGATCATCTGGGACGTCGACTCCCAGGACTGGAACGGCGCCAGCACCTCGGCCATCGTCCAGGCCAACGCCCGGCTGACCAACGGACAGATCATTCTCATGCACGACTGGCCGGCCAACACGGTCGCCGCCATCCCCCAGATCGCGTCCGGTCTGGCCAGCCGCAACCTGTGTGCCGGCATGATTTCCCCGAGCACGGGCCGCGCGGTCGCCCCGACCGGCGGTGGCAACCCGCCTCCGTCGAGCCCGACGCCCACCGTCCGGCCGACGACCCCGCCACCGACGAGCCCTCCGCCGGGCGGCTCGGGCTGCCGGGTCACCTCCACGGTCAGCGCCTGGAACAACGGCCTGACCAACAACCTCACTATCACCAACACCGGCGGTTCCGCGGTCACCAACTGGAGGCTCACTTTCACGTTGCCCAGCGGGCAGACCATCACCTCTGGGTGGAGCGCCACCTACAGCCCGACCAGTGGTCAGGTGACCGCCACCAACGCCGGCTACAACAGCACCATCGCTCCCAACAGCTCGACGGCCATCGGGTACCAGGCGACCCACACCGGTAACGCCGCCGCCCCGACCGGCTTCGCCCTCAACGGAGTGTCGTGCGGGAGCTGACCACCTGACGGCGCTTCACGAGAGTTGGGCCGGCGCAAGCGCCGGCCCAACTCTCGTCACGGCTACTCGACCGGAACTCGGTCGCCCAGATCGTGGTGGACCGCTGCCCACGCGGCGTCCGACATCCGGTCGCGGGACGCCGCGAGCACCCGGTACAGCCCGGCCCCGTGCCGGGCCGCCAACTCCTCGTTGTGTGAGAACACATCGAGTTCGTTGGCCGCCGTGATGTCCAGGAACGCGCGCACCTGCTCCTCCGCGGGCGGGTGCTCGGCACCGGTGAAGCGATCGCGGAACACCGGCGGCCCCGCCGAGCCGAGCCGGGGATAGGTGGCCGTGCGGTCACAGCTGCCGTACAGGTAGACCAGCGCCTCCGCGCGCTCACCGATCAGCTCGGCCAGAGACGCGCGCTGCGTGAGCTCCAGCAGGCCCTGGGCGAAGCCGTCCGTGCCATAGGCCGCGTGACACAGCCCCGCCAGCCCGACATCGCCGGAGGCGCCCCAGTCGGCCAGCCGCTGCGACACGCGCAGCAGGTGCGCCAGCAACGTGCCGCCGGGGTGCGCCAGGTCCGCGGCGCCACGGGCACGAAGGAACTCCGTCACCCGCTCGACGTGTGCCGGCCCGTGCAGAATCTCGTCCATTTCTCGACTTGTACCCGCGACGTGAGACCGGCGCAACGTACCGAGTGAGGCCGGTGGTCAGGATCACGGGGACAGGTACTCGCCGACGACCGGGGTGTAACCGTCGGCTGCCCAGGTCAACACCGCGGCGTACATGACCCGACGCGCGTTGGGATTCGCACCGGGGTCGGGTTGGCCGGCCGCTCCGGTGCACGGGGTGGTGCCGGAACCGCACACCCAGCCGTGCAGGAAGATGCGATCCTGTCCTGCGACCTGGGAGCCGGTGACGTCGGCGCCGCCGGGTCCGCACAGTCCCGTGTTCGCCGAGGTGAGCAGCGACGTCGGGGTGTTGTCCCAGGACCAGATGTGCTGGGACTTGTACCAGACCGTCGAGTACCCGCAGAGGCCGTAGTTGCCCTTCGCCGCGAACAGCACGTAGTAGTCGCCGTGCTGCACCAGCGACGGCCCCTCGACGGTGTCCGCGAACGTGTAGGTGCCGTCGCCGCCCTTGGTCGACCAGACCAGTTGGTGGCTGTCGCCGAGCACGGTCTGACCATCGGTGACCGACAGCCGGACCATCCGGATGGTGGCCGGGAGGCCCTGCGTCTTGTACAGCAGGTAGAGCCGGCGCTCGCCGTCCACCGTGACGAACGACGGCGACGCGTCGATGGCGCCCTCGTCCGGGACGCGGTTGCCCGGGTCGGCGGACATGTCGTCGGCCGCCCCGTAGCCGGGCAGGCACACCAGCGGCTTGGCGGCGGCGACGAACGGGCCGGTCGGCGACGCGGACGTCGCCACGCCGACGCACCGGGCACCGGACGCGTACTGCGGGGAGCCGCTCGGCTGGTGCAGCACGGCCGAGAAGTAGACCACCCAGCCGTTCGTGACGTGCTCGATGTCCGGGGCCCAGATGCCGCGGCTGGTGGTCCACGGCGGCAGAGAGCCCAGCTTGTCCGCGGGCGCGCTCCACGGGCCGGCGGCGATGGACGCGGTCGACTCGCGCAGCCCGGAGCCGGTGGAGAACGCGACGAACTGGTTGCCGTTGAGGTAGGCGCCGGGGTCCGGCATCGAGGCGGACGACGCGGGCAGCGGCGCGGCGGCGGCGCCCGTGGCCGGTTGCGCGAGTACCGGTTGTGCCGGTACCGCGTGCGCCAGCACCGGTTGCGCGAGCACCGCCAGGGCGCCGGCGAGCGCGAGGCACGCGGCCAGACCCGTGCGGAGGCCGCGGAGGCGGGTGGCCGGCGAGGGCCGCTCCCCGATCGGTGCGCGGCGCGGCGTTGAGCGCATGGTCCCTCCAGATTCCGCGGTGGCGGCGGTGTGGGCGCCGTCGATCCGCGACGATGGTACGAGTCGCCGCGGCGCCCCGTCCCCGAGTTCTCACCGATTTCGATCAACGTTCAGCGCTCCGTCAGCGAGGCCGCGGGCTTCTCTGTCCCTTGTGGACTGTCTCGGACTCGGGTATAGGATCATTGATCGGCGCGGTTGTATCGTGGGCGGCACCATCGACCGACCGGAGGTTGCTTCCGTGCCTGAACGTGCTTCCGTGCCTGAGCCCATCGTGCTGCACTCCGATGCCGACGCGGCGGGCACCGTCCTGCGGCACTACTGGAGCCGGGTGGTGGGGGCCGGGCGCGCGAACGAAGGGCTGCGGGCGGACTGGCAGCGGCAGCTCGCCGAGGCGCATGCCTCCTGCGGATTCGAGTACGTGCGGTTTCACGGGCTGTTCCACGACGACATGTTCGTCTACACGCAGCGGGAGGACGGCAGCCCGGTCTACAACTTCCAGTACGTCGACGCGCTGTTCGACGCGTTGCTGGACCTGGGCGTGCGGCCGTTCGTCGAGTTCGGTTTCAGTCCGCGGCCGCTGGCGCGGGAGACCGGCACCGTGTTCTGGTGGGGTGCCCACGGCGCACCCCCCACCGACCTCGACCGCTGGGCGGGGCTCATCGACCGGATCGTGCGCCACTGGATCGGCAGGTACGGGCGCGAGGAGGTGCGCCGCTGGTACTTCGAGGTGTGGAACGAACCCAACCTGAGGGGCTTCTTCCGCGGTACCCGCGGCGAATACTTCGAGCTGTACCGGGCGACCGCGCGGGCGGTGAAGGCGGTCGACGCCGGCCTGCGGGTGGGCGGCCCGGCGACCTCCAACTTCGTCCCGGACCCGCGCTTCGACGGTGAGACGGAGGACTTCGCGCGGCAGACCAGGGTCCGGGGCGACCAGATCGACACGCTGGCCTGGCGCCCGGTGTGGGTGGAGCAGTTCCTCGGGTTCTGCCAGCGGGAGGGTCTGCCGGTCGACTTCGTCTCCACTCACCCGTACCCGACGGACTGGGCGCTGGACGAGCACGGGCAGGGGGAGAAGCTCACCAGGGGAGTGGACGCGACACCCACCGACCTGGCTGTGCTGCGCGACCTGCTGGCCGCCGGCCCGTTCCCGGACGCGGAGATCCACCTGACCGAGTGGAGTTCGTCGTCCTCGCCCCGCGACCACGCCCACGACACGCTGCCCGCGGCGACCTACGTGACCAGGTCGGTGCTGCACTCGCTGGACACCGTGGATTCGCTGGCGTACTGGACGTTCACCGACGTGTTCGAGGAGGGTGGCGCCGGCGACGAGTTGTTCCACGGTGGATTCGGCATGCTGACCCTGCCCGGCATCCCCAAGCCGACCTTCCACGCCTACCGGATGCTGCACGCGCTCGGTGACCGCCTGCTGGCTCGTACCGACGGCGCGGTCATCACCCGGGACAGTGCTTCGGGGCGGATCAGCGCGCTGGCGTACCACTATCCGGCGGAGGAGCCCCGGACGGTACCGGCGTCCCTCGACGGCCGGGACGTGGCCCGGTCGACACAGGCGAAGGGGAGCCCGCGACACCTGTGCCTGACGGTCGCCGGCATGGCACCCGGTACCCGCCTGGAGCTGGAAGTGTTGGACGCCGACCACGGCGACGCGATCGGCGCCTGGCGGGCGATGGGGGAGCCGGGCGAGCCGACCCGGGAACAACTGGCCGAGCTGGACCGGCGGGCGCGGGCGACCGGGGTCAGTACCATCACGGTCGGCGCCGACGGGTGCCTGCGGCTGGACCGCGAGCTGTCGCCCTGGTCGGTACTCCTGCTGCGCCAGCTCGGCTGAGCGGGTTCGGTTGGCTGAGGGCTCGGCCGAGAGAGCTCGGCTGAGGGGTTTCGGCTGAGGGGTGCTCGGTTGAGCGGGCTCGGTTGGCGGGGCGGGTCGGGTGCGTTGCTAAACTAAATCGATTTTATTAACCTCGGCTGGATCCGGCCGGCTACGGACAGGCGGACAAGCGGACAGGACGCGCCGCGATCCATGCCGCCGCGATCCGTGCCGCCGCGCCGGCGATGGTGGGTCGCCGGAACTCGGCAAGCCACCCGAGGCACGCGCGGCGGGAGGACAGCTGGTGGACAGGCCGTTGCCGACTAGGCGTGGCACCAACCTGCCCCGGATGGGCGACTTCAACGAGTCGGTCGTGCTCGATGCCATCCGACGGGTACCGGAGGGCCTGAGCCGGGTGGAGCTCGTCGAGGTCACCGGCCTGTCCGCGCAGACCGTGTCGAACATCTGCCGGCGCCTGCTCAACACCGGCCTGGCCCGCGAGGCCGGCACGAAGAGCACCGGTAGCGGCAAGCCGCGTCGCCTGTTGCGGGTCAACGCCGACGCGCGGTACGCGGTCGGAGTCCACCTCGACCCGGCGGTGGTCACCCTCGTGGTGCTCGACCTGCTCGGCCGGGTGGTCGCCCACTCCGAGCGACCGACCCCCGAGGCGGCGGACCCGGACCACACGCTGGTCGAGATGAGCCAGTCGATCAACGCGCTCATCGGCGACTCGGCGGTGCCCCGCGACCACATCCTGGGCCTGGGCATCGCCGCGCCCGGCCCGGTGGACCTGGCCTCCGGGCTGGTGATCGCACCACCCGAGCTGGCCGGTTGGGGCCGGGTGCCGCTGCGTGACTACCTGAACGAGACGACCGGGCTGCCGGTGCTGCTGGACAAGGACGTGATCGCGGCCGCGGTCGCCGAACGCTGGGCCGGCGCGGCCGCCAACACCGGCAACTTCCTGTTCTTCTACCTGGGCACCGGCTCCGGCATGGGCGTGGTCGTCGACGACGTGGTGCTGCGCGGCTTCTCCGGCAACGCCGGCGAGGTCGGCGGCCTGTACGCCGCGTGCACCACCAACGCCCTGGTCGCCGAGGCGATCGAACTGGGTGTGCTGGGCCCGGAGTTCAAGCCGGCCGGACCACGCGACGCCGAGCAGAGCCTGCGGCAGCTGTGCCGGCACGCCGCGGCGGGCAACGTCACGGCCGGTGAGATCATCGACCGCTGGGCGGTCCGGGTGGGCCGCGGGGTCAGCGCGGCGGCGACCCTGGTGGACTCGGAGATGATCGTCTTCGGCGGGCCGATCTGGCCTCAGCTCGCCGACCGGTTCATGGCCATCATTCCGGGCATCGTGGAGAGCTCGCCCTACGTGGAGAAGATCCACCCGACCGTGGTGACCACCACCCAACTGGGCATCGATGTCGGTGCGATCGGCGCGGCCTGCCTCGTGCTGGACCAGATCCTGTCGGTACAGCCGCAGTCGCTGCTGCTCGGCTGACCCGGGCCGCGCCGCGGTGAAAGACCACGGCGCTCACGGCCGCAGCGCGGCTCCGTCGACCCCGCGCAGCAGCGCCCACCGGTCGTGTACCAGCGGAGGCGGCGCCGGGTACCGGCGGGCCGCCGCCTCGTCGAAGTCGACCCCCAGGCCCGGCGCGGAGCTGGGGTACAGGCTGCCCCGCACCGGGACCGGCGCACCGGGGAACACCTCCAGCGTGGCCTCCCGGAACGTGGCCGCCTCCTGGACCCCGAAGCACGGTGAGCTGACGTCCAGCGCGACGTTGGCCGCCTGGGCCACCGGGCTCACGTCACCCGGGCCGTGCGGCGCGGTGCGTACCCCGAACAGCTCACACGCGGCGACCAGCTTGCGGGTCGGGGTCAACCCGCCCAGGGTCGGCACCCGGATGCGGGCGAAGTCGATCGCCCGCTGCTCCAGCAGCGGCAGGTAGCGGGTCACGTCGTCGTACAGCTCGCCGACGGCGAGCGGTACCGGACCGGCGCCGCGCAGTTGGGCGAAGTATCCGGCGTCCTCCGGTGCCAGCGGGTCCTCCAGGAAGAACAATCCGGCATCGGTGACCGCGGCGACCAGTTCCCTGGCCTGCGACGGGGACAGCCGCTCGTGCGCGTCGTGCAGCAACTCCACGCCGGTGCCGACCAGCTGGCGTACCTTCACCAGCGCCGGTGGCACGTGGCGCAGGTACGCCAGCGCGTCCCAGGCGCCACGCCGGCCGGCCCGCCGCCGGGCGTCGGCCGCGTCCGCCGGGGCCGTGCCGTAGGTGTCCATGCCCGGCACCGCCACCTGCACGCGGACGTGCCGGTACCCGGCCTCGGTCGCGGCGGCGACCTTGTCGGCGATCTCGGCCGGGTCCACGCCGTCGACGTGGGTGTACGCCTCGGCGCCGTGCCGGGCCCGGCCGCCGAGCAGCGAGTACAGCGGCAGCCCGGCCACCTTCGCCTTAATGTCCCAGAGCGCGACGTCGATCGCTGCCAGCGCGTTGCCCGCGATCGAACCGCCGCGCCAGTAGCCGCTGTTGGTCAGCAGCCGGTGGACGTCCTCGATGTCGCCGGCTTCCCGGCCGGCCAGCAGCGGGCCCAGGTACCCGTCGAGCACGGCGCGTACGGCCAGCGTGCGCTGCGGGTCGCTGGCGCAGCCGAGCCCGTACAGGCCGGGCTGGTTGGTCTCCACCCGCACGATCAGGTACGGGCAGCCCTGCGGCGCGCACAGGAAGGTGCGTACCCGGGTGATCCGGGGCGCGCCGTCGGTCGCCGGCCACGGGGCCTCGGCAAGGATCTCGGCGGGGCTCTGCGCGGGGATGTCGGAAGGGCTCTGGGCCGGGACGTCGGCGGGGCTCTGGGCACAGTGCTCGGCGGGGCTCTGGGCAGGGATGTCGGCAGGGGTCTCCGCGGGCTTCATGCCGGTGCACTCCCTCGCGTTGATGGTCGCGCGGCGGTCGCGCGAGCGGTCGCCTGGTTGTCGCCTGAGTGGTCGCTCGAGTGATCGCGTGGTTGACACCGTACATCAATTCGATTTAGGTTCTCCCACACCATTGAATTGCGCCCATCGATGGCGCTCTGGACGCGAAGGCTCGGCACGTGATGACACATCGAACGCGCATGTGGCGGCCGTCGATGGCCGTCCTCCTCGCGCTGGCACTGGGCTCGCTGGTGACCGGCGCCGCCGGCTGCGGCAGCGGTTCGGGCAGTGGCTCGTCCGACAAGACGCTCGTGATGTGGACGTTCAAGCAGTCCCACGTCAAGGCGCTGGAAGAAGCCGGCAAGGGATTCACCAAGCAGACCGGCATCACCGTCAAGGTGCAGGCATACACGCCGGACGACGCCTACCTGACCAAGGTTCAGGCCGCGGCGAAGACCGGCGACCTGCCCGACGTGCTCGAGGTGCACACCAACGGCGACGACCTCACGTTCGGTGGGGCCGGCCTGGTATCGGACCTGTCCAAGGACGTCGACAGCGGCTGGCTGAACAGCTACCTGCAGCAGGTGCGCGTCGACGGGACCGTGACGGACCAGTACTACCAGTCGTCACTGAAGCCGGACTCCACGCTGAAGGGCATCAAGCTCGGGCAGCGGTTCAGCGTGCCGCTGACCATCGGCACGTTCGGCATCGTGTATGCCAACAAACAGCGCCTGACCGCCGCCGGCGTCACCACCGCGCCGACGACGTGGGAGGACTTCATCGCCGACCTGGCGAAGGTGAAGGCGAAGGAACCCAACGACTCGGGCGTCAGCCTGGGTCTCAAGGCTCCGTCCACCGGCCTGGAGTGGCTCATGCAGCCGATGGCCTATGGCATGCTCGGCGCCGACCGCTTCCACGCCCTGTGGGGTCGGGACAACACCACCAACTTCTCCTCCCCGACCGGGACGCAGGTGCTGGACACCTACGGCAAGGTGACGCCGTACTGGATGCCGGGCACCCAGACCCTCGACATCGACGCCGCGGACCTCGCCTTCGCGCAGGGCAAGTCCACCTTCGACATCGGCGGCACGTTCACCCTGGCGTTCCTGGCGCAGAACGGGTTCGACCCGGCCAACGTCGTGACCTTCCCGGTGCCCGCCCCGGCGGGCGGTGCCATCAACGACCTGAGCCTGGCACCGTTCACACTGACCGGCATGTCGGTCTCGTCGACCACCAAGAACCGGTCCGGTGCCATCCAGTGGCTCAAGTACCTCGCCAAGCCGGACGTGTCGGCCACGTTCGCCAAGGAGGCGCTGGACATCCCGCCGACCAATCTGGGCTCCGACCCGGACAGCGCGGTGGGTCCGGTGCTCGGCGCGATGATCAAGTCGTTCGGCTCCGGCCCGTCGGCGTACAACCCGGGTGACACGACGTACAAGCCGGACGGCTACAACTCCGGCGACGTCGGCGCGGTGCTGATGAACTTCACCCCGCTGAAGACGAAGACCTCGGCGCAGACCGGTGCGGGGCTGACCAAGCTGATCGACTCGTACTGGGCGAAGAAGTAGTGAGCGCCGCGACCACGGTGCAGCGCCCGCCGCGTGAGCGGCGGGCCACCCGTGGCCGCACCCGGTACCACCGTTCAGAGGTGGCCTGGGGCGCGGCCTTCGTGGCACCGGCCATCGTCCTGTTCGCGGTGATGGGCGTCTACACCATCGGGTACGGCGTCTCGCTCAGCTTCGCCACCTGGAACGGGTTCACGCCGAACTGGACCTGGGTCGGCCTGCACAACTACGCCGACCTGCTGTGGGCCAGCCCGACCTACGCGCCGGTGGTGCACCAGGCCGCGCTGAACACCCTGTGGGTGATGATCGCCGTGCCGATCCTCACCGTACTGGTCAGCTTCCCGCTGGCACTGCTGCTCAACTCGGTGGGCCGGATGCGCACCGTGCTGCGCTCGGTGTATTTCCTGCCGTACGTGACCGCCGGCATCGCGGTGTACTTCGCCTGGCAGTACATCCTGGAACCGGACGGCGCCATCAACCTGCTGCTGCGCTCGCTCGGCCTGGGCAGCCTCCAGCAGCCGCAAGGGTTCCTGGGCAACCCGTCCACCGCGCTGCCCACGCTGATCGTGGTCACCGTCTGGTCCTCGGTGCCGGTGTCCATGCTGCTGTACCTGGCCGGCCTGCAATCGGTGGACTCCACGCTCATCGAGGCCGCGCAGATCGACGGAGCCGGCTGGTGGCGCATCACCCGCAACGTGCTGTGGCCGCTACTCAAGCCGATCACCGGCATCATCGTGCTGCTCAACCTGCGGGACTCGCTGCAGGGTTTCCAGACGTTCCTCATCATGACCAACGGCGGCCCGGGCAACCACACCAACGTGCTGGGCCTGGAGGCGTACCGGCTGGCCTTCCTGTCCCAGCTCTCGCCGACCCTCGGGCTGTCCAGCGCGCTGGGCTGGTTGCTGTTCATCGCCGCGGTCATCCTCGCCGTCATCACCCAGAGAGCAATGCGGAGGGCCACGTGAGCACCGCGACGATCGCCCGTCCCGCAGCCTCCGGCCTGGCCGTCACCCGCCGCCGCGCCCGCCCGTCGCCGCGGGTCCTGGCGACGCGCGCGGTGGTCGCGCTGTTGCTTCTGTTGTACGCGGCGGTGAGCCTCTACCCGTTCCTGTGGATGGTTTCCGCCGCGTTCAAGAACCAGTACGAGGTGGTGGCCGGCGGGCACCTGATCCCGCACCACCCGACCCTGCACACCCTCGCCCAGACGTGGGGCGAACTGCACTTCTTCGACTACTTCCTGAACAGCCTCAAGGTGACCGCGCTGACCGTGCTGCTGGTGCTGGTCATCTACTCGGCGGCCGCGTACGCCTTCTCGGTGCTGCGCTTTCCCGCCAAGCGGGCGCTGTACCGGCTGTTCCTGGCGCTGCTGTTCGTGCCCGGCGTGACGGTGCTGCTTCCGGTCGTGCTGCTGGAGAACAAGCTCGGCCTGCTGGGCAACCACTGGGGGCTGATCCTGCCGTTCGTCAACGGATCGGCACCGCTGTCGATCCTCATGATGACCAACGCGTTCGACGCGATCCCGGCGGAGTTGCGCGAGGCGGCCCGCATGGACGGCGCCGGCGAACTGCGCATCTTCGCCACCGTGTACCTGCCGCTGTCCCGGCCGGTACTGGTCACCATCGCCCTGCTGACCGCGATACCCACCTGGAACGAGTACCTGCTGACCCGCGTGTCACTCAACAACCCGGGTACCTTCACGCTGCCCATCGCGCTGCAGAACCTGCAATCCGGCGCGGTACTGCACTACAACACCCTGATGGCCGGCGCGCTGATCGTGGTGATCCCGGTGATCGTGTTGTTCGTCGCGGCTCAGCGGTACTTCGTCAACGGTCTGATCGGAGCGGTGAAGGCGTGATCCGTTCGACTATCGGGGGAGAGCGGGCATGACCGGCGCCGTTCTGGTCACCGGCGCCGCCGGCGGGATCGGCGGCGCCGTGGTGGCCGAGTTGGCCGCCGCCGGCCTGACCGTGGTGGCAGCCGACCGCGAGGATACGCCGGTGCCCGGCGCCGCGCACCGGCTCGTGGGCGACCTGCTCGATCCGGGATTCGTGGCCGAGTGCCTGACTGGCGACGCGGTTCGGCAGGCGGGTGGGATCGGCTCGGTCGTGCACCTGGCCGCCATTCCCGCGCCCGGCATCGTCAGCGAGCACGAAACGCTGCTGCACAACACGGGCGCGGCGTACCTCGTGCTCACCGGGGCCGGCCGGTGCGGAGTGCGACGGATCGTCGCCGCCTCCAGCTTCTCCGCCGTCGGGCTGGCCTGGGCCGACCGCGACCTGTCCCCGCAGTACGTGCCGGTGGACGAGCGGCACCCGCCGGTGACCGTCGACTCGTACGGCCTGTCCAAGACCTTCACCGAACAGGTCGCGGCGTTCACCACCCGGCGGTTCGGCGTGCCGACCGTGTGCCTGCGGTTCCCGTTCGTCGGCACCGGCGACCGGCTGCGGCACCGGCTCGCCGAGGTGCACCGCGACCCGGCCGGCAACCGGCGCGAGCTGTGGGCCTGGCTGGACACCCGGGACGCGGCGCGGTCGGTGCACGCCGCGCTGACCGCCGACCTGACCGGGCACCACGTGCTGAACATCGCGGCCACCGACACCACCGCGCTGCAGCCGACCCGCGAGCTGGTCCGCGCCCACCACCCGACCGCCGCGCTGCGCGGCCCGCTGGCCGACCACCAGAGCCTGCTCGACACCCGGCTGGCCGGCACGGTACTCGGATTCGCTCCGAAGTACGGCTGGCGCCAGGGTCGGGACTCCGCCGACGGGTCAGGTCAACCGGGCGGGTCGACCGAGTAGCCGCTCGATCCGTCGGGCGTCCTCCGGACCGGCCGGCACCTGGAGCACCAGGAGCAGATCGGGATGCTCGACCGGGTGCAACTGGTACATCTCCAGACAGACACGGCCGGCCTCCGGGTGATCGAGTGCGACCGTCGCGGGCCGGAAGTCGCTGACCGCGTAGTCCGGCCACCAGCACCGGAACTCCGGACTGGCCTCCTGCAGTGCGGTCACCAGCTCGCGGAACCGATCGTCGCCCGGCTGCTGCCCGACGGCGGCGCGGAACTGGCTGAGCACCGCCCGGGCCGCCGGCTCCCAGCGCTGCATCCTCGCCCGGATCTCCGGGTCGGTGAACATCATCCACACCAGGTTGCGCCGTCGCTCGGGTAGTCGGGCGGGATCGTGGCGCAGCCGCGCATACACCGAGTTCCACGCCAGGAAGTCGTAGTGCCGGTCGTAGACGGTCGCGGCGTTGGGTGAGGCGGCGTCGACGAGCCGCTGCAACCGCAGGCCGGCCTCGTGCACGGCGGTCTCCGGCCGGAGCACCGGCAACCCGGCCAGCGTGCGTAGGTGACGGTGCTCGTCGGCGTCCAGCCGCAGGGCCCGGGCCAGCGCGTCGATGACCTGTGCCGAGGGCACGATCGAGCGGCCCTGCTCCAGCCAGGTGTACCAGGTGATGCCCACCCCGGACAGCTCCGCGACCTCTTCCCGGCGCAGGCCGGGCGTCCGTCGCTGGTTCACCCCGTCGGGCAGCCCCACATCCGCCGGCCGCAGCCGCGCCCGGCGGGTCCGTAGGAACGCGGCCAACTCGCCGCGATCGACTGTCGGCTGCTCCATCCGGCCCCTCCCCGTCAAGAGTCTGGATAGCAGCATCGGTACCAGGTTGGCCGCCGCACCGGCAACTACCGTGAGGCCATGGCTGATCCTACGGAATCCACCTCGGTACTGGTGATCGGCGCGACCGGCCAGCAAGGCTCGGCCGTCACCAGGTCGCTGCTCGCCCGCGGCCTCGCGGTGCACGCACTGGTCCGTGACACCGAACGGCCCGCCGCGCGGGAACTGCGAGCCTCCGGCGCCCGCCTGGTCCTCGGGGATCTGGACGACCCGGAATCGTTGAGCGCCGCGATGGCCGGCGTGAGCGGTGTGTTCGCCGTACTGACCATGATGATGAATGGGCCGACCATCACCCCGGAGGGCATCGCCACCGAGGAGCGCCGAGGCACGACGGTCGCGGAAGTCGCCGCGAAGACCGGAGTCGGGCACCTCGTCTACAGCTCGGTGGCCGGCGCCTCCACCGAATCGACCGTGGCACACCTGCGCAGCAAGGCCACGATCGAGGCGCGCATCCGCTCGCTCGGGCTGCCCGCGACGATCCTGCGGCCGGTCTCCTTCATGGAAAACTTCACCACCTACGCCACCCCGGTGGTCACCGACGGCACGCTGGTCGTCAGCCTGGCGATGCGTCCGGACAGCCCGATGCAGCTCATCGCGGTCCGGGACATCGGCGAGTTCGCCGCGATCGCGTTCGGCCGGCCGGAGGAGTTCACCGGCCAGACGATGGTCATCGCGGGCGACCGGCTGCCGGGCACCGCGATCGCCGAGCGGTTCGGCCGGGCGCGCGGTGTCCCCGCCCGCTTTCAACCGGTACCGATCGAGCGGTTGCGCGCCTTCGACGAGGAGGTGGCCCGGATGTTCGAGTGGCTCGACTCCGGCGACGGCGAACTCGCCGATCTTTCCGCGCTGCGCGCGGTGCATCCACAACTGATGACTCTGGCCGATTGGCTGGACGGAAGGGAGACAGAGACCCGATGACCGAGGGAATGATCGTGCCGGCCGGTGCCGGAGAGTCCATCGGCTCCAGCGGCATGACCCTGAAGGTGGGCGCCGAGCAATCGGCCCGGTGGTCGATGTTCGAGGTCGAGGTCCAACCGGGCTTCGACGTGGGCGCGCACCGGCACGGCGAGGCCGAGGAACTGTTCTACGTGCTCGACGGCGAGTTGGACCTGCTGGCCTTCGAACCGGTCGTGCGCACCACCGGAAACTGGCGCGGCTGGACGTCCGCGTCCGGGGCCAGCGTGATCCGCGGCGGCCCGGGATCGCTGATGTTCGTACCGGCGGGGTGCCCGCACGCGTTCGCCAACCCCGGCGACACACCGGCGCGGATGCTCTTTCACGTGGCGCCTTCGGGACACGAGCGCTACCTTCAGGAACTCGCCGAGATGCTGGAGGGCGACGGGCCGCCCGACCAGGAGGCACTCGTCGCGCTGCGCCTCCGCCACGACATCGAGCAGCTAACCCCGCTGGTTCCCGGGCGCCGGGCCCTGCTGTCCTAAGCACTTTTCAGGCGCGGTGGCTGCCGGTACCAAGTGGCCACCGCGCCCTCGGACGTCCGCGCCTCGGACGTCCGCGCCCTCGGCGTCACTTCCGCCGAGGCTCCGATCGTCACCAATCGACCATGTTATTTGTCATGTGTTTCGTCATTCCCCAGCGAGGACCGTCACGGGCTCCACAGAATCGGTCCGCGAAACGCGCTCACAACCAGATCACCACGAGATCGCGAGGTGCCCGTGCCACGCTGGTCCGCAATCCCCATCCTCGGTGCGCTCTCGAGCACCGCACTGCTCGGCGCCCTCGCGCTCGGCCCCGCTTCCGCGTCGGCGTACGGCGCGGACACCACCGGTGCCCCGCCTGCGGCCGACACACCCGACCCCGGCGACTCGCAGTCGTCCCCGCCACCGAGCGAGTCGGCGACTCCCACACCGACCGACAGCACGCCACCGTCCGCCTCGCCAACGCCGCAGCAGCCGACACTCTCACCGTCCGCCATCGAGTCGGGCCCGCACGGGCACCGCCCGGTGCTGACCGTGACGGCGTACGCGAGCAATGCGGTGCTCGGCCCCGGGTACTGGCGCGGTGCGCGCACCACCTCGTTCACCGTCACGGTGCACAACACCGGTACCGTGGCCGCGGCCGTCCGCGTCGACTACGCCGTCCCGGCCGGGGTGAGCGACGCGGCAACCGGTGCCTGCGGGAACGGCCGGTGCTCGATGCCGTCGGTCGCGCCGGGTGCGGTGGTCACCGCGCCGATCGCCGTCACCGTGTCCCCGGACGCGTGGCGGCAAGCGCCGCTGACCGGCCAGTTCACGGTCAGCGCCCGGGCACCCCGCGCCCACGCCGCGAGCGGTCGGGGCACCTGGGGCGTGGTGTTCCCGCCCGGGCCGCCCGCCCCCGGCATCGGCCTGTCGGTCGACGACGTCACCACGGGCAACGGGCCCGACGCGTCGGGCCGGTTGCGCATCACGCTGACCAACACCAGCTCGATGCCGGCCGCCGCCGGGCTGGACGTGGTGGTGCCGCACGGCGTCGGTACCGGCCCGCTGCCCGCGGGCTGCGCGAGGCAGCCGGAGCCTACGGTCGTCCGGTGCGTACTGGGTACCGTGCCGCCCGGCCAGCAGAAGCCGGTCGTCGTACCGCTGACCGTGGGCGTCGCCGCACGGGCCGGTACACCGCTGACCGGCTTGGTACGCGCCACGCTCACGGCGGCCGATCGGCAGGCCCGGACGGCCCAGGCGTCGTACCAGATCCTTGTCCCGGCGAGCCTGTCCAGCGTCACCGCGTCCAGCGTCATCGACCCCGGCGTCATTTCCTCCGGCAGCGCGTCGGCGGTACCGCTCGCCGTGGCGGAGCGCGGCCGGGACGCCGCTGTCGGCGGGCACAGCGCCATCGCATGGCCGGTCATCGCAGGCTCATCCGCCGTACTGGTCATCGTCATCGTGGGCCTGGCGCTGGGGTTGCGCCGTCCGACCACGGATGCCGGGCCGGCCGCGCCGGCGATCGGTGCGGTCGCACTCATACCGGCGCCGGCCGGGCCGGGCCGGCGGGGCTCCGGCGGTCCGCGGCTGGCCGCGGGTGCACGGTTGGGTCCGGACGCGCGGTTGGGTCCCGATGCGCGGTTGGGTCCGGACGCGCGGTTGGGTCTGGGTTCCCGCCCGATGTCGGTGCCCCGGCCGAGCAGCCCGGTCCGGCTCGAATGGGTCGAGCCGCCCGGCTCGGTGACTCCGCCCGGCTCGGTTTCACCGCCCGGCTCGGTTTCACCGCCCGGCTCGGTTTCACCGTCCGGCTCGGTGGCGCCGGCAGGCTCGGTCTTGCCGGCAGGCAGGGTGGCGTCGGCCGCGGAGCCCGTCGCGGCTGACTGGCCGCAGCCTTCGGCGAACCCACCGCGGCTCTCGGCGGACCCACCGGAGCCCTCGGCGGACCCAGCGCAGCCTTCGGTCACCCCACCGCAGCCTTCGGCGAACTCGCCGGAGGTGGAGTTGGCCGAGGTCGCCGCGGAACTGGCGGAGGTGGCCGCGATCCTCGCCGGACCCGGACCCGGATCCGGACCCGGACCCGCTCCCGGACCCGGACTGGGCCGCACGGACCGGCGGGTGTGACCGCGCCTACCGGAGTGGTCGCCGCCGGCATCGCGGTCGAGACGGCGGTGGGCGGATCGGTACAGCGGGCGGCGCCGGAGCGCTCTTGGCGACAGTGTCGCCCGCTCGCTCGGGTCGGCTGGGCCAGCTGAGCGGGCCTGGCCGACTGGGCAGGCTGGCTGACGGGGTCGGCTGGCTGACGGGGTCGGCTGGCTGACGGAGTCGGCTGGGCCGGCTGAGCGGACTCGGCTGGCTGGGCTGACTCGTTTGGTTGGGCGGGCTGCTCTGAGTGGCTTAGCTGGGCTGGTTGGGCGGGCCGGGTTGCCTGGCGGGGCCGGGTTGGCTGGCGGGGCCGGGTTGGTTCGCGGGGCGGATGGAGCAGGCCGGGGTGGCGCCGGGAAGCCGGTACCGGTGGGCGGCGATCGTCCGGTACACCACCGCGGCCAGCGGGCGCACCGGACGCGCGTCAACGAGCCGTCCCAGCAGCCGGAGTGCGGCGACCGGCTGGTAGCGCAGCAGCGCGGCGAACGCCCGCGCACCGGCCAACCGGCCGCCGTCCGCGCCGACCCACTGCACGGCGGCGTTCGCCTCCGCCCGGGTCAGGCCGAGGGCCGGCAGGTCCGCCGACTGCCACGGTTGCGCGGACGGGAACGCGGGCAGCGCCGCGCGCAGCCGCTGGACGCTGTGGGTGCAGAAGCCGCAGTCTCCGTCGTAGACCAGGATCGGTGTCGCGTGGGGCATGGCAGTCATCCTTCCGAGGACCGTCGATCGGCGGGCAGTGCGGCGGGTGGCGTGGCGGGCAGTGCCGCGCGCGGCGCAGTGGGCGGCGCGGCCGACAGTGCGGCGGGTAGCGCGGCGGCCAACCGCTCCAGCCCGTGGCGCAGGGCCGGCTCGGTGAGGTGCCCGTACCCGACCACCAGCGCCGGTGGCACCGGGGCGGCGGAGAAGTGGTACGGGGCCAGCGTGCCCACCCGTACGCCACGGTCCCGCAACCGCGCCGCGACCGTGGCGGCGTCCGCGCCCGGCAGCGGCAGCAGGGCCGTGCCGCGCATACCGGTGACCGGCACGCCGACGTCCGGCGCAGCCGGGCGCCCTGTGCGCTCTAACGTCACGCAGTCCAGCGCCGCGCGGGTCAGGTCCAGACCGCTGCGGTCGTCGCGGTCCAGCCGGTGCATCACCCGTTCGACGGTACCGTCGCGGAGCAGCCGAGCCAGGGCGAGCTGGGACACGTACGGTGGCTGTCCCGAGCAGTCCGCCAGGTACCGGCCGATCGCGCCGGACAGCTCCTCGGGTACCAGGGCGAAGCCGATGCCCAGCACCGGCGCGAACACCTCCCCGAACCCGCCGACGAGCACGGAGGTCTCGGGGGCGGCCAGCGACAGCAGCCGGGGCAGTCGCTGCGCCGCGGCCGGAAGGACGCCGTCGCAGCCCACCTCCACCAGCCAGGTACCCGGCCGGCGCACCGTCCGGTACCGGCGCTCGGCGCTGAGCACACCAGAGGCCACCGCAGAGTCCGGGCACAGCAACAGGGCCGGGCACCGGTCGGGTACCCGGTCGATCCGCGCACCCTCGTGGTCGACCGGAACGGCGACCGGCCGGCCGGTACCGCCCTGTGCGGCCCGCCACAGTGACGGCGCGATCGGTTCCTGGACTGCCACGTCCGGACCGGACAGGCCGAGTACGGCGAGCACGGCGCGCAGCCCGGCCACGGTACCGGTGGTCACCACCACCTCGCGGCCCGGCGGCAACGCGCCGTAGGTGCGGCGCACGTGCTCGGCGACCGCGTGACGCAGTTCGGGCAGGCCCAGCGGCGGCAGGATGCCCGGCGGCGGTCGGAAGCTGGCCCACCGCCAGGCCGCCCGCCACGCCGACAGCGGCAACCGCGCGGCGCGCGGCTGGCCGGGGCGCAGGTCCACGTCACCGCACCCGTCACCGGGGCGACCAATCTGG
>NZ_BONZ01000023.1 GCF_016862975.1 Rugosimonospora africana
CTCGGCGCGTCTGGCGCCGCGCCGCGTGAGTCTGGCGCCACGCCCCGACCCAGACCAGCCGGTCGGCGGGCGGCGCCACGCGTCGCGCTGTACCCGCGCGCCATCCGAGCGGCGTGCCGCGACGGCGCGGGCCTCGCGACCGGGCCGGCCGTGCTGTTCCCGGCCGTGCTGCTTCCCGCCGTGCTGTTCCCGGGTGAGGCGCCCCCCGGTGGGACGCGTCCTGGCGGGGTCCTCACCGGCGCCGGTGCGGCCAGCCGCGCCGGTACGGTCACGTAGGTGCCCGATCCGGGGCGGCTTTCCGCGTACCCGGACTCGAACAGAAGCTCGTACGCCTCCATCGGGACTCCGCGGGAGACGCCGAGCAGGGCGGCCAGTGTCCGGGTCGAGGGCATCCGGGTGCCGGCCGCCAGCACGCCCCGGTCGACCGCCGAACAGATCTGGTCGGCGAGCTGCTGCCACAGCGGCCGGGCCTGCCGCCGGTCCAGGGACACCGGAAACATCAGAGGCTGTTGGTAGCGCATGGCACCGGTGTACCGATCGCCGGCTGTGGCCGGGTTGCCGACTAGTTGCGGGCCTCCTGTTGATCGCGCCGATAGTCTGATCCCAGTCAATGTCTCCAGTCGAGGTCTCCAGTTGTCGAGGAGAGGTGACGTGCCGAACAGCACGGCCAGATCCGCGCTCGGGGCCAGCCCGCCGGCCCAGACCGTCGCGCCCGGCGATCCGCCGGCGGTCCGGCTGCTCGGCCCGATCGAGGTGGTCGGCCCGGCCGGCCCGGCGACGCTGTCCGGCACCCGACAGCGGGCCCTGCTCGGCCTGCTGGCGCTGCACGCACCGATGCTGGTGCCGCGCACCCGGCTGATCGACGCGCTGTGGGGCGAGGACCTGCCGCGGACCGCGGTCAAGACGCTGCACAGTCACATCGCCCGGATCCGCCAGGCGCTGGACGAGTGCGGGCTGCCCGGCATCCTGGTCACCCGCGATCCCGGGTACCTGCTCGCGATCGCGCCGGAGGACGTCGACGCGCACCGCTTCGAGGCGGCGGTGCGCGACGCCCAGCGTGACCTCGCCGACGGGCCGGCGGATCGCGCGGCGGCGACGCTGCGGGCCAACCTGGCGTTGTGGCGGGGCGACGCGTTCGCCGACGCGGAGCCGTTGGGCTGGGCCGCGGCAGAGGTGGACCGGTTGCACGAGCAGCGGCTGACCGCCTTCGCCGACCTGTGGGAGGCCGAGCTGGAGCTGGGCCGGCACGTGGCGGCGGTCGGCGAACTTGAGCGCCTGCTGGTCGCCTACCCGATGCGGGAACGGTTGGTGGGCCTGCTCATGCTCGCCCTGTACCGGTGCGGGCGGCACGCCGACGCGCTGGAGGCGTACCGGCGGCTGCGCGCGCATCTGGCCGAGGAGTTGGGCACCGATCCGGGGCCGGACCTCGCGCGCCTGCACGTGCGGCTGCTGCGCCGCGACCCGACCCTGGAACCGGTCGGGTCTCCAGCGGCGCGGGCGATTCAGGAACGGCAGGCCCCGCCGGGGCAGACGCCGGCGATGAGCACTCCGATGCCGGTACCCGCGCAGCTGCCCGCGAAGGCCGGTCACTTCGTCGGTCGCGCCTGGCCGCTCGGCGAGCTGGACGGCGCGCTGGATGCCGGCGACCGGCCGGGCGTCGTGGTCGTCTGCGGGCCGGGTGGCATCGGCAAGACCGCGTTGGCGGTGCAGTGGGCACACGCCAACGCCGGCCGCTTCCCGGACGGCCAGATCTTCGTGGACCTGCGCGGCGACGGGCCGGCGGCGATGACCGCGAGCGAGGCGATCGGCCACGTGCTGACCAGCCTCGGGGTGCCGGCGTCCCGGATCCCGGCCGACCCGGCCGGGCAGGCCGGCCTCTACCGGTCGCTGCTGCACCGGCAGCGCGTGCTGATCGTGGCCGACAACGCCGGATCCGCCGGACAGGTGCTGCCTCTGGTACCCGCCAGCGCCGGGGCGCTGCTGCTGGTGACCGCTCGCAGCCGGCTCGACGCGCTGGCCACCCACCACTCGGTCGCGGTGGTCAGCCTGGACGCGTTGCACCACCACGAGGCGGTGACGCTGCTGCGCCGGCTGCTCGGCGACGCGCGGGTGGACGGCGAGGCGTCGCACGCCGGGGACCTCGTCGAGCTGTGCGGCCGGCTGCCACTCGCGCTGCGGATCGCGGCCGCGAAGCTGGTCGCCCGACCGTTGCGGCCGATCGGCGACCTGACCCGGGAACTGGGCGGCGACAACCTGCTCGACGGGCTCTCCGTCGAGGGCGACTCGCGAAGCGTGCGTGCGGTGTTCGCCAGTGCGTACCGGGTGTTGAGCCGCCCGGCCGCCCGGGTCTTCCGGCTGATCGGGCTGCATCCGGGGCCGACGTTCACCGGGTACCTCGCCGCGACCGCCGCCGCGCTCACCCCGCCGGAGGCCGGGCAGGCGCTGGACGAGCTGGCCGCGGCGCACCTGGTGGCCGAGGTGGCCGCCGGCCGGTACCGGTTCCACGACCTGATCGGGGTGTACGCCGCCGAGTGCGCCCGGCGGGACGAGGCGCCCGAGGACCGGGTCGAGACGGTACGGCGGCTGCTGGGCTGGTACCTGGGCGTGGCCGGCGCGGCCAACCGCCTGATCGATCCGGGCCGCGACCGGGTTGCCCCGCCGGATCCGCCCGACCCGCTCCCGTTCGAGGCCGACGCCCAGCACGCGCTCGCCTTCCTGGACGGCGAGCGGGACAATCTGCTGCCGATCGTCCGGTACGCGGCTCAGGACGGTCCCGCGCAGCACGCTCCCGCCCAGCACGCTCCCGCCCAGCACGGTCACCCGGCCGTCGCGTGGCAGCTGACCTATGTGCTGACCGGTTTCTACGACTCCCGCGGGCACTGGACGCAGCGGGTGGAGATGTGCCGCTGGGCTGTGCGGGCCGCGACCGGCCGGGGCGGCGACGAGGGCCTGATGCGCAGCGGGCTCGGCGTGGCCTACATCATGACGCGCCGGTTCGACGAGGCACTGGACGAGCTGCACCAGGCGTTGGAGCTGATGCGCCGGTACGGCGACCAGCGCGGTGAGGCGCACGCGTACAACAACATCGCGGTCGCCTACGCCGGCATGCGCCGGTTCGACGAAGCCATCGAGGCGTACCACGAGGCGCTGACCCGGCACGGCGCACAGCAGCGGCCACTCGGCGTCGCCCTGGCTCTGAACAACATCGGCGACGCGTACGTGCGGATGGGCCGGCCGGAGCTGAGCCTGGAGTATCTCGACCGGGCCCTGGCGGCCAGCCGGGAGATCCGCAACGCGCGGCTGGAGGCGGCCTCGCTCAGCAGTCTCGGGCAGGCGCACCTGTCCAGCGGCGACATCGACGCGGCCCTGGCCCGGTTCGGTGAGGCGCTCGCGGTCCGGGAGCAGACCGGCGACCGCCGGTACGCCGCGGACACGCTCAATCATCTGGGCCGCTGCCACCTGGCACGTGGCGACCGGACGGCCGCGCTCGACCAGCTGCGCAAGGCGCTGCGACTCAGCCAGGAGATCGCGGACCAGCACCTGGAAGCGTTGAGCCTGCGCGACATCGGCCGGGTGTACCTGCGGGGCGAGGACTTCACCGCGGCCCGCGGGTACCTCAAGCTCGCCCTCGCGTTGCGGATCCGCACCCCCGACCCGTACGAGACCGCCACCATCCACCGGGACCTGAGCGACCTGGAGGAGCGGGCCGGCAACCCGGGTGAGGCGCGCGGTCACCGGGATCAGGCGATCGGGCTCTACCGCAAGGCCAACGCGTCCGCCGAAGCGGACGCGTTGGCCGCGGCGCAGGCTCCGGTCACCCCTTAGGATCGACCGGCTGCCCCGGCTCACCGGCCGAGATGGTGACCTGGCCCAGTTCCTGGGAGATCTCGCCCTCCGACGGCTGGTACAGCTGAATCAGGAAGCTGCGGTCCTGGTCGGTCGGCTTCCCGGGCACCAGCCGCACGACGCCGGTGCCGCGCTGGCTGCCCGCGGGTACCGTGATCACACCGTCCTTGACCGGCAGGTAGTCGATCCCGGCGCGGGCGGATTGGTCGACGGTGCCGAATCGCACGACCACGTCGTTCTTGGCCACCCAACCGATGGTCACCGAGACGGCGCACTCGTACGGCGGCAACTCCCAACAGATCGCGTCGTCGGCCCCCAGGCAGTTGTGGCACAGGTCCTTGACGGTCTGCACCGGCTGCGGTTCCTCCTGCGGACCGACCGCCGCGCTCTGTCGGGTTGTGGCCTCGCCTGCGCCCCCGCTCGCCTGCGCGGCACCGGCCCCGATCCCGAACGCCACCGTCGCCGCCAATACCGCCGCCATCGTCACCAGCACCGCGACCACCGGCACGGTCCGGGAACCACCTCGCCGATTCGACACCGCTTTCACCTCACCGTCTCCTCTCCAGCGACACAACCGGAAACGTAACCGGCGGCGGTTGTGGAACGGTTGTGGCGGACACCGGGCCACTGTGGCAGGCGAAGTGGGCCGGAACTGGTCCTGTCGGCGCCCGCGGCACGCCCCGCACTCTCGTCTGTGAAACCGGGTGGTAGGCGCCCGGTCGAAGCCGAGAGGGGGACGTGATGCACGTACCCAAGACACCATCCCGGCGATGGCGGTGGGCGGCCCTGCTGGTGGCGGCCGGGCTGGCCGGAACCCACCACACCTGTTGCCGATCGGGCATCAGGTGAGGACGCCGCGTTAGTTGCTTCTGCTGCGCAGCCGGTACACCGCGGTCGCCGAGCGGTTGACGGCTCGGCTGGGACGGGGGACCGGTGCGTTGGGGGCGCCCGTGACGGCACCTGTGACGGCGCCCACGCTGCCTTTCGCGGTCAGTCGCTGATCGGCTTGTAGCGGATCCGCAGGTCGACCTCGGCTCCGGCGAATGCCTGCGTCCATCGCTCGGGAAGGCTCGCCGGTCCGATCCGGGTGCGCTCGACCCGGTCACCGATGTGCAGCCGTATCCGCGACGAGGTCTGGTCGCCGTCCACCCTCTGGACCACCTCGACCTGCCGCAGCTCACCGAGCGGGTACCTGGTGATGTCGCGGTTCGCCCGGATCAGCGTCAGCTCGCCGTCCGTCAACCGCATCTCCACCACCGCCCGCCGGTCGGCCAGGAACTCCCACACCGCGGCGACCACGGCCAGCGGTACGAGCGCTCCGGGCGCCAGCAGGACCCGGCCGGACCCGTGACCACTCGCGAAGCAGGCCACCAGGATCACCGGGACCAGGGAGGCCGCCACCATCGGGCCGCCACTGTGGCGCAGTGTCCAGTAGGGATCGTCGCTGTCCGCGTACCAGACGAGCGGTTCACCATCGCCCATACCGACATGATGACCGCCGCCGGCAAGGGCCACGGCTCGGCCGTGCCGGCAGGCCTCATGCCGGTGGACAGCCAACGTCCCTAGAAATCGGGGATTCGGCCGGTGGCCGTCGCGATTGCCGGCTGGATTGCCGGCGGTTGCTCACCGCAGGAAGTCCAGCAGGTGGCTGGTGGTCTCGTCGGGAGCCTCCTCCGGGATGAAATGGCCGACCGGCACCGGCTCGCCGCGAACGTCATCGGCCCATTCCCGCCAGATCGCGAGCGGATCGTCGTACAGCTTCGCGACCGAACCCCGCTCAGACCACAGGAACAGCACCGGGCAGGCGATCCTCCGGTTGTTGCCGCGATCCTCCTCGTCGTACCGGCAGTCCAGCGTCGCCGACGCCCGGAACTCCTCACAGATCGCGTGTGCCGTGGCGGGATCGCTGAACTGCCTGACGTACTCCGCCCGTACCTCGGGCGGGAAGGCGTCCTTCACTTCCGGCCAGACGCCGAGCATGTAGTCCACCAGCACGGCCGGGGCCGCGCCAATGAACTGTTCCGGCACCGGTTCCACGGCGGCGAGGAAGGACCAGACCCAGTAGGCGAGGCTGAACGCGCGGTCGGCCCGGCGGTACGCCTCCCCGACCGGGATGACGTCCATGACGGCGAGTCGGGTCACCGCGTCCGGGTGGTCGAGCGCGAGCCGGTAGCCACAACGGGAACCGCGGTCGTGGGAGACGACGGCGAACCGGTCGTAGCCCAGGTTCCGCATGAGCTCGACCTGGTCCCGGGCGATCGCGCGCATGCTGTAGGGCTCGTGGTCCGCGGTGCTGGGCGGCTTGCCGCTGTCGCCCCAGCCGCGCAGGTCGGTGGCGACGACCGTGTACCGCTCGGCGAGGCGGGGCGCCACCCGGTGCCACATGAGGTGGGTCTCCGGAATGCCGTGCAGGAGGAGGACGGGCGGTCCGGATCCGCCGCGGCGCCCGTGGATCGTCGTCACCGACGTCGAGATGTCGAAGACCTCGAACCCGTCGAACACCGGTCACCAACCCCCACCCACGGGCGTCCGGAAAGCCTGAAATGACGGTATCAGGAGCGGCGTGATCGGGCGGGCGTTTCCGTGCGGTGTGCGCCGGGCCGTGTTGGGCCGTGCCTGGCTGCGGCGGCCGCGAACTAGCCACCTGCCGGTACGGCTGCGTGGGTGACTGTCCTTGAAGGGAGGGCCGGGGGCCTGGCGGAACCAGGCTCCCCGGCCCGTGCGGCGATTAGGGGCTGGTGCAGGTCGGTGTCGGCGTCGACGCACTGCCGGTACCGGTGAATCCGAACGTCGTCGAAGCGCCGGCGCCCAGCGCCCCGTTGTAGGAGACATTCTTGACGGTGACCGCCGAGCCGCTGGTGCTCAGCGTGCCGTTCCAGAGTTGGCTGATTCCCTGGCCGCTGGCGAGCGTCCACGTCACGGTCCAGCCGTTGATAGCCGAGGATCCGGCCTTCACTGTCACCTCACCCTGGAAGCCGCCCTGCCAAGAGTTGACCGTGCGGTACGTCGCGGTGCAGGCACCGGCCGGCGGCGGTGAGGTCGGCGGGTTCGAGGTCGGTGGGTTCGAGGTGGGCGGGGCCGACGTGGGCGGGGCGGACGTCGGTGGGGCGGACGTGGGCGGGTTCGAGGTGGGTGGGGCCGAGGTCGGGGTGCCGTCGGTAAGGGTCGGCGTCGTCCAGTCCCGCCAGTCGGCCAGGTTGCCGGCCTTGCTGCTGGAGATCCTGATGACGCCGGCGGCGTTGCCGGTCTTCAGGAGGAACTTCTGGAGGTTCTGCTGGAGCGGAGTCTTCCACTCCGGTCGTACGGCGCAGTGGGTCCCGTCCTGGATGTCGGACCAGTAGCTGATGTTCTCGCCCGCGCCGAGTGCTTTGTAGACTTCGGCTCCGCCGAGGGCCGCGACGCTGCCGGACTTGGCGGCCAGCCAGTCGATGTGGGGGTTTTCCATCATGAACAGTCCCCGGGGTGCGACCATGGCGACCATTTCGTGGGTGTCCACGGGCAGGGTGTTCGGGTTGCCGGTGAAGGAGTTGAACGCGTCTCCGAGCCAGGGTTGTTCGGAGTAGGCGCTGCTGAGCGGTTGGGAGCCTGATTCGCCGGGGATGCCGCGGAAGATGGGGGCTCCGCCGCTGCCGGACTCGATGGGCATGGTCAGGGCGATGCGTTCGTCGAACGCGCCGGTGACGAAGGCGCCCTTGCCGTACCGGGAGCATCCGGTCACGCCCATCGCGTCGGCTTTGAGGATGCTGCCACCCGATTGCTGGATGACGTCGATGATTCGGCTGACACCCCAGGCCCAGGCCATCAGCAGTCCAGTGCTGCTGTTGGAGCCGTAGAGGCTGTAGAACGCGCCTTGTTTGTTGGTGCGGGGTGTGCCTTCGGCGCCGACGGTCAGGGGGTTGTAGTTGATGACGGCCACGCCGGCGCCCTGGATGGTGGAGGTGTCCGCGCCGAGGCCGGCGAAGACCACCACGGCAGGGAACGGGCCGTTGCCGCTGGGCAGGCTCACACTCGCCGAGAAGCTGGTGCTCTTACCGTTGTCGGACACGTTGACGGTGATGCTGGTCCGCGACACCGTCCCGGACACGGTGGCGGGCTTGGCGGGCTTCGTACCGTAGACGTATCTCTCCGCCAGTTGTTTGATTTCTTCCCGCCGGCAGATCCAGTCGGACTTCGTGGTGATACGCGTACCGTTGAGCTTCTTGAACGGATCGGGAAGCTTCGCGTTGCTGGTCAACGAACCGGGCAACGACACCGCACAGTTCGCACCCTCATCTTCGACACCGATCGCCGCGGGCGCGGCGGTCCCGCTGGCTACTACCGCTACCGCTCCGGCGACCGTGAGCGTCACCGCTGTTGCCAGCACGACGACCGTCGAACGGAGCCGAGAGCGGCCTGAGCTTATGGTCACTGGGGCTCTCCTTCCGGGAGGGATGGAAGCGACTACCGCGATCGATTGATCGATGGTCACGGATGTCAAGTACGTTCAAGGGTTGAGCAGTAAACTGTCGGACGTCAATATGTTTCCGGAAGTTTTCCGGTCATTTTCGCCGTTCGTCGCGGGGTGATGAGCGAGCGCGGACGCGACCCGTGGCGACCCCGTCGCGACGGCCCTGCGGGTACGCGGCCGGATCGGCTCGGCGGTGCCCACCGCTTCGCCGTGACCGGAAGGGCCGCCGCAGCCGGAAGGGTTGCGGTGCGTCAGATCCGGCGCCGGATCGGGCATCAGATCCGACCTCAGATCCGGAACTCTTCCGGAGCGGGCGCCGGCACGCCGGGCCAGCGAGACCGCGGCACGTCGGACTACTCTGCGACTCGGTGCCGGGGTTCGATGGTGGGGGCGCACCAGGCGCAGCGGACCCACGACGATCGGGGGAGCACATGAGCGAGGGCGAAGCCGCGTCGCGGGTGGGCTCCGGAGGAGCGGAGCCGCGTGTCGACACCCCGCGTATCGACATCTCGGTCGCTCACCCGGCCCGTCGCTACGACTATTGGCTCGGTGGCAAGGACAACTTCGCCGCCGACCGGGAGTCCGGCGACGCGGTCGCCGCCGCGTTCCCCACCATCCGTACGGCAATCGTGGAAAATCGCAGGTTTCTCCGCCGAGCCGTCACCCACCTGGCGCGCGACTTCGGCGTCCGCCAGTTCTTGGACATCGGCACCGGCATACCCACCAGCCCCAACACCCATCAGGTCGCCCAGAGTTTCGCACCGGACGCCCGCATCGTCTACGTCGACAACGACCCGATCGTGCTCGCCCATGCCCGCGCGTTGCTCACCGGCACCCAGGAAGGCGCCACAGCCTACATCGATGCGGATCTCCGCGATCCGGACGGCATCATCGCCCACCCCGAGCTGCGACGCACCATCGACCTGTCCCGACCCGTCGGGCTGATGCTCGTCGCCATCCTGCACTTCATCGCGGACTCGGACGATCCGCGCGGCATCGTCGCCCACCTGGTCGGCGCGCTGCCATCCGGCAGCTACGTCGCCCTCACCCACGGGACCGCCGACCACATGTCCGCCGAAGAGTCCGGCGTGGTGACCAACGCGAGCAACGGCAACGTCGCCGTCGACCTGCATCTGCGCACGCGCCGGCAGTTCACCGACTTTCTCACCGGCCTCGACATCGTGGAACCCGGTGTCGTGCCGCTCGCCGAATGGCGCGCGGACGGGGAGGAACAGCCCCGGCCGTCGAAGGAGGATGTCTCGATGTGGGGCGCGGTCGCGCGGGTCCCGTAGCCGGTCGCTTGTTTCCGGTCGTTTCTTCGCTGGTCGTTTGTTCGGCGGTCGTTCGTTCGCCAGTCGTTGGCTGCTAGTCGTTTGGCTGCTAGTCGTCTGGTTCCCGGTCGTCGGGTTGATGGTCGTCTGATTGGCCGGCGGGCGTTTAGGGTGGTCGCATGCGGCTGTCACGCCGGAGCCTGACCGTAGCCGCCACGGCGGTCGTCCTGTTGGCCATCGGCGCACTGGTGGCCGATGGTGTCGATGGCGCCCTCGGCATCTCCACCGCCCCGGCCAGCGCACCCGTCGAGCATCCGGCCGTCGCCCCGGCCCACTCGATGGTCGCGCCGCCGCGGTGGGTCGCCGTCTCGGTGCCCGCGGACAAGCGGGTCACGCTGGCCGCCGACGCGGTCGCCGCCGCGCTCGCCGGCCGCGGCCTGCTCCGGCCCACTGTCCAACCGGCTGGCTCGGGGTCGGCGGGCTCGGGATCGGCGGGCACCGGGCCGGCGGGCTCGGGGTCGGTGGGCTCGGGATCGACCGGCACTGCGCCGGCGGGTGCGACGCTGCGGGTGGTGCTCGTCGCGTCGCTGCCGGGATCGCCGCCGCCGGGACCACCACCGACGGGATCGCCGCTGCCTGGATCGCCACCGACGGGATCGCCGTCGCCGGGGGCGGCGCTGCCGGCGAGCGACGAGGCGTTCCGGATCCGCAGCGACGGACGCGGTGGGGGACTGGTCCTCGAAGCCAGCTCCGTCGCCGGTGCCGCCAGCGGTCTCTACACCGTCGCCGACCGGATCCGCTCTGGGGAAAGCGTGCTGCCGGCCGGCGACGACGGCAGAGTGGTGGTGCCGCGGCTCGGGTTGCGGATGACCGACCTCGGCTCGGTCGGCCTCGACCCCGATCCGGCGCGGTTCGCCGCCGGTACCGACTACAACCTCAACACCGACGTGGTGTCCAGCGCGATCCTGCCCCGCGCCCCGTGGGTCGACCAGCACGCGGTCGCGGCCATCTCGGCGCAGTACCGGCAGTTCGTCGACCACGCGCTCGTCGAGGGGTACAACGCTCTGACCCTGCCGGGCTTCCTGGAGTACGTCACGTTCGCCGGCACCGGGGTCTACCCGGCCGGCGACCCGCACGTCGCCCGCGCCCGGGCGATGGTCGCCGCGTTCGGCCCAGTCTGGCGCTACGCCCACGACATGGGAATGAAGGTCTACGTCAAGACCGACATGCTGGCGCTGTCACCGCCGTTGAAGGCATACCTGACGGCGACCGCCGGGATGGACCTCACCAGTCCGAAGCTGTGGTCGGTGTACCAGGACGGCATCAGGGAGCTGTACGCCGCCATGCCGTTCCTGGACGGCATCATGCTGCGGGTCGGCGAGGGCGGCTCCGACTACAGGCTGGCCGGCTGGGACTACTACTCCGAGATCGACGTAACGACGGTACCGGCGGTGCAGGCGATGCTGCGCGCGTTCCTCCGGGTCGCCGACCAGACGGGTATCGATGTCATCTTCCGTACCTGGAGCGTGAGCCTAGGCGACGTCGGCGACATGCACACCGATCCCGACACCTTCGCCAAGGTGCTCGACGGCATCGATGATGAGCACCTGATCGTGTCCACCAAGTACGTGGCCGGCGACTACTACAGCTACCTCCCGCTCAATCCGACGCTGACGGTCGGCCGGCAGCGACGCATCATCGAGTTCCAGGCCCGCCGCGAGTTCGAGGGCTTCGGCTCGCTTCCCAACGACCTCGGCGACCTCGAACAGCAAGCGTTGCGCACACTGCTGGCCGCCAACCCGAACATCATCGGCGTGTGGGTCTGGACCCAGGACGGCGGCCCGCTGCTGGCCGGTCCGCGGACCCTGTACCTGCGCGCCGGCTTCTGGCAGCTGTGGGATCTCGACGTCTACCTCACCTCGCGCCTGGCCCGGGATCCGGACACCGACACCGGACAGGCCACCGGCGACTGGATCCGGCAGACGCTGTCCACCGATCCAGGCACCGTCGACGCGCTCTCGCGCGCCTTCGCGTTGTCCCGGCAGGCGGTGACCGACGGCCTCTACATCGGCCCGTTCGCGAGCCGGTCCGTCAAGGCGCTCGGCCTGCGGCCGCCACCGATGATGTGGATTTTCGAGTGGGACATCGTCACCGGCGACACCGCCACCCTGGACAGCATCTACGCGGTCAGCCGGGACCAGGTCGACCAGGCCATCGCCCAGGGCGACCGCGCCGTCGCCACGGCACGCCAGATGCAGGCACTCATCGACGGTACCGGCGCGGCCACCTGGGCCACACCCGCGCTGCGTCAGTCCATGATGGACACCGCCGCGTACCAGGTGAATCTGTTTCAGACCCTCGGTGCCTACCGGACCATGGTGCTGCGCCACGCGCGGTGGCTCGACAGCGGGTCGGCGGCCGACCAGCGCGCGTGGCTCGCGGCGCGGGCGGCGTACCAGAAGGCGCGCGAGGAGCACCTGCGGCGCTACGCCGGCGATGTCGACCTGCCGGCGTACAACTTCGCCGCTGCCGATCTCGGCCTGGCCCGCGACGATCGCGACCAGACCATGGCCTGGCTCGCCCGCGTCCTACTCGCCCTGCTGCTCGCCGCGCTGGCCGCCGGAGGGCTGGCCAGCCGCGCCGCCGGACGCGCCGGGACGGGCGCCACCCGCGGACGGTGGAGCACCTGGCCCGGGATGGCCGCCCTGCGCGCGTTGTGGATCGGCGCGACACAACCGTGGCGGGTCGCCGGCATCGAGTCTCCGTCGGTTTCCCCGGCGCGGTCGTGGTCGCGGCTCGATCGGGTGCTGGTCTGGCTGATCCCGGCGGCCGTGCTCGCCGGGAGCCGGGCCATCTACGCCTGGTTCGCCGCGCCGGCCCATCTGATCCTGGTGCTCGGCGGGTGGCTGCTGTTCGCGCTCGCGCTGCGGCTCCTGATCGGGCGCGCCGACCCGTTCCGGCTGTGGGCCGCGGTCGGCGGCGCCGCGATGCTGCGTACCGTCATCCTGCTCGTCGCGTTGGTCAGCCGCGGGCCGGGCCGGTACTGGTACCTGTTCTGGACGGCACCCACCTCGCGATCGGTCTACATCACGGTCGCGTTCGCCGCGTTCGGTTGGGTGTTCGTGGTGGCATTCCTGGCGTTGCACGACGGGTACGGGCTGGTGCGCCGCCGCGCAATGGGCCGGGTGGTCGCAGCCACCGGGGTCGTGCTGGCCGTACTCGGTGGGCTGGTCGCCGCGATCGGCCTGGAACGCGCACTGACGATCTGGAACGACCAGTTGGCGCTGCTGCCCTGGGGACTGGCGCGCATCCTCGGCATCACGGTGTATCTGGGAATACCGGCATCGATCCCGGATTATGTGTCGGTCGCTGGCGCGGTGCTCGTCGCCGCCGGGCTCGCCCTGGGCTGGCAGGGGCGTCGCCGAGCCGCCGGCAGGGACCGCCGGCAGGGACCGCCGGCCAACCGTTCCGCCCTCGGTTGCCGGCCCGGCCGCGCTAGGTGCCGAGCACTCCGGTGTAACTCAGTCTTGAGGCGTCCGCGCCGGTCGGCCGTCCATTGGGACGGCCGACCGGGCGTTAGCCCCCGCACGACTACCAGTGCAGCGGAAGCGTGGCGATGAAGGTGTTGAGCAGGCCGGAGATGATCTGGTCGTCGTGCGCCGAAGGGTGCCAGTCGCAGCCCATGCGGTCAAGGTTCGGGTCGTCGTAGTACCAGTAGTAGACCCGGCTGTCGCCCGCGGCGTTGCGGTCCTTGACGATCTGCTGTGCCGTGCTGGCGAACACCGTGGTGTTGGACAGCAGCGTGGCGCTGACCACGATGATGGCGTTCGTCCCGTACCGGGAGCGGAGTTTGTCAATGAAGCCCTGGTAAGCGGTCTTGTACGCGGCGACCAGTTGGTCCACGGTGGACCACGGCTCGTTGGCGTTCAGCGCGGTGGAGAAGTCGTTGATGCCCAAGCCGACCACGACCAGTTGCGGGCGCCAGGTGCCGGGGACGGGCCACGGATCGGTGTTCACCGCCTGCAGGGTCCGGTCGTAGTACGTGCGGAAGTCGGTGCCCGGGCTGCTACCGCCGTAGTTGCGAACCATGCCCATGCCCGACCAGGCATTGATCTGGTAGTCGGCGTTGAGGCTGTGCGCGGTCAGTGCCCCGAAGCTCTTGTCGGCGTCGCTGTTGGCGGTGACGCCACCGTTGGTGGAGCAGTCGCGGGTGGTGGACAGGTTGCCGTACCCGGCGGTGTATGAGTCGCCGATGAATTCGATCTGCCGGCTGCGGGCGACCGGCTTGTTGAGGATGCTTCCGCCGGGTGCGGCGACGAACCCGCCGAACTGGCCCGCGGCCCACTGGCTCTCGGTACGCTTGACCAGCCGTACCGTGTGGTCGGTGTTGCTGAGGTTGTTGACCCAGTAGGTGGTCTGGCCCGGAGTGATCACGGTGGCGACCGTGGCGCCGTCGACCTGGACGTCGTAGTCATTGTTCGCGTCGTTGAGCACAATGCCGACACCGGTGCCGTGGACCCGGCCCTCGAAGTAGACGCCGGGCCAGGTGTACTGAACGGTGGAACCGTTGTCCTGGACCCGTCCCGCGGTGTTCACCTGGTTCAGCACCTTGACTGTGGGCGGCGGGGACGTGGTACCGGTGCTCGGGGACGGGCTGGGGGAGTTCACCGCCCCGGTGCACACGGTGCCGTTGAGCGAGAACGTCGTCGGTACCGGGTTGGCACCGGTGTCGGAGCCGGTGAATCCGATCGACGTGGAGGCGTTGGTAGCCAGGGAACCGTTCCAGCTCGCGTTGGCGGCCGTGACGTGCGTGCCGGACTGTGACCAGTTGGCGCTCCAGCCCTGGGCGACCTTCTGCCCGCTGTCGGGGAAGTCGAACGTGAGGGTCCAGCTCGATATCGGACCCCCGAGGTTGGTGATGGCCACGGCTCCGTTGAAACCGCCGGGCCACTGGTTGGTCACGCTGTAGGTGACGGAACATCCGAGGGCCGCGGCCGTGGCGGGTAACGCGACGGCCACGGTACCGGCCGCGAGCACAAGCCCGACGGCGCAGCCCGTTGATAGTGCGTGTCGACGATTCATCAGATCTCCTCGGTCCTGACGAGATCATCGATGGAAGCGCATGTCCCAGGCTGGCGGACAATGCCCGCCGTGTCAAACGGCACAGGGGCGTATCGGCGAGTGAAGCTGGGTAACTGCCTGTGCTTGAGTGGGGTGCCACACCGGAACCGTTGTGGTGCAACGGAGAAGAAGCAGAACGCCGGCATGAGGGTGATCCTCCTATAGATCAACCGGTGATCGGACCACGATAGGTGGCAGCGATGGGGTGCCGGCTGGAGCTGTCGATCGAGATGAGCGAGTGTGTGCGGCGCCAGGGTGGTCCTCGTCTTGGAATAAGCCGTTGGCAGGCGAGATCTCGCGCGAGAGTATGGCCACCATGCCGGACACGGGAACTGTCGTTGCGGTCGCGCAGCTCGCGCTGGCTGTGGGGGAACTGGACGCTAACCGGCAGGCGGTCAGGGCGGCGGTGGCGGAGGCGGCGGCCGCAGGTGCGCGGCTGGTGGTGCTGCCGGAGTTGTCCGACTCGGGATACGTCTTGTCGGATGCTGACGAGGCACGATCGTGCGCGTCGCCGGCGGCAACTGGGGTGACGCTGCGCGAGTGGCGCTCGCTGGCCGGTCGGCACAACCTGACCATCGCCGGCGGGTTCTGCGAGCTGGGGCCGGACGGGAAGGTGTACAACAGCGCGGCGATCGTTGACGCATCTGGCACGAGGGCCGTGTATCGCAAGGCGCACCTGTGGGATGCCGAGAAGAAGATCTTCACACCCGGCGACGACCCGCCTCCGGTGGTGGAGTTGCCGTTCGGCAGCGTCGGGCTCATGATCTGCTATGACCTGGAGTTTCCGGAGTGGGTGCGGCTGGCCGCGCTGCGTGGTGCTGATCTCATCGCGGTCCCGGTGAACTGGGCGGCGTCGGGTTCGCCCGCGCCGCCTGGTGAGCGATCCGGTGAGGTGATTGCGGCGCAGGCGGCAGCCTCGTCCAACGGCGTGTTCATTGCCGTCGCGGACCGATGCAAGACCGAGCGTGGCGTGGACTGGCTAGGCGGCTCGGTCATCATTCGGCGTGGTGGCTACCCAGCGGCCGGGCCGTTGTGCCAAGACCGCACGGCCGTCCTGACGGCCACGGTCGACCTCCGACTGGCACGGGACAAGCGGATCGGTGAGCTGAATGACCTGTTCACCGACCGGCGGCCGGATCTGTACGCCCGGCTATGGGACGTTGCTTAGCCGGCCGCGATGACCGCAGGCTAATGAGGCCATTCCGCACGACGGGTTGATGACTGATCGTGGTCATGTGGTTCGGGTGTGGTCGAAGTGAACAGGACCAGGGCCGCGGGCGCCCGGGCCGCGAGCACGACACCACCGCGGTACGTACCCACAGCCCGGAAGAGCCGGAGCCGCCGCGAAGAGTCGTGGTCGCCGGGGAGTCGTGGAAACCGGACGGTCATGGTCGGCGCCACCGCGAAGCCGTGGCCACAGGGAGGCTCAGCGGCGGACCGCCGTCGCGAGATCAGTGGTCATAGCCAACTCGACCTCGTCGCCGTAGCCGGACAGCGTCGCGATCAGTTCGGCCGTCAGGTCGTCGCGCACCTCGGGCGGCAGGATCAGGTGTGCCGACGTGGTGTTGATGCGCGCCACGTAATCGGGCACCGACATCCGGCGCGTCCAGTGGTACCGGCGCGTACGCAGGTCCGTGAAGTAGGTGCGCGCCTCCGCGTACACCTCGGGCCATCCCTCGGGGACGCTGACGATCCTGTCCGGGTCGGACTCGGCAGTCGGCTCGTCGTGTACCGAGCGCGTCTCGATGCCACGGCGGTCGTAGGCGGCCGTGTACGCGGTCGCGACGCGCGGGTCGGCGTAGTGGTCCTCGTTCCAGAACAGCGCGATCACGCCGCCGCCGCGGATCGCGGCACCGGCGTTGGCCCAGCGTGTCTCCGGATCGGTCCAGTGCCACGCCTGCCCGCTGATCAGACCATCGAAGCCGGGCGCACCGGCCGGCCGCGCCGCCGACCACTCCTCGAACGTTGCCACGTCGACAGCCACGTCCACGGCCACGTCGACGTCCACAGGCACGGCCACATCGACGTCCACGTCCACAGGCACCGCCACGTCGGCGGCCACGGCCACGTGCGGGTCCGCGTCGCCGGACAGCTTCGCCGACAGCACGGCCGCCATCTCCGGGTCCGGCTCGACGCAGGTCATGGCCATGCCGCGGGCCGCGAACGCGACGGTGGCGATGCCGGTGCCGGCGCCCACCTCGAGGATCCGCCGGCCGGGCACCATCGCGACCACGTCGTCGACGAGTTGGTCCGGGTACCGGGGCCGGTACTTGTCGTAGTCCGCGGCGGCCGGGCCGAAGCTTCGCGCGCGGACGCTGTAGATGTCGGTCACGGTTCGCCTTCCGATGGCTCGCGGGTCCGGACGCGCTCAGGGATTTGCGTGGTAGAAGTTGCGCTCCCATCGGTGCCGGGCCAGGATCGCGCGCCGCTGCTCCGGCAAGCCCCGCCCGTCGCCCACCGCGGCGTTGCGCTCGACGTTGCGTACCGTGCGCATGCCCGGGATCACCGTGGACACCGCCGGGGAGGACAGCGTGAACCGCAGCGCCGTCTCGGCCAGCTCCTCGGGCTGGATGCCGAGGTCGGCGACCAGCGCGTCGACCCGCCGCTGGACCTGTGCGCGCCGGTCGCCGGCGAAGTACCGGTTGCGGAAGTCGCCCTCGGGGAACGTGCTGTCCTCGGTGATCCGGCCGGTCAACCCGCCCTCGTCCAGCGCCACCCGGACGATCACGCCGACGCCGTGCTCCGCGCAGGCGGGCAGCAGCTTCTCCTCCGGCGCCTGGTCGAACACGTTGTAGATGACCTGTACGGTGTCGACCAGCCCGGAGCGCACCAACTCCACCGCGTTGTCCGGCTCGTGGTCATTGTTCGAGATGCCGAAGAAGCGAATCTTGCCCTCTTGCTTGAGCGCCTGGATGGTTTCCAGCCAGTCGCCCCGGCCCACCCAGTCGTCGCTCCACACGTGGAACTGCAGCACGTCGAACGCGTCCAGCCCGGACGCCCGCAGGCTCGTCTCCAGACTGGCCCGGATGTGCTCACCGGGGAACGCCGCCATCGGATCGATGCCGCCCGGTGCCGGCCACAGCCCATTCTTCGGCGGCACCTTCGTGGCGACATAGACCGGTTCGCCCCGGTGCTCACGGAGCACCCGGCCGACGATCCGCTCGCTCTCGCCGTACCCGCGGGCGGTGTCGATGAAGTTCACGCCCAGCTCGATCGCTCGGCGTAGGGCGCGCACGGACTCGTCCTCGTCGGCGCCGATCCAGCCCGAGGAGCCGATGCCCCAGGCGCCGAAGCCGATCTCCGATACCGACAGGCCGGTCCGGCCGAGCGGACGGTGATGCATGGTGAGCCTCCCAGGTTGATCCACGACGGGCAGCGCATCGCATGGTAAGCCGCGCCGCGGTCACGGCGCTCCGGCGGGGCACCGGGGGACGCCCGAGGGGAGGCGGCCGAGAAGAGGCGAGGTATGCCGGGAGGATGCCGAGGGACGCCGAGGGACCCCTGGGGGACGCCGGGGGAGGCCGAGGGACGCTGGGGAAAACCGAGGGATGCCGGGCGGTGCCGCGCCGACGCAGGGGTGCGTTCCGGGTGATTCCCGGAGGTGCCGCTTGCGGCAGGCTGAGACAGTCGGGATATGCGCAGCGACCTTTTTGGCTCGGACAAGCTGGAACGCGAGTCACTCCAGCCGGGCCTCGCCCTGCAGAACAGCAAGATGCTCAAGGTGGAGCTCGAGGGCGAGTGCCTGGCGCGTACCGGTTCGATGGTGGCCTACCAGGGCGACGTGCGGTTCCAGGCGCTCGGTTCCGGCGGGGTCGGCCGCTGGATCAAGCAGAAGATGACCGGCGAGGGAGTACCGCTGATGCGGATCTCCGGCCGGGGCGATGTCTTCCTCGCCGACCGGGCGGCCGACGTCCACCTCATCGATCTGGACCCGGGCGACTCGCTGACCATCAACGGCCGCAACGTACTGGCCTTCGACGCGGCGCTCGACTACGACGTGCGGATGGTCCAGGGTGTCGGCATGATGTCCGCCTCCGGCCTGTTCAACTGCGTGTTCAGCGGGCAGGGCCGGATCGCCATCACCACCCGTGGTACCCCGGTCGTGCTGCAGGTGGACCAGCCGACCTACGCCGACCCGCAGGCCGCGATCTGCTGGTCGGCGAGCCTGCGCACCGGATACCACCGGGCCGAGCAGCTCGGCCTCGGCACGCTGCTCGGCCGGCGTACCGGCGAGGCGTTCACGATGAGCTTCGCAGGTCAGGGGTTCGTCGTCGTGCAGCCGTCCGAGGAGGTCCACCACGGCCTGGGCGGTGAGGGGCAGCAGGGCGGTTCGGGTAACCAGGGGCTGCTCGGGGGGCTGCTGGGCGGCTAGGCCCACCGGGTGGGCCAACCGAGCAGCCCCGCCGGGCGCGTTGTGGTCGGGGCGGATCGGCTACGAGGTCGGCAGCGTCCCGGTTCCGCGGTACCCGCGGTAGTTGCGGATCAGCAGGTGCGTGTCGATGATGTCCGACGACGCGCTCTCGATCGAGCGGTAGATGCCCCACTTCGGGCGTACCCGGTCGTCCTGGTCGGGGATGTTCAGGTTGGACTTGGTGCCGTCGACCACGACCGGCGCACTGCTGCCGGTGCCGTTGCGGGCCACGAACCTGGCGGTACCCTTCGCCCCGATCGTGAAGGTCCACTGCACGGTGATCCACTTGTCCCGCAGTGGCGCCAGGTTGGTGGTCGCGATGGCCGGGTTGCCCGAGGTGCTGTCGGCCTGTGCCCGCAGGATCTCGGTGCTGCCGCTGCGGCTGGGGGACAGGGTGATCCACGGGCCACCGTTGGTGGCGACCGTCTTGAGCTGGAAGATGTGGGTGAAGTGGCTCGTGCCGTGCAGCGTCGAGGGGATATACATCTCGTACGTGATGCTCCACGTCTCCCCGTCGTGCATGGACAGGTAGTCGCCGTCGGTCACCATCCCCTTGGACTCGGTGCGTTGGCGGTCTCCGTCACCCGTGGAGTCCAGGTCGTCCTTGTAGATGTCGAACCGGTAGTGGTCGCCCTCCACGTAGACGTACTTCCGGCCGGGATGCAGGTTGGCGCGGTCGGCCTCGATGCCCTCGAACGCGTCGAGCCCGTCACTGCTCGGGCTTGGTGACCAGAGCAGCTGCGGAGCGGCGGGAGCAAAAGCCGGCACGCCGTCCGTCGATGCCGACGCCAATGTCGACGTCGTCGCCGTCGTCGACGCCGATGCCGATGCCCAGCGGCTGAACGCCAACGGCGCGCCGGCGGCAGCAGCGGCGAGCGAGCCGAGTACCGCCCGGCGGCCGGGCCCACGGCGGGTGAGGCCGCGGCGGGTGGGGTTGTCCGTCATGGTTCTCCTCTCTGAGCGCCAACCGCGCGGACACAAACCGGTGCCGCGCGAGGACGTACCGCGATTCGGTGGGGGACACCTCGGGGCGGGACGGTCGGGGCCCCAGCGGCGCGAGCCGATGCAATCACCAGACGTAGGCAACCGTCAATAAATACTCTTAAGAATTCGCAGAGTTTCCGCTGGACAGACAGCGGGTCGAGGTCGCGTGAGGGTCCGTGGCCGCCGGGCTGAGCAGCCGGCGAGGCGACGGCCGCCGGGCGGAAATCGCTATTGACGACGCATCCAAGAGATCCTATGTTCCGGGTGTTTCGCGGCCCTCTTCGGGGTTGTCACCGGTCCAGGGCGGGCGACTCATCCGATCTCCTCGCCCTGCGAGAAAGCCTGACCCACGAGAAGAACTGACCCACGAGAAAGCCAGCTCTACGAGAAAGCCAGCTCTACGAGAAAGGCGGACGGCCTTGGTACGTCATGGTTTCCTGGCCAGGTCGCGAGGACGCTCGCGCCCCGTGCCGGCAGCTCTGGTCGCGCTCGTCGCGATCGTGGTCGCGATGCTCGGGCTGGGTGCCCACCCCGCCCGAGCCGATCTGACCAACCCCCGGCAGGATTTCCTGCGCGCCTCGACCTCGGGCCTGTTCCTGCACTGGGGAATGCTCACCTCGCCGGGCTACACCAGTTGTACGGCGTGGGAGAGCGCCATCACCAGCGGCGGGTGGAGCGCGGACTACTGGGTCAGTGAGGCGCAGAAGCTGCGCGCCAGTTATCTCGTGCTCGCCACGTTCCACAGCAAGCTCGGCTACGGCCGCGCCTGGCCGTCGAGCATCCCGGGCACGTGCAGCACCAAGCGCGACTTCCTGGGTGAACTCATCACCGCGGCGCACGCGAAGGGGCTGCGGGTCATCCTCTACATGACCAACGACGCGCAGTGGCACGACCTCAACGGCCACGAGTGGATGGACTCGGCCGCGTTCTCCGCGTACGCCGGGCACACCGTCGACCTCGACACCCAGGACGGCTTCGGCGAGTACAGCTACGACAACTTCCTCGACGTCATGAAGAGCCACCCGGCGCTGGACGGGTTCTGGATCGACAACGACAACCAGTACTGGCTGGACCACGACCTCTACGAACAGATCTACCAGCTGCACCCGAACATGACGCTGTCCAACAACAACGAAGACACGCCGATCATGGACATGATCAGCAATGAGCAGAAGACCGGGATGACCCCGGCGTACGACATGCCGCAGGCGTACTACACCGCACAGCCCCGGCTCACCGAGGCCGACTACAAACTGCCCTCCACGGGCAACTGGTGGTACGACGGCTCGAACTCCACAGTGGACTACGCGCTGAACCTCGGGCGCTACATCGCCAACGCTGGCAACTCCGTGAAGTCCCTGATGGCCGAGACCGCGATGGTCAACGGCAAGTTCCCGTCGAACCAGGCCAACTTCAACAACTTCATGGACACGTACCTGCCGCCGATCTGGTCGTCGATCAGCGGGGACGAGGGCGGCGGGTACATGTACGGCGGCATGCCGGGCGGCAACTTCGGCAACGGCGCGTACGGGTACACCACCGTCAACAAGTCCGACGCCAACCTCCAGTACGTGCACGTGGTCACCAAACCCACCTCGGGCAACTCGGTGAAGCTGCGGGACAGCGGGTACGTGGTGTCGAGCGTGACGAACCTCCGTACCGGTGCCGCGGTGTCCTTCAGCCAGGGCAGCGGGTACCTGACGATCAGCGGGGTGTCGGGCTGGGACCAGTACGACACCGTGTTCAAGGTGATGATGTCCGGCCGGACCGGCATCGAGACCGGCGTCACCGCCACGGCGACCGCCTCGGCCAGCGGCCACGCGGCCGCCAACCTGGTCGACGGCTCATACCTCAACTACTGGGACAGCAACGACACGACGCCGGTGTCCATCACGCTGGACCAGAAGTCCGCCAAGAAGGCCGCCTACCTGGCGATCAACCAGCGCGAGGACACCATCACCCAGACCGCCACGTCGTCGGCGCGCATCAACGCGTACAAGATCCTGACGAGCAACGACAACAGCACCTGGACCACCGTCAAGTCCGGAAACCTGCCCAACGTGCGAGGCGTGCAGTTCATCGACATCGGCGCCACCGCGCGCTACGTCCGGCTGGAGGTGGACAGCACGTACGCGTCGTCGAAGCAACTGCGCGTCGACGAGCTGTGGCTGGGCACCGGGTACGCGGGCGGCGGTACCACGCCTCCTCCGGAGACCACGTACCAGGCTGAGGCGTCGGGCAACACGCTGTCCGGCGCGGCCGTCGTGGCCACCTGCTCGGCCTGTTCTGGCGGCGCGAAGGTGCGCTTCATCGGCAACAACTCCAGCAACTACGACATCGTCAACAACGTCAACGTGAGCGCCGCCGGAAGCCACCAGCTCACCATCGCGTACGAGGTCGACGGCACCCGCACGTTCGACCTGAGCGTGAACGGCGGCGCGACGGTCGCCGTGCCGTGCACCGGTACCGACTTCAACTCACCCGCCACCACGACCGTCACGGTGACCCTCAACGCCGGCAACAACACCATCAAGTTCTTCAACAACAGCGCCTACGCGCCCGATCTGGACGCCATCTCGGTCAGCTGACCCCCGTCGTGGGCCCGGTGCACCGGCGCCGGGCCCACACGTTGGGCCCACCATTCGGGTCCGCCGTTTGGGCCCACCATTTGGGTCCACACGTTGGCTCACAGAGGAGAACGCCATGTTGGTAAGGATTCGCGGCCTGACCGTGCTCGTCACGGCGGTCCTGCTCATCACCGGAGCCCCGGCAGCCACCGCGACAGCAGCCCCCGCGACGGTCGGCGCCGCCACGGCCGTGCCGGCGGCCGATTCCCTGCTGTCCCAGGGAAAGCCGGTCACCGCCTCGTCATCCGGCGGCTGCTGCCCGCCGAGCTATGCCGTGGACGGCACGACTTCCACCCGGTGGGCCAGCGGTGCCGGCGTCGATCCTCAATGGATCTACGTCGACCTGGGTACCGCGGCGAACCTCAGCCGGGTGGTGCTGACCTGGGATCTGTCCTGTGCGACGGCGTACCAGGTGCAGACGTCGACCGACCACTCGACCTGGACGACCGTCTACAGCACCACGGCGGGCGACGGCGGGGTCGATGACCTGGCCGTGACCGGCCGTGGCCGCTACGTCCGGATGTACGGCACCCACCGCTGCCGGACCGACTCCAGCAAGGGCTACTCCCTGCAGGAGTTCCAGGTGTACGGCAACACCGGCGCCGCCGACACCCAGCCGCCCACCGTTCCGACGGACGTGACGGTCACGGTGAACGGTTGCGACTCCGCCACCGTGGCGTGGACGGCGTCCACCGACAACGTGGGCGTCGCGTTCTATGACATCTTCCACGACGGGCAGCTCATCACATCCGTGGCGGGCACCGTGACATCCGGCGGCATCACCGTCGTCGGCGGCGTCACCTGGGGCGTGTACGTCCAGTCGCGCGACGCGGCCGGAAACGTCTCCCAGGCCAGCGCGACGGTCACCGTCACGCCGCCGCCGTGCCAGGTGGACACGACCGCGCCGAGCGCGCCGACCGGGCTGACCGGCTCGGCCTCCGGTACCAGTGTCAGCCTGCGCTGGACCGCCGCCACGGACAACGTCGCGGTCACCGCGTACGACATCTACCGGGACGGTGCCAAGGCCGGTACCGTGCCGGGAACCAGCACTGCCCCTCCGGCAACCACGTTCCTGGACAGCGGGCTGGCCGCCAACCACACGTACGCGTACTACGTGGTGGCTCGCGACGCGGCCGGCAACACCTCGGCGCACAGCAACCAGGTCTCGGTGACCACCGGGTCGAGCTGCGCCACGGTCTGCGCGGTCACCCAGCTCGCGACCGACACTGACATCCCGTGGGGCCTGGTCACCCTGCCCGACGGCACCATCCTCTACAGCCGCCGGGATGCTCACGACATCGTTCATCTCAACCCCGCCACCGGGGCGAAGACCACGGTGGGAACCGTACCCAACGTGGAGAGCACCGACGGCGAGGGCGGCCTGCTGGGCCTTGCCATCGGGCCGACATTCAACACCGACCACTGGCTGTACGTGTTCCACACCAGCCCGACCGACAACCGGATCGTGCGGTTCACGTTCGCCAACAACACGATCGGCGGTGAACAGGTCCTGCTGACCGGGATCCTGCGCAACAAGTACCACAACGGTGGCCGGCTGCGCTTCGGGCCGGACGGGAAGCTCTACGCTGCCACCGGCGACGCGCAGAACGGTGCCAACGCACAGAACCTCAACAGCCTGAACGGGAAGGTCCTGCGGCTCAACCCGGACGGGTCGATGCCCTCGGACAACCCGTTCGGCAACTACGTGTGGAGCTACGGGCACCGCAACCCGCAGGGGCTGGCCTTCGACTCTGAGGGCAGGCTCTGGGAGCAGGAGTTCGGCAACAGCGTCATGGACGAGACGAACCTCATCACCAAGGGCGGCAACTACGGCTGGCCGAACTGCGAGGGAACCTCGTCGCAGGCCGGTACCGGCTGCGGCACGTCCGGCTACCTCGCGCCCAAGCACACCTACCCGGTGGCCGACGGATCGTGCAGCGGCATCGCCATCATCCGGGACGTCCTGTACGTCGCCTGTGAGCGCGGCACCCGGCTGTACCGCGAGGTGATCAGCGGCAGCAGCCTCACCAACGTCCAGCAGTTCTTCGTGGGCACCTACGGCCGGCTGCGGACGGTCGAGCCGGCGCCGGACGGGGGCATGTGGATGACCACGACCAATACCGGTGACAAGGACAGTACGCCGAACAACAGCAACGAGAAGATCCTGCACGTCGACCTGGGCTGACGGTCTGGCCCGGGCTGTCGGTCTGGCCCGGGCTGACGGTCGACCTCAAGAGGCGACCTGGATTGACGGTCGACCGCAGGCGGCGGCCGGCGCTCCACTCGGGAGTGCCGGCCGCCGCTCCGTGGATCCGGTAAGCGACGGACAGCCCGCCCGTCAGCGCCACCCGCGACAGCGCCGCCTCCGACAGCGCTACCTGCGACAGTGCCGCCTCCGACAGCGCTACCTGCGACAGCGCCACCTCCGTCAATGCCACATCCGAGAGCGTCACCCGTGTCAGCACCGCCCGCGACAGCGCCGCCTCCGACAACGCGGCCCGCGGCAGCACCGGCCCTGGCACCACCGCCCGCGACGGCGCCGATGGCGACACTCGCGAGCGTCCCGCGATGTCGCGACCGGTTACCGGCATGGCACTCCTGTCGGCGCAACAGAGATGATCCGATGGATGCGCGGGACGGTTGACACCCGACCGCGCCGAACGCCGGCCTCTCACCGGTGAGGGGCGCTCGGGGTGACCGTGGTGCAAACGTTTGTAACAAAGTCAAGCGTCGATTCGCTCCGGCGTCAAGACCGAGCGGGGTAGATCTTTCGGTTTCCGCAGGCAGCGCGCGGAAAATCCCCGCGGACCTCGCTCGGGCAGGCCCGTGTGCTGGGACTTTCCATCTCACGGAGTGCACGCTTGACGGCACTCCGCTCCGGCGGCTACACCCTCTGCAATGGTTTGCGCAGCTTTCCAGTGCTCCCGGCCGTGGAAAGGCGCGCGTATGGGAGCGCTCCAACCGGCGGCATCGCCGAAGGGGGCTGGCGCTCCGGATCGACTGGCCCCATAGTGAGAATCCATCCGATGAATGACCGTCTCTTTCTGCCGAACGGAAGGCAGGAACTCATCGTCGGAGGTGTGACGACTGTGAATGACCGTCCCGCGGTGTGCTCGTAGCGTCCGACACGGGCACGCTCCGGCTGTGAAGAGGGGGTGGCTGGCTCGATGAGCAGCCCGACAACGACACAGTCGCCTTCGGCCATCGCGAAGCTCGTCGCGGTGGCGGAGGCGCTGATAGAGCAACGCCGGCTCTCGCGGATCGCGAACACCGCCGGCCTGCCGATCTCCACCGTGCACCGGATCCTGCAGGAGTTGGTGGCGCACGGGTGGGTTCGTGAAGGCGACGAACACGACTACGTGTTGGGACCGGGCCTGATCCGGCTGGCGGCTCGCGCGGCCGACGACTCGGACCTGGCGCGCGCGGCGCGGCCGGCGTTGCGGGCGCTGTGCGAGCGCACCGGCTACACCGTGCATTTCGCGGTACGGCAGGGCGACGAGGCGGTCTACTTCGAGAAGCTGGAGGGCAGGGGGGCATACGGCATCCAGTCGCGGGTGGGCGCCTCGGTCAGCCTGCACTGCACGGCCATGGGCAAGGCGATCCTGGCCGCGTTGCCGGACGACGAGGTGCGCCGCATCGCCGCGCGCAGCGGGCTGCCCCGCCGGATGCCCAACACGCTGACTACGCCCGACGCGCTGCTGGCCAACCTGGCCAGCGTACGGGCTCGTGGCTGGGCGTTGGACGACGAGGAGAACGTCTCCCGGGTCCGGTGCGTCGGCGCGGCCGTCGTCAACCACGGCGCCGAGCCGATCGGCGCGGTCAGCGTCTCCGGGCTGAGCTTCGACATCGCCAGAGCCCAGGTCGCCCGGCTCGCGCCGATGGTGGTTCGGGCGGCGCGCGAGGTGTCCGCCGCGCTGAACACCCGGGCCTGACGGGAGCGACGCTTCCGGTACTGCCCGCGGCCGAGGCTCGCCCGGGAGGCGGGCCGGCGTGTGAGCCCGGGAGGCGAGCCCGGCGTGCGAGCGCGGGAGGCGTGTGAGGCCGGACGGCGTGTGAAGGCGGGAGGCGTGAGAGTGGCGGCGCCGGACCGCCGTTGAACGGTCCGGCGCCGGATACCGCTCGGTGCGGGGTCAGCCCGTGCGCATCAGCTGTTCGTTCATGATGAGGAAGGAACCCAGCCCGTGCTGGTCGTTGACGGCCCGGGTCCGGCCGGCGTAGTACGCGTAGTCGCCCACGTTGGTGCCGATGGAGATGTCGGTCAGGTTGGTCAGGCCGTCGCCGCCGAGCGAGATGCGCGCCAGCACCCCCTGGTAGCCCCGGTTCGCCACGGCCGCGTAGCTCGGGTCGACGTAGCCCTTCTCGACACTGCGCGAGATCGTGTACGTGAACATCGCCGAGCAGGAGGTCTCGGTCCAGTCGTCCGACCGGGAGCCCTTGTCGACCACCTGGAACCAGCGGCCGGTCGCCGGGTCCTGGTAGGTCTTCATCGCGGCGACCAGGTTTCGCAGGATGGTCAGCACCCGGCCGCGGTCGGGCTGGTCGGCCGGAACGGCGTCCAGCACGGTCACCGCCGCCATCCCGTACCAGCCGATCGCCCGGCACCAGAACTCGGGCGAGTGGTTTGTCCCGGGTACCACCCAGCTCTGCGCGGCCGACTCGTCGTAGGCGTGGTACAGCAGGCCGTTCGGCGCCACCAGGTGCCCGCCGTAGACCAGCAACTGCTTGACCGCCTCGGCGTCGGCGACGGCCGCGTTGCCCACGATGGCTCCGTAGTTCACCAGGAACGGCAGCGCCATGTAGGTGCCGTCCAACCACAGCTGGTGCTGCCTGGTCGTACCGTGCCAGAACCCGCCGTCGGACGTGCGGGGATAGCTGCCGTTACCGCCGTTGGTGCCTTCCAGCCTGGTCCAGATCTTCGTGGCCGCCGTGCGGTACTTCGCCTGACCGGTTTCCCGATAGAGGATCAGCAGGATGTTGCCGGGCTCCATGCTGTCCAGGTTGTTGAAGCTGTTGTCGATGCTGCCGTCGCTGCCGACGAACCGGTCCGCCCAACTCTTGATGTAGGCCAGGTAGGCCGGATCGTGGGTGCGCTGGTAGACCAGGTACTGGCCGTAGAGGTAGAGGCCCTCGGTGTATCCCCAGCCGCCCAGCGTCGACGGGGTGAACCGGGTCGTCGTCGAGTCGACCAGCCGGGTGGACCAGTCGGCGCCGGGGCTCGGGGACGCCGATGACGGCGGTGCCGAGGACGGCGGCGAGGTGACGGTGTCCTGGACGGTGAGCGAATCGAGGTTCGGGCCGCCGTTGGCGGTGGTCGCGGTGACCCGGATGGTGTTGGTACCCGGGTTGATCCCGGCCGGTGCGCTGACCGTCTTCCAAGTCGTCCACGAGCCGGTACCCGGGAAGGACAGCGTCGCGGCCGGCGTACCGTTGACCGACAGGCTCATCGGCCGGTCGGTGCCGGTACCGTTGGCGAACCGGAAGGTGAGCGTGACCGATCCGGCGGCGGCCCCGCTCACGGTGAACTGGACGTAGCTTCCGGCCACGTTGGTGAAGTCGACGAAGCCGGTACCCGTATAGCCGCTGTGGTTGTTCGCCACGGTGCCCTGCGAGATCGTGGCCGACTCCGCCTCGTACCGGGTGCTGGCGGCCGAGGCGGCCAGCGGAAGCGTGACCGCCACACCCGCGACCACCGCGGCCGCGGTCGCGAGTGCGACCACGCCGGCGAGTCGGCCTCGGGTGCATCTGTGCCTGACCATGTGTGCCTCCGTCTGTGTCTGGGACTCCGGCGGTCGGCCCGAATACCCGATCGGCCACCGGAATCAATCGACGAACCTCGATTAACAGTGTTCGGGCCGCGTGGCCGGCGTCAATCGCGGCTACCGTCAGGCGGAGGCGGGCTGGAAACAAGGAAGCGGCACGGCGTCGGTGACGCCATGCCGCTTCTGGGTTTCTCGGGTCAGGCGACCGCGATCAGGTACATGCTTCCGCTGTTGGCCGTGTCGGCGTCTGGGCCGAGCGTGACCGGGCCGGCCGGGAACGTCTTCTGGTACAGGTCGAAGTGCCGGGTGCTGCTGCCCTCGGTATCGGTGATCTGGGCGCCGGTGGCGGCCCAGGTCGAGTCCAGGAACGGCCGCCTGCCGACCCGGGTGTCGACTCCGATGTAGACGGTGGATGCCTGGCCTACGGTGAACGACGCGAGCGGGTCCACAGTGGACGTCTTGGAGTCGTTCGCGGTCCGGATCCACTGCGCGCCGATCAGGCCCGGCGGCAGGCTGGCCACGGTGAACGTCCGATCGCCGTACAGCACGTCGCCCACCCGCAGGTTGCTCTGGATCGACCAGTCGGCCGCGTTCGTGGTGTCCGCGACGCTCAGGTCGCTGACGGTCCCGCCCCCGGTGCTCACCGGCGCGATGGTCAGGTCGGCGTTCGCGCTGTGCGTCGTGGTGCCGCTGGTGCCGGTGACGGTCATCGTGGCGACCGCTCCCAGGCCGCCGGGTGGGCTGCTCACCGTCAGGGTCGACGTGCCGCCGGGGGCGACCGTGGCGGGGGCGAACGAGGCGGTAGCGCCGGCCGGCAGGTTGCTCGCGGCGAGCGTGACGGCACCCGGGTGTCCGGACACCACCGTGGTGTCCACTGTGTACGTGGCTGCCGTGCCGGCCGGTACGTTCTGGCTGTCCGGGGTGACCGTCACCGCGAAATCGTTGGCCGGCCGGTGACACGTCGCCGTGGAGGCGGCGTCCGAGTCGATTCGGGCGGCGACGCCGATCGAGGTGTGCGCGTTGTTCACGCAGTACGTGGAGCCCAGGAAACCGAGGTCGAAGAGCGATCCGTCGCCCGGCTCGACGGTGGCGTTGTTCAGCCTCACGTTCGTGGTCGCGTCGGCGAGGAATGCCGGTCGCCCGTCGGGAGAGTCGGTGCGCACGGCCGCGTTGTTGAACGTGATCCCGTCGGTGTTGTGCAGGTACCAGCCGTAGGCCGGGCGGGTACCGATGCTGTTCGGGTTGTAGTCGCCGTTGTCGCTGGGTACACCGATCGACATCGGGTCGTGGCCGCCGGGGACGGTGAGGTCGACGTTGTTGAACGTGATGCCGCTGACCGGGTGACCGGGCTGGCCCCAGATGGTCGGGCTGTAGCCGCCCGCGCGGGTGCCGGTCACGTTGTTGTACGTGATGTCGTGGACGCTGCCGATGCCGGGGCTGTCGCCGCAGCGTTTCCGGGTACCGATCTTGACCATGATGGGGGAGGCGGTACCGGACATGGTGACGTCGTTGTAGTGCACGTCGGAGATGTTGGCGCCGTCCATGGAGACCAGTCCGAGGCCCGACTTGCCGGCTCCGGTGATGGTGATGTGGTTGAAGGTGTAGTGCGAGAAGTCGCTGCACGTCTCCGATCCGAACATCAGGGCGTTGCAGCACTTCGCGGACAGGTGTGCGGTGTTGACGCTGACGTTGCCCTGGGTGAATCGCTGGCCGAGCGCCCAGTCACTCTTGAAGACCAGGGCGTCGTCGTTGGCGGCGATGGTGATGTCGTTGAAGGTGGCGTTGCGGGTGTTGATGACGTTCCACCCGTCGCGGTCGTCGGCGGTCTGAATGTTCAGATGGTCCGACCTCACGCCGTCGCAGCCGTTGATGAGGATGGCGAAGTGGCCGCCGCGCTTGAGGGTGATGCCGTTCATCGTCAGGTTGTCGCACCGGGTCAGCGAGATGAGTTTGTCGGCCTGACCCGACTTGGGGTTGCCGGTGATGAAGTTGCCGCCGCCATCGATCGTGCCGGAGCCCGTGAAGCCGATGTTGGACAGCCCGTCGCCGTAGAACATCGCGTCGTGGAAGTGGCTGTGCCCGAAGTCCTGGTACGAATCGTTGGGGTTCGGCTCGGGAGCGTCGTACCCGCTGGGCGCGCCGGTCAGCGTCGAGCCGGAGTCCAGCTGGATGGTCACGTCGCTCTTCAGGTGGACCGTGGAGCCGACCAGGTAGGTACCCTCGGGAACCTCCACGACCCCGCCACCCGCGGAGGCCGCGGCATCGACGGCGGCCGTGATGGTGGCGGCGTCGTTGGTCTTGCCGTCGCCCTTGGCCCCGTAGGCCGTCACGTTGAACACGACTTTCGCGTCGAACACGGCTCTCGCGTCGGGTCCGGCTCCCGCCGGACCGGCGGCCGACGCGGGGGACGCGGCCAGCGCGCCCATCCCGATCACGGCCGCTGACACGGCGACGACCATCCTTGTTCTGTCTCTCACCCACTGCCTCCCGTTGTCCGGGCTCCCGTCGACGGCGTGACGCCAGGGAGCCTGGTCGCTTCCTTCGCTGTCTCCTCTTTCGGTGCCTACTCCCTGGGTGTCTACGCCAATGGATCACTCCGCCCCAACGGCTTGTTCTGTCCGGTGGAAGGCACCTCGCCGGGACCGCCTCGCCGGAAAGACCTGGCCGGGCCGCCCCGGGCGAAAGGCGCACCGCCGGCGTCGCGTGCCGCCCATTGAGAAGCCCGCACAGGGAAGTGGCCGCCGTCCCGGTCGACGGCGGCCACGAATCGCGAGCGACGCTACTTCACGATGACGGTATACATGCTGCCGTTGTTGGCGGTGTCGGCCTCCGGCCCGAGCGACACCGATCCGGCCGGGAACGACTTCTGGTACAGCTCGAACCGGCGGGTGCTGCTTCCCTCGGTGTCGGTCAGCTGGGTACCGGTGTCGGTCCAGCTCGAGTCCATCCAGGATCGCTTGCCCACCCGGGTGTCGACGCCCAAGTAGACGGTCGCGGCCTGGCTGATGGTGAACGTGGCCAGCGGATTGGCCGTCGACGACTTGGAGTCGTTGGCGGTGCGGATCCACTGTGCCCCCGCCACCGCTGACGGTACCGAGGCGACGGCGAACGTCCGGTCGCCGAACAACGTGGCGCCGGCCTGCAGGTCGGACTGCACGGACCAGTCGCCGGCGTTGGCGGTGTCCGCGACCGAGAGCCCGCTGACGGTCAGCCCGCCCCCGCCTCCGCAGGACGAGGACTGGCTCGATCCGGTGGCGCTGATCCGCGGCGCGCCGCCGCTGGTGTTAGTGACGCTGGTCTGGCAGTAGCCGCTGACCGACTGGAACCCGAGGTCGTACGGGCTGCCGCTACCCCGTTGGACGACGAAGTGGTCGAATGAGATTCCGCTGCCGGTGTCGGCGATGACTGCCGGCCGGTTGTCGTTGGAGGAGAACTTCACGGAGCTGTCGGTGAAGGAGATCCCGTTCGCCTGGTGGATGTACCACCCGTAGGCCGGCCGGGTGCCGATGCTGTTCGGGTTGTAGTCGCCGTTGTCACTGGGTACCCCGTCGGACATCGCCGCGTGGCCGCCCGGCAGGGTCAGGTTGACGTTGGTGAACGTGATGCCGCTGACCTGGTGGCCGGACTGACCCCAGATGGTCGGGCTGTAGGCACCCGCGCTGGTGCCGGTGACTCCGTCATAGGTCACGTTGCTGATGCTGCCGATGCCGGGACTGTCGCCGCAGCGTTTCCGGGTACCGATCTTTATCATGATGGGAGAGGCGGTACCGGACATCGTGACGTCGCTGTAGTGCACGTCGGAGATGTTGGCGCCGTCCATGGACACCAGCCCGAGCCCCGACTTGCCGGCACCGGTGATGGTGATGTGCGAGAAGGTGTAGTGCGAGAAGTCGCTGCACGTCTCCGATCCGAACATCAGGGCGTTGCAGCAGGCCGCGGACAGGTGCGCGTTGGTCACGGTCACGTTGCCCTGGGTGAATCGCTGGCCGAGCGCCCAGTCACTCTTGAAGACCAGGGCGTCGTCGTTGGCGGCGATGGTGATGTTCGTGAACGTGGCGTGCTGGGTGTTGATGACGTTCCAGCCGTCCCGGTCGCTGGCGGTCTGGATGTTCAGGTGATCCGAGCTGACCCCGTCGCAGCCGTTGATGAGAATGGCGAAGTGACCGCCGCGCTTGAGGGTGATGCCGTTCATCGTCAGGTTGCTGCACCGGGTCAGCGAGATGAGTTTGTCGGCCTGGCCGGACGACGGGTTGCCGGTGATGAGGTTGCCGCCGCCGTCGATGGTGCCGGAGCCGGTGAAACCGATGTTCGACAGTCGGTCGCCGTAGAACATCGCGTCGTGGAAGTGGCTGTGCCCGAAGTCCTGGTACGAGTCGTTGGAGTTGGATTCCGGTGCGTCGTACCCGCTGGACGTACCGGTCAGAGTCGAGCCGGAGTCGAGTTGGATGGTGACGTTGCTTTTCAGGTGGACCGTGGAACCCACCTTGTACGTGCCGGACGGGAACTCCACCGTGCCGCCTCCGGCGCTGTTCGCCGCGCTGACCGCGCTGTTGATCGCGGCGGCGTCATTGGTGCTCCCGTTGCCGGTCGCGCCGTAGTCCCTGACATTGAAGGTTCCGGCGGCGTTGGCCGGTGTGGCGGTCGCCAGTGTGACGGTGACGAGCGGCAGCGCCGCGGCCAACGCGACGGCGACGGACCACGCACTCCGACGTGCCCCAGATCTGGATGGCGGACGTGCCAATGCCCTGCTCCCTTCGAGGTGTGACCGGGTGCGCCGGAGGGCGACCCCGATGACGCGGCTCCGTCCACCGTCGTCCGCCCGGCCGGCGCGCCGGCGTCGGGCCTAGGCCGGCGGGCCGGTCTCGGGTCTAAGCCGGCGGGGCCGGTCTCGGGCCTCAACCGGCGCGCCGGTCTCGGGTTCCAGCCGGCGGGCCGGCGTCGGGTTCCGGTCGGCATGGGGCCGCACGGGACCCACCGAGGGCGCCGATCCGCCAGGCGCGGGCGAGTGCCACTCGCCCGCTCTCCGGAGGATCGTTTGCCATCGACGGATGACTATGTGGGATCGGAGTTGTCGCCCAGGCTCGCATCGGGCGAACCGTGAAGTCAACGGGTCTTTCCATCGACGCATCCGGCCCGCGGGTCGGCCACCCGGACCCGCCTGCCCTCGCGGCGCCCCTCCGCGTGCCCGCCGACCGCCGAGACCACAGTGGACACACGTGCGGACCTGCGGATCCGTGCGCGCGTGCCCGGTGCCGTCCCGGCCGATCGGCGACCTCGCCGCCGGCCGGTTGCGCTGTCTGGATCGGGCGGCGGGTCCGCCGGTGATGCGGATTTCTACCGTGAGGCAGAAAGCCGCGCGGCGGACTCGGAATCAGAGGGTTCCGGGGTTCAGAGGGCGCGGGGTTCAGAGGTTCCCGGGTTCAGGGGGTTCCGGGTTCAGGTTCAGGGTTCGGGTTCAGCAGCCGAGCAGACCCTCGATCCGCCGGGCGTTGGCGATCAGTTGAGCGGCGAGTTCGGTACGCAGCTTCTTGCCGCTCTGCGCCCGTACGTGGTGGACGTAGCCGTCGAGAGCACCGCATGCCTCCCGGGTCCGGCCCTTGTCCAACGCGCGGATGGCTGCCCGTAGCTGTGCCGCGAAGCTGCCGCCGTCGACGTGCCCGACGAGGGCCAGTTGGTCGGCGAGCTGATCGGCCGCCGAGGACACACGTACCATCACCGACCCGTGGGCCGGTACGGAGGCGACCTCAAGCGCCCCGGTGACCGTACCGTCGGTGTGTGCCCACACGTCGCGTGCGGTGTACCGCTGCGAGGCGTCGAGACCGAGCGAGTCGAGCGGCAGGCTGGCGCCCGACCACGGTGTCGAGCCGGCGTTGAACAGCACGACCGACTTGTCCCCGTTGGCGAGCGGCCGCACCAGCACCCAGTGCGAGTCGGCGTTGCTCAGGACGGTGGCCTGCACGCCGAGCGGATCCTGATCGATCGCGACCGCTTCCGGGTTCAGGTACATCGCCAGATCCTGCGGCGCCAGGTTCACGACGTCGGTACCGGCGATCAGTGGCGCGGCCTCCTGCGCCCAGAGGGTGAACTCGGTCTGCTCCTCGGCCAGCGTCATGCCGTCCTTGTTGACCTGCTCGCCCGCGGGGTGGTCGTGGGTCAGCGGGGTCGCGACGGTGATGCCGGTGCCCGCGGCACCCGCCGTCCCGACCGAGGTCACGACCGCGCTCTCCAGATCGCCGGCCGCCGCGGTGCCGATCCGGATCACGCCGCCGACGATGGCTCGCGAGGTGCTGGCGACCAGCACGGTGGTGGTGCCGGCCGGCGCCGCGGCGGCCAGCGTGCTGAACCCGCCGGTGCCGATCTCCAGCATGTCGGGATCGTTCCAGTGCCCAGGACCGGCGTACTGGGCGAGCGCCGAGTTCACCGTGAAGTTGTTCAGCATGCTGGAGAAGCTTGGGCTGATGTCCGTCGTGGTGCGCCACAGGTTGGAGATCGAGGGCGCCCAGGTGTAGGTGGACAGCCCGGGATCGCCGAGGGTGGCCGCCTCGAAGACGATGTGCCGGCCCGTCGCCTGCAACGCCTGGCTCATCTGCGTGTAGAGGTAGTTGGCCTTGTCGTCACGGGTGGCACCGGGTACGTCGGACAGGGGGACGTTGCACCAGTCGTCCTTGACGTAGTCGACGCCCCAGCTCGCGAAGTCACCCGCGTCGATCGCGTCGTAGGTCGCCCCGCTCGGGCCCTGGTACGTGCCGGCCAGGCCCTGGCAGGTGGTCCGGCCGGTGTCCTGGTAGATGCCGAGCTTCAGGCCGAGGGCGTGAACGTAGTCGGCCACGACTTTGATGCCGTCGTTGCGGCCCGGGGCGCTGGGCGGGAAGTAGACCGGGTCGGCGACGAGGTGGCCGTCGGCGTCCCGACCGGCCGTGGCACGGGTGGGATCGGTACGGGGAATGTCCCGTCCGGCCATCCAGCAGTCGTCGATGTTGACGTAGTCGTACCCGGCCGCCTGCATGCCGTTCGTGTGCATGGCCAGCGCGGTCTGTTCCACCAGCGACGCGCTGACGTTGCACCCGAAGGCATTCCAGTCGTTGAAGCCCATCGGAGGGGTGCGAGCCAGACCGTGCCCGGCCGGCGCTCCGGCCGCGAGTGCGGCACCGGACGCCGCCGGTACGGCGAGCGAGCCGGCCGCCAGCAGGCCGGCGGTGAGCAGGCGTGCGGTGATCGGGCGTGCGGCAAACAGGCGTGTGATCGGGCGGGGCAACGTGCGCATCCGTACTCCTGAGGTCGCACCGGTCGGATCGGTCTACCGCGGCTACCCTCGGTCGCGTGTCTTGTCACGCTAACCGTGGTGAGCCGTGAGGTCATCCGTCAGACGTCGGACACGTCAGGGTCGATGGTCAGACAGGGTCGATTGGTTGGACACCGCCGGTGGTCAGACACGGCCGTTGGCCAAACACAGCCGTCGGTCAGACGCGGTACCGGCGCGAGAGAAGCGGGCCGGTCGGTGACCGTCAGCAGGTCGCGCCCGGGTCGGCCGGCCCGTCCCGAGCAGGTCCGGCCGACCCGAGCGCGCGTCATGGGGTGGCGGCGCGCTGGCCCGTCACCGTGGGCGTCACGGCGGCGGCGTCACGGTGGAGTGTCACAGCGGCGTCACCGAGGCGGCGTGGCGCCGGACGCTCCATTCGAGGGGAAGCGGCCGTCCGGCGGCCAGCTCATCGTCGGCTGTGCCTGTTCGGTCTGCGACGACCAGCTCGCCTGCTGGGGTTGTTCGGTCTGCGGTGGCCAGCTCGTCGCAGGCTGCGACTGTTCGCCCTGCGACGTCCAGCCCATCGCCGGGGGCTGTTCGGTCTGCGACGTCCAGCCCATCGACGGCTGCGACCGCTCGGCCTGAGACGGCCGGGGAGTGAGCCAGTCGGTCTGCGGTGCGGCCGGCGGCTGCTGTGCCGGGCTGGAGAGGATCGACCCGAGACGGTCCAGGATCGAGGTCAGTTCGAGCCGTGCCGCGTCGTCCGTCGCGTCCACCTGGGCGCGCAGCCCGGCGAGCTGACGCATCGCCCACTGGGCGAGCGTGGCGAGCCGGGTCAGTTCTTCGCGGTCGGCCGTGTAGCTGCCGCCGGCGTTCGCCCGGTACTCGCGGACCGCCCGCTCGGCAGCGTCGTGCGCGGCACGGAGGATTTCGTTGGCCTGCTGCCGCGACTGCGAGACCAGCTGTGCCGCGCTGGTCTGCGCGGCCGCCAGCATGTCGTCCGCGTACTGCTGTGCCTGGATCCGCTGCGCGATGAGGTCCTCGTCCAACTCCGGCGCGGTGTTGGCCGGCAACTGGCCGTGCCGGCGCGCGTACACCTCGACCTGAAGACGCTCATTCTCGGTGAGCAGCGCGGTGATCCGCCCGTCGCGGGCGGCGACCTCCTCGGCCAGTCGCTGCAGCAGCGCCTCGACCTCCGCCGGGTCGTATCCCTTGCGGAAACCGATCTGACGGATGCGCAGGTTGCGGATCTCGTGTGGAGACAGTGGCCTGCGCCGGTAGCCGGATGACGTGCTCATCGCCGAGTGGCCTCCTGGGGCATCCGTTGCGGGGGCAGCGACGCGCTCAGCGGCGCGTAGGTCTTGTCGTCGAACTGCTCGACTCGCACGGCATCGGGCTGGTAGCCGTGCTCCATCAGGGTCTGTCGCGTGCCGGAGACCATCGCGGGCGAACCGCATATGTAGATCTGCCGGTCATGCCAGGACCCGGCGCGCAGGGCGGCCTCCACGACCGTCGCCCGCGGTTGGATCGGGTCGTCGGACATCGCGGGTATCAGGTGCAGCCAGCGCAGTTCGTTGGCGAGCTGAATGAGTGCCTGCATGTCGTACAGGTCCCACTGAGTGGCCGCCCCGACCACCAGAGTGACCCTGCGGCTGTCGAGGTTGCTCGCCAGCTCCTCGATGATGGCCTTCATCGGCGCGAGACCGGTGCCACCGGCGAGCAGCAACAGATCCTGGCGCGAGTCCTGCGACACGGTCATCCGGGTGCCGATGGGCGCACCCAGGCGCAGCAGGTCACCCTGGCGGGCCTGATAGACCATCGCGGGGGAGAACTGGCCACCGGCCACGGCACGCACGTGGAACTCGATGGTGCCGTCCGGCCGCCGGGCGTTGGCCGGCGACAGGTACCGCCAGACCCTTGGGCGCAGGTGGGATTCCACCGCGATCGACTGCCCGGACCGGTACCGCAGCTCGTGGTCCGGCCGGACGGTGAGCACGGCGACGTCGGGCGAACGCCGCTCGTGCGACACGATTTCCGCGTTCCACCACGGCGGCTCGACCTGCTTGGCCGCCTCGGCGGCCTCGATCATCACCTTGGAGACGAGCCCGTACGCCTCGGCCCAGTCGGAAGCCAGCTGCTCGTTCCAAGCCGGGCCGAGGCCGTGAGCCAGGGTGTGCAGCAGGGCCCGGCCAACCGTCGGGAAATGCTCGGCGGTCACCTCGAAGCGGCGGTGGTCCCGGCCGAGTTGTTGAACGAACGGGACCAGCGCCTCGGTGTCGTCGACGTTGGACACGATGTGCCCGAGGGCGGACAGCAGCCGGTCGCGCTGCCCGCCCATGGACGCCGAGAACAGCTTGCGCAGCTCGGGGTCCAGGCTGAACAAGGTGGCGTAGAAGTACGCGGCCGCCTGGTCGCCCAGCTCGACGACCTGCGCCCAACTCGCCTTCAGTGCTGCAACGTCCACTACCGGTCGGCTCCGTAGGCGCCCGCGCCAGCGCTGACGATGAGGGGCGCGACACTGCGCAGGATGCCGTCCACGGCCATCAGGACGTCCATCGGAACCTTGAAGTCGTGCATCACGGTCAGTAGATGCAGGGACACCCGGCGGTAGGCGTCCTCTGTGACGCCCAGGTGGGCGTGCGCGGCCTGCAGGTCGCGCCCGGCATACCGGTCGGGACCGCCCAGCACCTTGGTGAGCAGCAGGATCTGGTGACGCTTGAGCGAGGAGAGCCCGTCGGCGGCGAGCATCGGCTCGAAGAATCCGGCGGTCGCCGGGTCGGCCAGCAGGCGGATGTAGAACTCCTCGACAACGGCGGAGACCGCCGCGGTCCCGCCGATCGCCAGGAACGTCGAACCGGGTGAGTCCCGTCGCGCGTCGGCATCGAGTTCGAGCAGCGCCGTGTCCTGCGTCATCGCTACCTCTCGTCGTGGGGTGTATTCCGTTGGGGTTCAACGAACGGCTGACCCCTAGATCAGCCGATCGTTGCCATGGGCCATACGCTTCGATGACCATAGGGGACCGTTCGCCATGTAACAAGCGCTGGGGTCACCTCCACCTGTTACCCCGCCGGCAAGCGCTTGCCGCAGTTAGGCGGAGAGTGGGCGGGTGATAGCGCGGCGCATTCGTCGCGCGTTCACTGGCGGATGGCGATGGTCACCGAACCGATTCCCGGAACCACTGTCCCCGAACGGCGGGTGACGCAAACCCATCGCCCGGGTCCGACGGCGGAGACGGTCAGGCCACCGCGGCGGCGACCGAGGCGCGCAGCTCCGGCAACCGGTCGTGGATGAGACCCGGGCACTGGGTGGAGTTGAAGTCGTTGTGTCCGTAGATCTGCGCGGCCGGAATGGCGTACTGCTGGCAGATGAACGCGCACAGAGTGACCAGGCTGTTCCACAGGGCCTGCGGCGGCTGCTCGGTCAGGTACGTTCCTTCGTTCTCGATGCCGATCGCCTGGTCGTTCTGGCCGACGCAGTGCGCGCCCTCGACCATCGTCTGCCCGTGCAGCAGCGCGTAGAGACTCCCGTTGCGACCCTCGGTGACCCAGCCGCCGCGGCTGTTGGTGAAGTGCTGTCCACTGTCGATCCAGCCGTTGACGTCCATGTGCAGGTTCTGGATGTCGCGCGAGTTCTGGAAGGCGTGCGCCTGTGAGTAGTCCGTGGAGTTGGCCATCGCCGTGTGATGAACGATGATCTTGTTGGGGCGGTTCTGCACGATGGTCAGCGGTCCGGACGGTGGCCGCGCTCCCCATTGCCCGCCGCCGGCGATGACCGGCTGGTCGACGTGGGCCGAAGCGCTGTGGGCGCCGACGGTGAGCAGGGACGCGGCCGCGGCTCCGGCGCCGAGGGCAGTGCCGCGCAGCAGGGTACGGCGGTTGAGGGGGGACATGGCAGCTCCTCATCACCCTATGTGAATTTATCGATGTGATCATAAAGGGAGCCGGTTCGGCCCGTCGAGAGGCCGGGCGCGCCCGGGACGGGTGGCTCGCCGGGTCAGCGGCGGCTGAACACCCACCGCCGCGCCGCGGTGTACGTGAAGACGGCCACGCAACCGGCGGCGGTCAGTCGGGCCAGCCGGAAATCCAGGCCGAGACCGGTCAGGCCGGTGGTCACCCCCAGGGTCAGGCCGTAGTCGCAGCAGATCACCAGGAAGTACCGCAGTGCCTGGCCGGCGACGGGGGCGTGCGAGCGGAAGTTCAGGGTGCGGTTCAGCACGAAGTTGAGCGCGAACGCGCACAGGTAAGCGATGCTGACCTCGGCCGCCTCCGGCAGGCCGGTCCACGCGTGCAGGGCGCTGAGCAGTGCGAGGTCGACGAGAAACGTGAACCCGCCGAGGATCGCGAAGCCGACCAGTTCCCGGGGCAGGACCCGGCGCAGCCGGGGTGGCAGGCGGTCCAGCGCCCGTACCAGTGCGCCGTCGACCCGCTCGACCAGCCGGACCCGCGTCGCCGGCCGCTCCCGTACCCCCGTCACCTGACCATGATGCACGCCGGAGCTTCCGCGCTCCGGCGTTTCGCCCAGCCGGACACGCGGCATTCACCAGAACGTCGATCACTGTTATGCCGGCGGGTCGGGAGCCGCCAGGTGGTCGATAGTATCGAGTAGCATCAATTCATCGCCGCCCGTACCCACAACGGCAGGAGGACGAGATGAGAGCACCGCACCGCCGCACGGCCGCGGCCACCGCCGTTCTGGTCACCGCCGCCCTGGCGGTCGTGACCGGCGGCTTCGTGGTGACCGGCGACCTCGTGGGGACATCGGTGGCGGCCCAGGCCGCGACCACCGGGTGCCGGGTCGACTACCGGGTCACCAGCCAGTGGTCCGGCGGATTCGGCGGCGACGTCACTATCACCAACCTCGGCGACGCCGTCACCGCCTGGACCCTGACCTGGACCTTCGCCGCCGGTCAGAGCGTCACCCAGGCATGGAACGCCACCGTGACCCAGAGCGGGACCGCGGTCACCGCGAAGAACGTCGGCTACAACGGCACGATCGCCAGCGGCGGCACCGCCAGCTTCGGCTTCAACGGGACCTGGACCGGGAGCAACCCGGTACCCGCGGCGTTCACGCTGAACGGCACCCCGTGCACCGGCCTCCCGACCGCGACACCGTGCGCCACCCCGTCGGGCGGCACCCAGCCGACGCCGAGCCTCACCCCGAGCCGTACCCCCACCGGCGCGCCGACCACCCCGTCGAGTAGGCCGTCCACGAGCGGCCCACCCGGCTCGCAGCCCCGGGTCACCATCTGGATGGCGGGCGACTCGACGATGATGAACCCGGTGGGAGGCGTCTGCCCGGTCGGTTGGGGCAGCCAGTTCGCGCCCTACTTCAACAGCAACGTGACCGTCGTCGACAGCGCGGTCGGCGGGCGCAGCATCCAGACCTGGCTGTACGACCCGAACGTCACCACCACGATGAACTCCGCCGGTGAGTGCGTCGTCAGCCCGGCGACCTACTCGGCCCGGTGGCAGGCCATGCTGAACTCGTCGACGGGTATGAAGGCCGGCGACTATCTGTTCATCCAGTTCGGCATCAACGACGGGGACAGCACCTGCAACCGGCATGTGGGATCGGCGCGGTACAAGGAACTGCTCGGGGTGATGGCGGCCGCGGCGGCGCAGCGCGGCGTGCGTGCCGTGTTCCTGACCCCGGTCGCCGCGATCACGTGTAGCGGGAGCGTGGCGACCGGGAACCGGGGATTCCTCGCCGAGACGTTCGACGCCGGTGCCGCCGCCGGCGTACCCGTCATCGATCTGCACAAGCTGAGCTACACGCTGTACAACACCCTCAAGTTCTGTCCGAACAACGGCGACTACACCTCGGGCGCCGTGGGCGCGTTCTTCTGCGACGACCACACCCATTTCGAGACGCAGGGTGCCCGGCAGATCGCCGGTGTCGTGGCCACCGCGGTACGGAATCAGCAACTCGGCCTCGCCGCGTACCTCCGGTGACGCGTCCGGGCTCCGGTGCCTCGTGCCGGAGCCCGGACCCGCGCGGGGATCAGGCCACCGCGCACGCCGCCGCGTTGAGGGTGAAGCCGGCCGGCTCGCGGTTGGTACCGGTCTGGCTGGCCAGGAATCCGAAACTGGTGGAGCCGCCGGGTGCGATGGTCGCGTTCCAGCCCCCGTCGGTCGCGGTCACGGCCGCCCCGTTCTGCGTGACGCTCGCGTTCCATGCCTGGCTGACGGTCTGGCCGTCGGGGAACGACCAGCCCAGCGACCAGCCGTTGACGGCGACGGTACCGGTGTTGGCGATGACCACGTCGCCCTGGAACCCGCCCTGCCACTGGCTGGTGACGGTGTAGGAGACCGAGCAGCCGGCCGGGCCGCCACCGGTGCGCGTCGGGGTGGGGGAGGCCGTGTGAGAGGACGTGGGGGAGGCCGTGGGGGAGGCTGTGGGGGAGGCGCCCAGCCGGGCGGCGATGATCGGAGCCAGGCGGTCCGCGACGGCCCGGTGCCCGGCGTCGTTCGGGTGTACCGAGTCGGACAGCTGGGCGGAGGTCAGCCAACCCTCGGTGTTGACGTAGACGACATCGCTGTCTCCGGCGGCGTTGCGGGCCTGCACCGCGGCCTGGGTCTGGGCGGCGAACCGCTGGCTGAAGGTTTCCAGGGCGAAGACGACCGCGCCCGGATACTTCGCGCGGACCTCCTCCAGCAGGTGGGTGTACGACGACTGGAACTGCGGCGTGTGTACGCCGTGGCCACTGTCGTTGGTACCGAGATTGATGACGACGGCGTTGGCCTGGTACCGGCCGAAGTCCCAGTCGGGTGTGGCCGCGTTGGGATCCAACTTGAGGAACTGGTTCTCCAGTCCCACACAGCCGTCCGCGGTGGCGACCAGGCACGCGCCGCCCTGGGCGATCTGGGTGTGCCGGGTGCCGAGCCGTTCGCCGATCAGCCAACCGTAGGCGGTCAGCGCGTTCTCGGTGGTGGTCGTGCCCACCGTGATGGAGTCGCCGACGAACTCGATCAGCCTCGCCGGCACGGTCGCCGGGTAGGTGTGCGCTCCCGGGTCGAGGGTCAGACCCTGGAAGACCGCGTCGCCGTGGTACGAGCCGGCCACCACGCGGTACGACACGCGCAGGGTGTGGTTGCCGGCGGCCAGCCGGGTCGGGGTGAGGTTCACTGTGCCGGCGACGTTGGTGAGGTAGACGTCGGGTCCGCCGTCGATGCTCGCGTACAGGTCGATCGTGTTGCGCTGGTTGAGCTTGACGGTAGTGCCGGTGAAGCCGGTCGTGAAGTACGCGCCTGCCCAGTAGGGGACGTAGGCGGCCGGGTTGCGGGTGTCCCACCGGCCGACGAAGGCGATGTTCGGGTCCACAGGCGAACCGTCACCGGCGGCGGCGTGCGCGCCCGGCGTCACGGCCACGAATCCGGCGAGCAGCGCGGTGGCCGCTACCGCGAGCGTCACGGCGAGCGTCGTCACCGCTCGTCTGGGTCGTAGATACATGAGTGCTCCAGGGTCATTCGTAGGGCGGCCGGCCGGCGTCCGTCGCGCGTCCGGTGACCCGGATCCAGCGGCTCCCGGACGCGAGCTGTCCATGGCGGACAGTCCGCCGTGGACGGTCCGTCGCGCGGACAGTCCACCATGGACGGTCCGTCGCGAGCGATCCATCGCGGACGGTGCATCGCGAACAGTCCACCGTGCGACGTCCGACGTGGACGGCCCGTCGCGAACAGTCCGGCGTGGACGATCCGGGCGTGGACGGTTCGGCGCGGATCGGCGTCCGGATACCGCCGGCGACCGGCGGGTGGGTCGGCACACCAGCTCGACCGATGGTCTCGCCCGGCCCCGGACTCCCGGGCTGGCTCGGCTACCAACCCGGTTGAGCTGGCAATTGTTACCGTTCACATCGACACTTGTCAAGCCCTGAGTGATACGTCGGCGGGTCGTGCCGAACTGTCGTGAAGCGTCACCGCGGACATTGACGACATAGAAGTGCATCGATACGATTCGGGAAAGCGTTTTCACCCGCGTCCCCTCCCGACCAGCGCGATGCTCGGATCGTGGTGGGGCCCACGGCCATCCCGTTTCCGACCAGTCTGGCTCGGCGCGTCTGACGCCGCGCCGCGACCCAGACCAGTCGTGCGCCGCGGACCGTACCGCGTTGCGGGGACGCCCACGTCCCAATCGGAGGTTGCTCATGCTGTTCCGCAAGGCGGTACCGCCTGCCTCTCAGCGACAAGAATCCACCGCGACACCACCGTCCGGGCGGCGCTTGCGACCGGCCCGGCTCGGCGCGTCTGGTGCCGCGCGACGACCCGGACCAGTCGGTTCCTGGCGTACCCCGACCGTCGCCGTCGGGATCCTCGCCATGGCGCTGGCCGGCGTGACGATCCACGCGCCTCGGGCGATGGCCGCCACCTTCAACCAGGAGGGTTGGTCGACCATGGCCGGGGGCACCAACGGCGGCGGTACCGGTCCGGTCGTCACCGTCACCAGCCTCTCCGCCCTCACCAGCGCCGCCGCGTCCAGCACCCAGGAGACCATCAACGTCAACGGTCGCTTCACCTGTTCCAGCGACGTGCGGGTGGCCTCGAACAAGACAATCTACGGCGTCGGCTCCAGCTCCGGCCTGACCGGGTGCGGGCTGAACCTGAGCAACGTCAACAACGTGATCGTCCGCAACCTGGTGATTTCCAAGGTACTGGCCGGCAACGGCAACGGGGACGCCATCCACATCCAGAAGTCGACCCACCTGTGGATCGACCACAACGACCTGTCCAGCGACACCTCGCACGGGACCGACTACTACGACGGCCTCATAGACATCACCCACGCGGCCGACTACATCACCGTGTCCTGGAACAAGGAGCACGACCACATCAAGTGCGACCTGGTGGGGCACGACGACGGCAACGCCGCCGAGGACACCGGACACCTGCGCGTCACGTTCCACCACAACTGGTTCAACAACTGTGACCAGCGTGGCCCGCGGGTGCGGTTCGGCAACCCGGTCCACGTGTACAACAACTACTACTACAACAGCGGCACCTACGGCGTGGCCACCACCTGCAACGCGGGCGTGTACGTGGAGCGCAACTACTTCGAGAACACCCCGAACACCGTGGTCACCTCCACCGGCGACTCGCCGGCCGGCAACGTCAAGCTGCTCAACAACTACCTCGTCAACTCCGGCACGCCGGCGACCCGCAACGGCGCCAGTGTCGCGGCGATCCCCTACGCGTACACGGTCGACGCCAACAACAGCGTCAAGTCGATCGTGACCAGCGGCGCCGGTACCGGAAAGGTCTGACCGGTACCGCGACCCGGGCCGTACCACGCGGATTTCAACTTCGCGGGGTACGGCCCGGTGCGTTCGGACACGGTCCGGGTTCAGCTCGAGGTGATGGAGAAGCTGTTGCAGACGAAGCTGGACTGGCCGGCGGTGCCGGAGATCTCGAAGCCGAACTGGATGTCGCCGACGGTCACGTCACCCCACCAGCCCTGGGTGCGCAGCCAGTTGAGCACCGCGAGGACGTCGTTGGAGCCGGAGTTGGTGGCGCTGGTCCGCAGGAACGAGTAGACCTGGTTGCTGCCGTTCGAGCCGCGGTACACGTTCCAGGTGCTGCCGCCGGCGCTGACGTTGCGCGCGTCTGGGACGGCGCCGTTCGAGTCGTAGGACGACGCGATCGGGCCCACCGCACCCTTCTGGTTCTCCCAGATCATCACCTCGTACGCGTTGTTGTTGGCCCAGATGTCGTACGCGGTCTCGTAGTCACCGTCGCTCGGCACGGTGACGTTGAACGAGCTGCTCACCGAGCGGAGCGAGCTGAGCGCGCGGTTCAGCGTCTTGCCGGTGTGCGGGTACGACTTGACGCCGCTGGTACGCGGTTGGGTCGAGACGACACCCCAGTTGGTACCGGTACGTGCCCAGATCGTCTGGGAGCCGGCGCCACCGCCCCAGACGTCGTTGTTGAGCGTGTAGCCGTTGTTCGTCCAGGAGTCGAACGATCCGGTGGCCACCCAGGCGGCATCCGACGGGATGCCGTTGCCGGGCGGCGGTGTCGTCGGGCCGCCGGTGGTCCGCGACGGGCTCGGCGTTGGCCCGGTGGAGTTGGACACGCCACCGGTGCAGGCGGTGCCGTTGAGCGAGAAGCTGGTCGGCGCCGGGTTGCTGCTGGTGAAGCTGCCGTTGAAGCCGAACGAAGCGGTCGCGTTGGTGGCCACCGAACCGTTGTAGCTGACGTTCTTCGCGGTGACCGCCGAACCGCTCTGCGTGACGGTGGCGTTCCATGCCTGCGTCACCTGCTGGCCCGCCGGGTAGGACCAGGTCAGCGTCCACGAGCTGATCGGGTCGCCCAGGTTCTTGATGGTGAGGTTCGCCCCGAACCCGCCCGGCCACTGGCCGCTGAGCGTGTAGGTGACGCTGCAACCGGTGGCCGCCGACGCCGAGGGTCCGGTGAAGACCAGTCCCCCGATCGCGGCCAGCGCGGCCGCCATGCCCATTGACAGGGCGAGAGTTCGCCGTCTCATGGCCGTCCCATCTTTCAGGCGGATCGCCACGGGGACGTCGCCGACGGCCGCGAGATCGGCGATCGCCACGGGCGACCCGACGGATTGTTTGTCGTATCGACAAACATAAATCAGAGGATAGGCCGGGTCAACCGCTCGGCGTCCCGCGGGCTGCGCGGCGGCGTCAGGCGGCCATCGGCGGGTCTTCGGGATGGCCGCTTGTCCGGGAGCGGCCCCTCCTGCCGCAACGCGGCAATCAGCCCGGCAGCCGCCGACATCGAGGTGAGCGCGGCTGGCGGTCAGCTCTCGGACCCGGTCAGCTCTTCGGGCGCAGCGTGTTGACCCGGCTGACGGACTGGTCGATCTGTGCCTCGGTGAGGTGCCCCTGGCGGACCAGGTTCACCACGTTGTCGAGCGTCTCGTCGACGATGTTCGGGTCGTACACCTGCTGGTTGCCGAACACGAGCAGATTGACGCCGGCCTCGAGCGCGAGCGCGACGGCCTGGTCCCGGCCGAACGTGCTGGAGATCGCGACGGCCTGCATGTCGTCGCTGACCACCGGTCCCTTGTAGCCCAGCTTGCCGCGCAGCAGGTCGGTCACGACCGCGTGGGACAGCGACGCCGGTCGGGTCGGATCGAGCTGCTTGTTGAGGATGTGGGCGGCCATGACCGAGTCGGCGAAGCCGGCACTGATCAGCCTCCGGAACGGTTCGAGCTCCTTGGCGTTCCAGGTCGTGCTGACATCGACCACGGCGAAGTCCGTGTTGCCGGTCGCGCTGCCCAGGCCGGGGAAGTGCTTGAGTACGGTCTTGACGTGGCCGGCCCGGTGCACCCGGATCTCCTCGGTGGCGTTCTTCACCACCACGTTCGGGTCGGCGGAGAAGCTGCGGTCCAGTTCGCCGATCGCCGGGCTGTCCGGATTGACGTTCAGGTCGACGACCGGTGCGTAGTTGAGGTTGACACCGATCTGGGTGAGGCTGTGCACCATGCCCTGAGCCCAGCTGTGAGTGGTGGCCGTGGAGTTCGCGGCACCGATCTCGGCCTCCGATTGTGTCGCCGGGAAGCCGTCGCTCGGGTTGAGCCGGGCTATCTGGCCGCCCTCCTGATCGATCGAGACGATGAGCCGCCCCCCGGGTGAGGCTCCCTTGAGCGTCTTGATCAGCGAGGTGACCTGTGCCGGTGAGGTGATGTTGCGCGGGGCGTTGGTGTGAAGTTCGCGGTCGAAGAGGACGACGCCGCCCAGGCCGTTCCGGATCGCCTGCATGATCCAGTCGTTGCGGCTCACCGTGTCGCCGCGGAAGCCGACCACGAGCAGGCCGGCTACTTTGCGGCGCAGCGCGGCTTCGTCGATTTTGGGCGTGGGCTTGGACCTCGGAGGCCGAGGCCGGTCGGCCGGCGCCGGTGTGGGCGCTTTGGTCTCCGAATCGCAGCCGGCGACGCCGGCCGCCACCGCGGCCGACCCGATGCCCGCGAGCAGCAGCCGGCGACTCAGCTGGGAATCGCTCACCTCACCCACGCTACGGTCGCGCCGGCAGCGCCGGAGGCATACCGTGGCCTACGATGCCGGTTCCACCGTTCGCGGGACGGGGCCGCCGGGCGGTGCCGGTGCCGGGTCGGTGCCAACACCGATCGGTGTCAACGCCGGGTCGGTGCCGGCGACGTCGTGGCCCTCCGGATAGCGAGCGCTGGCGGGCGGCGACCATCGAGTGGCGGGCCGAGAGGGGCGCGGAAGATGGACAGCTTCACCAACGCCGGATTCAGCTTCGAGGTCAGCGACACGCCGGCGGCCGGCGACGGGGGAGCGGGTGACGGGGGAGCGGGTCAGGTGGCCGTGCTCCTGCATGGCTTCCCGGAAGACCGCCACAGCTGGGACGGGGTGGTTCCGGCGCTGGCCGCCGCCGGCTACCGGGTACTCGCGCCCGACCAGCGCGGGTACTCGCCGGGAGCCCGGCCGGCCGCCCGGTCGGCGTACACGCTCCCGCGACTGGCCGAGGACGTGCTGGCGCTGGCCGACGCGGCCGGGGCGGAGCGGTTCCACCTGGTCGGCCACGACTGGGGTGCGGGCCTGGCCTGGTACGTGGCGGCCACGCACCCGGACCGGCTGATCTCGCTGACCTCCCTGTCGGTACCGCATCCGGCAGCCTTCTCGAAGGCCGTCACGTCCAGCGACCAGGCGGCCCGCTCCTGGTACATGGCCGCGTTCCAGGTTCCCTGGGTGCCCGAGTTGGTGCTGTCCCGCGGCCGGGGCGAGGCGATGCGGAACCTCCTGATCCGCGCCCGCCTGGATCCGGACAGTGCGGCCCGGTATGCGGCCCGGGCCGCCGTGCCGGGCGCGATGCGCGGCCCGCTCAACTGGTACCGGGCGCTGCCCCTCGGGCTGCGGGAGCACATCGGCCGGGTCAAGGTACCCACGCTGTTCGTGTGGAGCGACGGCGACCGCTTCGTGACCCGGACCGCGGCCGACCTCTGCCGTCGCTACGTGACCGGGCCCTACCGCTTCGAGGTGTTCGAGGGCGCGTCCCACTGGCTGCCCGAGGAAGTGCCCGAGCGGGTGGCCGCCGCGCTGCTGGAGCACTTCGCGAGTGCCCCGGGCGCCGGGCCCGCGGACGGCGCCGGAACTACCCACGGCGCCGGGACTACCGACGGCGCCTGATCTGCCTATGGCGGCCTGATCTGCCGGCGGGTCTTGCCCCGCGTGATCAAAAATAGCAGGATCGAGAAATGACGATCTCCCGCAGAGGCGTCCTGCTGGGCGCGATGGGACTGCCCACCTCCCTGGCGCTCGCCGCGACCGCACGGCCGGCGTCCGCCGCTCAACCCGCAGCCGGCACCGACGACCACACCACCGACGACCCCGCCACCGCGTACGTCGATGTCTCCGTGGCCACACTGTGGGTCTCGCCCGGCACGGACCGGCCGGTCGACCTGCCCTCGACCACGAACCCGGCCGACCCCGCCGGGTGGATGGCGGCCATGAGCCTCGCCGACCGGGTGTGGCTGGTCGGGGAGCTCGAGACCCAGGCCAGTTACGGCCAGGCCGTCCGGATCCTGGCTCGGTCCGGCGACTGGGTGAACGTGGCGGTGGTGGGGCAACCCACGCCCCGCAACCCGCTGGGGTACCCGGGCTGGATGCCCGCGGCGCAGCTGACCACCGGCCGCGGCTTCGCCCCTCTCACCGGCCGGCCGTTCGCCACTGTCATCGGCGACACGGCGAAGCTGTATCACACTCCGCACCGGATCGAGCCGTTCCTGGAGCTGAGCTTCAACACCCGGCTGCCGGTGCTGTCCCGGACGCCGGACGGCGTGCACGTGGCCACCCCGGCCGACGGTCCGAAGTGGCTGCGCCGCGAGGATGTCGCGGTCTACGACACGGTCGCCGACATCCCGCGCCCGACCGGCGGTGACCTGGTCGCCACCGCGAACAGGTTCGTCGGGGTGCGGTACCTGTGGGCCGGCGTGTCCACGTACGGGTTCGACTGCTCGGGCTTCACCAGCACCGTCTACAGTGCGCACGGCATCACGATCCCCCGGGACGCGGGTCCCCAGCACGATGCCGGCGTCCCGGTCGCCAGGGAGGACCTGCGGGCCGGAGACCTCATCTTCTTCGCCCACAACAACGGCATGGGCTCCATCCACCACGTCGGCATGTGCGCCGGCGACGGCGACATCATCGACGCGCCCACCAACACCGCGACAGTGGAAGGCGGTGTGGAGCGGGTGAAGCTCGCCGAACACCGCTACATCAAGGAGTACGCGGGCGCCGTCCGCTATCTGTGAGCTTCCGTTCTCTCAGCTTCCCGCCGATGCTCCCACTCACCGCCTGTGGGAGCCGGCCGCCCGCTTTCCCGACATCTGCTCGGTGACGGTCGGCCGCCGCCGCTTCTAGTCTGCTCGGTGCGCCGAACGGTCGCGGTCGCCGGCCGGGGCTCGTGTCGCGGCGCGAGGAAGGGTGAGTTCGCATGGGCTCTGCGCGCCGGGTCTCTGGGTTCCGGGTCTCTGGGCACCGTCGCTGGTTGGCCGCCGCGAGTGTCCTCGGTGCGCTCGCCGCACCCGTGGTGTTCGCCGGGGTTCCCGCCGCCGCGCGGGCGGCGTCGCCGGCGATCGTGGTGCGGGATGAACAGACGCAGGTGGCGTTCGGCTACACCGACGCAGTCCGCCAGCGGGTCTGGGTCGAGTCCGACTTCGACAGCGACGGTGACGGCAGCGACGATCGGATCGCGGTCGACATCATCAGGCCGGCCGCCACCGAGCAGGGCCTGAAGGTGCCGGTCATCATGGACGCCAGCCCGTATTACACGACGCTGGGTCGGGGGAACGAGTCGCAGCTGAAAGTGGACGACGCGAACGGCGACGGGCTGCTGGCGCAGTGGCCGCTGTTTCTCGACAACTACTTCGTGCCGCGCGGGTACGCGGTGGCGCTGGTCGACATGACCGGCACCGGCCACTCGACCGGATGCCCGACCGTGCAGGGCGAGACGGACAACATGGCGGCCGTCGAGGTGATCGACTGGCTGAGTGGCCGGCGCACCGCCCACGACAAGGACGGGGTGGCGGTCACCGCGGCCGGCTGGTTCTCCGGGAAGACCGGCATGATCGGCAAGTCGTACGACGCGTCGCTGTCCGCGGCCGCGGCGGTGACCGGCGTACCGGGCCTGACCACCATCGTCGACGAATCCGGCCCGTACGACTACTACGACTACACCCGCAGCAACGGCGTCATCCAGCGCGGCAACCACTACCTCGCCAGCCTGGCGAACACCGTCACCAACCCCGGCAACCTAGCCCCGGCTCCCGGCACCTCGCAGGCGCACTGCCTGGCGACCCGCAACGACCTGTCGGCCAACGACGGAGACGCGACCGGTAACTCCTCGGCGTTCTGGGACGAGCGGAACTACGTCAAGGACGCGGGCAAGGTCCGCGCCAGCGTCCTCGCGACGCAGGGCATGGAGGACGAAAATGTGCGGCCGGACCACTTCAGCAAGTGGTGGTACGCGCTGTCGGCGCTGGGCGTGCCGCGCAAGGCGTGGCTGATGCAGGTCGGTCACGTCGACCCGTTCGACGTCAACCGCTCGGCCTGGGTCGACGAACTGCACCGGTGGTTCGACTACTGGCTGTGGGGCGTACCCAACGGCGTGATGGACGAACCCCAGGCGACCGTCGAAACCCACCCCGGCCAGTGGCAGAGTGAGGCGAGCTGGCCGGCGCCGGGCTCGGAGCCCACCCAGGTGTTCCTCCAAACCGGACCCGATGCCGGACAACTCGGCCTGGCACCGGCGACCGGTACGGAACAGACGACCACCTTCACCGACAGCGCCACGCAGCGCGAGACCACGATGCTCGCCAACCCCACGACGGTGACCGCCAACCGGCGGGTCTTCCTCTCACCGGTACTGAACGCGCCGTTACGCCTGTCCGGCACCGCGCTCGTCCAACTCGCGGCCTCCGTCGACGCGCCCGAGACGCACCTGGGTGCGATCCTGGTCGACTACGGCCCGGCGTTCCCGCGCGTCGTCGACAACATCAACAACAACGGTGTCACCACGCTGTCCACGTCCGACTGCTGGGGCGAGAGCAGCCCCACCGACAGCCCGTGCTACAAGGACGTCGGTGAGCTGATCGACACGACCAGTACCGCCTGGCGGGTTTCCAAGGGAATCCTCGACGGCGAGCACCGCACCTCGCTGTCCACGCAGACGCCGCTGGTACCCGGGCAGGTCTACCCGTTCAGCTTCCCGTTGCTGCCGCAGGACTACACGTTCCCGGCCGGGCACCGGATCGGTGTCGTGGTCGTCGGCAGCTACCGGGACTACGGCAGCACCGCGTCCACGACCGCGGCGGACATCACGCTTTCCCTGAAAGCGAGCCGCATCGTGCTGCCGGTCGTGGGAGGTCGGCAGGCGGCGACCGCGGCCGGCCTGTCGGGCAGCGCGGACACCACCACCTCGGTCAGCCAGGACGCCGCGGCCACCGGGTACGGCGACTCGGCGACCTTCACCGCGACGGTCGCGCCCCGGGACGCCGCGATGGCGCCGGCCGGGCTGCCCGGCTACGTGGCCGGCGCCCTGCCGGCCGACGAGGCCGCGGGCTTCACCGGACTGGGTACGCCGACCGGTACGGTGCAGTTCGAGGACAACGGCACCCCGATCGGCGCGCCGGTGCCGCTGCACGACGGGACGGCCCGGTACACGGCCTCGGACCTGCTCCCGGGTGCGCACAGCATCACGGCGGTCTACTCCGCCGGCGGGCCGTTCGGCGGGAGCGGCAGCGCGGCGCTGAACCACGACGTCACGATCGGCTTCGAGAAGGTCGAGGCGATCGTCGCCGCGGACAGCTCGGATCCCGCGGTCACGAGGGCTCTCAACGGTCTGCTCTCCGCCGCGGCCGGCGCACCGAACCGGCACATCCGCGACAACCTGCTGAACGCGTTCGAGCGCCAGGTCAGCGCGGAGTCGGGCGGGGCGTTGACCGCAGCGGAGGCGGCGCTGCTGACCACTCTCGCCGAGGCCCTGAAGTAGTTGCTCCGCCCGCCGAATCGTCAGCGACCGTCGCGAAGTATGGACACCGCGGTGATGATTGATACTCCGCCGAGAAACAGCCCGGCTGACCACGCGGTGAGGCGCCACGCGCCGGGCCTGCTCGGCTTCAGCATCACCCGCAACGCTATCGCGAATGCCGCGACCAACGGTCCGGTGGCAGCTATCCATGCCGTCCAGAGGAATGGATCGGGCGAAAGCTCGTCGGTGTGGCCGGTGACGAGCTTGTAGACCACGAATCCGAGAGCGATGAACATCAGCAGGTCGATGCCGATGACGGCTCGCGCGATGTTCCATCGCGTCGTGCGCCAATTGTCTGGCTGGTTGCTTGTCACCGCGGGCTCCCGGGCACGGTATCCAGACTGGCCGATGGATGATAGCGGGTCTCCCCGGCGCGAGTGCTGCGCGGGCGGCAACAGGTTCTTCGAACGGACGACTCAGCCGAATGGTGGATCGGGTCAGCCGTACGGCCCGTGCCGGAAATCAGCCGCCGATCTGGCCGGCCGGTCCATGCACCCGTGAGCCGGGGCTGGAACCGTAGCGGTACCAACCGAAGGGTGCCACGGCCGCATGGCCAGACCGGTCGGAAACGGAAACGGGGGACTGCGATGAGTCAGGAACAGCGGAACCAGTTGAGTCGGCGCCGCTTGCTCGCGGGTGCCGGCGCGGTCGCGGCCGGCAGTGCCGGCCTGGCCGGCGCGGTGGACGCCGATAAGGCTGAGGCCGCGCCGGCTGCGCCGCAAGCGACACAGGCGGCCGGGCCGGAGCCGGCGGCGTTCGGGCCGGTGACGGTGCGGCCGGGCGACCTGCGGTACGACAATCTGGTGCGTGGCAACAACTTCCGGTACGTGGGCCGGCCCGATGAGATCCGCGTGGTGGGCTCGACCGATCAGGTGGTACGCGCGGTGTCGGACGCGGCGCACTCGGGCCGGCGGATCGCGGTGCGCAGCGGCGGCCATTGCTTCGAGAACTTCACCGCCGACCCGGCGGTGCGCATGCTGCTGGACCTGTCGCCGATGGACGCGGTCGGCTATGACCCCGGCCGGCACGCCTTCTCGGTGCAGCCGGGTGCCACGCTCGGGCACGTGTACCGGATGTTGCACAAGGGCTGGGGCGTCACGATCCCGGCGGGTGGCTGCCCGGAGGTGGGCGCCGGAGGGCACATCGCCGGCGGCGGGTACGGTCCGCTGTCCCGCAGGTACGGGTCGGTGGTAGACCACCTGTACGGCGTGGAGGTCGTGGTCGTCGACCGGGACGGTACCGCCCGCGCCGTCGTGGCGACCCGCGAGCCGGACGACCCGAACCACGACCTGTGGTGGGCGCACACCGGCGGTGGCGGCGGCAACTTCGGGGTGGTGACCCGGTACTGGCTGCGTTCCCCGGGGGCGACCGGCACCGATCCGTCCCGGCTGCTGCCGGCCTCGCCGCGGAAGATGCGGGAGTGCCTGGTCGTCTGGACGTGGAACGAACAGATGACCGAGCAGGCGTTCACCACCCTGCTGCGCAACTACGGCACCTGGCACGAGCGCAACAGCGCGCCCGGATCGCCGTACGCCGGGATCTACGGGGTCTTTCTCCTGTCCCACAAGACCGCCGGGAGCTTCGAACTGGCCATCCAGGTCGACGCGGACCTCCCGAACGCGGACGGCATGATCAGCGATTTCGTGTCGGCGGTGACGGCGGGCGCCGGAGTGGACCCGGTGCTGAACGAACGGCGGACCAGGCCGTGGCTGCACATGGTGACCTGGCCGGGCACCGGCGAGCCCGGCGACCAGATCAGCCGGCGGTACAAAATCAAGGCCGGGTACCTGCGCCGGTCGTTGACCGACACGCAACTGGCCACCGTCTACCAGCACCTGACCAACGCCACCGGCGGCTCGGACAGCGGCATGCTGCTGATCGGGTACGGCGGCCAGGTGGGCGCGGTACCGGCGGACAGCACCGCGACCGCGCAGCGGGACGTGGTCATGAAGGCGGTGTACCAGTCGATCTGGACCGACCCGTCGCAGGACGCGGCGAACCTGACCTGGGTCCGCGAGTTCTACCGTGACGTGTACGCGGCCACCGGCGGCGTGCCGGTACCCGATGAGGTCAGCGACGGTTCCTACATCAACTATGCGGACGCGGACCTGGCCGATCCGGCCTGGAACACCTCCGGCGTACCGTGGTCCACGCTCTACTACAAGGACAACTACCCGCGCCTGCGGCAGGTGAAGGCCCGCTGGGATCCGCGCAACGTGTTCCGCCACGCGCTGGCGATCGAACCATAGGCGGCCGACCGTTCGTGCTCAGTACAATGCAACCCGCGTCGACCGGCCCCGACCATCCGGCGCGTGCGGTGGCGTTGAGCACGAGACGGGAGAAGCCCAGTGGCGGTAGTGGGTAAGTTGCTGAAGAACCGACGGGCCGGCCAGGAGGGTCTCGCGTGGCACTCACCGAACCTGGCCGGCCCGGGGACCCTGGAGCTGACCAGCCCGGATTTCGGGAGCGAGGCGACGATTCCCACCGTCCACGCCGGCAAGCGGGTCGGGGGACAGGACCTGTCGCCCGCGCTGGCGTGGGCCGCGGCACCCGAGGCGACAGTCCAACTGCTGCTGGTCGTCGAGGATCCCGACGCCCCCACACCCGCGCCGTTCGTCCACTGTGTCGCCCTGCTCGACCCGTCCGTGACCGGCCTCGCCGAGGGGGCGCTCGACGCGACGGCCCCGGCCGCCGGTGTGCGCGTCCTGCGGTCCGGCATGGGCCGCGGATACCTCGGCCCGGCCCCGATCAAGGGTCACGGCCCGCACCGGTACGTGTTCCAGGTCTTCGCACTCGGCAAGCCGGTGACCGCGACGGCGACCGGCGGGGCCCTCGACTCCGCCAAACCGCGCGACGTGCTGGCCGCCGCAGGCGACGTTCTCGCCCGCGGCCGGTACGACGGGTTCTACGAACGAGCCTGAGCCGCTGACGACCCGTTCGCGCACTCGCGGTCCCGTACCATCTGATCGACATACGTCACCATGCGCCGTCCCCGCGGTCGGCGCCGACAAGGAGGTCGACAGTGGGGCGACACAGGTGGTTGAGGGGAACGCTGGCCGTGCTCACGGTGCTCGCGGCCGGGGTGTACTCGGTAACCGTGCACCCTGGTCGGGCGGCAGCGGCCGCGGCGTTCGCGCACATCGACGCCTCGGGGTTCATGCTCGACCCGGCAGGCAGCTTCAAGCACTACGGCGACATCATCAACCGGATCGAGGCGAGCAAGAAGGTCACGATGCCCGCGTCGCTGGCCGCCGCGGTCGACGGGCCGCAGGACTTCCACCCGACCTGGGGTCTGTGCCACCCCACCGGCATCAGCTCCACCCTGAGCCCCACCGGATACTGCTGGGATCCGGCCGACGACGACTGGGACACCGCGAACTGGCGGCCGCAGGGGATCAGCGGCTCCTGGGACGCGCAACCCAACCTGGTGTGGGGCGGTCGGAAGTTCGCCTTGGCCAGCTGGCACGGCATCCAGGACAGCGACGCGTTCGCCCGGCTCACGTTCGTGGACTACACCGACACGGCGAACCTGAAGTTCCGTGATGTGCTGCTGGTGGTTCCGGTGGACACCGGAGGCGTGGACAACTTCGCGCCGTTCGACTGGAACCACGCCGACGGTGTGACCTGGTACGGCAACACGCTGCTCGTCGCCAACGGCGGCCGGCTGCACGCGTTCAGCCTGAAGCACCTGTGGACGATGACCCGCTCGGAGGAGGAGATCGGGTTCGGCGCGGACGGCAGCCAGGCGCCCAGCGCCCGGTGGCACCGGTACGCGCTGCCGGAGGTCGGCGAGTACTACCCGGACTACACGCCGACCGACGGCACGTACATCGCGTGCAACGTGATCACCGGTACCCGCCCGTGCCTCAACTCGCTCAGCCTCGACCGGCGGGGCAGCGCCCGTGACACGATGGTCTCGGCGGAGTACGTCGCGGCGAACTCCGCCGGTGGGCGTGCGATCCGCTGGCCGATGGATGTCAACACCGCGCTCCCGCTGTTGAGCGCGGACGGCAAGGTACACGCCGACGAGGCGTTCAGCTCGCCGATCTGGCACATGCAGGGTGTCGCGAGCGACGGCACCAACTGGTTCATCTCCGGTACCTGCGCCTCGGGCACGGGTACCTGCATCCACAAGGCGGTGCCCGATCAGGCGCCGCACCAGCAGGCGCAGGTCAACGGTGGGCTGGAAAACCTGTCGTACCAGCCCAGCTACAACGGGTCGGCACCCCGGCTGTGGGGAGTCAACGAGGGCAACAACCGGTTCGTGTTCAACATCAGCGTGCCGTGAGCGGGCGCTCGACGCGTCCCAGCACGACCAGTTCGCTCGCGTAGTCGCCGGACAGCGACGGCCGCAGCCCGTGACGGGTGAGAAACGACCCGCTGTACTCGACGCCGGTGTCAGCGTCCCGATAGCTGGCACCGGTGCCTACGACCGGGAGGCCGACAGTGTTGAATGTGATTTCATGTGACCATGATTGAGCGTATCCACCCTGAGGGCTTCCCGGTCCCGGCCGTACCGCTGTCGCACGCCACCCGCGCCGGGGACTTCGTCTTCGTCTCCGGACAGACCGCCACCGCCGAGGGCGGCGGCATCTACATCGGCGATTTCCGCCGCGAGGTCACCAGCGCCCTGGACAACGTCGAGGCGGTCCTCGCCGCGGCCGGTGCCCGGCTCGACCAGGTGGTCAAGATCGGCGCGTTCCTGTCCAACGCCACGCTGTTCGCCCCGTTCAACGAGGTCTACCGGGAGCGGTTCGGTGCCGCGCCGCCGGCCCGTACCACCGTGGTTCTGGACTTCGGCCACCCGGACGTCCGGGTCGAGATCGAGGCCATCGCGTACCTGGGGTGACCCGCCGGCTCGTGCGTCCCAGGTCGCGTCGAGCTCCTGGTTGCCGTTCAGTACGCCGAGGGCGACGGTCTGCGCTGTGCGCATCGCCACCGGTTTCAGGTGCATCTCGGCCTCCGCAAGGTCCAATGTGGACACATACGCGCTGGTCAGCCGCTGCACCTTGTGACCCAGCCGCTACGCCGGCCGGTCGTCCACGCGTACCACATACTCCATTCAGGACAGTAGCGCGAGCAGCCGGACCCGTAGTTGGCCGATGCGGTCTCGTGTCGGCATGGCTAGGCGGTGACGTCGCCATCGGCGACCACCCGCGGCTGTGGCCCCGACACAATCGGCCGGCCGGAGGCGCGTCACGGGCCTGGCCGCGAGTCGAGGCCCGGCCGGACTCGCGAGGGGTCAGGGCGTGGCCGGCATGGTGACCGACGCGTGCAACGGCAGGTCCGCCGAGCTGTCGCCGACGCTGAGCGGGTACGTGCCGGCGACCGTGCGCCACGCCTGCGCGGACGAGTTCCAGACCGTGAACGCGTCGCGGTCCAGCGTCAGGCTGACCGTCCGGGTCTGGCCCGGGTCCAGGGACACCTTCCGGAAGGCCCTCAGCTGGTTCGGCGGTTCACCGGCGGCAGGCGGGTAGCTCAGGTAGACCTGGACGACGTCGGCGCCGGCCCGGTCGCCGGTGTTCGTCACGTCGACCGTGACCGTCACGTCGTGGTGGTCCGCGGCGGGGGAGACCGTCAGCTGGCCGTACCGGAACGAGGTGTACGACAGCCCGTACCCGAACGGGAACAGCGGCCGCACGTGCTGGGCGCCGTACCAGCGGTAACCCACCCGCAGCCCTTCGGTGTACGACACCGTGCCGTCGACGCCCGGAAACTGCGCCCGGCTGCCCAACGGCCCGGTCGCGTCCGAGGCGGGGAACGTGACCGGCAGCTTGCCCGACGGGTTCACGTCGCCGAACAGTACGGCCGCAAGAGCGTTGCCGGCCTCCTCGCCCGGGTACCACGCCTCCAGCACCGCCGGTACCGCGCCGAGCCACGGCATCAGCACCGGCCCGCCGCTGTCCACCACGACCACGGTATGCGGGTTGGCTGCCGCCACCGCCGCGACCAGTTGGTTCTGGTTGCCGGGCAGGGCCAGGCTCATCCGGTCGCTGCCCTCGGACTCCTGGTCGCTGACCACCACGACGGCGACATCGGCCGCGGCGGCCCGTTGCACGGCGGTGCCGGTGTCGCTGCCGTCGTAGGAGGTCACGGTGACCGCCGAACCGGCGCGCCGCCGGATGCCCTGCGCCGGGGTGACCGTGTACAGCGGGTTCACGTGCGAGCTGCCGCCGCCGGCAGGCGGCGGCGACTGCGCGCAGCGGCCGATCACCGCGATCGAGTGCACGGTCGCCGGGTTCAGCGGCAGCTGCTTGCCGGAGTTCTTGAGCAGCACCGTGCCCTGCTCGCTGACCGCCCGGGCGACCCGACCGCCGGCCGCCGCGTCGATCGGACCGGGCCTGACCGGGTGGTCGAACAGGCCGAACCGGATTTCCGTGGCCATCCGGCGCTCGATGAGGGTGCTCAGGCTCGACTCGCTGACCTTGCCGTCGAGCACCGCCTGCCTCAGATCGCGGTGGTACGGCCCGGCGGCGGCCAGCTCCAGATCCTGCCCGGCCTGTACCGAGCCGACGGCGGAGTGCGTGGCGCCCGCGTCGGACTGGACGAACCCGCCGAATCCCCACTGGCCGCGCAGCACGCGGTTCAGCAGGGGCGCGTTCTGGCACATGAACTCGTCGTTGACCGACGGGTACGCGCACATGACCGCCGCCACGTCGCCCTGCTTCACGGCTGCCTCGAACGGTGGCAGGTAGATCTCGTGGAGCGTGCGGTCGTCGACCTTCTCGTTGATGGTCAGGCGGTCGGTCTCCTGGTCGTTGGCGACGAAGTGCTTGACCTCGGCGAGCACACCCTGCGACTGGATCGCGTGGATGTTCGCGACGGCGAGTTGCCCGGCCAGGTACGGATCCTCGCCGTAGTTCTCGAAGGCCCGGCCGCTGCCCGGTACCCGGACGATGTTCACGCTCGGCGCTTCCAGCAGGCTGTACCCGGAATTCGCCGTCTCCCTGCCCTCGACCGTGCCGTACCGGCCGGCCAGGTCCGGGTCGAAGCTCGCGGCCAGGGCGACCGGCGCGGGCAGTGCCGTCGCGCTGGCCTGCTTCGGTGTCGTTCCGCTGCCGAGCCCGGCCGGCCCGTTGGCGATCCGGAAATCCGGGACGCCCAACCGGGGGATGCCGGGCACCAACCGGGCGATTCCCCCGCCGCCCCTGCCCGCCGCGCTGGTACTGACTTGCGAGAGCTTCTCGTCGAGCGTCATCCGGGCGACGAGCTGCCGGGCGCGCAGCTGCGGCGACTCCGTCGTGCGCAGCCACGGGCGGTCATTCGAGGAGGCGCCGTTCGACGAGGTGGCGTCGGACGAGGTGACTCGGTCGATGACGACGCCACCCGCGGCCAGGACGAGACACCCGGCCACGACCGGGACGAACCTGAGGTACGTGCTCTTTTTCATCCTGGCCGCCTCGCAGGTGTCCGGGGTGAACCCGATTCGCGGTTCCCGCCTGGCGGACGGACTCCGAACGCTGTCGAGGGACACACTAAGGGGCGTGTCTGGGAGCCGCCGGCCGCCGGGCTCCGGTAGCCACCGCGTCACCGCTGACGGTGGGCGCCCGCGCGGCCGGGTGGGAGCATGGGGGAATGCCAGCCATGGCCGGTGGCTACGACTCGAATGGACCGGGACCGGCCCGGCGGTTGCTTGCCGCGCACCGGGCGGCCACCGACTTCTATCGCGGGCACCTGCTGGACGAGCCCCGTGCGACGGCGTACCTGGACAGTCGCGGCATCGCCCCGGCCGTGGCCGTCGCGCGACCGTGGACGGTCGGGTACGCGCCGCGGGGCTGGACCGGCCTCCGGGACCACCTGCGCGGCATCGGCTTCACGGATGCCGAGTTGCTGGCCGCCGGGCTGATCACGACCGGCCCCCGGCGCGGCCCCATCGACGCGTTCCGCGACCGGGTGGTGTTTCCCATCCGCGACTCCGACGGGTACGTGGTGGCCTTCATCGGCCGGGACCTGTCCGGCCGGCCGGGTACCCCGAAGTACCGCAACACCGCCACCACACCGATCTACCGCAAGAGCGAGCTGCTCTACGGGCTGGCCGAGCAGTTCGGCGGTGGCCGCCGGCCGGACGCCCTCCTCATCGTGGAGGGGCCGGCCGACGTGGTCGCGGTGGCCGGGCTGTCCGCGACTGGGTCGGTCGATGCCCACCGGGATCCCGCCGACCGGTATTGCGCCGTCGCCCCGTGCGGTACCGCGCTGACCGCGGCACAGGTCGCGCTGCTCGCGTCGGCGGTGGAGCCGGGTACCCCGGTGGTGTGCGCCTTCGACGCCGACGTGGCCGGTGCCGCCGCGACGGAGCAGGCGTACCGGCTCCTGCGCGACTGGCCGGGCCCGGTGGAGGCGGTCGTGTTGCCGGACGGCGCGGACCCCGCGTCGGTGGTGGCCGGCGGGCCGGCCGGTGCCCTGGCCACCCTGCGGCGGGCGCGGGTGCCGCTGGCCGACCTGATCCTGGACCGCCGCCTCGCACCGCACCTGGCCCGCCTGGAGGCCCGGCTGACCGAGCTGGCCCGCCTCGGCCGCGACCCGTCGTCCGAGTCCCGGCAGCTGGGCGTGGACGCGGTGCACGCGCTGGCCGCGCTGCTGGCCGAGGTCGCCGACGCCGAACCGCTGCACGCGGCACAGTTGCTCGCCCGGATGAGCGTCCGGCTGGACCTCAATCCCCTGACGGTGTTCGAGGCGGTCTACCCGCCGTCGCCGTGATCCGCCGCATCAGGTCCAGTTCGGTGTCGTAGATGTGCGCCGACTTCACGGTCATCGTGAGCGTGCCGATCCCGGCGCCCAGCTCGCCGGCCACGCGGCTGTGCAGCGCGGCCAACTCGACGAGGTTGGCGTAGCCCTTCGTGCCGAAGTCGATACCGTGCGCGTACACGGCCAGTTGCAGCCGGCCGTCGACGATCCAGAAGTCGAGCAGGCTCACGCACGGGACGTAACTGGTGTCGGTCAGCGGCTGGAACGTGGTGATCGTCGCGTCGCGCGCCCACGGGTTGGCGGCCAGCCGGTCGATGACCCACCGGACCTGGTCGCGGCCCGAGCGGGCGTAGTCGTACAGGCGGGTCGCGTAGCTGTCGGCGTCACCGAGTTCGGCCACCCGGGAGTGGTCCGTGAAGTTGGTGTGCATCCAGGCCAGGCGCTCGGGGTCGGCGTGGGCCGCGATGATCGGATCGTCGGCGCTGGGGGAGCGGACGTCGAGGGTCGCCCGGAACACCTCGGTGAGAGGCGCGCCCTCCCAGTTCCCCGGGACGCCGTCGGCCAGGATCTCCGTCGCGATCCCGAGCCATGCCTCGCCCAAGGTTGTCACGTCGATCCGTACCGGTCCGTCGATCTTGCCCATGAAGGAAATGTACTGGCAAAGCGGCACCACGAGCGGTGCGGGGGCTCACGCCGTGGCCCGCAGGTACGCCAGTACCGCCAGCACCCGGCGGTTGGCGTCCTCGGTCGGCGGAAGTCCGAGCTTGGCGAGGATGTTCCCGACGTGCTTGACCACCGCCGCCTCGGTGACGAACAGCCGCCGCGCGATGGCCGCGTTCGAGTGTCCCTCGGCGACCAGGGCCAGCACCTCGCGTTCCCGGCCGGACAGCTCCGCCAGCGGATCGCGGGGCCGGCGCAGCAACTGCCGGACCACCTCCGGATCGATGACGGTTCCGCCGTCGCACACGGTACGCAGCGCCGTGACGAACTCCGCCACCTCGACCACCCGATCCTTGAGCAGGTACCCGACGCGCCGCCCGTCGCCCGCGTCCAGCAACGCCGAGGCGTACTCGTACTGGATGTACTGGCTGAGCACCACGACGGCCAGCCCGGGGTGCCGCGCCCGCAGGCCGACGGCGGCGCGCAGTCCCTCGCTGGTGAAGCCCGGCGGCATCCGGATGTCGGTCAGCACCAGGTCCGGCCGGTGCTCCTCGACGGCCTCGACCAGCGCCTCGGCGTCACCGACCGCGGCCACCACCTGGAAGCCGAACCGCGCCAGTACGCCGGTGAGCCCCTCGCGCAGCAGGACTCCGTCCTCGGCGAGGACCACCCGGGTCACCGGTTCCACGGCAGTTCCACCCGGACCACGGTGGGGCCACCGGCGGGGCTGGCCAGCAGCAGCCGGCCGCCCACCGCGGCGGCCCGGTCGGCGAGGCCGGCCAGCCCGCTGCCCGCGTCCGGATCCGCTCCGCCGCGACCGTCGTCGCGGACCTCGACGACCAGGAGGCCGCCGGCGCGGGACAGGTTCACCGCCGCGCTGGTCGCCCGGGCGTGCCGCACCACGTTGGCGAGCGCCTCCGACACCACGAAGTACGCCACGCTCTCCACCCCCTCCGGCGGCCGTTCGGTGAGTACGCCCAGCACGGTCACCGTCACCGGTACGGCCGAGCCGCCGGCCAGCTCCCGGATCGCGGCCGGCAGCCCGAGATCGGTGAGCACCTGCGGGTGGATGCCGTGGATGAGGTCGCGCAGCACCACCATCAGGTCCTTGGCCTGCTCGTGCGCGGTGGCCAGCGGTGCGGCCGCGGGCGAGCCCTCAGGCAGGTCGAGACGGGCCATGCCCAACTGGAGCGTGAGGCTGGTCAGCCGGTGCTGGGCGCCATCGTGCAGGTCGCGTTCGATGCGCCGCCGCTCGGCGTCGAACGCGTCCACCAACCTGGCCCGGGACCGGGCGACCTCGCGCAGTGCCTCGTGCCCCCCGTCGCCGAGCAGGGCCCGCGCCACCGTGCCGTGCACCCCGGCCAGCAGCCCGAACACGTACGGGACCAGCGGCAGCACGACGAGGCCGGCAATCGCGTACGGTGCGGCCTGGCTGGGCCTGGTGACCGTGGCCATCCAGATGGTGATCTGGTCCCCGGAATGGCCGACCAGCCACGGGCTCGCGACGAGGATGAGGTCGAGGAACACCGCGAACGCCACGACGCCGTACCCGACCGGGACCACGAACGCGAGGAACGCCGCGTACCCCAGTTCCCGCCAGGTGGCCGGCTCGGCGTACCGGGTACGCAGCCACGCGGCCAACCCGGGCGGGGCCGGCCGGTGCCCGGACGGGACCGGGTGGGCGTCGATGAGGACCAGCCGCCGGCGCTCCAGGGCGGCCAGCGGTACGGCCAGCGCCGGCCCGAGCGTGGCGACCAGCACCGCCCCGACGAGTACTGCCGCGACGAGCGTCGGTACGCCCACCGCTCCGGTGCTCCGGTGTTCGCTGGCCGCCCGGGCGAGCAGGGCCAGCCAGGGCAACGTGACGCAGGACATCGCGACCGACACCGGTGCCGCGACGGCGACGGTGCTCGCCAGGTAGGCCAGCGACCGCCAGGGCCAGGCCGAGATCAGGTATCCGCTGTGGCGCAACGCTCTCAGCAGCTGGCCCGGCCGCTCGGGTTCTGTGGTGGACATGCGGCTCACGCTAGCCAGCGGGAAGCGGCCGGCCCCAGCCATCGGGCCGTACTCCTCGGGTAGGGCTGGCCATACCTTTCCGGCGGGCGCCGGAAAGGTCGCCCGGGCCGGGTCGCTCGGGCCGGGTCGCTCGGGCCGGGTCGCCCGGGTCGGGTCGCCCGGGTCGGGTCGCCCGGGGCCCGCCCGCTCAGGTCAGGTCGTGATCGCGGGCGTAGCGGATCGCGGCGGCGCGGTCCGGCGAGCCGGTCTTCGCGAAGATCCGGTTGATGTGGCTCTTGACGGTATGCGTGGTCAGATACAGCTCGGCCGCGATGCCGGGGTTGGTCATCCCCCGGGCGATCATCGACAGGATCTCCGCCTCGCGCTGGGTCAGCCCGTCCGGCGGCTGCGCGGGTGGTTTCCGGGTACCCGCCGTCGCGCAAGCGACCAGCGCCGCGTGGACGGCCGGGTCCAGGACCGTCAGCCCGGCGGCAGCGCTGCGCAGGGCGTGGGCGATGTGCGTCCGGTCGGCGTCCTTGGTCAGGTAGCTGCGGGCGCCCTCGCGCAGCGCGGCCAGGACCGACACGTCGTCGGCGTAGGTGGTGAGCACCACGACCGCGACACGGGGATACTCCCTGACCAGGCGGCGGGTCGTCTCGATGCCGTCGAGCACCGGCATGCGCAGGTCGAGCAGGATCGCGTCCGGGCGCTTGTCGGCCACCACCCGGATGGCCTCCTCGCCGTTGGCCGCCGACCCGACCACCTCGATGTCCGGGAGCAGATCGAGCAGGACCACCAGCCCCTCGCGCACGCTTGCCTGGTCGTCGGCGACAACGATCCGCAGCGACTCGACGGCGCTGCCCGGCGCGGTCACCGAGGCACCCCGGTCACTGAGGCACCTTCGCCACGACCACCCACTGCGTACCGGTCCGACCGGCGCTCAGCGTGCCGTCCAGCAGGAGCAGGCGCTCCCGCATCCCGGCCAGCCCGTACCCGCCGTCGACCGTGCCGAACCCGGGCTGCGGCGTCCCGGCGCCGTCCAGCCGGTTGCTCACCACGAGGCTGGTGGCCCGGTCGGCATAGGCGAGGCGGATCTCCACGGGCTGGTGCGGGGCGTGCTTGGCCGAGTTCACCAGCGCCTCCTGGGCCACCCGGGCGATCGCCAGCCGGGCGTCCGGTGACAGCTCCCGGGGCTGGCCGGTGACCTCCACCAGCACCCGGGCGCCGTGCCGGCGCTGGTGGTCGCTGCTCAGCACGACGAGTCCGTCGGCCAGCGGCGGGATCTCGCCGCGCAGTGCCTGCACCGCCCGGCGGGTCTCGGTGAGCCCGTCGGTCGCCATCCGGCGGGCCTGCCCGAGCACGTCCACCGCCCGGGACACATCGTGCTGGTCGGTCAGGGCCGCCTGGGCAACCTGGATGTTGACCGCGAGGGCGCCGAGCGAGTGGGCGAGTACGTCGTGGATTTCCCGGGCGATGCGGGCCCGCTCGTCCAGCGTCGCGACCAGCGCCTGCTCCTTCCGCAACTCCTCGGAGCGGGCGAGCAGCGCCGCCGCCTGCTCGGCCGCGACCCGGTGCGCTCCCCGGTTGAACCCGAGCAGGAGACCGAGCAGGAGCAGGCAGGGAAACTGGACCGTGATCCACGGGCTGGCGTCCTGGGGCAGGCCGGCCGCCTCGGTTCCGGCCGTCCCGAGCACGACCAGGATCCAGCCGACCGACAGGCGCAGATTGGTGCCGGCCGAGATCATCGCGATGACGCTGAGGTAGATGAGGGCGTCGGCGGACGGTACCGCCGCGGCCACCGTGGCGCACAGCACCGTGATGGTGCCGAGCAGGTAAGGCAGCAGGAAGGCGTAGCGCTCACGGGTCGCCGTCGACAGTTCCACGAGACTGGCCGCGGCCATCAGCACCGCCGTCGTGGTGAACGCCACGATCTCCACGGCGATCGCGGTGCGGCCCGGCCAGTCGGCGATGAATGTCACGACCCCGACGATGGCCAGCGCGAGTATCCGCGCAGACACGTTCGCGACCCGTAGCACCTGCCGAGTATCCGTCACCGGAAAAGCGCACCCACCAATCAGAACCGCACCCGCCGTCGCCGGAATCGAATGAGCCAGCCGACGGTAACCCGGACCGCGCGATCGCGGCACCGGCCCGAGGGTTGGTCACGGCATGAATTCTGGTACCAGAAAACGGTCGGCGGCTCATACCGGCGGCGGCCGGAGACCGGCTCGCGGGGTGACGCCACGGCGCACGGGCGGCGGCAGCGTGAACGAGCACCCACGCGAACGAGCACCCACGCGAACAAGTACGCACGCGAACGAAGGAGCCGCCAGATGCAGCCCGCCGCCGACACCACCGAACCCGGACGAACCGCCGTGCCCCAGCGGGAGCCGACCCCCGGCCGGTTCGTCCGGGCGCTACGTCGGTGGCGCTGGCCGGTACTCGCCGGCTGGGTGGTCGCCGCCGTCCTGCTGTTCCCGTACTCGAACGGCCTGTCGAGCGCGACCCACGACACCGCCGCCGCCAACCTGCCGTCCTCGGCGCCCTCGACGCGCGTCGCCGAACTCCAGGAGTCGGCCGAGCGCGGGCAGCCACACAGCGACCAGGTGACCGTCGTCTTCGTCCGCGATACCGGACTGACCGCCGCCGACCTGCGGACGATCGAGTCGGAACGGGAGGCGGTGACCGGCCTCGCCGGCCCCATCGGCTCTGGCGGCTCTGTCAGCGCTGGCGGCGCTGCCGGCCGGGGCGACCTGGGCGCGGCCGGGCCGGTGCAGCGGTCGGCAGACGGGACGGCCGCGGGGTTCACGGCGGATGTCACCGCGTACCCGGCAGATCTGACCGGCTCCGACACCGACGCGGTGAAGGCCGTCCGCGCCGCGGTGGCCGGCTCGGCCGGTGACGGGCTGCGGGTCGCGGTGACCGGATCGGCCGCGGTGACCGCCGACAGCGGGATCGGGAACCAGAGCACGCTGCTGCTGACCTCGCTCGCGATCGTGCTGATCATCCTTCTGATCGTGTACCGCAGTCCGCTGCTCTGGGTGTTCCCGCTGCTCGGTACGCTCGCCGCGCTCATCCTGGCCAAGGCTGTCACCCACGCGCTGGCCGGCGCCGGGCTCACCGTGACGTCGCTGTCCACCGCGATCCTGACCGTCCTGGTTCTCGGAACGTCCACCGACTACGCGATGCTGCTGATCCACCGGTACCGGGAAGAATTGCGGTTGCACCCGACCCCGGCGGAGGCGATGGGCGTCGCGCTGCGCCGCACGCTGCCCGTCGTGGGCGCGTCCGCCGCGACAGTCGTGGCCGCCATGCTCTGCCTGCTGGCGGCGCAGTCCGCCGCGCTGCGCGGTCTCGGCCCGGTCGCCGCGGTGTCCGTCGTCTCGGCACTGCTCGCCCAGGTCACCCTGCTGCCCGCGGTACTGCTCGTCGTCGGGCGTCCGGGATTCTGGCCCTCGGTACCGCGCCGGGCCGCGGCTGGCCGGGACGAGTCCCGGATCTGGGCGGCCGTCGGTCGCCGGGTGGCCCGGCGCCCGCTGCCGGTCGCCGGCGCCGCGCTCGCCCTGCTCGGGGTGGCCTGCGTGGGACTGGCCACCCTGCACACCGACAACGATCCGGTAGCCGCGGTGAAGGGCCACCCGGGCAGCGTGACCGGGGCGCGGATGCTCGCCGGGCACTTCCCGCCGGGAGCCACCGCGCCGCTGCTCCTGCTGGCACCGCCCGGCGAGGCCGGTACGGCGGCCGCAGCGGCCGCGGCCACCGCGCACGTCGCGTCGGTATCGCCTACCAGTCCGGTCGGCGGGTACTCCGGCTACACCGTCGTCATGTCCGTCCCGCCGTACGGCGCCAGCGGGTACGCGACCATCGCGGACCTGCGCCACCGGTTGGAACGCGTCGCGCCCGGCTCGCTGATCGGCGGCGGCCCCGCGGTCCAGTACGACACCGACCGGGCCGCCCACCGCGACGCGATCGTGCTCATCCCGCTCATCCTGGCGGTCATTCTCGTCATCGTCTCGGTACTGCTGCGGGCGATCGTCGCGCCGCTCATCCTCGTGGTCACGACGGCGCTCAGCTTCGCGGCCTCGCTCGGGCTGTCCAGCCTGCTGTGGCGCGCCCTCGGTTTCTCCGGCATCGAGGCGCAGCTTCCGCTCTACATCTTCGTCTTCCTCGTCGCGCTCGGGGTCGACTACAACATCTTCCTGGTCGCCCGCATCCGTGAGGTGGGTCGGCGGGCCGGCATCCGGGAGGGCACCCTGCGCGGGCTCAGCGTCACCGGAGGCGTGATCACCGCCGCGGGCGTTGTCCTCGCCGCCACGTTCGCGGCCCTCGCCCGGCTGCCGTTGGTACCGGTGGCCGAGGTCGGAATCGCGATCGCGGTCGGCGTCCTGCTCGACACGCTGCTGGTACGTACCGTGCTCGTACCCGCGGGGCTGCTGGCCATCGGCGAGTCCGTCTGGTGGCCGTCGCGGGTCGGCCGGGACGGTACACCGTCCGGCGTCAGGCCAGCAGCCTCACCAGCTCGGTAGGCGAGCGCACCCCCAACCGGGTGAAGATGTTGCGCAGGTGGTGGTCGACCGTACGCGGGCTCAGGAACAGGCGCGCGGCCACCTCGCGGCTCGTCGCGCCGTCCGCGACCAGCAGCAGGACTCCATTTACGGCAGGAGGAGGCCCTTCTCCGCAGGAGGATCGGCCGACCGCGGGGGACAGCGGCCCGTCGCGTGTTACGACTGCCTAGGAAGGGCCGCGCTCGTCGGAACGGATCGGATCATGTCGGAGGACGCATCCCCGCTGATGCGGGCTCCCGAACAGGTGCGGCAGGCCAGCTTTCTGGAACTGTTCTTCGACCTGGCCTTCGTCTTCACGCTCACCCGGCTGTCCTCCGAGCTGCTGCGGAACCTGAACTGGGCCGGCGCCCTCCGGACGCTGATCCTCCTGCTGCCGGTCTGGTTCATCTGGCGGTTCACCTCGCTGGTGACCGCGCGGTTCCGGCCCGATCACCAGAGCGTCCAGATCGTGGTCATCGTGCTGATGCTCGCCAGCCTCGGCATCGCGGTGGCGATTCCCGGCGCGTACCTCGACCGGGGCCAACTGTTCGCCTCGCTGTACGTCATGATCAGCCTCGGCGGCCCGGCGTTCCTCCTCGCAGTCCGGTTCCCGCACGCGCTGCGGCGGCTGGGCTGGGGGTGCGTGTTCGCCGCCGCGTGGGTCGCCGGCGCCTTCGCGGCGACCGGCGTGGCGCGCGTCGCGCTCTGGGCGGTCGCCGCCGGCCTGGAACTGGTGGTCACGCACGCCGGGTTCCCGGTGCCGCGGTACGGCCGGGTGCCGCCCTCCGAGGTGCCGGTCACCAGCGAGTACACCTCGGAACGGCAGCGACAACTGCTGATCATCGCGCTCGGCGACTCGATCCTGGTGATCGGCGGGGAGTACAGCTCGGGCGGGTTGCCGGCGCATGCGACGGCGGGATTCATCGTGGCGTTCGTGGCCACCGTGGCGCTCTGGCGCATCTACATCTACCGGGCGGGCGGGATGCTGGCCACCGAGGTCGAGGCGTCCCAGCGGCCGGGGCACACCGTCCGTACGTCCGGATACGCCCACCTGATCATGATCGCCGGCATCGTGACCACGACCGTCGGCGACGACCTGGTGATCAGCCACTCGACCTCGCACATGCGACCGGCCTGGCTCACCGCCCTCCTCGGCGGCCCGGTCCTGTTCCTGGCCGGGCGCGCCCTGCTGGAACACGTCGTCTTCGGTCGGGTCTCGTGGTCCCGGCGGATCGGTCCGCTGGTGCTGGCGGTGTTGTCCCCAGCGCTGCTCCACACGACTCCGCTGGTCGCCGGCGCGGTCACGGCGCTCGTGCTGGTCGGGATCGCGGTCGCCAACGTGTTGTCCTGGCGTGGCCGCCCACTGCAGACCCGGTCGCTGCGCCGGTAGCCCTCGCCGGTAGCTCCCGCCGCTGGTAGCCCCTGCCGGTGGCCCTCGCCGTCGGTAGCCCCGCGGTAGCCCTGCCACCGGAAGCCCCCGCCATCGGTCGCCCTCGTCACGGTGCCGCCGCCGGTCTTGCAAACCGTACGTACGTATTGTTAGATCGAGGGCATGATCGCGACTCTGATGCCGGCCCGTGGAACCCCACGCATCCTCGTGATCGCCACCCTGGTGAACACGTTCGGCAACGGTGCCTACCTCACGACCAGCGCGCTCTTCCTCACCCACTCCGTCGGGCTCAGCCCGGCCCAGGTGGCGATCGGGCTGAGCACCGCCGCTCTCGCGGGCATCGTGCTGACCACGCCGATGGGCTACCTGGTGGACCGGGTCGGTCCGCGCGGTCTCCAGGTGGCCGCCCTGCTCACGTCCGCGGCCAGCTTCACCGCGCTCACGCTCGTCCGCGACCTGTGGTCCTTCATCCCGCTCGCGTGCCTGATCGCGGTCGGCGACGCGACGGCCAAGGCGTCGAACAGCGCGATGATCGCGGCGGCCGTGCCGCCGGACCAACGGGTGCGCACCAGAGCCTTCGTCCGCTCGGCGAACAACGGCGGCATCGCCCTCGGTACCCTCGCCGGTGGGGTACCGCTGCTGTTGGACAGCCGCGCCGGTTACCTGGCCGTACTGCTTCTCAACTCGGTGACCTACCTCGTCGCGGCGTTCATCGTGACCCGCGCGAACCGGACCGCCCCGCCCGACGCCCCGGTGGGCGGACCCCGGATGGTGACACTGCGGGACCGGCCGTTTCTCGCGTTCGCGTTGGTCGACGGGCTGGTGATGGCTCTGCTCAACGGGATTCTGAGCCTGGCGCTGCCGCTGTGGCTCGTCGGGTACACCCACGCGCCGACCACCCTCGTCACGGCCGCGTTGCTGGTCAACACGATCGGCTGCGTGACGATGCAGGTGTGGGTGTCACGCGGTACCCACGGCGCCGCCGACGCGATTCCGGTGAGCCGGCGCGGCGCGTTCCTCGTGGCGGCGTCGTGTGTCCTCTTCGGACTGACCGCCGGCCGGTCGTCGTGGCTCGTCGGTGTCCTGGTGCTGTTGGCGGCGGCGGTGCACGTACTCGGCGAGCTGTGGCTGTCGAGCGGCTCGTTCGCGGTCGTGTTCGGCCTGGCTCCGGACTGGGCTCAGGGGCAGTATCAGGGGGCGTACCAGACCGGTCGGCAGATCGGGAACATGGCCGCGCCGCCGTTGCTGACCGCGCTGGTCGTCGGGTCGGGCGTACCGGGCTGGATCGGGATCGCGGCCATCTTCGCGGCCGCCGGCGTGGTTTACCCGCACATCATCCGGCGGGGCCTGCGGCGGGTTGAGGCGGGCCGGGTGTATGCCGAGGCGGCCAGCGCGGCGTGACGCCCGCGCGATGACCTGCCGCCGGTCACTGGGTGGCAACGCCGGGCGCGGACCGACCGGGTCCGGCGCGGTGCCGGACCCGGTGCGGTGTCACTGGCGGATCGTGTCACTGGTGGGTCGTGTCACTGGCAGGTCAGCGTCGGGGTGCCGTTGCTGCCGTTCCAGTTTCCGGTGAACCCGAAGCTGGTGCTGGCGTTGGCGCCCAGGGTGCCGTTGTAACTGACATTGCGGGCGGTCACGCTCGACCCGCTCTGGGTGTAGCTCGCGTTCCACAACTGAGTGATGGTCTGACCGTTGGCGAACGTCCAGGACACCTGCCACGAACTGCGGGGAGCGGAGCCGTTCGTGACGGTCACGTTGGCCTGGAAGCCGCCCTGCCACTGGTTCACGACGGCGTAGGTGGCGGTGCAGCCGCCGGCCGGTGGGGTGGGGCCGGAGGAGGTCGGCGGCGGGGAGGTCGGCGGCGGAGTCGTCGGCCGCGTGGTGGGCGAGCTTGAGGTCGGAGGTGTGGTCGGGCCGCCGCCACCGGTGCTGTTGAGGCCGAGGAAGCTGATGGCGTACGCGACCATGCCGCTGCGCGGCAGTTCGTGTCCGGCGCCGGAGACGCTGATGCCCTCGACCGGTGCCATGGTGCCGTTGTTGCCGTACCGGGTGCGGGTCCAGCCGGACTGCGGCGAGTCAGTGGACACGGGTGTCTGGCTGACCCCGTTGAGGTTGGTCCACTGCTTGATCTCCTCGCCGAAGTTGGTGTAGTTCAGCGTGGTGTCCGCGGTGCCGTGCCACAGTTGCATCCGCGGGTACGAGCCGCTGTAGCCGGAGTACATCGAGCGGGCCAGGTCGCCCCACTGCTGGGCGGTCTTGGTGATCTGCCCGCCGGAGCACTGGCTGTTCCAGGTGTTGGTGCTGCTGCCGGTCGCGAAGCATCCGGCCGGTACTCCCATGAACGCCGAACCGGCCTTGAACACATCCGGGTACTCGGCGGCCATCACGTCGGTCATCATGGCGCCGGACGAGACGCCGCTGACGAACACCCGGTTGGGGTCGACGTTGTAGTGCTGCTTGGTGTAGTTGACCATCGACATGATGCCGACCGGGTCGCTGCCGCCGCCACGGGTGAGCGCCTGTGGCGAGTACACGTCGAAGCACTGCCCACTGCGGGTCGCCTCGGGGAACACGATGATGTACCCGTACTGATCCGCGGCGGTGACGTAGTCGTGGAAGTAGCCGCTGTAGAGCGCCGAGGCGGTACCGGTGCAGTAGTGGATGGCGACCAGCAACGCCGGACGGGCGGCGACGTTGTTCGGTACGTAGATGTACATGTTGAGATTGCTGGGGTTGTTGCCGAAGCCGGTGACCTGAGTCAGCGAGGCCGCCGCGGCCGGCCTGGCGCCCAGCAGCACAGCGGTGGCGACGATGGGCAGGATCGCCGCCGCTGCCAGGGCCTTCAGGGTTCTCCTCATGGGTGTCCTTTCGTATTGGATGGCACCGCGCGGGACCGCCGGTGCGGCGGGCGGCGTGTCGGCGCCGCGTGACACGACTGCGGTGGGCCGCAGCGCGCTCCCGCGTCCGGAATGCCCCGCGAAGCGATGCCGCCGGGCGGATGGCCGGAAACGGCCGAGCCGCCCGCTCGGTGAGGCGCTGGTGATGACGATCCGTCCGGATGCGACGCCCGAACCGGCGGCTTCCGTGGTTGCCCTCCACGCGCCGCCGTCGACCCTGGACCGCCAACGGATTGAAACATTCGCCAGTATCGACCGAATCTTTTCGGTACGCAAGATGCGATGCGCCGGACGGTCGTGGGCCCGGTACCGTTGGTGCTCGAAACCCGGCGATCCCTGGTCACCGCCCGGGATCGGGGAAGCGGACCGGCGCCGTACCCCCGGCACCACCGCGCTCGGCAGCGGCCGGGAGAGGCGGTCCGTGCCGTGCCGGCACGGCGCTCGCGCCTCGAATGTATCGAAAAACTTCCGATAGCTATCGGAAAGAGATTTCGGTGAGGAAGCGGGAACCGGCCCGGCTCCCGATGGCGCCGGAAGCCGGGCCGGGCTGAGTCTCAGCCGATTGGGCCGGGGGCGTCACACGTGTGTGTGGCGTGCCTGATCGGTGAACGCGTGGCCGTCCTCCGGCAGCACGTAGCCCTGGTCCTCGAGCAGCCGTACGTCGTCGGCGACCAGTTGCCGGTAGTCGCGGTCGCCGGTGTACAGCAGGGCCAGCTGGTCCGGGGTGAAGTCCCGGTGCGTCCCGTAGAGCACGCAGAAACTGCTCAGCGGGTTGTCCAGGCTCGCCGGCGCGTTGATGCCGTCGTTGAGCCCGACCGGGACGGTGACGTCCGGCAACCGGATGCCGCCCTGTGCCAGGCCGTTGACGTCGCGCGCCAGGTTCGCCGGCGGTCCCGGATCGATGATGGCCAGGGGCGGTGCGGTCCTCGGCGGGGTGCCGCCGCGTACCCACCGGTCGAGCGCGGCGTACGCGGCGTGGAACACCGTCCACGACGCGACTTGGCTCGGCCCCGGGTTGACGCAGTCGAACGGCGCGGCCGGGCCGAACTCGCGGGTCTGGATGCCGCCGAGTGTCGCCCGGAAGTCCCGCGCGTCGGTGCTGACCGCGTATGCCGGTACGTGCGATGCTCCGGCGATTTCCCAGGTACGCAGCGTCGATGAGTCGGGAACGGTCTGGCTGGGCACTCCCGAGCCGCGGTAGATGTCGTTCTCCGTGAAGACACGGATTGCCTTGGTTCCGACTCCGGCTCGCGGCGGGAGCGAGCTGTCCGACAGCGCGAACAGGAAGCCGTCGTAGACGTGGTACAACGGCTGGACGGTGTTGTAGTAGATGCCCAGGAATCGGCCCGACTGCGAGGCGCCACCGGCGTACACGTCGCGGATGCGCAGGTCGGCGAGTGGATCGCGATGGTCGGTGCCCTTCGCCAGTTCGCCGATCTGGGTGTAGATGTCAAACGACTGCGAGTCGTCCAGGACAGTGCCGCCGGCGGTCACGTCCAGCGAGCCGTACCGTTGCGGACTCCACTCCTTCAGCCCCTGCCCCGATGTCGGGCCCGACGGGGCACCGTTGACCCCGACCGCCTGGACCGAGGCGCCGATCCACGTCCAACCGTGCCTGACGAAGTAGTCGCCGCTGGTGCCCCACTCGGTGTCGATGTCGTGGCCCGCGGTGACGTTCTGCCAGTCCACCACGGCGATCCCGGCAGACTTGCGCGGGTTGACCGGCCGGCGCACCACGATCCGGGTGGTGTACGTCGTCGTGCCGATGGGCGTCGCGTTCTGCCGCTGCTGATCGGCCGTCGGGTTGGACGGGTAGCGGGTCGCCGTACCGGTGATGAAGAATTCCTGTTCCTCGTAGCCGGCGCGGTTCAGGTCGTACGGCGTGGAGTAGAAGACGTAGTCGTGGCTCGGGTCGCCGGGCCGGGCCTTGGACGGGATCGGCCCGCTGATGGATGCCGGGCCGGCGCCGGGATTCGTGGTGGTCGGTGTGCCGTCATGGTTGCCGGCGGCCGGGTTGCCGCGGGACGAGGGTCGTGCCGGATCGGCGGAGGCGGGCGCGGCCGCCGGGATGGCGAGCGCCGCGACGACCGCGACGATGCCCGGCGCGAGCAGCCGGGTGTGACGACGGATTCTTCGAGGGGACACGGACTGTTCCTCCTTGAACGTCGAAGCGGCCGGCAGGCCGCTGCCCGCTGGGGTTGGCCTCGGTTCGATGGGCCTCGGTTCGATGGGCCTCGGTTCGGTGGGCCTCGGTTCGGTGGGTTGCCCTCGGTTCGGGGGAGAGGCGGAGGACACGCTGCGGTCGACTTTACGCATGAGTAAAGTCGACTACCTTGGATACTTCAGCCCCGCTCGCGGGCTGTCAAGCGCGCGGCCGTCGAGTGGCGGCCCGTCAAGTGGCGGGCCGTCGGGCGGGGGTTCAAGAACCGGCGCTCGCCTACGATCGCATCGTGAGTCCGCCAGCCGAACCCGAGACACCGCCGGCCGAACCCGAGACGACCCCGGCCGTGTCCGAGGCACCCCCAGCCCGCTACCGGCACGACGACGGCACGATGCTGGACGCGGCCTGCGTCGTGTTCGCGGCCGAGGGGTTCAGCCGGGCCAACATGGACGTCATCGCGGCGCGGGCGGGCACCACGAAGCCGACCCTGTACGCGCGGTTCGGCCCGAAGGAGAAGCTGTTCGCGGCGGCCGTGCGGCGCGAGCACGAACTGTTGAACGCCCGGGTGACCGTCGCGTACGCGGGTGGGACCGACGAGCCGTTCCACGAACGCCTGCACCGCTGGACGGCGGCCTACTTCGATTTCGTCAAGGAACGCCCGGACGGCTTCAAGCTCACCTTCGAGGGGGAACGCCACGCCGCCGCGGCGGCGGTCATCGAACGCGCGACGAACGAGCGCATCGACCGCATCGCCGAACTCGTGGCGGACGTGTCGGGCCGTCCGGCCGGGCCGGGCCCGCGCATCGTGGCCGCGATGATCGTCGGCATGCTGCGCTGGTGCGTCCGGGAGGCCGTCGCGCACCCCGGGGTCGACCTGGACGACGCGGCGGCGCTGTGCGAGTCCATGGTGTACCGGGCGGTGCGCGGGCTCGACCTGGCTCTCATGGACGCTGTCGGCGCGTAGGTCGGGGCCCGGCCCCCACGGAGGGTCTGAGACCGGAGGGCCTGAGACCGGAGGGCCTGAGACTGGAGGGCCTGAGACTGGAGGGTCTGGGGCCGCCGGTGGTGGGCCGGTCGCCCGGCCCACCACCCGACGGTCGGTGTTACTTCACCTGCTTGCGGTGCCCCGGCTCCTGCCGCGGCATGCTCTGCTCAGTGGTCGGTACGGTGGGCAGCGGCAGCTTCGCCACCTCGTACTGGGCCAGGTTGTACTGGCCGGTGGTGTCCGGCAGCGCCGGCGCCTGCGGGGTCGCGTCGTTGAACCGGAACGCCGAGGTGAGGTCGCCCACCGTCCGGCGCCGCCAGTCGGTGATGTTCGTTTCCATCACGCCGGTGATGCGCTCCAGGAAACGCAGCTGCGATGTGTGGTCGAACAGTTCCGTGGCGACCCAGCCGCCGACCGTCCAGGGCGAGACGATGACGCACGGCACCCGGAACCCGAGCCCGGTCGGCAGCCCACCGCCGTCCACCCCGGTCACCGAGGTCTTGAACACGAACTCGTCCGGCGTGCCGGGCTTCGGAGTCGGCGGCAGGACGTGGTCGAACAGGCCGTCGTTCTCGTCGTACGACAGGATGAACACGGTCTTGGCCCAGACATCCGGGTTGGCCGCGATCGCGTCGACTTTGCTGGCCACGAAGCTGGCGCCGGCCGCGGGCAGGTTGGCCGGGTGCTCGTCCATGTTCGACGGGGGTAGCAACCAGCTGACCGTGGGTAGCTTGTCGTTGAGGGCGTCGTACTCGAACTGGCCGATCGGGGTGGTCGCCATGCCCTGGTCGTACAGGGGCGTGCCGGGCTGCGCGTTGAAGTACTGGGCGATGTGCTGGATGGACGCCAGGCCGGTGGTACCGCCGGGCTGGTGGTAGATCTTCCAGCTGACGCCGGCCTCGGACAGCCGCTCGGGGTAGGTCTTGAAGGAGTACTGGCCGTTGGGAGCGCTGGTGGTCAGCGACGGCCCGCCGGCGACGCCGTTCGGATCGATGGTGCCGGCCATCCACATGTGCCGGTTCGGGCCGGTCGGGCCGAGGACCGAGCAGTGGTACGCGTCGCAGATCGTGAACGCGTCGGCGAGGGCGTACTGGAACGGGATGTCCTCCCGGGTCAGGTACCCCATGATGTACGGCCCATTGTCGCCGTCGGCGGCCATGTGCGCGGGCACCCAGTTGTCCATCTTGCCGCCGTTCCACGCGGCGTGCTGCACGGCCCACTCATGACTGGTGGACGGGATGGCCTGGGCAGCACTGATCCGGGTGTTGAGCCGGTACGGGAGAAGGTATCCGTCCGGGTTGGCCGGGTCGGGCTGGTAGTACACCGGACGACCGTTCGGAAGCCGGATGGCGTGCGGGTCGCTGAAGCCGCGGACGCCGGACAGCGTACCGAAGTAGTGGTCGAAGCTCCGGTTCTCCTGCATCAGCATGACCACGTGTTCGATGTCCTTCAGGCTGCCGCGCTTTTTCGGCGGTGAGGCCAGAGCCTTGCGGACGTTGACAGGCAGCGCCAGCGACGCAGCCGTCGCACCGCCAGCCGCGGCGGCGGAGCCGAGCAGCCGGCGGCGGGTCACGCCTGCCGAGTCGCCGGAGGTTGCCGAGGTGTCGCTCATCGAGTTCCTCTCGTTGACGGAGCGATGTGCGGCTTGAGCCTGTGCAGCGTTGATGGCACCCGTCCCGGTCGCTGCGTGAAGCAGGTGTGAATCTCGGTTGAAACCCTTGTCGCCGCCGGGGTGAACGCCAGGCGTTCGGGTACTGGTAACGGGCCGGCCGCCAGGAGGTCACCGGTACGCGGTGCCAGATCCGTATCCGCGATCCCGAGGTCTGCGCCGCGTGGCTACGCCGGCGCAGCGGACCGGCGGCACACGTTCTATCGCTGGCGGCGAGGGCCGGCGCTCACAGGTCCGAGGCGAGGCGGGCCAGTATCCGCGCGGCGGGTTCGGCTGTGGCGTGACGGTACCCGGTTCCGGCCCAGAGGTTGACCAGCTCCGGGTCGCCGGCCGCGGCGGCGGCCTTGCGCAACGGGCTGGTGAGGTGGTGCAGCGCCGGGTAGCCGATCGGTGCGAGGTCGCCGTACCGTTCGATGAACCGGTTGCGCAGTCCCCGCGCCGGCCGTCCGGTGAAGGCGCGGGTCAGGACCGTGCCGCCGTCTGAAGCACATGGGGAGCCGGGCTGCGCTCCCCCTGATCCACGTTGGGGGTGCTCGCCTCCGCCACAACCCGGCTCCGGCTGCGCTCCCCGGGATGCGGTCGCCAGGGCGGTCCGGTGCGTCGCGGACGCCCCGCTCTCGTCGCTAAGCAACAGGACGGTACCCACCATTGCGGCCCGTGCGCCGGCGCGGACGGCGGCGGCGACGGCGGCCGGAGTGGCGAGGCCGCCGGCGGCGATCAGCGGCAGCGGGACCGCCTCGCGAATCTGAGCGACAAGGTCTGTCAGCGGCACCTGGGGTGGCGGCGCGGCCGGGGTGAGCGTGCCCCAGTGGCCGCCCGCAGTGCTGGACTGGACGACGAGTACGTTCGCGCCGGCGTCCGCGGCGGACCGGGCTTCCTCGACCGACGTGACGGTCTGCGCCACGACCGTCCCGGCCCGGCGGAAAGCGGCGACCACCTCGGGCTCGGGGATGCCGAAGGTGAAGCTGACGAGCGGCACGGGATCGGTGAGCAGCAGGTCCACCTTGGCGCGCCAGTGGTCGTCATCCTCGACCGGCTCGGCGCCGGCCAGCGAGAGACCGTAGCGGTCGGCCTCGACCTGGATGGCCCGCGCGTACCGCCGGAACGCCGGTGCCTCGACGGGCAACGGGTTGGGGGCAAACAGATTGACGCCGAACGGTACGCCCTCGGACCGTACGGCGGCGATCTGGGCGGCTGCCGTCTCCAACGTCGCGTACCCGGCCGCCACGAACCCGAACCCACCGGCGCGGGCGGCCGCGAGCGCCAACGCCGGAGTGCCGGGCCCGCCGGCCATCGGAGCGGCGAGGACCGGCAGCGTGAACCCGAGGTCGTCGAGCGCGTCGGCCATCCTGGTGCCTCCCGGGGTACGGACTGATTCCTCGATCGTCGACCCGAATGCGGGCGAATTCCACGTTCGGCGGTTGAGCCATGAATCACTTTCCCGGCGGACCGGCACCCCCGAAACGCCGCGAGGAACGAACGAGTGAGGCCGGGGCACCACGAGTGCCCCGGCCTCACCGCGCCCCGGCCCGCCCGGATCGGGCCGGCGGATGCGGGTTCAGGGACTGGAACAGGCCAGCGACGTGGGCGTGGCGTTGCTGCCGTTCCAGTTGCCCAGGAACCCGAACGTGGTGGTGCCGCCGGCGGGTACGGTGCCGTTGTAGGACACGTTCCGTACCGTGACGCTGGCACCGCTGGAGGCGTAGGAACCGTTCCAGAGCTGGCTGTTCGTCTGTCCATTGGGGAATGTCCAGCGCACCGTCCACCCGTTGATCGCCACGGCCATCGCGCGCACCACGGCCGTCGCCGCGACGACCGCGATCCGCCGAACTCTCATGTCCGACCTCCCTCACGGCTGGGCCAGGTCCGCCGTTCGCTCGACGGGCGCGGTGAGGCACCCGCGACCGCTGGGAAAGGCAATCATAGGCATCGATGTTATCGGAATTCTTCCGGTAGGCAAGGTGCGGCGATCTCCGCTGCTGATGGCGTACGCGGGCGGGCCGAGCGCGATCTCGTCGCTCGGTGGCGCGATCACCGGTTCCGGTAGGATTCCGTTAGCCGATCGCGCCGGAGGGCTTCGATTTGCCGGAGGCGCAGGTCAGGTTTCGACGGCGACGACCGCACCCCACAGCGGGCACCGGTCGCCGAGCGGGCGGCCGGGCAGCGGCGACCGGTCGTGGAAGGACCGCAGGATGACCGGCCCGCCCGGACGCACCGCGTGGCGCAGTGCCTCGCGCATCCCGGCGGCGAATGCCGGCGACGGCCCATCGAGCACGTTGGACAGGCTCACCGCGTCGTACCGGCCGGCCGGAACCTGCCGCAGATGCTCGACGACGTCGGCGTGCACCCACTCGATCCCGGTCACCGGCCCCGGCCCCGCGTCATAAGGCGCCGTGTCACCCGGCCCTGTGTCACCCGGCCCCGTGTCATCCGACCCCGTGCCACCCGGGCGCTCGCGGCCCAGCAGCAGGCGCCACGCCCAGGGGTTCGTCGCGTTCGGGTACCGGGCGACGCAGGCCGCTATCCGGCGGCGGAAGACCACGTCGAACCGCGACGGGATCACGTCGCGCAGGCCGGGTCGCAGGATGCCGGCCAACGGCCCGGCGGGTCGCAGGCCGGCGGCCATCAGGGCGCGCAGCATCGGCCGGTCCAGCTCTTGTCGCCACCATCGGGCCTGCTCGACCGGGTCGGTCAGCTCCAGAAACCTGGTCATCGCGGGCGGGCGCCAGGCCGGCACCGCGGCCGCGGCGGCGCGGCCGATTCGCATGAGCCGTTCGGCGGTACCGGTCAGGGTCGGCCCACCGGCGAGCCGGTCACGGGCGTACCCGAGCTGGGTCGCGCTGATGTCCACGGCGGTCACCCGGTGGCCGGCCCGGGCCAGGGCGGCGGCGGTGTCGCCGGCCGACGCGATGACCAACGCCCGGCTTCCGGGCGGGAACAGGTCGAGTTCGACGGCGTGATCCTCGTACATCCGCCCGAACATCACCTGTGGCCGCCGGCCCGGGGTGAGCCGGCCCGCCTGCCAGGGGCTGTCGGTCGCGGGCGTCACCCGTCGATGGTACGGCGCGCCGGCAGGCGCACCGGCCAGCACGGGGGCGCCGGCCAGCGCGGCCCGGCGCTACGGCACCGGGCGGGGGAGCAGCTCAGGCGAGCAGGCCGTGATCGGCCAGCTCGGCCGCGATGCCCCGGCCGGGGTTGCGCAGCGTCAGGGTGAGCTTCATGTCCGGGGCCGCCTCGTGAGCCGCGATGAGCGCACCCACCGCCGTCGGGTCGATGCTGGTGACCCGCGCGAAGTCGACCACGATGCGGGGGCGCCGCTGCCGCATGAGAGCGTTGATCAGCTCGCGGCGCAGCTGGTGGCTCGCGGTTTCGTCGATGTGGCCGCGCAGCGCGATGACGACGCTGTGCGCGAAGGTACGGGAGCTGACGGTGGGGGCCACCATCGCTGCCTCCGATTCGAGGGGTTCGTGCCGGCTTGAAGAGCCTGCTGACAGACCCAGCTGACCGGCTGCGCCGCGCCCAGGCGGCGACCGGCGGCGTTGTCGGCTCGCCCGGATACAACACCGGTATCCGGGCAAACCTCAGCCTTGCCGGACGCCCCTGGATCCCGGCTCGCTCGGCCAGAGGTCTGCCACCAGGCTCTACGCTACGGCCCGGTACCGATCCGGTACCAGACTCGGCGGGCTTCGGGATGGTCACGATGAGTACCCAGCGGGGCGAGCGGCAGCCGTTGCGTACCCGTCTGGTGTTCTCTGCGGCACTTATCGTGATTGCCGCGGGCGAGCGGGCGACCGCGATGAACTTTGTGTGAACACGGCCGCGATGGTGTTTCTGGCCCTTGGCCGCGCAACTGGGGGCGCCCTAGCGTCGGTGGCGTGGCGACAATCCTTGAGAATTCGAGGGTCCGCGTGGCGCAGGCGCTGGCGGAGGAGTTGCTGGGCGGGTGCGGTGACCGGTGGCGGCACACCATCGGGGTCGCCCACCGCGCCGAAGAGCTCTCCGCCACGGTCGAGCCGGGGGAGCGGGACGCTCTCGTGGTGGCGGCGTGGCTGCACGACATCGGGTATAGCCCGGCCGCCCTGGACACCGGGTTCCACCCGCTGGACGGCGCGCGGTACCTGGACCGGCACGGTTGGCCGCGGCGCATCGTCGCGCTGGTCGCTCACCACTCCGGCGCCGAGCCGGTGGCCGCCGTGCGGGGACTGGGCGAGCAGCTGAACTCGTACCCGGACGAGCGGTCCCTGGTGACGGACGCCCTGGCGTACGCCGACCAGACCGTCGGGCCGCAGGGGCAACGGCTGCCCATCCGCCAGCGGCTCGCGGAGGCTCTGGCCCGCCACGGCGCCGGATCGCCGCAGGCCAGGGCACACGCCGTGCGCGAGCCGCGGCTGCTTGCCATCGCCGAGCGGGTGGAGCGCCGGCTGGCCGAACTGGTGTCGGCACAGGCCCCGTCGTCACAGGCCGCGGACAACCGCCGGGCCACACCCCGCTGACCGTGCTCTAACCTGGGCCGGAATGGACCCGATCGAGCCCCAACTCATCCGTACCGACCGGCTGACCCTGCTGCCGCTGAGGGTGGAGCACGCCGAGGAACTGGCCGTGGCGCTGTCCGATCCGGCACTGCACACGTTCATCGGCGGCGAACCGGCCGACCCGCGGACTCTGCGCGCCCGCTACGAACGGTGGGTGGCCGGTTCGCCCGATCCGGCCGTCTCCTGGTGCAACTGGGCGGTTCGGCTGCGCGACGAGGACCGTCTGGTGGGTACGGTCCAGGCGACCATCACGGGTACCCCGGACTGTCGTACCGCCGAGATCGCCTGGGTCGTCGGCACCGGATGGCAGCGTCGCGGCATCGCCACCGAGGCGGCCCGCGCACTGGTCGGGTGGCTCACCGGGCTGCCCGTGCGTACCGTCGTCGCGCACATCCATCCGGATCACCGGGCATCGGCCGCCGTCGCCACGGCCGCCGGGCTCGCGCCCACCCCGGTCTACCAAAACGGCGAGGTCAGGTGGGTGGGACCGGCTGGCTCGGCGCCGGCTGGTTCGGCGCTGTCGCGGTGACGCCCGGCGTCGCCGGCGCCTTCGGGCGCATCAGCCCGCCGCCCAGCGCGATGAACGCGGGCAGCGCGGCCACGATGGTGAACGCGGCCGGCAGCGACACGGCGTCGGCGATCCCGCCGATCGCGGCGGGGCCGATCAGGTTGGCCGCGTAGGAGACGGTAGCCACGCCGGCGATGGCCTGCCCGGGATGCGGCCCGATCCGGCCGGCGGTCGCGAAGGCGAGCGGGATGGCCGTCGCGATCCCGATGCCGAGCAGCGCGAAGCCGCAGAACGCGGTGACCGTGCCGCGCCCGGTGACGATCAGCACCCCGCCGGCGACGCCGATCAGGCCGCTGGCGCGGACGGTGAGCACCGGCCCGAGCGCGCGGATGACCCGGTCGCCGCACAGCCGCATGGCGGCCATGACACCGGCGAACCCGCTGTACGCGGTGGCCGCCACGGCCTGGCTCGCTCCGGCGACCCGGTTGAGGTAGATGGCCGACCAGTTGATGCCGGAGGCTTCGGCGAACCCGGCGCAGAACGCGACGAGACCGAGCAGCAGGATCGTCCCGGTCGGCAGGGAGAACCGCCTCGGCGGGGGTACGTCGGCTCGCGCGTCCGACCGCCGGTCGCCGGGTAGCGCGTTGCCGGCGAGTACGGCGAGCGCCGCCAGAACCGCCGCGACGACCACCAGGTGCGGCCGGTACCCGATCCCGGCCAGCGCCGCGAGCGCGCCGATGCCGGATCCGATGAAGCTGCCGACGCTCCACAGCCCGTGCAGCCCGGACAGGATGGGCCGGCCGACCCGGGCCTCGATCGCGACCGCCTGCGCGTTGATGGCGACGTCCGCCGAGGCCGCGGCGGCGCCGTAGACGAGGAACCCGGCGGCCAGGCCCCACAGCCCGGTCGCGACGGCGGGCAGGACCAGCGACGCGGCCCACAGGGTGAGCAGCGCGCGGGTCGCCGACCGTACCCCCAGCCGGTGGATGACCCACCCGGTGAACGGCATGGTGGCCACCCCGCCCACCGCCGGCATGAGCAGGGCGACGCCCAGCATCCCCGGCGAGAGGTGCAGGTTCCCGGCGACGGCCGGCATCCGCGCGGCCAGACCTCCGCCGACCGCACCGTGGATTCCGAACGCCGCGGCGATCGCCAGCCGGTCCCGGGACATGCGCATGCCGCTCCTCCGAGGGGTTGTCCCGGCGGATGCCGAGTCACTGGGTCCGAGGCTACGGCCGGCGCGGGCCAAAGCCGATCACCCGGGCCCGCGATCGAGCGGGGATGGAGCGCCGGCCGCCCCGCCCCTTGCGTCCGCATCGATCGCGGTATGTACGGGCGTCCGCAGATAACAGTTCGGAAACCTTGCAGTTTTCCTTGACACCGGATCGACCAGTAAGAATTCTTATCACTTACCGTAAACAATCTTTCCTGAAGGGTCGTCGATGGACGAGGTGATGCCGACCGCGGTACGGGGCGCCGCGATCGATACCCGACCGTCCGGCGACGGCGTACTGGTCCGGCTCCGGGCCGGGCTGCCCGAGTTCACCGGCGCCCTGCGGCGCGTCGCCGAACAGGTGCTCGCCGATCCCATCGCGGCCACCCGGGCCACCATCGTCGAGTTGGCCGAGCGCAGCGGCACGTCGCCGGCGACGGTGACCAGGTTCTGCCGGGCGCTGGGCTTCGAGGGATACGCAGACCTGCGGCTCGGGCTCGCCGGTGAGACCGGGCGGGCGGCCCGCGCGGCCGGCTGGACGGTCGACATCGGGCGGGAGATCCAGCCCGGCGACCCACTGGAACGGGTCCTGCGCCAGATCATGGCGGCGGACACCCGCGCCATGCACGACACCGCGTCCCTGCTCGACCTGCGCGCGGTCGCCTGGGCGGCGGACGCGGTCACCGCCGCCCGCCGAGTGGACATCTACGGCGCCAGCAGCAACGCGTTGGTCGGCGCGGAACTCCAGGTCTGCCTGCACCGCATCGGCGTGCCCGCCTGGTGCTGGAAGGACATCCACGACGGGCTCGCCAGCGTTGCCAACCTGAGCGTCGGCGACGTGGCGATCGGCGTCTCGCACACCGGGCAGACCCGGGAGACCATCGAGGTGCTCGCGGAAGCCGGCAGCCACGGCGCCACCACGGTCGCGCTGACCAGCTTTCCCGGCTCGCCGCTGGCCGAGGTCGCGGACCTGGTGCTGCTGACCGCCGCGCAGGCAACGCCGTTTCGCCCCGACGCGCTGTCCGCCCGCCACCCGCAACTGGTCGTACTCGACCTGCTCTACATCGCCGTCGCGCAGCGCCTGCACGAGCGCGCGCACACCGCCTTCCAGCTGACCGCGCGGGCGGTGGCCGCGCACCGCGCCGGCAAGGAGGCCGGCACGTGACCCGACTTCCCCTCCGGGCGGACGCGATGACGCAGACGCAAACGGCACGGATGCAGCGCCACCGGCGCAGTGCGACCGGCGCAACGCGACAGGCGCAACGCGACAGGCGCAACGCCACAGACGTCGACGCTGACCGTCGACGCCGCACCACCGCCGGGCGTCGTGCCCGCCGTGATGCGGCCAGTACCACCTGACAACCGACAGATTCTCACCACCAGGTAGCTATCCGAGGAGGAAGCGTGAGGCGAAGGATCGCGGTCGCCGCGGCTCTCGCGGCGACGCTGCTCGGCGCCGCGGCATGTGGCGGCAAGAGTGCGTCCTCCAGCGATTCGCTGGATGGCAAGGGCAAGACCCTCAAAGTCTGGCTGATGGTCGACGCGCAGACCGGCTGGCCGGGCGTGGTCGACGCGGCGAACGCCAAGTTCAAGGCCGACACCGGCGCCAACGTCACGATCGAGTACCAGCAGTGGACGAACCATCTCACCAAGCTGGACGCGACGCTGGCCGGCAAGGACGTCCCGGACGTCATCGAGCTGGGCAACACCGAGGCGGCCAAGTACGTGTTCAACGGCGGCCTCGCCGACATCACCGCCAAGAAGAGCGGCTTCGACAACAGCGCGAACTGGCTGACCGGCCTGTCCGCGCCGTGCGAGTCCGACGGCAAGCTCTACTGCGTGCCGTACTACGCCGGTGCCCGGGTGCTCATCTACCGCACCGACATGTTCTCCGCGGCCGGGTTGCAGCCGCCGAAGACGTACGAGGATCTGGTCGCCGACGCCCAGAAGCTGAAGTCGCAGCATGCCTCGGACCCGAAGTTCTCCGCGTTCTACATGCCGGGTGCCTACTGGTACGCGGCCATGTCCTGGGTCTACGGCTCGGGCGGGCAGATCGCGCAGAAGGGCAGCGACGGCAAGTGGAAGGGCACGCTGGAGGACCCGGCCGCGGAGGCCGGCCTGCAGAAGTGGGCCGACCTGGCCAAGCAGTACTCGAAGGGTGACCCCACCAAGAACGAAAGCGACCAGGACCCGGTGTTCGCCCAGGGCGACAGCGCGATGCTCTACGGCAACGGCTGGGAACTCGGCGCTGTCCAGTCGCAGCACAAGGACGCCAACGACCCGAACTCGCCGATGGTGGACACCGCGGTGAAGGGCAAGGTCGCGGCGGTGCCGCTGCCCGGCTTCTCGGACGGCAAGTCTCTGCCCAGCTTCCTCGGCGGCTCCATCGTCGGCGTGGCCCAGAAGAGCAAGAACCAGGGCCTGGCCGCCGAATGGATCAAGGACTTCACCAGTACCAGCTCGCAGCAGGCGTTGCTGGCCAAGGGCGCCCTGCCCAACGCCACCAACCTGCTCGACGCGGCCGCCGCGGTGGCCGGCAACGAGGCCAGCGCCACGGCGGCCAAGAGCAGCTGGTTCACCCCGAACGCCCCGACCTGGGCGGACGTGGAGAAGGGCAACATTCTCCAGCAGGCCCTGGTGGACATCGTGACCGGCAAGAAGTCGGTGGACGACGCCGCGAAGGCGGCCGACGAGCAGATCACGTCGGCGCTGAACGCTTCCTGACCCACTGCCGCGGTGCCGCCCGCCACCGGGCGGCACCGCGGCGGAAACCGGCCGACAGGCGAGGGGAGTAACCCGATGGTCTCGGTCGAACCGTCGACCCGAGAGCCGCTCGATCGACGCGTGAACATGCCGGTGTCCGCCCTCGCGGGCCGGCGCCGCCGGGGGCGGCAGGCCACGCCGTACGTGCTGGCACTGCCCACACTGATCGTGATCGCCGCTCTGCTGGCGTACCCGATCGTCAAGATGATCATGTTGTCCTTCCAGCACCTCACCCAGCGAGACCTGTTCACCGGCGAGTCTCCGAGCTGGATCGGCCTGGGCAACTACACGGCGGTACTCAGCGACAGCTTCTTCTGGACCGTGGTGGTGCGCACGGTCGTGGTCGCCGCGGTCTGCGTACTGCTGTCGGTCGGACTGGGGCTGGCCGTCGCGTTGCTGATGCGTCGGGTCACACCGTGGGTACGCATCCTGATGACGGTGGCCATGATGCTGGTCTGGTCGATGCCGCAACTGGTGTCCACCCAGGTCTTCGGCTGGCTGGTGGACGCCGACTGGGGCGTGCTGAACTGGGCGCTGGACAAGATCCCGGGCGTGGACTACACGAACCACAGCTGGTGGGTGAACCCGGTCCAGGGCTGGACCGTAATCGTCATCCTGGTTGTCTGGGGCGCCATCCCGTTCATCGCGATCAGCTTGTACGCGGGCCTGTCGCAGGTACCGCGGGAGCTCGTCGAGGCGGCGGTGATGGACGGCGCGGGGCCGTGGGCGGTGTTCCGCAGCGTGACGTTCCCGATCCTGCGCCCGCTGGTGGGCATCGTGACCACGCTGTCGGCGATCTGGGACATGGGCATCTTCACGCAGATCTACGTGATCCGCGGCAGCAAGCCCGAGTTGGACTACTACAACCTCGCCATCTACGCCTACCAGGAGGCGTTCGCCAAGAGCCAGTACAGCCCCGGAGCGGCGATCTCCATCCTCACGGTGATTCTCATGCTCGGCCTGATGGCGTTCTACGTACGGCAGATGTTCAGGATCGGAGATGCTGACTGATGGGCGCTCCCACGCTGCGGGTGTCGCAGCACCGTTCCCGGCCCGGTACGCCGCCGGCCCGGCCGCCGCGGCGCCGCCGGAACACCGCCGATCCGCACGTCGGGCGCAGCCGCACCGGAAGCCTGGTGGCCAACGCCGCCGGCCTGCTGTTCGCGGTGGTCATGGCATTCCCGGTGTACTGGGCGATCAACACCGCGTTCAAGCCGGTCAACGAGGTGGAGACGTTCACGCCGGAGTTCGTGCCGCGGCACCCGACGCTGTCCAACTTCGCCTCCGCGCTGAACGCCCCGAACTTCCTCACCGACCTGAAGAACAGCGTGATCGTGACCGTCTGCGCGGTGGTGTTCGGGCTGATCATCGGATTCCTCGGCGCGCTGGCCATCGCGCGGTTCCGGTTCTACGGCCGGCGCGCGCTGATCCTGGTGATCCTGATCGTGCAGATGATCCCGTTCCTGTCGCTGCTCATCCCGCTGTACCTGACGATGAACGGGCTGAATCTCACGAACAGCCTGACCGGCGTGGTCATCGTGTACATGGTGCTGGTGCTGCCGTACACGGTCTGGATGCTGCGCGGGTTCATCATCGGCGTACCCCGGGAGCTGGACGAGGCGGCCCTGGTCGACGGCTGTACCCGCTGGCAGACGTTCTACCGGATCATCCTGCCGCTGACTGCTCCGGGACTGGTGGCCGCGTCCATCTACGGCTTCATCCAGACCTGGAACGAGTTCATCATCATCAACACCCTCAACGACTCCGGCAAGTGGAACCTGATGGCGTGGCTGGCGAGCAACCAGACGCTGCGCGGCACCACGTGGGGTCCGTTGATGGCCGCGGCGACGCTGACCTCGCTGCCGGTGGTGGTCTTCTTCCTCATCATCCAGCGCAACGTGGCGACCGGCCTGACCGCCGGCGCGGTCAAGGGCTGACCGTCACCGTCTCCCAGGTGCGTTCGAGGCCGGCGGCGAGGCAGCCGTCCACCACCGCGTCCGCGCCCAGGGCGCTGACCCGCAGCTCGGGCAGGACCGGGGCGAGCCGGCGCAGTTCGCGCTCGACCGGGGCGATGAGGCCGGCGGCCTGCCCGACGCCGCCGCCGAGCACGATGAGGTCGGGGTCGACGACCGCGATGACGGAGCAGATCGCCCTGGCCACCAGTACCGCCTCGTCGGCGACGACCCCCGCGGCGCGCACGTCGCCCCGCGCCGCGGCGGCGAACACCCGGCGCGCGGAGACCGAGCCCCGCAGGCCCGCATCGCGCGCGGCCCGGACGATGCCGGCCGCCGACGCGGCGGACTCGAAGCCGCTGCGCCGCCGGGCGTCCCGCGGGTCCCTGGCGTCGCGCAGGCCGCGGGTGCCGGTGGCGCCGTCCAGCGGCAGGTAGCCGATCTCTCCGGCGGCGCCGTGGACGCCGCGGTGCAGCCGGCCGTCGAGCACCAGCCCCATGCCGATGCCGGTGCCGATCCACACGAACGCGAAGCTGTCCACGTCGCGCCCGTGGCCGTGCGCCCGTTCGGCCAGCGCGGCGGCGTTCACGTCGTTCTCGACCATGAGTGAGTCGCCGAACGCCTTGCGCAGCTCGGCGAGGATCTGCGGCTTCTCCCAGCCGGCCAGGCCGCTGACCAGGGTGAGGGCGTCGCGCCGGGGGTCGTAGACGCCGGGACTGCCCAGCACGGTCTGGGTGATGTCGGCGGCGGTGATGCCGGCCTCGGCGTACAGGCTCTCGGCGAGCCGGACGAGTTCGGTGACCCGGGCGTGCGCGCTTCCGGCCCGGGTGCGCGCGAACGACCGGGCGCGGATGCGGCCGGAGAAGTCGCCGATGGCGCCCCGCAGGAACTGCTTGCCGACGTCGAGGGCGAGGACGAAGCCGGCCTCGGGGTGGACCTCGTACAGCAGGGCGGCCGGGCCGGGGCCACCGGTACGCACGCCGGAGGTGCGCACCAGACCGGCCCGTTCGAGGTTGGCCAGCGCCAGCGACACAGTGTTCTTCGAGAGGCTGGAGATGCGGGCCAGGTCCGCGCGGGAGATGTGGCCGGCGGTCCGGATCTGGTCGAGGAGCAACTGCTCGTTCATCGCCCGGATCAATCGCGGACGGGCGGCCGAACCGCCCCCGGCCTGTGTGCTCACGCCGGCCCCTCGCGTCCCGCGAGGGCCCGCCGTTTACGCAAGCTGCTGAGCCTCATCGTTCGCTCACTGCGTTCGCTCACCACGACCCCTCGCGTCCCGCGAGGGCCCGCCGTTTACGCAAGCTGCTGAGCCTCATTGTTCGCTCACCACGTTCGCTCACCACGACCCCTCGCGTCCCGCGACGGCCCGCCGTTTACGCAAGCTGCTGAGTCTCATCGTTCGCTCACTGCGTTCGCTCACGCCGCCCCCTCGTTGCCGAGCTGAGATCTGCCAGCTGATCCAGGCCCTTGCATGCGTCTGGTCGATAGTCTACTTTCCTAACAAACACCGGTCCATGACCGCCCGGGAGGAGCAACGGATGCACTCACCGGTCGTGCTGGGGCTGGATTTCGGCGGGACGAAAATCGCTGTCGCGGTGTGCGAGATGACCGGGGCGCGGCTCGGCTCGGCGACAGTCCAGACCCTGGCCGAGCGAGGCGCGCGGGCGAGCCTGGACCGCGGCATCCGCGCGGCGCGCACGCTGCTCGCGACCGCCGCGCCCGGCCGGCCGCTGGCCGCGGTCGGCGTCGCCACGTTCGGCATTCCGGGTGAGGACGGCGTGGCGCTGGCGCCGACGGTTCCCGGTTGGAGCGACCTCGCCCTGGGCCGCGAACTGCGCGAGGCGTTTCCGGGCGCGCGGATCAGCATGGGTACCGACGTGAAGGCCGCCGCCGCGGCCGAGGTCGCCTGGGGCGCGCTGGCGGGCGTCGATCCGGGCATCTACCTGAACCTCGGCACCGGGCTGGCCGTGGCGATCGTCGCGGGCGGCACGGTGCTGTACGGCAGGCACGGCGCCTCCGGCGAGATCGGGTACAACCTGCGGTCGCGCGGCGACGTCGGGCTGTCGCTTTCCGACCGCACACCCTTGGAGGACGCGGTCAGCGGCGTGGCCCTGCTGCGGCAGGCATCGGCCGTGCTGCCGCGGGCCACCGGGGCGGTCGACGTGTTCGAGCGGGCGCCCGACGACCCGCGGATGGCCCGGCTGCTGGACGACTTCGTGGCGGAGCTGTCGTTCCACCTGGTCAACCTCGCCGTCGCGGTCGATCCCCAGCGGATCGTCGTCGGCGGCGGCATGGCGAGGTCGTGGGACCGGATGCACGCCAGCCTGCGTGGGGCGTTGGACGCCGCGGTGCCCTTCCCGCCCGAACTGGTGCTGGCCGAATTTCCCTTCGACGCGCCCCTGATGGGTGCCCTCGCCCTCGGCACGGCCGCGGCGCGTGACGCACTGAACGAAGGCGCTGTGGCATGAGCGCCGTGGCATGAGCACAGATCAAGAAGGGATTGCTCCGATGAGACGCACCAAAGCGCTCGCCGTCATCGTGGCACTGGGACTGGCCCTGACGGCGTGCGGATCGCCGAAGACCAAGACCAGTGGCAGCGATGCCCCTGACGATATCAACGCACCGCGCAAGCAGGGTGGCACCGTCACCATCGCCAACGAGCAGGGCCAGACCTGGACCTGCCAGTTCAACCCGTTCAACCCGTCCAACAACGTGGAGTCGGTCGGGTTCGTCTACGAGCCGCTGGTGTTCGTCGACCTGCTGAACAACCAGGCCGAGACTCCGATGCTGGCCTCGTCGTACCAGTGGAGCGCGGACAAGAAGTCCATCGTCTTCACGATCCGCGACGGGGTGAAGTGGAGCGACGGCCAGCCGTTCTCCGCCGACGACGTGGCGTTCACGTTCAACCTCATGAAGCAGTTCCCGGCCATCGACCTGTACGCGCTGTGGACCGGCGCCGGACTTCAGTCGGTGACCGCCAGCGGCAACAAGGTCACCATGTCCTTCGCGCAGGCGGCCCAGCCGTACTTCTTCAACTTCGCGGACCAGGTCGGCATTGTGCCCAAGCACATCTGGTCGACCGGCGAGCCGGCGTCGCACCCGGACACCTGGGCCGACCCGGACCCGGTCGGCACCGGGCCGTACAAGGTGAGTCCGTGCTCGGCCAACAACATCCAGTACGTGGCGAACACCAACTTCTGGCAGGCCGGCAAGCCGTACATCCAGAAGGTGGAGTACCCGGCCTACCTGGACAACGGGCCGGCGAACCTCGACCTGGCCAACGGCAAGGCCCAGTGGGGCAGCCAGTTCATCCCCGGCATCAAGCAGTTCTACCTGAACAAGAACAAGAACAACCACACCTGGTCGCCGCCGATCACGAACGTGGCCATCTTCCCCAACCTCGACCCGTCGCACGCGGCGACCAGCAAGCTCGCCGTGCGCCAGGCGATCGCCTCGGCCATCGACCGCAAGCAGGTCGCGCTGATCGGTGAGGGCGGGCAGCAGCCGGCGGCCAACCAGACCGGCATCGTGACGCCGACGTTCCAGAAGTACTACGACGCCTCGGCGGTCTCCGCGGCCGGGTACGACAAGCCAGACGTGGCCAAGGCGACCCAGCTGATGCAGAGCGCGGGGTACTCGAAGTCGAACCCGCTGAAGCTGACCATCATTACCATCACCGGGTACACCGACTGGGACGCGTCGCTCGCGGTCATCAAGCAGGAGCTGGCTCCGATCGGAATCGACCTGACCATCTCCGACCTGGCGCAGCAGACCTTCGACGACCGGCTCTACAACGGCGACTTCGACCTCGCGTACTACGGCGAGCCCAGCAACGGCCCGTCGCCGTACTACGAGCTGCGCGAGATCATGTACTCGAAGAACTCGGCGCCGCTGGGCAAGCAGGCCAACAGCAACTACGAGCGATACCTCAACCCCGACGCGGACAAGCTGTTCGACCAGTACGCGACGGCTGACGAGACCACCCAGGTCTCGCTCGTCAAGCAGATGGGCGCGCTGATGCTCAAGGACGTGCCGGTCATCCCGACCACCGAATCGGTCGACTGGTTCCAGTACAACACCACCGACATCGGCGGATGGCCGACCGAGCAGAACCCGTACGCCCAGCCGTCCGCGTTCAGCATCCCGGACGTCGAACAGGTGCTGCTGCACCTGTACTCGAAGGCCGCGCAGTAATCCACCGTCGGATAAGGATCGGACCATGGCAGTGAGCACGAGGAGCTGGTCGCCGTGAAGTTCCTGTTGCGACGTCTCGGGTTCTTCGTGCTCACGCTGTGGGCCGCGTTGACCCTCAACTTCTTCATCCCCCGGATGATGCCGGGCAGCCCGCTGAACGCATTGCGTGCCCGCACCCACAACAAGCTGTCCCCGGCCGCGCTGCAGCAGATGCTGACGGCGTACGGGTTCAAGCCCAACCAGAACTGGTTCGTGCAGTACCTCGACTACCTCGGCAACATGCTCTCCGGGCACTGGGGCATCTCGATCGGGGCGACGCTGGGCACCCCGGTGTCCAAACTCATCGGCCAGGCGCTGCCGTGGACGCTCGGCCTCGTCGGCGTGGCCACCATCCTCGCCTTCGCGCTGGGGTCGCTGATCGGCACCGTCTCGGCCTGGCGCCGGGGCGGGAAGGTGGACTCCATCCTGCCGTCGGTGTTCGTGGTCACCTCGGCGCTGCCGTACTTCTGGGTGGGGCTGCTGCTGATCCTCGTGCTGTCGCTGTGGACGGGCGGGCTGCTGCCCAGCGACTTCAACTACGACAACAGCCTGCAGCCCTCGTTCACCCTGCCGTTCATCGGCAGCGTGCTCAGGCACGCGATCCTGCCCGCCGGGACGATCCTCATCACGTCCATCGGCGGCTGGATCCTGACCATGCGCAACAACATGATCACCACACTGGCCGAGGACTACGTACGGATGGGCCGGGCCAAGGGCCTGCCGAACCGGCAGATCATGTACGGGTACGCGGCCCGCAACGCGTTGCTGCCCAACCTTTCCGGGTTCGCGATGTCACTCGGCTTCGTCATCTCCGGCTCGATCCTGGTCGAGTACGTGTTCAACTACCCCGGCCTGGGATACCTGCTCTACAACGCCGTACAGAACACCGACTACCCGCTCATGCAGGCGCTGTTCATGCTGTTCACCGTCGCCGTGCTGCTCGCGGTGCTGCTGTGCGACTTCGCGACCGCGTGGCTGGATCCGCGCGCCCGGGCGAAGGGATAGACCATGACCTCCTTACTGGTCCAGCCGACCGGGGCCGCACAGGCGCCGACCCAGACGCGACGGCGCGGCAGGGGCGGGATTCTCGTCGCCGTACTGCGCAACCGCAAGGCGAGCATCGGACTGGGCATCTTCGTGGTGTTCTGCCTGCTGGCCGCGGTACCCCAGCTGTTCACCTCGGTACGCGACCCGAACAAGCTGGCGTTCACGCCGTCCGAGACGCCGTCCGGGGCGCACTGGCTCGGTACCACCGCACTGGGGCAGGACATCTGGGCCCAGCTCGTCTACGGCACCCGCCAGTCGCTGGTCATCGCGGTCGCGGCGGGCCTGTTCGCGACCGTGCTGTCGGTGCTGATCGGGGTGTCCGCGGCCTATCTCGGCGGGGTCGCCGACGACGTGCTGTCGCTGCTGACCAACGTCTTCCTGGTCATCCCGACGTTTCCCCTGATCATCATCCTGGCGACGTACGCCGGCAAGGGCACCCTGCTGGTGGTGCTCATCGTGCTGGTGGTGACCGGCTGGTCGTACGGCGCCAACCAATTGCGTGCGCAGGCACTGTCCCTGCGCAACCGGGACTTCCTGGAATCCGCCCGGGTACGGGGCGAGCGGCGCTCGTACATCATCGTGTTCGAGGTACTGCCGACGATGACGTCGCTGATCGTGGCGAACTTCCTCGGCGCCGCGCTGTACTCGGTGCTGACCGCGGCCGGACTCCAGTTCCTCGGCCTCGGCGACCCGAACTCGATCAGCTGGGGGACCATGCTCTACTGGTCGCAGAACCAGCAGGCGCTGCAGACCGGACTGCCGTTGTGGTCCATCGCGCCGGGTGCCTGCGTCGCCCTGCTGGGCGTCGCGTTCGCCCTGATGAACTACGCCTTCGACGAGATCAGCAACCCGGCCCTGCGACCGGTGAGGAGGCCACGTGTCAGGCGCGTCCATTCTTGAGGTCCGGGATCTGTCCGTCATCTATCCCGGGGCGGGCGGCACGGTCAGCGGGCCGGTCGGCGCCGTCGACCGGGTCTCCTTCGACGTCCACGAGGGTGAGTTCGTCGGGGTGGTCGGCGAGTCGGGGTGCGGCAAGTCGACGATGCTGTTCGCGATCGCGCGGCTGCTGAGCCCGCCCGCCTCCATCACCGGCGGCAGCGTCACCTTCCGCGGCGACAACCTGGTCACCATGGCCGACCGGCAGCTGAACCTGCTGCGGTGGCGGAACCTCTCGGTGGTCATGCAGAGCGCGATGAACGCGCTGAACCCGGTCACCTCGATCGGGGCGCAGTTCAAGGACGCGCTGGAAGCGCACGGGAAGTTCACCGCGGCACAGGTCAGGGAGCGCTCGGTCGAGGTCATGGACCTGGTCGGCATCGACCCGGTGCACCTGAAGAGCTACCCGCACCAGCTCAGCGGCGGCATGCGGCAGCGCGCGATGATCGCCATGGCGCTGCTCTTCACGCCGGAGCTGGTCATCATGGACGAGCCGACCTCGGCGCTCGACGTGGTCGCCCAGCGCTCGCTGATGCTCCAGATCAAGGAGTTGCAGCGCCAGCTGGGCTTCGCGGTCATCTTCGTCACCCACGACATGTCGCTGGTGAGCCACTTCTCCGACCAGTTGCTGGTGATGTACGGCGGCCAGGTGGTCGAGGTGGGACCGACGCGTATGGTCTTCGACACCCCGTCCCACCCGTACAGTCGCGGGCTGCTCGACGCGTTCCCGTCGGTACGGGGACCGAAGGTCGAGTTGACCGGGATACCGGGCAGTCCACCCGATCTCGCGCAGCCGCCCGAGGGATGCCGGTTCAATCCCCGGTGCCCCGTGGTCGAGGGCGACTGCCACAGCGTCGAACCCGAGCTGTACCAGGTGGGCACGGTCCGTTCGCGGTGCCTGCGCCACAACCCGGAGCGGGCCGGCACGGTGGAGGTGTCCTCGTGAGCGCACCCACCCAGCCGGTACCGGCGCAGCGCACCCCGGCCGGTGAAGAGCCGGCTCCGCTGCTGGCGACCCGCGGCCTCACCAAGCATTTCAAGGTCGGCGGTGCCTTCTCCGGCCGGAACCTGCACGCGGTGGACGGCGCCGACATCGTCATCAACCGCAAGGAAATCGTCGCGCTGGTCGGGGAGAGCGGCAGCGGGAAGAGCACCATCGCCCGCCTGCTGGCCCGGGTCTACCAGCCGACCTCGGGCGAGATCCTCTACCAGGGCCGGCCGCTGTCCTCGATGCGCGGCCGGCGCCAGGTACTGGAGTACCGCGGCGACGTGCCGATGGTGTTCCAGGACCCGTTCAGTTCGCTGAACCCGGCCTACCGGGTGTCGCACGGCATCATGCGCGGCCTGAAGCTGCATCGCCACGAGCTGAACCGGGCGCAGCGCTTCGAGGAGGCGGTAAGGGTCGTCGAGGCGGTCGGGCTCACGCCGGCCGCGGACATCCTGGACCGGTACCCGTACGAGCTGAGCGGCGGCCAGCGGCAGCGGATCGGCTTCGCGCAGGCGCTGGCGTATCGGCCGAAGCTCATCCTCGCCGACGAGCCGGTGTCCATGCTGGACGTGTCGATCCGGATCGGCCTGCTGAACGTGATGGCGAAGCTGCGGGCGGACGAGGACGTGTCGTTCCTCTACATCACGCACGACATCGCGAGCGCGCGGTACGTGTCCGACCGGCTGATGGTGATGTATGCCGGGCACGTGGTGGAGTCCGGCCCGACCGAGGCGGTGCTGGCCGACCCGAAGCACCCGTACACGCAGCTGCTGCTGTCGGCCGTACCGGACCCGCGGGCACCGCTGGAGGTGACGGCGGAGGCCGCCAAGGGTGAGCCACCGCGGGTCATCAACCCGAGCCCGGGATGCCGCTTCCGCTGGCGCTGCCCGCTGGCGATCGACGAGTGTGCCACGACCACGCCGCTGCTACGCCCGCTGGCGCCGGCCCACGTCGCCGCGTGCCACGTGGCGACGGCGGATCCGGACCCGACCGCGGGCACGGATTCCGTCGCAGGCTCGGATTCGGGTGGGGAAGCGGCACCGGAGTAGCTCAGTTCACACGACGGCGCCGCGTCCATGGTGGACGCGGCGCCGTCGTTTCGGGTGAGGTCGCCGGTGCCCGATCGGGGGCGGGCACCGGCGGACGCGGTGGTTACCCAGCCAGTGGTTACCCGGCCACGTCGATCCTCGGCGCGTTCCAGCCCGAGACGCTCACCACCGGCGTGGCACCCTTCAGGTCCGACGCCCGGTAGCTGACGGTCAACGTCTGCGACTCGCCAGGCCACAGCGTGATGTCGTTGTCGCTCCACAGGGCCGAGCCGACCTGGTTGTCGCCGGGCAGTTCCTTGCCGGAGTGGGTACCGCGGCGAAGGTCCGCCCGGAGGAAGAAGCCGACCGTCGGCGTCTTCGAGGTGTTGGTGACGGTCACCGTGGCGACCCGGTCGGCGCCGTCCGGACCAGGCTGGCTCCGGGTGCTGACCTTTGCGCTGATCCTGCTGGTGGGCAACGACTTCAACGCGCTGAAGTCGGCGTACTGCGACATGGTGGCCTGCGGGTTGCCCATGGTGGCCGGCCAGTCGACCACGTCGGCCTGGCTGGACACCCAGTACACGTTGCGGTCCACCACCTTGCCGCCCTGGCTGAGCTGAAGCTCCACAAAGGACGTCTTCGCCGCGGCGGGCGGAACCGTGGCAGCCGGCACCTTCGCCGTGAGCACCGCGTTGCGTACCTGCTGGCTGGCCAGGCTGATGCCGCCGGCCCGCTGGTCGTCGAGCACGTTACCGGCCAGGTCGTAGACCTTTTCCTGGACGGACAGGCCGCTGGCCGCCTTTCCGGTGAGGTTGTCGACGGTCACCGTGTTGTCGTCGTACCCGTAGAGCACGTGCAGCCCCTCGTTGGCCTTCTTCGCCCCGAAGAAGCTGCCCGGCTGGTCGCCGTCCTGGTTGTAGAGGTCCCACAGCAGCGTCGGCCAGCCCTTGTTGACCTGCCAGTAGATGGTGCCGGTGGCCGGAGTGGGCTGGTTGGTCGAGTGGGCGACGAACGCTTCGAACTGGGAACGGGTGTTCTCGTAGTTCTGGACCTGGGCCTCCTCGACATAGCTGTCCAGGTCGGACCAGGCACCGTACCGGTTGGTCATCGCCTGGTCGAAGGTGTAGAGCGTGCCGAAGGCGTAGCCGCCGTGGTCGGGTTCGTAGTTGGCGTGGTACTGGTTGTACGCCGGATCCTGCCAGAGGGCGGCCTGCTCGGTCGGCGACATGAACCGCCGGATCGAGTCCAGCGTCGGCACCGTGTCCCCGGCGCTCTGCTCGCTGTCCAGGCCCCAGGAGCCGCCCACGTTGGTACGGGACGAGTCGCCGGGGTCGAAGTTGCTCGTGTCGTACCAGTAGCTCGGCGGCACGTAGTCGTACGGCCCCTCCTTCTCGCCGGCCTGGCCCAGCGTCGGCGTGCTCTTGTACTCCGCCGAGGCGATGATCGGGACGTCGAAGTCGGCCTGCTGGAACGCCTGCAGCGACACGGCCTCCTGGGTCGGCCGGGGCTGGTTGTCGCTCCAGCTGAAGGTGAACACGCTGGGGTGGTTACGCTCGTTCTCGCCGATGGTCTTCGCGGACAGCGCCATGATGTCTAGCGCGGCCTGGCTGATGGTGCGCCCGGCCTGCCACGCGTCGCAGCACTGGAAGCCGGCGTCGATGAGCATGCCGGCCGCGTCCGCCTGCTGGTAGAAGTTCTCCGGCATGAAGTGCCCCTCGAGCCGCAGGGTGTTGATGCCGAGGTTCTTCAGGATGGCGAACTGGCGGGCGATGTCCGTCGCCGAGTAGTGCAGCAGCAGATCCTCGGCGAAGCCGCCGCCGCGGACCACGAAGGGGCGGCCGTTGATGGCGAAGCTGCGCACCCCGTCGGGCGCGATCGGGGATGCGCCGACCAGGGAGGAGGTCACCGTACGGATGCCGAACGTCTCGCTCGTCTGATCGAGCGCGTTTCCGTGCTGGGACACGGAAGTGCCCAGCGTGTAGAGCGGCGACGGGCCCATCTGGTACGGCCACCACACCTGCGGGTGCGCGACGGTCAGGCTCGGGTACGCGCCCGGGTCGAACGAGACGGTCTGAGTGGTGTTCGCCGGTACCGTCACCGACTGGCTGACCACGATCGGCCGGCCGTGGTTCGGCGGTGTCACCGTCGCGCGCACGACGCCGGTCTGCGCCGCCGCGGTGTGGTTGGTGACGTCGGTCTTCACGGTCAGCGAGGAACTGCTGAGATCGGCCGCGTTCGACTGCGTGACGTGAGCGTTGCTCTCGCTGAGCGAGGCCGCGACGTCGAGCTGGATCGGGAACTGGATGCCGGTGTTGTTGTCCGGCGGGATCTGGTTCCAGTCCACGTCGTCGACGGTGAACATCTTGCTGGGATCGTTCGGGTAGACCTCCAGCGCGAGCGAGTTCCGGCCGTGGCGCAGTACGCCGCTCACGTCGAAGGTGAACCGGGTGTACGCGCCGGTGACCGTGTCCTTCGTGGCCACCTCGGTGCCGTTGACCCAGACGTCGGCCGCGCCCACGACACCGTTCACGACGAGGCTCGCCACCTGCCCGGAGTGCAGGTTGGCGGTGAAGTCGGTGCGGAACCACCAGGGCACCGCGAACTGCGGCACGGTCACCGGCCCGTTGTCGTCGGTGTACCCGAAGCACTTGCGCATGTTGTCCGAGTAGTACACGTTGGGGCACTTGCCGTTCTGTACCAGTGCCTCGATCTCGGTACCCGGCGCGTCGCCGTCATCCGGCCGCACGGACAGCCAGTGTGTGGTGGAGAACCCGGGGGCGGAGATCTGCGCGCCGCTCTCGGTGGCGGTGTCGCTGCTGACCACCTTCCAGCCGCCGGTGCCGAGGTCGTTGGGGGAGCGGGTGACGTGGGCGGCGGATGTCTGAATGCCGGATGCCGCGCCGGCCGGGACCGCCGCGTTGGCGGCGCCGGGCCCGCCGAGGGCGGGTGCGCCGAGGGTCGCGGCGACCGCGAACAGGGTCAGTAGTCGGAGTGGTGTGCGAGAGCCAATGCGCCGTTTGACCATGGGCCATCTCCTGAACGCATGCGGGGGCGCGGGCGGGCGAGCCGGCCGGAGCGCGCCGTGGACCGAACTGTGCCGTGGGGATCGAAGTGTGCCGAGGATCGGACTTACCGGGTTGAGAATGGTCAGACAGTCTTCCTGATAGAACATAACAGATACCGGCGGCGCTGGGCAGAAGCGCGACGCGCGTTCTCGTTGCCGACCCGGGTCCGTGCTCTTTCCCGGCCCGAGTCTGCGCTCTTTCCCGGTCGGTGTCCGCGCTTTCCCGGGTCGGTGTCCTGTGTGGACAATCGCCCACGCAATGGTCCTATGTGGCGGGAGGCCGCGATTGGGTGCGATCGGAGCGCTCGGCGTGCGGCCGGTTGAACCGGTTGACCGCAGGTGACACCCTGTCGCCGTGGAGCGGGTACCGAGAGCCGTCACGCTGCGCGCCATGCTCGCGGTGGCGCTGCTCGCCGGCTTCTACATGTTCGGGCTTCTGCTGTTCGGGTGCCTGGTCTGGATCGCGGTGGAACTGTTCACGGCGTTCGGCGGTACGGTCGGTCACGACCTGGGCTACGGAGCCGGTGCGCTGCTCGTCGCGATCGCGTGGCCGCTGTGGCAGTTCGCGCGGGCCGGTGAGGAGCCCCCGATGGGGGCACCGGTGAGCGAGCGGCAGGCGCCCGAGCTGTGGGCGACGGTACGGGAGCTGGCGGCCGCCGTGGGGACGCGAGTGCCGGACGAGATCCGGCTCTACCCGGAGGTCAACGCGGCCGTGCAGGAGGACGCCGGCCGGGTGGGGTTGCGGCGCGGCCGGCGGTACCTGTACCTCGGCGTGCCGCTGTTGCGGTCACTGACCGTACCGCAGATTCGCGCCGTTCTCGCGCACGAGCTCGGCCACTACGCCGGAGGCCACACGGTCTTCGGCGCGGTCGCCTACCGCGGCGGTCAGAGCATCACGCGCACTCTGAAGCGGATCGGCCCCCACCGTGCGGCCGGCTTGCTGCTGGGCGCGTACGCGGCGCTGTACTTCCTGGTCGCGATGACCGTGCTGCGCCGGATGGAGGTGGAGGCGGACGCCGCCGCGGCCCGCGCCGCCGGGGTGGACGCGACCCGCGAGGCACTGACGACGCTGACCGGGTTGGTGGGCGCGTGGGACGTGGCGATCGACAGCTGGGTCCGGGCCGCGCGGGATCGCGGCGTGACGCAGGACGAGGCCCTGAACGCGTATGACGCTCAGGTCGCCTATGAGGCGCAGTCGTTGGATGGGCGGTTGGCGGACGGTGAGCGGGCCGAGGAGGCCGCGGCCGGCGGCGTCGGGACGCCCTGGGACTCGCATCCTCCGCTCGCCGAGCGGCTTCGCCTGCTCGCCGAACTGGCGCCGGATCCCGCACCGAGTCCCGTGCCGGATTCCGTGCCGTGGCCCAGGTCCGAGGTTGTCGCGGAGCCTGCGGTCCTGGCCGCCGCGCCGCGGTCCGCCCCCTCGGTCCCTCCGCCGTTCGACGAGCCGGCGATGGTTGACGGTCCGGTGGCGGTCGAGGATCGGGCGGCGATCGACGATCCGGCGGCGGTCGAGGATCGGCCAATGGTCGAGGATCCCTCGGTGGCGGGGAACCTCGTCGCCGACCCCGGGGCGGTGTTCGCCGCGCTCGCCGAGGACCGGTTCGTGGACGTGCTGGCCGCCGCGGCGCGGGCCGCCGCCGACGTCGACGCCGACGCGCTGTTCGCCGCGTGTCGGCAGGCGCTGCCGGGGGCGTCGCGCGAAGGCTTGGGCCTCGTGCTGGACGTGTTGTCGGTCGGCCGTGGAGAGGACGTGGCGTCGGCGCTCGCGGCTGACGTCGGTGAGGAGCCCGCCGACAGCGACGCGGAGGCAGGCGACGAGCCGGACGCGGCGGCCGTCCTCGCGGAGAACGTCAGCCTCGCGATCGGTGCGCAGCTGGTCTTTGCCGGCCTGGCGCGTTGGGACTTCGGGTGGTCGCGGCCGCTGGTGCTGCGGTCGACCGGTGACGACGAGCCGGTGGTACCGGATGTGCTCGTGGCCGACGCCTGCGGCGACCGGGAGGCGGTCGGGCGGCTGCGGGAGTACCTCCGCGGACTGGGCGTCGACGAGGCGACCACAGCGCCCTGGGCGATCCGGGGCTGGCGTGCCCTGGACCCGGGCGAGCTGCCGAGCGCGCTACCCGGATCGGAACGCCTGTCGCGGCTGCTGCTGCCGGACGAGCTGCTGATGCTCATCCGGGCGTACGCCGGCCGGAATCCGCCGACCAGCGACACACTCCGCGCCGGAGTGTCCGCCGCGGTACTGGCCGAGCTGCGCCTGCGCGGGAGGCTGGCGGTCGCCGGGGACCGGTCCGGCATGGTGTACGTGCGCGACGCGCAGCCGACCGGGGAGCCGTTCCTGGACGGCGTGCTCGCCCGGATCGGGGCCGGCGGGCAGCAGCCGGCGTACCGGTGGCTCCAACTGCTCGGTCGCGACGTGTACGCGACGGCCGGCGACCGGCTGGGGCAGCTGCAGCGGCGTTGGGTCTACAACGACACCGGGCGGCTGGTGTTCGAGCGGGCCGAGGACGGGATGGCGGAACGCGTCCGCCGCGACCTCTCCGACGCGCTGCGCGCGGGTGAGAGCGACAGCCACGCGGCGCTCCTCGGCATGCTGCTGTGGGCCACCGAGGCGAGCCGGCCGGTGCTCGGCCGGTCCGCGCTGGCGCACCGGTTCTGGCTCGGACGGCAGGCCGCCCGGGATCCGCTGATGGTGGCGGTCCGGACGGTGACCGGCCTGCACACCGACTTGCCCCGCCCTACCGGTATCTACACCGGCATGTAGAGCAGAGGCGGGTCAGCGGGCGAGGCGCTCGGCCTCCGCGTGCCACCAGGCTGGCGGCGAGGGCGCGGTGACCCGCGACGTCGGCTGGTCCGGGTGCAGCCCGAGCGGCCACAGGGCGTGAGCCCGGACGCGCACCGAAAACCAGCCGCGCCAACGCCCGTCGGGAGCGGGACCGCAGGCGAGGTCGATGCGGACGTCATCGTCGCGCAGCGGCATCCAGTCGATGCCCCGGTCGCGCAGTCAACCGCGCAGTGCCGCCGCGGGACTCGGGCACCCGGGGACGTTCTCGTACTGCGCGATGGTCACCCACTCCGGCTGCGACGCGTCCATGACCCTGAGGGTACCGCGTCGCGGCCGGATGACCGGCGCCAAGTACCGCGGGCCGGTCGGACCTGGGCGTCCGAGGCGGACATTCGAGTGCTAATCTTCGGCGCGCTTTTGGTGGATCGCGACATTTCGATTACCCGGAACGAGGGGACGCACGTGACAACCTGGGACAGCGTGGTCGAGTACGTTCGGTCGAATTACAAGATCGCTGGCGAGGACACCGGCAAGGTCAAGCTGATCTTCGAGGTCGGCGACATGCGTACGCAGGTGGTGTTTCTGTGGCGGGAGACGCTGGAGAACGGGGCCGAAGAGTGGCTCCAGATCGAATCCCCGGTCGGCAAGGCCGACAAGATGGACCTGCGCGCGGTCCTGGAAGAGGTCGGGAACAAGGTGTGCGGCGGCGCGGCGCTGATCGACGACCACCTGTTCATCCGCCAGTCGATGCCGCTGGCCAACCTCGACATCAACGAGTTCGAGCGTCCGCTGGCGCTGATCACCTCCACGGCGGACCGGTTGGAGCGCCAGTTCGTCGGGGGCGACGAGTTCTGATTTGGTACGCGGGCGTGGGCGGCGCGGTCTTCGACCGGCCGCCCACACTCGTACCAGCGGGAAAAAGGGAGGCGACGCGGCCCGGCGGTGAGTTACGCTGGAGGGGATGTGAGTCACTGACACCCCCGCGCCCGCGACCGAGGCACAGCCCGGCGGGCGAAAGCATCTCTTCCGTCGGTGGTGTCCTCCATGTCCGTATCAGCTCTGCTTGCCCATGACCTCGTTCGCACGTTCGGCTCCCGCCGGGTGCTCGACGGTGTCTCACTCGTCGCCTCGCCCGGCCACCGGATCGGGCTGATCGGCGAGAACGGCACCGGCAAGTCCACCCTGCTGCGGCTGCTCGCCGGAGCGGACGAGCCGGACTCCGGCACCGTCGTCCGCCCACCGGATCTGGGCTTCCTGCACCAGGAGATGCCGTTCGAGCCGGCCTCGACGATCGCCGACGTGGTCGACGACGCGTTGCGTGAGGCGCGCGAGATCCTCGCCGCACTCGACCGGCTCACCGGCGCGCTCGGGTCCACTGTGGAGGGTTCACCGGCCTATGCCGAACTGCTCAGCGAGTACGGCGAGCGGTTGGACCGCGCGCAGGAGACCGACGCCTGGGACGCCGACCGTCGCGCGGGGATCGTCATCGCCGGGCTCGGTCTCGGGGAGCTTCCACGAGACCGTACGCTCGCCTCGATCTCCGGTGGACAGCGCGCCCGGCTCGGGTTGGCCGCGCTGCTGATCCGCCGCCCGTCGGCGCTCCTGCTCGATGAGCCGACCAACCACCTCGACGACGCTGCCGCGGTCTTCCTTGAGGAACAACTGCGCAGCCTGCCCGGGGTGGTGGTGCTGGCCAGTCATGACCGGGCGTTCCTCGACGCGGTGTGCACCGACCTGATCGACCTCGATCCGGCGGTGGAGGGGCCGACCCGGTACGGCGGGAACTACAGCGCGTACCAGGCGGAGAAGCGCGCGGAATGGGAACGCTGGCAGCGGCGCTTCGCCGAGGAGCAGGAGGAGATCGCCGACCTGCGCCAGTCGGTCTCGGTGACCGCACACCAGGTCGCACCCGGCCGGGCACGGCGCGACAGCGAGAAGATGGGCTACGGCCACACCACCGGCCGGGTACAGAACCAGATTTCGCGGCGGGTACGCAACGCCACCCGGCGACTCGACGAACTGGAGCGCGAGCAGGTCCGCAAACCGCCGGAACCGCTGCGGTTCCGGGCTTCCACGCTCACCAGTACCGTGACCGATGGCATCCTGGTGTCGTTGCGAGACATCCGGGTCCCGGGTCGGCTCTCGCTCGACCGCCTCGACGTCTCGGCCTCCGACAGGCTATTGGTTACCGGCCCGAACGGCGCCGGAAAGTCGACGCTTCTCGGGGTGCTGGCCGGGCGGTTGGACGCCACCGGCGACATTCACGGGCGGCGGGGACTGCGAATCGGCCTGCTGACACAGGACACCGACTTCGATCGGCTGGACCGTACCGCCCGGGAGACCTACGAACAGGCGCTGGGCCCGCAGCGGGCCGAGACGGTACCGCTGCGTTCCCTCGGCCTGCTCGCGGCCCGCGACCTGGCCCGGCCGGTCGGCGACCTGTCGGTGGGCCAGCGCCGCCGGCTCGCCCTGGCGTTGCTGATCGCCGATCCACCCGAGTTGCTTCTGCTCGACGAGCCGACGAACCACCTCTCGCCGCGGCTGTGCGACGAGCTGGAGGAGGCGCTGGGCACCGGTCCGGGCGCAGTCGTGGTGGCCAGCCACGACCGGTGGCTGCGCGCCCGGTGGGCGGGCCGGCGCATCGAGCTGTGAACCCGAGGGAACGTCGTGGACCGTGCCGACCTACGACCAGTCTGGCTCGGCGCGTCTGACGCCGTGCGACGACCCAGACCAGTCGTGTCCTAGGACGCTTGAGGGGGAGTGACCCACGGCGCTCGGGGTGGTGGAGAAAGCCGGTGTGATGGAGAAAGCCGTGGCGTGGGGAGATGGGTTGCGTTCGCCGCACCGGTGCTGTCATCATCGACGGCATGATCGCTTCTAACGGGAAGGGCGTGCCCGCCCTCGCGCGGTGACCGCCGCGACGCGGCACATCGCCGCCTCCGACGCTCCCGCTGTCCCCAATTTCCGCACCGGCCGGGCTTTCCCGGCGTCCCAGGGTTTCCCCGCTTCCCGGCAACTGCCCGTTTCCGGCATCCGGGCCACGACCGATGTCGCCGCCCGGCACTGGCGTCGGGCCGCCGACATCCGGCGTGAATGGCTCCACTGTGGACTGTCCACCGATCCCGCCGACCGGGAAGCCGCCGAGCAGGCTCTGGCCACCGTCTACGCGCGGCTGCGCCGGCCACGACCCCGGTTCGTCTGGGTCGACTCGCCACGCCAGGCGCTTCCGCTCGTCGCCGGCCTGCCCACGCTGGACACCCTGTACCAGTGGGTGATCCGGCCACCGCACAGCGGGCCGCCGCCGCTGGCGAGCGACCTCGCCGCCTCGCTGTCGCGGCTGCGCGGCGCGCTCGATGAGCGGATCACCCGACCCGATTTCGAGCCGCCACCGCCCAAACGCAAGAGCACGCAGGAGCCGTGGCCGACTCTGGCGCCGCTCGACGCGCTGCGGGCCGGCGTTCCGTTCCGCGAGGTGCTCCGCCAGGGCGTGCGCGACGCGCTGCGGACCAGCCTCGCCGAGGGGTTCTCCCTGCCGGTGCGCGGAGCACTCGCCGAGCGGGGCACGCCGGCCGTCTGCTGGTACGGGCAGCAGGAGGCGTACTGGATCGGGTACTACGACACGTGGCGCCGCCTCGGACTGGCCCAGTACAGTCCGGCGGACGACAGGCAACTGGACGTGTGGGCCACGCTCGCCCGCTCCTGCGGCTGGTGGTGGCCGGGCGAGACCGTGTGTGTGGTCGTCGAGCGGCCGGCCGCGATCCGGGTGGAGCGGGTGCCGGGCGGGCACCACGAACAGGTGCGACCGCGCCGGGACGACGGCCCGGCGGTCGAGTACCGCGACGGTTGGTGTCCCGACGTGTGAGCGGTTGGTCTGGGTGTTCCCCGGCAGTGCCGGGGAACACCCGCCGCCCCGGCGCTATCCCGATCCGGCGCTACCGGATGGCGAAGCCGTCGATCCCCTCCGGTTGTTCGGTGTGTACCTCGATGTCCTCGACCACGGCCGAGTCGGGGCCGTGGCGCATCCATTCGACCAGCTGACCGACCTGGTCGGCCGAGCCCTCGAAGACCGCCTCGACCCGGCCGTCCGGCCGGTTGCGCACCCAGCCCCGGACGCCCTGCCGTACGGCCAGCTGCCGGCAACTGTCGCGGAAGTACACGCCCTGGACGCGACCGCTCACGAGCACCCGGCTACGAATCACACGCCCAGGCTACGGCCCGCTCACCGACCCCGCGCGGCTCTCCGGCGGACGCCAGCGGTGCGGGCGTACAACGCGGCGTGAGCCGTCCGGGTCGGCGGGTGCGGGGGAGGACCCCGGGCCCGCCGACCCGGTACCGTTGCCATCGAAGGCAATCGTCGTCTGGATCCTTGGGTGCGCCGATGGGACACGAATCGCCGGCCGTGCTGGCATTGCTCGCGCTGATCGGACTGGCCGGTGGGGTGGGCATCACCGCGGTTGGGCCGGGCGGGGTACTGCCCACGATCGGGATGTTCCTGCTGACCGGGCTGTCTCCGGTGGGCGTGGCCGGCACCTCCATCGTGACCCAGGTGGGGACCGGCGTCGTGGGTACCGCCGCGTATGTCCGTTCGGGTCAGCTCCGGCAACCGGCGACCCGCCGGGTGGCCGCGATCCTCGCCGCGGCCTCGGTGGTCGGTACGCCGCTGGGCGTGCTGTGCAACACGCTGGTCAGCGGCCGGGCGTTCGGGTTGCTGCTCGCGGTGGTGGTCGCGGCGACCGGGGTGCTGGTGTGGGTGCGCGAGCTGTCGGCCCGTCGTGTGCCGGCCGGCGACGCTTCCGCCCGCCGGCTGTCCACCGCGGACCCGTCAGCCGGTTCGATGCCGGCTGGTGATGCTGACTCCGGCGACGCCGACCCGGCGGCGCGGTTGTCGCCGCTGGTCGTCGCGGCGGTGGGGTTGGTGGTGGCGACCGGGGCCGGCCTTTTCGGGATCGGCGGCCCGATGCTCAGCGTGCCGCTCCTGGTGGCCTGCGGGCTGCCGCTGCTGCCGGCGCTGGCCGCCGCGCAGGCCCAGTCCGTGGTCATCGCCGGCATCGGGACGGTCGGGTACGTCCTGCACGGCGGCATCGACTGGCCGCTGGCCGTGCTCGTCGGCGTTCCGGAGCTGGCCGGGGTGCTCATCGGTTGGCGGATCGCCCACGCGGTACCCGCCCGCCAGCTCAAGTACACGCTCGCCGCCATACTCGTCGCGTTGGCTCCGTACCTCGCGATCCACGGCTGAGACCCGACCGGCGCCACTCCGCGTGGGGGTGGCGCCGGCACAGTGCCTACAGTGGACTCGCGTCAGGCTCGGGCTGGCGTTCCGGCACCGGTTCGGCGGCCGGCTGGGGCTTCGGCCGGAGCACCGCGGCCGCGAGGACGACGGCGCCGACAGCGCCGACCAACCCGGCGATGGACGCGATCGACATGGCCTTGACGAACGCTTCCCGGGCGACGTGTGCCAGCCCGGCGTCGCCGGTGGCGGCGGCGACCCCCAGGGCCTCGCCGATCGAGTGCCGTGCCGGACCGGTGACATCGTCCGGCATCGCCGCGGAGAACGCCGCGGTCAGCACGCTGCCCAGGATGGCCACGCTCAGCGCCTGGCCGACCTGCTGCACGGTGTCGTTGACCGCTGAGCCGACACCGGCCCGATCGTGCGGCAGCGCGCCGAGCAGGGTGCCGTACAACCCGGGCCCCGCCGTGCCGCTGCCCGCGCCGATGATGACCAGTGCCACGACCAGCTTCCCGTACCCGTCGGCCATGGAGATCGTGGCGAGTACCCCGAAGCCGACCGCCAGCAGCCCGAGCCCGATGGCGGCGGCGGCCCGGACGCCGAACTTCTTGTCCACCACCACACCGATCCCGTTGAACACGATCGCGGCGGCGAGCAGAGGCGCCAGGGCGAAGCCGGCCCGCAGCGGGGTGAACCCCAGAACGAACTGCAGGTACTGGGTCAGCGCGAGCATCACGCCGCCCGCGGCGAACGACAGCAGCACGATCGAGAGGCTCGCGCCGGAGAAGTTCCGGTTGCTGAACAGCGCCATCGGCAGCATCGGGTGCGTGGACTGCCGTTCCCACAACGCGAAGAGGGTCAGCACGACGACCGCCACACCGAACCCGCCCAGCGTCTGCGCCGAGCCCATCCCGTACTTACCGGCGTTGATGACGCCCCAGACCAGGGATGTCATGCCCACCATGGACAGCAGGGCGCCGACCGGGTCCGGGCGCATCGCCGGGCCCCGCGACTCCGGGATGATGGCCAGCGCGGCGATGATGCCCAGCGCGGCGATCGGCACGTTGAGCAGGAACACCGAGCCCCACCAGAAGTGGGCGAGCAGGAGGCCGCCGAGGGTGGGGCCGCCGACCGCGCCGAGCGTGAGCACGGAGCTCCAGATGGCGATGGCCTTCTTGCGTTCCTTGTCGTCGAAGACAGTGGTGAGGATCGACAGCGTGCCGGGCATCAGGAACGCGCCGCCGATGCCCATGAGTGCCCGGGTCGCGATGAGCTGGCCGGGGCTGTGGGCGAAGGAGGCGGCCAGCGATGCGCCGCCGAACACGATCAGACCGATGATCAGGCCGCGCCGGCGGCCGTGCCGGTCGGACAGGCTGCCCGCGGTGAGCAGCAGCCCGGCGAAGACCAGGATGTACGCGTCGATGATCCACTGAATGTCGGAGCTGCTGGCGTGCAGGTCGCTCACCAGCGTGGGGATGGCCACGTTGAGCACCGTGTTGTCGACGACCAGCACGAGCAGGCTCAGGCACAGGACGCCGAGGATCACCCAACGCCGCGGATGAGCCGTGGAAGTCGGTGCTGACATGACAGGACACCCTTCGATCGCACTTTGTCCAGTTCTCTCGAACAAAGTACCACGACCGGCGAACTTTGTTCGAGAGCCGGGGTACGATGCTACCGAGTGTGATCCGTCGGACGGAGAAGAGACGCATGCCAAAAGCCGCCAACCCGATCGCCGGTTCGGTGTGGGTCCGCCCCGGCCGCTCCCGCGGCACTCAGCCGACGCTGAGCCGGGAGCAGATCGTGAAAGCCACCGTCGAGCTGCTCGACGAGCTGGGACTGGGCGGCCTGACCATGCGCAAGCTCGGTGCCAGACTCGGCGCCGGGGCGACGTCGCTCTACTGGTACGTGTCGAACAAGGACGACCTGCTCGAGTTGGCCATGGACGAGGTGATGGCAGAGCTCGAGATCCCGGCCCTGACGGAGGCCGGCTGGCGGGAGCCGGCCGCCGCGCTCTCCCGGGGGTTGCGGTCGATGGTCCTGCGGCACCCGTGGTTCACCGGCCTGCTGGGCAACACGCCCAACATCGGCCCCAACGCGATGCGGGTCACCGACCGCTCGATCGCGATCCTGACGGCCGCGGGCTTTTCGGGCATGGACCTCGGATACGTGAGCCAGATGCTGATCTGTCACGCCCTCGGTGCGGCGACGGTGGAGGCGGGGTGGCGCAGGAACGCGGCGACGCGGGTGAGCGTGTCGGAGTTGGCGGACTCGCTGTCGGAGTACTACGAGCGGGACAACGCCGCGAAGTACCCGAACTACGTGACCTGGTGGAAGGAGAACAGGTCGCTGGACATCGACAAGTTCGAGCACGACAGCTTCGAGTTCGCGCTGGAGCGGCTCCTGGACGGCCTGGCGGTCTGGCGCGACCGCCCGAAGTGACAGCGGACCCGCGGTAGGCGACGTGGCCCGATATCGGAGCGACGTGGGCTACCGTCTTGTGTGTGACGGACAGTGATATCGATGGGAGTCTGTGTCCACTCGCTTTCGCCTCCTGACGGATGAGCCTGAAAGCACCGGGGACGAGCACTGGGACGTGTTCCTGGCGGCCCTGGCTGAGCATCTTTTCGGCGCGGGATGGGCGAGGAGCGCCGGACTGGGCTGAGACACGATCCTTGCGTCAGTTCTGGTTCCCGTTTGACACTCAAGCGGCACGGGTGGACGCCGTCGTCCACGCGCCGGCTGCGTTCAGACGCCGCGGCGTATACGTCTCGCCCGAGGAACTGGAGGTCGCGTGAATTCGGATAGCCCGCGGCTCGATAGGCATGCCGGCGATCAGTGAAGCGGGACGGTGTCCGCTAAGCGTCGTCGAATACGCCGGCCTGGTCTCGACCGTCCTCGCCGCCTCCCGCCCCGATCTGGTCGGGGTGTACCTGCACGGCTCGGCCGTGCTCGGCGGGTTCCAGCCCGGCCGCAGCGACGTCGACGTGCTGGCGGTCGTCGAGCGACCCGGGACGGTCGACGCCCAGCGCGCCATGGGTGAGGCGGTCGCCGCGTCGGCACGGTCGTGCCCCGGCGCCGGCCTGGAACTGAGCGTCATCACGGTGACGACCGCGGCCACCATCGGGTGTGGGCCTGTGGCCGCCTCCGCCGCAAACCGGCTCCGGCCGCAATCAGACGGGTTGGCGGCGTGCCCGTTCGAGGTGCACGTGAACACGACCGCTCCGGACGCGGCCATCGTGACCGGCGCGGACCACCCCGGCGATCCCGACCTCGTCCTGCACTGCGCGGTGTGCCGGGATCACGCCCGGGCAGTCACCGGGCCGCCGCCGGACCGAGTCTTCGGCCCGGTGCCCGCCGAGCGTGTGCTCGCCGCGATGACCGCGGACCTGCGCTGGGCGATCGACCAGGGACACATCGGGTACGCCGTCCTCAACGCCTGCCGTGCGCTGCGGTACGCGGAGTCGGGACTGCTGTGCTCCAAGCGCGACGGTGCCGACTGGTACCTCGCCCGCCATCCCGGCGATCCCGTCGTTCTCGCCGCGCGGGACCACGCCCGGTCCGGCGACCCGGTACCGGTCGCCGAGGGCGCCACCCGCTTCCTGGAACAGACCCGGCGTCACCTGCTGGCGGCGAGCGTCCGTCGCACCTGAGCGGTTTCTGCGCGGGCCGGGATCGAAGCGGCAGGTGTTGCCATCCGGCGGCGGGCTGTGATTGCATCGACGGGCTGGCATGCCGACCCGCAGTGGCTCGTGACGTTCGCGCGGTGCTCGCCGCCCCCGCCCACCTTCGTGCGGCACCCTCCCGGGCGCGACCCGCACCCACCCGTGTACCGCATCACCCGTGTACCGCGTCGCCGAACCCACGAATGCGCGTGCCTGGAGGTACCGTGCAGGACTCACCCGTCACAGCGGAACCCGCCGTACCCGCGCCGCCGACCCGGCGGCCAGCCCGGCGGCGGTGGCCCATCATCGCCCTGGTCCTCGTGTGCCTGACACTGCCGGCCGCGGCGCTGGCCGTACAGAACCCGGGATGGTTCTCCCGGTCGTCCGGCCAGCCCGGAGCCCTGCCCGACCGGCTGCGCATACCGCTCGCCGAGCAGGCGGTCTCCGCGCTGGAGAACGCGCCGCAGATCGAGCACCTCGGCCACGACGAGGACAACGCCGGACCCCGGCGGGTCATGTGCACCGCCGATCCGTTCGGCATCGACCCGCCGGATGCGGCGACCGTGGCCGAGGTGCGGTGGGTCTACGCGCAGCACCTGTGCGTCATCGGGCAACCTGGACTGCCGTGGGACTACGCGACCAAGAGCGCCGGGCCGGTGGCGGTCGGGCTGGGCAACCCGCCGGTGGTACGGCTGCCGGTACCGCAGATCGACTACCGCACCCAGGTACGGCAGCTGATTCCGGCCCGGTACCAGCCGATGGCCTTCGGGTCCTTCGCCCACCCCCAGCTGGTCGCCTCGCTGCGCCAGCGCTACAACCACGAGGTGGCGTCGAAGAAGACGTCCTGACCGGTGCCGCTCCGCCCGCCGGAGCCCCGACCGATGCTGCTCGGCCCGATGCAACCTTCCGCGTGCCCGCACCCGTGAGTTAGGGCAACGGTTACCGGGGAAGCGGAGCGAGTATGCGGGTCGAGGCCGAGCGGGAGTACGGCGACTACGTCGAGGCGCGGGCAGCCAGGTTGGTGCGCTTCGCCTACCTGCTGTGCGGGGACTGGCACCGGGCCGAGGACACGGTGCAGAACGCTCTGACGAAGCTCTACCTGGCCTGGCCCCGCCTCACCCGGACCACCGCAGTGGACGCCTACGTGCGGCGGATCGTGCTGCGGGTGCTGGCCGACGAGGGGCGGCTGGCCCGGTTCCGGCGCGAGCGACCGCACGACACGCTGCCCGAACCGCCCGCGGCACCCGACGCCACGGACACTCTCGGCGAGCGGATCGCGGTCATCGAAGCCCTGCGGCTGTTACCGCCCCGCCAGCGGGCGGCGGTGGTGCTGCGGTTCTGGGAGGACCAGTCCATCGAGCAGGTCGCGGAGGCGCTCGGCTGCTCGATCGGCACGGTGAAGAGCCAGACCACCCGGGGGCTTCAGGCGCTGCGCGGGCTTCTCGGGGACCGGGTTTCCGTATCAAGCGAGAGGAGCGAACGATGACCGGCCTCAATGAGCTGCTGGAGCGGGCTGTCGGCGATCAGCCCGCCCTGTCCGTCACCCGGGAGACTGCCGTGGCCGCCGGACGCCGGGCGGCGCGCCGGCGTAGAACGCTGGCGGTCGGTACCTGTGCCGGGGTACTCGCCGTCGCCGGTGTCGCCACGGTCGCGCTCGGCGCCGGCGGCGGAGGTGGGGGCGGCCGCGCCCCGGCGGGTGGCCCGAACACCATGGGGTTACCGGTGTATCCGGTGCCCGCGCTGCCGGCCGCCGCCGGCGTACCGGGCGCGCTGCAACGACCGGATCTGGTGGGCAGCGACCCGCTGCTGAGCCACTTCACCGTGGACACGTCGGCGTGGCCGCTCAGCGAGGCGACCTACATGTCCAGCGACGGGTCCGAGACCGTCAGCGCCGGTGGCCTGACGATTACGGTGAGCCGGACCCGCGATGCCGCGAGTCTGGCCGCCAATCCGGAGTTGACCCAGTTGTCCGCGTCGCCGGGCTCCGTCGTGCCGAACGGGGATCCGGGAACGACCGGGGATCCCGGGCTGATCGGGAGCCCGGGAACGACGGACCAGCCGGGAAAGACCGAGAAGCCGACGACGGTCGGTGGCCGACCCGCGACCCTGACCACGAGGACCGAGACGGGCGGCAAGTACCGCCACTACGGCCTGCTGTGGCAGCCGGTCGACGGGCTGTGGGTGGGCATGTCGGTGGAGAGCGCGACCGCTGAGGCGGAGCTGTGGAGCGACGTCGACGCGCTGCACCTGGACCGTACCGGACGCTGCGTCGTACCATTCCGGCTCACCGACCTGCCGGCCGGTGCGAAGGTGCTGGGCTGCGTCGCGGGGGTGCCGGTGCCTGGGCAGGCGGATGTGAAGTTCGCGTTCTCCAGCCTGCTGGTCGGCGACGGGCGCGGCGACCAGGCGAGCGTGTCGATCGGCGAGATCACTCGACCGGACACCGGTGGTGACGTGGGCCCGAACTACTCCCCAGCGCCGCTGCCCCCGCCGAACCGCACGGTGAACGGCCACCCGATCTTCTGGTCATCGAGCCGCCCGATGGGGTTCATCTCGGACGACTTCGACGGGGTACCGCTGTCCATCGATGTCCGGGGGAGCTACCGGGAGCCGCAGGCGACGCAGATCCTGGCGGGCCTGAAGCTGAGCGCGAACCTCATCGACCCGAAGACCTGGCCCAGCGACCCGATCGGGCGCTGAGCCAGGCCCGATCCGGCCCAGGCCCGATCCGGCTCAGGTTCCGTCTGGCCTCCCGGTTCCGTCCGGCTCAGCGTGCCGGATGGAACCGGCGCAGCCGCAGGCTGTTGCTGACCACGAAGACCGAACTCAGAGCCATGGCGGCACCGGCGATCATCGGGTTCAGCAGGCCGAGGGCGGCCAGCGGCAGCCCGGCGACGTTGTACGCGAAGGCCCAGAAGAGATTGCCCTTGATGGTACGCAGGGTGGCCCGGGACAGCCGGATCGCGTCGGCGGCGACTCGCAGGTCGCCACGTACCAGCGTCAGGTCGGCCGCCTCGATGGCCGCGTCGGTACCGGTACCCATGGCCAGTCCGAGGTCGGCCTGGGCGAGCGCGGCGGCGTCGTTGACCCCGTCGCCGACCATCGCCACCACGCGACCCTCGGCCTGAAGCCGGGCGACGACGTCCAGCTTGCCGGCCGGCAGTACCCCGGCGATCACCTCGTCGATGTCCACGGCGGACGCCACGGCGGCGGCCGTGGCCGGGTTGTCGCCGGTCAGCAGGACGGGCCGGAGTCCCAGGTCGCGGAGCGCGGCGATGGCGGCCGGACTGGTCTCCTTGACGGTGTCGGCGACGGTGAACAGTGCCCGGACCCAGCCGTCCCAGCCGGCGGCGACCACGGTCTGCCCGGCCGGCAGGCCGGCGGGCACCGCGCCTTCTCCGGTTCCGGCCGGCCGAGCCTCGACGACCGATGGGACTGCGGCGGCCAGTTCGGCGGGCATCGCCAGGCCCCGGTCGGCCAGCAGCCCGGGCCGGCCCACGGTCATCGCGTGCCCGTCGACGGTGCCGGTGACACCGAGCCCGTCCAGGGCCGCGAAGCCGGCCACCGCGGGCAGCGATTCCAGCCGGGTACGCGCGGCGGAAGCGATGGCCTCGGCGATCGGGTGCCCGGAGGCGTCCTCCAGCGCACCGGTCAGCCGCAGCGCCTCGCCCTCGTTGACCCCGTCGGCGACGAGGACTCCGGTCAGGGCCATGCGCCCGGTCGTGACCGTCCCGGTCTTGTCGAGTACGACGGTGTCGACCCGGCGGGTCGATTCGAGGACCTCCGGCCCCCGGATGAGGATGCCCAGCTGGGCCCCGCGCCCGGTACCGACCAGCAGCGCGGTCGGCGTGGCCAGACCCAGCGCGCACGGGCAGGCGATGATGAGCACGGCGACCGCCGCGGTGAACGCCGCCGCCACCGGCTGTCCGAGTAGCAGCCACACCACGAGGGTGGCCAGCGCGAGGCCGATGACGATCGGCACGAACACCGCCGAGATGCGGTCGGCCAGCCGCTGCACCGGTGCCTTGCCGGTCTGCGCCGCCTCGACCAGGCGGGCCATCTGAGCCAGCTGGGTGTCGGCGCCGACCCGGGTGGCCCGGACGACGAGCCGGCCACCGGCGTTGACCGTCGCGCCGACCACCGGGGTACCGGGGGAGACCTCGACCGGTACCGGCTCGCCGGTCAGCATGCTGGCGTCGACCGCCGAGGTACCGTCCTCGACCACGCCGTCCGTGGCGATCTTCTCGCCGGGCCGGACGACGAACCGGTCGCCGACGGCCAGGAAGCCGGCGGGTACGCGCTCCTCCCGTCCGTCGCGCAGCACCGCGACGTCCTTGGCGCCCAACTCCAGCAACGCGCGCAGCGCGGCCCCGGCCCGGCGCTTGGCGCGCGCCTCGAAGAACCGGCCGGCCAGGATGAACACGGTCACCCCGGCGGCCACCTCGAGGTAGATCGACGACAGGCCGGACATCCCGTCGACGGTGAACGAGAACGGTTCACGCATGCCGGGACGGCCGGCGGTACCGAAGAACAGGGCGACCATCGACCAGGCGAACGCGGCCAGGGTGCCGACCGAGATCAGCGTGTCCATGGTCGCCGCGCCGTGCCGCAGGTTGGTCCACGCGGCCCGGTGGAACGGCCACCCGCCGTAGACGACGACGGGAGCGGCGAGCATCGCCGACAGCCACTGCCAGTCGCGGAACTGGAGCGGTGAGACCATCGCGAGCACGATCACCGGTACCGCGAGGGCCACGCTGACCAGCAGCCGGGTGCGCAGTGCCCCGACACCGGTGTCGGTGTCGGTACCGCTGCCGGCGAGGGTCACGGCACCGGCCGGTTCACCGGCTGACACCTGATTGGCTGACGACGGGGGCACCGGTACCCAGGCGGTGTACCCGGTCTTCTCGATGGTGGCGATGAGTTCGTCCGCGTGCAGCGCCACCGGGTAGCTCACCGACGCCTTCTCGGTGGCGTAGTTGACGGTCGCGCTCACCCCGGTCAACCGGTTGAGCTTCTTCTCGATCCGGGCGGCGCACGACGCACAGGTCATCCCGCCGATCTCCAGGTCGATCCGGGCCTGGCCGCCACCGAGCGGCAGTTCCGTCTTCACCGCTTCCCCCGTCTCCATCGCCGCTCCCGTCTTTGGCGCCGCTGTCTTACAGCCGCTTCCTAACTCGCCAGCGCGTAGCCGGCCTCGTCGACCGCCGCGCGTACGGCGTCGGCGTCGAGGGGGGCCTGGCTGGTGACGGTCACCGCGCCGGTGCCGAGGTCCACCGCGACGCTGTCGACTCCGGGCAGCGCCTCGACTTCCTCGGTGACCGCGCGCACGCAGTGATCGCAGGTCATGCCGGTTACCTGGTATGTGGTGACGGTGCTCAACGGTCCTCCTCGGACGAAACGGAACGTGGCGGGACAAAGGAATGCTGCCGGGCAAAGGAACTTGGCCGGACAAGGGAATGTGGCCGGACAAAGGGATGCGGGACAGGGGAATCCTGGACAGGACTGCCAGAAATCGGAACGGGAACCCGGCCGGACGGTCGCGCGGTCACGACCGGACCAGGCGGGCGATGGCGTCGCTGGCCTCTTTGACCTTGACGTCGGCCTGCTCGCCGCCCTCTCGGGCCGCGTCCACCACGCAGGTCGCCAGGTGTTCCTCCAGCAGCGACAGGGAGAACGACTGCAGTGCCTTGGTCGCGGCGGACACCTGGGTGAGGACGTCGATGCAGTACTTGTCCTCTTCGATCATCCGTTGCAGTCCGCGGATCTGGCCCTCGACCCGGCGCAGCCGAGCCAGGTAGTCCTGCTTGCTGTTGGTGTAACTGGCCATCGTCATCTCCCGCTCTCGGTGGTACCCGCCCTACGGTACCCCCCTAGGGTATCAGCGCAACGGAGACGGCTGTGGGCTGCACCACGATCCCGTGCACCCGGAGGCCTCCGGACGGGAGGCGGCCGGACGGGAGACCGCCGGCGGGCTCGGCGGCGGGAAAAGCCGGTGCGCGGGCGGCGGACTGTTGGGATACTCCGCCGATGACCGACTCCGATGATCCCGATGCCGTCAGCGATCTCGACACCGCCAGCACCGTCCGGATGCGCTGGAACACCCCGCTGTCCCAGGAGCATGCCGACCTGCTCCTGCGTCGGTTGGACATCCGTCCCGGCTCGCGCATCCTCGACCTGGGCTGCGGGTGGGGCGAACTGCTGCTTCAGGCGGTGGCCGCGGGCGGCACGGAGGGTCCGGTCCCGACGACCGGCATCGGCGTCGACACCTGCGCCGCCGATCTCCAGCGGGGTCGGGAACTGGCCGCGACGCGCTCGCTGAGCGGACACGTGAGGTTCGTGGAGCAGGACGCGGCGACCTGGCGCGAGCCGGCCGACCGGGTACTGTGCGTCGGCGCGTCGCACACCCTCGGCGGCACCGTTCCAGCCCTCAAGGCCCTCGCCGAGCTGGTACGCCCCGGCGGTCGGGTGCTGTTCGGCGACGCGTGCTGGGAGCGCCCGCCCACGCCAGAGGCCGCCGCCATCTTCGGGGAGGAGGCGCTGCCGATCGCCGACCTCGTCGAGCAGCTGCGGTCGCTGGGCTGGCGGGTTCTGCACCTGAGCACGGCCGACCAGCGGGAGTGGGACGACTTCGAGAGCACCTGGCGGGCGGGCCGGCAGGAGTGGCTGCTGGCGCACCCGGACGACCCCCGTGCGGGGGAGGTACGGGAGAAGCTGGACGCTCAGCTGTCCGATTACGTGGGCGTGTACCGGGGGATCCTGAGCCTCGGGTACTTCGTGCTCGGCCGCTGATCGGCCAAAGGCTGCGCTGGTCCCCCGAAGGCGGCGCTGGTCCACCGAAGGCTGCGCTGACCCTCGGAAGGTGCCGCTACGACGCCGTGGATCCCGGCGGGACGACGAGCCCGGACTCGTACGCGAGCACCACGAGTTGCGCGCGGTCGCGTGCCCCCAGCTTCGTCATGGCACGGCTGACGTGAGTCTTCGCGGTGGCCAGGCTGATCACCATGCGACCGGCGATCTCGTCGTTGGACAGGCCGTGCGCGGCGAGCACCACGACCTCACGTTCCCGGTTCGTCAGCAGGGGGAGCGCGACGGGCAGGCCGGTTGGCCGCGGGCGGGACACGTACTCGCCGATGAGCCTGCGGGTAATGGCCGGGGACAGCAGGGCGTCTCCCCGGGCGGCGACCCGTATGCCGTGGAGCAGGTCCTCCGGTTCGGTGTCCTTGACGAGGAACCCGCCGGCCCCCGCGCGGAGCGCGGCATAGACGTACTCGTCCAGGCCGTAGTTGGTGAGGATGACCACGTGGGTACCGGCCAGTGTCGGGTCGTCCGCGATGCGGCGGGTGGCCTCGATGCCGTCGAGTACCGGCATCTGAATGTCGACGAGCGCCACATCGGGCTGGTACCGCGAGGCGAGCGTCACCGCTTCGCTACCGTCGGCCGCCTCGGCGACCACCTCGATGTCGTCCTCGGCGGAGAGCAGCGCCCGGAATCCGGCGCGGATCAGTGCCTGGTCGTCGGCGAGCAGTACCCGGATCACGCCGACTTCTCCAGCGGCAGCTCGGCGCGGACGCGGAACCCTCCGCCGTCGCGCGGCCCGGCGAACAGCGAACCGCCCAGCGCGCTCACCCGTTCCCGCATGCCGGCGAGCCCGACGCCGGGTACCACGTCGGCGCCGCCGTTACCGTGGCCGTCGTCGTCGACGCGTACCGTCAGGTCAGCCGGACCGTAGGTCAGGTGCACGGTGGCGGTCGCCGGACCGGCGTGCCGGGTGACGTTGGTGAGCGCTTCCTGCACGATCCGGTAGGCGACCCGGTCGACCGGGGTGGGCAACCTCCGCCGCTGCCCCCCGACGGTCACCACGACCGGAAGGCCGGCCCGGCGCGTACCGTCGACGAGCGCGTCCAACCGGTCCAGGCCGCCGGCACTGTCACGGGCCCTGTCATCGCCGCTGCCACCGATGGCGTTCCCGGCGGGGTCCGTCCCGCCGTCGCCGTCCCGGTCGGATCGCAGCACCTCCAGCGTCGACCGCAGCTCGCGCATGGCGTCGGCACTGGCCTGCTGGATCGCCACCAGAGCCTCGGGAACCGGATCGTCGCGCTTGCGCGCCAGATGGGTGGCGACGCCCGCCTGCACCTTGATGATGGAGATGCTGTGGGTCAGGGAGTCGTGCAGTTCCCGGGCGATGCGCAGCCGCTCCTCGTCGGCGCGGCGCCGGGCGGTCTCCTCGCGGGTGCGTTCGGCGTCCAGGGCGCGCTGCTCGACCTGTTCGAGGTACGCGCGGTGTTGCCGGGAAACCTCTGCCATGACGCTCGACGCGACCATCCAGCCGACGACCAGGATCCACTGCTGGCGGCCGTACGGATCAGCCCTGCCGGGGTGGGACAGGAACCCGCCGGCGAAGCCGCCGACCAGGGTGGCGACGAGAGTGGCCAGTGGGGCGGGCCAGCGGTACCCGGCTTTGACCACGTTGTAGAGGGCGAACATCACGGGTACGGCCGGGACCACGCCCGGGTACCCGCGCACCTCATACGCCACCAGGCAGGCGGTGGCGACGCCGAGGACCGCGAGGGGCGCCCGGCGCCGGGCCGCTATGACCAGTGCGGGCAACTCCAGCAGGACGTACCCGATCGGGTCGAGTTCGGTGCGCCCGGGCGGCGCGGTGGCGGCCCCCGCGAGTACCACCAAGGCGAGGCCGACCGCGAGCGCGACATCCCGGCGCCAGGCCGGGACCTGGGCCCAGCGCGCACCCAGGCCGCGCACGGCCGAACCGCGCACTGCCGATCCGCCCGCGGTCGATCCGGTTACGCCGTGGTCGGTCATGCTGTCGTTCATATCAGGACGGTAGACGAACGTGACCACCGGTGCGTCAGGCACAGGATGCAGCCGTCCACTACTGCCTGGGAGGTAGTCTCCCGCCGCCCATGCGTCGCGGAGGGTAGCGATGATGTCTTCCCCGGCCTGACGACCGCGGCGCGCGGACCCGGCATCGTGATCCCCCGAAGGACCCGAGACGGGCCCGTTTCCCAACGGAGGAAGGTTGGCGTGAGACACGATGGTGCTCCGGTTCCACGATGGCCGTACGTGCTGTTCCGCGGCACGGCGACAATCGAGGCGGTACTGGCGGTGGCGCAGTCCGTTCTCGCTGGCGGATTCCTGAGCGGGTACTACATCGCGCTGAGTGTGCACATGACGGTGGGCTTCACCATGGTTGCCGTCGCGGTGGCGCAGGTCCCTGTCGCGGTGTTCCTGCGCCGGGCCGGCGGGCCGCCGGGCATCCTGCGGGAGAGCCTGCCTCTGCCGCTGATCCTGGCGGCGCAGGGCGTGCTGGGAATCTTCCACCTACTGATACTGCACATCCCGTTGGGTGTGCTCATGGTGATCGGGGCCACCCGGCTCACGGCGCTGGCGTGGCGTACGCCGCTGCCCGGCCGTGCTGGAGTGGACGCCGAATCGGTAGAGCCTGAACCCGCGGGCGTGCGGTCGTGAACCGGCGTACCGCGCTGCGGTTGGGCGTGGCGGCGGCCGGCGCCGGTGTGGTGGGCGGTGGGATCGCCACCGCCGGGTGGTCGGCCGTCGACTGGCTGTGGCGCCCGGGCGAGCCGGGTCGGTTACTGCGCAGCGAAGCCCCGCTGCCGGCGCCGTTCCGGGTACCGTTGCCGGTTCCTCCGGTACTGGCGCCGGTGCGCACCGACGGCACCACGGACTACTACGAGATCGTCCAGCGGACGGCACGGCTGAACATCCTGCCGGGCCTGCGCACCGAGGCGTGGACGTACGGTGGGAGCTTCCCGGGTCCGACGATCGCCTCACGCTCGGGCCGGCGGACGGTCGTGCACCACCGCAACGAGCTGCCCCAGCCGGTCGTGGTGCACCTGCACGGCGGGCACACGCCGACCGCCAGCGACGGGTACCCGCTGGACACCATCCTGCCCGCGGCGGGGTTCGCGGCCGGTGACAGCTCGTCGAGCATGCCGGGCATGCCTGACATGCCGGGGATGGAGGGGATGGTCGGCGATACCCGGTTGGGACAGCGGACGTACACGTACCCGATGAACCAGCGGGCGGCCACTCTCTGGTACCACGACCACCGGATGGGGCGTACGGGTCTGGGGGTGTGGCGGGGGCTGGCCGGGTTCCACCTCGTTCACGACGATGCCGAGGACGCGCTCCCGCTGCCACGGGGGCAGCGGGACATCCCGCTGATGATTGCCGACCGGTCGTTCACGGCCGACGGTTCCTTCCGGTACCCGGCGGCATCGGCCGGAGGCGTCACCGACGCGTACATGAACGGGGTGCTCGGCGACGTCATCCTGGTCAACGGCGCGCCCTGGCCGGTGCTGCGCACCGATCCGGCCCGGTACCGGCTGCGGCTGCTCAACGCGTCGAACGCCCGACGGTACCGGCTCGAACTGGACCCGCAGCCGCCCGGCGGCTCGGCCCTCGTGCAGATCGGCAGCGACGGCGGGCTGCTCGACCGGCCGGTCGCGCACGACGCTGTGGAACTGGCCCCGGCCGAGCGCTTCGACGTGGTCGTCGACTTCGGCCGGTACCGGCCGGGGACGAGGGTACGGCTGGTGAACCGGCTGGGCTCGGGCTCCACGGTCGAGGTGATGCGGTTCGACGTCACGGGGTCGGGCCGGGGCGACGACTCGGCGGTGCCCGACCGGCTCGGCAACGACGCCGGCACCGGCGCGCTGGACCCGGCACGGGCGGTCGCGACGCGCACGTTCCTGTTCCGCCAGCAGCGCGACGGAACGTGGACCATCAACGGCGAACCGTACCGGCCGGGTCATCCGCTGGTCAGCCCGAAGCTGGGTACGGTCGAGGTGTGGCGGTTCATCACGGACTTCCACCATCCGGTTCACGTCCACCTCGACCCGTTCCGGGTGGTGTCCCGCAACGACCGTGCGCCGGGCCCGTACGACGCCGGCTGGAAGGACACTGTGGACGTCCAGCCGGCGGAGGCGGTCGAGGTGGTCACCCGGTTCACCGACTACCCGGGCCGGTACCTGCTGCACTGCCACAACCTGGAACACGAGGACATGGCGATGATGGCCGACTTCACGGTCGGCTGAGCGAACGAATGGTGGGCACGGTGCCGGCTTCCGCTGGCACCGTGTCCCCTGTCCCATGTGGACTGTCGGGTGTGGACCGTCAGGTGTGGGATCCCGTCAGGCGCGGGTCCACTTCTGGTTGGTGCCGCCGTTGCACGTGTAGACGTCGACTTCGCTGTGGTTGGCCGTACCGGCGCCGCTGACGTCGAGGCACAGCCCGGTGGCGACGCTGGTGATGGTGCCGTTGCTGTTGACGTTCCACTGCTGGTTCGTGCCGCCGTTGCAGTCCCACAGCTCTGCCTTGGTACCGGACGCGGTGGCGCCGCCGGGGATGTCCAGGCACTTGTTGCCGTACACGACCAGCCACTTGGACGGGGTCAGCAGCCAGGACTGGTTGCCACCGCCGTTGCAGTCCCAGATATCCAGCTGGGTGCCGTTCATGGTGGTCGACCCCGGCACGTCCAGGCACCGGTTCGAACCCGTGCCGCGGATCACGGTCGCCCCGCCACCGCCGCCGCCCCAGGCCCACTGGAGCCGGGTGACGCCGGAGGCGCTGTTGTTGGTCAGCGTCAGGTTGGTGCCGCTGCCGTGCAGCGTCTCCATGCTGTACGTGTCGCCGTTGCGCAGGCCGGGCCAGTAGACCGAACCCATGCCGAGCGCGTGCATCACGTCGCTGTCGGCCTCCACGTACGCGATGAAGTAGTTGTTGTTGATCGGGCCGGTGTAGTTGAGCCCGGTGGTCATCTGGGCGCCCCACTCGTCGACGACGGTCCGCGACGCGCACGACCCGATCCGGTTGCGCAGGTCGCTGACCCACCCGGCGTACGCGGTCTGGCTGGTGTTCCAGAACCCGTACACGTGCAGGGACAGGTACGCGCCGGTGAACCGGCTGTCGGCGCAGACGCTGGTGACGTTGTCGTTGTAGCCGGTGCCGCTGACGAACACGCGGTTCTTCGGGATCGACGGGTACGTGCTCATCCACTGGGCGACCAGGTTGGCCCAGGCGCTCGCGCTGTAGCCGAACGGTTCGTTCATCGGTTCGAAGTACACCCGGCTGTTGCCGGCGTACTTGCTGGTGACCGTCTGCCACATGGTCCAGTAGGACGTCAGGTCGTCGACGACACCGTCCTTGTGGGCGACACCCTCCCAGTAGCTGAGGATGACGTTGAATCCCTTGGCGGTGGCGGCGTCGACGGCTCCGGAGTAGGAGGCCCAGAACGAACCGTTGACGCTGTACGGGTTGATCGGCAGCCGTACGGTGTTGGCGCCCAGGTTGGACTGGAAGCCGCCGATGACCGCGGTTGCCTTCGCGTACGTGGTGGCGTAGCTGTCCGATGTGGACAGTCCGGACGGTACGACCGGGTCGTCGGCGTAGTTGTCCCGGGGATCGGCCCAGTTCACACCCTTGAACTGGTTGGTGGCGGCGTACGCGCCCGGGGTCGGGCCGGCGACTCCGACCGCTATCGAGCTGGCGGCGAGGGACACGGCGGCCGCGGCCAGGGCGAGGCGCCAGGATGGGCGCCGGTGGGCGGTGCTGGTGGTCGGACGGAACATGATGGGGTGTTCCTTTCGACGAGAGCCCGGATTCGGATCTGGTCGCCTGCACTGACATAGATAGACTTTCATGGATATCAGTCGACGCACAGCCTAGGATTCGGGTACCCCTTCGTCAAGGGGTCAGTAAAAGGGTGCGGCTTAGTCCTCTGTGGCTGTGTCTGTGAGGCTGTGCGGTCTGTGGCTGCGTCGGTCCCGTGGTCGGGTTTCAGCGGAGGGCGATGCGGACGGCGGGCGCCGTGCCGACGGCCGACAGGAAGCCCTCCAGGGCCAGCGTCGCGGCGCCGAGGCTCACCGGGTCGCCGATGATGCCGGACAGCGTGATGTCACTGGCCGCGAGCGGGTGCCGCAGTGCGTGCCGGGCCACCACCGCCCGTACCTCGTCCAGCAGCGGCTCGCCGAACCGGGCGGCAACCCAGCTGCTGAGCACGATGGCCTCGGGGTTGGCGAGGTTGATGAGGTTGGCGATGGCGACTCCGAGGTACCGGGCCGTCTCGCCGATCACCTTCGCGGCGACCGGATCGCCCGAGCGGACGCCCCGGGCCAGGGCGTCGATCGTCGCGGTCTGGTCGCCCAGGTGCAGCATCGGGCTGTCCGGGTCGAGTTCACGCAGGTGCTGCATGATGCCGGGCGCGCCGACGTAGGTCTCGACGCAGCCCCGTCCGCCGCAGTGGCACGGCCTTCCGTCGAGTACCAGTGTGGTGTGCCCCCACTCGCCGGCGCTGTTGGTCGCCCCCCGGTACAGCGAGCCGCGGAACGCCAGCCCGGCGCCCACCCCGGTACCCAGATTCAGCACGACCACGTCCTCGCGACCGCGGCCCGCGCCGAACCACAGCTCGGCGACGACCGCCGCGCGCAGCGGATTGTCGAGATACAGCGGCATGGTCAGGCTCTCGGCGAGCAGCCCGCGCAGCGGTACGTCGTGCCAGTTCCAGTTCGGCGCGAAGACCGACACTCCGCCGCCGCGGTCGACCTGGCCGGGGACGCTGATGCCGGCGCCGAGCACGCGCCGCGCCGCGGTCGCGCCGCTGCCCAGCGCCGTCCGGACGCCCGAGACGATGTGGGCGACCACCTGCTGCGGACGGTTCTCCTCCGGATGCAGTTGTTCTTCCGCGCTGGCAAGCGGGGTCAGCGCGGCGTCGAACACCTCGACGTGCACATAGGTCTCGGCGACGTCGACGCCGATGAGTACGCCACCGGCCGGGTCCACGGACACCAGGCCACGCGGGCGGCCGCCGCTGGAGTCTTCGAAACCGACCTCGACCAGGATGCCCGCGTCCAGCAGTTCGCCGATGAGGTTGGAGACGGTCGCGAGGCTCAGCCCGGTGCCGGCCGCGACCCGCTGCCGGGACACCGGGGACTCGGCGAGGATGTGCCTCAGCACCTCGGACCGGTTGGCCACCCGGATGTCGCGGGACGTCCCCCTGACGATCTGGACCACCTGTCCTTCGCCCGGAATTCCGACCAGTCTGGCTCGGCGCGTCTGACGCCGCGCCACGACCCAGACCAGTCGTCGGCTGCTCGGCCGGCTGGGGCATAAGCCTAACGCCTGGGAAATCCGCCGGCGCATCATCCGGTCGGGCAGGGGCGGTGTCGTGTGAGGTCGCTCGAAGATTCTTGATCGTCCACAATGGAGTGAGTCGATCGAGCTAAGATCATCGTCATGACTGTCCTGGTGACCGGCGCGGCCGGGGGAGTGGGCCGGCTGCTGGCGCCGCGGTTGGCGGAGGAGTTCGACCTGGTGCTCACCGACCAGGTGGCCGCGCCCGGCGTGATCATCGGAGACCTGACCGACCCGGGCTTCCGGTCGGAGGTGCTGACCGGGGTCGACGCGGTCGTGCACCTGGCCGGCGACGCGGATCCGGAGCACGACTGGTCGCGGCTGCGGGTACCCAACGCCGATCTGGTGGCCGGGTTGCTGGACGCGGCGGTCGCGGCCGGAGTCGGCCGGGTGGTGTTGGCCAGTTCCGCGCACGCGATGGCCGGGCACGTGGACGCCGGCCGAATCCCGGTACGGGAGGACTGGCCGCCGTCGCCGTGCTGCCAGTACGGGGCGGTGAAGGTGTTCGCCGAGGCGCTCGGCCGGGCGTACGCGGCTTCGTGGGGGCTGCGGGTCATCTGCCTGCGGCTGGGCGGGGTTCGGGAGCGGCCGGTGGCGCGCAGCTGGCTCCCGGGCTGGCTCAGCCCGGGAGACCTGGGCCGGTTGGTGGGTGCCGCGCTGCGCGCGGACGTGGAGTTCGGCACGTACCACGGGATGTCGGCCAACACCGGGAGCCACTGGGACCTGTCTCGGGCGCGTGCCGAACTCGGCTACGTACCGCTGGACGATTCGATCCGGTACGCCGGTGATGTCCCGGATGACCTGGTGGCCGAGCCGGATCCGCGCGCCCGGCCACGGCTGGGCCTCGCGCACCGCAGCTAGGCCCTGTCCTGCCGA
>NZ_BONZ01000024.1 GCF_016862975.1 Rugosimonospora africana
CGGCGGGTCCAGCCGCCGACCGGCTGCGTTCTCGGATGTCTGGATACAACACCGGTATCCAGACATCCTGCGAGCCTTGCCGGATCGACGCCTGGCCTCCGCCTCGGCTCGACAAGATCGACAGGACAGGGCCTGGGCGCGGATCACGACGCGCCGGCGTACTCGCGGTGCCAGGCCAACCGGCGCGGCATGGACTGCGCGGCCCGCTCGCTGTGTCCCGCGGCCATCGCCGCCCAGGCGGTGAACATGAGGACGTTGCCCTCCAGGCAGGTGCGCCACAGCGGCGTCGTGGTGTCACAGCCGTACGCGTGAACCGCCTCGTCGACCAGGGCACGGTTGGCCGTGTTGATCTGAACGCTGGCGACCAGTGACGCCAGGTCCCACTCGACCGGAGCGGTACACATGTCCTCGAAGTCGGACCAGATCGGGCCGTGCGGCGTCCGCAGCAGGTTGCCCAGGTGCACGTCGCCGTGCAGGGGCTGGGTCCGGCCCCGGTACCCGCGCAGCGCCTCCGAGACCAGCTCGGCGCGGTCGTTGAGGAACGACCGTTCGTCACCGGTCATCGTCTCGGCCCGGTCGAGCAGCAGCGGCAGCTCGTCGAGCGCCTCCGTGGCGCTGGGCAGCTCGACGTCGATCCCCGCCATCGCGCGGTGCAGGGCCGCGAGTGAGTCGCCGACCTGCCGCCCGGACAGCGGCCGATCGGGGTCGTGATCGTAGTAGTGCAGAAAGATCAGTCGCCACCCGTCGACCTCGTGGGGTCCGGGTGGAACCGATCGCGCGGGGTGCATCGCGGGGGCGTCGGTGGTGGCCAGATGGTCGAGCACGGCCAGCTCCCGGTTCTGGTACGCCGCGACCTCCCGTACCGCGGCGGTCTGCGTGGCGATCCGGGCGACGACGGGATGGGGACTCAACCGGACGGTGAGGTTCGCTCCCTCCCGCAGGACGACGGGCTCGACCGAGGGCCCGAGACCGAGCCGGCGGGCCAGACCGACGGTGGCGGCGACGGCTGCCGCGGTGGTGTCGGCTGTGGATTGCGCGCTCATTCCGAGCAGTCTGCCTCGGCCGGGCTGGCCTCGTCATCTCTCTTTTGGATCTCACGCCTACTCTCGGCGGAGGGCGTGGCCGGGATAGGATCGGTCACATGTCTCAGACCGGGACGGGAACGGACAGCCAGCGCCCGGCGGACGTCCCGGCGCCACGCACTCCGGGAGCGCTGCGGTGCGAGATGTGGTTCGCGGACATCGCGTCCGTGCGCCCGGCCCACCTGGCTCTCCTGAACGACGTCGAGCAGCGGCGCCGCGAGCGCTACCTGAAGGAGGCCGACAGGGCCAGATTCACCGCCGGGGTTGCGCTGACCCGGCTGGTGGTGGCGCAGCAGACGGGGACCGTGCCGGACCGGGTACGGGTGGACCGCACCTGCCCACGGTGCTCCGAACCCCACGGAAAGCCGCGGATCGTCGACGCCGATGTCCACATGTCCCTCTCGCACTCCGGGGACAAGGTGGCGTTCGCGCTCACCCGCGAGGCGGCCGTGGGCGTCGACGTCGAGGTCGTCGGCGATCGTGATGTGACGGGTCTGGCAGAGGCGGTGCTCGTCGCCGCCGAGCCGGTTCGCCGGGCCGAGGAGTTCTACACGTACTGGTGCCGGAAAGAATCGGTCGTCAAGGCGACCGGGGAGGGGCTGCGGGTACCGCTTCGCGAGGTCGTCGTCAGCCCCGCTGACACGCCGGCCCAACTCATCAGCTACCGCGGCGCCGCGCTGGCCTGCAGCCTCGCTGACCTGTCCGTCGGTCCCGGATATGCGGCCGCGGTCACGGTCCTCGCCGAGGGAAGCTTGAGCGTACGGATTCACGACGCGTCGGCTGTGTTGGCCTGAGCCTCGGCTGTGCTGGCCTGAGCAGATCTGCTCTGCCCTGATTTGCTCGCTCTGCGCTGACTTGCTCGCACCGCCGGACCCGCGCGCACGCGCGTCACGCTGGACTGCGATCGCCGATGGTAGATACTTCGATCGTGACAGACGGGGGTACGCCTGCCGGTGCGGAATCCGGCACAGAATCCGGTTCGCCGTCGGCGTTGCCAACGCAGCGTTCGGCCGGTTCGCCGTTGTCCGCAGAGCCATCGTCCGTAGAGCCAACGTCCGCGGTGCCATCGCCCGTGGCGTCATCGTCCGCGTCGGCGCTGGGCGGAGAGACCTTCTCCGCGCCCGCTCCGGTCGCCTGGGGTTGGTTGTTGTCCGCCATAGGCGCGCTCGCCGTGGTTCTGACGCTGCTCAGTCAGTGGTACGGGTTCGAGCGCGATGAGTTGTACTTCCGGGTGCTGCGCCCTGCCTGGGGATACGTCGACCAGCCACCGCTGACTCCGCTGCTCGCGCACCTGGCGGCGCAGGTGTCTCCGGACCCGTGGGTGCAGCGGATACCCGCGACATTGTCCGCGATGCTCTCGGTGCTCGTCGTCGTGCTCATCACCCGGGAACTGGGCGGCGGCCGGACCGCGCAGGGCCTGTGCGCCTGGTCCTACGCATTCGCCGCGACACCGCTTCTCATGGGCCACGTAATGCTGACCACGTCGGTGGATCTGGTGGTCTGGCCGCTGGTCTGCCTGTTCGTGATCAGGGTGGTTCGTCGCGATCGGCCGCGCTGGTGGCTGGCTGTCGGGTTGACGGTGGGGCTCAGCACGTACAACAAGTTGCTTGTCACCCTGCTGCTCGTCGCGCTGGCCGCCGGGCTCCTCATCGTCGGTCCGCGCCGCGCGTTGTGGACCGGATGGCTGGCGCTGGCCGCTGCCGTAGCGCTGGTCATCGCCCTGCCGAACCTGCTGTACCAGGCGACGCACTCGTGGCCGCAGCTCACCATGAGTCGCGCGTTGAGCGAGAACAACGCGGGTAGCGTACGCGCGGTCATGTGGCCGTACCTGTTCCTGCTTCTGGGTCCTCCGCTGGTACCCATCTGGGTGGCCGGACTCGTCGCGCCGTGGCGCAGGCGCGAGCTGGCCTGGCGCGCCCTGCGGTTCCTCCCGGTGGCTTTCGTTGTCCTGCTGGCGGAGACGTTCGTCGGTGGCGGCCAGCTCTACTACCCGTTTGGGCTGCTGGCCGTCGTGTACGCCGTCGGATGCGTACCCACCGCCGAGTTCCTGGCTCGCAGCCGGGTCTGGTCGCGGCTCACCGTCTGCGGAGTCGCGCTCAACGCGGCGATCTGCGCGGTGATCGGGCTGCCGCTGGTTCCGTTGTCGGCACTGGCGGACACGCCGGTACCGGCCATCAACCAGGCGGCCCAGGACCAGGTCGGCTGGCCGGACTACGTGGCCCAGGTGGCCGCGGTGTACCGGTCCATCCCACCCGAGGAGCTAGCGCGAACCGTGATCATCACGAGCAACTACGGGGAGGCGGGTGCGATCTACCGGTACGGTCCGGCGCTCGGCCTGCCCACCCCGTACAGCGGCCAGAACCAGCTCTACTACGAGCGGCGACCACCGGAGGCAACGACCACGGTCGTCCTCATCGGGGGCGCGGTCGACGGCGCCGGCGACCATTTCGCCTCGTGTGCTATCGCCGACCGGCTGCACAACCGGTACGGCGTGGACAACGAGGAGGAGGACGAACCGGTCGCGATCTGCCGCGAACCGGCGCAGAGCTGGTCGGTGCTCTGGCCGATGTTCCAGCACTACGACTGAGCGCAGCCGGAGCCGGTTTGTGGCGGAGGTGAGCACAGTCACGGCAGCGCTGACTGAGCGCAGCCGGAGCCGGTTTGTGGCGGAGGTGAGCACAGTCACGGCAGCGCTGACTGAGCGCGG
>NZ_BONZ01000025.1 GCF_016862975.1 Rugosimonospora africana
TGAGCACAGTCACGGCAGCGCTGACTGAGCGCAGCCGGAGCCGGTTTGTGGCGGAGGTGAGCACAGTCACGGCAGCGCTGACTGAGCGCGGCCGGAGCCGGTTTGTGGCGGAGGCGAGCACAGTCACGGTAGACGCTGACTGAGCACAGATCCGCCTGGCAGATACCGGGGGCTGGCACCGCTGCGGGTACCGTGGCGGAGTGGATCAGCAGCGACAACCGGGTGCCGCCGGGGTTCCGTTCGATGTCGGATCGTTTCTTGCCGAGGAGCGGCGGCTGGCACAGGTCGCCAGCGTGGCGCCGTCCGGGATCCCGCTTCTCGGCAGCCTGTGGTTCAGGTACGAGCGGGGCCGCTTCTGGTTCAGCAGCCTCGCCGGATCCCCGCTGCCCACCGCGGCCAGCCGGGGCCGGCGGGTGGCGGTCATCGTCGACGACTTCAACCCTCCGGCTTCGATTCGACAGGTCAGGATCCGTGGTCGTGGGCGGATCGAGGCGCACGACGCGGAGACGGTACGGCGGATCTACCGTCGCTACCTCGGCCCGGAGCAAGAGAGCTGGCCGGAGTTCTTCCGGCTGCGGGCCGAGGACAGCGAGCGGTGGTTGCTGTGGTCGGTACGGCCGGACAGCGGGCTCGTCGTCACCTCGCCGGAGTACGGCGAGCTGGAGCGGCGCTGGACGCGCATGAGTGACTGTCCGCTGCCGTGACCTGTCCGCTGCCGTGATTTGGCCTCCGCGGCATCGCCATCACCCTGCACGCCGCATGGGTTTTGTGGCTCTGACGAGAAACACGGAAGCCGGCGACGCCTATTTGCCGACCTGTCGCCCACGGACACGCTCGATGCGGACCTCGGCCGTAGTCGGGTCCTCCATGCCAAGCCGGATCCGCCGCCGTAGCCGATTCACCACGATGTCCGCCAAGGGCGCATCGCGGTACTTGCGCCATCGCTTGGTCATCCACATCGACTTCTTGGCCAGCAGCATTGCCTCCGCCTGTTCGACCACCTCATCGACGATCCCGGCGCCCGTGGCTATCGCGAGGACCTGGTGCTCCCGATGCCGGTCAGCCCGGTTGGGCAACCGCTTGTTGCGCCGAATGTTCCTACGCGAACTCTTGTCGTTCTCGCCGTAGTCGTTGCGGCGATCCTTGGCGTAGCTCAACGCCTTCTTTTCCTGCGGACTCCTACCAGCCATCCCTCACATCCTCACCCTTGCACGTTACATGACCTGGGAGATGTCTATCGGCGAGACGTTCGTGGGTGCGGCGTGGGCGAGGCGGTGGCCGGTCGCGTCGTCGGGCGTCCGGTGGTGCAGATCGAGGCTGGCCGCGCGCTGGTGGCGTCCGGGGCGAGCAGCGCCACCAGGAAGCAGTACTCGCTGGAGGGATCCAGGGCCGTCGCGGTGTAGCTGGTCGTGCCCTGCGCCAGCGTCACGACAGCCCCGGACGGTTCACCGTTCCTGGACAAGGAGACCACGACTGTCGCGGTCCCGTGGCTGGGATCGTCCCAGCCGACCGTGATGCTGCCGCCGTGGTCCGCAAGCGTCAGGCCGGTCGGAACACCCGGAGCGGTCGGCGTTGGCGTCGGAGTATGGAGTTGCAGCGACTGGCCGGCGCGCCGCAACCCGCGTACCGCCGACGGAGTCTCCACCACCAAGGCGCTGATGACGGCGACCGCGACCACCGCCAGTGCCGCGGCCAGCAAGGAATTCTTGTGCCGACGGAGCGTGCCGTGGAGCCTCCGCCGCGTTCCGCCCCGCACCGGAACGGGCTGGAATCGCGCCGTCCACGTCGGTTCCTCCTGTGGCCAAGTCTGGGGCCGGTCGGCGGGCGGCTGTTCGGTGATCGGTCGTTCGATGAAACGCGGCCGTGCGGTGCGGTGCGGTTGTCGGGCGCGGTGCGGTCGTTGGGTGTGCTGCGGCTGTTGGGTGTACGCCGGTTGTTGGATGTACGCCGGTTGTTGGATGTACGGCGGTTGTTCGGCTTGTTGGGTCAGCGCCCGCCGCATCAGTGCTTGTCGGTCCAGGGCTTGTTGGTCCAGTGCCTGCTGGTCCAGTGCCTGTTGGTCCAGGGCTTGTTGGTCCAATGCCTGTTGAGTCGACGGCTCTTGGGTCAGAGCCTGAGTCAACCGTTGCTGAGTCAACCGCTGTCGCGCCAGCCTGCGCCGGGTCAGTCGCTGCCGGGCCAGCCGCCGGAGACGCGCCATTCGACGGTCCGCCAGCCGTTGTATGAACGCCGTCCGGTACCCGGTAGGCGGCTGCGTACGGCGCCACCTCCGGCGCCGCCGGGCGTCCTCCGGTTCCGGCGGGGTCGGCATCGGCGGCTCCACCGCCGCCAAGCGCTCCTCCAGCCGTACCGTGAACGGATGTCCGGCACCCAGCAGCGCGCGCACCCGGTGGTGGGCCCGGGTCAGCAGTTGCCGTGCCGTCGGAAGGTCGCCCGACACGAGGTGCAGCTCGGCCAGGTCGGCCGCCATCCGCAGCGTGTCCAGGTCCTCGTCACCGTACCGGCGGCGGAACGTGCCGTGTGCCGCCCCGAGCGTCGACAACGCCAGCTCCGGCTCGCCACGGTCGCGGTAGAGCCGGGCGAGGTTCGCCTGCGTCAGCAGAACGGCACGGGCGGCCGGGCCGTCCGTACCCTTGCCCGAGTCGAGCACCTGCCGGCAGAGGCCGTATGCCGTGTCCCGGTCCCCGAGGTCGTACGCGATGGTCGCGAGCACCGCACGAGCCCGCACGGTACCCGGGTGCCCCGGCCCCAGAAGACGCTCGCAGCGCGGTACCAGCGACGAAGCCAACCGCTCCGCCTCCCGCAGGTCGCCCAGTTCCCGGAGCACCTCGGCCAGCATGCGTTCGGTCGACAGAAGCGAGATGCCGTCCGACCGATCCGCCTCCTGGGTCACGCGCACGGCACGGCGCAACGTGTCCCGAGCCGCCGCCCACTGCCAGCGCGCCTGCTGCCGCCGCGCCGTCTCGTGGAGGCTCTCCACCTGGAGGCGCGTGGAGTCGTCCACGTCCTACCGCCCGCATCCGTATCGTCCGGCCGTCAGCGTGATCAGCCCGTCACCACGCCGTGCGTCCCGGCTTCTCTGTCCGGCACCGTGCGTCGCCCACCCGGGGCGCTGAGTGAGGATACCGGACCGCCGCTCGGCGCGCATGCCACCGCCGGGTGAACCTCAGATCCGCGACGATCGCCGGAACGACTCTCAACCTCGGTGACCCACTGGGCGTCGATACAGGTGACCGAGTACCGAAAGGAGTCCAGTGAGTGACGACGAATTCGCGGATTTCGTCTCCGTACGCTACGCGGAACTGTTACGCACCGCGTACTTGCTGACCGGCGGGCAGCACACCGCCGAGGACCTGCTGCAGACCGTGCTGTTGAAGGCGATGCGGCGGTGGGGACGGATCGACGAGCCCATGGCGTACCTGCGCCGGGCGATGGTGAACCAGAGCGCCAGCCGGTGGCGCCGGATCGGCAGGCGGAGTGAATTCCTCACCGCCGCGGTGCCGGACCGACCCGCCACAGGTGACTCGGCCGAGGACGTGGCCGCGCGCGATGAACTGCTGACCGCGCTCGGCACGCTGCCGGCGCGAATGCGCGCGGTCCTGGTGCTCCGGTACTGGGAGGACCTGTCCGAACAGGAGACCGCGTCGGCTCTCGGCTGCTCGGTCGGTTCTGTGAAGAGCCAGGCTTCGCGCGGTCTGGCTCGGCTGCGGTCGGTGCTGCGGCCGGAGACGGAAGCACATCCGCGGACAACAGCACGACTGAGTGCGCCAGTGCGGGCGGGGGCCACAGCGCGGCCGGACATGCCCGCCATGAGGGGGAGATCGTGAGCGTAGAAGAAGACCTGCGGATGCGGTTCGCACGAACCGCCGAATCCGTGGTACCGGATCCCGACCCGTACCAGCGACTGCTCCAGCGACGCCGGCGCTCCCAGCTGCGCCTGGCGGCGGCCGGTGGCGGCCTGGTCGCGGTGCTTGTCGCGGGCGCGCTCGCGTTGCCCAGCGTGCTCCCGGCGACGGACCGGACCGCCGGCCCCCGGCCCGGGGCGAGCCCGACCGGCGCCCCGGACGTGAACGACGGCGAGCCGATCAACTCCACGTGGGTGTCCCAGTTGCTCGACTCCCCGACCCGCGGAAAGCTGAGCGCCGACTACGTGCACAGCCTGGTCGAAACGGCACAGCAGAACCGTTCCGAGATGGGGATCGCGCCGGACCTCGACCACGCGGCCGTACTGTTCGTCGACGACATCGGCTCCGCGCGGGTCGGCCTGATCGCGTTTCACTCGACCGAGCGCGTGACCACGAACTGGTACGTGGCGGCCAAGGGCGCGTCGGCCGAGGATCTGCTGTCCCGTCCCGTGCAGGGAGCCTTTGGCTGGCGTGGCCTGATCGCGTTCGGCTACCAGGACACCCTGACCTGGTCCGGCCACCCCGGCAGCGTGGCACTCGACGCGCTGATCGGGCTCGTGCCGCAGAACTGCCGGATCGCCACCGCGAAAGACGCGGCGCATCACCAGTGGGTACCCGAACCCACCGGCTCGTACGTGGCCGCCACGACGGCCCGGTCGACCGAGTGGTGGAAAGTTACCTGCGGGGACACGGTGCACTACGAGGGACCGGCCAGGGACGCCGGCTCGTTCTCGTACGGCACCCTGTCCCAGGCCGAAATCGATGCGGCCCTGACCGGCGCCAGGGGACCGGTCGACAAGGAGGCGGCGCAGTTCGCGCTGTCCGGCCTGAACAACGCCGCGGCGACCACGACCGGGCCGGCACGGGTGCTGTGGGGCGGCAAGCTGCCCGGCCCCACCGGCTCCAGCTCGCCGGCCGTGGTGGCTATCGTGCCCGCCAGCGGGGGAGGCTGGCTGGTCAGTAGTTGGTGGCAGCCGGGCGGGCAGCCCGACGGCGTCACCGACGACGCCCCGCCCCCGGCGGACGTCACCAGTACCGACGTGAACCTCACCGATCCGACCGTGGTTTACGCGGTACGGCCCAGCAGCGCATCGGCTGTGGTCGCCGTCATCGCGCCACACGACGCGGCGACGGCCACCGCTTCGGTGGGTGGCCGGCAGGTGGCCCAGACCACGTTGCACGATGGGATCGGCCAGTTCAGCGCGGTGTCCGGCGAGTCGGTCACGGTACGGGCGATGGACTCGCACGGCCAGGTCGTCGGCACCTACGTTCTCGGCCACCACGCCGATGACCCCGACCCGAATCCCGATCCGGTCATCAACAGCTGGTAAGACGGCCGCGGAACGACACCCCGCGACGACGGTCGCGCGACCCCGCCGACCCGGCGGCACCCACCGTGCCGCCGGGTCGGTCGCGCCTGGCACTTCCACCCCGGACGCGGACCGCTACCCGATGCGCGCCGGCTACGCGGCGTGTGGCGGAGGCGCCGCCGTCTCTTCTGGCCGCTTCCTTCCCCGGATCATGTCGCGCACTGCCACCCCGGCCAGTACGGCGGCCGCGGCACCGGTGGCGGCGACCGGCGGCAACGGGAGCATGGCCGGCACCAGCACCCCCAACGCGACCACCCCGAGCGGCCGGGACAGCGACACCCGGTTGAACACCTCGTACTCGAAGCGGGACCGGCCGATCAGAAACAGCGCCGGACCGCCGAAGATCACCCCGAGCCACGCCGGGTCGAGGTGCCCGAACGGCCGGTCGATGACCAGCTCGTAGCCGCTCCCGGTGGCGAAGATGCCGGCCACCATGACCAGGTGGGTGTATGTCCCGGACCAGGCGAAGTCGCCCGGGTGCTCCCCGGCGTCGATCGCCAAAGGCAGCACGGCTCCGGCGCGGTAGAAGTAGATCCGGAAGATCAGTACGGTGGTCGTGAACGACAGCGCGATCGCGACCACCCGGCTGCTGTCGAAGGTTCTGGCGAACGACGCGCCCATCACCAGGATCGACTCGCCGAGCGTGATGATGACGAACTGCTGGTACCGCTCCGCGAGGTGTTCCGGGCTCAGCGTCCAGTCGCTGGGACGGGTGTGGCCGAGTCCCGGCACCCGCCAGCCGAGCGCGAATCCCACGTAGTCCATCACCAGCGCGATCGTCCACAGGACTCCGCGGGCGGGGCTCTGCGGAACGATCGCGGCTCCGAGGATCCACGGCACGGCCGAGACCCCGGCCCAGCACAGCCCGCGAATCGGAATGATCCGCTGAGGCCCCCGGATGGCGATCAGGAGCAGGAGCGGACGGGTCACCTGGACGACGACGTAGGTGACCGCGAAGGTGAGACCCCGCGCGCCGAACGCGTGCGGCAGCGCCACCGCCATGATCATGCTGCCGAACATGATCACGAAGACGTTGACCTGGATTATCGGGCTCCGGGGATCGAACACGCTGGTCATCCGCGCCGCGTAGATCCAGATCAGCCAGAGCGCCAGCAGCAGCACAACCGTCTCGCCGGTCTCGGTGATGATGACGCGCCGCTGGGTCGTGAAGTCCCCGACCAGCCGGGAGGACAGGCGGGTGAACGCGAACACGTAGACCAGGTCGAGGAACAGCTCCAGAAACGTGGGGCGGCCCTGACCCTCGCGGCTGGGCCTGATCACGCGCCCGCCAGTGGTCATCGTCGTCCGTTCCCGTTTGCTGTGCGCCGGCTCTAGAACGGTCGTACCACGAGGATCCGGGCTCAGGGCGGGGATGGGCGCAACCGGGGATGGGTGCGACCGGTAGCCGGCGCCGGCACCCGGGCGCGGAAGCGCCGGACCCGCGCCACGGGCCGTCGGGCGGGAGCGGAGCGATCGGGTGGCAGGGATCCCGGACGGCCAGTTGCCTCGACGGCCAGTTGCCCCGACGGCCGAGTCGCCGTCAGGCGGTCGGCGCCTCCGCGACGATCGGGAGCACCCGCGGATCGGCGAGTCGCTGGTAGTCGCGCGTGTCCAGTGCCAGCGAGCGGTGCGGCGATCCAGACCCCCGCCGGGATCGGGCGGGGGCCCGGACGAGGCTCGTCAGCCGGTGATCTTGTTGAAAATCTTCGAGTACGCGTACCCCGTCGGCTTGTCGTACCCGTGGACCTCCCAGAACGACAGCTCACGGACGCCCTTGGAAGCCGCGAAGCTCTCCAGCGTCGACGCGTTGGCCTGGGTGAAGTTCTCGTTGTCGTCGTTCTTGCCGGCGATCGGCGTGAGGCCCAGCTTGCCCCAGCTCGACGACGCGCCCCACAGGCTGTTCAACTGCCCGTTGGTGGCGTTGGCCGCGGATTCCGCGTCGGCCAGCGCGTTCTGGCCGTTGCCGAAGTCCATCGTCATGATGTTCACGATGGACACCGTGACGCCCTTGCTCTTCGCGTCCCGGAGCAGGTTGAGTGCGTTGCTCTCCAGGCCGCTCGGGTCGACCGGCAGGGTGTAGTCGACCTGGATCGACGGATTGTCCTTCTGCACCTGGGCGAGCGCCTGGTCCCGCCTCGCGTTGGCAGCGGTGTTGTCGAGGTCGGAGCCCTCGATGTCGAAGTCGAGCCGGTAGCAGCCGTACGTGCTGGCCACACTCTCGTACGCGGCGGTCAGGCTGGCCACCGACGTACACGTCTCGGCGAGTTCGCCGCCCTCGGCGCCACCGAACGAGATGGCCACCCGGCCACCGGCGTTCTCGATCGCCTTGACCTGCGACACGTACGTGTTCATCGCGTTGTCGCCGTCCTCCCACTGCGGCGTGCAGCCGGACTTCGGGATGAGGAAGGCGAGGGTGTAGTACTTCAGGCCGGTCGCCGCCAGGTCCGCGGACATGTCGTTCTTCGACTCGCTGCCGATCTGGAGGTACGGGGCGGCGAAGTGCGTGGGGAACCCGGAGGCGGCGGCCGGGCTGGCGGACAGGGCGAGCACGGACGCGGTGGCGAGCGCGGGTGCGACGACGGCGGCAACCACGCGGGATCGTCTGGGCATACCGGACCTTTCTCGTGTGTGACGGGCACGGCGGGGCCGACCCTTCAGTGGGCTCGCGACTTGCTGAAGCTGAGAGACGGTGACGCTGAGAGACGGTGACGCTGAGAGACGGTGACGCTGAGGCGCGGTGAAGCCGCGTCCCGGTGGAGCTGAGACACGTAGCTGCGACCCGGAGTCGCGACGATGGCGACAGCGACACGGGCCGCTACACACCAGTTCGGAGTGACTCCGGTTAGGAAGGCTTCCTGTCTGAAGAGGAATCATCGACTCCGATGCCTGGACATGTCAAGAGATGTCTATCGCTGACCGAGCTGACGGAGATCGTCGTGTGTGCCCTCGCCGAAGCCCCGTCTCGAGCCAGTACAGCTAGCTCGCGCCGGCCATCATCTCGCCGAACACCCGCGCCGCCGTCGAGTCCGTGAACAGCGCCGCCAGCCGGGTCCGGGCCAGGCGCCGCCGGAACGGTCCGACCCTCGAAGCGTCACCGGCGTCGTGCAGCATCTCCAGCATCCAGCGGGAGAACTCCTGGTACCGCCACGCCCGCTCCAGGCACGTCGCGCTGTACGCGCGCAGCCCGCTCTCGTCGCCGTCCCGGACCGCCGCGCTGATCGCGACCGCCAGCGTTTCGGCGTCGAGCACGGCGAGGTTCATCCCCTTGCCGCCCATCGGCGTCATCACGTGCGCGGCGTCGCCGGCCAGGAACAGCCGGCCGTAGCTCATCGGCTCGCACACCTCGCTGCGCATGTCCACCCGGCCGATCTCAGTGATCGGGCCGTCCGGGAGTGCGTCATCGCCGAGCCGCATGCGCAGCTGCGGCCACACCCGCTCGGCCGGCCAGTCGGCCGGCTCGTCCTCCGGCCGGCACTGGAGGTAGTACCGGCTCGCCTTCGGGCCACGGTAGAACTGCGCCGCGTAGCCGTGCTCGCTGACCGCGAGGAGCGGGTGCGGCGGCGGTGGCGCGGTGGCCAGGATGGTGAGCCAGCTGACCTCGTGGTCGAACGTGTACGTCGCCACCGCGCCGGCCGGCAGGCTGGCCCGGCTCGCCCCGCGGGTACCGTCGCAGCCGGCCAGGTACGGGGCGGTGAACGTGGTCGTGACGCCGGACGGATCCGTACCGGTGACCCGTACCCGGTCGCCGGTCAGCTCGTGCGGGGTCACGTCGGCCGTCTCGAACCGCAGGTCGCCGCCCCCGGCCAGGAAGCGCGCGATGAGCCCCCGGACGAGTACCTGCTGCGGGCACAGCCAGCCGTACTGCCCGCCGGACAGGGTGGCGTGGTCGACCAGGTGCGCCTCGCCGTCGACCCGGAACTCCAGGATGCCGTCGTCGGGCGGCCCGCCGAGCACGTCGGCCAGACCCCAGTCCTGGTACATGCGCCGCACCCGGGCGTCGACGATGCCGGCCCGGTGCCGGTTCTCGACGAACTCCCGGCTGCGCCGCTCCAGCACCACGCATGGGATGTCGTTGTGCTGCAACATGTTCGCCAGGGTCAACCCGGTCGGCCCGGCGCCGACGATGACGACGGTGGTGTCGACTTCGGCCCGGTCCGCCCCCGTGCTCTCGTTCATCGATCCAATCTACGGTTCCCGGCCGCCGGCCGGTACCCGTGAGAGCGGGGGAGAGGGGGAGAGGGCGTCAGCGCGCGCGGCCGGCGCGCAGCGTGTCGACGGCCTTCGCGATCCGCCGCTGCCGGGTCGCGTCCGTCTTGGCGTCCTCAATGGACAGTACGTGTACCCGCTTGTTGCTGTACGACAGGCCGTCGAAGGTGCGCCGGGCATCCGGCTCCGCGTCCAGCGCGGCGGCGAAGTCCGCCGGCACCTCCACCTCGCGCGGCGCCGTGTCGAGTTCGAGGTCGACGTCCAGCTCGTCGCCGGCCGAGACCCCGGCGCCGGCGCGGTGCTCCGCGCTGACCCCGACCAGGTACCGGCCGCCCATGCTCGCCACGGTGTTCCGGTAGGTGTACCCGTTGATGGTGACCCGCACCGCCGGGCGCTTACCCGCCCCGAAGCCGTCGACGATCTCGGCTGGTACCTCGAAACCGGTCGCGGTCTTGCCGTTCAACTCCAGCGTGGTTCGGAATCTCATGATTTCGGATCCTCGCACGGACTGCCGGTCGGAAACACCCGTGCGACCCCTCGGGTTTCGGCGGGGTCGTTGACAGGTGCCCGGCGGCTTGCCGGATTTCCGGGGTCAGCTCGCCCTGGCGTAGGTCAGGCCGAAATCGTGTTTCCACTCCTGTCCGTCGGCGGACGCTTCCCACGCGCCCGTTATCGTGTCGCCGTCGCCAGAGATCACTCCGGTGTAGCGCTGCCAGAAGCCGGGTGCCTCACGCCATACCTTCCAGACCCCGCCATCGAGCGTCATCTGGTAGACCCGGGCGACGCCGCGCGAGTCGTAGTAGTGCTGGGTGAAGGCGCCTGGTACAGCCAGCCCAGCGCGGTCCGTGGCCGGGCCGATGACGGCGATGCCGCTGGGAGCGGCCGGGTGCTCGTTGACGAACCGTTGGGTGAGGAAGAAGCCGCCGTCCAGCCACTCGAAGGTGGTCCGGCCGTCGCGGCCCGTGACGGACGGGCTGCCCGGTCCGAAGTACCCGGCAGCGAACGTGGCTTCCATCTCCCAGGTGCCGGTCAGCGCATCCAGGCGGTCGAGCGAGGCGGGCCGCGTGGTGGGAATGCCGTCGGGGATGTCGGCCGATCCCGGCCGGCCGTGGTTCTCGGGTCTGCTGGTCGTGGTCATCGTGCTGGGTTCCTTTCCGTGAAAGTCTCGGCGGTGGGGGATGGGGCTGTGGCGGCGGCGCTATCGCCTGATGGCGGCGGTCAGGCTTCTGGTCCGCGTCCACCGACTGCGGGCGATGAGCACGAACGCCACGCACAGGGGGATGGTCGTCGCGAACGCGGAGCTGTGCAGGACGGCGGCGTTGATGACGGTCGCGCCGGCCATGTCGGCGGCGAGTCCGGCCGCGGCCAGCCCGGCCAGCCGCGGGATGAGCAGACCGATGGCCCCGGCCAGCTCGGCTATCCCCACGAGATACCGTAGCCATTGGCCAGCGCCGATCTCGCCGAACATCTGCACGGCGGAGTGAGCGCCGGCCAGCTTTGGAACGGCAGCCAACGCGAACATCGCCGCCAACAGAATCTGTGCGGCCCACAGCAGGATGTTGAGGCGATTGCGCGCCGGAGCTCGGTCCGCCGTCGCGCGGATGCTACTGCTCATGACTGTCTCCGTTCAGTGGATAGCGCGGGTGTCAGCCGCGCCGCAACGTGGCGAGTAGTTCTTCCAGGCGCTCGTGAGAGTCACGCACACCGCGTTCCATGTCAGCGGCCACCATCGCGTCGCGGTCTTCCACCGATTGGAAGGCCGAGACGGTGCGGACCAGCGTCGTGGCACCGCGCTGCTCCAGCGTGGTGGTGTCGAGCTTGACGTGGCCCGGGGCTCCTTCGAATTCGAATGTCTGCACGATGACCTGCGGCGAGGGAGTGCCGTGGAAGATGCCGTGGAAGCCGTATGCGTTGCCGTCGGAGTCGGTGTGGACGTACCGCCACCTTCCGCCATCGCGGACGTCGTAACTCTCGACGGTCATCGTCAGGTCGCGTGGGCCCAGCCACTGCGCCAGCAGATCCGGGTCGGTGTGTGCGCGGAATACCAACTCGCGAGGCGCGGCGAACTCTCGGGCGATGACGATTTGCGGCATGCCCGGTTCCGCGGTGATTCGAGTCTTACCCATCGGGCTCTCCTTTGTTGGTTGTACTGCTGTTGATCGGTGATGCTGCTGCTGTGCGGTGATGCCGCTGCGTTGTCATGCGCCGCCGGCCGGTCAGCCGTGGCCGTGCCGGGCATCGTCGTCCTGCCTGGCTTGCAGCGCCGCGAGTAGCTCGTCGAGCCGCTCGTGGCTCTCGTCCCAGAACCGTTGGTAGCGGGCCAGCCAGGTGGTCACCTCGCGAAGCGGCTCGGCCTCCAGGCGGCTGAGCCGAGCGGTGGCGCGACGGCTGCGCGAGACCAGACCCGCGTGCTCAAGCACCCTCAGGTGCTTGGAGATCGCGGGCTGGGAGACGTCGAACGGCGCGGCGAGCTCGGCGACGGTCGCCTCGCCCTCCGTCAGCCGGATCAGGATCGCCCGCCGGATCGGATCGGCGAGCGCACCGAACACGAGGCTGAGCCTGTCTTCGGCCATCCATAACCACCCCGTTCCAAAACCAGATGGTTATAGAGTAGCGCGCCAACCCCCGCTGTCAACCCGTGCCGGAGCGGGAACGTGATTCGAACATGTGTGCGATAATGCTGGAGTGTCCGGCGAGGCGACCATCCTGCACGCCGACCTCGACGCGTTCTACGCGTCCGTGGAGCAGCGCGACGATCCCGCGCTGCGCGGCCGGCCGGTGATCGTCGGGTCCGGGGTGGTGCTCGCCGCCAGCTATGAGGCCAAGGCGCACGGCGTGCGCACCGCGATGGGCGGGCGGCAGGCCCGGCGGCTGTGCCCGGCCGCCATCGTGGTCGAGCCGCGGATGTCGGCATACGCGCAGGCCAGCAAGGCGGTCTTCGAGGTGTTCCGGCAGGCCACGCCGCTGGTCGAGGGACTGTCGATCGACGAGGCGTTCCTGGACGTCGGCGGCCTCCGTCGCATCTCGGGCAGCCCGACCGAGATCGCAGTCCGGCTACGCCGCGACGTGCTCGCCCAGGTCGGGCTGCCGATCACGGTCGGCGTCGCCCGGACGAAGTTTCTCGCCAAGGTGGCCAGCCGGGTGGCCAAGCCGGACGGCCTGCTGATGGTGCCGCCCGACGGCGAGCTGGCGTTCTTGCACCCGCTGCCGGTCGAGCTGCTCTGGGGCGTCGGCCCGGTCACCGCGGGCAAGCTGCGGGAGCGCGGCATCGTCACCGTCGGGCACGTGGCCCGGCTCGGCGAGGCGGCACTGGTCTCGATGCTGGGCGCCGGCTCCGGGCGGCACCTGCACGCGCTGGCCCACAATCACGATCCCCGTTCGGTCCAGGTGGGTCGGCGCCGGGGTTCGATCGGATCCCAGCGAGCCCTCGGTCGCGCCGAGCGGTCGCCGGCCGATCTCGACGCGATACTCGCCGGGCTGGTCGACCGGGTGACCCGGCGGATGCGGGCCGCGGGGCGGCCGGGCCGCACAGTGACGCTGCGGCTGCGCTTCGCCGACTTCACCCGCGTCACGCGCTCTCAGACGCTGCCCTGGCCGACCGCCGCGACGCGGGCCATCCTGGGAACCGCGCGTGCGCTGCTGGCAGCGGCGATGCCGATGGTGACGCGCCGCGGCCTGACCCTGGTCGGCGTCGCGGTCGGCAACCTCGACGACGGGCCGGTCCAGTTGGAGCTGCCGTTCGGCCGGCGGCCGGCTGCGGGGCCGGGTGGCGACTCCGACGACCGCGACGGGGACCTCGACGCGGCGCTGGACGCGGTACGGGACCGGTTCGGCTCCTCCGCTGTGACCCGCGGCACGCTGCTGGGCCGTGACGGCGGTCCGCAGGTCCCCCTTCTACCCGACTGAGCCTGCCCGACTGCTGAGCCCTGCCCGACCGAGCCCGGCGGACCGAGCGCCATGGTGCCGGAGTTCACCGTGGGCGCCGCCACAGGGCGGAATGCCCGCACCCGGTCCGGTGGTTGACCACCGCCATGACAACTGTTGGTTTCATCGGCAGCGGGAACATCGGCGGCACCGTCGCCAAACTCGCTGTAGCCGCCGGGTACGACGTGGTGTTGAGCAACTCCCGCGGCCCCGAGACACTCACGGACCTGGTGGCCGAGCTCGGCCCGCACGCGAGCGCCGGCACCGTGGCGCAGGCCGGGGCGGCCGGCGACCTGGTGATCGTGAGCATCCCGCTGAAGGCGTACCCGACCGTCCCGGCCGGGGCGCTCGCCGGGCGCGTCGTCATCGATACGAACAACTACTACCCGCAGCGCGACGGGCAGATAGCCGAACTGGACGACGACTCCACGACAAGCAGCGAGCTGCTGCAGCGGCACCTGCCGGACGCCCGGGTCGTCAAGGTGTTCAACAACATCTACTCCAAGCACCTCGCCTCGCTGGCCCGCCCGGCCGGCGCCGCGGACCGCACCGCACTGCCGATCGCCGGCGACGATCCGACCGCCAAGGCGACGGTGACCGCGTTCCTGGACGCGATCGGGTACGACGCCGTGGACGCGGGCGCGCTGCGCGACGGCCGCTCGTACCAGCCGGACACCCCCGCCTACGGCGGCCCGTACGGCCCGTTCAGCAACGAGAACGGCACCCCGGCCGACGCCGCGACCGTCCGGAGGGCTCTGGACGCCGCCTGACGCCCGCGTACAGAAGCGGGCCGCCACGGTCATCCGTGACGGCCCGCTGTCCACAATGGATCCACGGTGGGATCCACAATGGAGGAGTGTCAGCCGACGGCGGCACCCGTCGTCGCCTGCTTCTGGAACAGCTGGGTGATTTCCTCGACCGACCGGCCCTTCGTCTCCGGCAGGTACCGGCTGACGAATCCGACGGCGAGCACGCACAGCACCGCGAAGCAGACCATCACCCAGCCCAGGCCGATGGCCGACTGCCAGGTCGGGAACGCCTCGATGAGGGCGAAGTTGGCCACCCAGTCGACAGTGGCACCGATCGCGGCGGCCTGGCCGCGCACCGCGGTGGGGAACACCTCACCCTGGATCAGCCAACCCGTACCGCCGACACCGATCGCGAAGCTCGCGATGAACATACACAGCCCGATCATCACGACCACGATCCGCGGGGTACCGCTGAACAGCCCCAGCCCGATCGCGGTGACCACGCCGAACACCGCCATCCCGATGTACCCGCCGATCGCCAGCGGCCGGCGCCCGATCCGGTCGATGTAGCGGAACGCGAAGTAGGTGGCGGCCACGTTGACCACGGTCATGATGGCGGTCACCTCAACACCGGCGACCGTCGTAGCCACCTTCGAGGTGTCATGGCCCTGGAACAGCGGGCCGAGCAGGTGCGGCCCGTAGTACAGCGGCACGTTGATGCCGGTGATCTGCTGGAACGCGAAGAACACACAGACCACGATCAGCGCGCGCCGCACTCCCGGCGTCCAGGCCCGGAACTTCGCGCGCTCGCGCCCCTGGTCGCTCTCTTCGAGGCGGCGTGCGGCACGCTCGACGTCCTCGGCGGACGCCTGTACGCCCAGCACCTGCACCGCCTTGCGGGCCTCCTCGTACCGGCCGTGCCGCAGCAGCCAGCGCGGCGACTCCGGCATCTGGGTGCGCAGCACCAGACCGATGATGGCCGGTACCGCGCCCAGGCCCAGGACCAGCCGCCAGTCCAGGCTCGCCGCGTGCGACGGCATCGCCTTGAAGATGACCAGCGCGATGACGTACGCGACCAGGATGCCGACCGTGATCATCCACTGCTGCAGCATGCCCAGCGAACCGCGCTTGTTGCGCGGAGCGTACTCGGCGATGTACGCGGTCGCGATCGCCGAGTCGGCGCCGACGGCCAGCCCGATCAGCGTCCGTGCGACGAGCAGGACCGCGGCGTCCGGAGTGAACGCGGACAGCAGCGCGCCGACCGCGTAGATGAGGGCGTCGGCGATCAGAAGGTACTTGCGCCCCAACCGGTCGGTCAGTGGACCGGCGAGCAACGCGCCGGCCGCCGCGCCCAGCGATGCGCCGGCGACCAGATAACCCAGGGCGAAACCGCTGAGGTGGTACGGCACGAAGTTCAGCGCCGAGCCGATGTTCGAGGTGTCGAAGCCGAACAGGAAGCCACCGATCGTCGCGAGCACCGTCAGCGACCAGTAGAACCTGGTCGGTGCGCGCTGATCCAGCGCCTCCAGCACATCCGGCCCGCCGGTGGCGGTCGTTGCACTCATCTGTCTGCCCCCTTCGAACAGCCAGCGCTTCCACCCGCGCGGCTCGCGCCGTGCGTGCCGGCGAGGAGCGTCGCCGTGACGTCCCGACTACCCAATGGCCGCTCCGGTCAATCGGAATGCCGCAAATGTGAGATCGGCCATCGCCGCCCTGGGCCCCTCTCGCAGGCACTGGGCGGTTTGGGCGGTGGCGCCGGTCACGCCGCCGGGTCACACTCCGTTGCTCGTACGCAACCGTCCATTGTGGAGCAACGGATGGGTTCGCGGACTCGGTGACTTGCGTCCGCGGGGTAGCCTGCGGAAGCCGGGATCGGTGTGGCCGGCGTGCGATGGCAGGCGCGGCAGTGGCAGGCGCGGCAATGGCATCGGGGAGGCGGGTCGAGATGACCAGGGCGGAGACGGTCGCCCAGTTTCTGCGCGGTGAACAGGCCCGCCTGGTCGGCGAGTTCGAGCGCATCGACGGCGGCGGCGTGTTCCGGCAGGCGCCGTGGAGCCGCAGCGAGTTGGGCACCGGCACCGCCCGCATCCTGGAGCACGGAAAAGTGTTCGAGCGGGCCGGGGTGAACGTGTCGCTCGTCCACGGTGCCCGGGTGCCGGCGAGCATCGTCGAGACCCAGCCGTCCCTGGCCGGCAGGCCGTTCGTGGCGACCGGCATCTCGATCGTGCTGCACGCGGCGAACCCGTACACCCCGTCGTTCCACGCCAACTTCCGGTACTTCGAGGTTGGCGAGAGCACCGAGGACGAGCCGGACACCTGGTGGTTCGGCGGCGGTGCCGACATGACCCCGTCGTACGGGTTCGCCGAGGACGCCACCCACTTCCACGTCACCCTCAAGGACTGCTGCGACCGGTACGACCCGCGGTGGTACCCGGCCTGGAAACGCGCCTGCGACGAGTACTTCTATCTGCCGCACCGGGGCGAGATGCGCGGCGTGGGCGGCATCTTCTTCGACCGGCTGTCCGACGCCGACTCGGTCACCTGGCAACGGTGCTTCGACTTCGTCCGGGACGGGTGCGCGACCCTCATCGCCGCGATCGAACCGATCGTCGCCCGGCGCAGCGACACCCCCTTCGGCGACCGCGAGCGGCAGTGGCAGCTGCTGCGCCGGGGCCGGTACGTCGAGTTCAACCTGGTATACGACCGGGGCACCCGGTTCGGGTTGCAGACCAGGGGCAACATCGAGGCGATCCTCATGTCCCTGCCGGCGACCGCGAGCTGGGGGTTCGACGTGCGCCCGGAGCCGGACAGCCCCGAGGGGCAGATCGGCCGCTTCCTTCAGCCGACGGATTGGGCGGCCGGGGTCGGGCGGTCGCAGGACTGATACGCTGCCGGCGGCCGCGACTGGCGAGGGTGGACCACCACCGGGAAGCGGCCGTGACGTCGACGCCGACCGCCTGGGCACCCGCGACGCGCAGAACACCGCGCCGGAGGCTGCCAGCATGCGACTGCGTTACGGGATGAACCCGCACCAGCGACCCGCGACCGTGGAGCCCGTCGACGCCGGCCGGGCACCGCTGCGCGTGCTCAACGGCGAACCCTCGTACATCAACCTGCTGGACGCGATCGGGGCGTGGCAGCTGGTTCGCGAGGCGTCCATCGCGCTCGGGCGCCCGGTCGCCGCCTCGTTCAAGCACCTGTCGCCGGCCGGTGCGGCGGTCGCCGGGTCCGTCGACGCGGTGATGACCGACGCCTTCGGCCTCGACGGCCCGCCGGCCAGCGCCGTGACCACCGCGTACGTCAGGGCCAGGGACACCGACCCGAAGAGCTCGTACGGGGACTTCGTCGCGGTGTCCGAATCGGTCGACGCGGAACTCGCCGGACTGCTCCGCCGGGTGGTGTCCGACGGCATCGTGGCGCCCGGTTACCAGCCCGGCACGGTCGCCGCCCTGTCCGCCAAGAAGGGCGGCGGATTCCTGGTACTGGAGGCCGATCCCGGGTACCGGCCACCGGCCCGGCAGGTACGGGAGGAGTACGGGCTCCGGTTCACCACGCCGTACGACGACCGGGTCCCGAGCCGAGGCGACCTCGCCGACCCGGTGTGCGGCACGCTGCCCGGCCCGGCGGTCGACGACCTGCTGCTGGGCCTCATCACGGTTCGCCACACCCAGTCGAACTCGGTCGCGTACGTGCGGGACGGGATGACCCTGGGAGTGGGCGCCGGCCAGCAGTCCCGGGTCGACTGCACCCGGCTCGCCGGTGCCAAGGCCGACACCTGGTGGTTGCGGCGCCATCCCGCGGTACGCGCGCTGCCCGTCGACCCGACCGCACGGATCCAGGACCGGATCGCCGAGCGGCTCCGGTACCTCGACTGCGGGGCCGGCAGCGAGCGCGGGGCCGGCAGCGAGCGCGGGGCCGGCAGCGAGCGCGGGGCTGGCAGCGAGCGCGGGGCTGGCAGCGAGCCCGACGGCGTACCGGCGCTGACGGACGGCGAGCGCCGCGACTGGCTGGACCGGCTCGACGGTGTCAGCCTCGCCTCCGACGGCGCCCTGCCGTTCCGCGACAACGTCGACCACGCCCACCGCCACGGGGTGCGCTACATCGCCGAACCGGGCGGTGCGGCGCGCTCCGCCGACGTCATCGCCGCCTGCCGGGAGCACGGCATCGCCTTGGCACACACCGGAATCCGGTTGTTCCGGCACTGAGGCTTGTTCGGGCACTGAGCCGCTTGTTCCGGCACTGAGGCTTGTTCGGAGACCGAGCCGCTTGTTCCGGCACCGAGCCGCTTGTTCGACGCTGAGCCCGCACCGCGAAGCCACCGTGCACCGCGAAGCCGCCGCGCACCGCGAAGCCGCCGCGCACCGCGAAGCCGCCGCGCACCGCGAAGCCGCCGCTCGGCACTCAGCCGGCGTCCGGCTGCCCCGGCAGCGTGAGGACCGCGCAGACCGCGCGATGGTCGGTGTCCGGCACCGGGTGCACGGAGACGGTACGCACCCCGATCCTCGCGTCGACCAGCACGTGGTCGAGAGTCGCCACCGGTACCAGATCCTCGGGCCAGGTGGGTTTCAGGCCGGTACCGGTGGTCGCCGCCGCGTCGCGGTACCCCGAGGCGAGCAGGCGCCGCAGACCGGGATGGTCCAGGGTGGCGTTGAAGTCGCCCATCAGCAGCCTCGCGGTACCCCGGGTGGTGGCCCGGGGCTCCCCGGCCAGACCCCGCTGCCAGCACCGCTCGTGCGCCCGGGTGTAGGGGGCACAGGGATGCACCGACCGGACCATCACGGCCGCGGCGCCGGCCGGGTGAACCGTCGCGGTCGCCTCCACGAACCCGCCCGGGTCGACCGGTGTGGCGCCACCGGTGAGCGGTGTCCGGGCGAAGAGCGCCGAGCCGATCCCCAGCGGTTCCGGATCGGCGACCCGGTAGGGCAGCAGGGCGGCGAGGCCGGCCCGGTCGAAAGCGTCGCCGGCTTCCGGCGTGTACTCCTGCAACGCCAGCACGTCGATCCGGTTGTCGCGCACCAGGTCGACGATGGTGGTCGCGTCCGCCCCGCCGACCCGGAGGTTCGCGGTCATCACCCGCAGTACCACGCCGTCGCTTTCCCCGCCGGTGCCCCAGGAACGCGGTACCACCACAAGCGCCAGGACCAGCACGGTGGCCGCCGCCGCGGCAGTGGCCCACCGGTCGCGGATCGTCGCGGCGACGCCCAGCCCCACCACCGCCGGCACGACCACCCAGGGCGTGAACGCCAGCAGCGCGGACCCCGGCCACGGCGGCTCGACACCGCCGGCCCGGACCGCGACCCAGAGACCGCACACCGCGACCAACAACCAGACGACGATCCGGACCGCGCGGCGCCGGCGGGCCGCCGACGGTCGTGCGTCGCGCGGTCGCACGCTGGGGGGTCGCGCTTCGGGGGGTCGCGCTTCGGAGGGGGAGAGCACACGGCAGAGTATCCGGTCGACGCGCGACCGCGCCGGCCCTCTGCGCCGGGCCCCGTGGCCAGGCCGTTGGGTCAGACCCGGGTCAGACCACTCTGCAAGGCCGTTGGGTCCGGGCGTTGAGGCAGACCGCCGAGTCAGGCCGCGGCGGTCGCCTCCAGGCCGGTCAACGCGAGGCTCCGCGCCCACAGCTGTTCCCGGGCATGTGCGTCGTATGCCTGCGCATCGGCCCGCACGTCGCGGGTCCGGTCGAAGAACCGTCCCGTGGTACCGGCCAGCGCGGGGTCACTGACCAGCCGGTAGGTCGCGGCGACACCCTCTTCCAGGGTGTCGATGTGATGCCCGATCTCGGCGAGAACCATCTTGGTGGGCATGAACGTCGCCGGATGCAGGCTGTTGACGGTGACCTCGGTGGCGGGTACCCGTTCGCTCACCGAGAACCCGGACATGATCTGGGCGAGCTTGCTCTGACCGTACGCACGCATGCCGGTGTAGCCGCGCTCGATCATGATGTCGTCGAAGTCGATCGGGTGCTGCCCGATGGACGCCACGTTGACGATCCGGGCCGGAGCACTGCGTCGCAGCAGCGGGAGCAGTTCCGCGGTGAGCAGGAACCCGGCCAGGTAGTTCACCGCGAACCGCAGTTCGTACTCGTCGAGGCTGGTGCGCCGGGTGCGCCCGTCGGGTTCGCCGCCGCCGATGCCGGCGTTGCTCACCAGCACGTCGAGGCGGTCGGTGGCCGCGCGTACGTCGGCGGCCAGCCGCCGCACCTGGGCCAGCTCCGCGAGGTCGGCGAGTACGGTACGCGGGCGCGGTACCCGGTGAGCGTCCCGGATGTCGTCGGCAGTGCTCTCCAACCGGTTCCGGTCGCGACCGTGCAGGATCAGCGTGGCCCCGTCCTCCGCGAGCCGGTGCGCCAGCGCCCGGCCGAGTCCGTCGGTGGCACCAGTGATGAGGATCGTGCGGTCGTCGGTCATCCGTTCGTCCTTCGAGGAGAGGTGGTTCGGCCGGCCGCCCTGGTTTGGCGGGTCGGCTTGGTCTTCTGATGGGTCGGCTCGGTCTTCTGTTGGGTTGGCTTGGTCTGGCGGGCGCGCTTTGCGGCCCGTGGCCCGGGTTCGGCGAGCGTGGTCACGAGTTCGTCGACGAGCGCCCGGTCCAGCGGCTGGTGGGTGGCGAGCACCCGGTACCAGATGACGCCGAACACGATGTCGGCCACGGTGCCGGGGGACAGCCCCGGCGGCAGGTCGCCGCGGGCCTCGGCACGGTCGAGGATGATGGCGAGGGCGTCGCGCCGGTGCTGGAGGGCTTCGGTGCGGAACCGGCGACCGAACTCCTCGTCGATCTGTGCGTGAGCCATCAGGGCGCGCTGGATGTCCATGACCCGGCGGTCCCGGCCGAGCGTGAAACTGGCCGTGAGAAAGCCACGCAGGTCGGCCGCGTAGCTGCCTTCGTCCGGGATGGGTATGTGCATCTCGGCCTTGGTCATCAGCGCGTCGAGCAGCACGTCCGCCTTGGACGGCCACCACCGGTAGACGGTCTGCTTCCCGGCGCCGGAGCGCGCGGCGATGCCCTCGATCGTCAGCCCGGCGTAGCCGACCTCGGCGAGTAGTTCGAGCGCCGCGGCGAGGATGGCCAGCCGGCTCGCCTCGCTGCGCTTGCGGCCCGGCCGAGCGGGCGCGGATCCCGGATCGGCGTCCGCGGGGGCCGATCCACGGCCGGACGTCGCTCCCGGGCCGGGCGCGGGGGACATCTCGCGGGCGGCCCTTGCCGACTGCGCTGCCTTGCCGGCCCCTGCCGGCGGGGATTGGTCGTCCACGACACCCATGCTAGCGTAAAAACGAGACGAGACGTAACGGTTCGAAATAGGAGACTCGCATGACACAGCACACCGCACTCGTCGTCGGGGGAACGTCCGGGATCGGCCTGGCCACCGCCCGGCGGCTGCGCGCCCTCGGCGCCGACGTCCACGTCGTCGGCCGGGACGAGCGGCGGCTTGACGAGGTGGCAGCGAGCGACCCCGGCCTGGTCGGGCACCGGGCCGACGGTGGCGAGCGGGCCGAGATCGGCGCAGTGATCGAGGCGATCGGCCGGATCGACTGGCTGGTGGTCACGTTGGCCGGAAGCGAGGGCTCGGGGCCGTTCGCCAGCCTGGACCTCGGCATGCTCCGCAGGGCCTTCGACGCGAAGTTCTGGGGGCACGCCACCACCATTCAGGCGGCGCTGCCGCACCTCGCGGAGACCGGCTCGATCACGCTGCTCGGGGCGATCACGGCACGCGCCGGCATTCCGGGTACCGCCGGAATCGCCGCGGTCAACGGCGCCGTCGAGGCGATGGTCAAGCCGCTCGCGGTGGAACTCGCGCCGATCCGGGTCAACGCGGTCGCGCCCGGTGGAGTCGACACGCCCTGGTGGAGTGCGATTCCCGAACCGGCCCGACGTGAGTACTTCACTCAGGCGGCACGGGCGCTGCCGGTCGGCCGAATCGCCACCGCGGACGACATCGCGGAGGTCACCGTGATGGCGGCGACCAACCCCAACCTCACGGGCACCATCATCGAGACCGACGGCGGCGCCCGTCTCGTATCGATGGGCTGAAAGAGCACGCCGGTGCGGCGACGATGCTCACTCGTTGCGGGTCGGGTCTTTACGCTCGGGCATCAATGGGTTGCGCAGTTTTTGTGACATCCGATTTCGGTCGGCTGTTCCGTCGTGCCGTGATGCCGGTCGCGAAGATGCCCATCGCGAAGATGCCCGCGCTGAAGAGGCCGCCCCACAGATGAGTGCGGCGGTGATGACTGCGGCGGTGGCGACTGCGGCGGGCATTCGGTCGAGGCCGGCGTAACCGTTTCGATCGGTGCGGTTACGCCGGCCGACACTGCGCTGGCGGATATCGCGGCGGTGCCGATATCCGGTTGCCCAGGCGCGGAAAGCCGCCGCGACGCGGTGCCGGACGGATCAGCGTCCGGCCTCGGCCTCGTACTGTTCCGCAATGTGCCGGGGGATGCGGCCACGGCCGCTCAGCTGGATGTTGCGCCGCTTCGCCCAGTCGCGGATCGCCTGATTCTGAGCGCGGTCACTCTGATTCGTCGCCGCGGCCCGCGGCCGTCGGGTGGTCGTGATACCGCCCCGACCCAGGCGCCGGGCACCGAGCACAAACTTGGCGAGCGAGGCGCGCAGCTGCTCGGCATGCTTGGCGTTGACATCAATTTCGTAGTTGGTGCCGTCGAGACCGAATTTCAGGGTTTCGTCGGCTTCGCTGCCGTCGATGTCGTCGAGGAGCTTGACTTCGAGCTTCCGGGCCATGTCGCTATCTCCGAGGTCTGAAACGGTGTACCAGCGGCCCTATGTTACGGGTTAGTCAATTGCCGTGGTGGAGTGTCCGGGCGTTTTCGGCTGCCGTTTATCCCATCGGGGTGGTGTCCGTGCGAGCGGATTCCGCCAGCCGGGAGATCGGCGACGCTGACCGTGGTAAGACGAGGTAGTAAGAGAGCGGCGGTAAGAGGGCGGTGGTAAGGCGTCGGTGATAATCGGGGAGTACCGGAGTTCCCATTATCGGGACAACGCCCACCGGTCCGGCATCGTGCCGCTGCGGATCAGCGCGCGGCGGTGTTCCAGCAATACCAGGTGCGCCAGTGTCTCGCCGACCGCCGAGCGGCGGATGAAGCCCCGCAGTTGTGACCAGTCGCGCGACCAGGTCATGCCGGCCGCCAGTTGCCAGGTGGTCTGCCCGGGCCGGTCGGCCACCAGTGCGGTCAGCTGCGCCAGCCGCTTGTCGTGGTGGGCGCGGAGGTCGTCGACGCGATCGGGCAGCCCACGGAAGCGGTACTCGTGTGCCGGCAACACCTCGTCGACGGGCAGCTCACCGACCGCGGCGAGGGAACGCAGAAACGCCCCGAGCGGATTGGGCGCCGCCGTGGCGTGCACCGAGATGTTGGGACTGATCCGGGGCAGCACATGGTCGCCGGAGAACAGCAGCGACCGGGTCGGCTCGTAGAAGCACAGGTGGCCGGCGGTGTGCCCGGGCGTCCACACCGCGCGTAGGTCCCAGGTCGGCAGGTCCGCCTTGTCGCCGTCGGCCAACAGCCGGTCGGGTTCGGGCATCCCGAGCAGCGACGCGTACCGCTCAGGAGTGCTCAGCAACTCCGGTACCTCGGCCTCCGGCGCACCGCACCGGCGCAGCCAGCGCAGCAGGTTCGCGGCCATGCCGTCGGCCGAGCCGATCCGGCGGGGGAGACTGGCCGCCTCCTGCACGTGCATGCCGATCCACGCGCCGGACGCCTCCCGCACCCGGGCGCCGAGGCCGTAGTGGTCCGGGTGCACGTGCGTCACCAGGACCGCCCGGACGTCGGTGATGGCGTGGCCGGTCTCGACGATCCCGGCGAGCAGCGCCTGCCACGCCTCGTCGTTGTCCCAGCCAGCGTCGATGATGGCCACGCCGGACGGCAGCTCCAGCAGGTAGACCAGGACGTACCGCAGCGGAGTGTCGGGCAGCGGCACCGGTATCGACCACAGCCCGGGGGACAGCCGCTCGACCGGGGGCATGACCCGGTCGCGCCATGCGCGCACCTGCCGGACGCCCGTGATTTCGATCATCGGTCCTCCTCGCCCGTGCCCCGCTCCGGCCCAGCTTCCCCGCAGCCGGCGGGCCGCGCCATGGCGTGGATCACCCTCGGCCCGTTACCTGGGGGCTGGGAGGACAATGGCGGGAACCGACTCGCCGACCGAGGGGGACCACGATGGCTCAGCAGGGCTTCCGACCAGCCGCAGGTTGCCGGTGAGCGCCGGCACGCTGACGCCGCCGGCAGCCCGCGACTCGGCCTCGTCCCAGGATGTGGTCGCCGCGCTGCGCGCCGCTGGCATCAGTGAGGTGGACGACTCGACCCTGCGCCGGGCGGAATACTCCTCGGACGCCTCGCTGTACCGCGTCGTCCCGCGTGTCGTGGTCCTGCCCCGGGCCGTCGACGAGGTACTCGCCGCGGTCGACGTCTGCCGCCGGCTGGGGGTACCGCTGACACCCCGCGGAGCGGGCACGTCCATTGCCGGCAACGCTGTCGGGGCCGGGGTGGTTCTCGACTTCTCCCGGTACCTGGGACACGTGGTCGCGATCGACCCCGAGCAGCGCACCGCGACCGTCGAACCGGGCGTGGTGCTCGCGCAGTTGCAGCGCGAGGCCGGCCGGCACGGGCTGCGGTTCGGGCCGGACCCGTCCACGCACAACCGGTGCACGCTCGGCGGGATGATCGGCAACAACGCGTGCGGGTCACGGGCACTGGGCTACGGCCGCACCGCGGACAACGTCGTCGAACTCGACGTGGTCGCCGGCACCGGGGAGCGGTTGCGCGCGGGCCGCGGCGGAGACCTCGCCGCGTCGTCCGTGCTGGCGTCGGTCGACCGGATGGTCCGGGCGAACCTCGCCAGCATCCGCACCGAACTGGGCCGCTTCGGCCGGCAGACCTCGGGGTACTCGCTCGAGCACCTGCTGCCCGAACACGGCTTCGACGTCGCCAAGGCGCTGGTCGGCACCGAGGGCACCTGCGCGGTGCTGCTCGGCGCGACGGTACGGCTGGTCCGGGCACCGGTGGCCACGGTGCTGGTGGCGCTCGGGTACCCGGACATGACGGTGGCCGCGGACGCGGTACCGGCTCTGCTCAAGCACCACCCGATCGCGGTCGAGGGGCTGGACGCCCGCATCGTCGACGCGGTCGTCAGCCGCCGCGGCGCGAGCGCGGTGCCGGAACTGCCGGACGGCCGGGGCTGGCTGTTCGTCGAGCTGGCCGGAGACAGCGAAGCCGAACTGGCCGCCGCCACCGGACCGCTGATCGCCGACGCGGGCACGTCGGCGTCGATGGTGGTGACCGATCCGAAGCACGCGGCCGCGCTGTGGCGCATCCGGGAGGATGGCGCCGGACTGTCCGCCCGGTCGCCGCGAGGCCGCCCGGCGCACGCCGGCTGGGAGGACGCCGCGGTACCGCCCGAGCGGCTGGGCGCGTACCTGCGGGCGTTCGAGGCGTTGACCCGCCAGCACGACGTGACCGGGATGCCGTACGGGCACTTCGGCGACGGGTGCCTGCACGTGCGGCTGGACTTCCCGCTCGACGAGCCGGGGGGCGCGCAGCGGTTCCGGGCCTTCCTGCTGGACGCCGCGGACCTGGTGGCCTCGCACGGCGGGTCGATGTCCGGGGAGCACGGCGACGGCCGGGCTCGCGGCGAACTGCTGGAGCGGATGTACTCACCGGCGGTGCTGGACGCCTTCGCCGAGTTCAAGGGCGCCTTCGACCCGCAGGACGTGCTGAACCCCGGAGTCATCGTGCGGCCCCGGCCGGTCGACGCGGATCTGCGGGTACCGGCGGCACCGCCGCTGCGCGAGCGGCTGGCCTTCGCGTACCCGCATGACGGCGGCGACCTGTCGACGGCCGTGCACCGCTGCACCGGAGTCGGCAAGTGCCTGGCCAACACCACCGGTTCGGGCGGTGTGATGTGCCCGTCCTACCAGGCCACCCGGAACGAGAAGGACTCCACCCGCGGCCGGGCCCGGGTGCTTCAGGAGATGGTCAACGGCACCCTGGTGCGCGCCGGCTGGCGCTCGCCGGAGGTGCACGAAGCGCTCGACCTCTGCCTGTCCTGCAAGGGTTGCGCGTCGGACTGCCCGACCGGCATCGACATGGCCACGTACAAGGCCGAGGTACTGCACCAGGCGTACCGGGGGCGGCTGCGCCCGCGTACCCACTACAGCCTCGGCGCCCTTCCCCGCTGGGCCCGGCTGGCGTCCCGGATGCCCCGACTGGCCAACCGGATGCTCACCGTGCGCCCGCTGGCCGCGATCGGCAAGTGGCTGGCCGGGGTCGACGCGCGCCGGCCGCTGCCCACGTTCGCGACGCGTACCTTCCGGCAGTGGTTCGCCGACCGTCGGCCGGCCGCCACCGGCGTCGATCCGGTGCTGCTCTGGGTCGACACGTTCACCAACCACTTCACTCCCGAGGTCGGCATCGCCGCGGTGCGCGTGCTCGAAGCGGCCGGATACGAGGTGCGGATCCCGGACGCAGGACTGTGCTGCGGGCTCACCTGGATCTCCACCGGCCAGACCGACGCCGCCAAGCGGATCCTGCGCCGTACCGTGGCCGCACTCGCTCCGCACGCCGAGGCCGGGGTGCCGATCGTGGGACTGGAACCGTCCTGCACGGCGGTGTTTCGCGGCGACCTGCCCGAGTTGCTCGGCACCGGAGATTCCGCCGTTTCCGCGGTGGCCGCCGCCACCCGTACCCTCGCCGAACTGCTCACCGATCGTCCACAGTGGACGCCACCGCGGCTGGACGAGGTACACGCCATCGCCCAGCCGCACTGCCACCACCACGCCGTACTCGGCTGGCACGCCGACCAGTCGCTGCTGAGCGACGCCGGCGCGAGCGTGGACGTACTGGGTGGGTGCTGCGGGTTGGCCGGCAACTTCGGCATGGAACGCGGGCACTACGAGGTGTCCACCGCCGTCGCCGAGGTCGCGCTGCTGCCCGCGGTACGGGCGGCGGAGCCCGACACAGTGGTGCTCGCCGACGGCTTCTCCTGCCGGATCCAGCTCGACCAGCTCGCCGGCCGCCGTGGCCGGCACCTCGCCGAGGTTCTCGCCGAACGGCTCGACTCGCGGTAAGTCGGTACCGTGCGGGTATGACGAATCCGCTGCGCGTGCTGTCACTGCCTGACCTCCGCCGCCGGACGAGCATGAAGTGGCGGCGGTTCCCGCCGGACGTGCTGCCGCTGTGGGTGGCCGAGATGGACGTACCCCTCGCCGAGCCGGTCGCCCGCGCGTTGACCGACGCCGTCGCGCTGGGCGACACCGGCTACCCGGCGGGCACGGTCTACGCCGAGGCGCTCGCCGGCTTCGCCGCCGACCGCTGGGGCTGGACTGTCGACATTGGACACACGGCCATCGTGCCGGACGTGATGCTGGGCATCGTCGAGGTGCTGAAGCTGGTCACCGGGCCCGGCGACGCGGTCGTCGTGAACTCGCCGGTCTACCCGCCGTTCTACCAGTTCGTCGAGCACCTGGACCGGCGGGTCGTCGAGGCGCCGCTCGACGCCGAGCACCGCATCGACCCGGACGTGCTCGCCGCCGCGTTCGCCGACGCCACCGCCGGTGGTCGTGCCGCGGCCTTCCTGCTGTGCAGCCCACACAATCCCACCGGCACGGTGCACACCCGCGAGGAGTTGGCCACCGTCGCCGAGCTTGCGGCCCGGCACCGGGTACGGGTCGTCGCCGACGAGATTCACGCCCCGCTCGTGTACCCGGGCGCCACGCACCTGCCGTACCTGTCGCTGCCCGGCACCGGCGACGCGTTCGCCTTGCTGTCGGCCTCGAAGGCGTGGAACCTGGCCGGCCTGAAGGCAGCCGTCGCGGTGGCCGGTGCCGACGCCGGTAAGGATCTGGCCAGGATGCCCGAGGAGGTCAGCCACGGTCCCAGCCACCTGGGCGTCATCGCCCACTGCGCGGCCCTACGGCACGGCACGGACTGGCTCGACGAGTTGCTGGCCGGGTTGGACGACAATCGGCGCCTGCTGGGCGGTCTGCTCGCCGAACACCTGCCGGCGATCGGGTACCGGCCCCCGCAGGGCACCTACCTGGCGTGGCTGGACTGCCGCGCACTCGACCTGCGGGCCGACCCGGCCGCGGTGTTCCTCGACCGCGGCCGGGTCGCGCTCAACTCCGGTTCCGAGTTCGGTACCGGCGGCGCGGGCCACGTCCGGCTGAACCTCGCCACGTCCCCCGAGACGCTGACCGAGGCGGTCGCCCGGATGGCGGCGGCGCTGCGCTAGGAATCCTCCGGTTCGGGTTCGGGGTTCGGGTTCGAGGCGGGATCCGGCGGCTGGCCCGGCATCCGGAACGCGTGCGTCGGCGGGAACTCGTCCAGGTTCAGGGCGGTCACCCCGCCCCGCGTCGCGGACTCCGGCGCCGGGCTGCACCGGGCCACCAGCCGTCCCAGGCCGGTACGGGTGCAGACCACGATGACCCGGTCGGTGCGTACCAGCTGCCGCCCCTGATGCGGCGACCACAGCGTCTGGGCACCGCGCCCGGTACGCAGGGCGAGTAGCCGGGTCTCGTGCGGCCGGTTCACCTCCGAGGCCAGCCGGCCCTCCAGCGGCGAATCCGCGCCGACCGGCAGCTCGGCGACGAGCAGCACCCGGCGGCGTACCGGGATCGTGTCCAGCACCGCCCGGCCCATCATCGCCGCCGCGAACGTCGGCGCGGCCAGGTAGGACACGCTGCGCGAGGTGGCCAGGCCGAAGGCCCGCTCGATCCGGGTCGCGAAGTCGCCGTCGAACAGCCGCAGTACCACCCGGAGTTGCCCCGCGATGGCCCGGCCGAGCAGCGCGGCTTCCAGGTTGCGGACGTCGTCGGTGGTCAGCACGACCAGCGCGCGGCTGGTCTGTACCCACGCCGCGCGCAGCACCCCCTCCTGCGTCGCGTCGCCGACGATGACCGGGATGCCGAGGTCCCGCGCGACCTGGATACCGCGGGCCTGTTCCCGGTGGTCCACCGCGACCACGTCGAGTCCCAGCTCATGCAGCGCGGTGATCACCCGGGTCCCGATGTTGCCCAGTCCGACCACCACCAGGTGGTCGCGCATGGGTTCGACCGGGCCGCCGGAGGCCATCGCCAACCGCGCGCGCACCGCGCCCTCGACGACCGCCGCGGTCAGGACCGGGATCAGCGCGACGCTGAGCACCGCGAGTACGGTCTGGACGAACTGCTCCGCCCAGGACAGGCTGGTGTCCGGGTCCGCGCTGCCCAGTGAGGTCAGGATCGTCACGTAGAACGCTTCCGGCCAGCTCAGATTGTCGATCTGCCGGAACAGCACCGCGCCGACCACCAGCAGGGTCAACACCACGGCGAGCACGACCCGCAGCCGCCGGCCGACGAAGACCGACATCGTGTACAGCGGATGCCGGCGGCGCCTCCGGTGCACCGGGGCAGCCACCGGCACGTCGGCGAGCACCAGGTCGGCGGTGCTGTCGTCCTCGGGAAGCAGTTCGGGCTCGTCCGCCTCCGCGGTGCCGTCGTTCCCCGTCGGTGCGGTGATCGCGAGCCCGCGCACCACGTCCTCCGCGGGTACCTCGCCGCGCCGGGTGACGACCAGGGTGCGGCCCGCCACCCGGAGGTGGGTCGGCGTACCCTCGCCCAACGCCGCCGCGACGAACCCGGGTGCGGCGATCGCCGACTCGGACAGCACGGCGCAGTCGCTCAACAGCGCCCGTACGCCGGTGGCCAGGCTCTGGTTGAACATCCGGAGCACGATGCGCAACCCCGGCCTGATCTCCTCGGCCAGCAGGGCGGCGTCGACATTGCCGGCGTCGTCCTGCGACACCAGCGCGAGGGCGGTGGCCTCGGCCAGCCCGGCCTCGGTGAAAGCTGCCGCGGTCAGCCGGGACGCCTCGACGATCCGCACGCCCGGCACCGCGGCCAGGTTCGGACCCTGCGACTGCGCGCGCGACGGGAGGATGACGATCACCTCGGCACCGTGCCGCACCGTCAGCTCGTCGACGAGGCGCAGCGCCAACGCGTTGTCGCCACACACGACGAAGCGGTGCCGGGCGGTGTCCGCCTCGACGCCGGGTGGCGGCGAGGAACCGGACCTGCCCGGCAGCCACGCCGCTGGTGACAGTCGCGAGCGCTTTTGCCGCGCGGGCTGTTGCATTTGCGGCGCGGGCTCTTGCGCTGCGGGCGGTGGGTTCGGCGTTTGCGACGGCTCCGGCGCGCGGTCGACCACGGCGGCACCATAGCGGAAGCGATCGAACGCGGTGAGTACAGGAACCCAACACCGGTTTACGTTCGCCAGCCGTCTTTACGTTCGCCAGCCTTCGCTACGTTTCGCCGGCTGGCGCTATGTTTCGCCGGCTGGCCTTCTTGCCCGGCGTCCCGCGCCGGCCGGTGGCTGATCCAGCCGGCTGGCGCGGGACGTCACGGCGTCCGGTCGGTCAGACCGGCTGTTCGCCGACCCTGAACTCCATCCGTCCCTCGGCGTCGGTGGCTACGTCGAGGGCCTTGTCGTCGAGCATCGTGGCCGCCTCGGCGTCAAGGAACAGGCGAGCGCCTTCGGTGTCGATGACCGCGTCTCCGGTCCATGGGGCCGGGGTGACGGTCAGCGTGAGAGCGCCGCGCGTCGGGTCCGTCGCGATGCGCAGCCCGGCGCCTTCGGGCGCGTTCGGCTGGTGGGTCAGGTTCCGTACGGCGGTCACGGCGGGATCGGTCAACATGAGCATGGTGGAACTCCTTCTGACTCGTATTCGATGACACTCTCTGCGTCGCCACGGGCTCTGTGTCGCCACGGGCTCGTGAGATGGGCTCGTGAGGTGGCAACTACCTCATGAGCCGGCGACAGCGCGGCGGGTCACCTAGACGGTGACGGCGCCGGGTTCATCTGCGATACGACAGGATCCTTTCCGGCTGGCGGGCTGCTTCGGACGGCCGTCAGGCACCCCACGTTTCACCCGATCACCGCATGCGTCAAATCGAGCCGGGGTGAACTGTGGAATTTGTCGCACCGATGAACCGGCCCGTCACCCGTGCGGGTGGCGCCTGATCCTGGCGCCGCCGCGCTGTCCGGCGCCGCTTCCGGCTCGCGACTTTCGGCTTTCGGCTGCCGGCTCGTGGCTTCCGGCGCGGTTGTCGTTGCCGTGTCCTTTGCTCTGCTTACCTGGACGCAACACTCGAACGCCGTTTGTGTCGCGTATGAGTAAGCAGAGCAAAGCATGCCGGAGAGACCTCCCCCGACCCGGCGCCATCAGCGGAAAGCCGGGGTCAGGCGGTCACGGCCGCGTCCAGCCAGGGACGCAACAGGGAGAGGACGTTCGCGGCCTGCATGGCCCCGGTGTGGTCGAGCCCGTCGAGCAGCGCGACCGTCCACCCCGCCGCCTCCAACTCCGCGCGGTGCCGGATGAGCGGTTGGGCCATGGACACCTGGACGCCTCCCCATCGCTCGCCGTAGTCGATGTCGTCGGCGGTACCGGCGAAGCACAGCCGCGGACAGGCGACCCGTGACTGTGCGGCGCGGTCGTCGAAGCCCTGCAGCGCCCGGTACAGCGTGACGAACTGGCCGGTCTGCGCCGGTGACAGGGTGACCTCGACCGACGACCAGTCCGGGTCGTCGCCGGCCGCGGGCTGGGTCGCGGACTGGGTTGCGGCCGAGGCGGACGCGGTCGCGGTCGGAGTTGCCGGGTCCGGGGCGGACATCGCCATCCCGTGCGTCGCGGTGGTGACCCGCAACATCTCGGCGTACGGCCCGCCGAGAGGCGGGAAGCCGCCCATGGCCAGCCCGGACAGCCGGTCGGTGCGGATCGCCAGCTGGAGCCCGGCCAGCGCCAGCCAGGAGTACCCGTAGTAGGCGAACCGGTCCGCACCGGCGGCATCGGCGACCGCGAGCAGGTCGCTCACGACGGTGTCGGGGGTCAGCGTGTCCGGCTTCGGAGCGGCCAGCACGTGCCCCTCGTAGTCGACGGCGACCACCCGGAACGCGTCGCTCAGCCCGTCGATGAGGGACCGTCCGAGGGCGGGGTCGGCGCCCCACTTCCGCATCTCGTCGGCCTGCGGGCCCTCCACCGGGCGGGGATTGACCGGGATGAGCACGGTCGGCCCATCGCCCTGGATCGCCACGTCGACCAGCGACCCGTCATGTAGCTGTGCCTGGGGCATCTCGCACCTCGCTCGGGGCATCCCTTTATGGGGTAAAGTATTAAGGACACAATAGCTTAGGCCGTAAGGAGATAGCTCGTGGGCGTCTTCGCGGGACAGGGCGACCCGGCCTGGTCGATGGCGATGCTGTGGCGCCCGCCGTCAACCGGGCCGGCGCGCACCGGGCCGGGACCCAAACCCGCGCTGAGCCTCGACGCGATCGTGAGGGCGGCCATCGAGGTCGCCGACCGCGACGGCCTCGCCGGGCTGTCCATGCGGGCGGTCGGCGAGCGGCTCGGCCGGACCGCGATGGCGCTGTACACGTACGTGCCCGGCAAGGAGGAACTGCTCGACCTGATGTACGACGGGGCGCACGCCGAGCTGCCCGGCGGGTACGGGCCGGGCGAGGGCTGGCGTGCCGGCATCGGCCGGTGGGCGGCCGACCTCGGGGCGTTCTACCTCCGGCACCCATGGACGCTCCAGGTGTCCCACTCGCGCCCGGCGCTCGGCCCGCACGAGCAGGGCGTCGTCGAAAACCTGGTGGGCATCCTGCGCGAAACCGGCCTGCCCGCCACCGCGCTGCGCCGGATCGTCGGCGTGCTCATCCACTTCGTGCGGGGCACCGCGCAGACGATCGCGGAGGCGCGGCTCGCCGCGACCGCGACCGGGGTCTCCGACGAGGAGTGGTGGTCGGCTCGGTCGGCGCAACTGCACCAGGTCGTCCCCGACTTCAATGCGCGGTTCCCGATGTCGGCGTGGCTCGGCGAGGAGGGCCTGCGGGAGGAGGGCCTGCGGGAGGACGGGCCGGGGGAGAAGGGCCTGCGGGAGAGCGGGCTGGGGGAGGACGGGTTGCGCGAGCGGGCCGCGTCCGGGACCGGCCCAGACGAGGGGTGCGACGAGGACGCGTCGGTGCCATACCTGGAGCGCGAGGCCCGGGCGATGATCGAGACCGGCCTGGCGGTGCTCCTGGACGGCATCGAGGCCGCGACGCTCCGGGCGTCCCGGCGGGCCCGGCCCTAGTCAGGCGGGTCGGCGCCAGCACGGTAGCTCGCGGTGCTACGGCTGCTCGAAGAATTCCCAGGCGATATTGTCCGGATCGCGGAAGCAGACCAGACCCGGCCCGAGCGCGTCGACCTCGAAGCCCACGGTCGGTGAGCATAGCCACGCATGAGGTTGTGCGCTGTCCGGTATCCGGTCCGCGGCTGGACCCGCTGGGCCGGTCAGAGGTTCTGCTTACGGAGCCAGTCCAGGCAGGCGTCGGCGACCGCGCGCCAGCCGCTGTCGACGGTCAGCGAGTGACCCCGGTCGGGGAACTCGACCAGGTCGGTCACGGCGCTGGATCCGCGATACTGCTTGAGCGTCGACTTCGTGATGACTTCCGGTACCGTGTGGTCCTGCCCGCCCATGATCAGCAGCAGCGGCCCGCGCTCCTCGTTTTCGGTGTGCACGGCCGCCGGCGAGTGCGGCGAGAAGTTCGCCGTCGCGGCCTCGAACAGGGGCTTGCCGGGTGCCGGGATCGTCCACTGCCGGTGGAGTTCGTCGGACTCCTCGGGGCTGACCGCGTTGCCGAAGCTGTACCGGAACTCCTCGGCGGTCAGCGAGACCGCACGGTGCCGGTTGGCCGGGTTCTTGAACACCGGCAGCGTGGCGCGCAGCGACGACAGCGGCACCGGCAACACGCCCTTGATCTGTGCCGCGTCGATGGCGATAGCCGCGACCCCTTCGTTCTCGCCGAGGAGCTTCTCGGCGATCATGCCGCCGAACGAGTGCCCGATGATGATCGGCTTGCGGGGCAGCGTGTCGATGACGGCGGCATAGTGCCGGGTGACGTCGTCGATGCCCTTGTCGGCGATGCTCTCCGGGTCGGCGCGGGCGAGTTCGACCGTGTCCGGTATGCCGGGCCAGCCCGGTGCCAGGGGCTGGTACCCGTTTTCGCGGAACAGCTCCAACCACGGTGCCCACGAGGAGGCGTGCAGCCAGAGACCGTGGATGAAGACGACTGGGATCCCGCTGTCGGTCATGATGTGGCCCGTCTGTCGAAGTGGGCATTCGAGGTCGGCATGTCGCGGTCGGTGATGACGCCGTTTCAGCGTGTCGACTGTCTCAGTGCCCGAAGCGGAGCGCAATAACCTCGCCACAGTGTGGACGGGCCGGCGGCCATAATGGCGCTTTCGGCGGTGACGCGAACCCGCGTCCGAACGGTGGGGAGTACGGGATGGAGCAGGCGCGCGAGCCGGAGCCGGACGGGGACGGCGGCAAGCCCGTCGTCATCCTGCGGGCCGCCCCGCACCCGAACGACCGGATCTTCTCCGCCGAGTCGCTGGCGGCGCTGCGCGACCGGTTCACCGTCGTGGAGCCGACCGACGAGGCCGAGTTGGACGCCTGGTTGCCCCGGGCGTTCGCTATCGTCGGGCAGCCCGACCTGCCCCGGCAGCGGCTGCGCGACGCCCCCCGGCTGCGTGCCGTGCTCAACGTGGAAGGCAACTTCTACCCCAACGTCGACTACCAGGCTTGTTTCGAGCAAGGCGTGTATGTGCTGGGCTGCGGGCCGGCGTACGCGCAGGCCGTCGCCGAGTACGCTCTCGGCCTCGCGCTCGACCTCGCCCGCGGTATCAGCCGCGAGGACCGGGCCTTCCGCGCCGGCAACGAGCGCTACGTGGCGGCGGGCAACGTGGACGCCGTCCTGCTGCGCCACGCCGACGTCGGCCTTGTCGGGTTCGGGAATCTCGGCCGGGCGCTGCACCCGCTGCTCGCCCCGTTCCACCCGACGATCCGGGTGTACGACCCGTGGCTGCCCGACTCGGTGCTGCGCGGGTACGAGGTCATCCCGGCCAGCCTGGACGAGACCCTGAGCCACAGCCAGTTCCTCTTCGTCCTCGCCACGGTCACCGAGCAGAGTCGCCACCTGCTCGGCCCCGCGCAACTGGACCGCATCCCGGCGGGCGGGCGGCTCATCGTCATCAGCCGGGCGCCCGTGGTGGACTTTCCGGCACTGCTGGAGCGGGTGGCCGCCGGCCGGTTCACGGCCGGCATCGACGTGTGGCCCGACGAGCCGGTACCGGCCGACTACCCGGCCCGCACCATGGAGGGGCTGGTGCTGTCCGCGCACCGGGCCGGAGGCATCCCGGCGGCCTTCCGCGAGATCGGCGACATGGTCCTCGACGACCTCAGCCTCATCGCCGCCGGGTTGCCACCCGCCCGGATGCAGGTGGCGGCGCGCGAATTGGTCGAGCGGTACCGGAACCGTCCGGTCACCTGACCGCCCGGCCCCGCGCGGCCCGCCCGGCCAGCCCGGAGCGCCAGCGCCAGCGCCAGCGCCAGCGCCAGGACGGTCGACCGGCGGCCGCACCGGCCGAGCCGCTCGACCGGCGGCCGCACCGGCCGGGCCGCTGGACCGGCGGCCCGCCTCGGCCGGGTCAGGCGCCGTCAGATGCGCGGTACGGCTACTGTCGCACCGCCGCCGAGTCGACCGCCGGCCTGCGCAGCGCGACCGCGGCAGGGATCAGGCTCGCCAGCACGGCGACGAGCAGGCACACGCCGGCGATCGCGCCGACCGTGCGCCACGGGATGGCCACCTGGACGGCCGGTGCCACCGGCGCCAGCCCGCGGTGCATGCCGAGCAGGGTCACCGCCGTGACCACGCCGCCGAGCAGGATGCCGATCGCGGCCACCAGTACCGACTCCAGCCCGATCATCCGGCGTACCTGGCGGGGCGTGGCGCCGGCCAGCCGCAGTGCGGCCAGTTCCCGGCCCCGTTCGCCGGTCGCCATGACGAGGGTGTTGGCGATCGAGATGATCGTGTAGATCAGGGCCAGGCCGAGCACCGCGGTCATCGCCGCGTTGTTGACGCTGTTCTGCTCGTCGTCCACAGTGGACAGGTAGTCGGCGGTGGACAGCAGTGCGCCGCCACCGGTCGCCGCGGCCCGGGCGACCGCCGCGCGGTCGGCGGTGCCCGACAGTCCAAGGTAGACAGTGTCGGCCAGCGGTCGGGCGGTGTGCCCGTCGCGCAGGGCCCACGGCAACAGGACGGTGTCGGCGAGGTCGATCTGGTTGGCCAGCACCGCGACGACGCGCAACCGGACGCGTACCGAGTCGTCCAGCCAGAGCGCGACGGTCTGACCGAGCCGGCCCTTTCCGGCCGGTACCGCGACCGTGTCGGTACCGGTCAGGTCGGCGAGGTTGCCGGCGCTCACCGGCAGGTCGAGCACGCCGGCAAGCTCCGGACCCGGCAGGTACCGGGCGTCGTAGTCTTCGGCTTCGTCGCTGTCGCGCAGGTACACGCTCGTGTCGAGCGCCGGTACCGCGGCGGTCACGCCGGGCACCGCGCGCACCGCGGCGACGGTCGCGTCGGACAGGCCATCCTGCCCGCCGGCCGGCAGAACCACAGCGGAGGCGGTGATCCGGGAGTGCGCCGCGTCGCTCTGGGTACCGGCCAGGGTGGCGAACCCGGCCAGCGACGAGCCGGCGATACCGACCGTGACGAGGATCGGCGCCGCGGTGGCGGCGGTCCGCCGGACGCCGGCGATCGCGTTGCGCCGGGCCAGCATCGCGGTGGCTCCCGGCGCCCCCGACAGCGGCGCGGTGAACAGCCAGATCAGCGGCGGGATCAGCAGCGGGGCGAACATCGCCAACCCGACGATCAGCAGCATCGCGACGACGAGGATCAGCGCGGCCCCGTCCGCGCTGCGGGTGTGAGTCAGCACCACCATCATCGGTACCGAGCCGCCGAGCGCGGCCAGCCCCACCAGCGCCCGGCTCAGCGTCATCGCGTGCCGGTCGATCGCCGCCTCGCGCAAGGCTTCGGCCGGGCGCACCCGCCCGGCCCGCCGGGCGGCCAGCGCGGCACCGGCGAGCGCGACCAGCAACCCGACCCCGAACGCGGCGGCGAGCGGCCAGAAGATGACGTGCGCGGTGAAGTCCCGCGGCGCGAAGCCGGACCGGGCCAGCCAGTGCGCGAACGGCGGGGCGAGTACGGTACCGAGCGCGTCGCCGGCGACTCCGGCCAGCACGCCGACCACCATCGCCTCGGACAGGACCAGCCGGCGTACCTGACGCGGGGTGGCACCCGCCGTACGCAGCAGGCCGAACTCCCGGCGCCGGGCGGCGACCGCGTAGGCGAACGTACCGGCGACCACGAAGACCGACACGAATCCGGCCAGCCCGCTGGTGGTACCGAGCAGCGACGCGGCGACCGCGAACAGGTCGCGGTCCGGGTCGGGTTCGGCCTCGGCGCGCCGGTCCCCGGTCAGTACCCGTGCCTGGGTGCCCGTGATCGCGCGGGCCCGCTTGGCAATCGTCGCGACCGTGGTACCGGTACCCGGCTCGCGCAGCAGCGCGACCGCCCGGATCCGGCCGCCGGCCAGCTGGGCGGCCAGCGGATCGGTGACGTACAACGCCGCCGGCGCGTCGGTGCGCAGGACGCCGCTGACGGTCAGTTCCCGCGTCCCCAGTACGGTCTGCACCGCGACCATGTCGCCGGGGCGGTGCGCGGTCGGCGCGCTCAGCACGACCTGTCCCGGGTCGGTCGGCGGTCCGCCGGCCTGCCAGGCGTAGCCGTGCAGCGCGGCGGAGGACCACGGGTGCGCGGTGTCGCCCGGCGCACCTGGCGCCTGTGCGTAGCCGGCGTAGTCGACGACCTGCCGCACACCGTCCAGTGTGGACAGACGGTCGGAAAGGCCGGCGGGCAGTGCGGCGGGCTCGCCGGTGGTCGTGGTCGAGGTCTCCCGGTCGTCGCCGGAGCCGGTGACGACGCGGATCGTCTGGGCGCCGGCCACCACCACGTCGGCGTTCGGGTACCAGCGCGGCGCGTCCGGCGACCCCGCCGTACTGGCGATCGTCAGCGCCATCGCGGACAGCAGCGCCACGCCGAGGGCGAGCGCGATGAAGCTGCCGGCGAGGCTTGCCTTGCGGGCGCGGGCGGTGTGCCAGGCCAGCGCGATCATGACCGGGCTCCGGCCAGTTCGAGGGTGGTCATCCGGTCGGCGACCGACCGCGCGGTCGGGGCGGCCAACTCGTCCGCCACCGCGCCGTCGGCGAGGAACACCACCCGGTCGGCGTACGAGGCGGCGACCGGGTCGTGCGTCACCATGATGACGGTCTGCCCACCCGTTGCCAGCCCACGCAGCAGGGCCAGCACGTCGCGGCCGGTGGCCGAGTCCAGCGCGCCGGTCGGCTCGTCGGCGAAGACCACGGCGGGCTTGCTGACCAGCGCCCGCGCGATGGCCACCCGTTGCTGCTGGCCGCCGGACAGCTGCGCCGGACGGTGCCGGGCCCGGTCCGCGAGCCCGACCGCGGCCAGCACGTCGCGCACCTCCCGGCGGCTCGGGCGCCGCCCGGCCAGCCGCAGCGGCAACGCGACGTTCAGCTCCGCGGTCAGCGCGGGCAGGAGGTTGAACGACTGGAAGATGAACCCGACGGTGTCCCGGCGAAGCAGGGTCAGCTTGGTCTCGGACAGCGGGCTCAGCGGCTGTCCGGCCAGGTACACCTCGCCGGCGGTGGGCCGGTCCAGCCCTGCCGCGCACTGCAGGAGAGTGCTCTTGCCGGAGCCGGACGGCCCCATGACGGCGGTGAACGTACCGGTGACGAAATCGAGCGTCACCTCGTGGAGTGCGACCACCCGGCCGGCGCCGGTGCCGTACACCTTGCCCAGCGATCGCAGCGCGACTGCCTCTTCATCCATGTCCTCAGGAAACCGTTCGGCGGTGGGTGAACACACGCCCGCAGCCGGGCGTCCTGAGGGTAGGGCCAGCCCCAGTATCGGTAGGTGACCACCAAACCGGTCGTTGGCGGTGTTCTCCCGGCACCGCAGCCTCGGCGTTCCGGCCACCACCCTCCGCATCCGTGGCTAGGCTCGGCAGGACAGCCGCGAGCAGTGAGGATCCCTTATGTCGTCGGCAACCGCAGTTCGCCCGTTCCGTGTCGAGATTCCGGAAGCGGACCTCGCCGATCTTCGTCAACGTGTGGCGGCGACCCGGTGGCCGGACGCCGAGACCGTCCCGGATCAGTCCCAGGGCGTGCAGCTGAGCAGGATCCAGGACCTCGCCCGCTACTGGGGCACGGACTACGACTGGCGGAAGGCGGAGGCGAAACTGAACGCCCTGCCGCAGTTCGTGACGACCATCGACGGCCTCGACATCCACTTCATCCACGTACGTTCCCCGCACCCGAACGCGATGCCGATGATCATCACGCACGGCTGGCCGGGCTCGATCCTGGAGATGCTGAAGGTCATCGGCCCGCTCACCGATCCGCCCGCGCACGGGGGACGGGCCGAAGACGCGTTCGACCTCGTCATCCCCTCGTTGCCCGGCTACGGCTTCTCCGGCAAGCCGACCTCCACGGGCTGGAACCCGGACCGGATCGCGAGCGCCTGGGCCGAGCTGATGGGACGCCTGGGGTACGAGCGGTATGTGGCCCAGGGCGGTGACTGGGGTGCGCTCGTCACCGACGCGTTCGGGCGCCAGGCGCCATCCGGACTTCTGGGCATTCACGTCAACATGCCGGCGACGGTGCCGGGGGACATCATGAAGGCCATCCTCGCCGGTGACCCGGCCCCTGCCGAGCTGTCCGACGACGAGAAGGCCGCGTACGACACCCTGACCGTGTTCTTCGCGAAGCAGGCGGGCTACGGCATCATCATGCAGACCCGCCCGCAGACCGTGGGCTACGGGCTCACCGACTCGCCCGTCGGCCTGGCGGCCTTCCTGCTCGACCACGGCGACGGGGACGGCCAGCCGGCCGAGACGTTCGAGCGGGTGATAGAGACGGGACAGTCCGGCGACCTCACCCGGGACGATCTCCTCGACGACATCACGCTGTACTGGGTGACGAACAGCGCCGTCTCGTCCGCGCAGCTCTACTGGGAGAACGTCAACTGGCAACCCAACAACTACTTCTTCAACGCCACGGCGCAGAAGACGGCGGACATCCCGGTTCCGGTGGGCGTCACCGTGTTCCCGAGCGAGCTGTACCGCGCCCCGCGGAGCTGGACCGAACAGGCATACCGTCAGCTCATCTACTTCAACCAGGTCGACAAGGGCGGCCACTTCGCGGCCTGGGAACAGCCGGGACTGTTCAGCAACGAGCTGCGGGAGGCGTTCCGGTCACTGCGCTGAGGAGCCTCAGCCCAGCCCAGCCCAGCCTCAGCCTTCGCCGTCCGGTGCGGTCCCGGGATCCGGGGCCGCACCGTGATTCGGGGCCGCACCGTCCTTGTCGCGCCGGGCGCGGGCGCGGCGCTTGCCCTCGTGCATGGCCTGTACCCGCGCGATCGGGATCGTACGGCCCTGTTCGACCAGCCCGGGATCCAACCGTTGCGGCGGCGGCATCAACTCCGCCCAGGGATCCCCGTCGCCGATCAGCCGGGGCACCGTGCGCAGCGTGAAGTCGCCGGGAGCGGCGCCGTCGAGCGCGTCCCAGGGCAGCGGAAAGGACACCGGCGCACCGGGCCGTACCCGCGGGCTGTACGCCGCCGCCACGGTCGCGCCGCCGGCCCGGGTCGAGTCGAGGAACACCTTGCCACCCCGGTCCTCGCGGATGAACGCCGTCGTGGCGAGCGCCGGGTCCAGCCGCTCGGCGCGTACCGCGATCGCCCGGGTGGCCGCGGCCACCTCCTCGATCGTCGGCGTCTCGTCCAGCGGTACGAACACATGCACGCCCTTGGCGCCGCTGGTCTTCACGACACCGGACATGCCGACCTCGCCCAGCACCTCGCGGACCAGCAGCGCCGCTCGCACGGCGAGGGTGAATCCGCCCTCCGCAGGGGGATCGAGGTCGAGCACGAGGTGGGTGGGGCGGTCCCAGTGGCCAGCGGTCACCAGCGTCGGGTGGTACTCGACGGCCCGCTGGTTGGCGAACCAGAGCAACGTGCGGCGGTCGTCGCACAACGCGTACGACACCTCGCGCCGCGAGGTCTCCGCCCACATCGGTACCGTCGCCACCCACGGCGGCGTGTATTTCGGGACGTTCTTCTGCATGAACGGCGCCTGGCCGCGCAGCACCCGGATGACCGACAGTGGCCGGCCGCGCAGCGCGGGGAGGATGCGGTCGCGGACGGCGTCCAGGTAGTCGACCAGGTCGCGCTTGGTGGCCTCCGCGCCGTCGAACAGCGGCTGGTCGAGGTTGGTCAGCGCAACCCCGTCCCGCTCCTCGCCGCCACGGTCGCTCATCCGCGCCTCCCTTGCCATGCTGGCCCGCCCCATTGTGGACGCTCACCCGTCCGCCGGTCCGGAGGACGGGCCGGTTCCGTCCACCCTCGCCGCATCCACATGTCCCGGTCAACCGGAGCGGGGACCGCGAAGGAAATTCACGCGACGTGCGCCGGGGCGGCCGGCACACTCGCAGGGGTGACCATCCTCCTCCGCGGCATCGTCGGGTCGACCGCCTACGGGCTGGCCGGACCCGCGTCCGATGTCGACCGGCTGGGCGTGTTCGCCGCGCCTACCGAGGATTTTCACGGCCTGCATCCGCCCGTCGGCAAAGCCGCCACCGTCGTGCGCAGCAAGCCGGACCTGACGCTGCACGAGGTGGGCAAGTTCGCTTCGCTCGCGCTGGCCGGCAACCCGACGGTGTCGGAGCTGATGTGGCTGCCGGACGAGCTGTACGAGGTGCGCACTGGACTCGGCGACGAGCTGATCGCCATCCGTACGGCCTTCCTCAGCGCCCCGCGTGTCCGGGACGCGTACTTCGGGTACGCCACCAGCCAACTGCACCGGTTGCTGCGCGCCGGCCCGGTCCCGTCTGAGACCCGCCAACGGTCGGCGAAGCACGGGCGGCACCTGCTTCGCCTGCTGGATCAGGGTTTCGCGCTGTACTCGACCGGGCAGTTGCCGATCCGGTTGGCGGATCCGGAGCGGTACCTGGAGTTCGGAGCGCGGGTGGCCGACGACCCGGAGGCGGCGAGGCCGGTGTTGGCGGCGGCGCAGGCGAGGTTCGACTCGGTGCGGTCGCCGCTGCCCGGCCAGCCCGACGAGGCGACCGTCGAGCGGTGGCTGCTCCGGGTGCGCCGGGCTGAATTGCGCGAACCGTGTGACATCATGCCCCGGTGACCCGGACCGCGCGCGAGGCAACCCGGGCGGGGTGACGCTGGATGGTGGTCGAGGTCCTGGCCGGTGTCGCGGCCGCCGTCCTGGTGTCGTGGCTGGCGCTGGTCGTGAGCCTGGTCATGGTGCGACCGAAGGGGCCGCTGCTGGCCGAGGCGGTGCGCATCCTGCCGGATCTGCTGCGGCTGCTGCGCCGGCTGGCCGGCGACTCCAGCCTTCCGCGCGGCGTGCGGATCCGGTTGGTCCTGCTGATGGTGTACCTGGCCGTACCCATCGATCTGATTCCGGACTTCATTCCGGTCCTCGGGTACGCCGACGACGCCATCATCGCGGCGGCGGTGCTGCGGGCGGTGGTGCGGCGGGCCGGCATCGGCGCGGTACGCCGGCACTGGCCCGGAACGGATGACGGCTTCGCGGCACTGTGCCGCCTGACCGGCCTGAGCGCCGGCAGCCCGAGTGGCGACAGCTGAGAGACCCGAGGCTCAGCGCACCGGGCGGACGGACTCCGAGTGGGTACCGTACGTCCGCCGGTGGTACGCCAGCGGAGCCCCCGGCTCGGCAACCGCGCGCTCGACCACCCCCGGTACCAGGACGTGATCGCCGCCCGCGACGAACGCGTCCACCCGGCAGACGATCCACCCGATGGCGTCGTGCAGCCGGGGCAGCCCGTCCGTCTCGGTCCACGACACGTCGCGGAACTTGTCGCCGCCCCTGCCGGCGAACCGCCGGGCCACGCCGTCCTGGTCGCTCGCGAGGATGTTCACGCCGAAGCGCCGCGTGCGGCGCAGCCCGGCCAGCAGTTTGCTCGATTCACCCAGAGCGACCACGACCATCGGCGGCCGCAGCGACAGCGAGGCGAACGAACTCACCGTCGAGCCGCGCGGCTGCCCGTCCTCGATGCTCGTCACGACCGTGACCGGTGAGCACACCTCGGCCATGACGGCCAGAAAGTCCGATTCACTGGCGGGTGTGGCGTCGCTCATCGTTGTTCGTCCGAACACACTCTGAACATGTCCACACCACTCCGCCACGATCTCGTGCAATGCGCTGAAGGATAGTCCAGCACGGTCGTCGCCATGGTTTGCCGTCAGGCCGCGGTTTGCCGTCAGACCGCCCGGGTGGCTGCTGGCCGGCCGAGTCCGGTCAGCTCCTCCTCGAGCAGGCAGGCCAACCGTTCGTACCGGCCAGGATTCGACTGTGGAGTGATGCTCCGGCTGGGCATCTCGACGGTCATCAGCAGGTAAAGGTGCAGCCGGTAGAGGGCCAGCCGGCGGCGAATACCGTCGTGGAGCACCAGCGGCGGCCGGGTGGCGGCGGCGTACCCGCGCAGGAACGGGTGCTCGGGCTCGTCCTCGATCCGCCGGTACAGCGCGGGCGACACCAGGTCCAGCACCGGATCCCCGAACAGGTACCGCTCGCCGTCCACGAGTCCGGTCATCCGCAGCACGCCGTCGGCGCCGGGCTCGGCCAGCACGTTGCCGTCCCAGCCGTCGAAGTGCAGCAGCGCCGGCCGGTGCACAGCGTCGAGCATGTCGGCGTGCCGGCCCACCAACTCGTGCAGGCGCGCTTGTGTGACCGGCAGCTCCACCGCCCAGTCGGCGGCGTCGGCGAGCAGGTCGTCGAGCATCGCGGTGAACGCGCCGCGCCAGGTCGCCCCGCCGGTGCGGCCGTCGTCGTACCCGAACCGGTCACCGGTCACCGCGTGCACGTCGGCCAGCGCCGCGCCGAAGGCGGCCCGTACTGGTGCGCTGTCGATGTCCGGCCGCTGCCGGGACAGGTCCGGCAGCGACCGCCCGGGCAGCCTCCCGGTGAACAGCCAGTCGCCGTCCAGCACGGCAGGGTCGGCGCCGTAGTGCAGCACCGGCGGCACCGGTACCCGGGGCGCCCGCGCGGCCACCAGCCGGAAGTACCGCGCCTCGGCCGCGATCATCCCCTGCTCGTACCGCAGCAGAGGTACGTCCGGCGGCGGCGCCACCTTCAGCACCGCGCGCCTGCCGTCGTCCAGGTCCACCCACCACACGGCGGCGAACCCGCCGCCGCCCATCGGGCCGCATTCGGCCACCCCGACGCCCGATCCGAAGGACGCGGCGACCAGCCGCGCGACGTCCGACCGGGCGAGTCGACGCTGGGTGGGGCTGGCCCCGCTCACCGGGACGCCTGGCACAGCTGTCCGGCCGAGCCCGGGCAGAGGTAGTAGCTCCTCCCGGGCTGCAGCTCGACCCGGGAATCGATCCGGTACGTGGCTCCACCGCTTCCCGGTACCAGCACGACGACGTACGGCTGGGACAGCCCCCACCCGCCGTCGTACCCGTCGAACACGTCGTTCTCGCCGGCCGTGTACCCGGCGGTGAACGCGTCCCGGACCGCCTGCTGCCGATCGGACGGCAGCGACTGGGTCAGCTGGATGGCCCGTCCTTCCCGGAGCCCGTCGGCGTGACCCGTCGCCGCACCGGCCGTGTAGCCCTGGTGGTAGGCGTGGTCCCGGACGCCGCCGGTGCCGACCGAGGCCCGACCCGCGACGAACAGGCCGGCCGCCACCGCGACGGCCGCCAGTACGGTCGCGATCCTGCCCCAGGTACGCATGCCCATGATCGTCCTCCTCGAAGAGGAATCCAGGCTCTCACGCGGGTCGGGCTTGACACGCACTATTCAACGAATGAATAGTGTCGCCATGTCGATGGGCTACGTCATCCTCGGGCTGCTGTGCGCCGGCCCGTTGCACGGGTACGAGCTCAAGCGCGCGCACGACCAGCGCATGCCCCAGGCCAAGCCGGCCGCCTTCGGGCAGGTCTACGCGAGCCTCGGGCGGCTGGAGCGGGACGGGCTGGTCGAGTCGGCCGGGCACGACCAGGCCGGCGGGCCGGAGCGCACCCCGTTCGGCATCACCGACCGGGGACGCGCGGCCCTGGACGGCTGGCTCGACGAGGTCGAAGCGCCCTCGCCGCACGTCACCAGCGCGTTGCTGACGAAGGTGACGGTCGCGCTGCTCACCGCGGGGGAGCAGCGCGCCCGTGACTACCTCACCGCCCAACGCCGGGCGCACACGGACCGACTCAGGGAGTACACGCGGTTGAAGACAGAGCCAGGCGTCAGGTTCGCCGACCTGATCGCCGCCGACTACGCCATCGCCCACCTCAACGCCGACCTGGTGTGGTTGCAGACCACCCTGGCCCGCGTCGCCGACCTGCGCCGGGAGGTCGGGCAGTGACCGAGATCGTCTACGGCCGGGGAATCGTCAAGTCCTACGGCAAGACCCAGGCGCTGCGCGGCGTCACGATCGGCGTCGCCGAGGGGGAGATCATCGCGGTGACCGGGCCGAGCGGCTGCGGAAAGTCCACGCTGATGCTCTGCCTGGCCGGCATCCTGCGCCCCGACGCCGGCGAGGTCGGATACCGCGACCAGCGCATCGACGGCTGGTCCGAGGCCGCGCGGACCCGGCTGCGCCGCGGCGACTTCGGGGTGCTGTTCCAGTTCGGGCAGTTGGTCGCGGAGATGCCGGCGGCGGAGAACATCGCGCTGCCGCTGCTGCTGAAGGGAGTGCGCCGCCGCGAGGCGCGCACGGCCGCGATGAGCTGGCTGGAACGGCTGGGCATCGCGCACCTCGCCGACGTCCGGCCGGGGGAGATGTCCGGTGGCGAGCAGCAGCGCGCCGCGCTGGCCCGGGCTCTCGTCACCGAGCCGCGGGTGCTGTTCGCCGACGAGCCCACCGGGGCGCTGGACACCCTCGCGGGCGAACAGGTGCTCGGCCACCTGGTCCGGGTCGCCCGCGAGCAGCGGACCACGGTCGTGCTGATCACGCACGACGCGCGGGTGGCCGGGTACGCCGACCGGGAAGTCGTGCTGCGCGACGGGATGCTCGACCCGTCCGGGCTCGGACTCGCGGGTGCGGGAGTGGCCGGATGAGGCCGGGGACGGTGCTGCGGCTGGCTGTGACGGGTACCCGCACCGACGTCACGCGCATCCTGCTGACCGCGTTCGGTGCCGTACTCGCCACGCTCGCCCTGCTGTCCGCGGCCACAGTGCTGTCCATTCCGAACCCTCACCAGACGGTGTCGCCCGAAGTCGTGGCGTACGCGCCGTACACCAACGCGCTGTTGCGCGAGTCGGGGCTGCGGCCGGGGCTCGCGTTCGCCCTGGTCGTCCTGACCATCCCGGCGCTGCTGTTCGTCGGCCAGTGCGCCCGGCTCGGCGCGCCGGCCCGGGACCGGCGGCTGGCCGCCATCCGGCTGGCCGGGGCCACGCCGCGCCAGGGCCTCGTGGTCGCCGCGGCCGAGTCGGGGGTGGCGATGGCACTGGGTACCGTCGTGGGCCTGCTGGTCTACCTGGCCGGCCGCCGGCTGATCGACGCGCCGAACGCGCGGGGGCTGCGGCCGCTGCCCACCGACGTGCTGCCGGACTGGCGCGTGATCGCGGCGCTCGTGATCGGGCTGCCGGTGCTGTCCGCACTGGTCACCGCGGGCCTGCTGCACCGGGTCGTGGTCACCCCGCTGGGCGTGGTGCGCCGGGTGCGCACCGAGTCGCCCCGGCCCCTGCCCGGGCTGCTGATCGTCTTCGGCGTCGTGCTGTTCGCGCTGATCGCCCCGGCCGAGCGGTACGCCGGCCGGCACGAGATCGCGCTGCCGTTCTGGGTGCTGCCCCTGGTGGTGTTCCTCGGTGGGCTGTCCGCGACCATCGGCGTGGTGACCGGGGCCGGCTGGATCTCGTACACGGTCGGCCGGCTGCTGGCCCGGTATGCCCGCCGCCCGGCCGGGCTGATCGCGGCGCGGCGCTTGCAGGCCGACCCCTGGCAGGGCAGCCGCGCGCTGGCGGCGTTGCTGGCCGCCGTACTGCTGGCCGCCGGCACGGCCTGGATCGCCTCGTGGTATCGGACCCAGGCGCGCGACGAAGTACTCAACGACCACCTGCAGCACCTGGCCTTCCACGAGCCGGACAGCGCCTACCAGCCGGACCCGTTCTACGAGCGCGCGGTGCACCTGGCCGGCTACGGCGCGCTGGTCGCCGCGTTGATCGCGGCGGCCGGGCTGGCGGTGGCCGTGGCGAACTCCGTCGTCGAGCGCCGCCGGTCCCTGGCAAGCCTCACCGCGAGCGGGGTGCCCCGCGGCGTGCTCAGCCGCGCGATCGTGTGGCAGACCATGGTGGTCGCGGTGCCGGCGATCGCCGTCGCGATCGCGACCGGGGTGGCGCTGAGCATCGGCTACGCGCAGCCGACCGTGAGGGAAGGGGGATCGACCTATAGCTGCAGCGCGCCACCCGAGAACCCGCACGCGTGCGAGTCCGCCGACCCGGAGAGCCAGGGCGCGACCGTCGTGCGGGTGCCGACCGTCGCGATGCGGGTACCCGTGCCCTGGCGCGACCTGGGCACGATCGGCGTCTGGGGGCTGGGCTCCGCGATGGTCACCGCCGGCCTGGGCCTGGTCTTCCTGCGATCGAGTACGGCGCCGGAGGAGCTGCGTACCACCTGAGGAGTGCCCGCCGGTCACCGCAGCAACGGCGCGACGGCCGTCGACGCGACGGTGACCAGCAGGCCGATGACCAGATAGCCGGCGTAGTCGTTGACCGATCCGGTCTGCACCGACCGGATCCGCCGCACGGCGTCGCTGTCCCGGTACCGCCGCGCCAGCCAGATCAGCGGTACCGCCAGCGCCAGCGTGACCGGCACCAGCGCCACCTCCAGGGGTTCCAGGTACCGGTACGACACCTCCGCCACCGTGATCCGGCCGCCGCCGGACAGCACCGCGTGGGCGTACCCGGGTGCGTCCCGCATGGCCGAGGACGCCGGTTCGACGAGGTTGTCCAGTACCCACTCCGGGAAGATGCCCATGGTCAGGCAGGAGCCGGCGAGCAGCACCAGCGCGGAGATCATGCCGAGGCGCAGCCGTTCGTCCCGGGCGTACGGGTTGCGCTGACGGCGCAGGAACGCCAGCACCACCTTGCCGAGCGCGGCCACCGTGATGGCCTGGGCCAGCACCAGCAGCGCGTACGGCAGCGGTTGCCCGCTGCCCAGCACGGCATCGTGGATGAGACCCAGCGACACGTACCCGTTGAGCGGCGGGATACCGGCGATGGCCGCCGCGCCGACGGTGAACGCGCCGACGAGCCACGGCATGCGCCGCGCGATGCCGCCCATCTCCGACACGTTCGTCGCGCCGGTGGCGTGCACGATCGCCCCGGCGCACAGGAACATCAGCGACTTGAACAGCGCGTGGTTGACCAGGTGGTAGGCGGTGCCGGCCAGGCCCGTCCCGCTCGCCGTGGCCAGCCCGACGGTCAGCACGCCCATCTGTGAGATGGTGTCGTAGGCCAGCAGGCGCTTCAGGTCGTCCTGCAGCAGCGCGAGGACCGCCCCGCCCAGCGCGGACACCAGGCCGAGCACCATGAGCAGCCCGAGCACGTGGGTACCGGCCAGCGGGTACACGGTGAACACCAGCCGGCCGATGGTGGCGATGCCGAAGTTCACCATCAGTCCGGAGAACAGCGCCGAGATCGGCCCGGGCGCCGCCGTGTGCGCGTCCGGCAGCCAACCGTGGAACGGCACCAGACCGGCCTTCGTGCCGAAGCCGGCGATCAGCAGGCCCAGCGCGACCAGGTCGGCGCCGCCGGTGTGCCGGACCAGCGCGTCGTGCAGCTGTCCCAGGTTGAGAGCGCCGTGCTCGGTGTAGAGCAGTGCCGTGGCGATGAAGATGAGGAAGCTGGCCACGTTCGTGAGCACGAGCAGTTTGAAGGCCGCCTCCAGGGCGGGCGGCCGTTCCAGGAAGAACGCGGTCAGGGCGTAGCTGGCCAGTGCCGCGACCTCGAACCACACGAACAGGTTGAACAGGTCGGCGGTCAGTGCGCCACCGACCAGCGCCGCGTCCAGCAACAGGAACAGGCAGGCCGACGCGCCGAGTTCGCGGTTGCCCAGCTGCGCGTTGGTGGACAACAGGAACAGCAGCAGCAGGGCGCCGACCGCCGAGGCGACGAGTGCGAAGGTCAGTCCCCAGGCGTCCACGCCGAAGGTGACGCCGAGCACCTGGCCATCGACCGGCTTCCAGTTGCCCAGGTACTCGGTCAGCACCCGGCCGCCGTAGACCGAGGGCGCGAACGCGACCAGCAGCGCGGCGGAGGCCAACGACGCCAGGACCGACACGGCGGTCAGCACGTGCCGGGACACCCGGATCGCCAGCGGGGCCAGGGCCGCACCGGCCAGCAGGATCGCCACCGGCAGCGGCAGCAGCGAGGAGAGCGTGGTCATCCGCGCATGTCGCGGACGCGGTCGGCGTCCAGCGTCCGGTAGTGCTGGGCGATGCGCACCACCACGGCGAGGAAGACGCCGGTGACCGCGACTCCGATGACGATCGCGGTCAGGCAGAAGTTCTGGAGCACCGGGTCGGCGACGTTGCCGTGCGCCAGCCGCTGCGGGGTCTGCCCGTGCGGCGGGGTCAGCAGCACCGGCGCGGTGGACCCGTTCCGGTACGCCAGCGACAGCAGGAACAGGTACGTCGACGCCTCCATGAGCGACATGCCCATGACTATCTTGAGCAGGTTCCGCCGGGTCAGCACCGTGTAGATGCCCAGGCAAAACAGGGTCACGGCGGCGAGGTAGTTACCGAGAATCACGGCGGCTCCCAGGCGGCCTTCGGCCCTGCCCCTGGCGGCCCTGCCCCTCCGGCTCCCAGTCGTGTCCCATGCCCAGCAGCCCGAACACCGCGAGCACCAGGCCGGTGGAGACCTCGATGAGTTCGGCGACCGAGAACGCCTGCATGACGCCGCCGCTGCGGATCGTCTGCACCGGCCCCAGGGGCAGGAAGTTGGCCGAGAAGGAACCGCTGAACACCAGCCCCAGCACGCCGATGAGCCCGATCGCCAGGGCGCCGGCCATCTCAACCGGTTCGATCACCCCGGGGCGCAGCCACGGCTCCACCCTCCGGTACCCGAGCGACACGTACACCAGCAGCACGACGCCGAGCGCCACCGCGCCGCCGGGGAACCCGCCGCCGGGGGAGTACCCCCAGGCGACCAGGTACAGGCCGGCCATGGCCAGCAGCGGCGCGACGGTGCGTACGGCGGCCCGGACCACGACCGTCATCGCCTCCGCGCGCTCCACGCCGGGCTCGCCCACCGGCTCGTCGTCCGGTGACGGCGCACCCTGCCCGCGGCCCTCCTCGCCGGCCTCCGCCTGCTGCGCCTGCCGCTGGTCGGCGCTTCCGCCCTCAGCCGGGTCGGTCCTGTGCTGCTCGCGTCGGCCGGCCTCCTGCTCGCCGATGAAGCCCCGGCGCGGCTCGCGTGCCCGGGTGATCAGCCCCACCCCGACCACGGCCGCGAGCAGCAGGAACGTCTCCCCGAACGTGTCGAAGCCGCGGGTGCCGTAGACCACCTCGCTCACCGGCTCGGTCGTGCGCCACTCGGGCAGTGCCACGGTCATCGCGCGCCGGGCGATGGCGGGCAGCGGATTGTCCCCCCGAGGCAGAGCCAGCACAGCGACCAGCAGCGTGGCCGCGACACCGGCGGACAGCAGGAGCCCGGGGACCACGCGGCGGCGCGGCTCGTCCTCGAACGGCTCGGGCCTGCCGCTCACCGGTCGCCTCCGGAACCCGCCCGGCCGGCGTCCGCGTCGGCCGCGGCATCGGTGTCGCCCTGCTCGCCGAGTTCCGGCTCGTTGACGACCTCGGTGCGGATCTTCGCGATCGCGATCAGGTACAGCGTCGGAACCGCGATCGACCCGACCACGATCTGCGCGTGCGCGTCGTCGGGGGCGCCCAGCACGACGAACAGCAGCGCCAGCACGGTACCCATCGCGGACAGCGCCATCACCGAGCCGTTGAGGTTGCGGAGCCGGATCACCAGTACCGCGGCGGCCACCACCAGCGCCAGGCATGCGTAGTCGATGGCCCAGAACATCTACCCCTCCCGGTCCGCGGGCTGGCCGCCGCCCGGGTGCGGCGCAGCCGTTGGGCCCGCGGCCCGCGCCGCGGCCTGGTCCACGACCGCGCCGGACCACATCGGGATGCCCACCGAGTACGCCGCCCGGGCCAGCGCGTGCGTCGCCAGCGGGTTCATCACCAGCAGCAGTACGGCGACGATGAGCGCGCGCCCGCCGTAACTGCTCACCGGCCCCTTCGCGATGACGAGTGCCACCAGTACCGGCAGCGCGCCCAGCGTCACCGGTTTGCTGGAGCACTGGATTCGCAGGTACACGTCGGGCATGCGGAGGATGCCCACCGCCCCGCTGGTCGACACCGCGACGCCGACGGCCAGCAGCGCGATCACGAACACGAGTCTCACAACAGCCCCCGTTCCAGGTACCGCGACCAGACGATGGTGGCCAGGTAGCTGAACGACGCCAGCCAGATCGAGACGTCCAGGTAGGTTGCCCGGTCGGCGAATGCGGCGAACAGCAGCACGGCGAGCGTGATCTGGGTGGACAGCGTGTTCAGCGCGACGATCCGGTCGCACACGGTCGGGCCGAGCCCGACCCGGATGAGCAGCAGCGCGCCGATCACGACCTCGGCGAGGCAGGCGACGCCGATCGCCAGGGTCATCGCAGATCCCCGCTCATCGCAGGCCCCCTCCGACTGGTCCGGCCCGGCGCGTCTGGCGCCGAGCCACGACCCGGACCAGTCGCCTCACCGCAGGCCCGCCCACCGCAGGCGATCCTCGATCGGCCCGTTGATCCGGTCCCGGTTGGCACGGGCCTCGGCCGAGTCGATCCACACCCCGTGGTACTGCAACTCGTGCCGGCGCCGGTCGATGTCGACCAGTTGCGAGTCGACGATCACGGAGGTGAACAGGCCGACCGCGGTCAGCGTGCCGTCGCCCGTCACCCGGGTCGGCACGACGATCATCCCGCTGCGCAGCGGGATCCGCGGCGACCAGATGCGCCGGGTCAGCGCGACATTGGCGCGTACCACGCGCACCACGACGACCCCGGCGAGCCGAGCCAGACCCGCCACCCGCCGCGGCCGCAGCAGCGTCCACGGCCCGGCGACCGGCCCCAGCCGCGCGCACACCAACGCGGTCAGCGCGGACAGTACGGCGCCCACGACGATCTGCTCCACGGACAGCGTCCAGCTCAGGATCGTCCAGACCAGGTACGCCCACCAGAACAGCGCCCACCAGCGTGCCAACACCGCAGGTAAGTGCCCCGGGGTCCGCCGGCACAAACCAATCGGGCGCCGCGCGCGATCGGGAGGGTAGCCGCCGTTCAGGCATGTACCGCCACAGTCCGGGTAGGGCAGCGGCGACTGGTCCGGGTCGTCGCGCGGCGTCGTTCGCGCCGAGCCAGACCGGTCGGAAGGCGGGCCGCGTCAGCGGCGGGGCGAAACAGCGGACGAAGCGGAGCGGGTGTTCGGAAATCATGAACGGGCGTCGAGCCGGGAGCGAAGTGCACAGCCCGCGGCCGGGCACGGTGGATGTGGAGTCCGCCACGCTGCGGTACCTGCTCTACGTGCTGCTACCGGCCTGGTTCCTGCCCGGGCTGCTCGACTGGCGGATGCACCGGCGGACCGACATCCAGCACACCTCGGGGACCCGGGAGTCGGTGCTGCACCTGGCGATGATCGCCGAGGTGGGCGCGCCGTTGCTGATGGCGCTGCTGCTGGAGATCAACCCGGCGATGCTGGCGCTGATGGGTGGCGCCGCGCTCACCCACGAGGCGACGGCCATGTGGGACGTGCGGCTGGCCGCGCACAGTGCCCGCGAGGTGCGGCCCAGTGAGCAGAACATCCACAGCTTCCTGGAGTCGATGCCGTTCATCGCCATCGGCGCGGTGGCCTGCCTGCATCCCCGGCAGGTACGCGCGCTGGTGCGTCCGGTCAGCCGGGAGAGCTGGCGGCTGCGCCGCAAGAGCCCACCATTGCCCCGCCGGTACGTGGTCGGCGTACTCAGCGCGGTGGGGTCGCTCGGCGTGCTGCCGTACTTCGAGGAGCTGTACCGGTGCCTGCGGGCTGGACGCGACCGGTGAGGCCGGCAGGCGCGGCCCGCGTGACTCGCCGGCCGCCCCGCGGCCCGGTGGCCCGGGGAAGGTGAGGAGACATGCGGATCGGCTACGGGCTGTCTACCGAGGAGTACCGGCCGGCGGACCTGATCCGGCAGGCCGAACTGGCCCAGGAGGCGGGGTTCGCCTCGCTGTGGGTGGCCGACCACTTCCACCCGTGGACCGGCGAACAGGGCCAGGCGTCTTTCGTCTGGTCGCTGATCGGCGCGCTGGCCCAGGCCACCACGCTGCCCATCATCACCGGGGTGACCTGCCCGATCGTCCGGACACACCCGGTCATCGTGGCGCACGCCGCGGCGACCTGCGCGGTGCTCACCGAGGGCCGGTTCACCCTCGGGGTGGGCACCGGCGAAGCGCTGAACGAACACGTGCTCGGCGACCGGTGGCCCCGCGCGGGGCAGCGGCTGGAGATGCTGGAGGAAGCCATCGGGGTGATGCGCGCCCTGTGGAGCGGCCGGGTGGTCAACCGGCGGGGCACCTACTACACGGTCGAGAACGCCCGCCTCTACACGCTCCCCGAGACGCCCGTGCCGGTGTACGTGTCCGGCCTCGGCCGCCGGTCGGTGGGGCTGGCGGCCCGGGTCGGCGACGGGTATGTCGCCACCCGTCCCGAAGCCGACGGGGTCACCCGGTTCCGCGAGGCCGGCGGCGGGGACAAGCCCGCGGTGGCCGGCGCCAAGGCATGCTGGGCGAAGACCGCGGACGAGGCGCGGGACATCGCGCACCGGCTGTGGGCCAGCGAGAGCCTCACCGGCGAACTCAACCGGCTGCTGCCCACCCCCGAGGACTTCGAGCAGGCGGTCCGGCTGGTCACCCCGGAGATGGTCACGATGCCGTGCGGCCCGGACGCCGGCCCGCACGTGGCCGCGGCCCGGGCGTACCGGGACGCGGGCTTCGACACACTGCACGTCGGCGCGGTCGGGCCGCACTACCGAGAAATGATCAAGTTGTACCGGGATGAGGTCATCCCCGCGCTCGCCGGATGAGCCGGCCGCCCGGGACGCCGGGCCGGCCGGAGCGATCAGAAGCCCAACCGAGGAAGTGAGACCAGTGCCCAACCAGTTCGAACTGGACGTCACGAAGATCCGGGAGAACGCCCGCCGCCAGATGGAGGACGGCCCCGTCACACCGGCCTACGGCGGCGATCCCAACCCGGTCATCGGCATCCTCAACGATGTCCTGGCCACCGAGATCGTGTGCTACCTGCGGTACTCGCAGAACGCCATCACCGCCGCCGGTATCGACCGCGCCCAGGTGGCCGCCGAGTTCCAGGAGCACGCCGCCGAGGAATTGAAGCACGGGCTGAGCGCCGCCGAGCGGATCAACCAGCTCGGCGGGGTGCCCGACTTCGACCCGGCCACGCTCGCCCGCCGGGCGCACACGGAGTACTCCGCGCCGGAGTCCACCGACCTCAACGCGATGCTGCGGGAGAACCTGGTGGCGGAGCGCATCGTCATCGCCTCGTACCAGGAGATCGTGCGGTGGATCGGCGATGCGGACCCGACGACCAGGCGGCTGATGGAGCACATCCTCGAGGAAGAGGAGGACCACGCCGACGACCTGGTCGACCTCCTCGGAATCTGATCCGGAGTCTGATCCGGGCTGGCCCCCGCGCGGGGACGCTCAGCCGAACAGGTCCGGCTGCCGCGCGTCCTGCAGGTCCGCCGTCGTGTGGGTGGGTGCGGGCCGGTGCGCCGGCGGCAGGTGCGAATACAGCCGGTTCCGGTCCGGACCCGGGCGCGAGGTCACCGGGCAGGTCACCATGTGTACCGGCGGTGGCGGCGGCTCGAAACCGCGGGTGCCCCACCGCACCCACAGCGCGATCCGGCCCTCGGCCGCCTCGGCGAGCAGCTTGTCGACGGTACGGCGACGGTCGGTGTGATCGATCTCGATCGCGATCGGCGCACCGGCCGGGCGGGCGCACGCCACGTCGAGGTACGAGTGCCGGTGCTGGTACGGCGGCGGCAGCGGCAGGACGCTCTTCGCCCGCCGGTACACCCGCCAACCCTGCGCCGCCGCCCAGTCCGCCACCGCGTCGGCCAGCAGGGCGGTCACCTGGTCCGTGCCCTGGTCGGAGAAGGTCAGCGCGGCCAGCCAGTCGGCCAGCGAACCGGCCACCGTCTCGCCGTCGTGAGCCTCGTCCATGCCCCGACGGTAGCTGGGCCCGCGCCACGGCGGCGACGGCGGGCCGGCGCGTACCGGCACAATGGCGCCATGAGCGATCCGGACGGCATCGACATCAGGCCCGGCGGCGAGGACGACGTCCCGCGGGTACTCGCCCTGCTCGACGGCGCGACCCGCTGGCTCGTCGCCCGGGGTCGCACCGGCCAGTGGGGCACCGAACCGCACTCCACCAATCCCCGGCGCATCGCCCAGGTGACCGGCATGGCCCACGGCGGCGGCCTGTACCTGGCGTGGTCGGGCACGGCGCCGGTCGGCGCGCTGGCGGTCGGGCAGGCACCGGACTGGATCCCGCCCGCCGATGAGCCCGAGGTGTACGTGAACCTGCTCGTCACCGACCGCTCGTACGAGGGGCGCGGCATCGGCGGCCGGCTGCTCGGGTACGCCCGTCAGCTCGCCGAGCAGCGCAACGTCGGCCTGGTACGGGTGGACTGCTACGGCGGCGACGACCGGGCGCTGGTCCGCTACTACGAGAGTCAGGGGTTCACCGCGACCGACTCGTTCACGGTGCCGCAGCCCAGCGGCCCGTGGCCCGGTCAGGTGCTGGCCCGGCGGGTCTGAGCCCGCGGGCGGTGCCGGTCCTGTCGGTGCTGGTCTTGTCGGTGCCGGTCCTGTCGGAGCTGGTTCTGTCGGTGCCGGGTGCGAGGATGCCGGCATGGATGACGAACGGGGAGACGACCGGGTCACGCTGCGCCGGCCGGAGGCCGCGGCAGCACTCACTCCGCTGGGCTGGCGCTACATTCTGGGCATCGCCACCACCTCGGTGCGGGTCGACTCGATGCGGCAGGCTGTCGAGGTCGCCGCGACCGCGACCGGCACGTGTGCCGACGACGCCGACGGGCATCTCTGGGCCGACGTGCGGCCGGACCGGGTCGTGCTCAACCTCCAGACACTCGCGGTCGCCGGGGTGACCGCACGGGACGCGTGGCTCGCCGGCCGGATCTCCGCCTCGCTCGACGCTGCGGGGCTGGACAACGGACCCGAGGTCGGTGGCGAGGGGCCACGCTCCGTTCAGGTCGTCGAGATCGGGATCGACGCGCTGGACATCGCCGCGATCCGGCCGTTCTGGAAGGCAGTGCTGGGCTACGTCGACGAGGCCGGCGCCGACGGGCCCACCGATCCGCTCATCGACCCGTGCCGGCAGTCCCCGGCGGTCTGGTTCCAGCAGATGGACGCGCCGCGACCGCAGCGCAACCGGATCCACTTCGACATCTCGGTCCCGCACGACGAGGCGCGGCACCGGATCGACGCCGCGCTCGCGGCCGGCGGCACGTTGCGATACGACGCCGAGGCACCCGCGTTCTGGGTGCTCGCCGACCCCGAGGGCAACGAGGCGTGCATCACAACGTGGCAGGGCCGCGACTGAGCGACGTGGCTGAGCCTGACCGCCCGGCTGCCGGCGGCGGGGCGGCACGGTCGCTGTGCCGCCCGGCCGCATGTCATCAGGGCAGGTAGTAGTTCGGGTTGGGCATCTTGAAGGTACGGTCCGCGTGGCCGCCCTCCAGGTCACTGAACTGGTCGCCGAAGTTCGCCACGATGTCGTACCCGAGGGACTCGATGTGCGCCCGAGTCGCCGACTTGTAGTGGATCGTCGTGCACGAGCCGTTCGGGTCGCCGGCACACGCGGTCTTGAGGTAGTCCGGGTAGTCCGCCACGGCGGGCTTGGTGAACAGCCCGTCCTCGCCGTCGCTCAGCGCGGTCGGCTTCGGGAACCCGGCGTCCACCCCGATGTGATCCTCGGTCAGGTTGCCCAGCGTCGCCTCCTTCTGGCTGGTCGGGCGCCCGGTCAGGTAGAAGATGGCGTAGCCCTCCCGTTCGGCGGTGCGCACCAGGTCGACCATGCCGAACACGGCGGGGAACATCTGGTTGTTGACATACGTGGCGTTGGTCGTCGGGTTGTACGCCCAGTTGCTGAAGATCTCGTAGTTCCAGGTCAGCAGGGTGGTGTCGTCAACGTCCAGGACGATGGCCTTGGTGCCGTGGACGTGGTGCCGGTCGGCCAGGAAGTGCTCGCCCTGCGCCTCGACCGACTTCGCCTCCTTGGCGTAGTTGCTGTCGCTGGCGGCGACACCCGTGCCGAGCGGGTCGCCGTAGTAGTTGCGGATCTGCTGGCGCAGCACGTCGATGTTCGTGATCTGGCGCTCCGAGCGCGGCGTCGAGGTCTTGATGGCGGGCTGGGTCGCGGCCGCGTACGCGACGCCGCCGCCGGCCAGGGCCGCGACGGTGAGCGTGGCGAGCGCGATGACGGTGGCGCGCCGCGATGGGCGGCGCCATATGGGTCCGGGCACGATGGGTCTCCCATGAACGGTTTGGAACGGATCTCGTTCAAGAGAACCTAACCACCCGTTTACCGGCCCGCCACCCGATCGTTCCCCTTTCAGCACCCGCAGTCCCAGGTCGGCCGACCGGTCTGGCTCGGCGCGTCTGACGCCGCGCGACGATCCGGACCGGTCGTCGTGAGGGGGTCGGCCGGGTGGGTGACGGTACCGTCGCCGGTCTGAACCGCGAACCCCTCGCGCACCCAGTACTCGTAGCCACCGATCATCTCCTTGACCCGGTACCCGAGCCGGGCGAAGGCCAGCGCGGCCCGGGTGGCGCCGTTGCACCCCGGACCCCAGCAGTACGTGACGACGACCGAGTCGTGGGGGATCAGCTCGGCCGCGTGCTCGGCGATCCGGGCGGTGGGCAGGTGTACGGCACCGGGCAGGTGGCCCTGGTGCCACGCCTCCGGGCTGCGCGAGTCGACCACCACCAACCCGGGCACGCGGGCGTGGAGGTCGGCGTGCACGTCGCTGACATCGGCCTCGAAGGCCAGGCGGGACGCGTAGTGGGCGGCGGCGGTGCCCGGCTGTGCCGGTGCGACGGAGAGTACGGCAGACATGCACCCATCCTGCGGCGGCACGACCCGGCCGTGGCAGTGGCGCTGATGCCGATGTCCGCTAAGTTTGCGCCATGGTCGCCGTACCGTTGGGTCGTGTCGCCGGGCGCCGCGTCACGGTTCTCGCCTACCCCGGGATGTCCGCGTTCGAGCTGGGCATCGTGACGGAAGTCTTTGGGTTGCCCCGGCCGGAACTGGACGTCGCCTGGTACGACCTGGCGATCTGCGCCGAGGGTGCCGAGCCGGTACGGCTTCTCGGCGGCGCGACCCTGTCCACCGCGAACGGCCTGGACGTCTTCTCGTCCGGACACACCGTGATCGTGCCCGGCGTCGGCGACGTGCACGGCGACGTCTCGCCGGAGTTGGTCGGCGCGCTGCGGCACGCACACGGGCGGGGTGCCCGGGTCGTCTCGATCTGCTCCGGCGCGTTCGCGCTCGCTGCCGCCGGGCTGCTCGACGGCCGCCGGGCGGCCACCCACTGGCGGTACGCGGACCTGCTCGCCCGGCGCTACCCGCAGGTCCGGGTCGACGCGGACGTCCTGTACGTCGACGACGGCGACGTGTTGAGCAGCGCCGGCAGCGCGGCCGGGCTCGACCTGTGCGTCCACCTGGTACGGCAGGACCACGGTCCGACCGTCGCCAACGCGGTGGCCCGCCGCCTGGTCATCCCGCCGCACCGGGACGGCGGGCAGGCGCAGTTCATCGAGGCACCGGTGGCCGGTGACATCGACGACGACCGGATCGTGCGGAGCATGGCGTGGGCGATGGCGCACCTCGACCGGCCGATCACGGTCGCCGCCCTGGCCGGCCAGGCCCACATGTCGACGCGCACGTATCTGCGCCACTTCAAGCGGTCCAGCGGCACCAGCCCGGTGCGCTGGCTGATCGGCCAGCGGATCCAGGCCAGCCTGCCGCTGCTGGAGACGACCACCGCGTCGGTCGACGAGATCGCGGCGGCGACCGGCTTCGAGTCCCCGGTCACGTACCGGCACCACTTCGCGCGGGCGATGCGGACCTCACCGTCGGCGTACCGCCGCGCGTTCCGCTCCGCCGGTGCCGCGCAGGGCGGCTGACCCCGGTTTCGGGTGAGCGCCGGCCCGGACGGTTGTGGCACCATGTCCCGACATTGGGGAAGGGAGCCGGATTGAGTCAGCCTGGGTGGTATCCCGATCCGTACGGCGGCGGCCAGCGCTGGTGGGACGGCGCGACCTGGACCCCGCACGTGTACCCGTCACAGGCGCCCCCGTCACAGGCGCTTCCGTCACAGGCTGTCCCGTCACAGGCCGTGGGGCCGGTACTGAACACGATGGTCGACGGCAAGCACCTCTACGCGGACCCGCGGACGGTCTTCTACGACGGCCGGTCGATCCTCCTCGATCAGGCCGAGTGGGTCAGCTACTTCACCAAGACGTCCTACATTCAGGTCGGTCTCGTCAAGTCGGTCAATCAGCGGGAGTTCCACTTCGAGGTCGGCCGGTACCCGCGGATGCGGGCGCCGATGGTCGCGATGGCCTTCGGCAAGTCCACCGGCGCTGAGCACGGCGACTGGCGGTTCCTCGTCGACCTGTCCCGGCGCTGCCTCGAACCGCGGCTCGTCGCCGACCTGGCCGCCAAGGTACGCGCGGGCGGCATGGTCGAGGTCGGGGCCGGTCTGGCCGTGCACCCCGGCGGCATCCAGGGGATGTCGGTGTCGCTGGCCTGGGACGAGGTGGCCGGCACCTCGGCCAAGGACGGCCGGATCTGGATCCACAAGGCCGGCAAGCACAAGCCCGTGCTGTACGTGCCGGAGCAGAACCCGAACGCGGTGTTGATTCCGGCACTCTTCGCGGCTCTCGGCCAACGCGCGATCGTCGCCTGAGCGCCTGAGCGCCTGAGCGCCTGAGCGGCTCGCCGCCGCGCGCCCGCCGAGCCGCCGTGCCGCCGCAGCCGGGTTCCCGCCGAGCACGCGGTTGCCGAGCGCGGGCGCGGCGACACCCGGTCACCGCACCCGACACTCACCCGGCACCGCTCAGCCGATGTCGCGCCGGCGCAACCCGACCAGCCCGAGCACGCCGGCCAGGGCGGCGATCGCGAGCAGCCAGATCAGCGGCTGTACCTCCGGTGTGGCACCCAGCACCCGTGGCACGTGGGCGAACGGCGAGACATCCACCGCCCAGTGATTCAGCCGCAGCAGCGGCCCGAACTCGCCGATCAGGATGGACAGCCCGAGAACGGTCCACGCGCCACCGACCGACAGGCGGGGAATCAGGCCGAACACCGCCACCGCGATCCCGGCCAGTACCCACACCGCGGGCACCTGCACGAGCGCGGCCCCGAGTACGCGGGGCAGTTGGCCGCCCAGGTCGCCGGCCTCGGCGCCGTACGTGACGCCGGCCAGCAGCCCGGCGACCGCGAGCAGCCCCGCGCTGCCCAGCACGGCGAACGCGACGTGGCTGACCGCCCACCCGATCCGGCCCACCCGGGTGGCCAGCAACGGCTCCGCCCGCAGGCCGGTCTCCTCGGAGCGCAGCCGCAGGACCGCCTGTACCGCGTAGACCGCGGCCACCAGCCCGAGCATGCCGAGCACCGTGGACAGGTAGGCGTCGATCACGCCGCCCCGGCCGCCCAGCCGGGTGAGTACGTCCGACACCGTCGCGTTGTCACCGATCAGGCCCTTGATGCCGTTGCCGATGGAGCCGACCACCACGCCGACCACGGCGAACCCGACCGCCCAGCCGAGCAGTGCGCCCCGCTGCAGCCGCCAGGCCAGCGCCATCGGGCTGCGCAGCCGCGCGGCGGCCGACGCCGGGCCGGACCCCGCGGCGACCAGGCCGGCGCCGAGATCCCGCCGGGCCGCCAGCAGGTACCCGGCGCCGACCACCAGCAGCGCGAAGGCCACCGGGAACGCGAGCACCCAGAAGCGCTCCCCGGCGTACGACCGGACTTGCTGGCACCAGCCGATCGGGGACAGCCAGGACAGCCAGGACGCGCCACCCGAACCGGCCGAGTCGCCGCCCGCCCGCAGCAGGTACGACAGTCCGAGGACGGTGCCGGCCAGCCCGTTGGCGGCGCGGGCTCCCTCGGTGACCTGGGCGGCGATCGCGGCGATCGCGGCGAACACCAGCCCGCAGGCCGCGAAGCTCAGACCGGCCGCGATCGAACCGGCGGCCGGGGCGCCGACGCCGATCATGCCGAGCGCGACGAGCGCGGCCACCGCCACGTCGGCGATCGCGGCGGTCAGCAGCGCGGCGGTCAGCGGCGCGTGCCGGCCGACGACGCCCGAGCCGACCAGTTCCAGCCGGCCGGACTCTTCCTCGGCCCGGCTGTGCCGCACCACGATCAGCAGGCTCATCAGCCCGATCAGGACGAACACCAGGCCGCCCGGCTTCCACATGGTCATCCCGCCGGTGGTGTCCAGCGCGTTGGCCGGACCGTAGATCGCCAGGACCGACGAGTCGTTCGCCAGCCCCGCGGCCAGCTGCCGCCGCGATTCGAGGGTCGGGTAGAGCGAGTCGACGCTGGACGCCGACGCGACCATGACCAGGGTGAGGCCGGCGACCCAGACCGGGATCAGGATCCGGTCCCGGCGCAGCGCCAGCCGGGTCAGCGTGCCGGTGCCGGCGAGCGCGCTCACCGGGTCGCCGCCGAGGAGCGGGTACCGGTCGGGGAGTCGGCTGCCGCCGGGGGCTGGGTTCCGGTCGCGGAGCCGCGCTCCGCCGGGGTGCCGGCCGGCCGGGCGTCGTCCGCGTCTCGCTCGTAGTGCCGAAGGAACAGCTCCTCCAGCGTGGGTGGCTGGCTGACCAGGCTGCGTATCCCGGCCCGGGTGAGCACCACCAGCGCGTCCGACAGGTGGGTGGTGTCCACCTCCAGGCGTACCCGGTCGCCCTGGATGTCCAGGCCGTGCACCCCGGGTACGTCGGCCAGGCCGGTCGGCGGCCCGGCGAGCTCGGCCGATACCGACGTCCGGGTGAGGTGGCGCAGTTCGGCGAGCGTGCCGGTCTCCACGGTGCGGCCGTTGCGCACGATGCTGACCCGGTCGCACAGCGCCTCGACCTCGGCCAGGATGTGGCTGGAGAGCAGCACGGTGCGGCCGTCCCGCCGCTCCTCGCTGATGCAGTCCCGGAACACGGCCTCCATCAGCGGATCCAGGCCGGACGTCGGCTCGTCGAGGATCAGCAGTTCGACGTCGGAGGCGAGCGCGGCGACGAGCGCCACCTTCTGCCGGTTGCCCTTCGAGTAGCTGCGCCCCTTCTTCGTCGGGTCGAGGTCGAAGCGCTCCAGCAGGGCCGTCCTCCGCTTCGGGTCGATGCCTCCGCGCAGCCTGCCGAGCAGGTCGATGACTTCGCCGCCGGAGAGATTCGGCCAGAGCATGACATCGCCGGGCACGTACGCGAGCCGGTGGTGCAGCGCGGCGGCGTCACGCCACGGGTCACCGCCGAGCAGCCGGGCCGTGCCGCCCTCCGCGCGCAGCAGGCCCAGCAGGACGCGGATCGTCGTCGATTTCCCGGCGCCATTGGGGCCGAGGAAGCCGTGCACCTCGCCGGTGCGGACGGTCAGGTCCAGCCCGTCCAGGGCGCGGGTGCGACCGAACGATTTGACCAGTTTCGAGACTTCGATAGCGGTCGTCATGGCCGCCAAGCTACGCTTGATTCACAAATTCGTGAAGATTCTGAAGCATATAGAATGTGCCAAGAAACGCACCGGACGCGAGGCGACGAACCGACATCTCGATCAGTCCGGCTCGGCGCGTCTGACGCCGCGCGACGACCAGACCGGTCGTCGGAGTCGACCCGAAGGAGACGACGCTCATGCCTGTCCCGCCCGAGCCGGCACGCAACGGCGCGGCGCCGCACGACGCCGCCGCGGCGCGGGATCCGCAGGCTGTGCTCGCGTTCATCGAGCGGTTCGCCTCGGCGTTGGCCGACGCCGGGATGCCACGGATGCCCGCGCGGGTGTTCACCGGGCTGCTCGCCAGCGACCCCGGCCGGCTCGGCGCGGCGGAGCTGGCCGCGCTGCTCCAGGTGAGTCCGGCCGCCATCTCCGGCGCGGTGCGTTACCTGGCGCAGGTCAACCTGGTCAGCCGGGAGCGGGACCCGGCCGTCCGCCGGGACGTGTACCGGGTCCGCGACGACGTCTGGTACGAGGCGATCCTGTCCCGGGACCCGCTCCTCGACCGCTGGGACCACACCCTCCGGGAGGGCATCGAGGTGCTGGGCCCGGACACGCCGGCCGGCTACCGGCTGGCCGACACCGTGGCATTCTTCGAGTTCATGAGGGTGGAACTGCCCGCGCTGCTGGAGCGGTGGCGGGCATTCCGGCAGACCCGCCCGGCGACGCCGCCCGGATAGGACGGGTTTCGAGCACCGATGTCGAGGACGGTCCGTCCGCTCCGACTTCAGGGATGAGAGCGCCGATGGGCGCGACGGACTGGAGGGAATGTCCGAGATGAAGTACTTGATGCTGACGTACGGCAACCAGGAGAAGTGGAGCTCCCTGCCGGCCGAGTCGTGGCCGGAGGCGATCGCGAAGCAGGAGGCGTTCAACGCCAAGTATCGCGGCACCGGGGAGTTGCTGGGCGCGTACGGCCTGGCCGACGCGGTCAACTCCCGGCTGATCCGGCGCTCCGAGGGGGTACCGGTGGTGAGCGACGGCCCGTACCTGGAGACCAAGGAGTACCTCGCCTCCTTCTACCTGCTCGACTGCGAGAGCGAGGAGCGGGCGCAGCAGATCGCGGCGGACATGCCCTGGGCCGACGTCGAGCCCGTCGAACTGTGGCCGATCCTGCACGAATCCTCAACCGAGGCGTGAGGAAACCGTGAACCCGTCCGCCGACCGGCACGTCGAGGATCTACTCCGCGAACTCGCGCCGCAGGTCCTCGGCGCGCTGGTCCGGCGGTACGGGCGATTCGACTCGTGCGAGGACGCCGTCCAGGAGGCCATGCTCCAGGCGACGTTGCAGTGGCCGGCAGAGCGACTGCCGGACAACCCGAGAGGCTGGCTCGTCACGGTCGCGTCCCGGCGGCTGCTGGACCAACTGCGCAGCGAACAGTCGCGCCAACGACGCGAGTACCAGTTGGCCGTGGCCACCCCGCACGCGGAGTTGCTGGGTCGCGCCGCGGACACGGACGCCCACACCGACCGGGACGACTCGCTGGCCCTGCTGTTCATGTGCTGCCACCCGGCCCTGTCCGAGCCGAGCCAGACCGCGTTGACGCTCCGCGCGGTCGGCGGCCTGACCACCGCGCAGATCGCCGCGGCATTCCTGGTGCCCGAGGCGACCATGGCACAGCGCATCAGCCGGGCCAAGCAGAGCATCCGGGCCAGCGGGGTGCCGTTCGCGGCGCCGGACGGGGCCGAGGGTGCCGAGCGGCTGCGCTCGGTGCTGCACGTGCTGTACCTCATTTTCAACGAGGGGTACACGACGACCGCCGGCCCGGACCTGACCGCGCCGGGGCTGTCCGACGAGGCGATCCGGCTGACCCGCTGGCTGCGCCGGCTGCTGCCGGACGACACCGAGGTGGCCGGCCTGCTCGCCCTGATGCTGCTCACCGATGCGCGGAGGGCGGCGCGTACCCGGCCGGACGGCAGCCTGGTCCCGCTCGCCGAACAGGACCGCGGCACCTGGGACCGGCAGCGCATCGCCGAGGGGGTCGCGCTGATCACCGAGGCGCTGCCCAACGGTCCGGTCGGCCCGTACCAGTTGCAGGCGGCGATCGCCGCGATCCACGACGAGGCGCCGCACCTGGACGACACGGACTGGCCGCAGATCCTGGCGCTGTACGAACTGCTGGAGACCGTCGCGCCCAACCCGATGGTGACGCTCAACCGGGCGGTAGCCGTCGCGATGGTACGCGGACCCGCCGCCGCCCTGGAGCTGATCGCCGCCCTGGAGGAGGACGGTCGGATGGCCCGCCACCACCGGCTGCTCGCGACCCGGGCGCACCTGCTCGAGTTGGCCGGCGACCCGGCCGCGGCGGCTGACGAGTACCGGGAGGCGGCGCGGCGCACCACCAGCCTGCCCGAGCGGCGCTACCTGACCGAGCGCGCGGCCCGGCTCGCCGGGGGATAGCGCTCGTGCCGCGCGCCGCCCCGCCGCACGCCGCCCCGACGCGCGGTCAGGGGTAGTAGCGCACCCAGTCGACGTGCATGACCACCTGCGCGGGCGTGCTGGCGTTCGCCGCCGGGATGCCGTTGCCCGGCCCCTTGTCCTGCTGGATCACCAGGTGCATCGGCTTGCTCGGGATGGTCAGCGCTGTCCCGCTGGTGGCCGAGTCGTAGACCTGTGTGCCGTCCAGGGACATCGTCACCGAGTTGGCGCGCCACTCGACGGTGTACGTGTGCCACGCGGTGAAGTCGCCGCTGCGAGTGCCGGTCCAACTGCGCGCGCCGCCCGGCTGTAGGACGGACAACTCCAGTGTCTTCTTGGCCGCGTCGGTGTCGCCGGCGAACTTGATCCTGCCGTCGGCGGTGTCGTTGTCCGACTGCGGCCACAGTTCGAGCACCTGCCGGTACCCGGAGCCGGCGTCGAACCGGGCCCGTACCTGCCACTTGCCGTAGAGGCGGTTGCCGTTCGTACCGCACCAGCACAGGCCGCCCGACTTGTTCGCGGAGGCGGTGGGGCTGTTGCCGGCGCCGAGTACCTGAAGCTCGCCGCCCGCCACCCGGACCATCGTGGAGTTGTACGTGGAGCCGGCGGTGGTTCCGTAGACGTTCCACATGCTGGTGTTGAGCGCCGAGGTGAAGTCGTCGCTGATCGGGCCGGCCGGCTTGGCGGCGGCGTGAGTGGGGTTCGCGGCGGTGGGGGAGGAGCCGCCGCGGCTGGGGCCTGCCGACGGGCTGCCCGACGTACCGGCGGCGGCCTGCTCGCCGCCCGTGCCGCCGGCCGGCGCCGAGGTGGCCGCGTCGCTGGGCCGGCCGGAGCCGGCGACCGTGACCGCCGACGGGGCGCGGTCGCCATCCGACCCGGCGAGCTTCACGACCGCGAACACCCCGCCCAGAAGTACGACCACCGCGGCGGTGGCGAGCGCCAACCAGCCCGCGCGGCCCCGCCGGCCTGGAGCGTCCGACCGGTCTGGCTCGGCGCTTCCGGCGCCGCGCCGCGACCCAGATCGGTCTGCGGGCGCCAGCGGCGGTGCCGATGTCGGCGCCGGACCGGGCGCGGGTGGCGCCGACATCAGGTACGGAGCCGGTGACGTCGGGCTCGCGGAGACCGGCGCGCGCGTGACCGGCGATGTCCTGACCGGCGATGTCGTGACCGGCGGCGCGGTGACCGGCTGGGCCGGGAATGCGGCCGGGCCCGGTGGTGGGGCCTGCCGCACCGTGCCGAGGTCGGCCGCGGTCAGCTGGGCCAGGGCGTCGGTCGGTGTGTCGAGGGCGCCGGTGCCGGCGTCGGCACCCTCCGCGGCAGGCGGGGACGAGGTCGGTGGCACCGGTGGCGTGTGGCTGGGCGCGACCGGCCAGGCCTGGCGCTCCGGGTTCGGCGGGCTCCACGAGGAGCGGCTGTGGGGTTCGTCGCCGTACGAGGTCACGCCACCAACCTCACAATCAGTTCCGGACAGCTCGCCGAACGGAACAGTAGCGGTGCGGCCCGGTCGCCTCCACCCCGTCCGCGGTCCGGGCACGGGAACGGACGGCGGAGCCCTTTCTGGTACCCTTGATGCCAAGGTCGAGAGGCGCTGCAACGGACTCCGGTCCGCCACGCTCGACCTCGTTCCTTCTCTACCAAGGGCGCCTCCGAATTTTCGGAGGTGGTCCAGTGGAGACGTCCGTGAGCCGGGTCGATGGCGCCGTCCAGCTCGACACAAATCGGGCTCTGAAGGATCTTCTGGACCAGCGGATCGTCGTGCTCGACGGTGCCTGGGGCACCATGCTGCAGCGTGCCGGGCTGACGCCCGAGGACTACCGCGGCGACCTGCTGACAGACCACCCGCACGACGTCACCGGCGACCCCGACCTGCTGAACCTGACGCGACCGGACCTGATCCTCGACGTCCACCGCAGATACCTCGCGGCCGGGGCGGACATCACCACCACGAACACGTTCACCGCGACCCGTATCGGCCAGTCCGACTACCACTTGGAGTCGCTGGTCCGGGACATGAACCTGCGCGGCGCCCAACTCGCGCGGCAGGCCGCCGACGAGGCGGGCGGCAAGTTCGTCGCCGGTTCGATCGGGCCGCTGAACGTCACGCTCTCGCTGTCGCCCCGGGTCGAGGACCCGGCGTACCGCGCGGTGTCCTTCGACGACGTCCGCGACGCGTACGCCGAGCAGATCCGGGCCCTCGCCGACGGCGGCGTCGACCTGCTGCTGATCGAGACGATCTTCGACACGCTGAACGCCAAGGCCGCGATCGCCGCCGCCCGTCAGGTGGCACCGCACCTGCCGCTGTGGATCTCGGTGACCATCGTCGACCTCAGCGGCCGCACGCTGTCCGGGCAGACCGTCGAGGCGTTCTGGCGCTCGATCGAGCACGCCCACCCGATGGTGGTCGGCGTGAACTGCTCGCTGGGCGCGGCGGAGATGCGCCCGTACGTCTCCGACCTGTCCCGGCTGGCCGGCACGTACACCGCCTGCCACCCGAACGGCGGCCTGCCCAACGCGTTCGGCGGCTACGACCAGACGCCGGACGAGTTCGCGGGGCTGATCCGGGAGTTCGCCGAGTCGGGAATGGTCAACATCGTCGGCGGCTGCTGCGGTACGACGCCGGCGCACATCGAGCAGGCCGCGGCCGCCGTCGCCCGCCTCGCCCCGCGCCCGGTACCGGTGCCGCCGGCCGCTACCCGGTTCAGCGGCCTGGAGCCGTTCGCGATCGGCGCCGACACCGGGTTCGTGATGATCGGCGAGCGCACCAACGTCACCGGCTCGGCCAAGTTCCGCCGCCTCATCGAGTCGGACGACTACCAGGCGGCGGTGGACGTCGCGCTCGAACAGGTCCGCGGCGGGGCCAACCTGCTCGACGTCAACATGGACGCCGACCTGCTCGACAGCGAGCAGGCGATGACCACGTTCCTGAACCTGATCTCGACCGAGCCCGAGGTCGCCCGCATCCCGATCATGGTGGACAGCTCGCGGTGGAGCGTGCTGGAGGCCGGGCTCAAGTGCGTACAGGGCAAGGGCGTCGTCAACTCGATCAGCCTCAAGGAGGGCGAGGAGGCGTTCCTCGACCACGCGCGACGCATCCGGGACTACGGCGCCGGGGTGGTCGTGATGGCCTTCGACGAGCGGGGGCAGGCCGACACCACCGAGCGCAAGGTGGAGATCTGCGGCCGGGCGTACGACCTGTTGACCAACCAGGCCGGGTTCGCCCCCGAGGACATCGTGTTCGACCCCAACGTCCTCGCGGTCGCCACCGGCATCGCCGAGCACAACGGGTACGCCAAGGCGTTCATCGACGCGCTGCCGCTGATCAAGCAGCGGTGCCCGGGCGCGCGTACCAGTGGCGGCATCTCCAACCTGTCGTTCTCGTTCCGCGGCAACAACGTGGTACGCGAGGCCATGCACTCGGCGTTCCTGTTCCACGCGGTACGCGCCGGGCTGGACATGGGCATCGTCAACGCCGGCCAGCTCGCGGTATACCAGGACATCCCGGCCGAGCTGCTGGAACTCGTCGAGGACGTGCTCTTCGACCGTCGTTCGGACGCCACCGACCGCCTGGTCGCGTTCGCCGAGACGGTCAGCGGGCGTGGCACCCGCCGAACCGTGGACCTGTCCTGGCGGGAGGCGCCGGTCGAGGAGCGCCTGGCGCACGCGCTCGTGCACGGCATCGTCGACTTCGTCGAGGCCGACACCGAGGAGGCCCGCAAGGCGGCCAAGCGCCCGCTCGACGTGATCGAGGGGCCGCTCATGGACGGCATGAAGATCGTCGGTGACCTGTTCGGCTCCGGCAAGATGTTCCTGCCGCAGGTGGTCAAGAGTGCGCGGGTGATGAAGCGCTCGGTCGCCTACCTGGAGCCGTTCATGGAGGCGGAGAAGGAGCAGGCGCTGCGCGAGGGGCGCGCCGAGCTGGGTCGCGGCCAGGGCAAGGTCGTGGTGGCGACGGTCAAGGGCGACGTGCACGACATCGGCAAGAACATCGTGGGCGTCGTGCTGGGCTGCAACAACTACGAGGTCGTCGACCTCGGCGTGATGGTCCCCACGGCCACCATCCTCGACACCGCGGTCGCCGAGAACGCCGACGCGATCGGGCTGTCCGGACTGATCACCCCGTCGCTGGACGAGATGGTCGCGGTCGCCACCGAGATGCAACGCCGCGGGCTGAAGCTGCCGCTGCTGATCGGCGGTGCCACCACCTCGCGCCAGCACACGGCGGTACGCATCGCCCCCGCGTACGACGGCACGACGGTCCACGTACTCGACGCGTCCCGCGTCGTCGGCGTGGTCTCCGACCTGCTCAACCCGGACCGCGCCGACGTGCTCGCCGAGGCCAACCGCGCGGAGCAGGAGCGCCTGCGGGAGCAGCACGCGGCGTCCCGGCGCAGCCCGATGCTGGGCCTCACCGAGGCCCGCGCGAACCGGGAACGGGTTTCGTTCGACGACCTGCCGGTCCCTGCCTTCACCGGGTTCCGCACCGTCGAGCCGGACCTGACCGCGCTCCGCGAGATGATCGACTGGCAGTTCCTGTTCCTCGCCTGGCAACTGAAGGGCAAGTACCCGGCGATCCTCGAGCAGCCGGTGGCCCGCGAACTGTACGACGAGGCCAACGCCCTGCTCGACCAGATCATCGCGGACGGCTCCCTGACGGCCCGTGGCGTCTACGGCTTCTGGCCGGCCCACTCCGACGGCGAGGACATCGTGATCGACGCCGGTTCGTCGGTGCGCCTGCCGATGCTGCGCCAGCAGACGGCCAAGCCCGACGGCCGGCCCAACCGGAGCCTCGCCGACTACGTCGCGCCGGCCGGCGACCACCTCGGCGGGTTCGCCGTGGCCATCCACGGCGCGGAGGACCTGGCGGCCAAGTTCGAGGCCGGCAACGACGACTACAAGTCCATCATGGTCAAGGCCGTCGCCGACCGCCTCGCCGAGGCGTTCGCCGAGTACCTCCACCTGCGGGTGCGGCGCGACTGGTTCGAGCCGGACGCGAACCCGGCGATCGAGGACCTGCACGCCGAACGGTTCCGCGGCATCCGTCCGGCCCTCGGCTACCCGGCCAGCCCCGACCACAGCCAGAAGCAGGTGCTGTTCGATCTGCTCGGCGCCGACCGGGTGGGCATGGGGCTCACCGAGTCGTTCGCGATGACCCCGGCCGCCAGCGTCAGCGGACTGATCTTCGCGAACCCGTCGTCGCGGTACTTCACCGTCGGGCGCATCGGTCGCGACCAGGCCGAGGACTACGCGGCCCGGCGCGGCATGAGCCTGGCCGAGGTCGAGCGCTGGCTGCGTCCCAACCTCGCCTACGAACCGTCCCCGCAGTCCTGACCGGCCCGCAGTCGCGACCGGCCCGCAGTCGTGACCGGCCCGCAGTCCTGACCGGCCTCGGGTCGCCGGCCGACTCGGTAGCCTGAGGAGAAACTCACCCGCCGGATGTCCCGGACGCGGCCGGCCCGTTCGTCCTCCTTGTGAACGCGGGCCACCGGGCCCGCCGACACGAGGAGTACGTCATGGCGCAGTACCTTGCCCTCACCTACACCGCCGACGTCAACTGGTTCGATCCGGAGCACGCCGAGGCGCTGACCGAGTACCGGCAGTTCGCCATCCAGGACGCCGGCAGCATCCTGGCCAGCGCGGTGCTGCACCCGACCAGCACCGCCACCGTCGTGCGGGTCACCGGCGCCCGAGGCGGCGACGTGGTCACCGCGGACGGCCCGTACGCCGAGACCAAAGAGGCGCTGACCGGGTACTACCTGATCGAGGCGGCCGACCTCGATGAGGCGATCGCGATCGCGGCCCGCATCCCGGCCGCCTGGGACGGGGCCGTCGAGGTACGCCCGGTCCTCGCCGCGAAGTAGCCGGCGACGGCCGTCATGCGCTCGACCGCGCGCCCGACCGCGAGGTGCTCGACCGCCATGCCCGACGTGCACGACCGGCTCGCCGAGACGGTCCGGGTCGAGGGAGCGAGGATCCTCGCCACCCTCGTCCGGACCATCGGCGACCTGCAGATCGCGGAGGACGCCGTGCAGGAGGCGGCCCTGGTCGCGATGCGCGACTGGCCGCGCACCGGCGTTCCGGAGCAGCCACGTGCCTGGCTGACCGTGGCCGCCCGGCGCAAGGCCATCGACATCCTGCGCCGGGAGGGTCTGCGGGCGGCGAAGGAGCGTGACGGCGCCGACCTGATCGAGTTGACTGCCACCGACCCGCCGCCCGACCACGTCGTGCGTGACGACCAGTTGCGGCTCATCTTCACCTGCTGCCACCCGGCACTGTCGCTCGAGGCTCGGGTGGCGCTGGCCCTGCGTACCCTGTGCGGGCTGACCATGGCGCAGATCGCCGCGGTCCTGCTGACCAACGAGCCGGCGATGGCCAAGCGCCTGACGCGTACCCGGCAGAAGATCGCCGCCGCCCGGATCCCCTACCGGGTACCGTCCGCCGCGCAGCTGCCCGGTCGCGTCGGCGCGGTCTGCGGCGTCGTCCACGCGCTCTACACCGCGGGGCACGCGCCGCGCTCCGGTGAGGAAGCCGTGGACGTCGACCTGTGCGACGAGGCGGTACGCCTGGGTCGGCTGCTCCGCCGACTGCTGCCCGACGAGCCGATGCCGGCAGCCGTACTCGCCCTGATGCTGCTGACCGAGGCGCGCCGGCCGGCACGCGTCGACCGGGCGGGCGACGTGGTGCCACTGTTCGACCAGGACCGCTCGCGGTGGGACGCGGCGCTGATCGCGCAGGGTCGCGGGCTGCTCGACTTCTCGCTACGCCGTACCGAGGGGATCGCCGACCCGTACCAGTTGCAGGCCGCGATCGCGGCAGAGCACTCGCGGGCGCCGAGTTACCGGGCCACCGACTGGCCGGAGATCGTCCGGCTCTACGACCTGCTGTGTACGGTCGCACCGAGCCCGGCCGCGGCGCTGAGCCGGGCCGTCGCGGTGGCGGAGGCGAGCGGTACCGGCGCGGGGTTGGCGGCCCTGGAGGCGGTGCCGCCGTCGGAGCGCTGGCACGCGGTACGCGCCGAACTGCTGGCCCGTGCCGGACGGTACCCGGAGGCGATCGAGGCGGTCACCGCGTCGCTGGACGGCGAGGCGACCGAGGCCGAGCGCCGGTACCGGCAGCGCCTGCGCGCCCGGTGGATGCGGGAGTCGGCGACGTGAGCGTGTCCCAGGCGGCCATCGCGCAGGTGATGACCGCTTCCAGTTCGGCACGGTCGGCGCCGTCGCGGGCTTGGATGGACAGGCCCTGCACCACTGTGGCGTAGTAGCGCGCGATGGCGTCGAGGTCGGCCCCCGACGCGGTCAGGTCGCCGTCGGTGACGCCGCGGGCGAGCCGGTCCTTGATGGTGGTGTGTTGGTCGCGCCGGATGTCGGCGAGGAACTCGCGGACCGGGTGGTTCTCCACCGCGCCCGTCGGCGCGGCCAGGATGAGCATGCAGTAGTGCGGCGTGTCGGCTCCGGTGATCTGATCGGCGGTGGCGCGCAGCATTTCGTGGACCGCGGCGCGTGTGGTGGGCTGTTCGCGCAGGGCCCGCCGGGGCGGCTCGCCCGAGGTCGCACCGTAGAGCGCCATGACCTTGCGGAACAGGTCCTCTTTGCTGCCGAAGCAGGCGTAGATGCTGGCCGAGGCGATGCCCATGGCCTGTGCCAGGTCGTTGAGCGAGGTGCCCTCGTAGCCCCGTTCCCAGAACAGGTCCAACGCCTGGCGCAGGGCGGTGTCCGGGTCGAAGGTGCGCGGCCTGCCGCGAGTAGCCATGGGGATGCGTCTCCGTGCTTGTTTGTCGTTCGATCAAGTTTACCTTGACCCGTGCCGTACGAGCATGACATGGTTTGTTGGTCGTTCGATAATCAAAAGGAAGCCGATGACATGACGATTCCCGCGACCATGCGTGCCCTGCAGCAGACGTCACTGAACGGCCCGCAGGACCTGCGCCTGATCACCGACGCGCCGGTACCGAGCCCGGGCCCGGGCGAGGTCCTGATCCGGGTCACCGCCGCCGGCGTCAACTTCGTCGACATCTCGCAGGCCCGCGGCATGTTCGCGGGCGGCCCGCAGCCACCGTATGTGGCCGGCATCGAGGGCGTCGGTGAGGTCGTCGCCCTCGGCGAGGGAGTGACCGGCCCGGAACCCGGCGCGCACGTCATCGGCGTTGGCATCAATGGCGGCGCCTTCGCCGAGTACCTGGTGCTGCCCGCGGCCGCCGCGGTCCCGGTGCCGGCGGGCTGGGTCGACGAGCAGGCACTGGGCCTGGTCGTGAACTGGCCGACCGCGCTGGCCGCGCTCAAGCCACTGGGTGGCGTCGCGGCCGGGCAGACGGTGCTGATCCACGCCGCGGCCGGCGGGACCGGCCAGGCCGCGGTGAAGCTGGCCAAGCACTTCGGCGCGACGGTGATCGCCACGGCTTCGTCGGGAAAGCACGAGGTGGTCCGGGCACTGGGCGCCGACCACGTCCTCGACTCCCGCGGCACCGACATCGCCGCCGAGGTTCTGCGGCTGACCGGCGGCGCGGGCGCCGACCTGGTGCTGGAGTCGGTCGGCGGCGCCACTTTCGACGCCAGCCTGGCCGCGGCCAAGCGGGTCACCGGTCGGGTCGTCGTGTATGGCATGGCCGGCGGCGAGACCGCGGTCACCAACTGGGACCTGGTCTACAAGCACCAGGTCCACGTCATCGGCCTGAACATCGGCATCCTGATCCAGGCCGCACCGCAGATCTTCGGCGAGGTCATGGGCCAGTTGTTCGGGCTCCTCGCGGCCGGCGTGCTCGGCCCCGGCCAGCCGACCGCGTACGAGTTGGCCGACGGGCCGAAGGCGCTCGCGGAACTGGAAGCGCGGGCCACCGTGGGCAAGCTGGCGCTGTTGACCTGAGCAGGCCGTGACGCCGGGCGGCGGGTCCTCCCAGCTTCTCCTGCGAACAGGCGCCCTCCGCGCGGTGGTGGGGCCCGAGCGCTCGGGCCCCACCACATCGTCTCGCTCTAGCTATCGTCTCGCTCTAGCTGAGGTTGACCGCCGTGTCGTCGATGACGAACGAGGTCTGCAGCCCCGAATCCTCGGTTCCGGTGAACCGGAGCGTGACCGTGGTGCCGGCCAGCGACGAGATGTCGTAGCTGCGCTGCGTGTAGCCCGAGACCTTGTTCAGGTTCGACAGCGTGACCAGCGTCGACGAGCCGGCCTGGACGGTCAGCTTGTCGTACGCGGTGGTCGTGGTGGTCTCGGCGGTGTCGATGTGCGTCCAGAACGACAGGGTCGCGTGGCAACCCGCCGGTATCGAGAACGACTGGGTCAGCGTGTCGGTGTGGGTCGTGCCGTACCCGTCCAGGTAGGCGTTCCAGGTACCGGTGCGCGCCGGCTCACCCTGGGACGAGTTCTGGCCGATGACGCCGGTCGAGGCGGTCCACCCGGTGGAGCCCGACTCGAAGCCCGGGTTGGTCAGCCGCTGGCCGGAACAGCTCCCGCCGCCGGTCGGGGTCGGCGACGCGGAGGTGGGTTCCGTGGTCGGGCCGCCGTCGGTGCAGGTCGCCTCGCCGGACTGGGCCGGTACGCTCACCGCGTTCCAGGCCGCCTTGACCGTGTTGAACGCGGCGCAGTTGCCCGGGGTCAGGTTCTTGGCCGCCTGCAGGGTCCAGACGCGGTACCGCAGGTACGACGAGCCGGTCGTCTTCATCAGCATCGCGTTGTACATGATCTTCGCCGCGGTCTGGATGCCGAGCCCGGTGACCGAGGTGCTGTTGCAGGTCGGGCTGGTCGGCTGGCCGTTGGTCGGGCTGGTGCCCTCGGCGACCAGGTAGAACCAGTGGTTGCCGGGACCGGCGGCCGCGTGTACCTCCTGCGACGGCGTGCTGCTGGAGTAGCAGTTGGAGTCGCCGGCCAGCGACGGGTTGTACATGTACCGGATCGGGCCACTGCCGACCAGGTTGACCTTCTCGCCGACCTGGAAGTCGGGGCCGTCGTAGGCGGACGGCTCGTTGGCGTACCACTCGGTCTCCGCGCCGAACGTGTCGGCGACGAACTCCTGGGTACCGCTGCCGGAGATGCCGCCCGGCGTGTGGTCGTCGACTCCGTGGCCCATCTCGTGGCCGACCACGTCGAGTTCGCCGATCCACTGGTTGGCGGTGTTGTGGCCGACCGCGACCTGGGTGCCGTCGTAGTAGGCGTTCTCGTCGTTCAGGCCGATGCGGATCGGCCAGGCGCCGCCGCTGCCATCCATGCCGTTGCGGCCGAGCCAGCTGGACAGCATCTTGTACTCGGTCTGCGCGGTGAACAGCGCGTCCACGCAGCCGGTCTCCTTGCTGGTGGCATTGCCGTTGCCCCACGCGTCATCCGTGCCGGTCAGCGTCGCGTGGGTGGTGAAGTCCTGGCAGCTGAGGTTGCGGATGGTGGGGTCGGCCATCGAGTAGGTGGTGCCCGAGTGGGTCGTGTTGATGGTCACCGGGTTCGGGCCGTTCCACGCGGCCGTACCGGTTCCGTGAAGCACGTGCTCCTGCGTGTGCAGCACGGTACCGGTGATCGCGTCGACGTCGACCGAGAGGCGGCTCGGGCCCTCCGCCCCGGTACCGTCCACAATGGACTCCCAGGCGAGCCTGGGCGTGTCGAGTGCGTACACCACCAGGGTCGTACCCTCGACCGTGGTCGGGTTCGTGACCTGCTTGCGGGCCACCGCCTCGGCGTCGGCCTTGGCCAGCGCCGGGGTGACCGACAGGTTGCCGATGGCCTGTTGCTGGGCGACCGAGGTGTTCGTGATCTGGCCGGCGGCGTTGATGACGACGACGAAGTCGCCACCCACCACCTGCAGGCCCTTGTAGCTGCGGTCATAGGGGACGTACTGCATGCCACCCGACGAGATCACCGGATGCTGGATGAACGCGTCGTCGGCGCTCGGGTGCACGACGGCGGGTCGGGTGGATACGAACGTGGTGGCCGTGTTGGCCGCCAGGGCCTGGACTGCCGCGGTGCTGTTGGGTGACGGCGGTGAGGCTTGGACAGCTACGGCGGTGCCGACGGTAGCCAGCCCAACCGCGAGCGCACCCGCTGCCATAGCGAAGCGTGGTGTGAACTTCAAGGGTGCCCCTCTTCCCAGACGGCGCGGGCCATCGCTGTTGCGAGGCCCCGCGCCGGAATTGATGGAATGACGTTAGTCAATGCAGGTTGAATAACCGCACGGGCGCGCGCCGATCCGTCGGTCACCCTTCACCTTCATCGACTGACGCCGATGAGGGACGATGGCACATCACTGCTCACCTGCACAAGAGCGAGGAACCCGCGCAACCCTTGTCGCCACCCTGCGATTCCGACGACGCCGCGACGGGGTTGGCACGTCGTTCTCCCGGACGCTTGCGGCGCCGATTGCGGATCGCATTCCGATGACGCCGTAAACGCGTCAGAAACACCGGTAAGGGCTTCGCGAATGGATGGTGGCGACTTCCTCGGTATCGATGTGTCTTGATGGGATATGTGCCGGGGCGGCTGCGTCGCCGGGCCCAGCCGCGCCCGCCGCCGCGCCAGCCGCGACCGCCGTCGAGCCGAGCCGCGCGTCCGGCTGGCTAGTGGTCCGCGGGGATGCGGTAGACGGACACGTGAGACCGGGACGCGGCGGTGAACGCCGCTCCGCTCCAGTCCGCGTGCCGGGTCTCCAGCTCGAATCCGGCCAGCGCGGCCATCAGGTCAAGCTCGGCCGGCCAGATGTACCGGTGCGGGCTACGGGTGAGCCGGGCCTGCCGGCTCTCGTCAAACCGGAAGTGATGCGAGACGACGTGCTGGTGCAGGACGTCGTAGGTGTCCAGGCCGATGTAGCCGGGCTCGGAACTCCACACCACGGCCGATTGGCCCGGGGGAAGCTTGCGCAGTTCGGGTACCCAGAGCTCGATCACGAACCGGCCGCCGGGCGTCAGATGGCGAGCCGCGTTGCGGAAACACTCGACCTGCTCTGCCTGCGTGAGCAGGTTGGAGATTGTGTTGTAGACGAGGTAGACGAGGGTGTACTTCCCTGGAGCGGTCGCGGTCGCCATGTCGCCGACGATCACCGGGATCGTCGCCTCGTCTGCCTTCGCGCGCAACTGGTCGAGCATCGGGCGGGACAGTTCGATGCCGGTGACGGGTACCCCGCGTTCGGCGAGCGGGACGGCGACCCGGCCGGTACCGATGGCGAACTCGAGAGCGGCTCCGCCGTTCGCGAGTTCGGCGAGGCGGTCCACGGTGGGCCCCAGCACGTCGGGTGCGAACTGGCCGGTGCCCGGCGTGTCGTACCGCGACGCCGCGTCTTCGTCCCAGATCCCGTCCTGTTGCATGTCGACCACGATCGCCGCGCATGTCCGTGGTGTCCAACGATTTCCGGACTCCGGATAACCCCGAAACCGGTCGCCGCCCACCGGATGCGCCAGGTCGGGGCCGGTCTCCCCAGACGCGTCCTCACCTCTCAGATAAGGCCTGTGGCTCCCAGATGAGGCCGTGTCTCCCAGATGAGGCTGGGCCTCTCAGATAAGGCCGTGCCTCTCAGATAAGGCCGTGGGCTCCCAGATCGGTCCGCGTCCGCCCATCGGCCCCGCGCTTTCCCAGACGGTCCGCTCGTCCCCAGACGAGGCGGGGGAGTTCAGACGCGGCGACGCCGCTCAGAGGAGGCCACCGCCTCCCGAACGGTTCGGTGGAGTTCAGAGGCCCCGCCTCCCCCGAACGGGGGACGAGGTGACGAGAACGCGTAAATCACTCGAAAACCCCGCCCGGGACTATGTGACAATAACTCTCATACGGGGCTAGTCGGATGCGGCGGTTGAAACCACCATAAACAACTCCCGCCCGAGTGCGCGTCGTCCGGCATGTGTCCGAAGTGGAGATTCCGCTGACGGGACGGACCAAGCCCCCCGATGTCGCTCGTTTGGAAGGAGCAACATGTTCAACACACGCAAGCGGACGCTGGCGGTCGCAGCCCTCACTGCGGCACTGGCGATCGGTGGTCCCGCCGCCGCGGCCAGCGCGGCGGGCTCCCTCTCGTCGACCCCGATGGGTGGGGGAACGACGGGGAGTGCGTACGCACCCGACCAGCCCGGCGCGCAGGCGCCCGAGCAGTCGAACGGATCTGGGCAGTCGAACGGCTACGCGCCCACGCAGGTTGACGGGTACGGCGAGTGCGCCGCAGCCGCGCCGACCGAGGCCGCACCCACCGAGGCTGCGCCGACGGACGCCGCGCCGACCGACGCCGCGCCGGCATACGGTGCACCGACGGGCGGAGCGCCGATGGGCGGCGCACCGACGGGCGGAGCGCCGATGGGCGGGGCCCCGTGGGGCGGGGGCTCGAAGGATGACCACAGCAAGGCTGGCCAGGAGATGGGCGGCAGCTGGGGCGAGGACGGGAAGTCTGACCCGAAGGATGACCACAGCAAGGCCGGTCAGGAGATGGGCGGCAGCTGGGGCGAGGATGGCAAGTCCGACCCGAAGGATGACCACAGCAAGGCCGGCCAGGAGGATGGCAAGTCCGCGCCGAAGGACGACCAGGGCAAGGACGGGAAGACCGACCCGAAGGACGACCACAGCAAGGCCGGCCAGGAGGATGGCAAGTCCGCGCCGAAGGACGACCAGGGCAAGGACGGCAAGTCCGACCCGAAGGACGACCACAGCAAGGCCGGTCAGGAGA
>NZ_BONZ01000026.1 GCF_016862975.1 Rugosimonospora africana
CCAGGAGATGGGCGGCAGCTGGGGTGGCGGCCACGACCAGTGGGGCGGCCACGACCAGTGGGGCGGCAAGGACGGCGGATCGTGCGAGTCGGACGAGTCAGGTTCGATGACCGCTCCGGGTGCGTCGACCGCTCCGGGTGCGTCGACCGCGCCGGATGCGTCGACCGCGCCGGATGCGTCGACCGCGCCGGATGCGTCGACCGCTCCGGGTGCTGCGACCGTGCCAGGTGCGTCGACCGCGCCGGGTGCGTCGACCGCGCCGGGTGCGTCGACCGCGCCGGACGGGGCTGCTGCTCCGGGTGCGCCGTCGACCGACGGGTACTCGAGCGGTGGCACGGGTACCTGGGACTACGGCCAGGACATGGGCCAGGGCGGCTACACCACGACGCCGCGGTAACCCAGGACTGGTGGGACAGCTGACTCGCAGAGCCGACTGACCCGGTCAGCCAACGCGATCGGTCAACCGATCGCCGCGCATGCCGCGCCCCACGCATCGTGGGGCGCGGCTTCGCGTCGCGTACCCGCCGATCGTCAGCGACCCCGCAACGCGTCGGCCCCCAGTCCGCGCTCGACCACGTCGAACGCCGTGTTCAGCAGGGCGGCGTGATCCTCGACGACATCGGCGTGACCCTCACCGGCGAGTTGCCGTTGAGCGGTGGCCACGTACGCCGTGCGGCAGGCGGCGACGACCAGCGCCGCGGCCAGCCGGGCGGCCGGGTCGTCCGGTCGACCACCGGCAGCCTCGGCAAACAGGGTGGTGAGCAGGTCCTCCAACTCCTCGGCCGCCTCCCTCACCCGCGCGAGCAACGCGGGCGAGTCGACCACGACCTGCCAGAACCCGGACAGGGACTCACCCACGCCGGCCAGTGGATGCCCCTGCCGCAGCAGGTCGAGCAGCATCCGGCGCAGGGCCGCGACCGGTGTCTCGCCGTCGTGCCGGCCACGGATCGCGCCGGCGATCAGCGCGGCGGCCTCCGGACCCCGGTCGAAGAACAGGTCTTCCTTGCGGGGGAAGTAGTTGAAGACGGTCATCTTGGAGACCTCGGCCGCCTCCGCGATCTCCGCGACCGTCACGTTGTCGAATCCCTTCGCGAGGAAGAGTCCCGTCGCGATGTCGGAGATGCGCTGCCGTGTCTGCGCCTTCTTGCGTTCACGCAGCCCTGGTTCGGTCGTCACCACCCCACTATACCGATCCCAATTTTTGACCCGGTACACTTTCTTCATGACCTACGACGTGATCATTGTTGGCGCGGGGCCGGTGGGACTGATGCTGGCCGGCGAGTTGAACCTCGCGGGGATGCGTACGGTCGTCGTCGAGCGACTGACCGACCCGGACCTGACCATCAAGGCGGGGGCGATCAACACCCCGACGGCCGAATCCTTCTACCGGCGGGGGATGCTCGCCGAGGTCCAGGAGGCGCAGCGGCAGAACCACGAACGGATGCGTGCCTTCCTGCGTTCCCGGGTCCCGGGCGGTGCGCCACTCAAGATGCCGCCGAAGTTCGCGGGGCACTTCGGCGGCATCGTGCTGCGCGGCGATCTGTTCGACGAGTCCGATCCGGACTTTGCGCACCGCGGGCCGGTAGGGAACCTCGGCTTGCTCAACCAGCAGGACGTCGAGCGGCTGCTCGCGGATCGCGCGGGCGCGCTCGGTGTGGAGGTACGCCGCGGCGTGGAGGTGACCGGCTTCGACGCCGGCCCAGAAGGCGTGATCGTGGAGGCGGGCGGCGAGCGGATCGCGGCCGGCTGGCTGGTGGGCTGCGACGGCGGGCGGAGCATGGTGCGCAAGCTCGCCGGCTTCGACTTCCCGGGCACCGAGGCGCAGGTCACCGGGCACCAGGCGATCGTCGACATGGACGGTGCCGAGGCGTTGCCGTTGGGCTGGAACCGCACCGACGCCGGCGTCTTCGTGCACGGGCCGGTGAAGGGCCGGATCCTGACCGTGGAGTTCGACGGGCCACCGGCCGACCGCGACGCCCCGGTGACCGCGGCGGAGTTGCAGGCGAGCCTGCGCAACGTCAGCGGTGTCGACGTGACCATCACCGAGGTGCACAGCGCCACCCGGTTCACCGACAACGCCCGCCAGGTCTCGACGTACCGGCGGGGTCGGGTCCTGCTGGCCGGCGATGCCGCGCACGTGCACTCGCCGTTTGGTGGTCAGGGGCTCAATCTCGGCATCGGGGACGCGATGAACCTCGGCTGGAAGCTCGCCGCCACGATCCGGGGCTGGGCACCGGAGGGGCTGCTGGACACGTACACCACCGAGCGGCACCCGATCGGGGCCTGGGTGCTGGACTGGACCCGGGCTCAGATCACCATCATGCGCCCGGATCCGAACGGTAGGGCGATCCGCGCGGTGGTCTCGGACCTGACCGAGACCGTGACCGGGACGACGTACTTCGTCAAGAAGATCTCCGGGGTGTGGCAGCGGTACGACCTGCCCGGCGACCACCCACTGATCGGGCGCAGTGCCCCCGACCTCGTACTGGCCGACGCCAGCACGCTCGCCGACCACTGCCACGACGGCACCGGGCTGCTGTTCGACCTGGCCGACGACGCCGCGCTGCGGGCACGTGTGGACGGCTACGGCGACCGGGTACGCGTCGTCAGTCAAGCCTGCCCGGAGTGGCCCGAGCTGGCCGGGCTCCTGGTGCGGCCCGACGGGTCCGTCGCATGGGCCGCCGACCGGGACGGTGGTCACGACGCGCTGGATGCCGCGCTGGCAGCCTGGTTCGGCATACCCGCGACGGTCGCCGCGGGCTAAGGCGTCGAGATAGCCCGGTTCAGCCTGGTGGAAGATGGGGGCATGCAGATTCGACGCGTATCCGCCGAGGAACGCCTGGACACGAGCATGCCCCTGACGGCATACGCGTTCGCGCCCTCTCCCGAGCCGGTCGATCGGGAGAAGTGGCGCGACAACCTGCCCTACTACCAGGGGCACTCCACCCTGATGGCGGAGGACGGCGGCCGAACTCTGGCCGTCGTCACCAGCATCCCGATGCGGCAGAACGTTCGCGGTTCGGTATATCCGATGGCCGGCATCGCCGGGGTGGCGAGCCACCCGCTGGCTCGTCGCCAGGGGCACGTCCGCACCCTGCTGACCCGGCTGCTCGGCGAGATGCGTGACGACGGACGCCCGGTCAGCGCGCTGTATCCGTTCCGGCCGTCGTTCTACCACCGTTTCGGGTATATCGGCCTGCCGATGCCGCCGACGGTCAGCTTCGCGCCGGCCGACCTTGCCCCGCTACTGCGCGCCGACCTGCCCGGGGAGGTCAGCTGGGAGCGTCTGGCGGACGGGTACGACGGCTATCGCGACATGCGGGAGCAGTTGGTGGCGCGGCGGCACGGGTGCGCGATCCTGCCGGACTACGCGGTGGCGCGCTTCCGCGACGAGGAACAGCGCTGGCTGGTCACCGCCCGGTCGGGTGGCGAGCTGGTCGGCGCGGTGACGTACCGGATCACCGACCACGGCGGCGACCTGCTCGCCGATGACCTGCTGACGACCGGGCCGCTGGGCCGGGCGCTGCTGCTGCGTTTCTTCGCGTCGCACGTCGACCAGGTGACCCGGGTCTCCGTGCGGGTGGACCCGGACGAGGCGCCGGAGCAGTGGGCGACGGACCTCGGGTTCGTCAGCGAGGCGAAGGTCGCCGTCCCCAGCTTCCACGCGCCGATGGCGCGGATCCTGTCGCTGGACGCGCTCGCCGGGATGGCGGTCGGCCCGGGCCGCGTCGCGGTCACCGTGGTGGACGACCTGTTCATTTCCGGCGAGTACCTGCTGGACGGAGCGTCCGGGAAGCTGGAGGTGACGCGTGGCGCCGGCATGGCGGTACCGGCGGCCACGCTGACCGTGGCCGGGCTGTCTGGCCTGGTATACGGGGTGCTCGACCCGGCCGAGCTGGCGTTCCGGGACCTGGGTACGGTGCCCGACCCGGCCGCCGATCAGCTGCGCGCGATGTTCCCGCGACAGCGCCCGTACGTGGTGGCTCAGTTCTGACGCTCGGACCGCCTGGACCGCCCTACGACGGCGATTGATCCGAACCCGGTGCGGGCGGCTGGCCGGGCAACGGGTGCTGGCCGGGCACGGGCGGCGGTGCCTGACCGGGGATCGGCGCCTGGCCGGGGATAGGCCATGGCTGGCCGGGCGGCGGACCGTATGCCGGTGTCCCGCCCGGCATCGGACCTCCGGAGGCGGGTGCGCCCGGCATCGGTGCGCCGGAGGTCGGTGCGCCGGAAGCCGGGGCGCCCGAGGTGGGCGCGCCGCCGGGCGGGTAGGGGCCGCCGCCGGACGTGGGGGAGGCCGGCGGGTATGCCGGTGCGCCGGACGTGGGCGGGTAGCCCGGTGCCGGCGGGTACCCGGGGGTTCCCGCGGCCGGCGGGTAACCGGGCGCCGGCGGGTACCCGGGGGTTCCCGCCGCCGGCGGATATCCGGGCGCTGGCGGATAGCCCGGCGCGCCCGTCGCCGGTGGGTACTGCTGGTAGCCGGGCGGCGTGGGCGGGTAGCCGGGCTGCGGTCCGGGAATCTGGTTCGAGTCGTTCCGCCTGCTCAGCATGATGGGCACCACCACCGCGCCACCGATGATCAGCAACACGACCAGACCGAGGCACGCCAGGGGACCTATGCCCATGCTTCACTCCACTCACAGTTCCGACCAGTCTGGCTCGGCGCGTCTGACGCCGCGCGATGACCCAGACCAGTCGTCTGTCGTCTCAGTTGGACAGGTCACGACACCATATGCGCCACGCCGGCGCCTCGCATGTCAGGAAGCCGGCGGCATCGATGCAGGCGGCGCCGATGCCGGTGGCGCCGGGTACCCGGGGGCGGGCGGGTACCCCGGTGCGCCGGGCGCCGACGGGTACGCCGGCTGGAGCGGGTACGGCGCCGGTGCTCCACCGAGCGGTACGGCGACGGGTGCCGCCGCTGGCGTGGCCCGGCCGATCTGGAAGCCGACCCCACCGAGCATCGCGGCCAGCCCGCCGATTGCCAGCACTGTGGCGGTCGTTCCCTCGCCTTGGCCCCGGACGGCGCACGCGCTGTCGGGCTGGTCTCCGCTGCTGGAGGTGCACGCGTCCATGGAGGTGATCGCCACGACGAGTGCCACCGCGAAACTGGCCAGGGACAGGCCGAAGAAGATCAGGAAAGATGGGTGGATCTTGGCAAACCGCACCGCGTCAGCGTAGAGCATCGATGGCTCCGGCGCGTCCAACTACAGCAGTAGTTTCATGCCCTCATGGCTCGCGACGAAGCCGAGCCTGGCATAGAAGCGGTGTGCGTCGACCCGGGACTTGTCGGACGTCAGCTGCATCATGACGCACCCCCGCGCCCGGGCCTGGTCGATCGCCCACGCCATCATCCGCTGGCCCACGCCCTGGCCGCGGCGCGCCGAATGGACCCGGACCGCCTCGACCTGCGACCGTTCCGCGCCGTGCCGGCCCAGCCCGGGGATGTACGTGATCTGCATGCACGCCACCACGTCGTCGTCGTCCTGCGCGACGACCAGAACGTTGCGCGGGTCGGCGTCGATGTCGGCGAACGCCTTCTCGTACGCCTCGTCGACAGTCGCGAACTCGCGAGCCTTGCCGAGTACGTCATCCGCGAGCAGGGCGATGATGGCGGGCAGGTCGGCGCGGACGGCCTCGCGGATGATCATGCGGGACAGCGTACGCGACGGCCGTGCGGCGGCGCTTGACAATCCCCGCTTGTCGTAATCGAATCTGTTACAGAAAGCGGGGTGCCATGGCAGCGAACAGTCGGCTGACGATCGCCGTGCACGCGTTGGCGTGGATGGCGCTCGCCCAGCGTCGCGGCAACGACTCCCTGACGTCGGATCAGATCGCCGCGAGCGTGAACACCAACCCGGTGGTCATCAGGCGCAGCCTCGGCGATCTGCTGCGTGCCGGCCTGGTCGAGGTGCGCCACGGCGCCGGTGCCGGCTGGACCCTGGCCCGCGCTCCCGAAGAGATCAGCGTGTGCGACGTGTACGACGCGGTCGAACGGGAGCCGTTGTTCGCCATGCACCACTCCGAGCCCAATCTGGAATGCCCCGTGGGACGCGGCATCCGGCCCGCCCTCGGGGGCGTGTACGACGGAGCCGAGCGTGCGCTCCGGAGCGAACTCGAACGCACCTCGATCGCTGACGTGCTGCGCCGTACCCTGCGCGTGCGCTGATTCCGGCCGTTGGCACCGGTCCCGGCACGCGCCCTTGGTTGTAACAAGACCTGTTCGGACAAGCGGAAGGAGCGCGGAGTGCCCGAGGTTCGGTACCCCGTCGTGGAACTGCGGCAGTACACCCTGCGGCCCGGCCAGCGGGACGTGCTGATAGAGCTGTTCGACCGGGAGTTCGTCGAGAGCCAGGAGGCGCTCGGCATGGCGGTCGTGGGACAGTTCCGCGACCTGGACAGCCCCGATCGCTTCGTGTGGCTACGCGGCTTCCAGGACATGCCGAGCCGTGCCGAGGCGCTGCGGAGCTTCTACACTGGACCGATTTGGCGGACGCACGGCCCCGCGGCCAACGCCACCATGGTCGACTCGGACGACGTGCTGCTGTTGCGTCCGGTGGCGGGGCGGTTCGGCTTTCCGGCGCCGGTCGCCGCGAGGCCCGGCGCGGACGCGGACGGGGGCGGTGACGGGGGCGGTGACGGGGGCGGTGACGGGGGCGGGGACGCTCCGGGCTCCCTCGTGGTGGCCACCATGTACTTCCGCGACCGCCCCTTCGACGACGCGTTCGCGGATTTCTTCGAACACCAGCTGCGGCCCGCTCTCACCGAGGCCGGCGCCACACCCCTGGCGCGGCTGCACACCGAATACGCGGAGAACACCTATCCGGCCCTGCCGGTCCGGGCGGGCGAGCACGCTTTCGTCTGGTTCGCGCGGTTCGACAGCGTGCGGGCGCTCGACGACCACCTCAGCCGGCTGCGTGGCTGCGACCGCTGGCAGAACGACCTGCTGCCGCGGCTGTCGACCCTGGCCGGCCCGGCGCGACGGCTCCGGCTGGCGCCCACCGCCCGCTCGCTCCTGCGGTGACGGTCGCCCGTCTCCGGATACGGCTCGGCCGGCACCATCGGGCAGGGATGGTGCCGGCCGCTGTGTCGCGATGCCTCAGCTGGCGGTGTCCTCGCTGGCCTCGGCGGGTGTGCCGCCCTCGACGGCGGTGGGGCTGGTGCCCCCGCTGATCTCGATCCGCCGCGCACCGGTGCCGGTGTAGGCGCCGGACACCCGGATGCTCAGCACGCCCGCGTCGTACGACGCGCTGATCGCGTCGGCGTTGACGTGCGCCGGCAGGTCGAACGAGCGCTGGAAGGTGCCGTAGCGGACCTCGCGGAGGCTGCGTCCGTCCCGCTCCTCGGTCCGCTCGTCGCGACGCTCGCCGCGGATCACCAGCCGACCGCGGTCCACCTCGACCGTCACGTCGTTGGTCACGTCCACTCCGGGCAGCTCGACGCAGACCACCGCGTCCTCACCGTCCCGGCTGATCTCGGCGGCCGGCGTGAAGCCGGTCGCACGCCGCGCCGGCCACGTCGCGACCGGGCCGAAGGCGTTGCGCACCAGGGCGTCGAACTCCGCGAACGGGTCGCGCCGCGCCCACAGTGACAAGGTGCTCATGCTGGTCTCCTCAGTCTCGCCGCGCCGGCCTCACCGGCGCATCACCCGGCATAACTTGAGTCGGATCGACTCAATTCCGGATCGTGACGCGCACCTCAAACTGGCCGGAAGCTCCGGCGTAAAACGCCATATAGGTAGAAATGAGGCGCTTTCTCGGTACGCTGAAAGCCAGCTTCGCGAGGAGGAGCCGGTGAGGTCGAACACGCAGGCGAGCGCCAGGGTGGAGACCCCCGACACCGCGGTGGTCCGTGGGCCGGGGGATGTCGAGGTCTGGCTGTCGGTCAACGGAGCCGCCCACCGGTTGGCCATCGAGCCCCGGGTCAGCCTGTTGGACGCGCTGCGCGACCGGCTGGAGCTGACCGGCACGAAGAAGGGCTGCAACCAGGGCGCGTGCGGGGCGTGCACGGTCTGGGTGGACGGCGAGCGCGTGTTGTCCTGCCTGACGCTGGCGATCGCCTGCGAGCGGCGGGAGGTGCGCACGATCGAGGGCCTGGCCGATGGCCAGACGCTGCACCCGATGCAGGCCGCGTTCATCGCGCGAGACGCGTTCCAGTGCGGATACTGCACCCCCGGCCAGATCATGTCGGCGGTGGCTCTGTTGAAGGAGGGCCACGCCAAGGACGACTCCGACATCCGCGAGTGGATGAGTGGCAACCTCTGCCGTTGCGCGGCGTACCCGCACATCCGTTCCGCGATCCGCGACGTCCGCGACGGGAAGACGGGGGACTGAGCGCGATGCGGCCGATCAGCTACTCGCGGGTGGCCGACGTGGGCACCGCGGTCGGGACGGTCACCGCCGATCCGGCCAGCGCGTTCCTCGCCGGTGGCACCACCCAGGTCGACCTGCTGCGCATCTACGTCGAGCAGCCCCGCCGGCTGGTGGACATCAACGACCTCCCGCTGCGCGACATCGAGGAGTTGCCGAACCGCGGCCTGCGCATCGGCGCGCTCGCCAGGATGAACGAGGTCGCGGAGCACCCCTCGGTGATCGACCGGTCGCCACTGGTCTCGCAGGCGCTGCTGCTGGGCGCGTCCCCACAACTGCGCAACATGGCTTCGATCGGCGGCAACCTGCTGCAGCGCACCCGGTGCACGTACTTCCGCGACGTGTCGACCGCGTGCAACAAGCGCACCCCGGGCACCGGCTGCGCCGCCATGGACGGCGTCAACCGCGGGCACGCCGTCCTCGGCACCAGCGACCAGTGCATCGCGACCCACCCGTCGGACCTCGCGGTCGCCCTCGTCGCCCTCGACGCGGACGTCATCGCCGAGGGACAGCGGGGACGGCGATCCATCCCGGTCCACGAATTCTTCCTGCCGCCGGAGGACACCCCGGACATCGAGCACCCGCTCGACCACGGCGAGCTGATCGTGGATGTCGAGGTGCCGCCCGCGCCGGACGGGTCCACCTCGCTGTACCTGAAGGTCCGCGACCGGGAGTCCTACGAGTTCGCGCTCGCCTCGGTCGCGGTGGCGCTGCGCGTGGAAGGCGGCATGGTGGTCGAGGTACGGCTGGCTCTCGGCGGTGTCGCCACCGTGCCGTGGCGTGCCCGGCGGGCCGAGCGCATGCTCACCGGCCAGCCCGCCACCACGGAGAACTTCGCCGCAGCCGCACGCGAGGAGTTGGCGCCGGCCGTCGCACGGGGGATGAACGGGTTCAAGATCGAGCTGGCCTGCCGGACCATCGTCCGCGCGCTGGAGACGGTCGCGCCGGACGGTGCGCGATGAGCGAGCCTCAGCCAGGTCAGCGCAGCGGAGCCGCTCCTCCCGTGAGGATCAGGAATTGGAGTTGCAGCGCTCTCGTGCCTCATGCCGAACCGGCGGCGGAGCGACTGGTCTGGGTCGCCGCGCGGCGACAGACGCGCCGAGCCAGACTGGTCGGACAGGATCCGGCATGAGCCCGGCGATCGGTGGCACGCTCGCCCGGCTGGACGGCCGGGCGAAGGTCAGCGGCTCCGCCCGGTACTCCGGCGAGGTGCCGATTCCCCACCTCGCGCACGCGGTCCTGATCGGCGCCCCGGTGGCCAACGCCCGGATCACCGCGGTCGACGCCACGGAGGCGGAGCAGTCCGCCGGGGTGCTGGCCGTGCTGACCCACCTGAACCTGCCCAAGGTCGCCATGCAGCCGTCGCTGCTGCCGTCGCTGGCCGGCCTGGCCGCACCCGGGCACACCTTCTTCCCGATGCAGGACGACACGGTGCACTACGCCGGGCAGCACGTGGCGGTCGTCGTCGCCGACACCCTGGAGCGCGCCGAGCACGCGGCCACCCTGGTTCGGATCGACTACGACACCACACCGCCGGTGACGCTCCTGGAGGAGATCAAGGACCAGGCGTACGAGCCGCAGAAGATCTTCGGCGGTCTGCTGCCCGGTCGCCAGGTACGCGGCGACATCGAGGCCGGCCTGCGGGACGCCGAGGTACGCGTCGAGGCGATGTACGAGTTCGCCGCCAACCACCACAACCCGATCGAGCCGTCGACCACCACGGCGGCGTGGGACGAGGTCGGCCGGCTCACGCTCTACGACGGCATCCAGGGGCCGACCTCGACCCAGCTGACCGCCGCCGCGTTTCTCGGTGTGCCGCCCGCCCAGATCCGGGTGGTGAGCAACTACGTCGGGGGAAGCTTCGGGTCGAAGGCGATGGTCTGGCCGCACGCGACCCTCGCCGCGATGGCCGCCCGGCACGTCGGGCGCCCGGTCCGGCTCGCCCTCAACCGGGAGCAGATGTTCACCTCGTGCGGCCACCGCGAACAGCAACGCCAGCACCTCACCCTGGGCGCCCGGGCCGACGGGAAGCTGGTCGCGGTGCGCCACCACAAGCTGTCGTTGACCTCCCACTTCGACGACTGGGCCGAGCCGTCGCTCCAGTCCCCGGCGATCATCTACGACTACCCCAACTACGAGGGCATCTACCGGCTGGGGCGGGGGAACATCAACACGCCGACCTTCACCCGCGCGCCGGGCGAGGCGACCGGCATGTTCGCCATGGAGTCCGCGATGGACGAGCTCGCCGAGCGGATCGGGGTGGACCCGGTGGAGTTGCGGCTGCGCAACTGCTCCGACACCGACCCGGCCACCGGTGACCCGTGGTCCAGCAGCGGCCTGCGGGAGTGCCTGGAGCGCGGCGCGGAGCTGTTCGGGTGGGCCGGGCGCGACCCGCGGCCGAGGCAGCGGCGGGAGGGCAACTGGCTGATCGGTACCGGCATGGCCACCGCCGCCTACCCGCACGCGCAACCGGTCAACCCGCAGCGCGCCCGGGCCCGGATCTACTCCGACGGCAGCGTCATCGTCGAGGCCGGCGTGTCCGAGTTCGGCACCGGCATATCCACGGCGATGACGCTGGTCGCCGCGGATGGGCTGGGAGTGACCGTGGACCAGGTGCGGTTCGCGGGCGGCAACACCGACATGCCGAACATCACCGCCGCCGTCGGCTCGGCCGGAGCGGGTGCGGCGAGCGCGGCCGTGCACCTGTCGGTGACCGCGCTGCGCGAGCAACTGATCGGCATGGCCGTCGCGGACGAGCAGTCGCCGCTGCACGGCGCGGACCCGGCCGCCGTCGTGGTCGAGGGCGGCCGGATGGCGCTGCGCGACCGGCCGGACGCCGGCGAGACCTACTCGGCGATGCTGCAGCGCAAGCTCGTCCCGGATGTGGAGGCGATCGGCAACTGGATACCGCCGGCCCAGGACGTCGGTCACGGCATGCACACCTTCGGCGCCCAGTTCGCCGAGGTCGGTGTGGACGCCGAGTTGGGGCTGATCCGGGTACGGCGGATGGTCGGCGTGTTCGCGCCCGGACGGGTGCTCAACCGGCGTACCGCGCACAGCCAGTTGATGGGCGGGATGCTCTGGGGGCTGGGCCAGACGCTCCTGGAGGCGACCCGGATGGATGCGCGCAGCGGTCGCTGGGCCAACGCGAGCCTCGCCGACTACCTGGTGCCGGTCAACGCCGACTCGCCGGACGTGGTGGTGGACACCGTCGAGGTGCACGAGAACGTGGTCAACCCGCTGGGCGTGAAGGGGGTTGGGGAGATCGGCGTCGTCGGGGTGGCCGCGGCCATCGGCAACGCGGTCTACCACGCCACCGGCTACCGGGCGCGTAGCCTGCCGATCGCCCTGGACGACATCCTGTCCCAGGCGAGCTGACGCGGCCTGCCAAGCGCGGGCCGCCAAGTGCGGTGCGGGCGGGCCCGCCACGTGGTGACGGGCCCGCGGTGCGCGTACCGGATGGGTCAGGGACTGGTGCAGGTCAGCGCGGGTGTCGCCGCGCTGCCGGTACCGGTGAAGCCGAACTGCGTCGAACCGCCCGCGGCCAGCGAGCCGTTGTAGGACAGATTCTTCACCGTCACGCTGGAGCCGCTGACCGACAGCGTTCCGTTCCAGAGTTGGCTGATGGACTGGCCACTGGCCAGGGTCCAGCGGACGGTCCAACCGTTGATGGCCGCCCGGCCGGCGGTCACGGTCACCTGTGCCTGGAAGCCGCCCGGCCACGAGTTGGTCGTCTGGTAGGCGGCCGTGCAGGCGCCGCCGGCCGGAGTGGTCGGAGGCGGGGTGGTCGGTGGAGCGGAGGTTGGTGGGTTGGAGGTCGGTGGGTTGGACGTCGGTGGGTTGGAGGTCGGCGGGGTGCTGGTGGGTGGGGTCGTGGACGGAGTGGTCGGTGGGGCCGTGGGTGACTCGGTCGGCGGGTACGGCGCCGAACTCGCCAGGCTGTAGGCGAGGTTGGGCTGGAACGAGCCGGCCGTGTACGAGCAGCCGTCGGCCTCGCCGGGCGGCTTCACCCACAGGTACGCGTCGATGTTCGCGTCGCCCGTGTTGGTCGTCGGGTACGCGCCGATGCGCCGGTCGGTGTTGTCGTCGGCGCACCAGTCGCCACCGGCCCCGCCGTTGCGGCTGGTGTCGATGATCTGGTGCTTGCCCGATGTGCCGAGACCGTTGAGCGCGGAGATGATCGAGCGGCCGTACGCGGCCTCGTTCGCCGTGGAGTTGAAGTTCGACACGTTGGTGAAGAACCCGTCGGCGTACTGGACGCCGGCCGCCTTGAGCCGGTTGGCCTGATCCGACGCGCTGTTCCAGGCCGAGTGCCCGCCATCGAGGTACACCCGGGCGCCGGAGTCCGCCGCCTTGATGGTCTGCACCGCCGTGGCCAAGGCCTGGTCCCGCGCCGTGACATCGCTTGCGCTCAGGCACGTCTGCAGGGCGAGGGCGTCGGTTTCCAGGATGACGATGACCGGCCGGTTGCCCAGTCCGGCCGAGAAGCTGTTGATCCAGGTCTGGTACTGCGCGAGACTCGGCGCACCGCCGGCGCTGGCGCCGCCGCAGTCCCGGTTGGTGATTTCGTAGACAGACAGGACGGGGATCTGGTTCGCCGAGGCGGCCGCCCCGACGAACGTGGAGACCTCGGACTGGACTGTCGTGAGGTTGAACGACGAGAGCCAGTGCGCGGCCGGCTGGCTGGCGATCTTGTCGCGGATCACCGGCATGCGGGAGTCGCTGGGGTTGGCGGCGACCCATCGGGCCGCCTGGGAGTTGGGATCGCGGTAGAGGCTGCCGGTGATCGCTCCTGCCGACGCGGGGCCGGTAGAGAACCAGGCACCGGCGAGGACCGTGCAGCCAACGGCGGCCGCGGCGACGGCCGCCGTCCGTCGATGTCTACGGATGTGCTGGGACACGTGGGTACCTTTCTCGGGGACAAAGTGGCAGGCATCGATGGGAGCGCTTCCATGCAAGGTAGACGATGGGTAGCGCCCTGCCAAGCGGCAGTGGGCAAACGCGTCGTCATCGATTAGAATATGTGTACTAAAACAGCTCCCGACCTGGGAGGATTCAAATGGTCTCCAGTACCACCGCCACCCCCACGCCGTATGCGACACTCCTGTCGTTCAGCCGTTACATCGGCCGCACCGGGCCGGCGAAGGCGACCTTCGTCGGCGGCCTGCGCCGGGCCCGGCAGGCCCGCTCCGGATTCAACCCGCACGGCCAGTTCATCAAGGCGCTCAAGGCAGACATCCAGTTCCGCAACCGCGGTGACCACACCGCGGTCGCCGCGGCCGTGGGCACCGTCGCGCCCCGGTGGCGTGCGCTCTACGCGGCGCTGGAGGCCGGCGGCGCCCGCTACCTGGACTCGCTCGGCGATCCGGGGAAGGTCGAGCTGGCGCAGATCCATGACGCGCTCGGCGTGATCGGCGGGCTCACCGTGAAGGTCAATCCACACCTGGGGCTGCGCTACGACGACGGGCGCGCCGAGGCCGTCCGGCTGTACTTCGACGAGCAGCCGCCGGCTCCCGACCTGGCGGTCGCGACCCTGTGGCTGATGTCCCGACACATGCACCAGATCATGCCGAAGGCCGAGCCGGTGCTGGTCGACCTGCGCCGCGGCGAGGTGCACCGGCCGGACCCGAAGACCCGCCCGGACGACGTGGAGCGGTGGCTGGCCGGCGAGGCGGCCGCGTTCACCGCGATGTGGGGCCCGGCCGCGTAGACGACTGGTCTGGGTCGTGGCGCGGCGTCAGACGCGCCGAGCCAGACTGGTCGCGCGACTGGTCTGGGTCGTGGCGTGGCGTCAGACGCGCCGAGCCAGACTGGTCGCGAAGGTAGCCGTCCAGTGGCTCGCCGCGTACACGCGCGGCGAGCCACTGTGATGTGTGGGGTGGGCCGCTTGACCAGCCCGCCACAAACCAGGCGGGCCTGGCGGCGTTGAGCGATCGACCGATCAGCCCTCCGCGCCGCTGGTGTGCACGATCTCCCGTACCTCCATGGCGCCGTACCGGGCGTCCGGCCAGCGCCCGGCGATCTCCACCGCCCGCTCCTCGGTGGCCACGTCGACGATGAGATATCCGGCCAGGTGCTCCTTGGCCTCGAGGAACGGACCGTCCGTGGCGGCCACGGCGCCACCTCGCAGCCGGACCGTCTTGGTCTGCGACGGCGCCGCCAGGGCCTGCCCGCCGACCATCTCGCCGGACTCGGTCAGTTCCTTCATGATCACGTCTACGTCGTCGAATATCCGCTGGCGGTCGGCGTCCGGCATGGTGGCGAACTCCGCCGGGTCGTTGTAGATCAACAGCAAGTACTTCACGGCGTACCTCTCGATGGCTCGTGGCGCCCGGTCGGGCACCTCTCATGGTGAAGGTCGGAGCGGCGCCCGCCATCTCGACATCCGGATCTCGCCGGGATCTCTGACCAACCGGCTCCCTAAATAGTTGACACTGACTAGTCAGTAGTGGATAGTCAGTGTCAACGGATCGCCGCTACACTCGAAGGGACAACCGCCATGAACGCCACCGCCATGAACGCCACGCAGACCGCACGCACCGAGTCGGTTCGCATCCCCGCGAACAACGCCGTGACCAAGCGACTCGGCAACTGGACCACCGCCCGCCAGTTCCAGGTGCGCTCCCACCGCGGGGTCGTCGTGCTGGACCTGCGCTCTCCGCAGATCCCGGCCGGCGACATTGAGGTCGAGGTCGACCTGGAGAACGCCGTGCTCAAGCTGCTGGTTCCCGACGACGCGCCGATCGAGGACTGGGACCTGCGACGTTCGGGCCGCGGCCGGGTCAAGGACGCGCAGCGGCCCGACACGCCAGGCGACCGTCGCGTCGTCCTCACCGGCGCGCTGCGCCATGCTGAGATCCGCGTCCACCGTGGCGGCGTCGCCATGCTGTCGGCGATGTTCTCCCGTGAGTACGTCGCCGACCTGCGCCGGGCGCACAAGCAGGGCCTGCTGCCGACCGTGGACGACCCCACCCGCACCGGCAGGGCCTGACCGATTCACGTGCACGGCGCGTGCCGACCCGCCACCGGTAGGCGCCACGGAGGAGCAGATGGCAAAGCAACGCAAGGTCGGCAACCTGCTCGGGTTGGCCGTGCTGTCCTACCTGATCCAGCGCCCCATGCACCCGTACGAGCTGAGCCGCACCCTGCGCGACAACGGTGACGCGCGCAGCATCAAGTTCAACCACGGGTCGCTGTACATGGTCGTGGGCCAGCTGGCCAAGGCCGGATTCGTGGCCGAGGTGGAGACCAACCGGGAGGGGCAGCGCCCGGAGCGCACCGTCTACGCGCTGACCGACGCCGGTCGCCAGGAGATGCGCGACTGGCTGCGCGAGCTGGTCGAGGAGCCGCGGCACGAGTACCCGCAGTTCGTGGCGGCCCTGTCACTCATCGGGGCGCTGCCACCCGGCGACGTGCTCGTACTGCTGCACCGGCGACTCGACCGGCTGGCCGAGCAGCGCGCCGAGGCCCAGAAGCTGGTCGACGAGTCGCTGGCCGCCGGGGTGCCCGAGCTGTTCCTGGTCGAGGAGCAGTACCGGATAGCCCTGCTGGACGCCGACGCGTCGTTCGTCCGGCGGTTCGCCGAACGCATCACCGACCCGGACAACGGCTGGGGTCGGCAATGGGCCGAGTTCCACGGCGAGTCCCAGCCCACGCAGGACGTGTCCACGCCGGAAATGTCCACGCCGGAGAGGCCCACTCAGGAAAGACCCACGCAGGCGCAGGAGGAGTGACAGTCATGAACCGTACGCGTTCCGCGCTGGTCATCGGCGGCGGCATCGCCGGTCCGGTGACCGCGATGGCGCTCCAACGGGCCGGCATCGAGGCCACCGTGTACGAGGCGTACCCGACCACCGCCGACGGAGTCGGGGCCGGCCTGAGCATCGCACCAAACGGGCTGGCGGCACTCGGCATCGTCGGAGCCGACGACCTCGTCCGGCAGATCGGCATACCGATGACGTCGCTGGTGATGGAGAGCTGGACCGGCAAGCGGCTGGCCGAGTTCGGCGGGCCGGCCAGCGAGTCGAGCATGCAGTTCGTCTGGCGTGCCGACCTGTACCGGGCGCTGCACGACGAGACGACCCGCCGGGACATCCGGATCGAGCACGGCAAGCGGCTGGTCGGCGCGCGGGAGGACGGCGACGGCGTCACCGCGCGGTTCGCCGACGGCAGCGAAGCCACCGCGGACATCCTGATCGGGGCCGACGGCATCAAATCCGCCACCCGGGCGCTGATCGATCCCGGCGCGCCGGCTCCCCGCTACACCGGTCTGCTCAGCTTCGGCGCTCGGCTGGCCGACACCGGCCTGCCGTCCAGCGAGGGCAAGATGCACATGGTCTACGGCAAGCGGGCGTTCTTCGGGTACGCGGTCTACGACGACGGCAGCGGCGGGTGGTTCGTCAACCTGCCGCGGCGTGAACCGGTGTCGCTCGAACAGGTCCGGGAGACGGGCGCCGGCCGGTGGCTGGACGTGTTGCGCGACGCGTTCGCGCAGGACCGCACCCCGGCACCGCACCTGCTGGACCGCACCGACCCGGCCGAGCTGCTCATCGTCGGTCCGATGGAGGACCTGCCGAACGTACCGACGTGGAGCGCGGGCCGGATGGTCCTCGTCGGCGACGCCGCGCACGCCCCGTCGGCCAGCTCCGGACAGGGCGCGTCGATGGCCGTGGAGAGCGCGGTACAGCTCGCGCGCTGCCTGCGCGACCTGCCGTACGAGCGGGCGTTCGCCGCGTACGAGCGGCTCCGCCGCGACAGGGTGGAGAGGATCGTCGCGGCAGGCGCCCGTACCAACCAGGACAAGGCCGCCGGACCGGTCGCCCGGGTGCTGCGCGACCTGTTCCTGCCGGCGACCATGAAGCTGCTGGCCAAGCCGGAGAAGATGGCCTGGCAATTCGACTACCGGATCGACTGGGACGCCCCGGTCGCCGACCCGGCACCCGGCGCCACGCGGCAGTCCGTCCGCGCGTCGTGACGTGCGAGGATCCCGGAGTGATCGGGATCCGCTCGCGGCGCCCGGGGGCCCGGAGGGCAAGTGGCGCCTGCCCGGCGTTCCGCTGGGAGGAGCCGGACAGGCGCCTCGCCCCGGTCCCGATCGGGGGTCGGTGCGGAACCCCTCGGCGGTACACGGGCGTCGGTGTGAGCGGGATCGGGAGAAGCGGCATTGGCTGCCGGCAACCGCGCTCCGCACGTTAGCCAGAATCTCCACCGTGTCAACGAGGGCGATGTGAAGCGGGCGTTACCGGAGGGTGAACGCGCAACGGGTCCGGACGCGACAGGGCGCCCGCCGGTTACGGCGGGCGCCCTGTGCTTGCGGCGCTTGAGAATCAGGCGGTGCTTGAGAATCAGGCGTGCTTGAGGATCAGACGTGCTTGAGAATCAGGCGGTGCGCAGCGGCGCGAGCGCCGTGCTCCACGCCACGACCTGGTCCAGCACGGTGCTCAGCGCCTGGAGGTGGTACTCCGCCGGCTTGAACACGCTGTAGTTCTCGAAGTCCGTGATGAGCGACAGCGCGACCTGCGCGCGGACGTCCGCCATCATCAGCTCGCCGGCGATCAGCCGCAGGTGCTCCACGGCGCGGGCACCGCCGACCGAGCCGTAGCTGACGAAGCCCACGGCCTTGTTGTTCCACTCGGCGAAGAGGAAGTCGATCGCGTTCTTGAGCGCGCCCGAGGTGGAGTGGTTGTACTCCGGGGTCACCATCACGAAGCCGTCGAAGGACTTGATCTTCTGGGCCCACTCCAGGGTGTGCGGCTGGGAGTACTGGCCCATCGACGGCGGCACGGCCTCGTCGAGGTGGGGCAGCTTGTAGTCGAGCAGGTCGACGAGTTCGAACTCCGCGTCGGTGCGCTGCTTGGCGTTCTCGTATACCCAGCGGGCGACGGCCTCACCGTTGCGTCCCGGGCGGGTGCTGCCGAGGATAATTCCGATCTTGGGCATTGCGAAGGATCTCCTTAGGAACAAGCTGATTGCTTGATGAAGCAAATATCCTAGTCATTGATGCGTCAAGTAATTAGTCTAGAATCATGAGCACTGTCACACCGCCAGTTCGGCCGCTTAGTGCCGACGAGGAAGCGGTGATCCGTGCCCTCAGTCGGGTGATCCTGGTGGTCCCGCGGGTGCTGGACGCCGACCTGATCCGGGAGCAGCGTCTGCCGCTGAACGAGTACCTCGTCCTGATGACTCTCTCGGAGGCTCCGTCACGCCGGATGAGGATGAGCGAACTGGCGACGGCGTGCGACCTGTCCATGAGCGGGATCACCCGGATCGTCGCGCGGCTGGAGGGAGACAAGCTGGTTGAGCGGGTCCGGTGCGAGAACGATGCGCGAGGGTGGCACGCCGTACTCACCGATGCCGGCCTGGCGCGGCTCGAGGAGGCGTGGCCGACACACCTGGCCAGCGTCCGCCGGCACATCATGGACCACCTGGAGGGGGTCGACCGCGCCGAACTGGCCCGGGTGCTGGGGAGATTCGGCACCAGCGTCCGAGATTCCGGCCCCTGACCGGATCCCGCCGTATCGCCGGAGTTTCGACCGTTCGTCCTCGCCGGGGTCGCGCGCGGGCAACGCGTCTGCGTACAGTGACGGGTCTTGCCCCACCGGAAAGCTGAATGCCCCTCGGCGACAGGAGACGGCCCGTGGAGTACTCGTCCCGTTCGGCTGGCGGTGTAAGGGAATTGGGCGACCGTCAGGAGGGCCCGGCGGGGCGACGCCCGGGCGGAAGGCCACCAAGGGGTCCACGGGGGACTACTGGGAGTAATCGCGCGTCGGGAAAGAAGAAGGGACGTTCCGGCAAGAAGGTCAAGGGGCCGCTCTGGGCCCGGCTTCTGCTGATCTTCGGCGTGATCCTCATGGTCGGTAGCGGCGGCTCGATCGTGGGCTTCCACGTGGTGCTGGCCGAGGCGACCAAGAGCTTCACCAAGCAGAACCTGCTCGGCTCCGCCAGCGACAGCGGCGGCGCGGCGCACAAGTCCATCACCGGCGCGAAGAACATCCTGCTGGTCGGCGTCGACGCGCGGCCGGGACAGAACCCGAACGACATCGTCCGCGCCGACTCGATCATCATCCTGCACATCCCGGCGGACCACACCGAGGGGTTCATGGTCTCGCTTCCCCGGGACACGCTCGTGGAGATCCCGCCGTACAAGAACGGCAAGCACTCGTACGGCGTCCAGCACGACAAGATCAACGCGGCGTTCGGGTTCGGCGGCTGGGGGCTGACCGGGGCCGCCGCCCGCCAGCACAGCGTGGAGCTGCTCGCGCTGACCATCAAGAATCTGTGGGGGATCACGTTCGACGCCGCGGCGATCGTCGACTTCACCGGCTTCCAGCAGGTGGTAAACGTGATCGGCGGGGTCCACATGTGCGTGGACGAGGACACCAGGTCGGTCCACATCGGCTACAACAAGTCGGGCAAGCAGGTCTCCCCGGGGTGGCGACTGACCAGTGCTGGCATACCCATCGGGCCGATTCCCGGCGTCACGCCGAAGGAATACAAGGTCGGCTGCTACGACATGAGGCCGTGGGAGGCGCTCGACTTCGTGCGCCAGCGCGACCTGCTGGCAAACGGTGACACCGACTACGGCCGCCAGCGTCACCAGCAGCAGTTCCTCAAGGCGATCTTCAGCAAGGTCATGTCCGGTGATGTGCTGACCAACCCGGCCAAGCTGTCCGGAGTGCTCAACACGGTCGGCAAGGCGATGACCATCGACCAGGGGCAGTTCTCGATCCAGGACTGGTTGTTCGCGATGAAGGGCATCGGGGCCTCAAGCCTGATCACGTTGAAGACCAACGGCGGCACGTACGTCAACGTGAAGGGGCCGGACAACAAGGACTACCAGGGTCTCGACCCGACGAGCCTGCAGATGCTCCAGGCGGTCAAGGACGACGCCATGGACGCCTTCGTCAACCTGCACCCCGATCGGGTGGCGACCAGCAACACGTGACGCCGGGCCGGTTCGCGCCGCGTTTCCGACCAATCCGGCTCGGCGCGTCTGGCGCCGCGCCACGACCCGGACCAGTCGCCGGCCCCGCTACCCCCGCGACCAGCCGGGACTGGGCACAATGGGGGCATGCAGCTGCCGGTCATGCCCCCTGTCGCGCCGATGCTCGCCAAGTCCGTCCCGGACATCCCGCCGGGCGCGTCGTACGAGCCGAAGTGGGACGGCTTCCGGTCGATCATCTTCCGTGACGGCGACGAGGTCGAGATCGGCAGCCGCAACGAGCGACCGATGACGCGGTACTTCCCGGAGTTGGTCACCGCGTTCCGTCGTGAGTTGCCGCCGCGTTGCGTGATCGACGGCGAGATCGTCCTCGCCACCCCGGCCGGCCTGGATTTCGAGGCGCTGCAGCAACGCATCCACCCGGCCGCCTCCCGGGTCACCATGCTCGCCGAACAGACGCCGGCCTCCTTCGTCGCCTTCGACCTGCTGGCCCTCGGCGACGAAGACCTGACCGACCTGCCGTTCGCGCGGCGCCGGGAGATGCTCGAGCAGGCTCTTCGCGACGCCGGCCCGCCGGTGCACGTGACCCCGACGACCACCGACCGCGAACTGGCGGCGCGGTGGTTCGAGCAGTTCGAGGGCGCCGGGCTGGACGGCGTGGTCGCCAAGCCGCTGGACATCACGTACCAGCCGGACAAGCGGGTGATGTTCAAGATCAAGCATGAGCGGACGGCCGACTGCGTCGTCGCCGGGTACCGGCTGCACAAGAGCGGACCCGACCGGATCGGCTCGCTGCTGCTCGGCCTGTACACCGACGACGGATCGCTGGCCTCGGTCGGGGTCATCGGCGCGTTCCCGATGAGCGAGCGCAAGAACCTGTTCGAGGAGCTGCAGTCGCTGGTCACCACGTTCGACGAGCACCCGTGGAACTGGGCGAAGCCGACCGAGGGCGTGCGCAACCCGCGCGACAACGAGACGTCGCGCTGGAACGCGGGCAAGGATCTGTCCTTCACCCCGCTGCGCCCCGAGCGGGTGGTCGAGGTGCGGTACGACCACATGGAGGGCACCCGGTTCCGGCACACCGCGCAGTTCGTCAGGTGGCGGCCGGACCGCACCCCGGACTCGTGCACCTTCGCGCAGTTGGAGCAGCCGGTGACGTTCGAACTCAACGACATCGTGCCCGGCCTGTCCGCCGCGACGCCGTCGCGCGTCCCCGCCGATCCGACCTGACATGCGGCCGGTTGCTACGGTAATGCGGTGATCACGGGGAATGAGTTCAGTGTCGTGTTGCGCGGATACGACCGGGTCGAGGTCGACGCGCTGATCGGGCGGGCCGGGAAAGCGATCCAGTCCGACGACACCGCGCTGCGCGCGGCGGCACGCGAGGAACTGCTGACGGCCAGGCTCAACGTGCGCATGCGCGGTTACGACCGCAGCCAGGTGGACGGCGTCCTGCGCAGATACGCCGAACAGCTCGAACGGCCGCAGGGCGCGTAACCGCGCGGGCAGCGGTGGGGACGATTCACGCACGTGCCCAATTTCCGGCATTCGCCATACGATGAATAGATAGTTGCAAGAGCAGCGTTTGAGGAGACTGTGATGTCCGAGCCATACGGCCCGCCGGGCGCGTACCCGAACCAGCCGCCACCCTGGCAGCCGCCGGGCACCAGTCAGGGATCGACCCAGCCGGTCAGCGGCGGCGGGACGCCGCCCGGGTACCCGCCGCAGTACGGCACCCCGCAGCCTCAACAGCCGTACGGCAACCAGCCCGGCCAGCCGTCCTACGGCGCACCGCAGGGCCAGCCGGCGTACCCGGGGCAGCCCACCTACGGGACGCAGCCCACCTACGGGACGCCGCAGGACCAGCCCACGTACGGGACGCAGCCCACCTACGGGACGCCGCAGGACCAGCCCACGTACGGGACGCAGCCCACGTACGGAACGCCGCAGGACCAGCCGACGTACGGCGTCCCGGGCCAGCCGTCCTACGGCACCGGCCAGGGCCAGCCGGCATACGGTGCTCCCGGCCAGCAGGCGTACGGCGCACCGCAGGGACAGCCCGGGTACGGCACGGTTCCGGGCCAGCCGGCGTACGGCGCCGGCCAGGGGCAGCAGCCGCCGTACGGCGCCTTCCCCGGCCAGCCGCCCTACGGCACGCCGCAGAAGTCCGGCTCGCGCGGCCCCATCATCGCTGTCGTCGCGATCGTCGGGGTGCTGCTGATCGGTGGCATCACGGCCGCGGTCGTCATCGGCGGCTCGAACAACGACAAGGACCAGGCGGTAAGCACCAGCACGACCGGTTCGGGCGGCGGCGGGTCCACCGGCGGCGGCGGGTCCAAGGGCGGCGGCACGGTGACGTTCAACGCGCCGGACAAGGTCGGCTCGCTCAACAAGATGAGCAGCCAGTCCGAGGTCGACCCGATGAAGGACAGCCTGAAGGCCGCCGGCATCGACAACCCGTTCGCGGTCGCCTACGAGGACTCGTCCGACTCGGACCACACCGTGATCGCATGGGGTGGCAGCGGCAAGGCGTTCGAGATGGGCAGTGCGCAGACCGAACTCGACGCCTTCTTCAAGAGTGCCGTCGCGTCGATCCAGGGCGGTAGCCAGGGGTCGGTGAAGAAGGTCGACGCGGGTTCGCTCGGCGGTACCGCCGAGTGCGCCGAGGTCTCGGGGCTCTCGCAGGCCACGTCGCTGTGCGCGTGGACCAACAGCGAGGCACTGCTGGGCTTCATCTTCGACGGGTTCTCGCCATCGCAGAGCCAGAGCCAGGTGCGCACCATGCTGCCTGCGCTGATCACCGTCGACTGAACCGCCGCGCCGCGCCCAGGCGGCGACCGGCGGCGTTGTCGGCTTGCCCGGATACGGACACCGGAATCCGGGCGAACCTCCGCTCTGCCGGACGCTGCCTGGTTCCCGGCCCGCTCGGCAGAGATTCGCCCGGTTCTTTATGCCGTCGGCGCGGCTCTCAGCGGCGGTCGCCGGCCGCGACCGTGAGAGTGGTTGGCGGATTGGCGGTGGCGGGGGCAGTGGCGGCGCTGGGGGGAGCGGCTTCGGGAGCCTGACCCGGGGAAGCGCCGGCGGTCGACTCCGGGGCACGGTGGTCGAGCCGCCGGATCGACCGGTACCGGTGGAGTGCCTGGGCCGACGCGGCGACCGCGACCAGCGCCGGGCCTCCGATGAGCACCAGGTTGGGCACCGCGAACAGCTTGAGCGCGCTGGCCAGCAGGACCACGACGAGGGCCACGCGCACCACGCCACCGGGGGCTCGCGAGGACAGCCGGGCACCGAGCAGGACTCCGGGAATCGAGCCGATGAGCACGGCGCCGGCCACGTTCAGGTTCAGGTCGCCGAACAGCGCGTGACCGAGAGCGGCCGCGGCCACCAGCGGAATCGCCTGTACGAGATCGGTGCCGACGAGGTCGCCCGCGCGCAGCGTCGGGTACAGCGCCAGCAGCACCACGATGATCAGTGAGCCGGAGCCGACCGAGGTCATCCCGACCAGCAGGCCGCCGGCCGCACCGAGCAGGGCGGTCGGCAGGCGGCGCACCACCACCGGCCCGGGTGCGCCGGCCGCGGGGCGGCGCCGCGAGGCGTAAGCCTTGACCACCATCCCGACCACGGCGAGAACCAGTGCGCAGCCCAGCGCGTATTGAATGACTCGCTGCACCTCGGCGCCCCCGCCGAGCCACCGGGTGACCAGCACGCCGACGAACGCGCTGGGCACGCTGCCGACGCACAGCCACAGCACGACGGGCCAGTGGACCGTGCCCCGCCGGGCGTGCACCCAGCCGCCGAACGGCTTCATCACGGCGGTGGCGGCCAGGTCGCTGGAGACGGCGGCGAGCGGCGGGATGCCGAAGAACAGCACCAGGATGGGGGTCATCAGGGCGCCGCCGCCCATGCCTGTGAGCCCGACCACGATGCCCACGCCGAGGCCGGCAAGTGCCAGAACCGGATCCATCCGCTCAGTGTCGGGCACCGGCCGGGGCATGTCTACTTTCCCGCGTGACTTGGTTGGTATTGCAGGTCACGCCCGCGTCCGCGACGGGTCCGGGTCGTTGCGTGGCGCCAGGCGGGCCGAGCCGGACCAGCCGAGCCCGCGGGTCAGAGCGCGCGGGTGAAGACGACGAGGTCGTGGCCCGGACCGTTGTAGCCGGGTACCGGGCCGTCGACGGTGAAGCCCATCCGCCGGTGGAAGTCGATGGACGCCTGGTTGCCCGGCGAGGTGATCGCACCGACCGACTGGCGGCCGTGCTCGCGGGCCGTCTGGAAGAACCGCTCGTACATCGCCCGGGCCAGGCCGCGGCTCCTGACCCGAGGATGGACGCCGACGAAGTGGATGTACGCCCGGTCGGGCTGCGCCGGGGACGGGAAGCCGACCAGGAAACCGACCAGCTCGCCGCCGTGGGAGGCGACGAGGCTGCTGTCGTGGAAGTGGTCGAGGAACAGCCGGGGGATCGCGGCCAGGATGGGGCGCCCCCACCAGTCGTCGACCACCGCCGCGATCGGGTCGTAGTCCGTCGGGCGTGCCGGGCGCAGGATCGGATCCGTCATGGCCGCCATGCTCGCAGGAGCGGTCAGCTCCCCGTACGCGCCGGGACCCGCTCGTCGGCGCCGGCCGGGGTCGACGACGGCTCCGCGGCGGTGGTGGTGACGGTGGCCGTGGTGGTGGCGGGAGCCGGTGCCGGGCGGACCACGACCAGGGCGATGAGCGCCGCGATCCCGGCCGCGATCGCCCCGCCGATCAGGATCTCGTTGAGCCCGTTCACGGTCGCCACACGGGCCGCCGCGGCCAGGGCCGGGCGCAGCGCCGCGGGTGCCGAGTCGGCGACCCGGAGCCCGGCACCGGAGCCGACCGCGTCGGCGATCGCGGATGCCTGACCGTGGGGTACCCGGGCGGCGGCGAGCTGCCGCGCCATGTCGGCGGTCGCCCGGTGCTGGAACACCGCACCGAGTACGGCGACGCCGGCCGCCACGCCGATCTGGCGCATCGTGTTGACCGTACCGGTCGCCATCCCGGCCCTGGTGTGGTCGACGGCGGCGAGGGCGGCCTGGGACATCGACGCGTTGGCCATGCCGAGGCCGACCCCGGCGACGATGAACCCGGCCAGCAGCGCGGTCCAGCGGGAGTCGCCGTGCAACTGGCCGGCGAGCCACAGGCCGAGCGCGGACAGGGCCAGGCCGCCGCCGACGGTGACCCGGGGCGGTACCCGGTCGACCAGCCGGGCCACGATCGGCGCCGCGACGAACGAGGCGACGGTCAGCGGCAGGAAACGCAGGCCGGCCTGGAACGGGCTGTAGTTCAGCGTGTTGACCAGGTACAGGCCGAGGTACGAGGTGGCGGCGACCAGCGTGGCCGACACCGCCCAGGCGCCGATGGACACCCCGGCGAACGACGCGTTGCGGAACAGGCGCAGGTCGAGCATCGGCTCGCGGGCGGACGCCTCCCGGATCACGAAGCCGACCAGCAGCACGGCCGCCGCGGCGAACAGGCCGAGAATCTCCGCCGAGAGCCAGCCGTCGGCGTTGCCCCGGATCAGACCCAGCAGGAGGGCGAGCAGGCCGGCGGTGAGCAGCGCGGTCCCCGGCCAGTCGGCGGCTCGCGCGGCGGCCACCCGCGACTCCTCCAGGCGCAACCAGCCGGCGACCAGCGCGGCCAACCCGATCGGTACGTTGACCAGGAAGATCCACCGCCAGCCCGGCCCGTCCACCAGCGCGCCACCGACCAGCGGTCCGACCGCTGTCGCGCCCGCCAGGGTCGCACCGAAGACGCCGATCGCGGCGGCCCGGGCCCGGGGCTCCGGGAATGCCGCGCCGACCAGCGGCAGGCCGACGCCGAACAGCAGCGCCCCGCCGACGCCCTGCGCGGCGCGGGTCAGGTCGAGGATCAGCGGCGACCAGGCCAGCGCGCAGGCGAGGGAACCCAGCGTGAACAGCGCCATGCCGGCCAGGAAGATCCGCCGCCGGCCGATCCGGTCGCCGAGCGTGGCGGCGGTGAGCAGCAGTCCGGCCAGCGGCAGGGTGTACGCGTCGACGACCCACTGCAGCGAGCTGAGGTCGGACCCGAAGTCGGTCTGGATGTCGCCGAGCGCGACGGCGACCACCGTCACGTCCAGCAACAGCATGAACGTCGCGACGCACACGATCGCGAGCGTCCACCGGGGGTGGCGCCGGGCCGGCGAAAGCGGTGACATGGGTAGCCTCTCCTCGCGGGAAGACGTAGGGCAACGGGCGTAGCCTTAACTCTGCGAGTTATGTTTACACCCGTAAGGCTACGGGCGTCAACTAAGGAGGAACGAGTGCCGGACGACGAGGGTGTGGGGCCGGACCGCGAACTGGGCGCGCGGGAGGGCGCGGCCGGTCCCGGTCCCGGTCCCGATCCCGGTCCCGGTCCCGGTCCAGGGCGCCGGCGACGGGCCCGGCGTGGCGAGGGTGAGCGGCTGCGCGAGGAGATCGTCACGGCGGCCAGCCGCATGCTCGCGGAGACCGGCGAGGTGGGCGAGCTGTCCCTGCGCTCCGTCGCGCGCGAGGTCGGCGTCGCCACCACCTCGATCTACCTGCACTTCCCGAGCCTCGACGAGCTGGTCCTGGCGGTGAAGACGCGCTACTTCGACGAGTTCGGCGAGGCGCTCGCCGCCGCGGCCGGGCAGGCCGGCGACGCGCCGCTGGCGCGGGTACGGGCCAGTGCCCACCGGTACGTCCGGTACGGGCTGGAGAACCGCGGCCGGTACCTTACGATGTTCGCGTCCGAGTCGCTGCCGCCGCACCTCCTTCCCGCGGTCGGCTTCGTCGGCAGGGACCAGTTCGAGGCCGTACGGGACGAGGTCGCCGCGCTGACCGGGCCGGAGCAGGATGCCGACATGCTGGCCATCCACCTGTGGACCGCGCTGCACGGGATCGTGACCCTGCGGGCCATGCGTCCCGCGTTTCCCTGGCCGGACCTGGACCGCCAGATCGACAGCCTGATCGACCGGCTGCTGCCTGCCGGCTGAGGCGGCCCGCCCACCGCCCGCGCGTGGCTGACTCGCTTGATCGAAAAGGAGCGAACGAACCTCGCGTCCGGTCTCGACCGATAAAACTTCCAGCGTTAGTTTAGAGAGTGCGGCACCGCTCCCCGCCCCGGCGCCACCGTGGGCCGACCACCGTGGGCCGACGGCGCACATCTGAAGAGGGACACCATGGATTTCGCACTCAGCGACGAACAGAAGGCCATCCGCGACACCGCGCGTGCGTTCATCCGCAAGGAGGTCATGCCACTGGAGCCGGAGCTGCTCCGCCGTGAGCGTGCCCACCAGCCCGGCCTGACCCGCGACGAACTGCGCGAGCTCCAGCTGCGCGCGAAGAAATTCGGGTTCTGGGGACTGTCCACACCCGAGGAGTACGGCGGCATGGACCTGCCGGCCGTGACCCAGTCCCTGATCTGGACCGAGATCGGCCGGACCATCCTGCCGTTCCGCTTCGGCGGCGAGGCGGACAACATCCTGTACCACGCCAATGAGGCGCAGCGGCAGGAGTACCTCATCCCGACCGTCGAGGGCGACCGCGTCTCGTGCTTCGCCATCACCGAGCCGGGTGCCGGATCGGATGCGGCCAACATCAAGCTGTCCGCGCGCCGGGACGGCGACGACTGGGTGCTCAACGGCGAGAAGACGTTCATCACCAACGGAAACGACGCGGATTTCGCCATCGTGGTCGGGGTCACCGACCCGGAACGCGGGGTGCGCGGCGGCGGCACCACGGCGTTCCTGGTCGACCGCGCGATGGGCTGGCGCTCCGAGTTCATCCAGACGATGGGCGAGGGCGGACCGGCGTCGCTGGTCTTCGAGGACGTCCGGGTGCCCGGGCGCAACGTGCTCGGCGAGGTCGGGCAGGGCTTCGAGCTGGGCATGCAGTGGATCGGCAGGGGCCGGTACATCATCCCGTCGCACGCACTGGGCATCGCCGAACGGGCGCTGCAGATGGCGATCGACCACGCGAACACCCGGGAGACGTTCGGCCGCCCGATCGGCGCCAACCAGGCCATCCAGTGGATGATCGCGGACTCGGAGACCGAGCTGGAGGCCGCCCGCTGGCTCGTGCTGCGGGCCGCCTGGACAGTCGATCAGGGTACGGACCCGCGCCACGCCTCCTCGATGGCGAAGCTGTACGGGGCCGGCATGGTCAACCGCGTCGTCGACCGGGTCATGCAGATCCACGGCGGCATGGGCTACACCCGCGAACTGCCGATCGAACGCTGGTACCGGCAGGTGCGGCTGATCCGCATCTACGAAGGTACGGACGAGATGCAGCGACTGATCATCTCGCGCGACCTGTTGCGCGGGTACACCACGATCGGAGGACACCTCGGATGACCATGTTGTCGCTGGCGAGCACGCTCGCCGAGTCCGCCCGGCGGTACCCGGACAAGACGGCCGTCGTCGACGGCGACCTGCGCGTGCCGTACGGGCAGCTGTGGCGCGAGGCTCGCGGGTACGCGGCGGGACTGCGCGAGCTGGGTGTGCGCCCCGGTGACGTGGTGGCACTGCTCGCTCCGAACACGGTGGACTTTCCCCGCGCGTACTACGGCGCGCTCGCGGTCGGCGCGGTCATCGTCCCGGTACACCTGTTGCTGACCGCGGATGAGGCGGCGTACGTGCTGCGGGACAGTGGTGCGCGGATGCTGATCTGCCACACCGCCCTGCTGGCCATGGGTGCCGCGGCCGGCGGCTCGGCCGGCGTACCGGTCGTCACGGTCGGGCCGGCCGTCACCGGTGAGTCCACAGTGGACGTCCCGCGGCTGGAGGACGTGTCGGCGGCGCTCGACCCGGTACCGACGTTCGAGTCCCGGCAGGCCGAGGACCCCGCCGTCATCCTCTACACCAGCGGCACCACCGGGGTGCCGAAGGGCGCCGTGCTCACCCACCTGAACCTGGTGATGAACGCGGTGGTCAACACGTTCGACGCGAACGACGCACAGCACGACGACATCGTGCTCGGCTGCCTACCGTTGTTCCATTCCTTCGGTCAGACCGTCAGCATGAACGGCGCGTTCCGCATCGGCGCCACTCTGGTGATGCTGGCCCGGTTCTCCGGCCCGGCCGCGATCGAGCTGATGCTGCGCGAGAACGTGAACGTGTTCCAGGGCGTACCGACGATGTATGTGGCGCTGGCCGAGGCGGCCGGCGGGTACGAACGGCTGCCCCGGTTGCGGCTGTGCATCTCCGGCGGCGCGTCGCTGCCGATGGCCGTGCTCGAGCGGTTCAACGCCGCGTTCGACACGACCATCTTCGAGGGGTACGGGCTGTCCGAGACGTCGCCGACCGCGACCACCAACCAGCCGCACTTCGGTACGAAGGCCGGTACGGTCGGCCACCCGGTCTGGGGCGTGGAGGTGGAGATCGCCCGAGCGGAGGTCGACGAGCGCATCGAACTGCTGCCGGTCGGTGAACTCGGCGAGATCGTGATCCGGGGGCACAACGTGTTCGCCGGGTACCTCGGCCGTCCCGAGGAGACCGCGCGGACCGTCGTCGACGGCTGGTTCCGCAGCGGCGACCTGGGTACGAAGGACGAGCAGGGTTTCATCACCATCGTCGACCGGAAGAAGGACATGATCATCCGCGGCGGGTTCAACGTGTACCCGCGCGAGGTCGAGGAGGTACTGGCCCGGTACCCCGGGATCGTTCAGGTCGCGGTCATCGGCGTACCCGACGAGACGCACGGCGAGGAGATCTGGGCCGTGGCGGTCCTGGACAAGGACACGTCCCTCACCGAGGACGAACTCGTCGCGTGGTCCAGGGAGCAGCTCGGCCGGCACAAGTACCCGCGCCAGGTCCGGTTCGTCGACGAGCTGCCGGTCGGCCCGAGCCACAAGGTGCTGAAGCGGGAACTGCGCCGCACGTTCGGCGGCTGACCTCAGCGGCCCACCGGGGCCGGCTCGGCCGCCACGGGCGCGTCGGCACCGGTGGGCTCCTCCTCGAGGGACAGCGTCGGCAGGGCGCGGCCCAGCCACCGGGGCAGCCACCAGTTGGACCTGCCGAGCAGAGCCATCACCGCGGGTACCAGCAGACTGCGGATGACCACGGCGTCGAGCAGGACCGCGCTGGCCAGCCCGAGACCGGCTATCTTCACCACCCGGTTCCCGCCCATCACGAACGAGGCGAAGACCAGCACCATGATGATGGCGGCGGCGGTGATGGTACGACCGGTCGCCGCCAGCCCGCGCACCACGGCCGCGCGGTTGTCCCGCAACCGGTGCCACTCCTCCTGGATGCGGCCGACGAGGAAGACTTCGTAGTCCATCGACAGGCCGAACAGCCCGGCGAACAGCAGCACCGGAAGATACGGCTCGATCGGCCCGGTCCGGTCCACCCCGATCAGCGAGCCGGCCCAGCCCCACTCGAACACGGCGGTGAGGATGCCGAACGCGGCGCCGGCCGCGAGCAGGTTCATCAGCGCCGCGGTCAGCGGCACCAGCAGGCTGCGGAAGACGATGGTGAGCAGAATGAACGAGATGCCCACCACGGTCGCGATGAACAGCGGCAGCCGGTCGGTGAGCGCCTGCGAGAAGTCGACGTCGACGGCGGTCGTGCCGCCCACGTACAGCCGGGTGCCGGTGCCGTCGGTCGCCTGCGGGATGACCCGGGCACGCAGGTCCCGCACCAGATCCGCGGTCGCCTCGTCCTGCGGCGAACTGGCCGGGTAGACGGTCAGCACCGCGACGGTGCCACCGTCCCGGGCCGGGGCGAACACGGCCGGTGGTACCCGGGCCACGTCGTCGTGGTGGGCCAGGCCGGCCGCCAGCCCCTGGACCGCCTCGCGCGCCCCGGTGCGGTCCATCCGGCCGGTGATGACCAGCGGGCCGGTGTACCCCGGCCCGAATCCCTCGGCCAGCAGGTCGTACGCCGCCCTCGTGGTGCTGCCCTTCGGATCCAGGCCGGCGTCGGAGATGCCCAGGCGCATGGACAGCAGCGGCAGCGCGAGCAGCACGATGGCGGCCACCGTGGCGAGCGTCGAGGTCACCGGCCGGCCGATGATGGCCCGCGCCCACCGGCTCCACGCACGCCCCTCCTTCTCGGCCCGCGGCCGCCCCTCCCGCTCGGCTTGCGCCCGGCCGTCCTGCTCGGCTTGCGGCCGTCCTTCCCGCCCGGCCTGCGGCCGCCCTTCCTGCTCGGCTTGCGGCCGTCCGTCCGCCAGCCGGCGCCGTTCGCGCCGGGACAGCACCCGCTTGCCGATCACCCGCAGCAGCGCCGGCAGCAGCGTCAGCGCGGCGAGCATCGTCAGCAGGACCGCGACGCTGGAACCGATCGCGATGCCGTACAGGAAGTTCAGGCGCACGGTGAACATGCCCAGCAGTGCCACGCAGACGGTCAGCCCGGCGAACAGCACACTGCGCCCCGAGGTGACGGCCGCCGCGCCCAGCGCGTCCTCCGGCGTGCGGCCGGCCTTGATGCCCTGCCGGTACCGGGTGACGATGAACAACGCGTAGTCGACCCCGACCCCGAGACCCATCAACGCGGTGATCTGTGGACTGACCTGTGCGACGTTCATGACGTGGGTCAGCAGCCCGACGACCGCGACTCCGGAGCCGACCGACACGGCCGCGGTGAGCACCGGCATCAGCATGGAGAACAGCGACCCGAACGTGACCAGCAGGACCACGGCGGCCGCGAGCAGCCCGATGTACGCACCGCCCAGGCTCGGCGGCGACGCCCGCATGGCGACCTGGCCGGACACCTCGACCGTCAGCCCGGACTGGCCGGCCGAGCGGGCCACGTCCACCAGTTGCCGGGCCTGGCCCGTGGTGACCTTGTTGGCTCCGGCGCTGTACGAGACCGTGGCGAAGGCGACCCGCCCGTTGCCGGCGACCTGCGGCTGGCCCTGCGGCGAGTACGGCGAGATCACCTGTGTCACGTGCGGCAGACCGGCCACCCGGGCGAGCATCGGATCGATCCGCGCGCGGATCTGGGCGTCGGTCACCGAACCGCGCGAGGTGGCGAACACGATCCGTTCCGAATCGCCGGCCTGGACGCCGCCCTGGACCTGGCTCAGCAGGTCCTGGGCGCGCGAACTGTCGGAGGCCGGGAGGTTGACGGTGTCGCGGTAGTCGCTGCCGAGGGCGCGGTCGGCCAGGGTGAGGCCGACCAGGACGACCAGCCAGGCCGCGATGACCCAGCCGGCGTGGCGGTGGCAGAACAGAACTACCCGACGCATGGATTCCTCCGAGTCTGCGGTGGCTTCCGTCGCCGCCCAGTGGCGTCTTCCGTCGCCCACCGAACTGTCGCGCCTGACACGATAGCTCGAAAAGTGTCAGCCCTGACACTTGGGGTTGGACCTGGAATGACGACCGGGGGAATGATGACCGGGTGACTCAACCGGGGCGCCGCGAACAGCACAAGCTGGTGACACGCCAGGCGTTGCAGGACGCCGCGTTGCGGATGTTCGAGCAGCACGGGTACGCGGCGACGACGGTGCGCGACATCGCCACGGCGGCGGGCGTGACCGAGCGCACGTTCTTCCGGTACTTCCCGTCCAAGGAGGACCTGGTCCTCGGCGAGATCGTGGACCTGATCCCGGTACTCCAGGAGCAGGTGCGCGCACGCCCGGCGGGGGAGTCGCCGTACACCGCGGTGCTGCACGCGGTGCTGGCGATCGCGTGCCGGCGCGGTACCGGGCTGGGCATCATGTTCAGCGGTCCGCCCGCCCGCTTCCTGTCCCAGGCGACCCGGCCGGCCCAGTCGGTCCTGCGGGAACTGGAGGACGGCCTCGCTCAGGCCCTGCACACGCGGCTGAGCCCCGGGCCCGGCGACTCCGACGGCGCTTCGCCGCGCCGGCCGTCGCTTGCCGCGTCGGTACTGGCGAGGGCGTGCGTCGCGGCGATGCGCAGCACCCTGATCGTGTACTCCGGCCTACCGGACCGGGAGAAGACCCTGGACAGGGCGCTGGAACTGTTGCGTGAGGCGTTCGCGGCCCTGCGCCAGGGTTGACCGCGAGGGGTGCCGGGGCTGACCCGGTAGCGCGCCCGCGAGCGCGCCGGGGCTGACCGGCTAGCGCTATTGCCGGCCCCGGCCGATTTGGTCTGACGTTTTCGGGGCCGGGCTCGGTCGCGCTCGCCGGCATAACTTCCGTCCGGAAATGCCGGTTTACCTGTATGACTTTGTGGCGTTATGCCGCTCGGTGGATCGGGTCGCCGGGCGGAGAGGACCGATAGTGGTACTGATCTTTCTGCTCGGCATCGTGGTGGGCTCTCTGGCGGGCTGGTCGACCTCGCAGCGGATGGCGGGGTGGCGATCGTCGGGCGGCGGTGACGGCGCGACCGAGGAGGGCTTCGTCGCCGGCCTGGTCGCCGGGTTCATCACGCTCCTGAAGGGTGCGGCTCTCATCGTTGCCGTCTTCGTCGTGCTGTTCGCGCTCGCGACCTTCATCGCGCCGCTGCCGCGCAAGTGAGTCCGGGCCGTACGGTCCACTATGGATGGTTGGGCGGTGGGTCCGCCGGGTCGGCCCGGTCTCTCCGGGTACATTTGCTGGCACAGCAAACGATACGGAGAACGTCTCATATGGGTTCCAGAGCATCGGGCGAGCTGGACGCGGCGCGGCGCCGGCGGCGGACGGGCACCGCCATCAAGGAATCGCTGCGCGAGTTGAGCATCCAGCTGTCTCTGCTCAACCACCAGGTCGGCGCCCGGCTGAATCTCAAGGACGTCGACCTGGACTGCCTCGAACTCATCAATCGCCACGGCGCGATGAGCCCGAGCGCCCTGGCCCGCCGCGCCGGGCTGCACCCGGCCACCATGACCGGCATCCTCGACCGGCTCGAACGCGGCGGCTGGATCGCCCGGGACCGGGCCACCGACGACCGGCGCGCGGTCATCGTCCGCAGCCTGCGCGACCGCAACGCGGAGCTGTACCGCCTGTACGGCGGCATGAACTCGGCGATGGACCGGATCTGCGCCGGCTACACCGAGGATCAGCTCGACCTGCTCGCCGACTTCCTGCGCCGGGCGACCGAGGCGGGCAACGACGCGACCGGGGACCTGGCCGGCTGACGGTCGCCGGATGCGATCATTGTCGAAAAGCACACGATCCCTGTGGTGAGTCCAAATGTTCACGTTGATGACCGTCATCCGCAAGAAGCCGGATGTCACGACCGAGGATTTCCGGCACTTCATGGAGCACGAATACGGGCCGACCTACCAGGCGATGCCCGAGACCAGGTCGTACGTGCAGTTTTACCTGTCGGACCTGATGACCGACGGCGCGGAGCCGCCGATCGACGCGATTGTCCAGATCAGTTTTGAGTCCCAGGACGAGATGCGCAAGGCGCTGCAGACCGACGGTTACCGGAGGGCGCACGAGATGCGGACGCGGTACATGCGGGAAACGTCGGTCGGTATCCATTCGGCGGTCGTCGACGAGGTCGTCACGCTCGTCTGAGCGCATCGTCTGAGCGCAGCCGGAGCCGGTTTGTGGCGGAGGCGAGCACAGACTCCGGCGCGTCGTCTGGGCGCAGCCGGAGCCGGTTTGTGGCGGAGGCGAGCACAGGCCCCGGCGCGTCGTCTGGGCGCAGCCGGAGCCGGTCTGTGGCGGAGCGCCCTTAACCTGGGACCGTGACTCCGCCGCCCCGGCCATCGAGGATCCTCGTCTACGGCGTCACCGGCTCGGGCAAGACGACGCTCGCCGCGCGGATCGGCGCCGGCCTTGGCCTGCCGTGGCACTCGGTGGACGACCTCACCTGGGAACCGGGCTGGGTCGAGGTGCCGAAGGACGTCCAGCGTGCCCGGATCGCCGAGATCTGCGACGGTGCCGAGTGGGTACTCGACGCCGGGTACAGCGGCTGGCTGGACATTCCGCTGGCCGCCGCCGACCTGGTGGTGTGTCTCGACTTTCCCCGCTGGGTGTCGCTGCGGCGGCTGCTGTGGCGCACCGGTACGCGGGTGGTGGCCCGGACGCCGGTGTGCAACGGCAACCGTGAGTCGCTGCGGCAGGCGTTTTCCGGGGACTCCATCATCGTGTGGCACTTCCACAGCTTCGCGCGTAAGCGGCGGCGCATGCGCGAGTGGGCCGTGGGACCGTGGGGCGACAGGGTGGTGCTGCTGCGCTCCCCGAGGGCGGTGACCCGGTGGCTGCGGGAGCTGGCCAATTCGACGCCGCCGGGTTAGGCCGGGTCTCGAAGCACCTGCCGAGCACTTCGAGACCCGGCCTGGGGCCACCCGGTGCCGGTCGCGCCGCGGTTCGCGATACTGGGCCGATGGCAGCGAAGTCGATCGTGGTCACCGGCGCGTCCACCGGCATCGGTCGGGCCTGCGTAGACGAACTGGTGCGCGGCGGCGCGCACGTCTGGGCGACGGTACGCGGCGACGCGGATGAGGAGGCGCTGCGCCGCGACCACGGGGAGCGGGTGAGCGTACTGCGGATGGACCTGACCGATCTGGAGTCGGTACGGGCGGCCGGCGAGCGGGTGTGCGCGGCCGGGAGGCTGAACGGTCTGGTCAACAACGCCGGTGTGGCGGTGGCGTCCCCGCTGGAACACGTGCCGATCGACGCGTTCGCCCACCAGATACACGTCAACCTGATCGCTCAGCTCGCGGTGGCCCAGGCCATGCTGCCCGCCCTGCGGGACGCCGCCGAGCACAACGAGCGGTCGCGCATCGTGCTGGTGGGTTCGATCGCCGGGCGGGTCGCCAAGCCCATGCTCGGGCCCTACCACGCCTCGAAGTTCGGTCTCGTCGGCCTCGCCGAAACGCTGCGCGCCGAGTTGGCGCCCTGGGGGATCCGGGTGGCTCTCGTCGAACCCGGTGCGATCGTCAGCTCGATCTGGAGCCGGGCCGAGGAAGCCGGTGACCGGCTGCTCGACCGGATGCCGGAAGCCGGCCGGCAGCGCTACGCCGCCCAGATCGACGCGGCCCGTGCCAGCGCGCGGCGATCGGCCCGCCGGGGCCTGCCCGCGGCACGCGCCGCCGCGGTCATCGTCAAGGCGCTGACGTCCGGTAATCCGCGTCCCCGGTACCTGGTCGGGACCGATGCGCGCATCGGATCGGTGGTGGCCCGGCTGCCGTACCGGCTGCGGGACCGGCTCATCGCGGGGAGTCGGTAACTCAGTGTGACCCGTTGGCGACGGCGTGTGGGTGGATCGAGGGCGCCCGGCCGCCGCCCAGGGACGCGTGTCGCGGCCACGTAGAGTGGGGCAGCGCCGCCGCCGCCCGGGCGCGACCAGCCGATCGTCGATGCGGAGGATTCACGCACATGCCCGTACCCCGCCAGGAGTCAGCCCGTCCGCGTCGAGCCCGGATCCGGCCGTCATGGCCGGCGTGGGCGGCGGTGGTGGCTTGCCTGGCCGCCGTCTCCGGCTGCGGGTCCGCCCCGGCGGGCGGCGCGGGCTCGGCGAGTTGGGTGTCCGGTAGCGCCCAACCGCGTCCCAGTGCGTCCCCTCTGTCCCCGTCGGCGAAGCCCAGCGCCGGTGCCAGCGCCGGTGCCGGTGCCGACACCTGCGTCGGGTCCACGCTGAGCCGGCTCAGCGTTCAGGAACAGGCCGGGCAGGTGTTGATGATCGGTACGCCGATCACCGGCCCGACGGCCCTGGAGGACACGATGCGCCAGTACCACCTCGGCTCGGTCTTCCTCTCCGGCCACGCTCCGCTGGCGGCGTCGGCGGTCACCCAGTCCATCAAGTCGCTGCAGAGCACCGCGCGGGCGGCCGGCGACCTTCCGGTGCACGTCGCGCTCGACCAGGAGGGCGGCGAGGTGCAGAGCCTGCGGGGCAGCGACTTCCCGGCGATCCCGTCCGCCGTCGCGCAGGGCAAGCTGAGCACGACGGCGCTGCGCGGCCAGACCACCGACTGGGCGAAGCGCCTCGCACACGTCGGGGTGACGCTCGACCTCGCCCCGGTCGCGGACACCGTGCCCGCCGGTACCGCGGACTCCAACCCGCCGATCGGCGAACTCGACCGGCAGTACGGGTCGACGCCGAGCGGGGTCGCCCAGGACGTCAGCACCGTCGTCACGGCCGTGCAGTCCGCCGGGGTCCTGACCACCCTCAAGCACTTTCCCGGCCTGGGCCGGGTCACCGCCAACACGGACACGTCCACCCACGCGGTCGACAACAAGACGACCGCCACGGACTCGTTCCTCGAGCCGTTCACGAGCGGCATCCGCGCCGGTACCGCCGCAGTGATGATCTCCTCGGCGTCGTACCCGAAGCTGGACTCGCACGCGATCGCGCCGTTCTCCAGCGCCATCGTGACCGGGCTGCTGCGCCAGCGGCTCGGCTTCACCGGGCTGATCATCTCCGACGACCTCGGCGCGGCGGTGGCGCCGAGCGCCGTCCCCGTCGGGCAGCGCGCGGTGCGCTTCCTCCAGGCCGGGGGTGACGTCGTGCTGACGGTCAAGACCAGCGACGCTGGCCCGATGGAGGACGCGCTGGTCACCGCCGCGAAGGGCTCCGCCACGTTTGCCGCGCGGCTGCACGACGCGGCCCGTCACGTGATCGCGAGCAAGGTCCGGGCCGGGCTGGTGGACTGCTAGGCCAGCTGACGGCTCAGCTGACGGCCCACCAGTTGACGGCCCAGCGGACGGCTCAGCCGCCGGATCGGGGGCGCGGCACCGGCGCGCCACCCACGACGTCGCCGACCACGTCGACCTGGCCGTCGGCCAGCCGGTAGTACATCCCGACGACCGCGCAGCGGCCGGCCGCCACGGCGTCACCGGTGGCCGTGCCGGGGCGGGCCACCGCCGCGACGGTGCGCTCGACGTGGATCCGGGTGATGCCCTCCTGATCCGTGACGCCGCGGGTGTGGGCGTTCGCGATGCTCGGCGTCACCCCGTCGACGATGGCGGCGAGCCGCGGGTCGGGCTGATCGCCGGCCAGCGCGTCCCTGCCGGCCCGGATGCCGCCGCAGGCGTCGTGCCCGAGGACCACCACGAGTGGCGTGCCGAGCACCGCCACCCCGTACTCGATGCTGGCTGTCACCTCCGGGCCGGCGACGTGCCCGGCGGTGCGGACCACGAACAGGTCGCCGAGGCCCCGGTCGAAGATGATCTCGGCGGCGAGGCGGGAGTCGGAGCAGCCGAACACGACGGCGAACGGCTGCTGCTCGAGCGCCACCGCGGCGCGGTGCTCGGCGTCCTGGTGGGGGTGGACGCGGGTACCGGTGACGAATCGCCGGTTTCCGGCGAGCAGTTCGTCCAGCGCCTGCGCGGGCGTACCGGGTCGGTGATCCAAGGCCGGCATGTGCTCGGTCCGTCCTTCCGGGGTTCGGATTCGTCTGCGCCCAACGGTACCGAGCCCCGGACTAGGAACCACACGCGATCATCTCTCGGGTATCCCGGAACACACCGCGGATCCGGCTCTCTCCGGCAGCGAGGTGAGCGCCGGGCGGCGAAGGCGGACCCGGGCCTGAGCCCGGGCCTTGGCCTGGGCGGTTTGTCGCCGTTGCGGCCCGCCTGCCGGTCCCGCCCGCCGCTGGAGTGCCCGGAGTGCTCCGTTCGATGATCGGCGCCTCCGCGCCTGTGCCATGGTCGGGTATGGGGGCAGGGTCGTTACCGCTGATCCGCCCCATGCTGGCCACCCTCGGCGAGGTGCCCGACCCGCCCGGCTGGGGGTACGAGTTCAAGTGGGACGGCGTGCGCGCGGTCGTCTACCTCGACGCGGGGAAGCTGCGCGTCGCGTCCCGCAACGATCGGGACGTCACGCCGAGCTACCCGGAGCTGCGCACCCTGCTTGGCCGGTTTCCCAAGCGGCGGGTGGTGTTCGACGGCGAGATCCTGGCGCTCGACGACCGGGGCGTGCCGAGCTTCAGCCTTCTCCAGCAACGCATGCACGTCCAGGCGCCCAGTGCGGGCCTGCTGGCGCGGGTACCGGTGCGCCTGTACCTGTTCGACGTACTGCACCTGGGCGGCCGGCCGGTCCTCGACGAGCCGTACGAGTGGCGGCGCGAGCAACTGGCGGAGCTCGGCCTGGACGACGGGGTGGCCACGACGCCGCCGTACTGGGCCGACGACGCCGGCCGGGATCTCCTGCGCGCCGCCGCCGACCTGGGACTGGAGGGTGTCGTCGCGAAGCGGCTCGACTCCGCGTACCGTCCCGGTGCCCGCTCCCGGGCCTGGATCAAGACTCCGCTCAACACGACGGTCGAGGTCGTCATCGCCGGCTGGAAGGCCGGCGGCGGGCGACGACAAGGAATGATCGGCTCACTGCTGCTGGGCGCGTACGACCGGGCCGGGACCCTGGCGTTCGTCGGGCACGTCGGCACCGGCTTCACCGGCGAGATGCTGCGCGACCTCGCCGGCGCGCTGCGCCCGCTGCACCGGTCCTCCTCGCCGTTCGCCGAGCAGGTGCCGCGTGAGCACGCCCGCGACGCGCACTGGGTCGAGCCCCGGTTGGTCGGCGAGGTCGCCTACCGCACGCTCACCCCGGACGGCCGCCTGCGGCACCCGTCCTGGCGCGGGCTGCGGCCCGACCGCGAGCCGGGGGAGGCCAGGCGGGACCTGCTCCGGTAGCCGACCCGAGCCGGCACCGCGGCCGCCGGCCGGCGCCGCCTCAGATGAGGGCGGCGTCGGCCAGGTACTTGCCGACCCGGGCGATCTCCTCGGAGTCCAGCGCGATCTGCGGCAGGGCCGTCGTCGGGTACGCGATGATGCCGCGCAGGTGCAGCGCCGCCTTGAAGGCGCCCAGCGCCGAGGAACTGCCCCCCATCCTCGGCCCGCCCACGCGTACCAGGTCGAACAGCCGGAACAGGCGCTCCTGCTCGTCCCGGGCCGCCGCCCAGTCGCCGCGCTTCGCCGCCCGGTACAGGCGCACGTACCCGTGCGGATCGACGTTTCCCAGCCCGGGTACCACCCCGTCCGCGCCCATCCACAGGGCCGCGTCCACGGTCAGCTCCGAACCGGTCAGCACCGCGAACGAGGGCAGGTCACGGTTCCGCCGGCCGAGGATCACCCGGCGCAGCCCGCCGTCGTCGCCGCTGGAGTCCTTCAGCCCGGCGAGCACTCCCTCGGCGGCCAGGTCCAGCAGCAGCGACGCGTCCAGCTTCGTGTGCACCGACACCGGCAGGTCGTACGCGTACAGCGGAACTCCGGCGCGCTTCGCGATCGTCCGGAAGTGCACCGCGATCTCGGCCGGGTGGGTACGCGTGTAGAACGGCGCGGTCGCGACGATCCCGCCGGCGCCCGCGTCCAGCGCGGCCTCGACGTGGCTGAGCACCCGCGGTGCGGTCATGTCGATGACGCCGGCGAGCACCGGCACCTGACCCGCCACGTGGCGCAGCACGGTGTCCAGCACGGTACGGCGGTGCCGGTCCGGCAGGAACGCCGCCTCGGACGAGGAACCCAGCACGAACAACCCGTCCACGCCGCCGTCCAGCAGGTGGTCCACCAACCGGGTCAGGGATCCGGTGTCGACCTCGAAGTCGGGCGTGAGTGGCGTGCACACCGGGGGGATGACGCCGGACAGGGTTACCTTCCCGCCGTCAGCGGCGCCGAGGAACGAGGCGTCGCGGTCAAGCGGCGGGTTTACTGGAACAACACTCATCGACGCTCCTGCGCTTGGCTGATCAGGTCGAGGTCGGTGGTGCCGGCCTCGACCGGGTGATGGCATCGGTACTGGTGGTCCGCACCGCCGCTGACCTCGGTCGGGTCGTCGGTCGTACCCGGCAGCTGCTCGGCGCAGCGGTCGTCGGCGCGCCAGCACCGGGTGCGGAACGGGCAGCCCGAGGGCGGGTGGGTGGCCGGCGGAACGGGCCCCACCAACGGGATCGGGTCGATCGGCGAGAGCAGCCCCGGCGTGGCCGAGAACAGCGCCCGGGTGTACGGGTGGCGGGCGTGCGCCGGTACCGCGTGGGCCGGTGCCTGCTCCACGATCCGGCCCAGGTACATGGTGACGACCCGGTCGCTCATTCGCCGTACCGTCTGGATGTCGTGCGACACGAACACCATCGCGAGGCCCAGCTGCTGCTTGAGGTCCAGCAGCAGGTTCAGGATCTGGGCGCGTACCGACACGTCCAGCGCACTGGTCGGCTCGTCGGCGATCAGCAGCCGCGGCTGCAGCGCCAACGCCCGGCCGATCGCGACCCGCTGGCGCTGGCCACCCGACACCTGGCTGGGCAGCACGTCGGCAACGCTCGCCGGCAGGCCGACCAGGTCGAGCAGCTCGCGTACCCGGGCCTCGCGCTCCCGTCCGGTGCCGACCCCGTGCACGTCCAGGGGATCGCGCAGCACCTGGCGGATGGGCAGCCGGCGGTTGAGCGCCGTGGACGGATCCTGGAAGACCATCCCGACGGTCTTCCCGATGGTGCGCCGCCGCTGCGAGCGGGACATCGCCGTGACGTCCCGGCCGTCGAAGCGGACCGTGCCCGAGGTCGGTCGTTGCAGGCCGACGAGCACCTTGGCCAGGGTGGACTTGCCGCAGCCCGACTCGCCCACGATCCCGACGGTCTGCCCGGCGGCCACGCTGAGGTCGGCCCCGGTCAGCGCGTAGACGTGGTCGCGCCGTAGCAGCCCGCCGCTGCGGGCCCGGTACACCACGTGGATGTCCTCGAGCTGGGCCAGGGTCGGTGCGGCCACCGCCGGCGACGCGGCCGGTACGCCATCCTCGATCGCGGTCATCGTGCCTCCGCTGGTGCGGCCGGCGCGGTACCCGGGCCGGCGGCGACGGCCGGTGCCGGGATCTCCAGCGCCGGGTGGTGGCAGGCCACCGAGTGGTACCGGCCCTGGCCCTCGAGCACCGGCTGCTCCCGCCGGCAGATCTCGGTGGCCATCGGGCATCGGTCGGCGAACCGGCAGCCGCTGGGGAAGTCGGCCGGCGCGGGTACCACGCCCCGGATCTGGGTCAGCCGCTCGGCGCCCGCCTCCAGGGACAGCACCGAGCCGAGCAGGCCGCGCGCGTAGTGGTGGGCGGGTGCTCCGACCAGTGCCGCGGTCAAGCCGGACTCGACGATCTGGCCGCCGTACATCACCAGTACCCGGTCGGTCACGTCGGCGACCAGCGCCAGGTCGTGCGAGACCAGGATGAGCGCGAAGCCCAGCTCGGCGCGCAGCCGCAGGAGCAACTGGATCACCTGCGCCTGGACGGTCACGTCCAGCGCCGTCGTCGGCTCGTCGGCGATGATGAGCTTCGGGTCGCGGGACAGGGCCATCGCGATCAGCACTCGCTGGCGCTGCCCGCCGGACAGCTCGTGCGGGTACGACGAGAGGGTCCGCGCCGGGTCGAGGCCCACCAGCTCCAGCAGTTCGGCCGGGCTGCGCCGGCCGCCGGCCCGGACCACCTGCTTCAGTTGGGCCTTGATGGTCATCGCCGGGTTCAGCGAGGACAGCGCGTCCTGGTACACCATCGCCATCTCGTGGCCGAGCAGCCGCCGGCGCGCCGACCGGGACAGCGTCAGCAGGTCGCGGCCGGCGAACTGGATCTCGCCGCGCACCCGGGCGCCCCGCGGTTGCAGGCCCATGACGGTCAGCGCGGTCAGCGACTTGCCCGAGCCGGACTCGCCGACCAGGCCGAGCACCTCGCCGGGGCGCACCTCGAAGCTGATGCCGTCGACGATGTCCACCCCGTCGTGCCGGTCGGCGAAGCCGATGGCCAGGTTCGTGACCCGCAGGACCGGTTCGCCCTGCGGCAGCGGCCGGGCACGTTCAGCGAGCCGCTGCGCCGCGTCGATCAGGCCGGGCAGTTCGGTGATCTCCCCGGACCCGGGCGTGGCCTGCTCCAGCGCGTCAACCTGGTCTTCCTTCTTGGCGGTACCGGGGCGCCGGGCGGCCGGTGCGGCCCAGGCGTCCGAGATGCCTTCGGCGAGAATGTTCAGCGACAGCACGGTGAGCAGGATCAGCAGGCCCGGGAACACCGTGGCCCACCAGCCGCCGAGCAGCACCATGTTCCTGCCGTCGGCGATGACGCTGCCCCAGGACGCCTCGGGCGGGCGCACCCCGGCGCCGATGAACGACAACGACGCCTCGAAGACGATCGCGTCGGCCACCGTGATGGTGGCGTACACCAGGATCGGCGCGGCGCAGTTGACGGCCACGTGGCGCACCAGGATGTGCCGGGTACGCGCGCCGATGACGCGCTCGGCCGCCACGTAGTCCTCGCCGTACTGGGCCAGCACGTTCGCCCGTACGACCCGGGCCATGGGCGGCAGGTTCAGGAAGGCGATCGCGAACACCAGCACCGGGATGCTGCCGCCGAACACCGCGACCAGGACGGCGGCCAGCGCGATGCCCGGGAACGCCATGATGACGTCCAGGATCCGCATGATGACCTCGTCGACCGCTTTGTGGGAGGTCGACGCGACCGAGCCGATGACGGCGCCGGAGACCAGCGCGAGGCCGGTGGCGCCGAGGCCGATGATCAGTGACCAGCGGGCGCCGTAGAGCAGCCGGCTGAAGATGTCCCGGTTGGCGCTGTCCAGGCCCATCCAGTGCGCGAGGCTCGGCCCTCCCCCGGAGGGCTCCTGAACGTAGGGGGAGTGGGGGGCCAGTAGCGGGGCGAGGATCGCGGCCAGCACGATCACCGCGATGACGATCAGGGCGATCCACGAGGGCAGGTTCAGCCGCCGGAACCGGATGCCCGGCCGGGACAGTCGTTTCGCGAGTCCGCTGCGCATCAGGTGGCGCTCCTGAGTCGGGGATTGACCAGCAGGTACAACACGTCGACGACGAGGTTGACCACCACGAAGCCGGTCGCGATGGTGAGCACGACGCCCTGGACGACGGCGGGGTCGCCGTCCTTGACCGCGGTGATCATCAGCTGGCCCATGCCGGGCAGCGAGTAGATGGTCTCGGTCACCACCGCGCCGCCCAGCAGGTACCCGACCCGCAGGCCGAGCACGGTCAACGGGTTGATCAGCGCGTTGCGCAGCACGTTGCGACCGACCACGACGACCGGATGCAGTCCGCTGCCGATCGCCGTGCGCACGTAGTCCTTGTCCAGCTCCTCGACCATCGAGGTGCGGATGATCCGGGTGAGCTGGGCGGCCACCGGCAGCGACAGCGACAGCGCGGGCAGCGCCATCGAACGCAACCAGCCGCTGAACGAGTCGGCCGGATTGACGTACCCGCTGGTGGGGAACCACCCTTGGTCGACGGCCAAATACTGGATCATCAGCAGCGCGAGCCAGAATCCGGGTGCGGCGACGCCGACCAGCGACACCACCCGGATGAGCTGATCGGGCCACCGGTCCCGGAACAGCGCCGCGGTCACGCCGAAGATGACCGCCAGTACCACGGCGACGAGCAGGCCGAGGAAGGTCAGCTGGAGGGTGAGCGGCAGCGCCGTGGTCACCGACTTCAGCACCGGTGCGTGGGTGAGCACGCTGGTACCCATGTCGCCGTGCAGCAACTGGCCGACGAACCGCACGTACCGTACCGGCAGCGGGTCGAGCAGGCCGTTGCTCACCTGGAACTGGTGGATCTGCTGCGGCGTCGGGTTCTGGCCCTCGAAGTACGCGTACTCCGGCTTGCTGGTGGAGAACCGCATGATGATGAAGACGAACAGGATGACGCCCAGCAGCAGCGGGATCAGCAGGAGTACGCGGCGCACCAGCATTCTGAGGACCACTGCCACGAGGTGCCTCCTGGATGAGTGGGTGAGCGGGTGGACGGGGCACTACGGCCGGCCGGCGCGGCGCCGGGTGAGGATCCGGCGCCGCGCGCGACAGGGGTCGTCAGGCGAACTTCGCCTTGAGCAGGTTGTATCCCGGGTAGGGCAGCGCCTGGATGCCGCTGAGCTTCTTCGGGTTCCACGCGGTCATCAGCTCGGTGTGTACCACCGGGTACAGCACCGCCTGCTGGGCGATGAGGTCCAGGTACTGGTGCTCCAGCGCCAGTTTCTGGGTCTTGTCGGGCTGGGCGGCAGCCTGGTCCATGAGCGAGAAGATCTGCTTGGCCTCGGTGGACGCGTCCCACTTGGTGTACTTCATCCAGGTGCCGTTCGCGGTGTAGTTGTACCGCAGGATCAGGTCGCAGTCGAGGCCGAACTGGTTCGGGTTCGAGGCGGCCGCCACCACCTGGTACGACTGCGACTGGTCCATCTTCGTGAACAGCGCGCTGGTGTCCTGCGGCGCCAGCGTGGTCTTGATGCCGACCGCCTCCCAGGAGTTGGCCAGCGTGGGCAGGCAGTCCACGATCCAGCTGACGTTGACCGCCATCAACGTGATCGACAGGTTCGTCACACCCGCGGCGGCCAGCAATTGCTTCGCCTTGTTGGGGTCGTAGGTGTAGACGGTCGACGCCTGGGCGTACGACGGGTTCTCGTGGTTGAGGAAGCTGGAGGCCGCGGTGCCGTGGCCCTTCAACGCGACTTCGATCATCTTCTGGGTGTCGATGGCGTAGAACATGGCCTGGCGCACGCGTACGTCGTCGAACGGCTTCTGCTTGGTGTTGAACATCAGGAACATGTGGTTCATGCCCTTGCCGCCCTCGACCGTCAGGCCGCCCTTGCTCAGCTGGTCGATGTTCGCGTACGGCACGTTGTCGGACAGCTGCGCGCCGGCGCTGTTGCCGGAGATCTTCGCGACGCGGGCCGAAGCGTCCACAATGGACAGCCAGTTCATCTTCTTGATGGTCGGCTTCAGCGGCCCGTTGTAGTCGTCGAACCGTTCGAACTCGCTGTTGGACTTCGGGTTGTGCGCGGTCAGCTTGTACGGGCCGGAACCCACCGCCTTGCCGCCCTTTGCCGCGTCCAGCCCGGCCTGGGTGCCGAACACGTGCCGCGGCATGATCTTCGGGATGGTCAGCCGGGCGAGGCCGTCCGGGAACGGGTAGTTGAGCGTGAACTCGACGCTGGTGTCGTCGACCTGTTTGACTTCCTTGAGCCAGCTGGCCAGGAAGGAGTACGCCAGGGTCTGGTTCTTGTTGTCGAGCGCGCGCTGGTAGGTGAACAGCACGTCGTCGATGGTGACCGGCTGCCCGTCGTGCCACTTCGCCCCCGAGCGCAAAGTGAACTTCCAGGTCGTGCCGGTGGTGTCGGGCAGCGCGGTGGCCAACGCCGCGTACGGGGCCCGGGTGAGCGGGTCGGTGTCGACCAGGCCCTCGTAGATGTGGTTGTTGGCGGCCATCGTGAAGGCCGACGCGGTCAGCAGCGGGTCCCAGCTCTGGTCGTTGCCGTACCCGATGACACCGGTCAAGAGGTCGTTGCTCCCGCTGGCCCCGGTGCCGTTGGTCGAGGCGGGTCCGCTGCAGGCCGCCAGGGCGGCGGAGATGGCGGCGGCGGCTCCTGCCGTGCCGCTGAAGCGCAAGAAGTCGCGACGGCTGACAGCGAGCCTGGATACCGGCGCGCTCACGGTGCCTCCTATGGGGATCTGTCGGACCACCGATGGCGCCGAGGGACGAGGCGTCGCGGTCGGGCGGTCCGAGTTCGACTGGTCGGTGTGATTCTCTTTCTGCGGACATTGGACGTCCCACATCCCATGTCCTGTAAGGTTGGAGGCTAGGGGTCGAGCCGTCCCCGGTCAAGAGCAGATCACCTGGAGATGTCCGTGGCATTTCACCCTGATGGCTGGAGCACCGGGAACGACACGGGCCGGCGGGTGCCGGGAAGGCGAGTGCCGGTGGCCGGCCGCCGGCCCAGCCGGGCGACCGAGGTGCAGGAGGCGGTCAAGGACATCATCCTGCGGCGGGGACTGGTCGCCGGTGACCCGCTGCCGACCGAGTCCGAGCTCATGGAGGAGCTGGGCATCGGTCGCAACTCGGTACGCGAGGCGCTCAAGGTGCTCCAGGCGGTCGGCATCGTCGACATCCGCCATGGCTTCGGCATGTTCGTCGGGCGCATGTCGCTGGCCGGCTTCGTCGACGAGCTGGCGTTCCACAGCCGGATGACGATGCAGGACGAACGCAACCACCTCGGCCACCTCATCGAGATCCGGGAGGTGCTGGAGAGCGGCCTGGTGCTGCGGCTCATCGACAGCCTGGATTCCGGCGACCTGCCGGCGCAGCTCGCCCCGATCCGCGACGTCATCGAGCAGATGCGGGCCGAGGCGGCGGTGGGGGCAATCTCCCCGGAGACCGACCGGCTGTTCCACGACCTGCTCTACCGGCCGCTGCGCAATCCGCTGGTGGGTCAGCTGCTCGGCGCGTTCTGGCAGGTGTACCACGAACTGCGCGACGACCTGGGTACCCCGGACGAGTCGCCGGCCGACGTCGCGCGTACCCACCGGGACATCTACCGCGCGGTGCTGACCGGCGACCGGGCGGCGGCCACCGAGGCGATGCGGGAGCACTTCGCCGGGGTACGGTCCCGGCTCGCCCGCCTCGCCCGCGGCTGAGCGCGAAACGGCCGCGCTCTCAGCTCAGCTCGCGCAGGTCGACACGCTGGAACGCGATCGCCTCGTACGGGCCGGCGCTCCCGGTCTCGTAGAGCACTCCGATGGTGTCGGCGTCGAGTTCGACCAGGTCCGAGTACGCCGCCGGCAACCTGGACAACTCGCGTACCGGCCGCCAGGTGGCCCCCGCGTCCCGGCTGGCCCGCAGTGTCATCGCGGCCCGCGCGGCCGGGTCGGCCGGGCCGGCGTACAGCAGCGGGGCGCCCGGCGCGCTCGGCGCCAGCAGGCTGCCCTGCACGATCGGGCCGGTCAGGTCGACCCGCGGGCACAGCGGCGCCACGAGAGTCTGCCCGCCGTCCCGGCTGTACCCGTCGGCGCGGTTGCCGGGTGCGGTGCCGTTCTGGTTGCGGGTGTTGACGTACAGCCGCCCGTCGGGCAGTTGCGCCACGGCCGTCTCGTTCGCGTTGACGTACCCGTCGGGCTCGTCGGCCCGGTACCCGACATGCCAGGTCGCGCCGTCGTCGTCGCTGTAGAGGCAGTGCCCGCCGTAGCGGGCTCCGGTCGGTTGGTCGGCTTCCCTGTCGTGGTCGGCTTCGGCTTCCCTTGAGGGGTCGGCTTCGGCCGAATGGTTGGCGGCGGCGACCAGCCGGCCCGCGTGCGGCCCGTGCGCCAGCCGGATCGCGTGCCCCGGCCCAGTCGCGTACCAGTGCCAGCCGGCCAGCTTGACGGCGTCGGTGATGTCCCGGGGCGGGGTCCAGGCGGTGCCGTCGTGGTCCGCGTACCGCACCTGGACGCGCCGGCTCCGCGCGGCCGACACCTCGCCGCGCAGGATCTGCGCCTCGCTGGCGGTGCCGGCGTTGCCGGTGGTCAGCAGCACCACGCGGCCGGTCGAGGCGAGCACCGGAGTCGGGTTGCCGATGGTGTCCCCGCCGCCGGCCGCCACCACCCGCAGCGGACCCCAGGTGCGCCCGCCGTCGGTGGAGCGCCGGACCACGGTGTCGATGTCACCGGTGTCGGCGGGGCCGGCGCGGCGCCCCTCGGCGAACGCGAGCAGGGTGCCGGCCGGGGTGGCGACGACGGCCGGGATGCGGAACGCGGCGTACCCCTCGGTCCCGGACACGTACGGCACCGAGGTCCCGTACCGGTCGTTCGCCGGCATGCGTCGCGCTCCTTGCCGCAGGACGTCCTATGTCTCGAAACGCTAACCGGCGCGCGCCGATCGGGGCAAGCGGCGGGTTCCGGCAACCGTGGAGGGTGCGCGATGACCGCCGCGTTTCGGTGCGAGGGCCAGGCCGCCGCGCTTCGGCGCGAGGGTCAGGCCGCTGCGCTCCGTGCGAGGGTCGGGCCGCCGCGCATCGGCGCGACGGTCAGGCCGCCGCGCCCTCCTGGGCCGCCTGGGCGTGCGCGATGCGCTCCTTGACGTCGCGGAAGTGCCGCCGCATCGCGTCCTGGGCGCCCGCCGCGTCCTGGGCGCGCAGCGCGTCGACGATGCGCCGGTGATTGGCCACGATGTCGTGGGTCCGCTCGGCGGGTGCGCCGACCGCCGACTCGACCTGGTGATATACCCGCCAGAACAGGTCGATGAGCTGGAGCACGAGTTCGTTGCCGCACGACTCGTAGAGCAGCGCGTGAAAGGCCCGATCCGCCTCCGGGTCGGTCTGCAGCGCGGTGACCAGCGCGTCGAGCGCGGACAGCCGGCTCGCGCTGGTCGTGGTCGCCACCTTGGCGATCAGCCCGGTCTCCAGAATCTCCCGGACCTCGACCAGGTCGTGCAGCGCGCGGATGCCGCCCTGCGCCCCGGTGCGGATGCGGAACTCGAGCGACGGGCTCAACACGTCGAGCGACGCGTGGCCGATGAACGTGCCGTACCCGTGCCGGATCTCCACGATGCCCAGCGCCTGCAGCGCGCGGATGGCCTCGCGCACGCTGTTGCGGCTCGCTCCGAGCAGATCCATTAGCTGCGGCTCGGTGGGCATGGGGGCGCCGGGTTCGAGTCGACGTTCGTGGATCAGGGCCACGATCCGGTCCTGAACGGTATCGCCACCCCGTCTGCTCACGCTCTGCCTCCCTCGCTCGCACGCCGATGCAACATCCCACGTCGCGGCTCACTCATTTGCTGCTCGCAATGTACCCTCCGTGTCCGACTTGACGGGGGGCGTACGCGCCCATAGTTTCGGGCCTGAGGACATCCTACGTCCTGTCGAGGAGACACTCATCGTGACTGCGCCCGGGGGCGGCCTGACGCTGCCCAGAATCCTGTTCGGCGGCGACTACAACCCGGAGCAATGGCCGCGCGAGGTGTGGGCCGAGGACCTGAAGCTGATGGTCGAGGCCGGCGTCTCGCTGGTCACCGTCGGCATCTTCTCCTGGGCCTGTGTCGAACCCCGCGAGGGTGAGTACGACTTCGAGTGGTTCGACCGGGTCATGGACAACCTGGCCGGCGCCGGCATCGGGGTGAGCCTGGCGACCATGACCGCCTCGCCGCCGCCCTGGCTGTCCCACCGGTACCCGCAGATCCTGCCCGAACGCGCCGACGGTACCCGGCTGTGGCCCGGCGCCCGCCAGCACTACTGCCCGTCCAGCCCGGTCTACCGACAGCACGCCGGGCGGCTGGTCGAGCAGCTGGCCACCCGGTACGCGCAGCACCCGGCGCTCGCGATGTGGCACATCGGCAACGAGTACGGCTGCCATACCCGGCAGTGTTTCTGCGACGTCTCCGCCGACGATTTCCGGCGCTGGCTGCGCGAGCGGTACGGCGACCTCGACGCGCTCAACGTGGCCTGGTCGACCACGTTCTGGTCGCAGCGCTACGACGACTGGGCGGAGATCTACCCGCCGCGGGCCGCACCGACCTTCGGCAACCCCGCGCACCTGCTGGACTTCGCGCGATTCAGCGACGACGCGATCCTGGCCTGCTACCAGACCGAGCGCGACATCCTCCGGCGGCACAGCCCGCGGATCCCGGTCACCACCAACTTCATCGGGCTGGTTCACAAGCCGATCGACTCGTACCGGTGGGCCGCCGAGCAGGACGTGGTGAGCCTCGACAGCTACCCCGACCCGTACGACCCGCGTGCCCACGTCGAGGCCGCGTTCGGCTACGACCTGGTCCGCGCGGCCCGCTCGGGACAACCGTGGCTGCTGATGGAGCAGGCGCCGAGCGCGGTCAACTGGCGCGAGCGCAACGCGCCCAAGCCGGCCGGCGTCATGCGGCTGTGGAGTTGGCAGGCCGTCGCGCAGGGAGCCGACGCGGTGCTGTTCTTCCAGTGGCGCCAAGCGGCCGGGGGAGCGGAGAAGTTCCACTCCGCGATGGTTCCGCACGGCGGACCCGACACCCGCACCTACCGGGAGATCCAGGCGCTCGGCCGGGAGTTGGCCGCGGCGGCCGAAATCGCCGGCACCCGGGTACGCGTCGACGTCGCCCTGCTGCACGACTGGGACAACTGGCGGGCCGTGGAGGGCGCCGCCCACCCGGCGGTGCTCGACCTGATGGAAGCGCACCGGGCGCACTACGGGCCGCTGTTCGACGCCGGCATCAGCTGCGACGTGGTTCCGCCCTCGGCGGACCTGTCCGGGTACCGGATGGTGGTGGTGCCGAATCTGTACCTGCTGCGCGGAGACGACGCGCGACGGCTGACCGAGTACGTGGCCGGCGGCGGGCACCTGGTGGTGTCGTTCTTCTCCGGCATCGTGGACGAGTGCGAACGCGTGCACCTCGGCGGGTACCCGGCGCCGCTGCGCGACGTGCTCGGGCTGCGGGTCGACGAGTTCTGGCCGCTGCCGGTGGACGGCACGGTCGCGCTGGACCTGACCGGTCTGGGCGCGGCTGGTGTGGGCGCCGCTGGTCTGGGCGCGGCCGGGCTCGACTCGGCTCGCCTGGATTCGGCTGGTGTGGGTGCGGCCGGGCTCGACTCGGCTCGCCTGGATTCGGCTGGTCTGGGCGCGGCTGGTCTCGGCGTGGACGGGCTCGACGTTGCCGGGAGGCGGTCCAGGGGCACCGTCTGGTCGGAGCGCGTCGAGACCGAGGGCGCCGAGGTGGTGGCGACCTTCGCCGACGGCGACCTGGCCGGCGGCCCGGCAATCACTCGGCACGCGTACGGCCGTGGAGTGGCGTGGTACCTGGGCACCCGGCCGGAGCCGGACGCGATGCGCGCGCTGCTCGACCGGGTTCGGGCGGATGCCGGCGTCGTACCGGTGCTGCCCGGCCTGCCGGCGGGGGTACAGGCGGTGATCCGGCACGGTACCGACCACGCGTACCTGTTCCTGCTCAACCACGGCAGCGAACCGGCGCGGATTCCCCTGCCGGTACCGGGGGTCGACCTGCTCGGCGAGTCGCCCGAGCCGGTGGCACAGGTCGCGCTGCCGGCCAGGGGAGTCGCGGTGCTGCGCCAGCCAACTGCGTGAGCGCAGCCGGAGCCGGTTTGTGGCGGAGGTGAGCACGGGCGCTCGTGGCGCTGTCTGAGCGCGGCCGGAGCCGGTTGGTGGCGGAGGTGAGCACGGGCGCTCGTGGCGCTGTCTGAGCGCAGCCGACCGCCGGAGCGTTTGGCCGGCCTCGATAGGACGATTTCCGGGTTATCCACAGGGCCCTC
>NZ_BONZ01000027.1 GCF_016862975.1 Rugosimonospora africana
CCCGCAGGATCTTGCCCGGCTCCTCCTCCCGGAAGTCGTCCAGCGCCACCCCCTGGCCCCAGGCCAGCACGCTGATCGTGGTGCGGGCCAGCTCCGGCGTGTACGGCAGCGACTGGAGGCTGGTGATGATGCTGTCCCTGCCGAAGATGCTCATGAACCAGGGCAGGCCGGCGGCGGGCATGTACCGGTTCGGCCCGGCCAGCGGCGTGAACCGCAGCGCCGCCAGGTCGATCAGGCTGCGCCGGTACGTCGACACCAGCAACTCCCAGTCGCTGTCCAGCCGCGGCGCCTTGTCCAGCCACTCTTCCAGGTCCAGTTGCAGCTCGGCCTTGTCGCGGGGCGGGCCGGTGCGCAGGCTGTCCCGGATGTCGCGCCCGTCGCCGCCGTACACGACCGGGCAGACCCGCAGTTCGGTGGTCCAGCCCTCCTGCGGGCCGATCTCCACCTCCCAGCACAGTCCGTGGTCGTCGATGTCGGCCGGTACCGACGAGGCGATGGTGACCGCCCGGTGCAGCCGCTCGCGGCGGTAGTCGAAGTGCAGCTTCCCGTCCAGCACCTCGATCTCGCGGTCCCGGGGTCGCACCGATCCGCCCTTGACCTCGAACAGGTCGGCGAAGTCGCAGTCGACATCGAGCCGGACGGTGACCCGCGCCGGCTTGCGGTCGTGGTTGAAGACGGTCAGCTTCTCGTCGAGGTTCGCGGTGATGGTCCGCTCCCGGATGATGGAGATGGTCGAGTCGACGTAGTGCGTCGGCGCGCCCGGTACCAGAAAGAAGCGGGTCTCGTAGTACTGGAGGTCGTCGAGCGACAACGCCTGCAGCCGCTGGCCGTCGACGGTCAGCAACCAGGTGGACAGGAACCGGGTGTCGTACGAGAACATCCCGGTCGGGGTGGAGCCGGACGCGATGATGTCGCCGTTGGCGTCGCTGACCACGAACGTATTGCCGTCGAGGACGCGGACCAGTTCGCTCACGGGCGCCGCCCGCTCACCGCGGCACGGTCGCGCCCTTCGCCGCCGTCCGGAGAGGAGGACTCCCGTTCCCGCCGCCCCGCGACCAGATCGCGTGGATCCCGCCCGGACGGCCCGGGCAGCAGCCGCTCCAGGACGAGCAGCATCCGGAACTCGCCGGTGACCGCGATCTCGTTACGCAGGAACGCGCAGAGAGGGCGCATCCGGCCCCGGACGATCGGAACGAGCAGCGCGCGCTCGCCGCTGATGACGGCGTCGACCGAACCCTCGCCGTCCCGGGTCACCCGGATGTTCCCGTTGTCGATGCCCACACGCCACCGCTGTGTCTCGCCGTTCGCCCGCAGTTCGAAGCGCATGGAGCCGGTGAAGCGGGCGAGCAGGGGGACATGACCGGACCGGCCGAGCGCGGCGAAGAAATCGTCGATCGGATCCGGCATGCTGGCGCCCCCTCCCGTGCACGCGCGCCTTTCCGCAGCCTGCCTTGCCGAGGGGTCATCGAGCATCACCCAGAACGGGTGAGGCCACCGCGACGGGTCGAAGCCCGGCCCCTTCTCCGCGTGGCGGAATACCCTGTTTGATTTCTTGATTGTCAGGCAGCCTGCACGTTACGTTGCAGGACATCAACAGATCCGCACATCTCTCAGCGTTTCTCAACAATCCTGTGCGGTCCGCGGCCGGCCGAGTGTGAAGGGGAGTGCTCGCCTCCGCCAAAGGGCGGATCCGGCGGCGCCTCCCGCTTTTTCGTCCAATATCGAACGCCGGGTCGCGCCGCCATGCGGAACGGAGGGTCACCCCATGAGAAGGTTGGCGCGGGGCCTGGCCGCGGCGGTGCTCGCGGTCCCGGTCGCCGTCCTGGCCATCGTCGCGACCGCGCCGGTCGCGAGCGCGCAGGACAACGGGGTCGGGTCGACCCCGGTGCTCGGCTGGAGCAGTTGGAGCTTCATCCGGCACAACCCGACCGCGGCGAACATCGAGGCGCAGGCCGACGCGATGCGCGACAGCGGCCTGGCGAAGGTGGGCTTCCAGTACGTCAACGTCGATGACTTCTGGTACCAGTGCCCGGGCAGCCAGGGGCCGAACGTCGACCAGTACGGCCGCTGGGTCATCGACGCGACCAAGTTCCCGCCCAGCGGATCGACCGATGGCATCAAGGTCGTCGCCGACCACGTGCACGCCGATGGCCTCAGGTTCGGCATCTACGTGACCCCCGGCATCTCCGCCCAGGCGGTCGCGCAGAACACCGCGATCGAGGGCACGAGTTACCACGCCGGTGACATCGCCACCACGGCGGCGGAGAAGAACTACAACTGCAAGGGCATGGTCGGCATCGACTACACCAAGCCCGGCGCGCAGGAGTTCGTGAACTCGTGGGCCAATCAGTTCGCCTCGTGGGGCGTGGACTACGTCAAGATTGACGGAGTCGGCACCAGCGATGTCCCCGACATCCAGGCGTGGTCGGCGGCGCTGCGGCAGACCGGCCGCCCGATCCACCTCGAGTTGTCCAACAGCCTGGCCATCTCCGGCGCCGCGACCTGGAAGCAGTACGCCAACGGTTGGCGCACCGGCGGCGACATCGAGTGTTACAGCTGCGAGTCCGGTGGCAGCAGCTACCCGCTGACCAGCTGGAGCAGCGTCAGCTCCCGGTTCAACCAGGTGGCCAGCTGGCAACCGTACGGCGGCCCGGGCGGGTACAACGACTACGACTCCCTGGAGATCGGCAACGGCGCCGGCGACGGGTTGACCCTCGACGAGCGCAGGACCCAGATGAGCCTGTGGTCGCTGGCCGCCTCGCCGCTGATCCTGGGCACCGACCTGACCGACCTCGACCCGACCGACCTGTCGTTGCTGAAGAACCGCGACGTGCTCGCCGTCGACCAGGACGGCATCGACGCGTCCCGGGTCGTGAACAGCTCGACCCAGCAGGTGTTCGCCAAGACCGAGCGGGACGGCCGGGTCGTCGTCGGACTCTTCAACACCGGCAACGCCACGCAGGTGGTGTCCACCACGGCGACCGCGGTCGGGCTGCCGTCCGCCCCCGGGTACCTGCGGACCGACCTGTGGTCGCACCAGGTGACGGAGAGCGGCCCGACCATCTCCGCCGACGTGCCGGCGCACGGCGTCGTGCTGCTGCGCGTCGCACCCAGCAAGCTGACGTTCCTCGCGCCGCCGGCCACCACGCTCGTCGTCGGCGGGCTGTCCAGCGCCGTCGCCGGGCAGCCGGTGACCGCGACCGAGTCGTTCACGAACGGCGGTGTCCAGCCGGTGCAGCTGGCGAAGCTGGGCCTGGCCGCGCCGGCCGGGTGGACGGTCAGGCCGACCTCGGCCACGTCGTTTGGCAGCGTGGCGGCCGGGGCCACGGTACAGGCGACGTTCGAGCTGGTCGCGCCGCCGCCGGCCACGTTGTTCCAGACCGACACGGTCACCGGTACCGCCGACTACCGGTGGCACCTGCTGATCCCGCAGAAGGTCAGCGCGACCGCGACGGTCACCACCGGATCCTCGGTGTCGGCGCCGTACCGCACGTTCTCCTCGGCGACCGACGCGCCGGCCTCGTTCGCCCAGGGCGGCGACCAGTTCGGCATCTCCGGCGCCGGCGCCGACCTGTACTCCAGCAGCGACAGCTACAGCACCACGTACCTGGCCGGCGCGGTGGGCACCACGGCCACCGTCGAGACCCAGGTGGCCTCGCAGCAGAACCTCAGCGGGTACGGCAAGGCCGGCATCCTGGTGCGCGACGACATGACCGCGTCCGGAACCGGCCCGGAGGGCGTGATCCTGTTCGAGTCCCCGTCCGGCGGCATCCAGCTGGAGTGGAACAACAACGGCGGTACGCACATCAACGCGGTGACGCCGCCCAACGGCACCATCGCCGACCGGGTGCCGGTGTGGCTCAAGCTGGTCCGCGACGGGGCGGCCTACACCGGGTACTACTCGACGGACGGCAGCACCTGGGCCACGGTGGGCACCGCGACCGTGCCGGGCCAGGCGGACACCCAGGACGCCGGCATGTTCGTCACCGCGCACGCCACCGGCAACCCGGCCCAGGCGGTGTTCCACACGTTCACCGTCAAGGACACGGCGGACGGTCCCGGGCCGGTCTCGTACGAGGCCGAGGCGGCCACCAACACCCTGGCCGGCGGTGCCAAGGTGAGCAACTGCACCGCCTGCTCGGGCGGCCAGAAGGTCGGCTTCATCGGCAACGGCGGCACGCTGACCTTTACCGGCGTGACCGTGCCGGTGGCCGGCGAGTACCGGGTGACGATCGCGTACCTCGACGGCTCGACTCCGCCGCGCCAGGTGATGGTCAGCGCGGACGGCGGGACGCCGCAGACGCTGACCGACACCACCACCGGCGACTTCAACACGCTGGGCACGATGACGGTGTCGCTGCCACTCTCGGCCGGCACCAACACTATCGAGTTCGCCAATCCGGGCGCCTACGGGCCGGATATCGACCGCATCGTGGTCGCCGACACGCCCGGCTGAGCCGGAACGCCGGCGGCACGACCCGGCTCGGCGGGATTGCCGGCCGCACGCCCGGCTGCGTGGGATTGCCGGCCGCACGCCCGGCTGGGTGGCGCCGCCCAGCCGGGCCGGGACGGGCGCGTGGGGCCGGCCGCCATATCGACGCATGCAAAGGTGTGGTGGCCGGCCGTCGCCCGGCGCGGGCGGCCGTCCCTAGCGTGGCGCACATGAAGCCACTCCCACGCATCGGCGCCGCCACCGTCACGGCGCTGCTCGTCCTGCTCGGCCTGGCCGCACCGGCCCCGGCCGCCGGTCCGTCGGCCGTCCCACCCGTGGACGGAACGCTGCGGGCTTACCACATCTCCGGGGTGTACGTCAGCGGAGTCTCCTCCGGCGGGTACATGGCCACCCAGCTCCAGGTGGCGTACTCCAGCCGGATCCGCGGTGCGGCCATCTTCGCCGCCGGCCCGTACTACTGCGCGCAGAACAATGCCAGCCAGGCGGTCTACGGCTGCGGGCAGAACCTCTGGCCGGACTACCTGCCCACGCTGGAGGCCGACGCCTCGCTGTGGTCCGGGTACCGGTGGATCGACCCGATCGGGAACCTGTCCGGCCAGCCGGTGTACGTGTACCACGGCACCGCCGACTCCACCGTCGCCGGCAGCCTCACCAGCGACCTGGCCAGCTTCTACCGGCACTTCGGCGCGAGCGTGCAGTACGTGACCGGGCCGGCCGGCCACTCCTGGGTCACCCCGTACGGGCCGCTCGGCTGCACCGCCACCGCCTCGCCGTACCTGGACAACTGCGGTACAGACGTGGAGAACGCGTTCCTGGGCAAGCTGTTCGGCGGGGTCACCGCGCCGAACACCGGAGCGCTGTCCGGTACCCTGACCCGGTTCAACCAGAGCGGCTACGCGGTCGGCGGCAATCCGGCCGGGCTGTCCATGGGCAGCAAGGGTTTCGTCTACGTGCCGGCCTCCTGCGCGGCGGGCGCGACCTGCAAGCTGATGGTCGCGCTGCACGGCTGCTCCCAGGGGTACGACGCGGTCGGCACCGCCTTCGTGGACGACGCCAACCTCAACCAGTACGCAGACACCAACGCGATGATCGTCCTGTACCCGCAGGCGACCGCGAGCGCTGTCAACCCGTACGGCTGCTGGGACTGGTGGGGCTACCTCGGCGCGACCAACTACCCGATCCACGGCGGTGCTCAGGTCGAGACCATCATGAACGAGGTGCGGTCGCTGGGCGGTTGAGCGTCGGTTGAGCGGCCACGTTTCCCGTGTCGCTTCCCGGACCGATCGCGTGCGGCCATGCCGCATGTCCCGCGGTGTCCGGCTTTCGGCCGGCGGACATCGCGGAAACGGCCCGCGATAAGGGGATTCCCGGCTGGATCCGGGACGCGGGCGGCGCCCCGACTGCCATCATGAGGGCGTCGCCCGCGCTGGCGACCGGCCGGCGCGGAACACAGAAGGTTGAAGCACCATGCCGCGATTCGTGCCGCGACTGCCCGTCCTCGTCGTCTCGGCCGCCCTGGCCGTGGCCGGCGTCGCGGGCTGCGTCGGCTCGGCAGAGCAGCACGACCCGCCCGCGCGGCCGTCCCCGACCCCGACCCGCACGGCGATACCCAACGTGGTCGGGCAGAACGCGTCCACCGCACTGGACACGCTGCGAGGGTTGGGGTTCCACAACATCGACCTGAATACCGTCGACGGCCACATCGTGGTCCTGATCCCTGAGCACTGGACCGTGGCGCGTCAGACGCCGCCGGCCGGGCAGATGCGGCAGCACGGCTCGAAGATCGTGCTCGGCTGCGTCAAGAATCCCTGACCCGGCCGCGGGTCGCACAGTCGTGAAACGAGGTGAGGCGATGACGTTCGCCGATCGGGAGGATGCCGGCGCGCAGCTGGCACAGCGACTGGAGGACCTGCGCGGCCACGACGTGGTGGTCCTCGGGCTCACCCGTGGCGGCGTGCCGGTCGCGGCGAAGGTGGCCGACGCGCTGGACGCGTCGCTGGACATCCTGGTGGTACGCAAGCTAGGTGCCCCCGGCCAACCCGAACTGGCGATGGGCGCGATCGGCGAGGACGGCGTACGCGTGGTGGAGGACGACGTGCTCAGCCGCCTCGCGCCGAGCGCCGGTGAGCTGGCCGAGGTGGAGCAGGCCGAACGGGCCGAACTCGACCGGCAGCGGGCGCGGCTGCGCGAGGGGCGGCCGGGAGTGCGGTTGACCGGCCGTACCGCTGTGGTCATCGACGACGGTGTGGCCACCGGGTCCAGCGCCCGGGCGGCGTGCCAGGTGGCCCGGGTCCGCGGCGCGGCGCGGGTGGTTCTGGCCGTACCGGTGGTCGCCACCGACGTCCTGCCGGTGCTGCGGCACGCCGCCGACGAGGTGGTGTACGTGACCGCGTCCGACCGGTTCGCCGCGATCAGCGCCTGGTACGACGACTTCGAGCAGGTCGGCGACGACCGGGTGACGGACCTGCTCAGCCGGCGGGACGATCGTGCGCTGGCCGGCAAGGATGCCGCGGCCGGATCGATGACCGGTACCCGCGCCGCGATGGACGCCGAGGTCACCGTGACCACCGGCACCGTGGCGCTGCCCGGGCACCTGATGGTGCCGGCCGGTGCCACCGGCGTCGTGGTGTTCGCGCACGGCAGCGGCAGCAGCCGGGCCAGCCCGCGCAACACGTTCGTGGCGAGGCTGCTGAATGACGCGGGCCTCGGCACCCTGCTGCTCGACCTGCTCACCGAGGGGGAGGAGGCCGACCGGGCCAACGTGTTCGACATCGACCTGCTCGCCGAGCGGCTGGGCGGGGCGATCGAGTGGCTGCGCGGCGAACCGGCCGGCGGCGACGCGGTGATCGGCCTGTTCGGCGCGAGTACCGGCGCGGCCGCGGCGCTGTCCGCGGCGGCGCGACCGGGCGCCCGCGTCGCGGCGGTGGTGTCCCGGGGCGGCCGGCCCGACCTGGCCGGCCCGCGCCTGGCCGAGGTGCAGGCGCCGACACTGCTCATCGTCGGCGGGCTGGACACCGAGGTGATCGAGCTCAACCGGCAGGCGCAGGCCCAACTGCGCGGCCCCAACCGGCTCGACGTGGTGCCGGAGGCCACCCATCTCTTTGAGGAACCCGGTGCGCTGGAGCGGGTCGCCGAACTGGCCCGCGACTGGTTCGCCGAGTACCTGCGCCGGTAGTCGTGGCGACCGGCGCACCAGCGAGTCCGACAAAGCACAGGCAACGACGACGGCGCGCGGCCGGGCGGGCACACCGCCCGCGCCGCCGGGGCACGGTGGGCTCCGGCGACGCGCGCACCAGGCCGCCGGCGCGGCCAGGCGTGAACCGAGGGGGCGGTGTCATGAACCGAGGAAGCGGTGTGGTGAGAAGCGGCGTGATGCGAAACAGCGTGATGAGAAGCGGCGTGATCCGAAGCATTGCCGATGAGTCCCGGTGGCACGGGCTGTGGTGGGAGTGGGCCCTGCTGACCGGAATCATCGCGGCCACCATCGCGGGGGCCGGGTTCCGGCTCGCCGGCCGCTTCGGCTCGGCCGACATCGCGTGGATCGTGGCCACCGCGGGCGGGCTGCTGCCCGCGATCGCGTGGATGGCCGTGTCGCTGATGCGGCGCAGGATCGGGGTCGACGTGATCGCCGTACTGGCGCTGGCCGGCACGCTGGGCGTCGCCCAGTACGGCGCCGGCGCGCTGGTCGCGCTGCTGCTGGTACTGGGCGCGGCACTGGAGTCGTACGCGCGCGGCTGGGCGTCGCGCGACCTGCGGGCACTGGTCGACCAGGCGCCCAGCTTCGCGCGCCGGCACGACGGCCAGGGCGAGGAGGAGATGGTCGAGCTGGACGCCGTGCGCCCGGACGACCGCCTCGTCGTGTACCACCGCGACGTCGTGCCGGTGGACGGCTTCGCCGAGGAGACGGCGGTACTCGACGAGTTCGCGGTCACCGGCGAGCGGGAGCCGATCGAACGGGCTCCCGGGGAGCGGGTGGCCAGTGGCGCGATCAACGTCGGGCCGGCGTTCAGCATGCGGGCCACGTCCACCGCCGCCCAGAGCACCTACGCGAGCATCGTGCGGCTGGCCCGGCAGGCGACCAGCCGGCGCGCGCCGATGGTCCGGCTGGCCGACCGGTACGCCATCGTGTTCGTGCCGTTCACGCTCCTGCTGGCCGGGCTCGCCTGGGCGATCGGCGGCGCGTTCACCCGCGCCGTGGCGGTACTCGTGGTGGCGACCCCCGGGCCGCTGCTGCTCGCCGCGCCGATCGCCATCGTCTGCGGGCTGTCCCGGTCGGCGCACCGCGGCCTTGTGGTGCGCGACGGCGCCGTGCTGGAGCGGTTGGGGCGGGCCGGCACGGTATTCATCGACAAGCGCGGCACGCTGAGCCTCGGCCGGCCGAAGGCCACGGAGATGGTCAGCGCTCCGGACGCCGACCTGGAGGAGACCCTGCGGCTGGCCGCCTCGGTCGAGCAGTTCTCCCACCACCCGCTCGCCGGGGCTGTAGTGGCCGAGGCGGCCCGGCGCGGGCTCGAGCTGGCCGCACCGGAGGACGTCCGCGAGGACAACGGCCGCGGCATCAGCGGCCGGGTCGACGGCCGGTCGGTGTGGGTCGGGCAGTTGGACGGTGACCTGGCCCCGTGGGCGGAGCAGGAGCGCAACCGCGCCGAGCTGGACGGCGCGGCGGTGGTCTGGGTGAGCGTGGACGACAAGCCCTCCGGCGCCCTGCTGATCCAGGATCCGGTGCGTTCGGACGCCCGGCGCAACGTGCGCCGGCTGCGGGAGTCGGGCCTGACCCGGCTGGTCATGGTCACCGGGGACCGGCCGCAGGTCGCCGGTGAGATGGGCCGGATGGTCGGCGTCGACGACGTCGTCGCGGGCGCCGACGTCGAGCAGAAGGTCGACCGGGTACGGGCCGAGTCGCAGCGCGCGGTGACCGTGATGGTCGGCGACGGGGTACAGGACGGGCCGGCCCTGTCCGCCGCACACGTCGGTGTCGCGCTGGGCGCGACCGGGGCGAGCGCGTCCGCCGAGGCGGCCGACGCGGTGCTGACCGTGGACCGGCTCGACCGGCTGGGCGACGCGGTCGAACTGGCCCGGTACAGCCGGCGGATCGGGTTTCGTACCGCGGCGGCCGGGATGGTGCTCGTGCTCACCGCCATGGCGATCGCGATGACCGGGCTGCTGGTACCGGTGGCCGGCGCGCTGGTGCGGGAGGGCATCGAGGTACTGGTCATCGGCGGCGCGCTGGCCGCGTTGATCGGGGGAGTGCGCCGGCGGCGGTTGCCGACCAGCACCGACGAGCTGATCGACCAGTTCACCGTCGAGCACGAGAAGCTGCGCGACGCGCTGATCCGGTTGCGCAGCACCGCCGACCTGGTCGCCATGGAGCACGACGGGGCGATGTGCGTGGACGCGCTGCGCGACGCGTACCAGCGGCTCAGCCGCCAGATCATCAGCCACGACGAGGCCGAGGAGCAGCGGTTGTACCCGCAACTGGCCGGCCAGGTGGGGCCGGAGACGACCGCGACGATGAGCCGCGCACACACCGAGATCCGGCGGTTGGTCGACCGGGTGGACGGGCACCTGTGCCTGACGTCGGACTCCCGGCTGGAGGCCGAGCAGGTACCCGACCTGCTGGCCACCCTGTACGGCCTGGACGCCATCCTGCGCCTGCACTTCGCCGAGGAGGAGGAGAACCTGTTCGCGCTCACCTCGGCCAGCAACCCGATCGAGACGGACCAGGACCAGCTGGCTAGATCGGCAGTCCATTAGGCGGTCCCGGCTGATCAGGGCGGCGGTGCCGGTCTTGCTCGCCGCTGCCCTGATCGCGGTCACCTAGCGGGCCGCCGCACGCCGGTCGTCACCGGTCGGCACTGCGCGTCGGGTCGGCACTGTCGGTCGCGTCAACACTGTCGGTCGCATCAACACTGGCCGTCGGGTCAGCACTGGCCGTCGGCCAGGACGTAGTAGTTCGATCCGGTCTGGCGCAGGGTGTGGGTGGTGAACACGTTCCACAGCCCCATCGCCTGGTTGGAGCCGTTGGCGTAGACGTACCCGCCGGACTGGTGTGCGCGGCCGGCCGCCGTCTGGTTGTAGTTGTTGTCGGTGAAGCACGGGCCGTTCGCCGTCTGGGTCGGCGTCGGGGTCGGGCTCGCCGGCGCCGACGGCGTCGGGCTCGCGCTCGTCGGGGGCGTGGTCGGGCTCGACGAGCCGCCGGCCAGTCCCCAGAACTGGGCGATGTAGTACGACGAGCAGAGCGACTTGAGGTAGTACGTGCCGGTGGCGCCGCACTGGTCGACGCCGCTGCCCGGGTTCACCGGCGTACCGTGGCCGATGCCCTGCACGGCGTACAGCTGCACGGCCGGCTTGCCGGACGAGTCGTTGTAGTTCTGCAGGGTGGTGCTGCCCGGCAGGGTGGTGGTGGAGCTGGGCGTCTGGGAGATGCCCCAGACATTGGTCCACTGGTCCCGCGACTCGGTCGCGTTCGCCGGGTTCACGATGGCGTCGGAGGTGCCGTACCAGACGGCGACCCGGGGCCACGGCCCGGAGTAGCCGGGGTCCGCCCCGCGTACCAGGTCGCCCCACTGCGCCGGGGTCTTGCTCGTCGCGCTGTACTCACAGGTCAGGCCGCTGGTCAGGTCGGTGGCGCAGGCGTACGGGATGCCGCCGATGATGGCGCCTCCGGCGAACACGTCGGGGTAGTCGGCCAGCATGACGGCCGTCATCGCACCGCCCGCCGACAGCCCGGTCACGTACACCCGGTGGGCGTCGGAGCCGTAGTGGGCGACCGCGTAGTCCACCATCTGCTTGATGGACAGCGCCTCGCCCTGCCCGCGCTTGTAGTCACCGGTCTGGAACCAGTTGAAGCAGGACGTGGAGTTGTTCGCCGAACTCTGTTGCGGGAACACCAGGGCGAAGTGGTACAGGTCCGCGTATTTCGGCCAGCCGGCGTTGGTGTAGTAGTCGGACGCGCTCTGGGTGCAGCCGTGCAGCGCGACCACCAGCGGAGCGCCGGACGGCAGGCCGGTGGGGACGTAGCTGTACATGCCGAGCGCGCCCGGGTTCGACCCGAACCCGGTGACCTGGGTGAGTGTGGCCGCGGCCTGGGCCGGCGCCGCGACCAGCGGGACGGTGGCGGCGACCGCCAGCGTGCCGGCGCACGCCAGGGCCGCGACGAACAGGCGGTGTTGTCTGCGCATGGTGCCTCCCTGGGACGGGACGTGGTGGCAGCCACGGATGGGTGAGTCGCAGGCTAGTCACGGCATCGATGGCGGGTAATGGTTGCCGGCCACACAACCCGGGGCCCGGCGGTGTCGTCGGCCCCGGGTCGGGAGGCAATGTGGGCCCACCCCATATCCCGCCGTCGCCATGTGGCGGCGGTACCCGTGGTCCGGTCGGTACCGGGGGCATAGCCTACGGCCGGCGGATCCTGGGCACTCGCCAAGGGTGTGATGGCGGCTGCGGTCATGCGTTCGGAGGGGCATGTGATGGACATCGAGGAACTTGAGGTACCGGTTCCCGGCGGCCACCTGGCGACCTGCCGCTTCCCGGGCGCCGGCCGGACCGTGCTCGCGGTACACGGGATCACCGCCAACGCGCTGGCCTGGAGCCAGGTCGCGCGTACGCTGGCCGGCCGGGTGTCGCTGGTCGCCCCCGACCTGCGCGGCCGAGCCGACAGCCGGGACCTGCCCGGCCCGTACGGGCTCGCCGCGCACGCCGACGACCTGGTCGCGGTACTGGACTTCCTCGGCGTCGACCGGGCACCGGTGGTCGGCCACTCGATGGGCGGCTTCGTGGCCGCGCTCGCCGCGCTGCGCCATCCGGACCGAGTGGAGAGTGTGCTGCTGGTGGACGGCGGGGTGGCGCTGCGGGTACCGGAGGGCGACGACATCGACGCCATCCTCGACGCGGTCATCGGCCCGGCCCTGCGGCGGCTGTCCATGGACTTCGCCAGCACCGGCGACTACCTCGACTTCTGGCGGCGGCATCCGGCGATCGGCCCGTGGTGGCGTCCCGACATCGAGCCGTACCTGCTGCGCGACCTGATCGGCGAGCCGCCCCGGCTGCGCTCCTCGTGCGTCCTGCCGGCGATCCGCGCGGACGCGACGGACACCCTGCTGGACCGCGACACGATCGACGCGGTGCACAAGGTCTCCTGCCCGGTGACCCTGCTGTACGCGCAGCGCGGCATGCTCAACGAGGACCAGGGCCTGTACGACGAGCGGCGGCTCGACGAGACCGGGGTGGATCGCGGCCGGGTGGACGTCCACCACGTACCCGACGTCAACCACTACACGATCCTGCTCGAACCGGCCGGCGCGCAGGCCGTCGCGGCACACATCCCGTAGGCCGCACCCACCTCGGACCCGCCACTTGTGGATGTCGCACACATGGTTGCCGACCAACCACCGCCCTAACGTGTGCTGGACAACATCGGCGTGTGAGGTGGGAGGCGTCTCATGGGTGCGGTACGGACATCCCGGCGCCGGCTGCTCGCCGGCTCGGTGGCTGCTGCCGCGGCGGTACTCGCGGTAGCCGCCTGTGGAAGCCCGAAACAGGCGGCGAGCGGCGGTTCCACCGCCGGGTCGAGCGCCCCGGTGAACATCGGCATCGTCTACTCGCAGACTGGCGCACTCGCCAGCTACGGGCAGGAATACGTGGACGGCTTCAAGGCCGGCCTGGCATACGCGACACAGGGCACCAACAAGATAGGCGACCGGCCGCTGAACGTGACCTACTCCGACGACGCCGGGGACCCGGCGAAGGCGGTGTCGGCGGCGAAGGACCTGATCGGCAAGGGCTACAAGATTCTGGCCGGCTCGACGGCCTCCGGCGTGGCACTGCAGGTGGCCCCGCTGGCGGCACAGAACAAGGTGCTGTTCATCTCCGGGCCGGCCGCCACCGACGCGGTCACCGGAGTCAACAAGTACACGTTCCGCTCCGGCCGCCAGTCCTACCAGGACGTGCTGACCGCGCAGTCGTTCATCGGCGACGCCGCCACCGGTAAGAAGGTGCTGGTGTTCGCGCAGGACTCGGCGTTCGGCAAGTCCAATGTGGACGCCGTCAAGGCGGTCATGGGCAAGGCCGGCGCGACCGTCACCAGCATCGCGGTGCCGGCCAACGCGACCGACTTCACCCCGTTCGCCAGCCAGGCCAAGTCCGCGAAGCCGGACCTGTTGTTCGTCGCGTGGGCCGGCACCACGGCCAGCGCGATGTGGCAGGCACTGGACCAGCAGGGCGTACTGGCCAGCACGACGGTGGTGACCGGGCTCGACATCCGGGCGTCGTGGCCGACGTTCGGGGCGGCGGGCGCGAAGATCAACTTCCTGGCGCACTACTTCGACGGGGCCACGGACAACGCCGCGGAGAAGGCGCTCAAGCAGGCGGTACCGGGCGGCACGGTGGACCTGTTCGACCCGGACGGATTCTCGGCGGCCCAGATGATCGTGCACGCGGTCCAGGCCGGCGGGGACGACGTTGACGCGATGGTCAAGGCGCTGGAGGGGTACAGCTTCGACTCGGTGAAGGGCAAGCTGACCGTCCGGGCCGACGACCACGCGCTGCTCCAGCCGATGTTCCAGGCCAAGCTCAGCGGCTCCGGTTCCAGCATGACCGCGACCCTGGTCAAGGCGATCGACCCGAACGACACGGCGCCGCCAGCCGTGGCGATGAAGGGCTGAGTCGTGGCGGTCGGCGCCGTGGCCGCCGCCGGCGGTGCGGGCGGGAGCGCGAACGGCGCTCCCGCCGCACTGGCCATCGAGGGCCTGTCGTGGCGGGTGGGCGGACTGTCCATCGTGGACGGAGTGTCCTTGTCGGTCGCCCGGGGCGAGTTCGTGGCGGTCATCGGGCCCAACGGCGCCGGCAAGACCTCGCTGTTCAATCTCGTGTCCGGGCTGCGCCGGGCCACCGGCGGCCGGGTGCGGCTCGGCGGCACTGACGTCACCCGGCTGCCGGTACACCGCCGGGCCAGGCTCGGCCTCGGCCGCACCTTCCAGTCGTCGTCCGTCTTTGGCTCGCTGTCCGTCGCGGAGAACGTCCGGCTGGCGGTACAGGCACACCGGGGTGGCTCGATGCGGGCCTGGCCGCGCCCGGCCGCCGACCGTGCTGTGGCCGGGGTCGCCGACGAGATCCTCGCCCAGGTCCTGCTCGCGGCGCGTCGCGGTGACCCGGCGGGCACGCTGGCCCACGGCGAGAAACGCAAGCTGGAAATCGCTCTCCTGCTCGCCGGCGAGCCGACCGTCCTGCTGCTCGACGAGCCGATGGCCGGCGTGTCCGCCGCGGACGTGCCGGCCCTCGTCGAGGTGATCCGGTCCCTGACCGCCACGCGCGGGCGCAGCGTGCTGATGGTGGAGCACCACATGGACGTCGTGCTCGACCTGGCCGACCGGGTGGCCGTGATGCACCACGGCGCGCTGCTGATCTGCGACACCCCGGCCGCCGTGATGGCGGACCCGACGGTCCAGGAGGCGTACCTGGGGGAGGAGCTGTGATGCTCGACGTGCGCGACCTGTCCGCGTGGATCGGCGGCTCGCACATCCTTCAGGGCGTCACCTTCGGGGTCGAAGGCACCGGGGTCACCGCGTTGCTCGGCCGCAACGGCGTGGGCAAGACCAGTACGCTGCGCGCCATCCTCGGCGAGCTGCCGGCCACCGGTTCGGTCACCGTCGACGGAGAGCCGGTGCTGGGCCGGCCCACCCACCGGCTGGTCCGCGCCGGCCTCGGGTACGTGCCGGAGGACCGGTGCGTCTTCGCCGGCCTGTCCGTCGCGGAGAACCTGCGGCTGGCCTGCCGGGTACCGGATCCGGACTACGACACCGTCTACTCGCTGTTTCCCGAACTGCGCACCCGGGCCCGGCAGCGGGCCGGCACGCTGTCCGGCGGGCAGCAGCAGATGGTGGCGATCGGCCGCCTGCTGCTCAACCCGAACCGGCTGCTGCTGATCGACGAGCCGACCAAGGGCCTGGCGCCGAAGGTGGTCGCGGAGGTGACCGCGGTGCTGGCCCAGGTGGCCCAGCGGGTACCGATCCTGCTCGTCGAGCAGAACCTCGCCGTGGTGCGGCGGCTGGCCGGTACCGCCGTGGTGCTGGCCGCCGGCCGGGTCGCCTGGCAGGGGGAGGCCGCCGACCTGCTCGGCGACGCCGACCGCACCCGCTCCCTCCTCGGTGTTGGGTCGACTGGTCTGGGTCGCGGCGCGGCATCAGACGCGCCGAGCCAGAGTAGTCGCAGAGGGGACCACTGATGGGTACCGTCGTGCTGCTTGCCCTGACCGGCCTCGGCCTGGGCGCGCTCTACTTCCTCATCGCGTCCGGCCTCTCGCTGGTCTTCGGCCTCGCCGACGTGCTCAACTTCGCGCACGGGTTGTTCCTCTCGGTCGGCGCCTACGCCACCTGGTGGGCCGGTGGGCGGCTGTCCGGGCCGTGGGGTTTCCCGGTCGCGGTATTGTTCGGCGTCGCCTGCGGCGCCGCCGTCGGCGGCCTGGTCGAGCTGGTGCTGATCCGCCCGTTGTACCGGCGCCCGACCGAACAGGTACTCGTCACCGTCGGGCTGTCGCTGGCCGGCGTCGCCCTGCTCCAGGCGGGATGGGGTGCGGATCCGCGCCGGTACCCGAGTCCACAGTGGACACAGAAGGTGACCCGGGTGCTCGGCGCCGACGTACCCAACGACCGGCTGCTGCTGATCGGCGTCGCGGTCGTCGTGCTCGCCGGGCTGCTCGCGTTCCTCCGGTTCACCCGGTACGGCCTGGTGATCCGCGCCGGCGTCGAGAACCGGGCCATGGTCAGCGCGCTGGGCATCGACGTCCGCCGCGCGTTCACCCTGGTGTTCGCGATCGGCGGGGCGCTGGCCGGGCTGGCCGGCGCGCTGGGCGGCGTCTACTTCGGCTCGGTGTCCCCGGGTCAGGGCGCCTCGCTGCTCATCTTCGCGTTCATCGTGGTGGTCATCGGCGGGATGGGTTCGGTGACCGGGTCGGCCTACGCGGCGGTCGCGGTCGGGCTGCTTCAGCAGTTCGTCAACTACTACGGCACCGCCGGGGCCGGGGACATCTGCGTGGTCGCGCTGCTCGCGGTCGTGCTGCTGGTCCGTCCCGCCGGCATCGCGGGGAGGGCAGCCACGTGAGCCAGAGTTCGAGTCCCGCCGCACCGCCCGTTCCCGAGACGGCCGCCCCACCGCCCGCCGCCGGTACTCCATACGCGTCCCCGGCCCGCCCGCCGCTGCGCCGGCTGGCCCGGGCCGTGCTGCCGCTGGTCGTCCTCGTCGTGGCGGCGGTGCTCCCGTGGTCCACAGTGGACATTCCCGGAGTCTTCGACGGCCCGCTCAACTCGCCGGGCACGCTCCAGCTGCTGGCCCTGTGCCTGGTGTTCGGCGGGCTGGCCGCCGGGTACGACCTGTTGTTCGGCCGGGCCGGGCTGCTCTCCTTCGGGCACGCGCTCTACCTGGCCGTCGGGGCGTACGGCGTCGACATCCTGGTGACCCACGCGCACTGGCCGCTGTGGGCCGCGGTGCCGGCGGCCGCCCTGGGCGGTGCCGCGCTGGCCGCGCTGCTTGGCTCGGTGGCCCTGCGCACCACCGGCATCGCCTTCGCCATGGTGACGCTGGCCTTCGCGCAGGTCGGTTCGATCCTGACCCAGCGCGATCCGGGCGGGCTGACCGGCGGCGAGGAGGGCCTGCCGATGGACGGTTCCCGGCTGCCCGGGTTCCTGGTCGGCGTGGCCAACACAGTCAACCTGTACTGGCTCGCGCTGGCGTTCCTGGCCGTGGTCGCGTTCGTCGTGCACCGGGTGGACCGCGGGCCCTACGGCCGGGTACTGGCCGGCCTGCGCGACGACGAACGGAGGGTGGCCGTGCTCGGGCTGTCGCCGTACCGGTTCAAGCTCGTCACGTTCACGCTGTCCGGTGGGCTCGCCGCGCTCGGCGGGGTGGTGTACGCCCTCGTGGTCGGCGGTGCCTCGCCGGCACTGGCCGCCTCCGACCTGACGCTGTCGCTGCTGGTGATGGCGGTACTGGGCGGCCCCGGCACCCGGTGGGGTCCGGTCATCGGCGGCATCCTCTACACCTATCTGGACCAGCGCCTCACGTCGCTCGGCGGTACCAGCGCGATCCGGCACCTGCCCGGCGTGCTGCGCGCGCCGCTGTCCCAGCCGCTGTTCGTGCTGGGCGCGGTGTTCATCCTCGCGGTGTACTTCGCCCCGGGTGGCCTGGCTGGGCTCGGCCGGCGCGGCGCGGCACTGACCCGGGCGCTCGGGCGCCGGCCGGTGCCGGACCGCGCCACCGGCACGACGGACGCGACGGGGCGGTGACGCCTCCGGGTGCTACCCGGCGGTCACCGTGCGCCGCCCGGCCTCCGGGTCGACGCCGAAGCTGAGGACGCGGCGCGGGTGGATCCGGATGATCGGGCCGCCCATCGGGGACGCGGAGTCGGTCGGCTCGGCGACCGTCTCGGCCTCGCCACGGATTTCCAGGCAGCGCACGGTCCACGGGTCGAGGGTGACGTCGTCGACGACGAAGGCGACCGCGGAGCCGGCCGCGACGTTGCGGAATTTCTGGCTCGCCGCCATGTTGTGCCCGCCGATGTCGATGGTCTGCAATTCTTCGTTGTAGCCGAAGCCGACCGGGTTGTTCTGCACCGTGCCGTTCGGCTGCACGGTCGCCAGCCTGCCGAGGCGCTGCTCGCGCAGGTAGGCCACTTCCCGCTCGGTGAAGACTGTCACTGTCGGCTCCGTTCGTTGTGGTTGACGGGACGGGATGCTGGGCGTGCCTCACCAGTCCGCGGGCGGCTGCGCGATGTCCGGGCCGCCCGTGTGCGGCGTGGGGACGTAACCGGCGCGCGGCTGCGGCAGCGCGGCCACGCAGTCCGCGGAGCACGCGTTCACCAGTAACGGGAGCACGTCGGTCCCCACGTAACGGGAGATCCATGCCTGGTGCGGTTCGCGGTCCACCGGCCCGTCGCAGACGCTGCAGGTGCGGACCGTGTCCGCGCCCCACCCGCCCGGGTCGAGCGCCATCAGGCCGGCCTGCCCGACGCCGGCAACCGGCCGCAGCCGCGGGAACGGCGGCCGCAGCTTGTAGTTGCCGTACAGGGTGCGGGTGCTCACCTTGCTGTCGCGGAGCCGGGCACACCGGGTCAGCTCATACGGGTACCAGTGCAGCCGGTACGACATGTAGAGGTCGAACGTTTCGAGGCTGGTCATCGCTCCGATCTCGGGTGGGATGCGGACCAGGTTCGTGACGCCCAGGCTCAGGTGGGTGACCGAGGTCAGTTTCGCGATGGAGCGCGGCAACGTGACGATCGACCGGGACTCCGCGGCGCTCAGCTCGCGGAAGGGAGCGAAGGTCGTCCGTCCGTCGTCGGCCGCCTCATCGATCAGCGCCAGCAGGTGCCGCCAGCCGGCCGCCCCGGTGTCCTGACGGTCCGGGTGGAACGAGACGATCTCCGGTTGGGTCTGCGGCGACCGACCGATGCATTCGCACCTATCGACGTACGGTGTGGTCTCGCCCGCCCCCATGGAGCACAGCCTATGCGACGCGCGTCAGGCCGGTTCGTCCGCCGGTCCGCGCAACCGGTGCAGCCGCAGGGCGAGCTGGACCTCCAGGGCACGCTCCGGACGCTGCCAGTCGCTGCCCAGCAACGCCCCGATCCGGTCCAGCCGCTGGGTGACCGTGTTGACGTGCACGTGCAGCGTCTCCGCCGCCCGGGCCGAGCTGCACCCCGCGCCGAAGTACGCCTCCAGCGTCTTGACCAGCCCGGTACCCCGCCTCGTGTCGTAGTCCACGACGGCGCCGACCGTACTGGTGATGAAACCCGCGACGTCCCGGTCCTGGCCGAGCAGCAGCCCGACGAAGCCCAACTCGGCGGTGCTCGCCCCGTCGCCCACCCGGCCCAGGGCGACCAGTGCGGTCGCCGCCCGGTCGGCGTCCCGGAACGCGCTGGCCACCCCGTCCGGGCCGACCGCCGGCCCCGCACCACCGGCGGTGACCGCGGCGCCGAGGATCCGCCCGAGGTCGCGGGCGACCTCCCGGGCCACCGGCCCGGCATCCGGAGCGGGCAGCATCAGCACCACCCGCCCGCGCTGGAGCGCGGCCAGCCCGCCGTGCGCCGCGGCGTAGCTCACCGCCCAGGAGAAGGAGCGCTGACGGTGGGCCGGGTTGACGGCCTCGCCGACGGCGACGACCACGTGCGGGGCGTCCAGGTCCACGCCCAACCGGCGGGCCCGGGAGCGCAGCGCGTCGGGATCGCCGATCGGCCGGCTGATCAGGTCGTCGAGCAGTTCGCCGCGGACCCGGCCCTCGGCTTCCGCGACGGTACGGCGGAACAGCAGCACCAGCGCGGTCACCTGGGCGGCCCGTTCCAGGATCTGCTGGTCCGCGTCGACCAGCGGGTGCTCCGGGCGCAGGATCAGCGCGCCCAGGTTCTCCGCGCCCGCCACCACGGCGGCGACCCACACGTCGCCGCGCCGTACGCTGCGGCCTTCGGCCCGGGACGCGGCCACCGCCTCGGCGACCTGGTCCAACTCCGGCCCGGCGTCCCCGCCGGCGACGGCCAGCCGCCGCTCGTCGGCGTCGAGGACCACCAGGGCGCCGTCCAGCACCTCGGTGACCGCGGTGGCGACGTCCTCCACGCCACCGCCGCGCAGCACCACGCTGGTCATCCGGTCGTGCGCGGCGGCGGCCCGCTCCACCGAGGCGCTGTGCGCCTGGATCACCGCGTTCGCCGCGGACAGTTCGTCGAGCGCGACCTGCGTCTCGGCCAGTAGCCGGGCAGTGTCGATGGCGACCGCGGCGTGCGCGGCCAGCGAGATCAGCAGCGACACCTCCTCGCGGGCGAACGGCCGCTCGGACCGGTTCGCCGCGAACAGCACGCCGATCACGTGGGAGCCCAGCCGCAGGGGTACGCCGAGGATCGCGACCAGGCCCTCCTCGCCGACACCGGCATCGATCTCACTGGTGTGCCGGAACCGCTCGTCCTGGCTGTAGTTCGCGGTCACGTACGGCGTGGCGGTCTGGGTGACCAGGCCGCCGAGGCCGACCCCCATTCCCAGCCGCAGCCGCTGGAACCGGGCGGAGATGGAACCGTCGGTGACCCGCATGTACGTGTCGCCGCGCTCCCGGTCGGTCAGCGTCATGTACGCCACGTCGGCACCCAGCAGCGTGCGGGCCCGGTGCACGATCGCGTTCAGCACCGCGTCCAGGTCCCGCAGGCCGGCCAGGTCGCTCGCGGTGTCGTACAGCCCGGACAGTTCCTCCTCCCGGCGGCGGCGGCGCTCCAGCAGCGCCCGTACCCGCAGAGCCTGGAGTTTGACGTCCTCCAGTTCGGCGAGGGCACCGGCCGGCGTACCGGCGGCCCGCGCCGCCACCAGCGGCCCCTCGAACTCGACCGCGGCCGCCTCGCGGGCGAGGAGCTCGAGAAACACGCCGGTCGACATGCGCGCCATTATGCGGCGGCCGGCCTCGCCCGGGTTCTGGGTGGGCCGGTCCCGGCCGCCTGCCGCGACGGGCCGGCCTGCCGCGACGGGCCGACCGGGCGCGACGGGCCGGCCGGACTCGCCGGGGTCGGCGAGCCGGTCCGGGGACCGGTCCAGGGATGTCATCGTCAGCTCGCGGTCCAACCGCCGTCCAGCGAGAGGGACGCGCCGGTGATGAATCCGGCGACCGGGGAGCAAAGGTATGCCACCAGCTCCGCGACCTCGGCCGGCTCGATCAGCCGCTTCATCGCCGACCGGGTCAGCAGGATCTTCTCCACCACCTCGGCCTCCTCGATCCCGTGCGTCGCGGCCTGGTCGGCGATCTGTCCCTCGACCAGCGGGGTGCGCACGTAGCCCGGGTTGATGCAGTTGGCGGTCACCCCGTGCGGGGCGCCTTCCAGCGCGACGACCTTGGACAGGCCCTCCAGCCCGTGCTTGGCGGCCACGTACGCGACCTTGAACGGGGACGCGCGCAGCCCGTGGACCGACGAGATGTTCACCACCCGGCCCCAGCCCCGCGCGTACATGTGCGGAAGGGCGCGGCGTACCAGCCGGAACGGCGCCTCGACCATGACCCGCTGGATGTACGCGAAACGGTCGGCGGGGAAGTCGGGCAGGGCGGCCACGTGCTGGAGCCCGGCGTTGTTGACCAGGACGTCGCACCCGCCGTCGAGCCCGTCCACCGCGTCCGGGTCGGACAGGTCGACCACGATCGCGGTCCCGCCGATCTCGTCCGCGACCTGCCGCGCGGCCACGGCGTCCACGTCCACCACCACCAACCGGGCTCCGGCGTGGGCCAGGCGTACGGCGCAGGCGCGGCCGATGCCGCTGCCGGCGCCGGTGACCAGTGCGGTCCGGCCGGTCAGGTCGAGGCGGACCACCTCGGTGACCGGATCGGTCGCGGTCGTGGGCGGCGTGATCGTCATGCGGTGAACCTACGAGCCTCCCGGGGCCGGGGACATAGGCGTCGGACACATAGTCTTGCCGGAACCCATGTGTTCGCCACCCGTCGCCCGTTTTGTCGGGCTGGGGCGCTGGTTTCGCCGAGCCGGACGGCGCTGCGGCGGCATCACGGACGACCCGCGACAGCGGCCGTGCACGGCGCCCGTCCCGCGCGTGAATGGCTCATCGCCCACTCGGCAGGTTACTGTTGTGCTGGCCGAATTCATGATCAACATGGCATGTTGAGGTCGCCCGTATCGCCCCGCCCGGAAGGTGCTGATCCGACGCCATGACGAACCCGGCGATCCTGACCGTCGATGACGATCCCGCCGTGTCCCGCGCGGTCGCCCGTGACGTCCGCCGCCGCTACGGCGACCGGTACCGGGTGGTGCGCGCCGGGTCCGGACCCGACGCCCTGGACGCGCTTCGCGAGATCAAGCTGCGCGGCGAACAGGTCGCGGTGATGCTGGCCGACTACCGGATGCCGCAGATGAACGGGATCGAGTTCCTCGAAGAGGCGATGGACCTGTTCCCGCGTGCCCGGCGGGTGCTGCTGACCGCGTACGCGGACACTGACGCCGCCATCGACGCCATCAACCTGGTCGACCTCGACCACTACCTGCTCAAGCCGTGGGACCCGCCGGAGGAGAAGCTGTACCCGGTGGTCGACACCCTGCTGGACGCGTGGATCGCCACCCCGGACCCGTCGATCACCGAGACCCGGGTGGTGGGGCACCGCTGGTCGGCGCCGTCGTTCGCGGTACGCGACTTCCTCGCCCGCAACCTCGTGCCGTACCGGTGGCTGCTCGCCGACGAGCCGGAGGGTGGGCGCCTGCTCAAGGCGGCCGGCCTGACCCCGGACGACGTACCGGTCGTCGTGTTGCCCGACGGAAAGCCGCTGGTCGCGCCGAGCGAGGCCGAGCTGGCCGCGCAGGTCGGCCTGACCACCACCCCGACCTCCGACTTCTACGACCTGGTCGTGATCGGTGCCGGTCCGGCCGGGCTGGGTGCGTCGGTGTACGGCGCGTCCGAGGGCCTGCGCACAGTGCTGGTCGAGCAGCGGGCCACCGGCGGCCAGGCGGGCCAGAGCAGCCGGATCGAGAACTACCTCGGCTTCCCGGACGGCGTCTCGGGGGCGCAGCTGACCGAGCGCGCCCGCCGGCAGGCGTTGAAGTTCGGCGCCGAGCTGCTGTCCGCCCGCGAGGTGGTGGGGCTGGAGGCGGCCGGGCCGACCCGGCTGCTGAAGTTCGCCGACGGCACGTCGATCGCCGCGCACTCCGTGGTCCTGGCCACCGGGGTGTCGTACCGGCTGCTCGAGGCGCCCGGCATCGCGGACCTGACGGGCCGCGGCATCTACTACGGCTCGGCGTCCACCGAGGCGCCGAGCTGCGCGGGCGAGGAGGTCTACATCGTCGGCGGCGCGAACTCGGCCGGCCAGGCCGCGGTCTACTTCTCCCGGTACGCGAGCCGGGTGCACATCCTCATCCGCTCCGGCGACCTGGGCCGCTCGATGTCCCGCTACCTGATCGACCAGATCGAGGGGATCGACACCATCGAGGTGCACCCGCACACCGAGGTGATGGCCGCGCAGGGGGACGGGCACCTGGAACGGCTGGTCCTGTGCGACGGGCGTTCCGGCCAGACCCGGACGGCGGACGCCGCCGCGCTGTTCATCTTCATCGGCGCCCAGCCGCGCACGGACTGGCTCGGCGACGCGGTCGCCCGAGACTCGCGCGGCTTCGTGGTCACCGGCGCCGACCTCGTACGCGACGGGCAGCGGCCGACCGGCTGGACGCTGCCCCGCGACCCGTACCACCTGGAGTCCAGCCTGCCGGGCGTGTTCGCGGCCGGCGACGTCCGGGCGGACAGCCTCAAGCGGGTCGCGTCCGCCGTCGGCGAGGGCGCCGCGGCGGTGGCGCTGGTGCACCGGTACCTGGCCGGACAGTAGGAGAGCCGGACAGACAGACAGGAGAGCGACATGGCTGAGGACGGCGACCGGCTCACCCCGGATGAGCTGCGTACCCTGTTTCTGTTCGAGCGCCTGGACGACGAGCAGCTCGACCTGCTCGCGGACAAGGGACGGGTGGTGAACCGGGCGGCCGGCACCCCGGTCTACGTCGAGGGCGAGCCGGCGACCTGCTTCTTCGTGCTGCTGCACGGCACCATCGCGCTGATCCGGCGGATCCACGGCGACGACGTCGAGGTCAGCCGCACCGAGCAGCGGGGCGTGTACGGCGGCGCCACCCAGGCGTTCATGACCAGCATCGACCAGGTGTACGCGCACGGCATGCGCGCCATCACCGACGTCGAGATGCTCGAGCTGCCGGCCGAGACCATCGCGCACGCCGTTCGGGAGTGGTTCCCGATGGCGCTGCACCTGCTGGAGGGCCTGTTCTTCGGCATGCGCAACCAGCAGACCGTGATCGGGGAGCGGGAGCGCCTGCTGGCCCTGGGCTCGCTGTCGGCCGGGCTGACCCACGAGCTGAACAATCCCGCCGCCGCGGCGGTGCGCGCCACCTCGGTGCTGCGCGACCGGGTGGCCGGGATGCGGCACAAGCTCGCGATGATCGCGGACGGCCGGCTCGACGGAAGCCGGCTGCACGAACTGGTCGAGTTCCAGGACGCCGCGGTGAAGCGGGCCGCGATCGCGCCGCCCCGCTCGCCGCTGGACACCGCCGATGCCGAGGACGAGCTGGGGGACTGGCTCGACGAGCACGGCATCACCGGCGGCTGGGACATCGCCCCGACGCTCGTCGCGGGCGGCATCGACGCCGAGTGGCTGGACAAGGTCGCCTCGGCGGTCGGCGACGACAACCTGGACCCGGCGGTGCGCTGGTTGACCTACACCATCGACACCGAGTTGCTGATGGGCGAGATCGACGACTCGGTCACCCGCATCTCCGGGCTGGTCGCCGCCGCCAAGCAGTACTCCCAACTGGACCGCACGCCGTTCCAGACGGTCAACGTGCACGACCTGCTCAACGCGACGCTCACCATGCTGCACGGGAAGATCCCGGAGGGGGTGCGGCTGGTCAAGGAGTACGACCCGGACCTGCCGCAGATCCCGGCGTACGCGGCCGAGCTGAACCAGGTGTGGACCAACCTCATCGACAACGCGCTGTCGGCGATGGCCGGCACCGGCACGCTGACCGTCCGCACCACCTGCGAGGGCGACCGGATCATCGTCGAGATCGGCGACACCGGACCGGGCATCCCGCCCGAGGTGCGCCCCCGCATCTTCGAGCCGTTCTTCACCACCAAGCCGGTCGGCGAGGGCACCGGGCTGGGGCTGGACATCTCGTACCGGATCGTGGTCAAAAAGCACCACGGCGACATCCGCGTCGAGTCGAGTCCGGGCGACACCCGGTTCCGGGTGATCCTGCCGATCGAGCCCAGCTCCCAGCCGTCGCCGTGAGCGGGCCCCAGTCGTGAGCGGACCCCAGTCGTGAGCGGGCCCCGGTCGTGACCAACCTGCTGACCGTCGTCGGACTGGTCACCGTCGTGGTGGCCGTGTCCGCCCTGGCCCGCCGGTTCGGCATGCTCTCGCCGATCCTCCTGCTGCTGACCGGCATCGTGCTGTCGTTCGTACCCGGCGTGCCGCGCGTCGACCTGGATCCGCACCTCGTGCTGACCTGGATCCTGCCGCCGCTGCTGTACGTCGCGGCGGTCAACACCTCGGTACCCGCCTTCCGGTTCAACCTGCGGCCGATCCTGCTGCTGGCCGTCGGGCTGGTGGTGTTCACCGCGCTGGGCGTCGGGTACGCGCTGCACCTGGTACTGCCGGCGGTGCCGCTGGCCGCCACGGTGGCGCTGGGGGCGGTGGTCGCACCGCCGGACGCGGTCTCGGCCAGCGCGATCGCCCGGCGGGTCCGCCTGCCCCGCCGCCATGTCGCGATCCTGGAGGGCGAGAGCCTGATCAATGACGCGACCGCGCTGCTCATCTTCGGCGTGGCCACCTCGGCCGCCACCGGTCGCGCGGTCAGCGCGGGGGAGATCACGGGCAACGCCCTGCTCGCCTCCCTGGGCGGAGTGGCGGTCGGGGCGCTGGGCGCGGTCGTCTTCGGCGCACTGCACCGGCGGATCAGCGATCCGTTGCTGGACAACGCGGTCTCACTGATCGTGCCGTTCGTCGTGTACGCCACCGGGACGTCGATCCACGCCTCCGGCGTCGTCGCGGTCGTGGTCACCGGCCTGGCGCTCGGGCACCGGTACCCGGTGCTGATGTCGGCCGCCTCCCGCCTCCAGATGGAGGCGTTCTGGCGGATGGTCAGCTTCCTGCTCGAAGGCGCGGTGTTCGTGCTGGTGGGCCTGCAACTGCGGAGCACCCTGGAGCAGTTGCGCACCCCGGTGGGTACGGTCGTGCTGGCGGCCGTGGTCGTCGTGCTGACGGTGATCGTGGCGCGGTTCGTCTGGATGTACCCGGCCACCTACCTGACCCGGCTGGTACCGAAGCTCCGGGAGCGCGGCGTCGCGCCTCGGCCGAACGTGCCGACCCTGCTGGCCTGGGCCGGCATGCGTGGCGTGGTCACCCTGGCCACCGCGCTGGCGCTGCCGGCGACCCTGGCGCACGGCGCCGCGTACCCCCGGGGCCTGTTCGTCTTCCTGGCGTTCGCCACCATCGTGGCCACCCTCCTGCTGCAGGGCCTGACGCTGCCCGCGGTGGCCCGGATGCTGCGCATCGAGCCGGACGACCCGAAGGACGACGCGCTCGCCGAGGCGGCCGTGCAGACCTCGGCGAGCCGGGCCGCCCGGGAGCGGCTGGAGAAGGAGATCGCCGGGCAGGAGGACGAGCTGCCCGCCGACGTCGTCGAACGGCTCCGCGACAAGATCGACGTGCGGGCCAACCGGGCCTGGGAGCGGCTGGGCAGCCGGCGGAGGGAGACCCCGACCGAGGCGTACACCCGGCTGCGCGCCGCGATGCTGGAAGCGGAGCGGGGAGTGTTCCGGCAGGCGCGCGACGAGGGCAAGATACCCGAGGAGGTGCTGCGCGAGGCGCAGCGCGACATGGACCTGGAGGAATCGTTGCTGGAGCGCAGGCCATGAGCTGTCAACATCTGGGCGAGGCGGTCGAGCCGGCGGAGCCGGCCGCCGCGGAGTGCGCCGGCTGCCGTGCCGAGGGGCGTACCGACTGGGTACACCTGCGGCTGTGCCTGGCCTGCGGGTACGTGGGGTGCTGCGATTCGTCGCCGCGCCGGCACGCGACCGCGCACTACACCGCCACGACCCACCCCGTGATGCGCTCGTACGAGAAGGGCGAATCGTGGCGGTGGTGCTACGTCGACGAGACGCTCGGCTGATCCGCCCCGGGCGGCTCAGCCGGCCATGACGCGCTGGTGCAGCGCGCTGACCGTGGCCCGGGCGGACACGAACGCGCCGTGCTGCCAGGCGACCGCGTGGGACAGCCAGTCACCGGCGAAGTACACCCGGCCGGCCGGTTGGAGCAGCAGCTGGTATCCCGGGCCGGTGTACGGCGGCGACGTCCAGCCGCCCTCCAAATACGGGGTGCGGTGCCAGGCCATGGAAAACGAGGTGGCCAGTTCCGTGCGGTACTTGCTGCCATGGATCTTCTCGCCCTGGGCGATCGCCCGGGCCTCGCGGTCGGCCGGTGACAGGGCGCTGTAGACGTTCGCCGCGCTGCCGGTGTTGTAGTACCCAACGATCAGGCCGCGTTCGCCGAGGTGACCGTAGGACGGGTACCAGATGTGCTGGAGGTCCAGGTCGGTCTCGGTGATCCCACCGAAGATCTTGTAGTCGGTCTCCCACCAGCGGCTGCGGTACTCCAGCCCGATCTTCCCCACCGGGGTCGCGGGGAAGCTGGCCAGCGACGCGGTCACGTCCGCGCCGAGGTTGTGCGGAATGCGCGCCGTCAGGTGCGGTGGCATCGCCGCGACGCAGTAGTCGGCGGTGATCTGCTTCGACCGGCCCTGCTGGGTGTAGCTCACCCGCACTCCGGAGGGGCCGTCCACGATCCCGGTGACCGCCGCGCCCAACCGGACGCGGTGGGCGCCGATCGCCCGGGTCAGCGCCTGCGGGATCTGGTCCATCCCGCCGATCGGCTGGAACATCAGCATCGCCTGGTCGTAGCCGAACTCGAAGGAGAAGTACCGGCCGACGTTGCTGGCGAACACGTCCGTCAGCGACGGAGGCGGCCCGAGGATCGTGCCGGCGTCGGTACCCGCGCCCGGGTCGGTGACGAACCCGCGGTGCTCGGTGCCGGTGTAGGCGTAGCCGGACGCCTTGCCGCCGATCGCGCCGAAGCCGCTCAGGAACGACAGCAGCCGGCTCTTGTCGTCCGCGCTCAGTGCGCTGTCCAGGGCACCCTGGTCGGTAGCCTTGGCCAGCAGTTCGGACACGTACCCGTAGACGTCCGCCTTCCCGGTGCGGTACCTGACCGCGTTGCCCGGCGTCATGCCGGCCGACTCGTTGTAGATGAAGGCGCTGGCGTTCTGGTTGGTGAACACCTCGACCGGCACGCCGAGTTCACGGCAGTAGTCCAGGGTCACCATCCACTGCGCGATCCGGGCCGGCCCGGCATTCAGGTAGACGCCGTCGGAGAACTTCGCCTTCTGGGTGTGCCCGTCCAGGTCGGTCTGCTCGGTGCCGCCCCGTACGGTGAAGTTGCGCCCACCGGTACGCCCGCGCGCCTCCAGGATCGTGCAGTCGTAGCCGGCCTTGCCCAGTTCGTACGCGGTGGTCAGGCCGGCGATCCCGCCACCCAGGATGACCACCTTCTGGGGCTTGCGGCCGGTCAGCGAGAAGTCGGACGGGCGGGGTGCCCGGAACGCGGGTGCCGCCTGGGCGGCGGTGGGTGCGAGGCCGAGCGCGCCCATCGTGGCGAACAGCGCGCCGGCTCCGCCGGTGACGCCCACGGACCTCAGGAAACTGCGCCGGGTGACCTGTGGCGGTACTGGATTCATCGACCCTCCTGATCGGCGACAACGGGGACCGTCGTTGATGCCGATCATGAAAGGAGGTTATTAACGTCGATGACGTTGATCGTTGCGGTCGCGTTGCCAAGTCCGCACGACGGGCGGGAGCCCGGCTCCGCTTGGCTGGGCACGCGTAGCGCGGACTGGGCACGCATGGCGCGGACTGGGGCACGCACAGCGCGGACCGGGCACGCGTAGCGCCAGCCGGGCCCTATCGCGCGGCGGGATCTGCTAGAACCGGCGGCGGAGCCAGGTCACTCCGCCGGTGATCAGGAACAGCAGCAGGCCGACGACGAACAGCCAGATCGCGCCCTTGATGGCCAGGCCGATGACGGCGATGGCCGCGAACAGCACGAGCAGCATGATCAGGCAACCGAGCATGCCCGGGCTGTACCCGGCGGCACGGCGGGTAACCGGCGCGCCGGTGGATGTCCGGTGCGCCGAGGGGTGTCCGGCGCGCCACTGGGTGTCCGCGCCGCTCGCCCGCGCCGGCCTGGCCGCGACCCGCGGGTCAGCTCTGCCGGAGGCTGGGCAACACCTCGGTGGCCACCGCGTCCAGGACCGCCTCGTCGCCGGCGTACCAGCCCTCCGGCCTCGGCCAGTGGGTGATCACGTCGGTGAAGCCGGCCGCCCTGGCCTTCTCCACCGCGTCGGTGAACGCCCCGACGCTGGACAGCGAGAACACCGGTGCCGCGTCCAGCGACAGGTACCGGTCGACGGTGGCGGGATCCCGGCCGGCGGCGGCGCACGCGTCATCGAACCGGCGTACCCGCTCGCCGACGCCGCGCCACCAGGTGGCGAGGTCGTCCTCACCGCCGCCGGTGGTCACCCAGCCCTGCCCGAACCGGGCGGCGAGCCGCATGGACCGCGGACCGTTGGCGGCCACCACGAACGGCACCCGGGGCGACTGGACGCAGCCCGGGGTGCTGCGGGCGTCGACCGCCGTGTAGTACCGGCCACCCCAGGTCACCCGGTCGCCGGTCAGCATCCGGTCCAGCAGGTCCACGAACTCGGCGAACCGGTCGACCCGCTCCCGGTCGGTCATCGGCGGGAGCCCGATGACACCCGCGTCGAACCCCGCGCCCCCGGCGCCCAGGCCGAGGACGGCCCGGCCGGCGCTGATGTCGTCGAGCGCGGTCACCTCGCGGGTGAAGTGCACCGGGTGGCGGAAGTTGGCCGAGGCGACCAGGGTGCCCAGCCGGATCCGGGAGGTCACCGTGGCGGCCGCGGTCAGCGTGGGTACGGCGTCGAACCACGGCCCGTCGACCAGGTTCCGCCAGCCGAGGTGGTCGTACGTCCAGGCGTGGTCGAACCCGTACTCCTCCGCGCGCTGCCATCGGCGGGCGGCTTGTGACCAGGGCAGATCGGGCAGGATGACGATACCGACGCGCATGATCCCGACGCTATCAACCACGGCTCACGCCGCCGGGGCCAGGGCCGTCCGGGCGCTCTGCACGGTCGCCGACGACCAGGCCGGCGTGCGGAACAGGATGCCCAGCCGGGCCCGTACACCGTGGACCGCCCGCAGGTCCCGGGCGATCGCCGCATACTCGTGGAACGCCACCCGGACCGGGTTGTAGGTGTCGATGTTCTTCGTCAGCCCGTACACCACCGGTTCGACCTCGGGTTCGAAGGTGCGGAACAGCCGGTCCCACACGATGAACACGCCGGCGTAGTTCTTGTCCAGGTACTGCGGGTTGGTCGCGTGGTGCACCCGGTGGTGTGACGGCGTGTTCAGCACCCACTCGATGGGCCGGGGGAGCTTGTCGATGCGCTCGGTGTGGATCCAGAACTGGTACAGCAGGTTGGCGCCGATGCTCGCGAAGATCATGGCCGGTGGGAAGCCGAGCAGCACCATCGGCAGCTCCAGCGGCATGGTGCCGATACCGGTCCAGCTCTGCCGCAGCGCGGTCGACAGGTTGTACCGGCGGCTGGAGTGGTGGTTGACGTGGCTCGCCCAGAGGATCCGGACCCGGTGGTCGGCCCGGTGCTGCCAGTAGTAGGTGAGGTCGGCGAGGACGAACAGCGCGGCCCAGCTCCACCAGGAGGGCGCGACCCGCAGCGGCGTCAGGTGGTACGCGAAGAGGTAGGTGGTCAGCGTGAGCGCGCCCCAGCCGAGGCCGGCGAGCACACTGCCCAGGCCCATGGCGAGGCTGGTGGCGGTGTCGCGCATCGCGTACCCCTGCTCGCCCTCATCGGGAAGCAGCCGGAAGGAGACCGCCTCGACGGCCATGAGGACCACGTACGCGGGGATGGCGAGGGTGGTGATGTCGACCATAACGGCACGCTACCGACCGGTAGCCTGAGTGTCACCGGGCCGGCGGTGCCATTTACCGACCTGTCGCATTGCCGTCGGCGCCGGCTCTGTGTTCGCCGGCCGTGTGCGCTGGCTGAGTGCGCTGGCTGAGTTCGCCGGTGGGCCTGCCCGGCGAGTGCCGGACGCTCCGGCGGCCCGGTGCCGGGACCGCCGGAGCGTCGAGCTCCGGGCTGACGGGAATGTGCCCGGAGCGTCGGCACCGTCCACAAGGGACGGTGACTCAGCCGGTGGCGCAGGCTGAGCCGTTGAGAGTGAACGAGGTCGGGGAGGCGTCGCTTCCCGTCCAGGTGCCCTGCATGCCGAACGACGTGCTGCCACCCGGTGGGATGGCCGCGTTGTACGCGAGGTTGGTCGCCGTCACCGCCGCGCCGCTCTGGCTGACCGTGGCGTTCCACCCGTTGGTGATGCGCTGGTCGCCCGGGAAGGTGAAACCGAGCCGCCAGCCGTTCACGGCCGCGCTGCCGGTGTTGGCGACGGTGACGTTCGCGGTGAAGCCGCCCTGCCACTGCTGGACCGCGTAGCTGACCCGGCAGGCCGAGCCTCCGCCGCCACCGCTCGTGGGAGTCGGGGTCGGCGAGGCGGTGCGGGTCGGCGTGGGCGAGGGCGTCGGGTTGCCGCCGCCGCCTCCGACGCTGTAGGTGAAGTTGTCGACGGCCAGGCCGGTGCCGTTGACCCACGGTTCGAAGCCGGCCTGAACGCTGGTCATGTACCACGACCTTTGCCCGTAGCCGCGGTTCACGATGTCGTTCCAGAAACTGGACACGTTGAAGCTGATCGAGTTGGTCGCGGACTGGCGGACGTAGGAGATCACGTTCCAGCCGCTGTTGCCGTACCACACGTCCCAGGTGCCGCCGGCCAGGCTGACGGTGGCGACCCGGGAGCCCACCGGTTGGACCGAGCCGGTGTGGTTGAGCCACACCATCAGTTCGGCGCCGGTGTTCTGCCCGTCGGTGCGCGCGGTCGGGTCGAACCAGATGTCGTACGAGGCGTCGTAGACGCTGCCGTTGTTCGGGTAGGTCATCGACACGCTGGTCGCGATCGAGTTGAACTGTGAGTTGCTGACCGCCATGGGCAGCCCGCTGCCGGTCGAGCAGTTGGCGTAGTGGCAGCCGGCGTACACCGACGGGTACGCGCCGGGGGCACCGTTCTGTGCCTTGTTGTGACTGGCCGAGGCGACGCTGAAACCGGTGCCGGTGACGTTGATGCACTGGGTCGTCGTGTCACCCCAGTTGTTGTTCTGGACGACATACTTGCCGCCCTGGATCGTCGTCGAGCCGTACTGGGTGCAGATCTGGGTGTCGGCGTGGGCGACGGTGGCGGCGCTCACCGCGACCAGCGCGGCGCCGGCACCGACCGCGGCGGCGACGAGAATCGCGCGCAGACGTGCCATGTTCCTCCTTCGGTGCGGACCAGGGGTGTGGTACGCGGACGGTGGGTTGCCCGAAATTGGGAGCGCTCCCACGATTGAGCAATACCGGGGATTCTCGACATTAATTTTATTGATGTCAATACCTGAATGCTCGGGGGTCTGCCCGGGCAGGGACGCGTGGTGCGGTCAGACTCCGCTCACGGGTCGTTGCGGGGGCCTGTGCTCGCCTCCGCCACAGATCGGCTCCGGCTGCGCTCAGGCTGAGCTGCGGGGGCCTGTGCTCGCCTCCGCCACGGTTCGGCTCCGGCTGCGCTCAGGCTGAGCTGCGGGGGCCTGTGCTCGCCTCCGCCACAGATCGGCTCCGGCTGCGCTCAGGCGTAGAAGCGGGCGATGGTCTCGGCCACGCAGCAAGGCTTCTCGCCACCCTCGCGCTCCACCGTGACGAGCGCGACCGTGTGCACGGCGTCGCCGGCCTGGCCGGCGGAGACCAGTTCGATGCCGGCGCGGATCGAGCTGCCCACCGGTACCGGGGCCGGGAACCGTACCTTGCCCAACCCGTAGTTCACCGCCATCCGGGCACTCTCCACCCGGTAGACCTCGGCGGCGAACGACGGCAGCAGCGACAGCACGAAGTACCCGTGCGCGATCGTGGTGCCGTACGGTCCGGCCGCGGCCCGCTCGGGATCGATGTGAATCCATTGCAGGTCGCCGGTGACCTCAGCGAACGCGGTCACCCGCTCCTGCTCGACGGTGCGCCACGGGCTGTAGCCGAGGTGGGTGCCGGCGGCGTCGAGCAGTTCGTCGGGGCTCGCGAAGATTCTCATGCGCCCGATGCTATCGGCGCCCGGCCCGGCCCGCCGCACGCCCGACTGGCCGGGCGCCTGGCACCCGGCCCGCCGGTGCGGCCGTTACGGAACCTGGTGGCGGTGTCCCGGCTCCTGGTGGGGTACGGACTGGTCGCTGGTGGGCGCGGCCGGCATCGGCAGCTGGCTGGTCTCGTACTGGGCCAGCGCGTACCGGCTCTGCGTGTCCGGCAGCACCGGCGCCGTGCGGGTCGTGTCGCCGAACCGGAACGCCGAGGTCAGGTCGCCGACGGTCGAGCGGCGCCAGGCGCTGATGTTCGGCTCCGCGACACCGGTGACGCGCTCCAGGAAGCGCAGCTGCGAGGTGTGGTCGAACAGCTCCGAACACACCCAGCCGCCGGCGGTCCACGGCGACACGATAATGCACGGCACCCGGAATCCCAGGCCCACCGGCAGGCCGCCGCCGGCGACACCGGTGACCGAGTTCTTGGTGACGAACTCGTCCGGGGTACCGGGCGCCGGGGTCACCGGGGCCACGTGGTCGAACATGCCGTCGTTCTCGTCGTACGACAGGATGAAGACCGTCTTGGCCCAGACCTCGGGGTTCGCGGCGATGGCGTCGATCTTGCTGGCCACGAACGACGCACCGGCCGCGGGCATCCGCGCGGGGTGCTCGTCGTACTGGGTCGGCGGCAGGATCCAGCTGACCGCCGGGAGCTTGTCGTTCATCGCGTCGTACTCGAACTGGCCGGTCGGCTGCGCGGTCAGGCCGTTCACGGTCAGCGGCGAATCGGCGCCGGCCTCGGTGTACTGCTTCAGGTGCGCGATGGGCGGCAGGCCGGTTGCGCTCGCCGGCTCGTGGTAGAACTTCCAGCTCACCCCGGCCGCGGTGAGCCGCTCGGGGTAGCTGGTCCACGAATACGTGCCGGCCGGCGCGTTGTTGTCCAGCGCCGGACCGCCGGCCAGGCCGTTGGGGTCGATGGTGCCGGTCATCCACATGTACCGGTTCGGGTGCGTCGGCCCCATCACCGAGCAGTGGTACGCGTCGCAGACAGTGAACGCGTCGGCGAGCGCGTACTGGAACGGGATGTCCTCGCGCGTGAAGTAGCCCATCGTGTACGGGCCCTTCTTCGCGCCGTCGGCGGCGCGGTGCGCGGGCAGCCAGTTGTCCATCTTGCCGCCGTTCCACGCCTGGTGCTGCACCACCCACTCGTGGCTCATCGACGGGATGGCCTGCGCGGCGGTGGTGCGGGTGTCCAGCCGGTACGGCAGCAGGTACCCGTCCGGGTTGGACGGGTCGGGCTGGTAGTACACCGGCTGCCCGTTGGGCAGGCGCATCGCGTGCTTGTCCTCGAAGCCCCGGACCCCGGACAGGGTGCCGAAGTAGTGGTCGAAGCTGCGGTTCTCCTGCATCAGCATGACGACGTGCTCGATGTCCTTGAGCTTGCCGCGTTCGGGTGCCGGAGCGGCGACCGCCTTGCGGACGTTGGCCGGCAGCACGGCCGCGGCGGCCGCGGACAGGCCACCCGCGGCGGTCGCGCCGAGCAGCCGGCGTCGGGTGAGGTGGGCGGAATTCGTGGCGGAATCCGGGGACTTACTCATCAGGATCCTCTATCGCGTCGGTGACATCCGCGGGACAGTGGCCCGCCGGGCGAGCCCACCAACCGGGAATGACGATCATGGTGCGGACGCGGTGAATCGGCCCTGAAGTTCGGCTGAAGTGTTGTCGGGTCGGCTCCGGTCGGCCGGTGTCGTCCGGCCGGCTCAATCAGCCGGCAGGTCGAGGCCCCCGAGGTCCAGCGGCGGGTACCCGACGTAGTTCTCCGCCAGCGTGGTCGCCGCCGCCCGCGACGACGTGGTGTACCGCAGCTGCGACAGCTGGAGCTGCTCCCGCATCTCGTCGCCGTCCGGGGCCCGGTGCAGCATCGAGGTCATCCACCAGGAGAAGTGGGTGGCCCGCCAGACCCGCCGCAGGCAATTGTCCGAGTACGCGTCGGCGAGATCCGGGTTCCCGTCGCGCAGCAGCGCGACCAGCGCCTCGGCCAGCACGGCGACATCGGCGACCGCGAGGTTGAGGCCCTTGGCGCCGGTCGGCGGCACGATGTGCGCCGCGTCGCCGGCCAGGAACAGCCGGCCGTAGCGCATCGGCGAGGCGACGAAGCTGCGCATCGGCGTCACGGACCGGTCGAAGATCGGACCGTCGGCCAACTCCCAGCCGGGCAGCGCGAAGCGGCGGCGCAGCTCGGTCCAGATCCGCTCGTCCGGCCACGCGGACAGCTGCTCGTCCGGGGCCACCTGGAGGTAGAGGCGGCTGACCTCCGGGCCGCGCAGGCTGTGCAGGGCGAAGCCGTCCCGGTGGTACGCGTAGATGAGCTCGTCCGTCGACGGCGGCACCCGGGCCAGGATGCCCAGCCAGGCGTACGGGTACGTGCGGTCGAAGATGGTCAGCGCCCGGTCCGGGATGCTCGGCCGGGACACGCCGTGGAACCCGTCGCACCCGGCTATCACGTCGCACACCACGTCGTGACGCACCCCGTCCGGCGTCGTGTAGCGCAGCACCGGGTGGTCCGAGGTCAGTTCGTCGACCTCGGTGTCGCGGACCTCGAACACCAGGTTGGCGCCGGCCGCCAGCCGGGCCGCGACGAGGTCCTTGACCACCTCGGTCTGGGCGTACACCATCACCGTCCGGCCGCCGGCCAGGTCCCGGAAGTCCAGGTGCTCGCGGACCCCGTCGTACTGCAGGTAGATGCCGCCGTGCACGATGCCCTCGCGGTCCATCCGGGCGCCGAGGCCGGCGCGGCGCAGCAGCTCGGCGCTGCCGTGCTCGAGTACGCCGGCCCTGGCCCGCGCCACGATGTGCTCCTGGCTGCGGTCGTCGACCACGACCGAGTCGATGCCGTGCAGCGCCAGCAGTTGCGACAGCAGCAGACCGGCCGGCCCCGCTCCGACGATGCCTACCTGGGTGCGCATTGCCTACCTCTCGACCGGGACCGGCGTCGCCGCCGTCACCGGCGTATCCACCCGGTACCGCAACGGGAAGAGCTGGGCGCCGGTCCTCGCCCGCAGCTCACCCCACAGCCCCCGGGGCAGCCACACCGCGCCGATCACGGCGAGCGCGCCGAGCAGGATCAGGTACCAGGATCCGTAGTTGGCGAAGATCTCCTGTACCGCGAAGAACACGATCGAACCGACGATCGCACCCTCCAGGTACCCTATCCCGCCGATGACGGCGATGAAGATCATGTACGCCGACCACTGCACGCTGAACGCCGTGTCCGGGTGCACGTTCAGCGAGCTGACCAGCAGCACACCGCCGGCCGACCCGCAGCCCGCGGCGGACACCAGGTACACCACGCGCTTGGCCCGCCGCACGTCCACCCCGGCGCTGCGCGCGGCGGTCTCGTTGTCGCGCACCGAGGTCAGCGCGAGCCCGAGCCGGCTGCGCAGCAGCAGGTAGCAGCCCAGCAGGGCGAGCACCGCGACGGCCAGCGCCACCCAGTAGGTCAGCGCCTCGCGCAGCGTGTGGTCCAGCCCGGACAGCGTGGTCAGCGACCGCCCGCTGCCGCCGCCCAGGTCGCCGTCCCGCACGATCAGCAGCCGGTACACCTCGGCGATCACCCAGGTGCCGACCGCGAAGTAGTCGCCACGCAGCCGGAACGCCAGCAGCGAGGTGGGCAGCGCGATGACCGTGCAGACCGCCGCGGCGAGCAGCACGCCGAGGTACGGCTGCACGCCCCAGTCGGACAGCTGGAGCACGGCGTACGCACCCAGGCCCACGTACGCCTGCTGGCCCACCGAGACCAGGCCGGCGTACCCGGCCAGCAGGTTCCACATGGTCGCCATGGTCAGCAGCATCAGGAAGTCGACGAGCCGGTCGGTGACCGTGGTGTACGCGACGTACGGCAGGTAGGCCAGCACCACCACGACCAGGCCGAGCCCGACCGTGGTCCACCGGGTGGAGCGGCCGGCCCGGCGTACCGGAATGTCCCGGGCCCGCGCGAGCAGCGCGTCGCCGATCGCCATCAGGTGCTCCTCGCGGGAATCAGGCCCTGCGGCCGGAAGGCCAGGACGGCCAGGAAGATGACGTGACCGGCGAGCAGGGTCAGCGCGGGGTCGAACTGGCCGGCGACGGTCTGCGCGAGGCCGAGCACCATGCCGCCGACCAGCGTGCCCCACAGCGAGCCGAGGCCGCCGATCACCACCGCCTCGAACGCGAAGATCAGCCGGGTCGGGCCGATGCTGGGGTCGAACGAGGAGCGCATCGCGAACATCACCCCGGCGAGCGCCACCGTGGCGAACGCGATCGAGGTGGCGATGCCGTACAGGTGGCGGCTGTCCGCGCCGACCAGGCGGGCCGCCTCCGGATCGTCGGACGAGGCGCGCAGCATCCGGCCGGTCCGGGTACGGGAGAGGTACAGCTGCAGGCCGACCAGGACCACGACGGCGAGGACGAAGGTGATCAGCGCCAGGTACGAGATCGACAGCTGGCCGCTGATCCGCAGCGACGCCGAGGCCAGCCGGCCGATGTCCAGCGCCCGGGCGTCGGCCGAGTACGTCTGCAGCAGAACGTTCTGGATGATGACCGACAGGCCGAACGTGGCCAGCAGTGTGGCCAGCGGCCCGACGCCGAGGCTGCGTTGCAGCAGCACTCGCTGCAGCAGGTAGCCGACCGCGGCGAGCACGGGAATGACGATGACACCCGCCCAGAACGGGCCGAGCCCGGTCGCGTCGGCCACGGAGTATGCGAGGAATGCCGCGAGCACCGCGAAGTCGCCGTGCGCGAGGTTCACGATGCGCATGACCCCGAAGACGATGGACAGCCCGCAGGCGAACAGCGCGTACAGCCCGCCCAGCAGGATTCCCTGCACCACGGCGTTGACCCAGGCCATCTAGCCGGTCACCTCCTCGTCCGCTTTCCCGGCGGGGCCGGCTCCGGCCGGGCCCGGCTCGCTCGCACTCGGCTCGGAGGCCCCCGACCCGGCGGGATTCGGCCCGGCCTGCCGGGGGATCGCGCCGCTCTCATCGCCCGCGCCGGCCGGATCGCTCGCGCCGGCCGGATCGCCCGCGCCGGCCGGGTCGCTCGCGTCGGCCGAGCCGCTGCCGCCCGGCGCGGCGGCCGGTTGCCGGCGCGCGTCCACGCCGAAGTACGCCCGTTCGATCTGTTCCCGGGCCAACTCGCCGGGGCGCCCGCGCAGCACCGTGCGCCCTTCGAGGAGGCAGTGCACGTGGTCGGCGACCCGCAGCGCCTGGGCGACGTCCTGCTCGACCAGCAGTGCCGTGGTGCCGGCCCGCAGGATCTCCGGCAGCACCTGGTAGATCCGCCGGACCACCACCGGCGCCAGCCCCAGCGACACCTCGTCGAGCAGGAGCAGGCGCGGGTTGCTGATCAGCGCCCGGCCGATCGCGACCGCCTGCTGCTCGCCGCCGGACAGCCCGGCCGCGGACTGCCGACGCCGCTGCGCCATCCACGGAAACAGCTCCATGACCCGGTCCACGTTCCACGGCCCGGGGCGGCGCCGGTACCCGCCGACGAGCAGGTTCTCCTCCACCGACAGCGACGGGAACAGCCGCCGCCCCTCGGGTACCAGCGCGATGCCGGCCGCCACCCGGTGGTGCGCCGGCAGGCGGGTGATGTCCCGCCCGTCGAACCGGATGCTGCCGGCACCCGCCGGCATGACTCCCGCGATCGTGCGCAGCAGGGTGGACTTCCCGGCACCGTTGGCGCCAATGACCGCGAGTGTCTGACCCTCCTCGACGGTGAGGTCCAGCGCGCTGATCGCGGCGAGCTGCCCGTGGTACGCGTACAGATCGCTGATCTCCAGGAGGGTCACGGCGCCACCTCGCCGGGGCCGGCCGTGTCCACCGCGGTCAGTTCCGGCCCACCGCCGAGGTACACCTCGCGGACCGTGTCGTCGCGCAGCACCTCCTCCGGGCTGCCGTCGGCGATGAACGCGCCGCCCGCCAGGCACAGCAGCCGATCCACCGACCGGACGAGCACGTGCACGACGTGCTCGATCCAGACGATGGTCAGCCCGGACGCGCGCAACGCAGCGATGATTCCGGCAAGCTCCTCGACCTCCGGGTCGGTGAGCCCGCCGGCGACCTCGTCGAGCAGCAGCAGCCGGGGCTGGCCTCCCAGCGCCCGGGCCAGCTCCAGTCGCTTGCGCTGCAACAGGGTCAGCGCCCCGGCGTGGCGGTTGGCGATCGGCAGGAGCCCGGTCTGGTCGAGGACGGCCAGCGCCAGGTCGGCCGCGGCCCGTCCCCGGACACCGGCGCCGTACTGCGCGGCCACGAGCACGTTCTCGAACACGGTCATGTTCTCGAACGGTCGCGGCACCTGGTACGTGCGCCCGACGCCCAACCGGCAGCGGGCCGCCGCGCCGAGCCGGGTGACCGTACGACCGCCGAACACGATCTCGCCGTCATCCGGGGCGACGTCGCCGGACACCATGGAGAACAGGGTCGTCTTGCCGGCGCCGTTGGGCCCGACGATGCCGACCGCCTCCCCGTCGCCGACCCGCAACTGGAGCCGGTCGGCGACGAGGACCTTGCCGAAGCGCTTGCTGATGCCGGTCAGCGAGAGCAGCTCGGCGCCGGGTGCGTCAGTGGTGCGGTCAAGCGGCCGCTCTCGGGAACTCATGCGGGCTACGACGTGGGCTGCAGGTCGCCCGTGGTGGCAACGTCCGGGTTGAACGTGTTGTCCACGAGGTACATGTCCCACGGAAACTTCTTGCCCTTACGCCACTGGCCGCCGACCGGGGTCTGGATGGCGATGCCCGGTTGCGGGCCGGCGGTGAAGTCGAGTTGCCCGCTCATGCCCTCGATCTTCATGGTCTGGAGCTGGTGGGCGACCTCGTCGCGGTCCTTCGGGTCGCTCGCGCCGGACAGCGCCTTCGCGGCGATCTCGAACAGCGAGTACACCGAGCCGAGCGCCTGGCTCCACTGCTTGCCGGTCTGCGTGGCGAAGTCGTCGGCCAGCTGCTGTGCGGTCTTGCCGTCGAACGTCGACTTGTACGGGTGGCTCGGGCTCCACCACACGTCGGTGGCGATGTTGTTGGTCAGCTGGCCCAGCGAGTCGGCCTCGCTCGGGAACAGCATCACCTTGGCCACCGTCGCGAGCTTCGGCCGGTATCCCTGCTGCGCGGCCTGCTTCCAGAAGGTCTGGAAGTCCGGCGGCAGCGGGGTGCAGGTGAACAGCTCCGCGTCGGCCGCCTTGAACCGGGAGATCTGCGAGCTGAAGTCGCTGATCTCGTCCTGGTACCCGCCCGGGTCGATGACCTTGTAGCCCTTGGGCCCCATCGCCGGCGGGAACCCGCTGCGGAACGCGTTGGCGTCCGTGTCGTTGGGCCACAGGCACGCGACGGTCTTGTTGGTCGCCCCGATGCTGCCCCACATGTGGGTGAACAGGTCGGTGAACTCCTTCATCCCGAAGAAGAACATCGTCGTGTACTTGAAGGACTCGCCCTCCTTCTTGCCCCGGCCGAAGAACCACGCCTCCCACGGCACGATCGTGGAGACGTTCGGTACGCCGTTGGCCTCGCACTGGTCGGCCACCGGGTTGGCGGTGTCCGGCGTGGCCGAGGCGAGCACGATGTCCACCTTGTCGGTGAGGATGAGTTCCTTGGTGACGTCGGCGGCGCGGGTCGTGGTCGACTGGCTGTCCTTCACGACGATCTGCACGCCGCGGTGCTTGCCGCCGGCCGTGATGCCTTTGCTCAGCGCGTCGGTGACCTGCTTGATGACGAAGTTGTCGGACGCGGCGAAACTGGCCAGCGGGCCGGTCTGCGGGCTGACGTAGCCGATCTTCAGGGTGCCCGAGTCGCCGGTGCTGCCGGTGCCCTTCAATCCCTTGCTGCACGCGGCGAGCAGGCCGGCGCCGCCGGTGACGGCAGCGCCGGCGCCGATGGCTTTGAGCACGCTACGGCGGGGGAGGCCGCCGGGTGTTACGGATGCGGTCATGGGGCTCTCCGGAGGAAGCGGGGCCTCGAACTAACTCAGAATGGATACGGAGCGATTTCTCCGCGCACCGTCACCCAGCGCGTATCGGTGAAGGCGTCGACGTTGGCCGGGGCACCGCCGAACCGGGACCCGGTGCCCGATGCGCCCAGGCCACCGAACGGGACGTTGGCTTCGTCGTTGACGGTCTGATCGTTGATGTGCACCACGCCGGTCGGGATCCGTTGTGCCAGCGCGAGTCCGCGCATCACGTCTCGGGTGAGGATGCCCAGCGACAACCCGTACTCGCTGTCCGCGGCGAGCCTCGCGGCATCGTCCAATGTGGAGAAACGGAGCACCGGGGCCACCGGGCCGAAGACCTCCTCGGCGTACGCCGGCATGTCCGGCGTCACGTCGGCCAGCACCGTGGGCCGGTAGAACAGCCGGTCGTACTCGCCGCCCGCGGCCAGCTTCGCGCCGGCTTCGACGGTACCGGTGACGAGCCGGTGCACCTTGTCCCGCTGGCCGGCGTCGATCAGCGGACCGAGGGCCACCTGACCGGTGGCGGGGTCGCCGACCGGCAGGTGCGTCGCCTTGTCGGCCAGCCTGGCGACGTATTCGTCATAGACCCGCTCGGCCACCAGGTGCCGCCCGGTCGTCATGCAGATCTGGCCCTGGTGCAGGTAGGAGCCCCAGGCGGCGGCCGAGACTGCCCGGTCGAGGTCGGCGTCGTCGAGCACCACCAGCGCGGAGTTGCCGCCGAGTTCGAGGTGTACCCGCTTGAGCGAGGCCGCGGCGAGCTGCCCGACCCGCCGGCCGGCGGCGGTCGAGCCGGTGAACGAGATGACCCGTACCGGCGGCTCGCCGATCAGCGCCTCGCCGGCGTCCACGCCGCCGGGCAGCACCTGCAGCACCCCGGGCGGCAGGCCGGCCTCCTCGAAGACGCGGGCGACGGTGACCCCGCCGCTGACCGCGGTGCGCGGATCCGGCTTGAGGATCACCGCGTTGCCCAGGGCGAGCGCGGGAGCGACCGACCGCACCGCGAGGATGATCGGGAAGTTGAACGGCGAGATCACGCCCACCACGCCCACCGGCGACCGCTGCGCCCAGCTCAGCCGGGGCTCGGTGCTGGGCAGCAGCTCACCGTACGCGCGGGAGGGCAGCGCCGCGGCTTCGTAGCACTCCTGCACGACCAGTCCGACCTCGAACTGCGCCTTGCCGGGAACCGACCCGGCCTCGCGGGTGAGCCAGCAGGCCACCTCGTCGGCGTGCCGGGCCCACAGGTCGCCGGCCCGGCGCAGCACCGCCGCGCGTTCGGTGTGCGGCAACGCCGCCCATCCGGCCTGCGCCTCGCGGGCGATCTGGGCCGCGCGCACCACGTCGTCCGGCCCGGCCCTGCCGATCCGGGTCAGTTCCTCGCCGGTCGCGGGTTCGACAACCGCCGCGTCACCGCCCGTGGCGGGCCGCCATCCATCCAGAAAGATCTTTCCGGGCCAGGTCGACTCAGTTAACAACGTCACGACTACTCCTCGGGCGGAGAAGCGGGGGTGTGTGCGCCGTACGAACGAGTGTTTCTCTTGGCGAACATAGGTGACGCAACGGTAGGCGTCAACGCCTGCCGTGTACCGATTCGGATTCCCGTACCGCAACAGCCATTCATCGGCGTGCACGGGTGTTGACTGGCCGGCCCGGCGGCTCTACTGTTCGGCAGGTGGTCCTGTTCGGCTAGCGAACGCGGCGGATTCGCCGGGTGCCACGGTGGAGCAACGCGGCGATGCGCGGGTGCCGCGGTGGAGCGCGGGAGAGGAACCCGATGGCTGACGATGCGCCTCGCGAGGGGGAATTCGTCCGGTCGCTGGACCGGGGACTCGCGGTCATCCGGGCCTTCGACGCCGATCACCCGGAGCTGACCCTCAGCGACGTCGCCCGGACGACCGGCCTGACCCGTGCCGCGGCCAGGCGCTTCCTGCACACCCTGGTCAGCCTCGGCTACGTGCGCAGCGACGGGCGGCGGTTCGCCTTGCGGCCGAAGATCCTCGAGCTGGGCTACGCGTACCTGTCCAGCCAGTCCCTGCCCGAGGTGGCCATGCCGCACCTGGAACAGTTGGTCGAGCGGGTGCACGAGTCCTCGTCGGTCTCGGTGCTCGACGGCGACGAGGTCGTCTACATCGCCCGGGTGGCGACCAAGCGCATCATGACCGTGGCGATCAGCGTGGGCACCCGGTTCCCGGCGTTCGCCACCTCGATGGGCCGGGTGCTGCTCGCCGGCCAGTCGTCCGACTGGCTCGACGGGTACCTGCTGTCGGCCGAGCTTCGACCGTTGACGCCGCACACCATCGCCGAACCCGCGCGGTTGCGCGCGGAGTTGATGCGCATCCGCCGCCAGGGTTGGGCGCTGGTCGACCAGGAGTTGGAAGAGGGCCTGTGTTCGGTGGCGGCGCCGATCCGGGACACGCGGGGCAGGGTGGTGGCGGCCATCAACGTCTCCGCGCACGCGAGCCGGCGCACCGTCGAGGAGATCCGCCGGGACCTGCTGCCGCCGCTGCTCGATACGGCCAAACTGATCGGCGATGACCTGGGCAGCGTCGCCGGTCCGCCGGCCGGGACCTGACTGATCCCGGCCGGGCGTTCGGCTCAGGGAATCAGCAGGAGCTTGCCGGTGGTACGGCGGTTCTCCAGGTCCTCGTGCGCGCGGCGGGCCTCGGCCAGCGGGTACCGTGCCCCGATCCGCAGGCTCAGCGAGCCGTCCGCCACCCGGCGCAGCACGTCGCCCGCCCGCCGGTTCAGCTCGTCCGCGGTCACCACGAAGTGGGTCAGCGTCGGCCGGGTCAGCGACAGTGAGCCCGCCGCCGCGAGGCGCGCCGGGTCGAACGGCGGAACCGGACCGCTGGACTGCCCGTAGAGCACCAGGATCCCGCGCCGCCGCAGGCTGGCGAGGCTGCCGTCGAAGGTGGACCGGCCGACGCCGTCGTACACCGCCGCGACGCCCTCGCCGCCGGTGAGGTCCCGTACCGCGTCGGCGAACCCGTCGTACCCGAGCACCTCCGCCGCCCCGGCCGTCCGGGCCAGTTCCGCCTTCTCCGGCGTCGACGCGGTCGCGATCACCCGGGCGCCCAGCGCCGTGGCGTACTGGGTGAGCAGCAGGCCCATTCCGCCGGCCGCCGCGTGTACCAGAACGCTGTCGCCCGGCTGCACCCGGTAACTGTCATGCACCAGATAGTGCGCGGTCATGCCCTGCAGCATCGCGGCGGCGCCCAACTCGTCGCCGAGATCGTCGGGCAGCGGTACGGCGCGGTCGGCGTTGACCAGGCTGAACTCCGCGTACGCGCCGGCCAGATCGGCCGACGCCACCCGGCGCCCGACGATCGCCGGATCAACCCCGGCACCGGCGGCGACCACCTCACCGGCGCCCTCGGTGCCGGGCACGAAGGGCAGCGGGCGCGGGTACAAGCCGCGGCGGTGGTACGTGTCGATATAGTTGACGCCACACGCCGCCAGCCGGACCAGCAGCTGGCCGGCGCCCGGAACGGGGTCGGCGAGTTCGGCGAGAGCGAGCACCTCCGCGCCACCATGGCTGTTCACCTCGATCGCTTTCATGAAAACCACTCTAGATCGCCGCAACGGACAGGCACGCTGGCGCGTGTTCCAGGCGGCCGGTTCGCGGGGGAGGGCGTTTGTCAGGGAGCTTCGATGACTTCTATGCCGCGCACTTCGGTCCGCTCGTCGTGCAGTTGCACGCCGGGACCGGTGATCTGGCCGAGGCGCAGGACGTGGTACAGGAGGCGTTCTGCCGTGCGTGGGGGCGGTGGGACCGGTTGACGGGCTACGACGACCCGGCGGCCTGGGTACGCCGGGTGGCCTGGAACCTGGCGATCAGCAGGTGGCGGCGGGCCCGTACCGCGTTGCGGTTCGTCGCGCGGCAGCGCGTCGAGACCGTGGCCGGGCCGAGCCCCGACCGGGTCGCGCTGACCGCCGCGCTGGACCGGCTGCCGGTCAAGCAACGCCGGGCGGTGGCGCTGTTCTACCTGGCCGACCTGACCACCGGCGAGATAGCCCAGGACTGCGGCGTGCCGGAGAGCACGGTGCGATCGTGGCTGCACCGGGCGCGCGCGGCGCTGCTCAAGGACCTGAGCGACCCTGTTGAGGAGGTGCGGCGTGGATCCGTTGGATGACAGCGACGACACCGTGCTGCGCGAGCACTTCGCGGCTCTGCGGACCGAGACGCTGTCGCGGGCACGGCCGGCCGGTGCGCTTGCCGCCCGCCGCGCGTACGCCAACCGTCACCGGCGGCGCCTGCTGGTCACGGCCGCCGCGGCCACGGTACTCGTCGTGCTCGGCGCGACCGGCGGTTACCTGCTGGAGGACCGGCCGGCCACCCACCAGGACGTGACCGCCGCGCACACCAGTACGGCGACACCAGCCGACCGGGTGGGTCAGGGCGCCGGCCCGACCCGCGGGCCGACCGCCGCCGAATCCGTACCCGTCGTCACGCCGCCCGCGCCGAGCAGCCCGGCCGGCGGACCGGTCCCGCCCGGATTCCGGGTCGAGTCCATCACGTTCATCAGCCCGAACGTCTCCTGGGTACTGGGCTACGCGCCGTGCCTGTCCGAGCGGCCGTGGAGCGAGTGCCCGGCGGTGCTGCACAGCAGGGACGGCGGCCGTACCTGGGTCGGCGGTCCGGCACCGGGCGACGCCGCGTTCACCGGGGACATCCGGTTCGCCAACTCCCATGACGGTTGGATCGTGGCACGCGCCCCGTTGTTGGCGGAGGATCCCGGCGGAGTGTCCGGCGTGCTGTACGCGACGCACGACGGCGGCACCACCTGGCACACGGTGACCTCGGTGCCGGCCGCCGCGACCGTCGAGGCGGCATCCGGCCGGGTGTGGGTGGCCACCGGTCCGCATTCCGGCGACTCGCACACCCTCTGGTCGGCGGCCACCGGCAGCGACTCGTTCTCGAAGGTGGCGGAGCCGGCCGGTACCGGGCTGGTCCTGCACGGCGACCACGTCTACGCGTACGGCGAGGGCAACGACCTGCTGGCCGTCGACGACGGCACGGTCAGCCGGCGCAGCCTGCCGTGTGCCGAGGGCTACCAGGCCGGGTCCGTCCTCGCCGCGGCCGATGACCTGAGCCTGGCCGTGGTGTGCGCCGGCCCGCCCGACGGCTCCCAGTCCGCCAAGCAGGGCTTCACCTCGACCGACGGCGGCGTGACCTGGACGCCGATGGCCGGTGCTCCGGATCCGGCCGGCTCCGTCACGTCACTGGCCTCGACGCGGGACGCGGTGTTCCTCGCCGGCCAGGAGATGCCGGTACGGGTCAGCCGCGACGGCGGGCAGACCTGGTCGGTGGCGCTGAAGCCCGACGGGCCCGACGGGTTCTCCTACGTCGGCTTCACGGACGCGGATCACGGCATCGCACTCACCTATCAATCATCGACAGTAATCTATTTAACCTCCGACGCGGGACGGACTTGGAAGCCGCACCGGTTCGACTGACGCGACCATTCCGCGTCGGCCCGAACGGCACGCCTGACGGACATCATCGCTAGGTGCGAATATCTCGAACAGGTCTTCGGATAATTGAGGGAGATTCTGGTTGAGGCGGTTCGCCGCGCGTCCACAATGGAGGTCATGGTAGCCCGACGAGACGGCCTTGACCAGCGGTGACGGTCATGTGTCGAAGCACGCCACAACCATTGACAGGCACACCGGCTCGGGATGACGATCGGCGCATCGAACCAATTTCCGCGGAGGTGGAGATGGCTTCCATCCACGTGCCGTCAGAATTGCTCGTCCAATGACACGCTTGGGGATCGATTATTCGTTCAGTCATCCGAGTCCCCACACGATCCGGTCCACCGGCTACACGTTCGTGTGCCGGTACCTCAGCCGTAATCCGGCCAAGAACCTGACCGCGGACGAGGCCAATCAACTCATCAACGCCGGCCTGCACGTCGTGTGCAACTGGGAGGCCGCGGCCAGCGCCGCGCTCAACGGATTCTCGCAGGGCGTGACCGACGCGCAGCAGGCGCAGAGCCAGGCGGTCGCCTGCGGCATGCCGCCCACCAGACCGATCTACTTCAGCGTCGACTTCGACGCCTCGGCCGCGCAGCAGCCGGCGATCAACGCGTACTTCGACGGGGTCGCGTCCGTGCTGGGCCTGTCCCGGTGTGGCGCCTACGCCGGGTACCACGTGATCCAGCGGCTGTTCAACGCCGGCAAGATCGTCTGGGGTTGGCAGACGTACGCGTGGTCCTCCGGGCACTGGGACACCCGCGCGCACCTGCGCCAGGTGCAGAACGGCATCACCGTCGGCGGTGCCGAGTGCGACGCCAACGAGGCACGGGTGGCCGACTTCGGCCAATGGGGCAGGCTCCTGCCGATCAAGCTCGGCCTCGCGTACGACCGCTGGCTGGTGCGCACCGGCGACGGCCACATCCGCGCGTACGTGCACAACACCAACAACTCGATGTCGAGCGTGGACCCGTCCGGCGCCGGCTGGTCGCCCATGGGCGGCAACATCGGAGGCACGCCGGCCGCGGTCATCGACTCCGCCGGCCACGTGCAGATCTACGTCCGCGGTGCCGACAACTCGCTCCAGCACGTGGACCCGGCCGGCGCCGGCTGGTCGTCGATGGGCGGCAACATCGCCGGCGATCCGTGCGCTGTCCTCGACCGCGCCGGCCACGTGCAGATCTACGTCCGCGGCGCGGACAGCTCCCTGCAGCACGTGGATCCGTCGGGTGCGGGCTGGTCGTCGATGGGTGGCCAGATCGCCGGCAACCCGGCGGCCATCGTGGACTCCGCCGGCAACATCCAGATCTACGCGCGGGCGGGCAGCGCGCTGTGGCACGTGGATCCGTCGGGTGCGGGCTGGTCGTCGATGGGCGGCAGCATCGCCAGCGACCCGGCGGTGGTGCTGGACTCCGCCGGGCACCTCCAGATCTACGTACGGGGCCGGGACAACTCGTTGCAGCACGTGGATCCGTCCGGAGCCGGTTGGTCCTCGATGGGTGGCCAGGTCGCCGGGAGCCCGACAGCGGTGGTCGACCCGGACGGGCACACGCAGATCTACACGCGCGCCGCGAACGCGCTGTGGCACGTGGATCCGGCCGGCGCCGGCTGGGAGTCGTTGCGGGGTGACATCGCCGGCGACCCGGTCGCGCTGGTGGACGAGATCGGCAACGTCCAGGTCTACGTGCGCGGCACCGACAACACGCTGCAGCGCGAGCTGTCCGGCACCAACTGGTCGGGACTCGGCGGAAGCATCGTCAACTAACCTCCCGCTCCGGTGAGTCGACCGGTGGCGCGTCCGGGTGGGCGCGCAGAGCGGCGCGCACGATGTCCAGCGCCTCGTCGCCGTCGATGCCGAGGCCGCGCACCAGCGTGGCGTAGTCGCGTGCCGCCTCCAGCGCCCGCTGCCGGCCACGGTGTCCGGCGGCGGCGACGAACGTGCCGGCCCGGCCGCGGGTGGCGATCAGGCCGGCCTCCTCCAGCTCGCGGTACGCGCGGGCCACCGTGTTCACCGCCAGGCCGAGGTCGGTGGCGAGCTGCCGTACCGTGGGCAGCCGGGTGCCGACGGCCAGCGTACGGTCGCCGATCTGCCGGGCGAACTGCGCTCGTACCTGTTCGTACGGCGGCACCGGGGAGCCGGCGTCGATGGCGATCACAGGGGATCACCGGACCAGAACGCGGTCAGGATCGCCGCCGTCGCCTCGGGCGCCTCGACCGCCGGCGAGTGGCCGGCGCTCGCGATCGCGGCCACGCCGGCACCCAGCCGGGTGGCCATCTCGTGCTGCAGCTCCGGGTGCCACGCGTCATCGGTTTCGCCGTAGCAGACCAGCACCGGCACACCGGTGGCGCGCAGCTCATCGACCCGGTCGGGTTCCTTGATCAGGGCGTCGGACATGCCGAACAGGCCGTCCAGGCTGGAGGCCAGGAAACGCTCGCGCAGGAACGCGCTCAACTCGACGGGCGCGTCCGGGTCGGGTGGGTACACCGCGAGCCGGGCGGCGTACACGGCCGCCATGCCACCCTGGGCGTACGGCGTCAACCGGACCATCGTCTCCCGTCTCCCGCCGTCGATCGCGGACGGCCCGGAGTCGAGCAGGACCAGCGACCGGTACCGCTGGGCGGCGGCCAGCACCGCGGCCCGGGCGACCAGCCCGCCGAACGAGTGCCCGAGCAGGTGGGGCCGCTCCTCGTCCAGGCTGTCGGCCAGCTCATTGACCACCGCCCCCAGCCGGTCCGGCGTGTATTCGGCACGGTCCTCCGGCCCCGGGCTCTGGTACTGGCCCGGAAGGTCCATCGCGACCACCCGGAACCCGGCGTCCGACAGCGGGTTCAGGATCGGGGCGAAGTCCTCCTTGCCGCCGGTGAAGCCCGGCACCAGCAGCGCGGTGCCGGCCGGGGTGCCCGCCGGGGCGACGTCCAAGATTGCGATCGGGCCGGACGGGAGAGTCACGGACCTGGGCACCCCGCGGTGCGCGGTGATCTGGCTCCACACGGCTCCAGTCTGCCCCGGCGGCCGGGCCGGTGTCCCGCCGGAGCGCCGCTCGCCGCGGTCCAAGCTCTCGGCGGACGGTCTACCTCTTGCCGGACAGTCCAACTCTTGCCGGACAGTCCAGCTCGCCGCCGTCCTGGCTCGCCGCCACCCTGGCCAGCCGCGGCCGTACCCGTTACGCGGGCGGGCCCGCGCTCCCTGGCTGGGAGCGCGGGCCCGGACGTGTGGACTGGGCGGTAGACCGCCAGTGCGGTGGATCAGAACTCGGAGAACTGATAGTCGCGGCGGCGCCGCCGGTTGATCAGGCCACGGATGAGGATCCCGATCACCAGGACCCCGCCGCCGGACAGCAGTACCGTGCCGGCCAGCCGCGCGGGCGGCATCGACCCGACACCGGTGCTCGCGCCGGCGGCCTTGATGCCCTTCGTCTTCAACGGCATCGGCCCGAGGGTCAGGGTCGGCAGCGGCGAGGCGGTGTCCTGCGGGGCTCCGGTGGCGACCAGCCCGCCGGCCGGGGCGAGGGTGTTGGTGTTCCCGGCCGGTACCACGGCCGGTGCCGCCTGGACGCCGGTGTTGCTCCCGCCGCCCGTGCTGCCCCCGCCGTGGGTCGCCGTGCTCCCACCGCCGGTGCTCCCGCCGTGGGCCGTCGTGCTCCCGCCGCCGGTGCTCCCGCCGCCGGTGCTTCCACCGCCCGAGGTTCCGCTCCCTCCGGTTCCGCCGCCGGCCGCGTGCGTCGGCGGCTTGGCGGCCGCCGTGGTGGGCGGGGCCTTCGTCGGAGCCGTGGTCGGAGCCTTGGTCGGAGCCTTCGTCGGTGCGTTGGTCGTCGGAGCCACTGTCGGCGGCTTGGTCGGCCCGGTGGTCGGGGCCTTCGTCGGTCCCTGGCTCGCGGTCGGTGCGGTGCTCGCCGGAGCGCTGCCGGTCGGCGAACCCGCCGGTGCGCTCGGGCTCTGCGTCGGCCGGGTGCTGGCCGTCGGAGCCGCCGATGCGGTCGGCGACGCCGACGGCATGGTCACCGGCTTCAGCCGCGCGCTGACCACCACACCGTCGTCGTTCGTGGTCACCGTGATCGGGTTGTCGATGCCGAGCAGATCGCCGCAGTTGAGTTCGTCGAAGCTCCCGCTCAGCCGCTGGGCGAGGAAGGTGAACAGGTTGTTCGCCGCACCCGCGTCCGGTGAGGCCGCCTTGAGCGTCGACTTCCGGTCCAGGTTGGTCCGGTCGATGCCGAGGGACATGATGTTCTGGCAGTACGCCTTCGGTGTCTCGGTGGCGGTGTCGATCGGGCCCATGTTCACCCCGGCCCGGTACAGGTTGGTCTTGCGGACGCTGGTCTTGCCGTCCACCAGCACCATCGGGTCACTCGTCGGCACCAGGGCCACCGGAGCGGCCTGGAACGCCGCGGCCTGCAACTCGTTCAGCGGCAGCGCGGGTGCCGACTTGCCCGGGTCGGCGAGATCCGGCGCCGTGTACGGCGTGCAGCCCAGCACCGGCGCCACGTAGCTGTCCAGCAGCCCGTTGTCGCTGCCGTTCGTCTCCACCTTGGCGCCCTTGGCAGCCAGCGCGGCCTGGTTCGTCGCGGTGTTCTGCGCGATGCTGCCGTCCGGCAGGAACAGGTAGCTGGTGGTGACGTTGTCGCTCTGGTCCATGTCGACGATGCCGAAGTCGCGGGTCGTCGGGCAGGGCAGGCCGTCGTTCGCGGTACCCAGCGGGGGAACCGTGGTCTTGCCCGCCGCGATCGCGGCGTTGGCGGCCGTGAAGAACGCCGGTGCGTTGCAGTAGGCGTACTGGCCGAAGATCGAGTCACCGAGCCCGTTGACGCACGAGCCCGACTGGAGGCTGCCGTCGCTGTCGGCCAGGGTCAGGTTGTCGCCGTTGAAGCCGAACCAGACGCCCACGACGGCGTCGGCGGGCAGCTTCGGTACGACCGGCGGCGCGGCCGGCGCGTCGTTCCCGTCGACCACGACCGGGCTGTACACCGAGATGGCTCCGGTGGCCGGGTCGATGACGGCCGCCTGGACGAACGCGGACGTGCCGTCGTCGGACTGGTGGCAGGACGGGGTGAGCAGCCGGTACGGGGTGGCCAGACCCTGCGCGGTGAGTGGGTTGGCCGGCACCTGCAGGGTGCAGTCCACCGCCGGTGGGTCTTCGGTGTTCGAGGCCGCGAGAGCGATGCCGCCACCGGTGGCGAACAGCACGCCGACGACGGCGATGAGCGGAACGGTCCAGCGCCGGGGTGCCGGTGGTGGGGGGACGCGGCGGCGCTGGCGGTTGCGGCGGGTGGTACGCCGCTGCGGGTTCAGACTCGACACGAAGTCGACGATGTCCGCGTCGTTGCGTTCGTGGGCAGACAATTCTCAGCCCTTCCAGGGGAGACTCCGGGGTCGCGAAAAGGCGTGCCAGTAATGGCTCAGCGACCGTGTGTATGCACTCCGGTCTATGCCTCTAGCTGTGTCCACATGGCCTGTGACAATACTCGTCAGCCCGTCAATGTCACGCCTTTGTAACTATCTTGCTTGGCGTGCTCGGATGCTCACCATGCGCGAGTGTGGGTCGATGTCGCCGGCGTGAACGCGCTGACGGACGGCTTGTACGGCGAACCCGGGGGTGCGTGCTGGATGCCGGTGGGCTTTCCGTAACATCGATGCGTGGTGGGCGACCCGTCCGGCAAGGTGTTCGCTATCAGCGATATCCACGTGGCGTACCCGGAGAATCGACGGATCGTCGAACAACTCGCGCCGGAATCGCCTGGGGACTGGCTGTTGCTGGCCGGGGATGTGGGCGAGACATTCGCCGATATCGAATGGGCGCTACGCCTGTTGAGTGAACGGTTCGCCACCGTGATCTGGACACCCGGTAACCACGAATTGTGGACGCCGCGACCGGATCCGGTACAGCTCCGCGGCGAATTCCGGTACCGGCGACTGGTCGAGGTGTGCCGGGAACTCGGCGTCCTCACGCCCGAGGATCCGTACCCGGTCTGGCGCGGCGAGGGCGGCCCGGTGACCATCGCGCCGCTGTTCCTGCTCTACGACTACACGTTCCGGCCGGACGGGTACCCGACCCGGGAGGCGGCGCTGGCCCGGGCGTACGAGGTCGGCGTCGTGTGCACCGACGAGTTCCTGCTGCATCCCGACCCGTACCCGAGCCGGCAGGCGTGGTGCGCTCAGCGCGTCGCGGTCACCGAACAACTGCTCGCCGCGCGGGATCCGGCCCTGCCCACCGTGCTGGTCAACCACTTCCCGCTGATCCGGGAACCGACCCGGGTGCTGCGGTACCCGGAGTTCGCGCAGTGGTGCGGCACGGAGCGCACCGACGACTGGCACGTACGGTTCGGTGCGGTCACGGTCGTCTACGGTCACCTGCACATCCCGCGCACGATCTGGCGCGACGGCGTGCCGTTCGAGGAAGTCTCCCTCGGCTACCCGCGGGAGTGGCGGCCGCGCTCCGGCGCTCCGGGACGGCTCAGGCAGATCCTGCCGTCGCCGGAAAGTCGCGGCAACCTTCCACCGGGCTGAGGCGTCGTCTCCCTGACGTGGACGAGCGCCGCAATGGCGCCGATCGATGGGAGATTGGGTGGACACCGGTTGGGAGGAGGTGTACGCCGGCCATTACAGCCGGCTGGTCGCCTTGCTCACGGCGCTCGCCGGTTCCAGGGCCGAGGCCGAGGAAGCCGTGCAGGAGGCTTTCGTGCGGGCGCTGGGCATGAGCGGCCGGCGTGCCGTCGTCGAGGACCCGGAGGCGTGGCTCTACCGGGTCGCGGTCAACCTGCTGCGGTCGCGGTGGCGGCGGGTGCTTGCCGGGCGCCGGGCCGTGGCGCGGCTGTCCGCCCCGGACGAGGTGGTCACCGAGGACTCGGGGCGGGTCGACGACCGCGTGCGGTTGCTCGGCGCGCTGCGCCGGCTGCCCTTCGAGCAACGTGAGGCGATCGCCCTGCACTACCTGGCCGACATGCCCGTCGAGGCGGTGGCGGTACGCGTGGGGTCGCCGATCGGCACGGTCAAGGCGCGGCTGTCCCGCGGCCGCAACGCACTGGCCCGGCTGCTCGGCGAAGCGCCGGTGGGGGGAGGAAGCCGTCATGCCTGAGCTGGACTTCGCGGGGCTGCGCGACGAACTCGAACAGCAACTGCGCCCACCCGCGTTCGCCGAGATCCGGTCGCGCCGGCGGCGCCGTACCCGCTGGATCGCGGTCGGTACGGCCCTCATGCTGGTCCTGGTGCTCGCCGGCGCGGCCTCCGCCAACACGTACCTGCGACCGGTCCGCTCCCCGGTCACCGGCCCGGGACCGTCGGCTAGCCCGGTGTCGCTCGGTCCCGGAGTCGCCGCGGTGGCGGTCTCGCCGTCCGGCACCATGTTCCTGGCTTCGTCGTCGTGCCTGTTCGGCTGCGCCCGGCCGGACGACCGTTTCGGCGACGTGGTGTGGCGCAGCACCGACTCCGGCTCAACCTGGACCCGGCTGGCATCCCCGCAGGACTCCTACGCCGGAACGTTGCTGGCGGTCAGCGACACCCAGCTGTGGCTCGTCGACGACGTGACGATCAGCGCGGCCTCCGACGGTGGTCACAATTGGCAGAGCCTCAGTCTCGGCGGCGACTCCACCGCGTCCGCGTACGCGGCGACCACCGGGGGATCAGTCTGGCTCGTTCAGAACGGTGCCGTCGCGATGTCGCAGCGGGGCGCGAACGTGGACCTGCCGCAGGCCCAGCCGCCCGGCCGCGCGGATTCGCACGGGATCGCGGTGTTCGGCGAGGACAGCGCCGCGGTGCTGACCGGACACTCGCCGGCCACCTGGTTCGTCACGAACGACCGGGGTGCGCACTGGGCGCCGATGGCCGACCCGTGCCACGACACCCTGTACCCCGGCTCGCCGTACTCCACGATGACGGCGGCCCCGGACGGCAGCCGCTGGGTGGTCTGCGCCGGCGCGCCCGCGGCCGGACAGCAGGGCAAGCAGTTGGTCACCTCGACCGACGGCGGCCGTACCTGGCAGTCCCGCGGCCCGCTGGAGCCGGCCGGGTACGCCACCCGGGTCGTCCCGATCTCGGCGACCGTCGCCTGGCGCAGCGGTCCCGGGGGCGAGATCTACCGCACCACCGACGCGGTGCACTGGACCCCGGTCGCGAACACCGGCGCTCGGCCCGGGGAAGTCGCCGACATGTTCGCGGCCCGCGACGCGGACACCGCCGTGTACCTGCGGGACACCGGGGTGTACGTCACCCACGACGGCGGGCTCCACTGGACCGCGCACCGGTTCCCCTCCGGCTGATCGTGGGTCGCCCGGGCGCGCCGTCGCGGCGCGCCCGGGCGCGGTCTGTGGTGTCCTCCGTGCGGATCGCGCGGTGTTATCCGTGCGCGGGCCGCGCGGTGCCGCCGATGCGCGGGCGCGGTCCCGCTCGTGTGGCGCCGCCTGCGCACGGGTCGCTCTGGACCTTGCTATGGGAGCGTTCCCATGCCATGATGACGGACACATTCGCGTCTGGGAGTCGGGCCCGAATGCTGGTCGCCTAGGGCAGTCCGGCAACGGACAGGTGACCGCCAGCTGACCGCGCCGCACCGGCGCGGCCGGCCCGAGCCGCATCGTCCCGGCCCGTTCGCCGGCCGGAAGGCAAACCTCCCAAGGAGTATCCGCATGAGATTCGTTCCGTTACGCGCGGCCGGCCGCTCGCGCCTGCGCCGAGCGACGATCGTCGCCTCGGCGCTGGTGCTGGGCTCCGGGATGGCCGTCGTCGCGGCCACCCAGGCCAGCGCGGCGACCGGCTGTTCGGTCAACTACCAGGTCACCAACCAGTGGCCGGGTGGGTTCGGGGCCAGCATCGCCATCACCAACCTCGGCGACCCGATCAGCAGCTGGACGCTGAAGTGGACCTGGCCCAGCGGCCAGACCGTCCAGTCGGGTTGGAGTGGCAACTTCAGCCAGAGCGGCAGCACGGAGACAGTCACCAGCCTGTCGTACAACGGCAACATCGCCACCGGGGCCACGGTGTCCGGCATCGGCTTCAACGGCAGCTGGACCGGCTCCAACACGAACCCGACGAGCTTCACGCTCAACGGTGTGACGTGTAACGGCAGCGTCGGCTCCTCGCCGACCCCGACGCGTACCACGGCCTCGCCGACCCCGACGCGCACGACGGCCTCGCCGACCCCGACGCGTACCACCACGTCCCCGACCCCGACGTCCACCGGCTCGCCGTGCACCACCAACTGCCCGGCGCACGTGGACAACCCGTACGCCGGCGCCAAGGGGTACGTGAACCCCGAGTGGCAGGCCGAGGCCAACGCGGAGTCGGGTGGCAGCCGGGTGTCCAACAACCCGACCGGTGTCTGGCTTGACCGCATCGCCGCCATCGCCGGCGCCAACGGCGCCATGGGCCTGCGGGCGCACCTCGACCAGGCGCTCGCCGAGCGCAGTGGCAGCACCCCGGAGTACATCCAGTTCGTCATCTACGACCTGCCCGGCCGTGACTGCGCCGCGCTGGCCTCGAACGGCGAGCTGGGTCCGAACGACATCGGCCGGTACGAGTCGGAGTACATCGACCCGATCGCCGCGATCATGTCCGACTCGAAGTACTCCAGCCTGCGCATCATCAACATCATCGAGATCGACTCGCTGCCGAACCTGGTGACCAACACCAACGGCACGGCCGGCGCCACCGACATGTGCAACACGATGCTGCAGAACGGCAACTACGTGAAGGGCATCCAGTACGCCCTGAACAAGCTGCACGCCATCTCGAACGCGTACAACTACATCGACGCCGGACACCACGCGTGGCTCGGCTGGGACAGCAACTTCGGCCCCGCCGCCGACCTGTTCGCGTCCACCGCGCGCGGCACCACGGCCGGCATGGCCAGCGTCGACGGCTTCATCACGGACACCGCGAACTACTCGGCGCTCCAGGAGCCGTACTTCAACATCAACTCCACGGTGGGCGGCCAGTCGGTACGGCAGTCGACCTGGGTGGACTGGAACAACTACGTGGACGAGCTGTCGTTCGCGCAGGCGTTCCGCACCAAGCTGGTGTCCGAGGGCTTCTCCTCCGGCCTCGGCATGCTCATCGACACCTCCCGCGACGGGTGGGGCGGCCCGAACCGGCCGACCGCCGCGAGCACGTCGACCGACATGAACACCTTCGTCAACCAGTCCCGCATCGACAAGCGCATCCACGCCGGCAACTGGTGCAACCAGAGCGGTGCCGGCCTGGGTGAGCGGCCGAGGGCCAACCCCGGTCCGGCCGGGATCGACGCGTACGTCTGGATCAAGCCGCCGGGTGAGTCCGACGGTTCCAGCTCGGCGATCTCGAACGACGAGGGCAAGGGCTTCGACCGGATGTGCGACCCGACCTACGGCGGCAACGCCCGTAACGGCAACAACATGAGTGGGGCGCTGCCCAACGCGCCGCTGTCCGGACACTGGTTCTCCGCCCAGTTCCAGCAGCTCATGGCGAATGCGTACCCGCCGTTGTCGTAATCGACAGCCGTCCTCGGCGGCGGTCCCTGGTGCGGTCGTGGCGATCGCACCAGGGACCGTTCCCTGTCATGGGGCTCCGGCTCACGGGGCTCCGGTCAGCCGCCGCTTCTGTACCTTGCCCATCGCGTTGCGCGGCAACGACTCCACCAGGTGTACCGTGCGCGGGCGCTTGTGCACCGCGAGCTGGTTCGCGACGAAATCGATCAGCTCCCCGGCCGACACCGTGCCGGCCACCACGTACGCGACGATCTCCTGGCCGAGGTCGTCGTGCGGTGCGCCGATCACCGCCGCCTCCCGTACCTCGGGATGGGCCAGCAGCGCGTTCTCCACCTCGCCCGCCCCGATCCGGTACCCGCCGCTCTTGATCAGGTCGGTGGACGACCGGCCGACGATCCGGTGCACGCCGTCGGCGTCGATGGTCGCCACGTCGCCGGTACGGAACCAGCCATCCTCGGTGTACGCGTTCGCGGTGGCCTCGGGCAGGTTGAGGTAGCCCGCGAACAGCGTGGCCCCGCGTACCTGCAGCTCGCCGATGGACTCCCCGTCGGCCGGTACCGGTTCGCCGCGCTCACCGGCGAGCCGGGTCTCGATGCCGGGTACCGGCTTGCCGACCACGCCGGGCCAGGTCGGGCCGCCGGCCCGGGCGCTGACCGTGATCAGCGTTTCGGTCATCCCGTACCGCTCGACGGGGCGGTGGCCGGTCAGTTCGGTCAGCCGCTCGAACACCGGGGCGGGCAGCGCCGCGCTGCCCGACACGAGCAGCCGGGCGCCGGCCAACTGCCGGGCGGCTGGCGGTTCCTGGCAGACCCGCGACCACACGGTCGGCACGCCGAAGTAGAGGCTCCCGCCGGCCTGCGCGTACGCGGCGGCGGTCGGGCGGCCGGTGTGGACCAGGCGGGAACCCGTCCGCAGGGCGCCGAGCACGCCGAGGACCAGGCCGTGCACGTGGTACAGCGGCAGCCCGTGTGCCAGCGTGTCGCCGGCCGTCCAGTCCCACAGCTGGGCCAGCGCGTCCAGGTCGGCGGCGATGGCGTCACGGGTGAGCAGTACGCCCTTGGGTGCACCGGTGGTGCCGCTGGTGTAGAGGATCAGGGCGGTGCCGGTACCGGCCGGCTCGGGGTACCGGGTCGCCGAGCGCGCCGTCGCGTCCACCGGCACCACCGGCACCGGTACCGGGCCGGGCAGCGTGCCGGCGGCCAGCAGCATCGGTGCGCCCGAGTCGGACAGCAGGTGGTCGCGTTCCATCGGGCCGGCGTCCGGGGGTACCGGCACCACCGGTACCCCCGCCAGCAGCCCGGCCACGACGGCGATCACGGTCTCCAGCGCCGGCTGCGCCTGCACCGCGACGGCCGGTGCCCCGGCGATCCGGTCGGCCACCGCGGTGGCGGCGCCGAGCAGGCTTTCCCACGAGGTCTCGTCCGGTCCCACCCGGATCGCGTCGTGACGGTCGGGATACCGGCCTGACAGTGCTGGTAAGAGATCCATGGCAGCCATCATGACGGCTCGGTTCGATGTCGTCGTCACGCGGCCGTCGGGGGTCGGCACCGCCTCCCCGCGGATGCCGGCCGCACCCTACGATGGTCGGCGCGAGTGAGGGGATGTCATGGTGACTTCGGGGCCGGTAGTGATCGGTCTGGACAACGGCGGCACGGCCAACAACGCGACGGTGCTGGATTCGTCCGGATCGTTCCTGGTGGACGGATTGGTGGAGACACCCAGCCTGGTCCGGGAGGGTCCGGCCGTGGCCGTCGAGGCGCTGGTCCGGGCGACCGACAACATCCTGGAGCTGACCGGCGTCGCCCGTGACCGGGTCCTCGCGATCGGGCTGGACACCCCGGGACCGGCCAGCGCGGACGGGGTCATCTCGTCCAACGGCTCGACCAACTTCGCCCACCCCGAGTGGCGCGGGTACGACTTCCGCGGCGCGCTGGAGGAGAAGCTGGGCATTCCGGTGGTGTACAACAACGACGGCAACGCCGCCGCGCTGTACGCCCATTTCGTCTACTTCGGTGCGGCCGCCGCCGACCACTCGTCGGTGTCCGCGATCATCGGCACCGGGCTCGGCGGCGGGGTGATCGAATCCGGTCAGGTCGTCCGGGGTGCCGCGGGCATGGCCGGCGAGCTGGGCCACGTCACGATCCCGATGCACGGCCTGCTGGAGGACGGCCAGCCGCTGCCGGACTGCAACTGCGGGCTGTCCGGCGACGCGGAGAGCGTGGCGTCGCTGACCGGCATCGAGAAGAACCTGTTGCCATACTGGCTGACCCGGTTCCCGGACCACGAGCTGACGACGGTACCGGGCGGCAAGGCCGCGAAGCTGGTCCGCGGCCACGGCGAGAAGGGCGACGCGCTCGCGCTGAAGATCTTCGAGCAGCAGGCGATGGCGCTCGGCCGGCTGTTCAGCATCGCGGCGAACTTCACCGATCCCGGCGCCTACTTCGTCGGCGGCGGCGTGGTGGAGGCCGCGCCGCACTTCCGGGAGTGGTTCCTGGACACCGTGCGGGCGAACACCGTGCTGCGTGAGGAGCAGCGCCGGGTCGTGTCGTTCGCGTTGGTCCCGGACCTGGACATGGCCGGGGCGCGGGGAGCGGCGCTGGCCGCCCTGGAGACTTCCGCGGAATGGACCGGGCGCTAGATCGCGCCACGGAAAGATCGCGCCACGGAAAGATCGCGCCACGGCGGACCGCGGTTCGTGGGAGGTTTCGGCCATCCCGGTTGCCGGGTAGCCCGGTAGGAAGATCCGTTAGGTTGAGAGTGTCGCGGCGGCGTCGTGGTGGCAGCGGCGGGTCGTGATGTCGTGGCCGCGCCGTCCCGTCGTGGCGGGGTTCCGAAGGAGGAGTTCGTGGCGCTCGACGTGGGGCCGGTCGGCATCTGGAGCCCGTCGTTCCTGTGGGCGGGCGCCGGCCCGGACCAGCCGGAGGAGTGGCGTGCGGCGGCGGTCGAGCTGGACGAGCTGGGGTACGGGGCGCTGTGGCTCGGCAACGCGGGCGGCGACCTGGGGCTGGTCGAGGATCTCTTGGCGGCCACGCGCAGGATCGTGGTGGCGACCGGCATCGTGAACATCTGGGCGTACCCGGCGACCGACGTCGCGGCGAGCTTCCACCGGGTGGCGCGGCAGTACCCGGATCGGGTGCTGCTCGGTCTGGGTGCCAGCCACGCGCCGGCCGTCGAGCGGCTCGGCCGCGAGTACCACCGGCCGCTCGCCGAGCTGGGCCGGTACCTCGACGGGCTGGACGCCGCGCCCGACCCGGTACCGGTCGAGGGGCGGGTACTGGCCGCACTCGGGCCGAAGGCCCTCGAGCTGGCCGCCCGGCGTGGCGCGGGTGCCCACCCGTACCTGACCAACCCGGCCCACACCGAACTGGCCCGCCGGGCGCTGGGCGCGGGTCCGCTGCTGGCCCCGGAACAGAAGGTCGTGATGGAACCCGACCGGGCCGGCGCCCGCGAGATCGCCCGCCGGCACCTGTCGTACTACCTGATGCTGCCGAACTACGTACAGAACCTCAGGCGACTCGGCTTCACCGACGACGACCTGTCCGGCGGCGGCAGCGACCGGCTGATCGACGCCCTCTACGCGCACGGCGTCGACGGCCCGGACGGCATCGTCGCCCGGGTCCGGGAGCATCGCGACGCGGGAGCCGACCACGTCTGTGTCCAGGTGATCACGCCGGAGGTCGACCCGGTCACCCGCACCGGGCGGCTGGCCCGCGAGCACTGGCGGGAGCTGGCCGCCTCCCTGCTCTGATCCGCGCCCCGGCCTGATCCGTGCCCCCGGCCTGATCCGCGCCCGTCCAAGATCCGCATCCGACCGCCGGTATGCCCCGTCTGCGCCGTCCGGCCGCCCCGCCCGAGGTTTGACCTCGAATGCCGGGGTAACCCGGTGGACACCGGCCCGGACGTGGGTGCGGCGGCAGGAGGAAGCGGACGTGGGCGAGCGAATCACGCGGACGGGGCGCCGGGCGCTCCGGCCGTCTGGCGACACGGGCGGGGCGGTCGCATGACGAGTGGACCTTGGGACCCGGGCAACACCGACCCCGGCTCCTGGGACGAGTTCTTCAGCAGGTTCTTCGGCAGCGGTCTCGGTCGCCGCCCGGTGCACCGGGTGGACATCAACCGGCTGATGAGCGGACCGGCCCGGCAGATGGTGATCGACGCGGCGCGCCACGCGGTGGAGACCGGAAGCCGGGACCTGGACACCGATCACCTGCTCTGGTCCGCCCTCCAGCGGGACCCCATGCGTGAGCTGCTGCGCCGGGCCGGGGCCGATCCGGAGAAGCTGCTCGGCCAGCTGGACGAGCGCATCCGGGCCAGGGACGGGCGCGGCGACCGCGGCCAGGAGGACCGGGCGGGGGCCGGGGAGCCCGAGGTAGCGCAGGCCCCGGACCGCATCCCGGCCCCGAACCCGGGGGGTCAGCCGGCCGGGCAGCTGTCCCTGACCCCGGCGACCAAGCGGGCGTTCCTGGAGGCGCACCAGATCTCCCGGGCGGCCGGCTCGTCCTACATCGGCCCCGAGCACCTGCTCACCGCGCTCGCGCTGAACACCGAGTCGACCGCCGGCGGGATGTTGTCGGCCGCACACGTGGCGCCCCAGGCCATGCTCAACGCCTCCGAGCACGGCACCCAGGCGCCGCCCGCCCCCGCCACGCCGCCGCCGAGCCAGACGCCCACCGTCGAGCAGTTCGGCCAGGACCTGACGAACCTGGCCCGGGAGGGCCGGATCGACCCGGTGGTCGGCCGGGCGGACGAGATCGAGCAGACCATCGAGGTGCTGTCCCGGCGGACCAAGAACAATCCGGTACTGATCGGGGAGGCCGGCGTCGGCAAGACCGCGATCGTCGAGGGCATCGCGCAGCGGGTGGCCGACGGCGACGTGCCCAAGACCCTGGAGGGCAAGCGGGTCATCCAGCTCGACCTGGTCGGGTTGGTCGCCGGCACCCGGTACCGGGGCGACTTCGAGGAGCGGATCAAGAAGATCATCGACGAGATCCGGGACAGCGGCGACAGCCTGATCGTCTTCATCGACGAGCTGCACACGGTCGTCGGCGCGGGCGGTGGCGGCGAGGGAGGCATGGACGCCAGCAACATCCTCAAGCCCGCCCTGGCGCGGGGTGAGCTGCACGTCATCGGGGCGACCACGCTAGACGAGTACCGGCGCAACATCGAGAAGGACGCCGCGCTGGCACGGCGGTTCCAGCCGATCCTGGTACCCGAGCCGAGCGTGTCCGACACCGTCGCGATCCTGCACGGCCTGCGCGACCGGTACGAGGCGCACCACCAGGTCCGGTACGGCGACGAGGCGCTGCAGGCGGCGGCCGAGATGGCCGACCGGTACGTCACCGACCGGTTCCTGCCGGACAAGGCGATCGATCTGGTCGACCAGTCCGGGGCACGGGTACGGCTGCGGATCAAGACGCCGGCCGCGGACGTCCGCGAGCTGGAGCGTCGGCTGGAGCAGCTGAACCGGGACAAGGACCAGGCGGTCTCCGACGAGCAGTACGAGCGGGCGTCGGCGCTGCGCGACCAGGTGGCCCAGACCCAGCAGGAGATGGCCGAGGCAACCGGCGGGGGACCGGCGGTACCGGAGGTGACCGTCACGGACATCGCCGAGGTGGTGTCCAGGCAGACCGGAATCCCGGTCCGGCAGCTCACCGAGGAGGAGCGGGAACGGCTGCTGCGCCTGGAGAGCCAGTTGCACGAGCGGGTGGTCGGCCAGGACGAGGCGGTCCAGGTGGTCTCAGAGGCGGTACGGCGGTCCCGCGCCGGCATCGGTGATCCGGAACGGCCGATCGGCAGCTTCCTGTTCCTCGGCCCCACCGGTGTCGGCAAGACCGAACTCGCCCGGGCGCTGGCCGAGGCGCTGTTCGGCGACCAGGACCGGATGGTGCGCCTGGACATGAGCGAGTTCCAGGAGCGGCACACGGTCAGCCGGCTGGTCGGCGCGCCGCCCGGGTACGTCGGGTACGAGGAGGCAGGCCAGCTGACCGAGCTGGTACGCCGCCGCCCGTACTCGGTGGTGCTGCTCGACGAGATCGAGAAGGCTCACCCGGACGTGTTCAACATCCTGCTCCAGGTACTCGACGACGGCCGGCTCACGGACAGCCAGGGCCGCACGGTCAGCTTCCGCAACACGGTAGTGATCATGACGAGCAACCTCGGCTCGGAACTGATCGTCGGTCGGCGCCAGCCGCTGGGCTTCGACGGGGTCCAGGAGGACAACGGCTCGGCCGACGCCGCGGTACGCGACCAGCTGATGCGCCGGTTGCAGGAGCAGTTCCGGCCCGAGTTCCTCAACCGCATCGACGAGGTGATCATCTTCCAGCGCCTCGAAACCGAGCAGCTGCGCCAGATCACCCGCCTGATGCTGGAGCAGACCCGGCGGCGGCTGCACTCCCAGGGCATCACCGTCAACGTCACCGACGGGGCGGTGGACTGGCTCGTGGAGCACGGGTACCAGCCCGAGTTCGGGGCCCGGCCGATGCGCCGCCTGATCCAGCGCGAGATCGACAACCACCTGTCCAACATGATGCTCGACAGCCGGCTGAGCGCGGGCCAGCAGATCACTGTGGACGTCGCGCGGGACGCGCTGCGCTTCGACATCGGGACGGCGCCCGGAGCGTCCGATACGCAGCAGCGGGAGCCGGCCGGCGCCAACCGGTGATCGCGATAGCCAGCAGCGTGCCGGCGGTGGGCGTGAGCCCGCGGCGGCGCGCGGAGGGAGAGGAGAGGCGATGAGGGAGCACGGCAGGGATTCCGAGCGGGAGCCGGCGGGCCGCCCGGCGCAGCCGGCGGGGGACCAGGACGAGACCTACGGCGACGGCGAGGAGGGCGGCAAGAGCAACTGGGCCGACGAGGCGTCCACGGCGCGCAGCGCCAGCGACTCCCGGCGCAAGGCGCCGCACGACCGCTCGGGGGTACCGACTACGGAGTCCCTCAAGGAGTAGGTCCGGCCGGATCGGCGAGCCGGCCGAGGATCACCTCGTCGGCGAAGTCGCCGCCGACCCACGCCGACCGCCGGAGTGTGCCTTCGTGGGTGAAGCCCGCCCGGGTCGCGGCGGTGATCATCGCGAGGTTGTCGGCCAGCGTCTCGACCTGGAGGCGGTGCAGCCCGCGGACGTGGAACCCGTAGGCGCACAGCGCCCGGACGACATCGGTGCCCAGCCCCCGGCCGCGGAACGCCGGCCGCAGCGAGATGCCCAGGTGGGCGCTGCGGTTGTGGGTGTCGATGCCCCACACCAGGGCGTCTCCGGCCAGCTCGTCGCTGTCCAGCTCCACCACGGAAAACTCCGCGGTGTCCGCGCCCGGCTCGGCGCGCAGCGACGGACTGGACGGCGGGACCGGGCGCCACGGCCGGTTGTCCGCCCGCATCCGGGTGGCCACGTCGTCGTGAAGCTCGGCGTGCAGGATCGGTATGTCGCTGTCGTAACGGGCCCGGAGCAGAACCCTCTCGCCATGCAGCATGCCCGGTTCCTACCCGACCGGCGCGCTCGGATCAAGCGGTTGGGGGCCAGGTCGGGCCGACCGGACCGTACTGCGCGTACGGGTACCCGTCGGGCTGATCCACGTCGTTGCCTCCGCTGCGCCACACCGCCGACAGGGTGGCCAGGCCGACCAGTGCCACGAGCACCAGCGCGGCGATGGACAGCACGGTGAACAGGACGGTCTGCTCCGTGGTCGGCGACGGCAGGTACCCGACGCGCAGCCCCCGGGCCTGCCGCTCGCTGCCGGTCAGCAGGAACGTGATCAGCACCGCCAGGTCGTGCGAGCCGTCCCAGAACGCGTGCAGCAAGGCCACCCACAGGTACGCGAGCGCCAGCCGCCCGGTCAGCCACCGGCCCCGGGCGGCCGAGTGGAACAGCACGCCGCCGAGGATCGCTGTCCACAGCCCGTGCCCGAGCGGCGCGACGATGCTGCGCAGCAGCTCGGTCTGCACCAGGGCGGTCAGCGACAGGCCGCGTACGGTCAGCGTCGCGTTGAACGCGTACCCGGCGGTCTCGAACGCGGCGAAGCCGAAGCCGACCGTGGCGCCGAGGACCACCCCGTCCCGGGTGTGCCGGCGGGTCATGTGCCGGGTGACGAAGAGCAGCGCGACGAGCTTGACGCCCTCCTCGATCAGCCCGACGCCGCCGAACAGCCACGGCGAGGGGTGCAGCAGGTAGCTCTCCAGCAGCGCGGCGGCCAGCACGCCGAGCAGCCCACCGACCACGAACGCGCGGATCACCAGCTCGGTGGTCACGTGCTCGTCCCGCCACCGCTGCAGCGCCCAGGTGACGAACGAGACCGGTACCAGGAAGCTGCCCAGCAGGACCAGGGTCGGTACCAGCACCGAATTTCGGGTCAGCAGCGTCACCACGACCGTCAGCACCCACAGCAGCAGTCCGATGCCGAAAACCCGACGCCAGTCCAGCGTCGACCGGATCGGGGCGGGCGCCGCGGGCTGCCGCATCGTGACTGGCCTCCCTGTCGGGCGCGGATGGGCACAACCCGATCCCGGTACCCGGCGGGTCGGGGCTCATGCGGACACCCGGGGTCTGTACCGCCTGCCGCGCCGATCCCGCCCGCCGCGCCGATCCCGCCCGCCGCGCGGGGCACCGCGCGCCGGCGGGGCATGCCGTCGTGCGCCCTTTGCTCTGCTTACCTATACGCGACGAAAATCGCGCTCAGCGTTGCGTCCAGGTAAGCAGAGCAAAGCGTCGCGGCAAGGTACGCCCGGGCGCCGGCCGGCGCCGCGCCCACCGGCCGCGCCACGCCGCGCCCACCGGCCCGCGCCGCGCCCACCGGCCCGCGCCGCGCCCACCGCCCGCGCCACGCCCACCGCCCGCGCCACGCCGGTGCCTGGCGTGCCGGCCGGGCCGGGCCGGGGACGGCGGGTTACTGTGCCGGCATGCGGATCAACGACCGCGTCGCCCTGGTCACCGGCGCTTCTTCGGGAATCGGCCGAGCCGCCGCGATCCTGCTGGCACAGCGGGGCGCCCGGGTCATCCTGCACGGCCGCGACGAGCGCGCCCTGACCGAACTCGCCGACAGCGTGAACGGCGCCGTCCTGCCCGGCGAGCTGGCAGATCCGGAGCAGGTCGACCGGATCGCCGAGGAGGCGTTGCGGGCGCACGGCCGGGTGGACATCCTGATCAACAATGCCGGTGCGGGCTGGGCGGGCCCGTTCGGCGACATGTCCGGCGACGACGTGGACCGGCTGGTCGCGGTGAACCTCGCCGCGCCGATGCGGTTGACCCGGGCGGTACTGCCCGGGATGCGGGAGCGGGCGACCGGACACCTCACGTTCGTCACGTCCATCGCCGGTCGTACCGGTGTGGCCGGCGAAGCGGTGTACTCGGCGACGAAGGCCGGCCTGGACGCGTTCGCGGAGAGTCTCCGGTTCGAGCTGCGTGGCACCGGCGTCGCCGTGGGTGTGCTGGTACCCGGCGTGGTGGACACCCGCTTCTTCGACCGGCGTGGCCGGCCCTATCAGCGGGAGCGGCCCCGTCCACTGCCGCCCGGCCCGGTTGCCGAGGCGATGGTCCGGGCGATCGAGACCGGGCGTTCCGAGGTGTACGCGCCCCGCTGGCTCCGGCTTCCGGTGGCGGTACGTGGCGCCATGCCCGGGGTGTACCGCGGCCTCGCCGGCCGGTTCGGCGGTACCTGAGCCGGCCGCCGCGCTCGGCGCCTCTGAGCGCCCGCGGTGCGCCTGTGAGACGATCGACCCGTCCGGTCGTCTCACAACCAGGGACTCTCGTGCTCCTCGCGGTCAGCCTCGGCCTGCTGGCGGCCTTTCTCTTCGCTGGCTCAGCGTCGCTGCAGCAACACGCGGCGCACGAGGTCGAATATTCCCCGCACGTCGGGCGTACCGCTGGCGACCGGCGCCGTCCGGCCGTGTTCGTGGCGCTCTTCCGGCTGGTCCGCTCGTTGCTGCGGAGCAAGCTCTGGCTGTTCGGCTGGACGACCAACCTGGTCGGCTTCCTGGTCCAGGCCGCCGCCCTCCACTTCGGCACCGTGGCGCTCGTGCAGCCGTTGCTGGTGACCCAGTTGCTCTTCTCGCTGCCGATGGCCTCCGCGTGGTGCCGGAGGTGGCCGCACAAACGGGACTGGGCCGCGGCCGGCGCGATCTGTGCCGGTCTGGCGGTGTTTCTGGCCGTCCGGGGGGTGGCTCCGCTGGAGGGCACGCCCGACCGCCGGCTGGTCCTGGTGTCCGGGTTCTCCCTGCTGATCATCGTCGGGCTGCTGATGCTGATTTCGACCGGACGCCGCCCGCTCGTGCACGGCACGGTCATCGCGGTCGCCGCCGGCCTGTGTTTCGCGTTCAGCGCGGTGCTGATGAAGCTCACCACGGACGATCTCATCCACCGGGGCGTCGGGGCGACTGCTCGGGACTGGCCTGGGTATGCACTAGCCGTGTCCACCTTGACCGGGTTAGTTCTTGAACAGGGCGCTTTCGCGGCCGGTTCGCTCCCGGCCGCTGTGGCCGCGATGACGATCACCAACCCTCTGGCCAGCTATGTGCTGGGGGTGCTAGCGTTCCACGTCATGCCGCCGACAAGCCCCGGCGCCGTGGCCGGATTGGCCGGAGCAGGAGTCCTGCTCTTCGCCGGTGCGGTGGGATTGGCACACTCGCCGATTGTCCGTCCAGGCGCGTCCAGGGATCCTGGGCGTACCCCCGGAGTGACCGCCGCATCGCCGCAATCCTCCTGTTAACTCAGCCCAGCCACCCTACCCAGGACGAGTGATGGCATCCGCCCCAAACGTGCGTCGTAGGTCAGCAGCCACCCCCCACCCGGAGGTGGTCATCGAGTTGGGCGCGCTGCGGCCGGCGTTACTGCGGGCGGCCCGGATGTTCATGGAGACCGCGGCCATCCCGACCCTGCTGCTGTTCATCCTGCTGCACACGGTCGGCCTCATGGCCGGGCTCGTCGCGGTGCTGACCTGGTGCGCGCTGACCGTGAGCGTCCGCTGGGTGATGGGCCGGCGCCTGCCCGGCACGCTGGTGCTGTGCGCCGGCATGCTGTGCGCCCGCGCCTGCGTGGCGCTGATCCTCTCCAGCGCGCTGGTATATCTGCTGCAACCGGTGGCGGGCTCGGTCGTGATGGCCACCCTGTTCCTCGGCAGCGCCGCCCTCGGCCGGCCGATCACCATCCGGTTGGCCCGCGACTTCGTCGCCCTTCCGGCCCACCTGTTCCACCACCCCGGGGTGCGCCGGATGTTCACCCAGGTGGCTCTCCTCTGGGGTGCCGGCCGGCTGATCGACGCCGGCATGAACATCGGCTTCCTGCACTGGAGTCTCGACGCCGGCCTGCTTTCCCGTGGCGTGTTCAGTGGCCTGCTCACCGCCACCATGATCGTGGTCTGCGCCGGCTGGGGCTGGCGTTGCCTGCACCGGCTTCCCGGCATCAAGCTCTGCCTCCGGGCCCCACTCGCGACGGCGTGACCGCACCGCTCGCGACGGCGTGAGCTGATCCGGGCCGGCCGCGCACAAGCCGACCGAATAAGCCGTGCGTCACATAGTGACCAAAAATCGCGCGCCGGGTGGCATAGGGTGCCATCTTCCGTGCTACAAGACTTAAATGACCTCTGGTCGACCCGACGCCGGTCTTCGCGGTAACTCTGCGCAGCAAAGCACGATCGCCAGCCGTCCGCCGCTGTGGCGAGAACTGCTCATCGGCCTGGTGATTTTCGGGATCTACAGCATCGTCGCTGGGCTGGACTGGGACAGCCGCACGACTGCGGCGGACCGGCACGGCCGCCAGATCTTTCACCTGGAACGCGTGCTGCACCTGGACATCGAGCGCCCGTTCAACGACTGGCTGGCCCCGCATCACCTGTTGCGAATCGCGTTCAACTATGAGTACGCCATCACGTACGTCGCCAGCGCGCTGCTGCTGCTCGTCTGGCTGTACGTGCGCCGGCCGGCCATGTACCGCTGGGCCCGCTCGTCGTTCGTGGTCCTCAACCTGCTCGCGCTGATCTGCTTCGCGTCGTTTCCGGTGGCACCGCCCCGACTGTTGCCCGACCTCGGCTTCGTGGACACGGTCCGGACCGGGCACACCTGGGGTTCCTGGGGTTCGTCGCTGGTCGGGCACGCCAACCAGCTGGCCGCGATGCCGTCGCTCCACATCGCCTGGGCGCTGTGGGTGACCGTGGTACTGGCCTGTGTGATCGGTGCCCACTGGGTGCAGGTCGTCAGCGCGGCCCACGTGCTGCTGACCGCGCTGGTCATCATGGCGACCGCGAACCACTACCTGCTCGACGCCGTCGGTGGGAGCCTGCTGGTCTGGGTGTCGTTCTCGCTGCTCGGGGTGTTCCAGGACCGGCCGGGCAGCTCGCTCGGGGTACGGGTACCGGCCGCCGACTCCTTCTTCCTCCATGTCGAGTCGCCGATCGCCGCGCAGCACGTCGGCGGCCTGGTGATGCTCGCCGGCGTTGGGCCGGCCGCCACCAGCGCCGCGGAGTACCGCGACCGGCTGCGCGAGGTGATCCAGGCGAACCTGTACCGGCTGCCGCGCTTCCGGCAGCGCCTGTCCGCGCCGTCCCGGTGGCGCCGTGCCCGCTGGCTGACGCAGGACGAGCTGGACTGGGACTGGCACGTGCCGTTGTTCGACGCGAGCGGGCCGGACGGCCGGCTGGGCGGCATCGAGGGGCTGCACGCGCTGATCGCCGAGTTCGAGTCCACTCCGCTGCCCCGGGACCGGCCGCTGTGGCGGTTCATGGTCGTCGACGGGGTCGAGGCCGACCAGTCGGCGGCCGTGCTGGTCGTCCACCACGTGGTCGCGGACGGCATCGGTACCGTCGCGCAGGCGATGAACCTGCTCGAACCGCAGCTGCCGGACGGGCAACTCGGCGTCACCGGCCGACCCGGGGCGCTGCGCTCCGCGCTCGGCGTCGCGGTCGGGCTCGGCCAACTGGCGACCGACGGGGGTTCGCGGCACCGGCTGCCGACCGGTGGCAGCGCCGGCCGCCGGTTCGGCACCGTCGCCCTGCCGCTGACCGAGGTGCGCGCGGTCGCCCGCCGGCACGGCAGCCGGGTCAGCGACGTGCTGCTCTCCGGCGTCGCCGGGGCACTGCGCCGGGTGTGGTCGGCCCCCGGCGAGGTCGCGGAGAAGCTGCGGGTCGCGGTACCGCTGATGGTGCGCGAGCCGGGCAGCTCCAGCGAGGGCAACGTCACCGCGGCGGTGATGATGGACGTGCCGCTGGGGCCGCTGGCCGAACCGGAGCGGCTGGCCGACATTGCCGGGCGCAGCCGCCGGTTGCACACCGGTACCCGGGCTCTCGCGTCCCGGTTCGTCATGCGTACCGTGGGCCAGCTCATGCCGCCGCCGTTACACGCGTGGTTCGCCCGTACGGTCTACGGCTCCCGCTTCTTCCAGGCGATCGTGTCCAACATGCCCGGCCCGAACCAGCCGTTCCGGATGGCGGGTGCTCCGATGGCAGCGGTGTACCCGATCCTGCCGCTCGCGCCCCGCGCCCCGCTCGCGGTCGGCGCGCTGGGCTGGGACGGCATGCTGTACGTCGGCATCAGCGCCGACCCGGCGCTGGTCGACGACGCCGACCATCTGGGCGAGGCGATCAAGGCGGTCGTGGAGGAGCTGAGCGAGGCGTCGGTGGCCGGATCGGCGGCGGGCGACGCCCACCTCACATCCTCCGGCCACGCCGGCTGAGCGACGCCACGCCGGCTGAGCGACGCCGGGCTACCGGCGCGGCGTGGGGTCCGCCGGCTCGGTCTTGGCCTCCGGGTACCACGCGAGCGCGAGGGTCAGCCGGGCCCGGGTGGACGGGTCGTCGAGCGCCTCCCCGAACAGATCGTGCAGCTGGGCCATCCGGTAGCGCACGGTCTGCGGGTGGATGTGCAGGTCGGCCGCGATCGCCTGCCGGTCGCCGAGGTGCCGCAGCCAGGACGCCAGCGTGTCGGTCAGCCGCTGGCTCACCGACGGGGACAGGTCGGCCAGCGGAGCGAGCACCTGGCGGCGGAGGGCCTCCAGCAGTTTCGGGTCGCGGTGCACGATGATCGCGTCCAGGTGCTCGGCGGCGAACACCGGGTCGTCCCTGAGGATCCCGGAGCGCTGGAGAGTCGCGGCGATCTCGGCGATCCGCACGCTGGACGGCAGGTGCTCCAGCGGAACCGGGTGACCGATCACCGCGCCCGCGCCCCGGAGCGCGGTGGCCAGCCGCTGGCGCCGGCCTGGCCGGACCGGGTCGGGGACGATCGCGCCGATCAGCGCGCGCCTGCGGATGAGCAGGCAGGAGCTGTCCAGCCGGGACAGCACGGACTGGCCGACCAGGTTCTCCGGGTCGATGAGGATCACCGCGACCTCGCGGGGCAGCGGCCAGCCCACCCGGCTGGCGGCGGCGCGCACCGCGGCGCTGTCGGAGCGGTCGGACAGCAGCAGGTCGACCAGCTCGTCGCGCAGCCGCTCGCGGGTGACCGCGGCCTCGGACTGCTCCAGCACGAAGCCGCGAGCCGACGCGGAGGAGAGCTGGTCGATGAAGACGAACACCGCCTCCGCAAGGGCGGCCAGTGCCTCCGGTGCGACCGAGATCTCCAGTGCGGTGTTGGACACGTGGTGCCACGCGACCCGCGCACCGACCTGGTATGCGGACAGCAGCGTGGTGAGGTCTCGGCCCTCCCGCCACTGGATCCGCCCGATCTCCTCGAACAACGCCACCTGCGCACCGGCGTCCGGGCCGGCGTCGTGCGACGGCTCGGCCAGGCCCTGTTCGGCGATCTCCACCAGCCAGTGCATGAACGTCTCGGCCGCGACCGTGACCTCGTCCTGCTCGTCGGCGAGGAACCGTGCGTAGTCGGGCCACTCCTCGGTGAGCAGTTCGCGCACTTCCCCGAGCAGCCGTGGCAGCCGGTCGACCAGCGCCGGGACCAGCCCGTCCAGGCCACTTTCGGCGACACCGGTCGTCGCCGACCCGTCGCCCGTCTGGTTGCTCACCACATCCCGCTCCTGTGTTTCCACGCCTACTGGTTTACCGCACCCGTGTGACGCTCTTGGACTCGCGCGACAGTTTTATACGCGCGTGACAACTATGGCGCAGCAGAATTACTCATTTTGGCGCAGATCTTGAGGCCCGGACGTAGCAGCATCGAATCATGGGGGTAAGGCGGGCGGATATGGCTGCCGACGCGCGCGCAACTGAGGGCGCCACCCGTTCGGGGGGACGGGCGGATGACTACCTGCGCGACCGGGAGCAGGCGGAAAACTTCCCGGTGGCACTGCGTGTGCTGCCCGGGCGACTGCGCGTACACCTGAGCGCGGTCTACGACGTGGCCCGGGTCATCGACGACTTGGGCGACCAGGCCGACGGTGACCGCACCGCACTGCTGGAGGAGTTCCGCGCCGACCTGGCGACGATCTGGCGTGGCGACACGCCGAAGGCTCCCGTACTGCGCCGGCTGGCGCCCACCGTGCGGGCCTGCGGGCTGTCCCAGCAGACGTTCGACAACCTGGTCCAGGCCAACCTGCAGGACCAGGTCGTCAGCGAGTACCCGACCTATCGGGATCTGCTCGGTTACTGCATGCTGTCGGCCGAACCGGTGGGGCGCATCGTGCTCGAGCTGTTCGGTGTGAGCACGCCGGAGCGCATCGAGCTGTCCGACCGGATCTGCACCGCGCTCCAGCTTATCGAGCACTGGCAGGACGTGGCCGAGGACCGTCGGGCCGGCCGGGTCTACCTGCCGCTGGAAGACCTCGATCGGTTTGGCGTCACGCCATCCGATCTCGACCAGTCACAGACGTCCGATAAAGTCAGGGCGCTGCTGGCCTTCGAGGCGGAGCGCGCCCGCCACCTGCTCGACGCCGGCACGCCCCTGCTCGGGCAGTTGCGTGGTTGGGCCCGGCTCGCGGTGACCGGCTACGTGGCCGGTGGCCGAGCCGCGCTCGATGGGCTTCGTCGCGCGCAATGGGACGTCTTGTCGGGTTCTCCGCCGGTACGGCGACTGGATGTCGTCCGGCATCTCACCACGTTGCTGTTGCGCAGAAGGGTGGCCTCGTGACGAGCACGCTCGACGATGCGTACGGCCTGTGCGAGTCGATCACCAAGGAACAGGCTCGCAACTTCTACTACGGCATCAGGCTCCTGCCCGCCGAGAAGCGCGGCGTGCTCTGCGCGGTATACGCGCTGGCCAGGCGGATCGACGACATCGGCGACGGTGACCTGCCGCAACAGGAGAAGGTCAGCGCGCTGGCGCAGCTGCGCGCGTCGCTTGCCGACATCGGGTCGAGCTCGGATCCCGTGCTCGTCGCCGTGGCCGACTCCGCCCGCCGGTTCCCGATCCCGCTCGGCGCCTTCGACGAACTGGTCGACGGCGTGGAGATGGACATCACCGGCCGCACCTACGACACGTTCGAGGATCTGGCCCTGTACTGCCGCTGCGTGGCCGGCTCGGTCGGCCGGCTCTGCCTCGGCGTGTTTGGCAGCCGGCAGCACCCGCAGTCGGCGCAGTACGCGGACGCGCTGGGCATCGCGCTGCAGCAGACCAACATCCTCCGGGACATCCGGGAGGATTTCGGCAACGGCCGCGTCTACCTGCCCCAGGCCGACCTGGACCGGTTCGGTGTCGAGCTGGCTCTCGACGAGCACGGTGCCCTGGTCGACAAGGACGGCGGGCTCGCCGCGCTGATCGAGTCCAGTTCCGCCCGGGCCCGCGAGTGGTACGCCGACGGCCTGCGCCTGGTACCGCTGCTGGACCGGCGCAGTGCGGCGTGCTGTACCGCGATGTCCGGTATCTACCGCCGGCTCCTGGATCGGATCGCCGCACAGCCGTCGGCGGTGTACGACCGCCGCCTGTCGCTGTCCGGCTGGCAGAAGGCCGGCGTCGCGGTCCGCGCGCTCGCGGGGATGGCGGCGTGAGCGGGAGTGGTGGGTCACCCGGGTCGGTGGCCGTCATAGGCGGTGGCCTGGCTGGGATCACCGCCGCGCTGCGCTGTGCCGATGCTGGACGTAACGTCACGTTGTTCGAGGCTCGTCCCTGGTTGGGCGGTCTGACCCATTCGTTCAAGCGGGGCGAGTTGGACGTGGACAACGGCCAGCATGTCTTCCTGCGCTGCTGCACCGCCTACCGGGCGTTCCTGGACCGGCTCGGGGTGTCCGACAAGGTACACCTGCAGCCCCGGCTGGACATCCCGATCCGCTCACCGCTGCGTGCGGAGCCGGCCCGGCTGCGCCGCAACGGGCTGCCGGCGCCGCTGCACCTGGGCGGGGCGCTCATGCGGTACTCGATGTTGAGCCCCGCGCAGCGGCTGCGGTTCATCCGGGCCGCGCTGGCGCTGCGCCGGGTGGACCGGACCGCCCCGGCCGTGGACGAGCAGAGTTTCGGTGGCTGGCTTCGGGAAAAGGGACAGGATGCGCTCACCGTGAGCGCGCTGTGGGACCTGGTCGGTGTGGCGACGCTCAACGCCACCGCCGATCAGGCGTCGCTGGCCCTGGCGGCGATGGTGTTCCAGGTCGGTCTGCTGACCGACGCGGGGGCGGCGGACATCGGCTGGTCGCTGGTGCCGCTGCGGCAACTGCACGGTGAGCCCGCGCGCCACCGGCTGGCCGAGGCCGGTGCCGACGTGCGCACCGGCACGAAGATCGACTCGATCGAGCCTCGGGGGGACCGCTGGCTCATCGGTACAGGAGGGGAGGAGCACATGGCCGATCAGGTCGTCCTCGCGGTTGAACCGCGGGTCGCCGAGCGGCTGCTGCCGTCGGGCAGCGTTCCACTGCCGGCGGGCTGGTCGGCGCGGTTGGGTAGTTCGCCGATCATCAACGTGCACGTGGTGCTCGATCGCCGCGTGATGAGCGGACCGTTCGTGGCGGGCGTTTCCACCCCGATCCAGTGGGTGTTCGACCGGACCGAACATTCCGGTATGGCGGACCGGCTGCGCGCGGAGGGCAGCGGCGCCACGAACCCGGACGGCCAGTATCTGGCCGTCTCGTTGTCGGCGGCGGATGACATGATCGACATGCCGGTCGCGGCGCTGCGCGAGAAGCTCATGCCGCAGCTCGAGGCGCTGTTGCCGGAGGTACGGTCGGCGAAGGTGCTGGACTTCTTCGTCAGCCGGGAGCGGCACGCCACGTTCCGGCCGGCACCGGGCAGCGGGGCGCTGCGCCCCGGCGCCGTCACCGCCTCGCCCGGCCTGTTCCTCGCCGGTGCGTGGACCGACACCGGCTGGCCGGCGACCATGGAGAGCGCGGTACGCAGCGGCGAAGCCGCGGCCACCGCGGCCCTGGCGCACCGCATGTCCGAGGGTGTGCCGGCATGACCGCCATGCTGACCAGCCTGCACCGCAGCCGGGACGCGGTGACGCCGGCGATGCGCGACGCGGTGCAGCGGCTGGATCCGGCCTCCCGCGCACAAGCCTCGTACCACCTCGGCTGGATCGACGCCGACGGCGCCCCGTCGGCCGGCGGTGGCGGCAAGGCGGTCCGGCCGGCCCTCGCGCTGCTGTCCGCCGAGGCGGCCGGCGCGTCGACCGAGACCGGCCTGCCCGGAGCGGTCGCGGTCGAACTGGTGCACAACTTCTCGCTGCTGCACGACGACCTGATGGACGGCGACGTGGAGCGCCGGCACCGGCGCACGGTCTGGGCGATCTGGGGTGCCCCGGCCGCGATCCTGGCCGGTGACGCGCTGCTCGCCTTGGCCCAGGAGGTACTCCTGGAGTCCGACTCACCGCACGCGGCGCAGGCGGCGCGCCTGCTCGCCTCGACCACCCGCGAGCTGATCCGCGGCCAGGTCCAGGATCTCGCGTTCGAGCAGCGCGGCGACGTGACGCTGGACGAGTGCCTGGACATGGCCGGCGGGAAGACCGGCAGCCTGCTGTCGGCCAGCGCCGCGATCGGCGCGGTCCTGGCCGGTGCGCCGGAGGCCACTGTCGGCGCGCTGAGCGTCTTCGGCGCGCAGGTCGGCCTCGCCTTCCAACTGGTCGACGACGTTCTGGGCATCTGGGGCGACCCCGCGGTCACCGGCAAGCCGGTCTTCTCCGACCTGCGCTCGCGCAAGAAGTCGCTGCCGGTCACCTACTCGGTCGCGAACTGTCCCGAGCTCGCCACCTGGCTCGCGATGCCGGGTGAGCCGGACGACGCGCAGCTGCGTCGCGGTGCCGAACTGGTCGAGGCGGGTGGCGGCCGGGAGTGGGCGCTGGCCGAGGCGCGGCGCCGCATGGCACTCGCTGAGGACGCACTGTCCGCTGTGGACATTCCCAGCCAGCCACGGGAGGAGCTCATCGCGCTCGGCAACTTCGTGGTCGACCGGGATTCGTGAGGGAGGCGGCATGACGCAGACCGTGGCCGCAACCGCGGGGCGTGAGGACGGGCCAGTGGCGCCGCGCAGTGCCGCGGACGCGCTTCGCGCCGCGGTGGACCATCTGCGCTCGGTCCAAGACCCGGCCGGCTGGTGGAAGGGCGAGCTGGCGACGAATGTGACGATGGACGCCGAGGACCTGCTGCTGCGTGAGTTCCTCGGGATCCGCCGGGCGGAGGAGACCGAGGAGGCCGCCCGGTGGATCCGTTCGCAGCAGCGCGAGGACGGCACCTGGGCCACGTTCGAGGGCGGCCCGGGCGAGCTGTCCACCACGGTGGAGGCGTGGGTCGCGCTGCGGCTCGCCGGCGACCCAGTGGATGCGCCGCACATGATGCGGGCCAACGAGTTCATCGTCGCGGGCGGCGGCCTGGAGAACACCCGGGTGTTCACCCGGATCTGGCTGGCGCTGTTCGGCCTGTGGCCCTGGGACAAGCTGCCGGAGCTGCCGCCGGAACTCATCTTCCTGCCCCGCTGGTTCCCGCTCAACGTGTACGACTTCGGGTGCTGGGCCCGCCAGACCGTGGTGCCGCTGACCATCGTGGGCAGCCTGCGCCCGGTGCGGTCGCTGCCGTTCGGCGTCGACGAACTGCGCACCGGCGCGGATCCGCGACGCAAGGCTCCACTGTGGACCTGGTCCGGCGCGTTCCAGCGGCTGGACCGGATCCTGCACTTCTACGCCCGCCACCCGGTGCGGCCGCTGCGCCGGCTGGCCCAGCGGCGCGCAGCCGAGTGGATCCTGGCCCGGCAGGAGTCCGACGGCGGCTGGGGCGGCATCCAGCCGCCGTGGGTCTACTCGCTGATGGCGCTGCACCTGCTCGGGTACGCGCTGGACCATCCGGCGATACGGGTCGGCATCGAGGGGCTGGAGGGCTTCCTGGTCCGCGAGGACACGCCGGAGGGCCGGGTGCGCCGGCTGGAGGCGTGCCAGTCGCCGGTGTGGGACACCGGGCTCGCCTTGACCGCGCTGCTCGACGCGGGCGTGCCGGGCGACGACGAGGCGGTGCTGCGGGCCACCGACTGGCTGCTGGGCGAGGAGATCCGGGTACCGGGGGACTGGTCCGTACAGCGGCCGGAGCTGGCGCCGGGCGGCTGGGCCTTCGAGTTCGCCAACGACGGGTACCCGGACACCGACGACACCGCCGAGATCGTGCTCGCCCTGCGCCGGGTCGGCCACCCCGAACCCGCCCGCGTGCGGGCGGCGATCGACCGGGGGATGGCCTGGACGATCGGCATGCAGTCCAAGGACGGCGGCTGGGGCGCGTTCGACGCGGACAACACCAGCACGCTGCCCAACAAGCTGCCGTTCTGCGATTTCGGCGAGGTGATCGATCCGCCGTCCGCGGACGTCACCGCGCACATCGTGGAGGCGCTGGCCGCCGAGGGGCTCAGCGCGCACGAGTCCACCCAGCGCGGCATCCGGTGGCTGCTGGACAACCAGGAGCCGGACGGCTCGTGGTTCGGCCGGTGGGGCGCCAACTACGTGTACGGCACCGGCGCGGTCGTGCCGGCCCTGGTCGTGTCCGGTACGGATCCGGCGTCTCCGCCGATCCGGCGCGCCGTCGCCTGGCTGATGGAGCACCAGAACCCGGACGGCGGCTGGGGCGAGGACCTGCGCTCGTACGTGGACCGTTCGTGGGCCGGCAAGGGTACCTCGACCGCGTCGCAGACCGCCTGGGCGCTGCTGGCGCTGCTGGCCGCGGGGGAGCGTGGCGAGTCGGTCGAGCGGGGCGTCGGGTTCCTGGTGGACACCCAGCGGCCGGACGGCGGCTGGGACGAGCCGCAGTTCACCGGCACCGGCTTCCCCGGCGACTTCTACATCAACTACCACCTGTACCGGATCGTGTTCCCGGTCTCCGCGCTGGGCCGGTACGTGCGGGTGACCGGATGACCGCGGCGACCACGCCGGTGGTCTGCGCTCCCCTGCGGGTGGAGCGGGCGGCGCTGCGCGGCGCGGGCGTGTCCGTGGTGCGCAGCGGCATGGGCCCGCGGCGCTCGGTGCGCAGCGTGGCGCGGCTGTCCGGCTCACCGGTGCTGGTCGCCGGGCTGGGCGGCGGGCTCGACGACGGGGTCCGGCCGGGCGACGTCGTGGTGGCCAGCGAGGTGCGCGGGCCGGACGGGCGACCCATACCGAGCCCGTCCGCGCCGCTGCTGGCCGGCGCGCTGCGCCGCCTCGGCCTGAATGTCCACATCGGACCGATCGTGTCCAGTGAGCGGGTGGTCGACGGCGCGGCCCGGCGGGCGCTGTCCGGCACCGGTGTGCTCGCGGTGGACACCGAGTCGGCCTGGCTGGCCCCGGCCGGCGCACCGTTCGCCGCGATCCGGTCCATTGTGGACACCGATGCCAATCCACTGTGGAGCGCCGGCGCGGTGCCCCGGGGGATCCGGGCGCTGCGCGCGCTGCGCCGGGCGGTACCGGCCATCGACGCGTGGTCCGACGCGCTGGGCGAGCGGGAGGTGCTGCTGGCCAGCCCGCGCTCGTTCTGTGCCGGGGTGGATCGGGCCATCGACGTCGTGGCGCGGGCCATCGACCGGTACGGGGCGCCGGTCTACGTACGGCGCCAGATCGTGCACAACGCCCACGTGGTACGGGAGTTGGAACAGCGCGGCGCGGTGTTCGTGACCGAGGTGGACGAGGTGCCGCCCGGGCAGGTATTGGTGTTCGCCGCGCACGGCGTGACTCCCGCGGTGCGCGCGGAGGCGGACGCCCGGGGGCTGTCCGTCATCGACGCCACCTGCCCGCTGGTGAGCAAGGTGCACAGCGAGGTGCGCCGGTACACCGGCCGGGGCGACACCGTGTTCCTGATCGGGCACGGCGACCACGAAGAGGTCGAGGGTACGGTCGGCGAGGCTCCCGGCAACGTGATCGTTGTCGAGGACGTGGCGGCCGCGGCCCGGGTGGCGCCGCGGGATCCGGGACGGGTCGCGTACGCGATGCAGACGACGCTGGCCATCGACGAGGCCGAGCAGATCGCGGGCGTGCTGCGCGAGCGCTTCCCGACGCTGCAGGGGCCGCGCCGGGACGACATCTGCTACGCCACCACCAACCGCCAGCAGGCGGTGCGCGCCATCGCCCGGGAATGCGACCTGGTGCTGGTCGTCGGTTCGGCGAACTCCTCCAACTCGGTACGGCTGGTGGAGGTCGCGCAACGGGAGGGAGTCGAGGCGCTGCTGGTCGACGACGCCGGCCAGGTGGACCTGCGCGCGCTGAAGGGGGTGCGTCGAATCGGCATCACGGCAGGGGCCTCCGCCCCGCCGCATCTCGTGGACGAACTCGTGCACTGCCTGTCCGGTCTCGGGCCGGTCACGGTGCGCGAGTCACAAGCTGAACCAGAGAATATTCACTTCACATTGCCCAGGGAGGTGAGCTGACCAATGGCGATGCCGTTGCGTCAGACCATTCGACTTGGCAGTTATCTGATGAAGCAGAAGCTGCTGCGCCGAGACAAGTTCCCATTGTTGGTCGAGCTGGAGCCGCTGTTCGCGTGCAACCTGAAGTGCGCGGGCTGTGGCAAGATCGCACAGCCGGCGTCGCTGCTCAAGCAGCGCATGCCGGTGGAGCAGGCGGTCGGAGCGATCGAGGAGAGCGGCGCGCCGATGGTGTCCATCGCCGGCGGCGAGCCGTTGATGCACCCGCAGATCGACGAGATCGTCCGCCAGTTGCTGGCTCGCAACAAGATTGTGTTCCTGTGCACGAACGCACTGCTGCTGCCCAAGCACCTGCACAAGTTCAAGCCGCACCGCAACTTCTCCTGGATGGTGCACATCGACGGGTTGAAGGAGCGGCACGACGAGTCGGTGAACAAGGAGGGCGGCTTCGACGGTGCGGTCGACGCCATCAAGCAGGCCAAGGCGGCCGGCTTCCGGGTGATGACCAACACCACCTTCTTCAACACCGATACGCCGCAGGACGTCATCGGCGTCCTCGACTACCTCAACGACGACCTGCACGTGGACAACATGCAGATCTCCCCGGGGTACGCGTACGAGAAGGCACCCGACCAGGAGCACTGGCTGGGCGTGCAGGAGACCCGTGAGCTGTTCCAGAAGGCGTTCGGCGACGGCCGGCGCAAGAAGTGGCGGCTGAACCACTCGCCGGTGTTCCTGGACTTCCTGGAGGGCAAGAAGGATCTGGGCTGCACCCCGTGGGGCATCCCGTCCTACTCCCTGCTCGGCTGGCAGAAGCCCTGCTACCTGCTGGACGACGGGTACGCCAAGACGTACAAGGAGCTCATCGAGGAGACCGACTGGGATTCGTTCGGCCGGGGCAAGGACCCGCGCTGCGCCAACTGCATGGCGCACTGCGGGTACGAACCGACCGCGGTCATCGCCACGATGGGTTCGCTGAAGGAGTCGTTGCGCGCCGCCGTCGGTGCGTGAGCCCATGTCCACTCTGGATGGTCTGGCCGGACCCGGGCAGCTTCGTGAGCTGCCCGAGTCCGATCTGCCCGGGCTGGCCGCCGAGATCCGGCAGCGGCTGATCGATTCGGTCAGCCGCACCGGCGGCCACCTCGGGCCCAACCTCGGCGTGGTCGAACTGACCATCGCGCTGCACCGGGTGTTCTGCTCGCCGCGGGACGCGATCGTCTGGGATACCGGACACCAGGCGTACGTGCACAAGATGCTCACCGGCCGGCACGACGGGCTGCCCGGGCTGCGCCAGCCGGGTGGGCTGTCCGGGTACCCGAGCCGGACGGAGAGCGCGCACGATCTCGTGGAGAATTCACACGCCTCCACGTCTCTGTCCTATGTGGATGGTCTGGCCAAGGCGTTCGCGCTCTCCGGCAGTGCCGACCGGGTGGCGGTGGCGGTCGTCGGCGACGGCTCGCTGACCGGCGGGATGTGCTGGGAGGCGCTGAACAACATCGCGTCCGCGCCGGACCGCCCGGTCATCATCGTGCTCAACGACAACGGCCGGTCCTACGCGCCCACGGTCGGCGCGGTCGGCTCGCACCTGGCGGCGCTGCGCGGCGGGCTGGACCGGTCGCTGTTCGAACAGCTGGGCCTGGCCTACCTCGGGCCGGTCGACGGCCACGACACCGCCGCCCTGGAAGCGGCGCTGCGCAAGGCGCGGGCGCTGGGTACCGCCGTGGTCGTGCACTGCGTGACCCGCAAGGGGTACGGGTACCCGGCGGCCGAGGCCGACGAGGCGGACCAGATGCACACCATCTCGCCGGCGAAGCCGGCCGGCGCACCGGTCCGTCCCACGTGGACAGACGTCCTCGGCGACGAACTGGTGGCCATCGGAGCGCGCCGCCCGGACGTCGTCGCGGTCACCGCCGCCATGCTGATCCCGACCGGCCTGAAGCCGTTCGCCGACCGGTTCCCCGACCGGGTCTACGACGTCGGGATCGCCGAGCAGCACGCTGTGACGTCCGCCGCCGGGCTCGCCATGGGTGGCCGGCACCCGGTCGTGTGCGTGTACGCCACGTTCCTCAACCGCGCGTTCGACCAGGTGCTGATGGACGTGGCGCTGCACCGGCTGGGAGTCACCTTCGTCCTGGACCGCGCCGGCATCACCGGCAGCGACGGGCCGTCCCACAACGGCATGTGGGACCTATCGCTGCTCGGTATGGTGCCGGGCATGCGCATCGCCGCGCCACGCGACGGTCAGCGGCTGGGAGAGCTGCTGCGCGAGGCGGTCGACCACGCCGACGGGCCGACCGCGCTGCGGTTCCCCAAGGCCGAGGTGGCGATCGAGCTGCCCGCGACCGGGCGGTTGGGCAACGCCGACCTGCTGCGGTCCCACGCCGATCCGGACGTGCTCATCGTGGCCGTCGGGCCGATGGCCGGCGCGGCACTGGCCGCGGCCGACGAGCTGGCCGCGCACGGCGTGTTCGCCGCCGTCGCCGATCCCCGCTGGATCATGCCGGTGGATCCCGGCCTGGTCCGGGCGGCCGGCGGGTACCGGCTGGTCGTCACGGTGGAGGACAACGGCGAGCACGGCGGGTTCGGCGACGCGTTCGCCCGCGCGGCGCGCGGCGCCGGGATCGACGTGAAGCTGCGCACCCTCGCCCTGAACCAGCGGTTCCTCGCCCAGGGGGAGCGTAAGGCCATGCTCGCCGCGCAGGGGCTGGACGGGCCGGGCATCGCGCGGACGGTACTGGCGGGGCTGGACTCGCCAAAGACCACCCGGCCGCTTCGGGAAGCTCCCGCGCTGACGACTGGTCTGGGTCGTGGCGCGGCGTCGGACGCGCCGAGCCGGACCGGTCGTACGATCCCCCCGCTGACGGTGACCCCGTAGCGGAGGCTCAACGCACCCTGTAACGGAGGCTCAACGCCACGCGGTGGCGGAGGCTCAGCCGATGCCCATCGAGGTCCAGCCGCGATCGGGGAACCCGGCGGCGTCCGCCACCCGTGCGGAGGCGGCGTTGTCCGTGGCGTGCTGGTAGGTGGGCACCGCGCCCTCGTCGAGTACCCGGCGGGCGGCCTGTGCCACCAGCCGCCGGGCCAGCCCGCGGCCCCGGGCGGCGGGCTCGGTGCCGACCGCCAGCTCCTGTCCGTACTGGTTGTGCCGCTTGAGCCCGACGCCGGCGAGGTACGCGCCGGTGTCGGGGTCGGTGGCCACCAGCACCTGCCGGCCGAACACCCGCAGCCAGTCCGGGACGACCGGATCGGTGCTGTCCAGCCAGGTACCGGCGTCCTCCAACGCGGCCGGGCAGTTGCTCCACCGGAACACCCCGGTGTAGACCCTCCGCTCCGGTTGCCCGACAGCGGCCGGCAGGCCGGCCAGCAGCGACTCGCCGCTGGTCGCCTCGGCGACCACCCGCCGCACCTCGGCCAGCCGGTCGGGCGGTACCGACAGTACGGTGCCCTGCACGGCCCGGACGCCGATCAGCGGGTAGACGGCGCCATCCCATCCCGGCACCTGCCGGCGGGTCGACCCGACCACGGACAGGTCCGCGGTCGCCGGCCACTGCCCGAGCCAGTGCGCGAGATGCCGTCGGATACGGGGATCCATAAGGTCATCATCTCTTCCGGGCGTGGCGCCGTCCGGCCCGCGTCACAATCGTGCGGCTCACAGCCGCGTGTCGTCGCCCGGCGTGGCCTCGATGGCTCGCCTCACCGCGCGGGCGACCTGGCCGAACTCTCGCTCGTCGCGAGTGGCGAACAGGGACACCTGCCCGCCCCGGTAGCGGGCCAGCAGCTCGTACTGGGCCGGCCAGCGCCGTACGCAGACGAGCCCGACCAGGCACGGGATGAGCAGCGCGGGTACGGCGAGCAGCCAGGCCACCGGTGAGTGCACCACGCCGAGCAGCAGCGCCACGAGCGGCGTCTCGGCGACCGCGATGACCATCCCGACCACGGCACCGGGATGCGTCGAGCCCCTCGCCTGCATCAGGTCGGCCAGCTGGGCCACCTGGTACCGGTACTGCCCGACGGCCACCTGCTGGTCCGTGACGAGGACCCCGGAGCGGCGGAAGTAGACGACCTGGGGGCGGGGCGTGCCGGAGCGGGCGGGTGGGATGCGGTCGGCACTCATGGCACCCTCCTGTGTGGCGTTGGTCCGGGGGTGACCCGGGCGCGAACTCGGCGCTGGCGGCGCGGGTAGGCCGCTGCGGCGCCGGTGACGGGGATCGGCGGCGCGGGATGCGATAGAGCTCATGCCCAACGTCCTCTCGCCGGGGCCCGCGGTGGCGGGCCTTCCTTTGTCGGAGGTGTCGGCGAACGCACGGTCCCGGTGGGACGCCGCCGACGGGTGGTGCGAGCTTCGGCGGGGGCGGGGGGAACGCTGTGGGCGACCCTGCCGAGCTGAGATGCATCGACGCCGTTGTCGCCTTAACGTCCATTAACCCGCTTGCGACTGCCAGATGCAAGTGCAGATTCGAGAGTGCTTATTGCGCCATCAGGAAAGAATTGCGTACCGTAGTGCACGTGGCCGCGAAGCCGAGCCCGACCATGCTTCGCCGGCAGCTCGGCGCGGAGCTGCGGCGCATCCGCGACCGCGCGCAGCGCACCGTGGCCAGCGTCGCCGACCAGGTCGGCTGGTCGGAGTCGAAGCTCAGCCGCATCGAGACGGCCAACACCGGTGTCCGCAACGCCGACCTGGACCGCCTGCTCACCGCATACGGCGTCGACGACGCCGAACGGACCCGGCTGCGCGCGCTGGCCGCCCAGTCGCGCCAGCGGGCCTGGTGGGAGGCGTACGGCGACGCCCTCCCCGACGCGTACGAGACGTTCATCGGGTTCGAGGCGGAAGCGACCTCCATCCGCACGTACGAGGCTCAGGTCGTGCCGGGCCTGCTGCAGACGGCGGAGTACGCGAGCGCCGTCATGCACGCGTTCGTCCCGTCCGACCGGTCCGAAGTCATCGAACAGCGGGTCGCCGTCCGGATGGCCCGGCAGGCGGTGCTGACCCGCCAGCCCCCACCGCAGCTGTGGGCGATCCTCGACGAGGATGTCCTGCGCCGGCCGGTCGGCGGCCCCGATGTGCTGCGCCGCCAGTTGCTGCGCCTCATCCAGGCCAGCGAGCAGTCGATGGTGACCATCCAGATCTTGCCGTTCAGCGTCGGGGCTCATCCCGGCCTGGCAGGATCGTTCATGGTGCTGGAATTCGCCGGTTCCGGAGCCGGTTCCGGAGCGGGCACCAGCGCCGGCGTCTCCGACCAGCCGCTCGTCTACAGCGAGGGCCTGACCGGAGGGGTGTTCCGGAGCAAACCGGATGATCTTCGAAGCTATCTGGACAGCTTCGAGGCGCTTCGCGCCGCGGCGATGACGCCGGTGGAATCCATGGAAGCCATCGCGGCAGCGGCGCGCGGTGAGAGCTGATCAATCAATCAACCAACAGGAAGGAAGTGGCAGGGATGTTCCCTGCGTTGGAACGGGGCGGCCTGGCCTGGCGCAAGAGCAGCCGCAGCGCCGGCAACGGCGCGTGCGTCGAGGTCGCCGAGGTAACCGACGGGATCGCGGTACGCGATTCCAAGGACCCGGACGGTCCGATTCTGCGGTTCGGCGAGCAGTCCTGGCGCGCGTTCATCGGCGCCGTACAGGCGGGCAGCTTCGACCACCCGCGCGGTTAACCGCTGGTCCGGGCCTTCCGACGCCAGGGCCCGGACCGTCACAGCAGCACGGCCGGCAGGGCTCGACGCCCCCGGCCGGTTTTTGCGCCCCGAACCCGTAACCGACTGGTCTAGCTCGGCGCGTCTGGCGCCGCGCCACGACCCAGACCAGTCACCGGCAGCCTGAGCCGCCGAGCGGACGATCCCGCCCGGCCGACGACCCCACCCAGCGGATGATCCCACCCAGCCCGATGATCCCGGACAGCGGATGATCCTGGACAGCGACGATCCGGCCGGAGATCCCGGCCTCCGGATCGCCGCTCCGGTCGGCCATGATGGTGGCGGGGAGGGAAGAACGTGCAACTGTCGATCCTCGGGCGCCTGGAGGTCCGCCGCGCCGACGGGACCCCGGTACCCGTCAACGGCCAGCGGCTGCGCACCCTGCTGGCGGCGTTGGCCGCGCAGCCCGGCCGGGTGGTGACCACCGAGCGGCTGATCGACGCGTTGTGGGGCCAGGCCGCTCCGGCCAACGCGGCCAACGCCCTCCAGGCCCTGGTGTACCGGTTGCGCGGGGCGGTCGGCCGGGACGCGATCGAAGCCGACCCGGCGGGATACCGGCTCGCGATCGAACCCGACGCGATCGACGCGCGGCGCTTCGCCCGGCTCCTCGCCGAGGCGCGGGGCGCCGCGCCCGCGGTGGCGCGGGTGCTGCTCAAGGAGGCGCTGGGACTGTGGCGCGGACCGGCCCTGGTGGACCTGGACGACCCGGCGACCTCGGCCCGCCTCGACGAGTCCCGGCTGCTGGCGGTGGAGGAGTACGCGGCGGCGTGCCTGGCCGACAGCGACCCGGCCGAGGCGCTGGCCGCCACCGCGCGAGAGGCCGACGCGTACCCGTTGCGCGAAGGGCTTCAGGCCCGGCACATCGCCGCGCTGCACGCGCTCGGCCGGCAGGCCGACGCGCTGCGCTGGTACGACAAGACGCGCCGGGCGCTCGCCGAGGAGTTGGGCGTCGACCCGTCCGCCGAGCTGGCCCTGCTGCACCTGCAACTGCTGCGCGGCCGGCCGGAGCGGGTCGGCAACCTTCCGGCACAGCTGACCAGCTTCGTCGGCCGGGACGTGGACATGGCCGCGGTGACCGGTCTGGTCGGCGCCCACCGCCTGGTCACGCTGATCGGGCCGGGCGGGGCCGGCAAGACCCGGCTGGCCATCGAGACGGCCGCCCGCCGGCCCGGCCCGGCCGCCCGGCCGCCCGAGGAGGCCCGGCGGGTCGACGAGCCCCGGCGGGTTGATGAGGCCCGGCCGGTTGATGAGGCCCGGCCGGTTGGCGAGGCGTGGCCGGTTGGTGAGGTGTGGCCGGTCGACGAGGCGTGGCTGGTCGAGCTGGCCTCGGTCGGCGACCCGGACGAGGTCGTGCACACCGCGCAGGCCGTCCTCGGCGTGCGGGACCTGGTGCTGTCCGGCCGGGCGATGGGGCTGGCCGGCCCGACCACCCGGCTGGTGGAGGCGCTGGCCGACCGGCGGCTGCTGCTGATCCTCGACAACTGCGAGCACGTGGTCGCCGCCGCGGCCGACCTCGTCGCCGCGATCGTGGCCGGGTGCCCGGGGGTACGGGTGCTGGCGACCAGCCGCGAACCGCTGGGGGTACCGGGGGAGACGCTGTACCCGGTACCGCCGCTGGCGCTGCCGGCGGAGCGCGACGGGCCGGACGACGCCAGGCGCACGGCCGCGGTACAGCTGTTCACCGATCGGGCGACGGCCGCGGCACCCGGGTTCCGCCTGGCCGACGAGGACGTCCACGCGGTGGGGCAGATCTGCCGCCGGCTGGACGGCATCCCGCTGGCCATCGAGCTTGCCGCGGCCCGGCTGCGGCTGATGCAGCCGCGGCAGATCGCCGACCGGATCGACGACCGGTTCCGGCTGCTGACCGCCGGACCGCGCACCGTCCTGCCCCGGCACCAGACGCTGCGCGCGGTCGTGGACTGGAGCTGGGAGCTGCTCGACGAGCCGGAGCGCATCCTCGCGGCCCGGCTGTCGGTGTTCGCCGGCAGCGCGGCACTGGAGTCGATCGAGGCGGTGTGCCGGGCGGACACGCTCGACGCGATCACCGCGCTGGTGGACAAGTCGCTGGTCGAGGTGGCCGGCGGCCGGTACCGGATGCTGGAGACGATCCGGGCCTACGCCGCGGCGCAGCTCGCCGAACGCGGTGAGGTCGAGGCGCTGCGCCACGCCCATGCCGCCCACTTTCTGAGCCTGGCGCAGGAGGCCGAGCCTCGGCTGCGGACGGCCGACCAGCTGACCTGGATCGTCCGGCTGCGTGCGGAGCACGACAACGTGGCCGCCGCCCTGCGGTGGCTGGTCGACACCGGCGACGCCGCCGGCGCGTTGCGGATGTGCGCGGCACTGTGCGGGTACTGGCTGCCGTCCGGCATGCGTACCGAGGGGGTCGGCTGGGCGGCCCAGGCCATCGCGCTGGTACCGGACGGGCCGCCGCCCGGGCTGCGCCGGGAGTACACGATCTGCTGGCTGGTCGCCCGCGTCGGCGAACTGGGCGCGGCGGCGCAGCCGGACGCGGTGCTGTCGTTCTCCAGCACCGTCGCCGACATGCTCGGCGAGGCCGCCGCGGAGGGGCCGCTGAACCCGCTGCTGCGGCTCGCGCGGTTCATCGCCACGCTGCTGGCCGGCCGGACCCGCGAGGCGATCGTCCTGCTCGCCGGTGACCTGCGCGACGACGATCCCTGGCTGCGCAGCGCGGCGCTGATGACGAGGGGGGTCCTGCGGCTGGGTACCGGCCGGATCCGGCCGGCGACCGCTGACCTGGAACGGGCGGTCGAGGGCTTCCGCGCGATCGGCGAACACGGCGGCCTCGCGCAGTCGCTGCTCATGCTGGCCGATGTCGCCAGCCACAGCGGCGATTCGACCCGCGCGCTGGCTCTCATCGAGGAGGCCAGCGTGCTGTTGAACCCGGCGCTGCACGGCGAGGACGGCCACCTGATGTTCGCCCGGCTGGCCGGCGTACGGGCGCAGAGCGGCGACCTGGAGGGTGCCCGTTCCGACCTGGTGCGCGCCCGCTCCCTGCTGCCCGCCGACTCGACGGCGGCCAGCGAGTCCCACCTGCTGATGGTCGAGGCGGACCTGGCCCGCCGGGCGGGTGACCTGGACACGGCGACCGCGATGTACGAGTCGATGCGCGCCGACCTGGCCCGGCAACCGAACCAGTCCGGCCGCCAGCAGCGAGCAATGGTCACCTGCATGCTGGCCCGGCTGACGGACGAGGGCGGCGACCGTGGCCGGGCGGGCGACCTGCTGCGGGAGGCGCTGGCCATCCTCGGGGACAACCCCGACCAGGGGATCTTCCTGCACATCGCCGAGGGCTTCGCGGCGATCGAGCGGGATCCGGTACGGGTGGCCACGGTCGCCGGCGCGGTGCAGGCGATGCGCGGCGGCTGGGCCCCGGCGAGACCGGGGGAGGGGATCGACCAGGTGCTGGAGCGCGCCCGTACCGAGCTGGGGGACGACGGGTACGCGGCGGCCTTCGCGGCCGGGCGGCAGCTGGACCGGGCCGCGCTCACCGGATACCTGGACCGCCCGCCAGCTGACGACCCGGGCCGGTCCGCCGCCGACAATCGAAGCCGCCCGCCGGCCGACAATCTAGGCTGACCGGGCCGGTACCGCCACCGCCTCGCGCAGCAGCCGCCGCACCAGTACCACCTGGTCCTCGCCGTCCAGGTCGGGCAGGTCGCCGACGCGCACGGGTCCGGCGGCGTCCAGCACGGCGAGGACCGCCGGCCCGCAGAAGGCGGGAAAGCGGATCGTCCGGTCGGGCAGTTCGAGGATGGCCGCGTCCGGCTCGGTACGCAGGAACCACCGCAGCCCGGCGCGGGGCGTGACGATCGTGTCCGGGTCGACGGCTTCGCTCGCGGCGGCCTGAGCGAGCGGCCGGATCGGCGCCGGCCGGCTCGTCGGCCAGGTCCGGGAGCGCATCCGGCGGGCGACCGCCGCGACGTCCGGCTCACGCAGCGCCTCGCGCAGGGCGGCCACGGTACCGGCCAGCTGGCCGGCGAGCTGGTTCTCGTCGGTCGGGTCGAACCCGAGCGGGAAGCCTGCACGCAGCGCCGGTTCCTCGGCGGCGAGCGCGAGCAGCTCCTCGACCAGCGCGTACCGGGTGAGGGCGCGGAGCCCCAGAGTCAGGTGCAGGCTGGGTCCGCCCAGCGCGGTCGCCGAGTGCAGCCAGCCGCGCGGCAGATACAGGGTGTCCCCGGCGGCCAGCTCGACCTCCAGCGCCGGAGGCCCGGCCGCGGTGGCGGCGACCTCGTCGCGCCGCCCGCCGTGCGGCTGGCGCTCCAGCGGGTCGTCGAGCACTGGCTCGTGGATCATCCACCGCTTGCGCCCCTCCACCTGCAGGACGAACACGTCGTGGGTGTCGTAGTGGCTGGCGAAGCCCCGCGACCCGGCCGGGGTGAGGTACGCGTTGACGCCGACCGGGACGGACAGCTCCGCGGCCAGCGTGCCGGCGAAGTCGATCAGTGGCGGCCAGAGCCGGTGCAGCCCCTGGAACACCAGCGTCGCGCCGTGCGCGAACAGTGCCAGGATCCGCTCGTCCCGTACCTGGTCGCCGACTTCGGCGCCGGCACCGCCCGGGCCGACGTACGAGTGCGCGGGCAGCACCTCGCCGTCGCGCACCACCCGCAGGAACGGGGTACGCAGGCCCCGGCGGCTCAACAGCTCGTCGGCGTCGCCGGTACCGAACAGGTCGCCGAAGCCGGGCGGCCGGGCGGCAGCCGGAGCTGAGCCGGCCGGAGCTGAGCCGGCCGGAGTGGAGCCAGCCGGAATGGAGCCGGCCGGAGCAGCACCGGGCGGAGTGGAGCCGGCCGGAGCAGAGCCGGGTGCGGCGGATCGGGCCGCGGCGAAGTCGGCGGCCCGGCAGTGCAGCGGTGCGCGCCCCCAGTACGTGCCGGCGAACGCCTCGGGCTCGACGGCGACACAGCGGCGCAGCGCCGGCCGGTGACCGGCGCCCGTGCCCGGCCGGGCCGCGGATGGGCTCTGACTGCGCTCGGGCGCCGGGGTGGGGCCTGTGCTCGCCTCGACCAGGGACGCACCGGCAGCGGTCACGCGCCGTCGTCCGCGCCGCCGTCGCGCATGTCGGGCTGTCCCGGCTTGCCCGCCCCGCTGTCCGCCGGTCCCTCGGCCCCGCCGTCGGCGCCCCCGTCGTGCTCGGCCGGGTTGGCTCCGCCGTCGGCCGGTCCCTCATGGGTCGGGTCCATCGCGCCGCTGTCCGCGCCACCGTCGTTGACACCCGGTACGCCGAACTCGCCCGCGCCGCTGTCCTTCGGACCCTCCAGCCCGTTGCCGTCGCTGGCGGTCGTCATGTCGTCGTCGTTGAGTCGCACGGGTCCCCCTTCGCCCACGGTGCGTCGCCCGGCACCGGCCGGATCGTTGACCAGGCGATTCCCCGCCGCCCGGCGCCTAACCACGAATCACCGGGTCAGAGGGGGAGGCCGTCCTCCAGGTGGGCCATGGCCTCGTCCATCGTCCGGAAGATGTCCTCGGAGCCGGGCTGGGCCGCCCAGTGGAACATCGCCGCGATCCAGGCCCCCATCATCGCCCCGGCGTACGTGCGCACCGCCAGGTCGTCCGCCTCGCGGCCGGTGCGCTCGGCCACCGCCTGCGCGATGACCTGGATGGTCTGCTCGACGTGGAGCAGCGAGGCGGCGCGCAGCTGCGGTACCCGCAGCGCCAGCAGCTGGCGCTGCCGGATCAGTTCGCGGTCGGTGTCGCTGATCGACGCGAACACGTCCCGGATCGCTTGACGCAGCGCCGTGGTGGGGCTCAGCTCCGCCGGTTGGGCGTGGAACGCCGCGACGATGACCGGGTCGTACTCGTCGGCCAGCACGGTGTCTTCCTTCGTGGGGAAGTACCGGAACAGGGTGCTCTGCGACACCTCCGCCGCCTCGGCGATCTGCTCCACTGTCGTCTGGTCGTACCCCTGCTCCTGGAACAGCCGCAGCGCGTGCCGCTGGATCGCGGCACGCGTCCGGGCCTTCTTGCGTTCGCGCAGGCTCGTGGATCCAGCCGCCGCCGCAGCCGGCCGGGCGGCGGAGTCGGCAGGGTCCACGGGGTCAACCGACACGTTCGGGTCTCCTCTCCGCCGGCCCTTCCGCGGGCCCCGCCGCCGGGGCGGTGGACTCGTGCCGCCCCCGACCGGGCAACAGAAGCAGCGCGAGCACGACCGCGACCGCCATGGCCACCGCGCACACCACCAGCATGACGTCCACACCGTGCGTGAACGCCGCCCTGACCTGTGCCAGCAGGCCGGCGGAGCCGAGCCGCCCGGCCACCCCCTGTGCGGCGAAGACGCTGTCCCGGACGGTACCGGCCAGGTCGCCGGGCAGGCCGGCCAGGTGCAGGTGATCGCGGTACGCGGAATTGACCACGCTGCCCAGTACCGCGGAGCCCAGCGGCGCGCCGACCTTCTGCACGCTCTGCATGACTGCGGAGCCTACGCCGGAGCGCTCGGCCGACAGTTCGGACAGCGCGGCCGAGGTGGTCGTGGCGAACGTCAGGCCCAGTCCGGCGCCGATGACCGCGATCCAGGCGGCGACGAAACCGAAGCCGCTGGTCGTGCTCGTGGCGGCGCCCAGGAACAGGCCGGCGGCCAGGAGCGTGAACCCGGCCGCGGCGGTGCTCCGCACGCCGATCCGGGCCGCGATCCGGTCCGCGCCGCCCGCCCCGATGATCGTGCCGCCGATCATTGGAAGCAGGCGCAGGCCGCTGCCCATCGCGTCGGTCCCGAGGATCGCCTGGAAGAACTGCGGCACGGTGAACAACACCCCGATCATCGCGAACCCGCTCATCGCGGCCAGGATGGTTCCCCAGGTGAACCCTCGCCCGCGGAACAGCGCCGTGTCGATCAGCGGCTGCCCGCCGGTACGGCGCCCGAGCCGGAGCTCCCAGAGCCCGAACCCGGCCAGGAGCAGCAGTCCGCCGGCGATCTCGGACAGCGCCACGCCGTCGGACCAGCCGCGCTGGCCGGCCTCGATGACGCCGAAGGTGAGCAGGCCGAGCCCGGCGCAGGAGGCGAGCACGCCGACCGGGTCCAGCGCCGGCCGCCGGGCGCTCAGAGACTCGGGTACCGCCAGCGCCAGCGCGACCAGGCCAAGGACCACCACCGGCACGTTGATCAGGAAGACCCAGCCCGACCAGTAGCGGGACAGCAGCCAACCTCCGAGGATCGGCCCGACCGGCAACGCCAGGAAGGTCGCGCTCGACCAGATGCCGACCGCCCGGGGCCGTTCGCGCTCGCTGAACAGCACCGTGAGAGTGGACAGGGACAGCGGGATGCAGATCGCCGCGCCCACCCCGGCGACCACCCGGGCGGCGATGAACTGCCCGGCGGTGGACGAGTACGCGCACCACACCGAGCCGATCCCGAACACCGCCAGCCCGGTCATGAGCATCTTCTTGCGGCCGAAGCGGTCGCCGAGCAGGCCGCCGGGCAGCACGGCCACCGCGATGACCAGGGTGTACGCCGCGACGAACCACTGCAGTTCGACGGTCGAGGCGTGCAGCCGCACCGCCAGCGTCGGCAGCGCGACGCTCAGGATCGTGCCGTCCAGCCCGACGGACAGCATGGCGAGAGCCATCGCGCCCAGCGCCCACCAGCGCCGGTTACCCGCAGTCGACATGAGAATCACCACCTAAAGACATCGACAGTCAATTGATAGTAACCCCCATAATATTGAGGTCAAGGGGTGGCATCGAAGGTCGGGTACGGTCGCGCTCCGCCGTACACTCGTCACGTCGCCGTCTACCGCACCGTTCCCGGAGACCAGATTGACCAACGTCACCCCAGGCATCACCCGAAACACCAGGCAACGCGCCGAGGTGCTGGCGTTGCTGGAGGGCACCGATGAGTTCCGCAGCGCCCAGCAGCTGCATGCGCAGCTGCGCGCCAAGGGCTCCGGTGTCGGGCTGACCACGGTGTACCGGACGCTCCAGCTGCTCGCCGACGCCGGCGAGGTCGACCAGATGCGGCTGGGCGACGGCGAGCAGGTCTACCGGCGGTGCAGTCGCAGCCAGCACCACCACCATCTGGTGTGCCGGTCCTGCGGGCACACCGTGGAGGTCGAGGGCCCCGCGGTGGAGCGGTGGACACAACGGCTGGCCGGGGAGCACGGCTTCACCGACGTGAGCCACACCCTGGAAATCTTCGGCACCTGCGCCAACTGCTGCGCCGGCTGACGTCGGCCCGCGCCCGATGCTCGACTGGCGCCCGATCCTCGGCTGGCGCGCGATCCTCAGCCGGCACGGCGCTTCGCGTCGATGAACGCGCGCAATTCCTCCAGCGGCCACGCGTTGATCACGTCCCGTGCGGTCAGCCAGCCGCGCCCGGCGGTACCTACGCCGTAGCGCAGCAGCCCGAGGTGCACGGTGGAGTGCGCGTCGGTGTCGATCGCGAACCGGACCCCGCGCGCCTTCGCGCGCATGATCAGTTCGTCGCCCAGGTCGAGTCGGTCCGGGAACGCGTTGATCTCCATCGCGGTACCCGTCTGCGCCGCGGCCTGGAACACCGCGTCCCAGTCCGCGTCGATCGCGGGCCGCCGGTTGATCAGCCGCGTGGTCGGGTGGCCGATCACGGTCACGTACGGGTTCTCGCACGCCCGGATCAGCCGCCGGGTCATCGTCGCCTGGTCCTGCCCGAAGTGCGAGTGCACCGACGCGACGCACAGGTCGAAGCCGGCCAGGAAGCCGGCGTCCCAGTCGACGCCGCCGTCCGGCCCGATGTTGAGCTCGGTACCGTGCAGCAACACCATCCCGCCGTCGCCGGCCAGCTCCCGCAGCCGGTCGCGCTGGGCCAGCATCTTCGCGTCGGTCATCCGCTGCATCGGCAGGTCCTTGGCGTGATCGGTGACCGCGTAGTACCGGTACCCACGCTCCCGCGCGGCGGCCAGCATCTCCTCCAGTGACGAGACGCCGTCCGTCAGGTCGGTGTGCGTATGCAGGTCGCCGAGGATGTCCTCGACCCGGATCAGCTCGGGCAGCTCTCCACGCAGGGCGGCCCGTACCTCGCCCCGGTCCTCGCGCAATACCGGCGGGATCCACGGCAGGTCGAGGCGGCGGTACACCTCCTCCTCGGTGCCGGACGCGATCAGCTCACCGTCGTCGGCCCGGAACAGCCCGTACTCCGACAGCGTCAACCCGGCGCGTACCGCCCGCTCCCGTACCCGGATGTTGTGCGCCTGCGAACCGGTGAAGTACTGCAGCGCCGCGCCCCACGCCGCCGGCGGCACCACCCGAAGGTCCACCTGCAGCCCGGCGGCGGTGCGGATCGAGGTCTTGGTCGGGCCGCGCACGATGACGTCGGCCACCAGCGGCAGGCCGGCGAACGTCTCCATCAGCGGCTCCGGGTCGTCCGACGCGGCCAGGATGTCGACATCCCCGATCGTCTCCCGCATCCGGCGCAGCGAACCGGCGGGCTCCACGCGCATGCAGCCGGGCACCGCCGCCAGCAACCCGACGATCTCGGCCGCCACCTCGGCGGCCTCCGAGATCAGCACGCGTCCGCCGCTCGCGGCGAGCAGTTCGATGCCGCGCTGGAGGTTGGTCACCGCCCGGGCGCCGAACCCGCGCAGCCCGGCCACCCGGCCGTCCTCGATCGCGGTCACCAGGTCGGCGAGCGATCCCACGCCCAGTTGCTCGTACAGCTGCACGGCACGCTTCGGACCGAGCCCGGGGATGCGGGTCAGCTCCCGTACCCCGGCCGGGATCCGCCCGCGCAGCTTCTCGACGGCCTCGATCCGGCCGGTACCGAGATACTCGGCGATCTTCGCGGCCGTGGACCCGCCGACGTTGGGGATGCCCTCCAGCCCCTTGCGGTCCAGCGTCGACACGTCGGCGGGGTAGCCGGCGACCGCGCGCGCCGCCTTTTCGTACACCCGGGCTCGAAACGCTTCGCCTCCGGTGATCGCGATCAGGTCGGCGTACTCCTGGAAGAGTTCCGCGACGGCGTCGTTGGCCCGGGCCATAGCTGAAAGCCTAGGCGTCCCCTCCCGGAGCCGCCGAACCAGACCGGTCGTGGCCTGCGGCTGCACGCCTCCGATCGGCTCATTGACATCAGAGGTCCGATGTGTGAATCTCCATGCGGAGCCGGCGTGGGAGCCCCAGGCCCGTCAGCAACAACCTGACGCCCACGCGTGCGGTCACTGCGGTCGAGAAGTCCGGATCCCGCCACTTATCCCAAACTGTGCCGTCGTCAGGGTTTGCCCGCAGGTTAAGCGCTTCGACGAAGGGGAACGTCCCCATGCACGCTCTCGCGCACATCCGAAGTCAGGTATCGAGCCTGCGCAGGCTCGCCGACCGTCACCGGCCACCCGGACCCGCCCGCCCACGGGTGCGCCGCAGAGGTCTGGTCAGCGCCGTGGCCGCGCTCGCCGTCGCCGCCGCCACCGTCGCGACCGGCCAGGTCCTGGTCGGTACGGCACCGGCGGGTGCGGCCGCCGCCGCGCCGTACTCCTGGAAGAACGTCAACATCGGCGGCGGTGGATTCATCCCCGGCATCATCTTCAACCAGGCCCAGCGCAACCTGGTCTACGCGCGCACCGACATCGGCGGCGCGTACCGGTGGAACCAGAGCACCAGCCGGTGGGTGCCGCTGCTGGACTGGGTCGGGTCGGACAACTGGGGGTACAACGGGGTGGTCAGCCTGGCCACCGACGCGGTCGACCCGAACCGGGTGTACGTCGCCGCCGGCATGTACACCAACAGCTGGGACCCCAACAACGGCGCCATTCTGCGCTCGACCGACCAGGGCAACTCCTGGCAGGTCACCCCGCTGCCGTTCAAGCTTGGCGGCAACATGCCCGGCCGGGGCATGGGGGAGCGGCTGGCCATCGACCCGCACCGCGACAGCGTGCTGTACTTCGGCGCACCCAGCGGCAACGGACTGTGGAAGAGCACCGACTACGGCGCCACCTGGGCGAAGGTGACCAACTTCCCCAACCCCGGCAACTACGTCGCCGACCCGAGCGACACGTCCGGGTACCAGAGCGACAACCAGGGCATCGTCTGGGTCACCTTCGACCCGTCGACGGCCACCGGCAGCAACCTGACGCAGGGCATCTACGTCGGCGTCGCGGACAAGAACCACACCGTGTACCGCAGCACCGACGGCGGCGCCACCTGGTCGGCCGTCGCCGGCACCCCGACCGGGTACATCGCGCACAAGGGCGTCCTCGACGCCGTCAACCACTATCTGTACATCGCCACCAGCGACACCGGCGGCCCGTACGACGGCGCCAAGGGCGACGTCTGGCGGTACAGCACCACCAGCGGTACCTGGACGCAGATCAGCCCGATCCCGTCCAGCAGTTCCGACGACTACTTCGGGTACAGCGGCCTGACCATCGACCGGCAACACCCGGGGACCATCATGGTGGCCACCCAGATCTCCTGGTGGCCGGACGCCATCTTCTTCCGCAGCACCGACTCCGGCGCGACCTGGACGCGGATCTGGGACTTCAGCAGCTACCCCGACCGCAGCCTGCGCTACAACCTCGACGTCAGCTCCGAGCCCTGGCTGACCTTCGGCGCGCAACCGGCGCCGCCGGTACCGAGCCCGAAGCTGGGCTGGATGAACGAGTCGGTGGAGATCGACCCGTTCGACTCCAACCACCTGCTGTACGGCACCGGAGCGACGCTGTACGGCACCACCAACCTGACCAACTGGGACAGCGGCGGCCAGATCACGATCAAGCCGGTGGTGGCCGGTCTCGAGGAGACCGCGGTGCTGGACCTGATCAGCCCGCCGACCGGGGCTCCGCTGGTCAGCGCGCTGGGTGACATCGGCGGGTTCCGGCACACGAACCTCGACGCGGTACCGCCGATGATGTTCACCGGTCCGGTCTTCGACTCCACGACGAGCCTGGACTACGCGGAGACCAACCCGAGCGTGATGGTCCGGGCGGGCAACTTCACCGACTCCGACCGGCCGAACGACTCGCACGCCGCGTTCTCCACCGACGGCGGGGCGAACTGGTTCCAGGGCACCGAGCCCGGCGGCGTCAACAGCGGCGGCACGATCGCCGCGGCGGCCGACGGCAGCCGGTTCGTCTGGGCGCCCGGCGACCCGGGCATCCAGGTGGCGTACTCGGTCGGCTTCGGCAACTCGTGGAGCCAGTCCAGCGGAATCCCGGCCAACGCGGTCGTCGAGTCCGACCGGGTCAACCCCATGAAGTTCTACGGGTTCTCTGGCGGCAAGTTCTACGTCAGCACCAACGGCGGGGCGACCTTCGCCGCCAGCGCGGCGACCGGTCTGCCGTCGACGGGCAACGTGTACTTCAAGGCCGTCGCCGGGCACGAGGGCGACATCTGGCTGGCCGGCGGTACCGGCGGGCTGTGGCACTCGACGAACTCCGGCACCTCGTTCACCAAGGTCACCACGGTGGACGGCGCGGACAACATCGGCTTCGGCAAGGCGGCGGCCGGCAAGTCGTACCCGGCGCTGTACGCGATCGCGTCTGTGGGTGGGGTCCACGGGGTGTACCGCTCCGATGATTCCGGGGCCACCTGGATCCGGATCAACGACGACCAGCACCAGTACGGCAACATCGGCGCCACGATCACCGGTGACCCGCGGATCTACGGGCGCGTCTACCTGGGTACCAACGGGCGGGGCATCCTGTACGCCGACGTGCTCGGCGGCCCCACCGGCGGCCCGTCGACGACCCCGAGCCCCAGCAGGTCGGCCAGCCCGTCGCCGAGTCCGAGCCGGACCACCTCACCGAGCGCCAGCCCCACCCCGTCGCGGACGCCGACCTCACCGCCCACCTCACCCCCGCCGTCCGGCGGGTGCGCGGTGACCTACGCGGTGACCGGCCAGTGGGCCGGCGGCTTCCAGGGCGACGTGCAGATCACCAACAACGGCAGCGCCGCCATCAACGGCTGGACACTGCGCTGGACGTATGCCAACGGTCAGGTGATCAGCCAGCTGTGGAACGGCACTCTCGCGCAGAGCGGCGCGGCGGTGACCGTCACCAACGTGAGCTACAACCCGACGATCGGCGCGCACGCGACGGTCGACGTCGGGTTCCTGGCGAGCTGGAACAACACCACGAACGCGAAGCCGACCGCGTTCACGCTCAACGGGGCCAGCTGCACGGTGAGCTGACCCCGCGGTCGCAGGCAGTTTCGGCGGGGCGGCCGTCTCCGGCCACCCCGCCCGCGCAACGTGGCGGGGCCGGCCGTCGTTCGTCGACCGGCCCCGCCGCATCCCGCACTAGGACTTGACGAAGTCCAGACTAGGACTTGAGGAAGTCCAGCAATTCCGTGTTGACCTGGTCGGCGTGGGTCCAGATGTTCCCGTGCGGACCACCCTCCACGGTCACCAGGTGGCAGTCCTGGAGCATGTTGCTCAGCGGTACCGCCGTCGACTCGTAGGGCAGGACCCGGTCCGAGTCGCCGTGGATGAGCAGCGTCGGCACGTCGATCTGCGGTACGTCGCTGCGGAAGTCGGTCAACCACGCCGGAACGCAGTCCGCGACTGCCTTCGGCGACGAGTCCGCGGCCGCGTTCCAGCCGAACTGGACGACCTCGTCGCTGACCCGGGAGCCGTGCAGCACGTCGTAGTTGTAGAAGTCGTGCATGAACGTCGTCAGGAACGCCAGGCGGTCCCGGGAGATGCTCATCATGATCTGGTCGAAAACGCTCTGATCGACTCCGGTCGGGTTGTCCTCCGTCTTGAGCAGGAACGGTGGCAGGCAGGAGAGCAGCGCCGCCTTCCGTACCCGTGCCGACCCGTACCGGGCCAGGTAACGGGTCACCTCACCGGTACCCATCGAGAAGCCGACCAGGGTGGCCTCGCGCAGGTCGAGCGCCGAGATCAACATGTCGAGGTCCCGGGCGAGCGTGTCGTACTCGTAGCCCCACATCGGCCGGCTTGAGCGGCCGAAACCCCGGCGGTCGTACGAGATCACCCGGTAACCCGCGTCCATCAGCGCCATGCTCTGCTTTTCCCAGGACGCGCTGGTCAGCGGCCATCCGTGGATCAGCACGACCGGGGCACCGGCGCCGTGATCCTCGTAGTACAGGTCGATCGGGGCCGAGTTCTCCTCACCGACGGTGATGTACGGCACGGCCGTCTCCTCTCTCTGCGTCTGCCTCACCGCACAGCCTCCGGCGCGATCGGGCGAAACCTCCTCACCCGGGTCGGACGAGATTCCGGACGGCCCGCTCGACATTGCCGCTCGACCGGGCAGGATCAGGCGGGTAACCCCTGGTGGCACCGGGTTCACACCGCTCGCCCGGCCCGTGATTTTGGGCGCCCTGGAGACTTGAGTATGAAAACGGTTTGCAAGTACGATGCGTCTGGGCGGCCCGCCGGAACAGCGGGCGCCGCCGGCTCCGCCTCGCTCGTCGATAACAGAAAGTAACTGGAATGCCCCTGGTGAAACCCACAACGGTCCGGACCGGACCCGGGTCGGAGACCGTCCCGGCCGGGCGGGATCCGTTCGGACCGGACTCCGGGCGAGTTTCGGCCGTGGCCGGCCCCGTCCCGGCCGATCGCGCCGCCGGCACGGCCACCCTGCTGGAGGTCACCGACGCGTCGGTGGTGCTCGGCGGGTGCGCCGTCTGGTCGGCGGTCAACGCGTCGGTCACCGAGGGGGAGTTCGTGGCGATCCTCGGCCCCAACGGTGTCGGGAAGTCCACCCTGCTCAAGGCGTCCCTCGGCCTGCTGCCGCTGGCCAGCGGCAGGGTGCGGCTGCTGGGCCGGGCGCCGGGTGAGGCGAACGCCGGGGTCGGGTACCTGCCCCAGCGGCGCAGCTTCGACGCGTCCCTGCGGGTACGGGGGCTCGACGTGGTGCGGCTCGGGGTCGACGGCGACCGGTGGGGGCTGCCGGTACCGGGCCGGCGGTCGCGGCAGGCGGCGGCGACGGTCGACCGGCTGGTGGACCTGGTCGGGGCGGGCGGCTACGCGCACCGCCCGGTCGGGCAGCTCTCCGGCGGCGAGCAGCAGCGGCTGCTGATCGCCCAGGCGCTGGCCCGGGGGCCGCGCCTGCTCATGCTCGACGAGCCGCTGGACAGCCTGGACCTGCCCAACCAGGCCGCGGTCGCCGGGTTGATCAGCCGGATCTGCCGCGAGGAGGGCGTCGCCGTGGTGATGGTGGCGCACGACGTGAACCCGATCCTGGGATACCTGGACCGGGTGATCTACCTCGGTCAGGGCGGGGCGATCAGCGGGACGCCCGACGAAGTGATCACGTCGGAGACGCTGACCAGGCTCTACGGCACCCCGATCGAGGTGCTGACCGCCTCGGACGGCCGTCTCGTCGTGGTCGGTCAACCGGAGGCGCCGGCCCACCACAGCGACCGGCACGCCCGCTCGTGAACGTCGGCTTCTCCTGGAACCTGGTCGACGACATCCGGCAGATGTGGTCGCTCCAGTCCATGGTCAGCGCGTTCCGGGCGGGCACCATCGTCGCGGTGCTGGGCGGCCTGGTCGGCTGGTTCATGGTGGTGCGCAAGCAGAGCTTCGCCGGGCACACCCTCGCGGTGGTCGGTTTCCCGGGCGCCGCGGCCGCGGTCTGGCTCGGGTTCGGCGCGGGCTTCGGGTACCTGGGGTTCTGCCTGGTCGCGGCGCTGGTGATCGCGGCGCTGCCGACTCAGGGCCAGGCCGGGTACGGCGAGGAGTCCGCCGTGGTCGGCACCACCCAGGCGTTCGCGCTCGGTGCCGGGGCGCTGTTCGTCGCGCTGTACAAGGGCTTCCTCAACGGCACCAACGCGCTGCTGTTCGGCACGTTCCTGGGCATCACGAGCGATCAGGTGCTGCTGCTGGCGGCCGTCGCCGCGGTAGTGCTGATCGTGCTCGCGGTCGTCGGGCGGCCGCTGCTGTTCGCGTCGATCGACCGGGACGTGGCCCGCGCCAACGGGGTACCGGTCCGGCTGCTGGGCGTGGTGTTCCTCGTGCTGCTCGGCGCCACCGCGGCGGCGGTCAGTCAGATCACCGGCTCCCTGCTGGTGTTCGCGCTGCTGGTGCTGCCGCCGGCGACCGCACAGCTGATCACCGCGCGACCGGCCCGGGGGCTGGTGCTGTCGGTGGTGCTGGCGCTGGTCAGCGTGTGGGTGGCGCTGTTCATCGCGTACTACTCGCCGTACCCGGTCGGGTTCTGGCTCACCACGGTCGCGTTCGGCCTGTACCTGCTGACCGCCGGACTGTCCCTGGCGGCACGGCGGATGGGTCGCCGGCCGGTACCGGTGAGGGTGTGAGCGCGATGTTCGCCCAGCCGTTCATCCAGCACGCCTACCTGGCCGGTACCGCGATCGGCGTGGCCGCCGGACTGGTCGGGTACTTCCTGGTGCTGCGCGCCCAGGTGTTCACCGCCGACGCGCTCTCGCACGTGGCGTTCACCGGTGCCCTCGCCGCCCTGGCCGCCGGCCTGGACGCCCGGCTGGGGCTGTTCGTGGTCACCGTCGCGGTGGCTGTCGGCATGGGGGCGCTGGGTCGGCGCGGGCGCCCCGACGACGTGGTGATCGGCGGCGTGTTCGCCTGGCTGCTCGGCCTCGGCGTGTTCTTCCTGACGATCTACACCAGCACGCGCAGCGGCGGCAACGGCTCGGCGGGAGTCTCGGTTCTGTTCGGTTCGGTCTTCGGCCTGTCCGGCGGCCGGGCGGCGGTGACCGCGATCATCGCCGTCGCGGTCAGCCTGATCGTGGTGGCGATCGCCCGGCCGCTGCTGTTCGCGAGCCTCGACGAGACGGTCGCGGCGGCCCGGGGAGTGCCGGTGCGCCTGCTCGGCCTCGGTTTCCTGGCCCTGGTCGGCGTCACCGCGGCGGAGGCGACCCAGGTGGTCGGCGCGCTGCTCATCCTCGGCCTGCTGGCCGCTCCCGCCGGGGCCGCGGCGCGGTTGACCACCCGGCCGCTGCGAGCGCTGGGGCTGTCCGCCGCGATCGCGGTGGCCAGCGTCTGGCTGGGCATCTGGGCCAGCTACGCGTTGTCCCCGGCGCCACCCAGCTTCACGATCCTGGCCGTCGCGACGCTGGCCTACGCGGGCGCCGCGACCTACGACCGGCTGCGCCGGCGGGCCGGTGCGCCGGTACGCCCGGACGGCGCGGGGGGCTCCCCGGTGCGGGCGGTCGCCGAGAAGCCGGCCGGGGTCGGCTGACGAGTCCGGCCGGCCGGCGTCGTCCCGCGACGGTGCCGGCGGACGGTGCCGGCCGACCGTGCGTCGCGTCGATCAGCGGCCGGCGTTGTCCTGCGATCCGTCGTCCGGGCCTGCGTTGCTCGGGCCGGCACTGCTCGGGCCCGCGTTGCCGGACCCCGCGTCGCCGGGGGAGGGGTTGTCCGCCCCGGCGCTTTCCGGCGGCCCTGCGCTTTCCGGGCCCGCGCTCTCCAGGCCCGCGCTCTGCGGGCCCGCGCTCTCCGGGCCTGCGCTCTCCGGGCCTGCGGTGCCCGGGCCCGCCGTGACCGGCCCCCCGCCTCCCTGCTCGGCCAGGAACCGCTCCAGTTCGGCGCCCAGTTCCTCGGCCGTGGGCAGCGGACCGACCGAGGCCAGCAGGTTGCTGCTGCCGCGACCGCGGACGAACGCGTCGTACTGCTGCTCCAGCGCCCGGACCAGGGCGCCCGCCTCGTCCGACTCGGCGATCTGCTCATCGACGGCGGTGCGCACCCGGGCCGCCTCGGCGCGCAGCTCGTCGGTCGGCAGCAGCAGGCCGGTCGACTTCGAGATCGAGGTCAGCAGCAGCTCGGTCGCCGTCGGGTAGTCGGTCTGGGCCAGGTAGTGCGGCACGTGTACGGCGAAGCCGATCGCGTCGCGACCGCGCTCACCCAGCCGGTACTCCAGCAGGTGGCCGGCGCTGGACGGCACCTGTACCCGCTGGAGCCACGGCTCGTACCCGGAGATCAGGTCCTTCCGGGTGGCGTGTGCGGTGAGGCTCGCCGGCCGGGTGTGCGGCACCGCCATCGGGATCGCGTTGAGCCCCACGGTCAGCCGGACGTCCAGCCGCTCCACGATGCCGGTCAGGGCCGCGATGAACCGTTCCCACTGCAGGTCCGGCTCGGGGCCGTCGAGCAGCAGGAACGGCGTGCCCTGCTCGTCGCGCAGCAGGTGGATCGCCAGCCGGGGCTTTTCGTAGTGCTCCCAGTGGTCCTCGACGAACTGCATCAGCGGCCGGCGGGACCGGTAGTCCAGCAGCTGGTCCACGTCGAACGTGGCCAGCACGCTGGACTCCAGCGTGGTGAGCAGGTGCTCGCGGGCCAGCCGGACCGCGGACCCGGCGTCGACGAATCCGGCCAGTGCCTGGATCAGGACCGGCCGCCCCAGGTCCGGGGTGTCGGTCAGCTGGTACAGCTGGTCCGGGTCGAGCACGGGTGCGTCCTTCCGTCGGTTGTCGCCGGCCCCGACGATACGCGCCCGGGATGAGCGGCCGCCGCTACGCCGCCTCGCTCATGGCGGCGTGCACCCGTTCCCGCAGGTCGGCTGCCGTGGCGCCGATCCCGGTCAGGATCCGCGCCGCCAGGCAGTCTTCGTCCCGCAGCAGGCCAAGCAGCAGGGCCAAGCAGCAGGTGTTCGGCGCCGACGTGCCGGTGCCCCAGCCGCAACGCCTCGCGTAGAAACAGCTCCATCGCCTTCTTGCGCCCGGACTGAACGGGATGTGACGCGAATCGCTTTCCGTCCCGGGCCGGGCCGTCAGTCGAGGGGGAACTCCGCGACGGCGGTCGTGCCGTTGGCGTCCGAGTGGATGTCCAGCTGGTCGGCGACGCAGCGCACCAGCCACAACCCGCGCCCGCCGCTCGCCGTCGGCTCCGGCCGCACCCGGCCGGCCTGGTCCGGCTCCGGGAAGCCGGGGCCTTCGTCGGAGACCGTGCAGCGCAGCACGCCACCGGCCACCGAGATCTGCAGCCGGCCCTTCCCTGCGCCGTGCCGCACCGCGTTGCTCGCCAGCTCGTACGCGGCTAGGACCAGGTGCTCGACGGTCTCCCGGCGGATCTCGAGCGCGCTGCTGTGAGCGGCCACGGCGCTGCGAAGCGACACCAGGCCGGCGCGGTCGAACACCTGGTCCAGCAGGATCTCCGCGGGACCGGAGTCGGCGGCGGCCGCGGTGCCGGAAGCTTCGCGCTCAGGAATCACCGGCCGCCACCCACAGACGCAGCGCCTCGACATCCTCGCCACCGACGTGGGTCAGCACGGTCCGCACCAGTCCCCGGGACAGCACCGTCATGCTGCGGCCCGGCGCCAGGGTGGCGGCGGCCTGGACCAGCACGCCGGCCGCCGCCGCGTCGATGAAGCGCAGCTTCGCGAGGTTGACGTGCGGATGTCGGTCCAGCCGGAGGGCCTCGGCGAGAGCCTCCCCGAAGACGGTCAGCGAGGTGTAGTCGAGTTCACCGGCGACCCGGATCCCGGCGGGGGAGTGCTGGCGGCAGATCCGCAGGATCGGATCCTCGTGGTACACCGTGGCCGCCACCGCGCAGGAGTGCGCCGCCGTCGTGCTGGCCAGCGTCACGGCGTCGAACTGTTGCCGGTCGTACTGGCAGATCGCGGTGACCTGCGCGGCGGCGAACAACTCGCTCGCCTTCTGTTCGAACGTCACCAGGTGCTCGACCCCGGCGACCGGCTGCGCGGCCCAGCCCATGTCGGCGGTGACCCGGAGGCCGGCGAAGCCGTCCCGGCGCGCCCGGTCGATCTCACCGGACAGCTCGTCGAGGACCCGGCCCGGCCGGAACCCACCGTCGGCCAGCCACATCCGTGCCGGTTGCAGGGTCAGCTGGCCCTTCGCCGCGTACGGCTGCGCCTCGACCCCCCGGTCGGCCAGCCGGCCGGACAGCGCGGAGGGGGCGTACGAGTCGGTGTAGCAGACCACCCGGTGGCCGGCGGACAGCCCGTCCCGGACGAACGCGGCCACGATGTCGAGGCGTTCGTCCTCATCCGTGAAGGTCAGGCAGGCGTGGTCCCCGGGACCGAGCCGGTCGACCGATGTCGGTGCACCCACACCCGTCCCCCTTCCCGGTGCCCATTCCGGACCAGCGCAAGGCTAACCGCATCCGGCCACCGGCGCAGCGGGAAGGCCGGCTCAGGCGCTGGTCGGCCCGGGGCGAGCCCCGCCGCGGGGTCAGTCGGCCTCGACCGAACCGGTCAGCCGCAGCCGCCGCTGCGCGCGCTCGTAGAACGTGGTCCGGCCCAGCCGTACCACCCGGGCCGCGCTGTCCACGACCGTCATGTCCAGGATGTCGCCGGGGTGCAGGTAGCCGATGAGCTGCCCGTCCGCCTCCATGCCGATCTCGCCGCTGCCCTGCAGGATCTCCAGGGTCAGCTTCTCCCCGGTCGACAGGAACAACGCGCGGTTGAACGCCGAGTGTGGCGCGACCGGCGTGACCAGCAGCCCCGAGGCGCTGGGCGAGACGATCGGCCCACCGGCGGAGAAGCTGTACGCGGTGGAACCGGTCGGTGTGGCCACGATGACCGCATCCGCCCCGTACCGCACGAATGGGTGCCCGTCGACGTGTACCTGCACCAGACACACCGGATGTCCGGGTATCCGCATCATCGCGATGTCGTTGAACGCCAGCGTGTCGCGCCCGGCCGAGCCCGCGTACAGCCCCGACCGGGGCTCGGTGGTGAACCGCTGGGCGTCGATCGCGCCCAGCGCGTCGGCCAGGTCCGGCGGGTCGACCTCGGCGAGGAACCCGAGCTTGCCCAGGTTGACGCCGAGCACCGGGGTCTGCGTCGGGCTGGACAGCCGCATGGCCCGCAGCATGGTCCCGTCGCCGCCCAGGCTCACGATCAGGTCGGTGCGCTGGCCCAGCTCCTCCGGAGCGACCTCGGTGATCGGCCGGCCGGTCCGGCTGCCCTCGCCGGGCAGGCCGAGCACGGCGGCACCGTGGCCGGCCGCCCAGGAACAGATCAGCTCGATCGCCGGCGTGCAGTCCCGGGCGGGGTGCAGGACGAGTCCGACCCCGTTAATCATTCCCACGTCCCGATTCTGCGGTATCGGGGCGCCGCGCGCCTCCGGGTACCCCGGCCGGCCGGGTTTGCGCTCCCGGCGCCCGCGCTTGCCGCGCTGGGTAGGGTGACCATTGGTGCGATCTTTTCAGGGGGTTTGATGCGTGCGCTGACCGTGCGACCGGGGGTGGCCGATTCACTGGCGCTCAGCGAGATCGCGGAGCCGTCGCCGTCCGAGGGCCAGGTGCTGGTCGACGGGCTGTGCGTGGGCCTGTGTGGTACCGATGCCGAAATCGTGGCCGCCGACTACGGCGAGGCACCGCCCGGCTCGGAACTGCTGGTGCTCGGGCACGAGAATCTGGGTCGGGTGGCGGAGGCTCCCGCCGGTTCCGGGCTGTCCGCCGGTGACCTGGTGGTCGGGATCGTCCGCCGGCCCGATCCGGTACCGTGCGGAGCCTGCGCGGCCGGCGAATGGGACATGTGCCGCAACGGCCAGTACGTCGAGCACGGCATCAAGGGCCTGCACGGGTTCGCCCGCGAGCGGTGGCGGGCCGAGCCGGACGCGCTGGTCCGGCTGGACCCGGGCCTGACCGACGTGGGCGTGTTGCTGGAACCGACGACGATCCTGGCCAAGGCATGGGAGCAGATCGACCGGATCGGCGCGCGGGCCTACTGGGAGCCGCGGGTCGCGGTCGTCACCGGCGCTGGGCCGGTCGGCCTGCTGGCCGCGCTGCTCGCCGCCCAGCGGGGGCTGCAGGTGCACGTGTTCGACCGGGTGACCGAGGGCCTCAAACCGGAGTTGGTGGCCGATCTCGGGGCCACGTACCACACCGACACGCTGCCGGACAGCAAGATCGAGGCCGACGTGCTGATCGAGTGCACCGGTGTCCCCTCGGTCATCGTCGACGTGATCAGCCACAGCGCGACCGACAGCGTGGCGTGCCTGACCGGCGTCTCCTCGGCCGGCTCGACCGTCCCGCTGGACATCGGCAACCTGAACCGCGCCGCGGTGCTGCGCAACGATGTCGTGTTCGGCACGGTCAACGCCAACCGCCGGCACTACGAGGCGGGCGTCGCGGCGCTGGCGGCGGCCGACCGCTCCTGGCTGACCAGGCTGATCACCCGGCGGGTACCGCTGGAGCAGTTCGCGGACGGGTTCCATCGCCGGCCCGACGACGTGAAGGTGGTGCTCGACATCGACGGCACCGGAGTCGCCGGGTGAGCCGGATCGAGGACTACGCGCTGATCGGTGACCTGCACACCGCCGCGCTGGTCGGCCTGGACGGCTCGATCGACTGGCTGTGCCTGCCCAACTTCGACTCGCCGGCCTGCTTCGCCGCCCTGCTCGACGAGCCCCGTGCCGGCCGCTGGCTGATGGCGCCGGAGGGCGGTGGCACCGCCCGGCGCCGCCGGTACCGGGGCGACACGCTGGTGCTGGAGACGGAGTGGCACACCCCGGAGGGGCACGTCCGGGTGATCGATTTCATGCCACCGCGGGGTGCCGCCTCGGACGTGATGCGCATCGTCGAGGGCGTCAGCGGCACGGTACGGATGCACAGCGAGCTGACCCTGCGGTTCGACTACGGCCGGGTGGTGCCCTGGGTGCGCCGGGTTCCGGACGGGATCGAGGCGATCGCCGGCCCGGACGCGGTGTGGCTGCGCACCCCGGTTCCGCTGGAGGGCCAGGAGAAGTCGACGGTCGCCGACTTCACCGTGCACGCCGGTGAGCGGGTTCCGTTCGTGATGACCTGGTCGCCCAGCTTCAAGCGGGCGCCCGGCCGGCTGAACGCCGAGGACTGCCTGGCCGAGACGATCGCGTTCTGGGAGGGCTGGTCGTCCCGTTCGCGGGTGCACGGTCGCTGGCGCACGGTCATCCAGCGCTCGCTGATCACCCTCAAGGCGCTGACGTTCGCGCCCACCGGAGGCATCGTCGCCGCGGCCACGACCTCGCTGCCGGAGCAGCTGGGCGGGCCGCGCAACTGGGACTACCGGTACTGCTGGCTGCGCGACTCGACGTACACGCTCCAGGCACTGCTGGCAGCCGGTTACGTGGACGAGGCGAAGGCATGGCGGGACTGGCTGCTGCGTGCGGTCGCCGGGGACCCGGCAGAGCTGCAGATCATGTACAGCATCGACGGCACCCGCCGGCTGCCCGAGTACGAGTTGCCCTGGCTGTCCGGGTACGAGGGCTCGGCGCCGGTACGGGTCGGCAACGCGGCCGCCGGACAGCTCCAGCTCGACGTGTGGGGCGAGGTGCTGGACGGGCTGTACCTGTCCCGCCAGGGCGGCCTCGCCTCCGACAGCAACGTCTGGGACATGCAGGTCGCGTTGCTGGACTACCTCGAAGGCGCGTGGCGGGAGCCGGACAACGGGCTGTGGGAGATGCGCGGCCCGCGCCGGCACTTCACCCACTCGAAGGTGATGGCCTGGGTGGCCTTCGACCGGATGGTGCGCAGCCATCGCGAGTTCGGCCTGCCCGGCGACGTGAACCTGTGGGAGGCCCGGCGCGACGAGATCCACGCGGAGGTCTGCGAGCGGGGCTTCGACGCGGAGCGCAACACGTTCGTCCAGTCGTACGGCAGCACCGAGCTTGACGCAAGCCTGCTGCTCATCCCGCGGGTCGGTTTCCTGCCCGGCAACGATCCCCGGGTGGCCGGCACGGTCGACGCGATCAGCCGCGACCTGACCGAGGACGGCTTCGTGCTGCGGTACCGCACCGGATCGTCCGACGACGGGCTGCCCGGCTCCGAGGGCGTCTTTCTGGCCTGCTCGTTCTGGCTCGTCGACGCGCTGCACGCGATCGGCCGGGAGCCGGACGCGGTCGACCTGTTCGAGCGCCTGCTGACCCTGCGCAACGACGTCGGGCTGTTCAGCGAGGAGTGGGACCCCAAGGCACACCGGCAGCTTGGCAACACGCCGCAGGCGTTCAGCCACTTCCCGGTCATCGTCAGCGGATTGCAATTGCACGCCCGCCGGCATCGGCGCAGCGACCAGCCGGTCCCGTCGCCATCGCCGTAGCGCAGCAGTCGCGTAGCGCGGGATGATAACCCGGACAAGCCGCTTGACGTGGGTGTTTGCGTCATCTGCCGATCCGGTTATGTCGCATTATCTGAAGATGTGCTGCGTCGCGGCTCTCTACACGCTTGCGTTAGACCAGCGACAGCACATGTGAGGGGGGAGCGACAAGTGCGGAAACCAGCATTACTGGTAGTGGACGGCGCGAACGTTGTGGGCTCGGTACCGGATGGATGGTGGCGTGACCGGCCAGCGGCGGCGGCGAGGCTGCGTGACGCGCTGGTACCGGTGGCCAATGGGGGGCTGCGCAAGGTACCGAGTCCGGTCGAGGTCGTCCTGGTCGTCGAGGGCGTGGCCGCCCGTACCCCGGAAGTGCCCGGGGTCACCGTGGTCCGCGCCGACGGCTCGGGGGACGAGGCGATCGTCGAACTGGTGAAGGATCGGGAGCCCGAGCGCAAGTGCGTGGTGGTCACCGCCGACCGTGAGCTGCGCAGCCGGGTCGGTGAGCTGGGCGCGTCGGTGCTCGGCCCACGTTCGTTGCCATATCCGTAGACCGCCGCCACCCGTACCCGCCTGTGCCCGACGTCCGCCCGTCGGCGCAGGCGGGTCCGGCGCTTCCGGGGGCGTCTTCCCGAAGGCCGCCGCGACCGCCGGCTCAGCCGACCGCCGGCTCCGCGGCCCCGGTGAACACCCGCCACTGCGCCGCGTACAGGCCGTCGGCCTCCAGCAGTTCGTCGTGGGTACCGACCTCGACCACCCTGCCCTGGTCGAGCACCACGATGCGGTCCGCCCGGGCGGCCGTGGTCAGCCGGTGCGCGACCACCAGCGTGGTGCGCCGGTGGGCCAGCCGGTCGGATGCCTGGGTGACGATCGCCTCGGTCGCCAAGTCCAGGGCGGCGGTCGCCTCGTCCATCAGCAGGATGTCCGGGTCGACCAGCTCCGCCCGGGCCAGGGCGAGCAACTGGCGCTGGCCGGCGGACAGGTTGCGGCCGCGCTCCGCGACCGGGTGCAGGTACCCGCCGGAGAGCCGGGCGATCATGTGGTGCGCACCGACCGCGGTCGCCGCCGCCTCGATCTGTTCGTCGGTGGCGTCCGGCCGCCCGTACGCGATGGTGTCCCGTACCGTGCCGGGGAACAGGTACGCCTCCTGCGGCACCACGCCGAGCCGGTGCCGGTACCCGGCCAGGTCGTAGGCGCGCACGTCCACGCCGTCCACCTCGACCGAGCCGCCGGTCACGTCGTAGAACCGGGACACCAGCTTGACCAGCGTGGACTTGCCCGCTCCGGTCTGGCCGACCAGCGCCACGGTCTCCCCGGGCGTGACCGACAGCGTGACGCCGGCCAGCGCCTCGGCGGTGTCGGGACCGTACCGGAACCGCACGTCGCGCATGTCGATCGCTCCCCGCAGGCGCGGCGGCGCCGGAACCGGGTGCGCCGCCTGCGGCGTCGAGGTCGGGGTGCGCAGCAGGTCCCGGATGCGGTGCAGCCCGACCGCGGCCTGCTGGTACCCGTCGAAGACCTGGGACAGCTGCTGTACCGGCGAGAAGAACATGTCGATGTACAGCAGGTACGCGATCAGTGCGCCGGCCGTGAGCGCCCCGGCGTGCACCAGGTGAGCGCCCACGATCAGCGCCAGCGCGCCGGCCACGCTCGACAGGAACTGCACGAACGGGAAGTAGATGGCGATGTACCGCTGTGCCCTGGTGCGGCTGACCCGGTAGTCGTTGCTGCGCCCGGCGAACCGCTGCTGGTTGCGCTGCTCCCGGCGGTACGCCTGGGTGGTGCGCATGCCGGCGACGTTCTCCTGCAGGTCGGCGTTGACGATGCTGACCTTCTCCCGGGCGTCGGTGTACGCCTTCGACGACTTGGCGCGGAACAGCAGCGTCGCGACCAGCATCACGGGCAGGGTGGACAGCACCACCAGACCCAGTTCGAGGTTGATCAGCAGCAGCGCGACCAGGATGCCCAGGAAGGTCAGCACGCTGACCGCCGCGGTCGCCAGGCCGGTCTGCAGGAACGTGGAGAACGCGTCGATGTCGCTGGTCATCCTGGTCATGATCCGGCCGGACATCTCGTGCTCGTAGTAGTCCAGGCCGAGCCGCTGCAGGTGGCTGAACGTCTTGACGCGCAGGCTGTACAGCAGCCGTTCCCCGTTGCGCCCGGCGACCCGGATCTGCCCGGTGTTGATCACGACGTCGACTCCGACGACGATCAGGCCGATCAGCGAGACGGTGAAGATCACGCCGAGGTGCCCGTGCTGGACGCCGCGGTCCACACCGTCCCGGGTCAGTACCGGCAGCACCAGGCTCGCTATCGCGTCCAGCGCGACGAGCAGCAGGGCGAGCAGCAGCGGCCGCAGCACCGGGCGCAGCAGCCGGCCCAGGCCGAACGCCGGGTCGGGTGCGCGCACCGACGACTCGTCCACCTGCGGCTCGCCGGTGGCCGGCGGTAGCGCGGCGACCTGGGCGAGCAACTCCGGCGTCGGCGGAACGCTGGCCATGAACCCCGCCATCGGGCCGCCGGCGCCGGCGCCGCGACCCATCCCGGCGCGGGCCACGCCGCCGCCGCGCGGCAGTCCGGCCGCCAGGGCCGGGTTCGGGGAGCCGCGGCGTGCCGGCTGGCCGGCGTTGCCCCCGTCGTCCCCGTCGTACGGCCACAGCGACGGGGTGATCCCGCCGACCTTCTCCTCGGTACCGGCGTCCGGGTCACGTTCGGCCGGCAGGTCCCCGGCGTCCACGCCCTCGGCGTCCTCCCCGGGACCGGACAGCAGCAGCCGGTACAGCGGGCAGCGTTCCTGCAGTTCGTCGTGGGTACCCACGTCGACGACCCGACCGGCGTCGAGCACCGCGATCCGGTCGGCCAGCGCCAAAGTGGAGCGGCGGTGCGCGATGAGCAGGGTGGTGCGGTCGCGCATGACCCGGTGCAGGGTCGCGTGGATCTCCGCCTCGACCCGGGCGTCCACCGCCGAGGTGGCGTCGTCGAGCACGAGGATGCGCGGATCCGTGATCAGGGCACGGGCCAGCGAGACCCGCTGCCGCTGGCCGCCGGACAGGGTCAGGCCCTGCTCTCCGACGACCGTGTCGTACCCGTGCGGCAGCGCCCGGATGAACCCGTCCGCCTCGGCCGCCCGGGCCGCGGCCTCGATCTGCTCGGTGGTCGCGTCCGGCCGGCCGTACCCGACGTTGGCCCGCACGCTCTCGGAGAACAGGAAGCTGTCCTCCATCACCAGCCCGACGGCCGAGCGCAGCGAGTCCAGCCGCAACGACCGGACGTCCCGGTCGCCGACCCGCAGCGCTCCGCCCTGCACGTCGTAGAAGCGCTGGAGCAGCAGGGACACCGTGGACTTGCCGGAGCCGGCGGTCCCGATCAGCGCCACGGTCTCGCCCGGGCGTACCGACAGCGTGAAGTTCCGCAGCACCGGCTGTGACGCGACGTACCCGAAGGTCACGTCGTCGAACGTCACGCCGGGCGCCTCGGTGGGGGACAGCTCGACCGCGTCCGGCGCCTCGGTCACCACCGGCCGCGAGTCGATGATCTCGAAGACCCGGATCACGCTGGCCCGCGCCTGCTGCCCGATGGTGAGCAGGCCGGACAGCATGCGTACGGGCGCGACCAACTGTGCCAGGTAGGTGGAGAAGGCCAGGAACGTACCGAGGGTGATCTGGCCGTGGACCGCCAGGTATCCGCCGAGCGCCAGGACACCGACCTGGCCCAGCGCCGGGATGGCCTGCAGCGCCGGGGTGTAGTGGCTGTTGAACCGGTTGGCCCGGATCCGCAGCGCGAACAGCCGCCGGGCGGTCCCGGCCAGCTTGTTCAGCTCCTGCTCCTCCTGGCCGAAGCCCTTCACGACCCGTACCCCGGTCACCGCGTCGTCGACCACGGCGGCCACCTCGGCGGCCTGCTGCTGGGCCTCCCAGGTGGCCGGGAACAGCTTGCGCCGGGACAGCACCGCGATCCACCACAGCCCGGGACCGACCGCCAGGGCGACGAGCGTGAGCAGCGGAGACAGGACGAGCATGACGACCAGGGAGATCACGAACAGCAGCAGGTTGCCGAGCAGGATGGGTAGCATCCCGAGTAGCCCCTGGACCATCGTGATGTCCGAGGTGGCGCGGCCGATGAGCTGGCCGGTCTGCAACTCGTCCTGCCGGGCGCCGTCCAGCCGGGACAGCGCCGCGAACATGTCGTTGCGCAGGTCGTGCTGGACGTCCAGGGACAGCCGGCCGCCCTCGTACCGGCGGATGTAGGACGCGCCGTAGTTGACCAGGGCGGCGAGGATCAGGGCCGCGGCCAGGGGAAGCAGGGCGTCGCGCCGGGTCAGGATCGCGTTGTCGACGATAGAGCGCTGCAGCAGCGGTACCAGGGCGGTCAGCGCCATGCCCAGCACCGACGAACCGAACGCCAGCAGCACCCGCAGCCGGAACCGCAGGCAGTACCGCAGCAGCCGGCGCAGCCAGCTGGCCCCGTTTGCCACGCGGCCGCCAGCGGCGCCGACGGAGGAGGTGTCGCGGTCAAGCGGCCGCTGTCCGTTCACAGGGTGGCCGCCAGCGGCGCCGACGGAGGAGGTGTCGCGGTCAAGCGGCCGATTCCCATTGGTCATCGGGCGGACTCCACCGGTGACTGGGCCGGTACCCGGGCGGGCAGGCAGGCGTCCAGCGCGTCGCCGGCATCGATCAGGCCGTCGACCAGGCGGTCCGGGTCGGCCATCCGGGACAGCAGCGGCGCGAGTGCGGCCAGGTACGACTCGTCCGCGCGGGCGAGCGCGGCCCGGCCGGCGTCGGTGAGCTGGAGCCGCACGATCCGCCGGTCGCCGGGCTCGCTGGCGCGTTCCGCGTATCCGGCGGCGATCAACCCGTCGGCCAGCGCGGTCAGCGTCGGCTTGCGCACCGCGAGCCGCTGGGCCAGCCGGGCCGAGCGCTCGCCACCCTCGCTGAGCACGACCAACATCCGGTACTGCGGGATGGTCAGCCCGGCGTCCGCGAACTCCAGCATCCGCTGGAGGCGGGCGAGCACCCGGACGGCCCGCAGCGACGGTTGCGTCGATGGAGTCATGTTAGAAATTCTAACGGTTAGGTGGTCTAACTATCGGGTCGCGGAGATCCAGATCACTCCGCGTCAGGGCCGCGGTGCTGTTCAGGGGTGCCGGCGGTCAGACCGTGGCAGGCGTGAAGCTGGCGATGATCGCCCGGTACGGGTCCTGGTTGGGCTGCCAGTCGAACTGCCGGGTCCGCCAGGCGAGGACGTAGGCGTGCCCGGCGGAGACGATCACGCAGCGGGACAGGCCGTGCTGCGTGGTGCCGTCGGCGCCCCGGTAGGTGTACTCCCACTGGGCCGCGCCGTCGAAGTAGTACGGGACCGGAGTGATGCCCAGGTTCGTGTAACCGGCCGGCCTGCCGGAGGCCAGCAGCGCGGTCTCCGCCCGCCGCCAGTGCGCCACCGGGTCGCCGTCGGCGGTGAACGGCTCGACCGCCAGCACCCGGGTGTTGCCCGGCTCCCGGAAGCAGACACCGGCCGGCCCGGACGTCCTGGACCAGCCGACCGGCACCGAGATCCGGAAGCCGCTCGGGTCCAGGTACCACACGAAACCGGGCAGCAGCGCGTCCCAGCCCGGCCGCGGGGGCGTCGAGGACAGCGGCGTCCCCGAACCGGCCGCCGCGCAGGCCGCCGTACCCAGTACCGGATCGGCCGGCGGGGTGCCCGCCCGGGCGGCCACTGGCGGCTTCGACGGGTCGGCCGACCGGTCGCCGTACCGGTAGACCAGCAGCGCGCCGAGGAGCGCGACCAGCGCCACCACCAGGGCGGAGACGCTCAGCCACCCGCCCCGGCGGTGGGCCGGCCGCCAGGCCCACCGCGGCGGCCGGCGCACCAGCGCGCCGGTTGGCCCACCGGCGGTGCCGGCCGGGCCCAGGGCGGACGCGTCAGCCCAGGCGGGTCCCGCCGATCCGATGCCCGCCGACCCGAGCCTCGCCGATCTGATCCCCGCCGACCCGAGCCCCGCCGATCTGGGCCCCGCCGGCCCGGTCGAGGTGTGGTCCGGGTCCAGCCGTCCCGACGGGACCGGTGCCGTGGCGGCCCCCCGCCCCCGGCGCTGGCCCGGGATGCGCCGCCGTCCGGAAGCGGGCTGGGACATGACGCGCAGCAGTGCGCGTTGGGCCGCCGCCGGGCTCAGCCGGTCCTTCGGGTTGCGGCGCAGCAGTCCGGTCAGCACCGGCTTGAGCGTGCCGGCCCGTTGCGGCGGGTCGGGTAGCGCGGTGGCCAGGGCGGTGAGCGTGGCCATCGTGCTGGACCGGGCGTACGGCGAGCGGCCCTCGACCGCGGCGTACAGCGTGGCGCCCAGCGACCACAGGTCGGACTGCGGGGTCGAGGTGCCGTCGCGGGCCCGCTCCGGGGCCACGTACTGCGCCGAGCCGAGCACCAGCCCGGGCAGGGTCACCGCGCTCTCGGTGTCGTCGAAGGTGGCCAGCCCGAAGTCGGTGAGTACGACCCGCCCGTCGTCGCCGATCAGCACGTTGCCCGGCTTCACGTCACGGTGCAGTACGCCCGCCTGGTGCGCGGCGGTCAGCGCCGCCAGTACGGACAGCCCGATGCCGGCCACCTGTGTCGGGGACAGCGGACCACCGCTCGCGATGACCTCGTGCAGCGAGCGGGACGGGACGTACTCCATCACGATCCACGGCCACTCCTCGGTGTGCACCACGTCGTAGATCTTCACGACGTTCGGGTGGTTGAGCCGGGCCGCGGTACGGGCCTCCCGCAGGGTACGGAAGCGCAGTTCGGCACGGTCCAGATCGGACAGTCCGGCGGGCGGGACGACCTCCTTGATGGCCACGTCGCGGCCGAGCACCTCGTCGCGCGCCAGCCAGACCATGCCCATCCCGCCGGCGCCCAGCTGCTGATGCAGGCGGTAGCGACCGGCCACCAGGGTGTGCGCAGATGCCATCGCTTACCAACCCACGCCAGTCACGCCCCAACGGCGAACACCACGATGTTGTCCCGGTAGGACCCGCGCCTTCGATCAAACCCCCCACCGCAGGTAATCAACCGTAGCTGTGCGTCGGGCGTCGGACCGTACACCTTGGCACTCGGGAAGGCGTTTTTCGGATATTCGGCGACCGACACTGCCCGGAAGGATAGCCACTGACCTGCCCGTTCGACCTCGATCAGCGCCCCGACGCGCAGGTCGTCGAGCCGAAAGAACACCGCCGGACCCCGAGTGGAGTCGATGTGTCCGGCGATCACGGCCGGTCCGATGTCCCCCGGCCGGGTCCCGTCGGCGTACCAGCCGGCGTCCCCCCACGCCCGCGGCGCGGCCAGCGACCCGTCCGGCAGCAGGTGCAGCGTCTCCAGCGGCGCGTCGACGCCGATGCCCGGGATGCGGAGCCGCTCCGGTGCGGAGGTCGCCGGCAGGCCGGCCGCGACCGCGGTCGGCAGCACGCCGGGCCGGGCCCCGCCGGTCGGCGGTGGCCCGGCGGGTCCGTCGTCCGGTGGCGCGCCCGACGGCCCGCTCGCCGGGTCGGCGCCGTCCGGGCCAGCCGCGCGGGGCAGGGTGTCGCGAGCGGCGCAGCCGGAGCCGGGGCGGGACGGGAACGCGCACCCGCCGTGCGGCGCCGGGGGAGCGCAGGCGGAGCTCGATCGCGCGCCGGGCGGGCACTGCCCGCGATCGTCCGGGCCGGTGGCCGGCGCCGCGCCGGTGGTCTGCGGACCGGCGGGCAGGCTGACCAGCAGGGCGATGCCGAGGGCCGCGACCAGGGCCGCGCTGACCGGGTGGTCCCGGAGCCGGCTCGCCCGCCGGTCGGTGGCCCGCCGGTCCACGCGCCTCAACCCCGCACGAGACGGCGCCGGGCGGCGACCGCGAAACCGCCGGCCGCGACCAGCGCGCTCACGGCCAGGCCGACCGCCGGGAACGGCGGGTCGTGCCGCTGGGTACCGCCTCCGCCGGTGGCCACGCCGCCGGTGGGCACCCGGCCGCCGCCCAGGGCGTCGGCGCGCAGCTGCGAGGTCAGGCCGCCGCTCTTGCCGTCCAGCACGATCAGCGAGTACACGTTGCCGGCACCGAGCCGGGCGTGCAGGGTGCACGCCGGACCGCCACCGGTGCCCTGGGCCTCGATCGTCCACCCGCCCGGCGCGACCTCGCGGTAGTCGGTGGTGGTGGCGAACGCGATGTCGCCGGCGATGTTCTGGCCGCCGGATTCCCAGACGTTGAGCACGGGCGCGCGCAGCGATGCCTGGATGATGCGTACCTTCGACTTCCCGGCCGGCGGCAGGCTCAGGTCGTCGTCGATGACTTTCAGGCCCAGTGCCGCGTGCGTGCCGACCCCGGCGACCGTGTACGCCCGGCCGTCGGCCACGGTCACGTTGGTGGTCAGCACCGGCGGATCGGTGGCCGGGGCGCCGGCGGCGCGCATGGCCACCGCGTACGTGCCGGTCGGCACGGTCAGGTACGTGGACACCGTGCCGTACCCGACGCCGGGGAAGACCTGTGGCGACCCGCCCGACACCGAGCTCAGGTACACGTCGACGTCGGGGGTGTCCGGCGAGAGGTGCGCCAGCCGGACGTAGCCCACGGCACCCGCGGCGCCGGACGGGGTCGCGCCGAAGGCGAGGCCGAACACGAGAGACGACGTCAGGGCAAGGATGCCTAACCGGCGACGCCACACGGATGCTGACAAAGACGGTCTCCTCACGGGCTGGGGCGGGGCCGGCGGTGCGTCGCCGACTCTAGCCATGATCACTCCTGGAATGGGTCAAATGTCCGACTCTGTCAGGGAGGGTCCCTGACAACTTTGCGCAGCTCAGGCGGGCTCGAAATCGGCCGACGTCACTATAGGTGGTCGGAGGGTAGCGCCGTCGGACCCGCCGGAGTCGGCGTGCCATCATGGCGGTCATGGTCGCGACCGTCGTGCGGGTGGGCACCCGCAACGCCCGCTTCCAGCAATGGCAGGCGCTGCTCGGCAACCGCACCAAGCGGCAGCGGGCGGGCGAGTTCCTGGTCCAGGGGGTACGGCCGATCAGCCTCGCGGTGCGGTACGGCTGGCCGGTGCGCGCGTTGCTGTACGACGACCGGTCCGGCCTGTCCGCCTGGGCCACCGACCTGCTCGACCGGGTCGACGCGCAGCGGTTCGCTGTGCGCTCCGAGCTGCTCGCCGAGCTGGGCGACAAGGCCGAGGGGGCGCCCGAGCTGATCGCGGTCGTCGGCCTCCCGCCGGACGATCCGGCCCGGATACCGGCGCGGCCGGACCTGCTCGCGGTGGTCTTCGACCGGCCGGGCAGCCCGGGCAACATCGGCACCCTGATCCGGTCCGCCGACGCGTTCGGCGCGTCCGCGGTGATCGTCACCGGGCACGCGACCGACCCGTACGACCCGAAGGCCGTCCGGGCCAGCACCGGGTCGCTGTTCGCGTTGCCGGTCGTACGGCTGCCCAGCCACCGCCCGGTGCTGGACTGGGCCCAGGCGATGCGCGCCAGCGGCACGCCGCTCCGGCTGGTCGGGGCGGACGAGCGGGGCGAGACGCCGATCGCCGACCTGGACCTGACCGGGCCGACGGTGCTGGTGATCGGGAACGAGACGACCGGCCTGAGCGGCGCGTGGCGCGAGGCGTGCGACGACCTGATGAGCATCCCGATGTCGGGCGCGGCCAGCTCGCTCAACGCGGCGACCGCCGGGTCGATCGCGCTGTACGAGGCGGCCCGGCAGCGGCGCCGCTAGCGCTCCGGGGTGGCCCGGCAGCGATGCCGCGAGGGCTCCGGGGTGGCCCGGCAGGGACGCCGCGAGCGCTCCGGCGGCCCGGCGGAGCGCGCCGGCCCAAAATTAAGGCGGGCCGGCGTCCACGGGGGAAGACGTCGGCCCAGCGAGGGGAAGCATAGCCGCAAGAACGGGCCGTCGGCTAGCCCCCTCTGTGTACTTCGGCACAGTGATCGTGTTCAATAAATAGGTCGGCCGAACCACCGCGCCGGCTCCCGCGTCCTTCCGTTTGGCGGATAGGATTCCCCGGACCGCTCAGGCTCCGGCTACCGTATGACGGGCCGGCCGAAGACCCCCGCGGTCCCGCCGCGGCCCAGGGACGGAAGCCGCGTCGGGACCGCGGGCTTCGGCCCGGGGCGGCTGTCGGCGACATCGGCGCCGGCCCGGCAGCCGGCCGGCCGGGCCACAAATCACCAAATCACCGCATCAGTGGTGCGCCGGATCGCGGCCGTACGCGCCGATCAGTTGATCCTGCTCGTTGGCGCTTCCCGGCACCTCGGCCCGGGGGCCGATCGCGCCGCCCTGGCGGTACATGTCCTCGTGTTCGGCGAACCACTCGGCGACCGCGTGCACCGCGTCCGGGTCCAGGTGCCGGTCCGCTCCGATCGCCACGGCCAGGTCCCAGGAGTGCACGACGTGGTCGGCGAGCAGTTGGCGCAGGTACTCCTCGGCCGGGGCGTCGCCGAACGACAGGTGCACCGTGCGTCGCATCACCCCGGGACGGGTGACCACCGCCCGCGCCTGCCGGGCCGCGTCCGCGGCGCTGGCCCGCGGGTCGTCGCCGAGCAGGTCTCCGGAGAACCGGTCGCCGAGTTCCTCGATCGTGGCGCCGCCGAACAGTGGGACCGCCCAGCGCTCCTCGCCGATCACGTGGTTGACCAGCGCCCGTACGTCCCAGCCGGGGCAGGGCGTGGGCGACGCCCACTGGTCCGGCCGGACCTGCGCGACCCGGGCCTCGAAGCCGTCGATGCTGCGTTGGTAGAGCGCGGCCAGGTCCATGGGGTCACGGTAACTCCGGCCGCCGGGGGTGTCCGGGGTTCGCGGAGCCGCTGGGCCTACCGGCGCGTAACTGGTATTGCGGCCCCCGAGTACCTTGATCGGCGACGGCGCGACGAGGGAGGTCAAATCCGGTGGATGGGGTTGCCTCAGCCGTTGGCTGCGTGGGGGTGCTGACGGTCGCCACCCGTGGACCGGCCGGTCCGGGCGAGGTGCTGGTCAAGATCCGGGGCGGCTCGGAAACCTTCCTGGCGTGGTCGCCCACGCCGATCCCCAAGGGCGCTTCGGTGCTCGTCGTCGAATCTCGCGGTGCGCGGTCGCTGGGCGTCGTCCCCTGGTCCGGCTCCGGCACCCCTCCCTCCGACGTTCTCGAGTAGGAGAAACCAACGTGTTCGGTTATCGGGTGCCCGCACCCGACCAGGCGATGCTCATCTCTGGCGGCAAGTCCAGGAACCCCAACACCCCGTTCCGGGTGGTGACCGGTCATGGCAAGTTCGTCATGCCGGTCTTCCGCAAGGTCCGCTTCCTGACCCTGGCCATGTGCGAGGCCGAGGTCGCCGAGGCGTGCGTGACCAAGCAGGGCATCGCGTTGAACGTGCGGGCGGTCATCGCGTTCAAGGTCGGCAACGACGACGAGAGCATCGTCAACGCGGCCCAGCGCTTCCTGTCCGACCAGGACCAGATGTCGATCCTCACCGGGCGCATCTTCGCCGGCCACCTGCGATCGATCGTGGGCTCGATGACGGTCGAGGAGATCGTCACCGAGCGGCAGAAGCTGGCCACCGAGGTGCTCGACGGCTCCAAGGAAGAGATGGCCAAGATTGGGTTGAGCGTCGACTCGCTGCAGATCCAGTCGATCGACGACATGAAGCTCGGCTACATCGCCGCCATGGCGGCACCGCACAACGCCGCCATCCAGCGCCAGGCGCAGATCGCCCAGGCGCAGGCCAACCAGGTGGCGGCCGAGGCGGAGCAGGAGTCGAAGCGCAAGCAGGCCGAGTACACCCGGCAGACGTCGATCGTGCAGGCGCAGTACAAGGCCGAGGTCGACCGGGCGCAGGCGGTGGCGGCGCAGGCCGGTCCGCTCGCCGAGGCGCAGGCGCAGCGCGAGGTCATCGACGCGCAGACCGAGCTGGCCCAGCGCGAGGCTCAGTTGCGCCAGCAGCAACTGGTCGCCGAGGTCATCAAGCCGGCCGAGGCCGAGGCCGAGCGGGTCCGGGTGCTGGCCCAGGCGGACGCCGAGAAGATGAAGGTCCAGGCCGAGGCGGCCGCGTCGAACAACCGGGTCGCCCTGGACCGCATGCTCATCGACCAGCTGCCGCAGATCGTCAAGGAGGCGGCGCGCGGCCTGTCCGGCGCGAACGTCAACATCCTCAACGGCGCCGACGGGCTGGGCGAGATGGCGGCCGGTCTGGTCGGCCAGGGCATGGCGATCCTCGACTCGGTCAAGAAGGGCATCGCGCCGGCCGACGTGCCGCGCGAGCCCCGCGAGGCGGTCGAGAAGTAACCGTGCGGGAGAAGTAACCGCGACCAGCCGGAGCGGCCCGGCGCCCGAGTTCCCGGGCGCCGGGCCGCTCCGTTCAGGAGGGCGTGGTCAGCGCGGGTACGCCTCGAACTCGTACAGCGAGTAGCCGTAGGAGCTGCCTCGGGCGGTTCCGGTCATCCGGACGTACCGTGCGGTGGTCGCCGCGAACGTGTCGTTGTCGGTACCGCCGTTGCCGGTGGTCGTGGACCAGACCGTCCGCCAGGTGCTGCCGTCGCTGGACACCTCGACGCGGTATCCCGTGGCATAGGCGTTCTCCCAGCGCAGGATCACCCGGCCGACCGACTGCGCCGACCCCAGGTCCACGCTGATCCACTGGTTGTCGCTCCAGTTGCTGGACCATCGGCTGGTCGGGTCGCCGTCGGTGGCCTTGCCCGGCGTGTAGCCGGTCAGCAACTGGGTACTCGACGCGCTGGCCGGGCGCCCGGCGGCCAGGTTGGCGATGGCGTTGCCGCGGTGTGCCGGGAACGACACCACCTGCTGGTACGTCGGGCGGTTCTGCCAGCCGATCGGGGAGTCGGTGATCCCGCCCAGCGGGGACTGGACAATGCTGTCCGCGCACCACTGGTCGCCCGCGGAGCAGATGTCGTCGCCCGGGTACACCTGGCTGGCCGGCTGCGCCGCCGCCTGGTCCACAGTGGACAGCAGGGTGGCCCGGCAGGTGGCGAGGTTCCCGCCGCCGCAGTACGTCTGGGTGAGCGGGCCGGCGACCGCCTGGCCGAGTACCGAGCGGAGGTCCTTGCTCACGTAACCCCACCAGCCGTACTGGAACGAGGATCCCTTGTGCGGCTGGGATTCGTTGGCCGACGCCGGTACGCCGGACGCGGTGCCCTGCTGGCCGCCCGACGGCGACTCGTTGACCTGCATCGCGTTCACCAACGAGCCGTAGAGCGGATCGCCGAGCCCGGACCGGAACTCACCGGACACCAGCAGCGGCCACCACGCGTCGAAGATGCGGATCGCGTCGGCGTACTGGTAGGTGTGGCTGCCCGGCGAGGATTCGATCCGGTGCGCCCCGGCCGCGTACCACTGCTGGAGCGCGGCCACCGCGGGATCGCTGGTCGGCTGGCTGGTCAGTACCCGCAGCAGCAGGCCGAGGTCCTCCTTGGCCCGCAGGTCGACGTTCGCCGCGTCCTCCATCACCTTGACCGCGTCCGACCGGCTCAGCTTGTGGCCGCCGGCCAGCGCCGCCTTGACCCCGTCGTCGAGCAGCTTCGCGCGCTGCACCGGTCCGAAGCTGAAGTTGCCGTCGGCCGCGCTGTAGTCCTTGGCCTGCTTGTTGTTCCAGCTGACGTAGTAGTCCTGGTTCACCGACTGGGGATGGGCCGAGGCGGGCAGGTAGGTGGCGGTGTTGCTGTCCGCGTTCCAGCCGGCCCACTCGTGCGCCGCGTCCGCCACGACCGGGAGGTTCGGGTCGGTGCTTCCCGCCCGCACCGGGTTGAGTCCTGAGTCGTAGTAGGCGTTCTGGGTCGAGTTGACGTAGAACCAGTTGAACGCGTACCCGACGTTGGCGGCGGCCGCCTGGAAGCCGGCGGCGTCGCTCATCGCCGACGGGTCGTCGAACATCTGGAAGCCGATCGCCGAGTCGGCCTCGTGCCGGTAGGTCGAGCGCAGCGAGGCGAACACCGTCGGTACCCCGTTCACCGTCCCGCGCCACGACACCAGCCCGTACTTCGTCCGGTAGGTCACCAGCGTGTAGGAGCCGGACGGGGTCTCGTCGGCCAGGGTCGGCTTCCACGAGTCGGACTGCGCCAGCCGGTCCATCGCCAGGCACTGGCCGTGGTAGAGGTAGTAGTTCGAGTTCAGGGTCGCCGCGCCGGACGGGTCGCACAGCGGCACCGCGTACGTGTCGGTCATGTCCTGCTCCGCCGACGTGGCGCTCCACGCGTAGTCCTGCCCGCGGCCGAGCTGTACGTAGAGGTTCAGCCCGGCGAACGCCGCGCCGCGTGCGCTGATCCCGGGGCCCTGCAACTCCTCCAGCATCAGCAACTGCGGGGAGAAGTACCCGGTCTGCGGACCGAACACGGCGATCGGGTGGCCGGTCGCCGAATCGGCCGCGGAGATGACCACCGCGTTGGACATGCCCTGGTGGGTCTGGCCGATGGTCAGGCCGGGCAGGACACCGCCCGCCGGCGCCGGCGCGGTCCCGTTCGACGCCGAGGACGTCCCGCCTCCGGCCGAGCCGGACGGGTCGGTCACCACCGGCACCGGTGAGGCGCTGCCCCGGTCCGGCAGCACGACGCCGGTCGCGCCGGCCGGCGCCTGTCCGTACGGGAAACTCTGTCCATTGTGGAGTGTGAGTACCGTCTCGGGGTCGTTCTGCTCGCGGAACGCCTGCCACACCTGGTCGCCGAGCGCAGGTCCGTACTTCGCCCGGGCCTCCACCCGTACCAGCGCGGACTGCATCTCGGCACCGCCCCCGCCGCCGAACAGGCCGCCGACCACCCCGGCGATCGCGATCAGGTCGGTCGGCGTGAACGGCTGCGGGCCGCCCGCGTTGGTGATCGCGTCCAGGTGACCGGTCAGCACGTACTCGCCGGGGCAGTTGACCGGCCGGGCCGACATGCAGTGCGCGATGTACCCGTTGATGCCGGCCAGGTAGTCGGTCATGTCGGTGTAGAGCTGGGCGCCCCGGGCGCCCTCGGCGCGCAGGGTGTCCACCTGGGCCGCCAGGTCCGCCTCGGTGTACGGCGAGTTGCGCCAGACGCTCTGCTCCAGCGCCTGGTTGCCCGGTGAGCCCCCGGCGAACGAGGTCAGCGTGCCGCGGCCGACGTGGCGCAGCAGGTCCATGACGAACAGCCGGTCCTCGGCACCGGCGTATCCGGCGCCGTACATGGTGCCCGCCCGGGTGGTGCCGGTGACGTGCGGTACGCCGGTGGCCTTGTCTCGCACGATGGTCACGTCCGAGCGCGGGGACTCGGTCGACTCGACCTGGCCGGCCGGTACGCCGAACGAGCTGTCGTTGTAGAACTGGCCGATCTGCTCGTCGGTCAGGCCGGTGTAGCTGTTCAGCAGGTTGGCGTACGCGTCGAGCTGGTCGGCGGAGTGCGCCGGCCGGGTACCCAGCGCCTGGTGCGCGAGGATGTCGGCGAGCGTGGCGTTGCCGTTCTCGCCGGGCGGCAGGATGTCGTTGCACTGGTCCAGGCAGTAGTCGTTCGCGACCAGCACGCTGGCCGAGGCCGGCCGGGCGGACAGGAACGGCGCGGTCAGGACCACCGCGCCGGTGGCGATCCCGGCGACGGCGGCGCGTAACAGTCGGCTGCGTAACGGGTGGGCGCTCAACGGGTGGGCGCTCGGTTTGTGGGTGCCTACCGGGCGAGCGCCCAGCAGGCGGGTTGGTAGCAAGCGGCGGGTGAACCGGTGGGGCGCCGAGAGCGCCAGGCTCATCGCGCGCACGACGTGACGACGCGGCATGGCTGCGGTTCCCTTCAGGCGGGCCGGGGCGTGCGCCGCGCCCGACCAGGATGTGAATGGGGTTCGCATACCGGATGGTAAGTTCTCACGGATCGACGGTGCCGAATGTCGAGGTTTGATTCACATGGTGCAGATGACGGCAAACGGGACGAGCTGTCGACGGCCACCGGGCGACCCCGACATTTCGCGACCTAGGTGACTGGCGCCGGCAAACCCGGAAGTGCGATTGTCGTGCGGTGGAGAGCGCAGCCGATCTCGAACTCGACAATGCGGACACCGGTGCGCCGGCCGCGGCCGGCGCCGCGTCGCAGGCCGGTGGCATGCCGGCGGGCACGGGCGCGCCCGCCGGGAAGGGCGCACAGGCCGCGAAGAACACCCCGGCCGGCAAGGCCGCTCCGGCTGCCCGGAGCGCTTCGGCTGCCGAGAGCGCCCCGGCTGAGAAGAGCGGCGCGGCTGAGAAGAGCGCCCCGGCTGCCCAGAGCGCCGGGACGGTCAGGGGCGCGGCGGCCAAGAGCGGCGCGGGCGGCCGGAGAGGGCCGGCTGCCGGGGCCGCCCAGCCCGCCAGACCAGCCCAGACCGCCAGACCCGCCCAGACCGCCAGGACCGCACAGACAGCCAGGAACGCCCAGACCGGCAGGAATGCCCCGGCCGGTCGGGGCACGCCGGGCGAGACCGCGTCGGCGGTCGAGGGCGACGCCGCGCTGAGCTGGGCCGCACGGGTGCAGCGGCTGGAGGCCGAGTTGGCCGGACTGCGCCGGGCGATGCGCGGCCGGGCGCTGATCGAGCAGGCCAAGGGGCTGCTCGCCGGTACCCTCGACTGCACGCCGGACGCCGCGTTCGAGCACCTCTCCCGGCTGTCCCAGCACGAGAACCGCCGGCTGGTCGAGGTGGCGGCCCGGATCATGGGTACCGCCGTCCCCGCCGGCCTCGACGATCCCGAGCCGGAACCGGCGGGCGAGGCGACCGCGTTCGAGCCGACCGTGTACGTCAACGCCGCCCCGGAATCCGACGATCCGGCCGCCGCGGCGTCGGTCGGCGGGTCGGGCCTGTCCGCCGAGGCCCGGGTCCGGCTGCAGATCGTGTCCACCGCCGTGCAATCCGCCCAGACCGTCAGCGAGCTGGCCGAGCGGCTGCTCTCCGAGGGCGTCGCGTCGCTTGAGGCGGACGCGGTGCTCATCTACGTCGCCGAACCGGACGGGGCGCTGCGGATGGCCAGCTGCGCCGGGCTGCCGGCCCAGGTGGCCAGCGACTGGCAGCGGATCCCGTCGGCGGTACCCACCGTGCTCGGCGAGGCGATCTCCACCGGAGCGCCGCTCTGGTTCACCGCCCGGGACAGGCACGGGTACCTGCTGGTCGGCGACGGCGCCGCCCGGGCCGCCCTGCCGCTGCGCAACGCCGGGCGCACGTTCGGCTGCCTGGAACCGATCTGGGCGCAGCCGCGCGAGTTCTCCCCGGCCGATCGAGCCTACCTGGAGGCTCTGGCCGCCGCGGTCGCCAAGCGGATCTGGCAGCTCGACCGGCTGGCCGCCGATGTGTTGGCCGCCCCCGGCCACTGGTTGCAGTCCGCGGTGGACGCCATCGCGGCCCCGACCCTGCTGCTGTCGCCGGTTCGCGACGACAGCGGGACGGTCACCGACTTCACCATCGACTTCGCGTCGTCCCAGTCCGGGCAGCCCTACGACCAGGAGCCGGCCGATCTGGTCGGCGCCCGGCTCCTGGACGTGCGCCCCACCCTGGCCATGGCCGGCGTCTTCGACGCGTTCCGGCAGGTGTTGCTGACCGGTACGCCGTGGCAGCGGGCCGCGCAGACCGAGACGATCCTGGTACGCGGCCGGCCCCGGCAGGTGCTGATCAGCCACTCCGCCGCCCGGCTCGGCGACGGACTGCTGGCCAGCTGGCAGGTGCACGACGCCGAGGCGGAACTGGCCCGCGTGGCCGTCGTCGAGGAGTTGGGCAGGCTCGGGTACGGCGAGTGGGACCTGGGTACCGGGCAGCTGCGCTGGTCGGCCGGCCTGTACCGGATCTTCGACCGGAGCCCGTCGCGGGGGCCGCTGTCGCTGGACGAGGTCCCCGCGCACGTGGTTCCGGAGGACCTTCCGGAGCTGGAGCGGGAGCTCCGCGCGCTGGTCGCCGGGCGGGAACCGGGGGAGATCCGGTTCCGGATCGGCACCCGGACCGGCCCCAAGACCCTGCGGGTGCTCATCCGGCCCAGCTACGACGCGGGCGGCGAGCTGACCGTGGTGCACGCGGTCGCGCAGGACGTGACCGAGCTCGCGCTGCGGGCCGATACCGCCCGCCGGGACCAGCACGCCGCGGCCATGCGGCGGGTGCACCGGGGCGGTCGCCCAGGCGCCTGAGGCGCCCGGACGGCTGGCCGGCGGGCTGGAGAGGGTACCGGTGACGGCCGGTCGCGCGGTTGGCGGCGCCGGCCGGGCGTATCGTCACCGTGACGCGGAGGGGGACGGACGCCGGGGGATGAGCGCGGACACCGTACGGGATGAGGACCACCAGGTCGGCACGCCCGTGGGCCTGGCCCACGAGGCGCTGCTCTATCGCGGTACCGACGAACTCGTCGCCGCGATCGTGCCGGTTGTCCGGGACGCCCTGGCGGCCGGTGAACCCGTGCTCGTCGCCATGCCCGGGCCCAACCTGGACCTGCTGGCCGCGGCCCTGGGCGACGCGGCGGACGGGCTCCGCCTGGTCGACATGGCCGAGGCCGGCCGCAACCCGGGCCGGATCATCCCCTGGATACTGCACGCGTTCATCCAGGAGCACGCCGGACGGCGGGTCCGGATCGTCGGCGAGCCGGTCTGGGCGGGCCGCACCGACGAGGAGTACCCGGCGTGCGCGCAGCACGAGGCGCTGGTCAACGTGACGCTCGCCGGCTGCGCGGCGGCCATCGTCTGCCTGTACGACGTGTCGGGTCTGGCCCCGCACGTCCTGACCGATGCGAAGCGCACGCACCCGGTGATGCTCGGCGAGGGCCGGCGCTGGTCCAGCCCCGACTACCGGCCGGAGACCGTGGTCGGCGCGTACAACCAGCCGCTGCCTGACGTGCCGTCCAGCGCCGACGCGGTGGACTTCGACGGCACCGGGCTGGCCGGCCTGCGCGACCTGGTCGCCGACCACGCGCGGCGCGCGGGGATGATCGAGCGTCGGGTGGTCGACTTCCAACTCGCGGTGAACGAACTGGTCAGCAACGCGGTGCTGCACGGAGCCGGTGGCGGCACGCTGTGGATCTGGACGGTGGCCGGAGCCGTGGCCTGCGAGGTGCGCGACCGGGGCCGGGCGGTGGTGCCGCTGGCCGGTCGGGTGCCGCCGGGCCCGGGCAGCGTCCGCGGCCGGGGGCTGGTGCTGGTGAACTACGTCAGCGACCTGGTCCGCATCCACACCCAGCCGGACGGCACCGCGATCAGGCTCTACATGCGCTTCTGACGCCGGATTCCTTCTGACGCCGGCTGCGCTTCATGGCGCCTGCGTCGGCGCCGGACGCGCGTATGGCGCCGGGTCAAGCCGTCGTCTCGTCCACGTCCGCGGGCGCCGCCGGCCGCTGCGCGGGGACTGCCGGGCCTCCGGCGCCGGCCAGTTCGACGCCGCTGGTCCGCGCGGTACCGAACCGTATGCCCCGGGCTTCGCCGCCGAGCGCGGTGAGTACCGCGACCGCGACCAGTACCGGGATCACGGTGGCCGCCAGCGCGAACGGGTACCCGTGGCTGGCCGCCAGGGACTGCTGGATCGGCAGGTTGAACGCGGCCAGGCAGTTGCCCAGTTGGTACGTCACGCCGGGATAGAAGCCCCGGATCTCGTCCGGGCTCAACTCGGTCAGGTGCGCCGGGATGACGCCCCACGCGCCCTGCACCATGATCTGCATCAGGAACGAGCCGAGGCACAGCATGCCGGCGCTGGTCGAGTACGCGAAGATCGGCAGGATCGGCAACCCGAGCACGGCACAGATGACGATCATGCGCCGGCGGCCGAACCGCTGAGACAGGGCGCCGACGGTGGTACCGCCGATGATCGCGCCAACGTTGTAGATGACCGCGATCCAGGTGGCCGTCGTCGCGGACAGGCCGATGCCCTCCTTGAGGAACGTCGGGTACACGTCCTGAGTGCCGTGACTCATCCAGTTGAACGCCGTCATCAGCAGGACGAGGAACACGAAGCGGCGGAGGATCACCGGGTTGAGCAGCACCTGCCGCATGCCGGTGCGGGTGCGTTCCTGCCGCTGCCGGGCCGCCTCCCACACCTCCGACTCGCGTACCCGGCTGCGCACGTACAGGCTGATCAGCGCCGGGATGATGGAGAGCCCGAACAGCCAGCGCCAGGACAGGCCGCCGACCGAGTGCACCAGCAGGAACGCCACCGAGGCGAGCAGGTACCCGATCGAGTACCCCTCCTGCAGGATCCCGGAGAACAGCCCCCGCCGGTTCGCCGGGATCTTCTCCATGGCAAGGGCAGCGCCCAGGCCCCATTCGCCGCCCATGCCCACGCCGTAGAGCAGCCGCAGGATCAGAAGCACGGTGAAGTTCGGCGCGAACGCGCACGCGAAGCCGACGATCGAGTAGAACGTCACGTCGACCATCAGCGGCCTGCGCCGCCCGACCCGGTCCGCCCACAGCCCGAACAGCAGGGCGCCCACCGGCCGCATGAGCAGCGTGGCCGTGGTCAGGAACGCCATCCGGGTCAGCGGTACGCCGAAGTCCTTGGCGATGTCGGCATAGACCAGCACGACGATGAAGTAGTCGAACGCGTCCATCGACCAACCCAGCAGGGCCGCGAAAAACGCGTTGCGCTGGTCGGCGTCGAGCCGATCGCGAGGGGCGGCGACAGCAGACATGATCTCGTGTCTCCAGAGATCAAAAATCTTAAACCTGTCTCGGCGTATCCGAGTCCGCGAGTTCGCCCAGGACCGGCCCTAGGCATACCTAGTCCGCCCCTGGCCTCTGGCCGAGCCGGCTAGGTACTGCGCGCCGCCGAAGATAGGTAATCGGTCCCGATGGCTGCGGTCCCTTACCACGCGAGTATGGAACCACGCCGGAAACAGATCGGCGTGAGGAAGCCGGAAGCGACCGGCACGACGAAGGAGACCGAAATGTTCACCCACCCGGACCTGCTGCTCGCTCAGCAGAAGCAGCATCAGCGCGACCTGATCACGCAGGCCGCCGAGTACCGGCTGCTGGCCGCCGCCCGCCGTTCGCGGCGGGCGCGCCGCGGCGCCAGTGACGCGGGTATCACGCCCGTGGTACGCGGCCGACCAGCCGGTAACCTTGCTCCGTGCGGACCACACGCGGCGGCGTCAGCCCGATGATGATCGGGCGAGATCACGAACTGCGCCAGTTGACGCGGCTCGTGACGACGCCCCGTCCGCACGTCGCGATCGTGGCGGGCGAGGCGGGCATCGGTAAGACCCGGCTCATCCAGGAGCTGCTGGCGACCCTCCCGCCGGAAGCCGTGGTGCTGACCGGGCAGGCCGAGCCCGGCTCGCTCGCCCGCCCCTATGAGGTGCTGCTGGACGCGATCGACGCGGCCGACGAGGACCGGGTCGACAGCATCGCGCTGGCGGCGCTGACCGATCCGGCCCGCAGCCCGGTCGAGCGGCTGCACGCCGGGCTGCTGATCCTCGCCGGCCTGGTCGGCGACGCGCCGGCGGTGATCGTCTTCGAAGACCTGCACTGGGCCGACTCGGAGAGCGCCGCGCTGTTCGAGCGGCTCGCCGACCAGCCCGGCCAGCGGTTGCTGATCGGCACGTACCGGCCCGACGAGGTCACCAACCGTCAACCGATCGCCGCGCTGCTGGGCCGGTTGGAGCGCCGGCACGCGGTGGTGAACGTGCGGCTCGGGCGGTTGACCGAGGCACAGACCGCGGCGCTGCTGGCCGCCGCGACCGGGCGTCCGGCGCCGTACCGGACGGTCGCCGCGCTGCACCAGCGCACCGGCGGAAACCCGTTCTTCCTCGAGGAGCTGCTGCGCGGATATGCCGGGGAGGACCTGGAGACGCTCTGCGAGCGGCCGCTGCCCTGGAGCCTGGCCGAGGTGCTGCGCCGGCAGGTCGACGACCTCGGGCCGGACAGCCGCCGGATCGTCGAGGCAGCCGCCATCCTCGGCTACCGGGTGCCGTTCGACCTGCTCGCCGCCGTGACCTCAGCCGGCGAGGACGAGCTGATCGGCGTCCTGCGCGAGCTGGTCACCCGGGGTGTCCTGGTGGAGTCCGGCGAGGACGAGTTCAGCTTCCGGCACGCGCTGGTCCGGGAAGCCCTGGCCGAGCAGATGCTGGGCCGGCAGCGCCGCCGGCTGCACGAGTCGGCGCTGGAGGCACTGCTGGCGGCCGGCGGATCCGACCCGGCAATGGTCGCGTACCACGCCCGGCGGGCCGGCCGGTACGACGACATGGTGGTCGCGGCCCGCCGCGGCAGCGCGCTGTACCTGGCCATCGGCTCGGCGTACCAGGCGCTCCAGCTGGCCGAGATGGGGCTGGAGGAGGTCGGCGAGGACGCCGAGCTGCTGGGTGCGGCGGCCCGGGCGGCCTGGCTGGTCGGCCTGCTGGACGACGCCGTCGGGTACGCCCGCCGGTGGCGCGACCGCGCGCCGACCACGGACGAGCGCGCCGACGCGCTGTACCTGATGATCCGGCTGGCCTGGGAGACCGACGACCTCGACGAGATGCGGGCGCTGACCGACGAGATGCAGCAGCTGATCACCGAGCTTCCGCCCGGCCCGAAGCAGGCGCTGGCGATGACCGCGGTAGCCCAGTCGACCATGCTGCGCGGTGAGCCGGACGAGAGCCTGGCCTGGTCGCAACGCGCGCTGGAGCTGGCCGAGCGGCTGGACCTGCCGAACATGCGGCTGGCCGCGCTGGTGGAGAAGGGCTCGGTGCTCGTCGACTGCCTGGAGACCGCGGAAGAGGGCCGGGCGATGCTGACCGGGCTGGTCGACGAGGCGGAGAAGCTGGGCGAGTGGGTACTGGCCGCGCGGGCGCTGAACAACCTCGTCCAGGGGGTACCGACCGCCGAGTCCACCGAGCACGCCGAGTTGCTCGAGCGGATGCGCGTCGACGCCGAGCGGGCCGGGTTCGAGTCGCTGGCCGTGGCGGCCTACTTCCAGGGCCGTGCCCGGCTGGCGGTCCGCGAGGGCCGGCTCGACGCGGCGATGGCCGCGCTGGAGCAGGGGCAGGCGCGGGACCGGGGATATCTGCGATGGGGCCAGCGCAGCGGGTTCCACGCGGTGTTCCTCGCCGGACTGAGCCTGGAGGCCGGTGAGCTGAACCGGGTCGAGGAGATCGTGGCCGAGCTGCGTGCCGCGGCGGCGCGCGGCGACCGCAGCGCCGGGCTGGTGGTCCCGGGCATCGCGCTGCACCTCGCCGCCCGGCGTGGTGACCTGGCCACCGCCGACGGGCTGGTCGACGAGCTGATCGCGGCGATGAACGACTCACCGTGGCGCAGCCAGTCGCAGGCACACGACCTGGTCTCCGCCGGACTGCACGTGGGCCTGCCGCTCTCCCGGATCGCCGAGATCGCGCACAACCTGCTCGGCCCGGACATCTGGGACGACTACCGGATCCTGGTCGACGCCCAGCTGGCCGAGGCACGGGGCGAGCACGAGGCCGCGCTGGCCGGCTACCTCCGGGTGGCCGGGTCGCCGGTGCCGCCGCCGTCGGTACGCGGGACCGCCGAGTTGGGAGCGGCCAGCTGCCTGCTCGCGCTCGACCGGCCCGGGCCGGCCGGCGAGCACGTGACGAACGCGGGTGCCCTGCTGGCCCACTGGAGCGGCTGGCGGGTCGAGCAACTGGACGCACTGCGCGCCCGGCTCGGCCTCGAGCCGGCGGACGGCCAGCGTACGGTGACCGGCACCGGCGCGCTGACGCCGCGCGAGCGCGAGGTGGCGCTGCTGATCGCCGACGGGCTCACCAACGCGGAGCTGGCCCGCAGGCTCTACATCTCGCCGAAGACCGCAGCCGTGCACGTCTCCAACATCCTGCGCAAGCTCGGCGTGTCCTCGCGCACCGAGGTGGAGGGCGCGGTCCGGCGCTGAGTTGGTCCGGGGCCGAGTGAAAAGCGGTTGCCCGCCAGTGCCGCGTCCGGCAGCCTGGCTGTCGCACCGGTGTGACGACACTGCCGCGCCTGCATGACGAACTGTCGCACCGGCATCACGACACCTTCGAGAGGGCTGAGGCCACCCCGCAGTCAGGCGAGCCGCCCCGGCGGTCGCCCGATCCCCACCGACCACGGTGGTTGGCGGCTGCCCAGCTCCTCTTTTACCTCTCTCACGAAGGTGTCTGTCTACAATGGACAATTTCACGTCCCTGCCGGCCGCTCGGCCGGTCTCCGAGCCGGCCGCCGGGCCGGCCTCCGATCTGGTGGCCGGCTACATCCGGGCGTCGTTCGGCCGCCGTTCGAACGAGCGGATCGGCCCGTTCCTGGCAAGCTTCGATCGCTACAGCGCGAACCCTGGGCGCAACTACGCGGTACCCGACGACGGCGCCCGGCCGCTGCCGGACGACGTGGCGGCCCTGGTCGACACGTTTGTCCACCGTGGACGGATTCCGCGGTTGGAGTACGTGCCGCAGTCCGCTCCACGGGTGGAGGCCGCCCTGCGTACCGCCGGCTTCACGGTCGAGGGTCGGGTACCGGTGCTGGTGAGCCGGCCCGGATCCCTGCCCGACCGGCCCGCCCCCGAGGGCGTCACCCTCACGCTCGCCGCACGCGACGCCGAACTGCTGGACGCCGCGCGCGTGCAGCACGACGCGTACGGCGAGCCGGAGCCCCCGGGCGAGGGCGACCTGTCCCGGCTCCGGGCGACGGTCCGGCGGGGCGGCCTGGTGGTCGTCGCCCGGGACGCGGCGACCGGCGAGGCCGTGGGCAGCGGCCTGTGCAACGGACCGGTCGGCGGGGTCGACGAACTGGCGGCGGTCGGCGTCCGGGAACCGTACCGGCGGCGAGGCATCGCTGGGGCCATGGCGGTGTATCTGGCTCAGGAGAGCCACCGGCGCGGCGTCCGGCTGGTGTGGCTGGAGGCCGAGCCGCGCGAGGAGCGGATCTACCGCGCTGCCGGGTTCGTCGACGCGGCCGAGAAGATCTGGCTGTCGCTGCGCTGAGGGCGGGCCGGCCGGGCCGGGCGGGCCGGCCGGCCGCGTTCACATAGGGGAACGGCGGACAGTATGGTGAACGAAATCGGCGGGCGGATCGGATAACGGGAGTGTTTCGGGCTCTTGACCACTCTTGACCACTGAGCGGACAGGGGCATACGTTTCGCGTCACGGCGTTCACTTGCATGTTTTACGTTCACAAATCTGAACGGAGGAACGATGGTGAGAGTACCGTGGCGCGACCGCGTGCTGGTGGCCTCGGCGGCCGGCATGTGCGCGGTACTGGCGATCTCCGGCTGCGGATCGAGTGACAAGTCCAAAGCCGAGGCAACCGGTCCGCTCAACGTCTGGGTCCGGGGTGCCAACGATTCGATCAAGGCGTACCAGAAGGTCTTCGACGCGTTCACCGCGAAGACCGGCATTCAGATCAAACCGTTCATGACGCTGACCGACTTCGAGACCAAGCTGTCCGCGGCGGCCACCTCGCACAAGCTGCCCGACGTCGTCGTCGACGATGCCGCCCAACTGGGCAACTTCGAGACCCAGGGGATCATCCAGCCGGTCGACAAGAGTGCGGTGGCCGGCCAGGACCAGCTCACCGACCGGGCCTGGGACTCGGCCAAGGACCTGACCGGCAAGTACTACGCGGTCCCGTTCTCCGCCCAGGCCAACATCCTGCTCGTACGCAGCGACTGGCTGGCCAAGCTGAAGCTCCAGCCGCCGAAGACCTGGCAGGACGTGGCGACCGTGGCCAAGGCGTTCACCACGCAGGACCCGGACGGTGACGGCAAGGCCGACACGTACGGGCTGGACGTGCCCGGGTCGACGACCCGCGGGTACATCTCCTGGTACTGGTCGTCCCTGCTCTGGGAGGCCGGCGGCAGCTACTTCAAGCCGGCGGGCAACGGCAAGTTCGCCGCCAACCTGGATACACCGCAGGCGACACAGTCGGTGCAGTGGTTCGAGGACCAGTTCTGCACGAACAAGGTCGTCCAGCCCAGTGCGCTCAACGACACCACGACCGAGGCCAACAAGGCGTTCCAGACCGGCGTGACCGGGATGTACTTCACCGGTCCGTACGCGTACGCGACGATGGACGCCACCGCGATCAAGGGCAAGTACGTGGCGGTCGCCCCGCCGGCCGGTCCGGCGAACGGGCAGACCCTGGCCGAGGGTACGGACATCTACCTGATGGCCGGCGGCAAGACGAGCGAGGCGAAGAAACTCGCGGAGTTCATGATCACTCCGGAGGCGCAGCGGCTCGGGATGACGGCGGTGCCCACCGCGACCATCGTCCGGTTGCCGGTGAACAAGACGGTCGACGCGGCCACCGAGCACCAGGGCGACGACCGGTGGAAGCTGGCCCAGCAGGTGTACCAGTCCGACGGGCACTACGAAGACATCAACATGCCCAACTGGACCGCGCTGCGGCAGGCGACCTCGGACGGGCTCAACGCGCTCGTGGCCAAGTGCGGCGATCCCGCCACGGCCCTGCACACGCTCAACGACAAGCTCAACTCGATCCTGAAGACCCAGGGGGTGGCCGCGGGATGAGCCGCCCAGGCGAAGCCCGGCTCACGCCCGCCGAGGCTGTTCGCGGGATGAGCCGTGTGCCTGTCGAGGCAGGGCCGGCGAGATGAGCGTGAGCACGCCCTCCGCCCCGGTCGCGTCGGTGCCGCGCGACCGGGGCGGACCCCCGGCCGCGCGCCGGGTCCGCCGGGTCCGCTCCCGGTTCTCGCCCTGGCTGTTCCTCGCCCCGGCGCTCGCGTTCTTCGCGGTGTTCAAGTTCTGGCCGGTGATCTGGGGCGTGTACCTCAGCTTCTTCCACGTCCGGCCGTACCTGGGCAACGAGTGGCTCGGCTGGGCCAACTTCAGCCGGGCGTTCCAGGATCCCGATCTGCGCGCCGCCGTCGGGCACACCGTGCTCGACGCGGTCGTCTCCGTCGCCGGTTCGATGCTGGTGGGCTTCGCCCTGGCGTTGCTGCTGGAGAGTCCGGCCCGGCACGTGCGGATCCTGCGGACCGCGGTGTTCCTGCCCGCGGTCACCGCGATGGTGGCCATCGCCGAGCTGTGGGGGGCGCTGCTGTTTCCCGGCCGGTACGGGGCGGTGAACAGCTTCCTCGGCGCGCTGGGCCTCGGCGCGCAGCCGTTCCTGGCCAGCCCTCACTCGTCGCTGTGGACGGTGATGCTCATCCAGATCTGGAAAGCTGCCCCGTACGACATGGTGATCTTCATCGCCGGCCTGGTCGGCATCGACCGCCAGTTGTACGAGTCGGCGAACATCGACGGCGCGGGTGCCTGGCAGCGGCTGCGCCACATCACGATCCCGTCGCTGCGCCCGATCACCACGATCGTGCTGACCCTGGGCATCATCCGCGGGCTCCGCGTCTTCACCGAGATCAACGTGCTCACCGGCGGCGGGCCCGGCGGCTCCACGGAGACGATCGTGACGACCACCTTCAAGGCCGCGACGGTCGCCAACGACACCGGATACGCGTCGGCGATCTCGACGCTCCTGCTGATCGCGACGATCCTGCTGACCAGCCTGACGCTGTGGTGGCGCAACCGTCTGGAGGCATCGTGACCAGCAGCGTCGCCGGCAGCGCCACCGGCGGTGCCACCGCCCTCGGGCTGCGTGCCCCGCGTCGGCTGACCTCGCACCGGGGCGGACGGCTGCTTGTCCGAGCCGTGCTGTTCCTCGTGGTGATCGGGATCTTCGTGGTACCGCTGTGGTCGATGATCGTGACCGCGTTCAGCGGCGGCGCCCCGAAGCTGGGCCAGGTGTTCCTCTGGCCGCACGGCCTCTCGGCCGGAAACCTCACCACGGCCTGGCGGTTCGGCCTCGGCCGGGGACTGGTCAACTCGATCGTGGTCGAGGCGATCGGGCTGACCCTGCAGGTCACGGTCAGCGCGTTCGCCGCGTACGCGTTGGCGCGCAAGCGGTTCCGCGGCGCCGGCCTGGTCATGCTCGCGATCCTGGCGACCATGATGATGCCGGAGGAGATCATCGCGATCCCGCTGTACCTGGTACTCGGCAAGATCAGCCTGCTGGACAACTACGGCGGCCTGGCCCTGCCGCTGGTCGGCTGGGCGTTGCCGGTCTACGTGCTGACCGGGTTCATGAAGCGCATCCCGGTGGAGCTGGAGGAGGCCGCCCGGGTCGACGGGGCCGGTGACCTGCGCATCTTCTTCCAGGTGATCTTGCCGCTGTGCCTGCCCGCCCTGGGTACCTGTGCGGTGTTCGGGTTCCTGATGATCTGGGACCAGTACCTGCTTCCACTGCTCGTCGCCCAGTCGCCGAAGATGAGCACGCTGACGCTCATCGTGACCAGCCTTCAGGCGAGTCAGGAGCAGGGGGAGGGTGTGCGGTTGGCGGCGGCGGTGGTGTTGATGGTTCCGAGCGTTCTGGTCTACCTCGGGTTGCAGCGGCTCTTCGAGCGGGGCCTGCTGAGCGGTTCATTGAAAGGCTGAAGGGATAAACATGACGATAAACGACTCGGCGTCCCGGCTCGCCGGGCGGCTGGACGGGCTGCTGTTCTTCCCCGTCACCGCGTTCGGCCCGGACGGTGGGGTCGACCTCGACGCGTACCGGCGGCATCTGGCCAGCCGGCTGTCGGCCCGCGACGACGCACTGGGCGCGGTCTTCGCGTGCTGCGGCACCGGGGAGTTCTTCTCCCTGGGAGTCGAGGAGTACGCGGAGTGCGTGCGGGTCGCGGTCGAGGAGGCGGCCGGACGGGTGCCTGTGGTGGCCGGGGTCGGGTACGGGGCGGCCCTGGCCACCCAGTTCGTCCGGGCGGCCGTTGCGGCCGGAGCGGACGGGTTGCTGGTCATGCCGCCGTACCTGGTCGAGGGCGGCCAGGCCGGGCTGCGTGAGCACTACCGGCGGCTGGCCGACGCGTCCGAGCTGGACATGATCATTTACCAGCGGGACAACGCGGTCTTCACCCCCGATACGGTCGCCGACCTGGCCGCGCACTCGCGAATTGTCGGGTTCAAGGACGGCCGCGGCGACCTGGACCTGATGCGCCGGATCGTCGGCGCGGTGCGCCAGCGGCACGGCGAGGACGCGCTGCTGTACTTCAACGGCATGCCGACGGCCGAGATGACCTCCCAGGCGTACCGGGCGGTCGGCGTGCCGGCGTACTCCTCGGCGGTGTACTGCTTCGCGCCCGACCTGGCGATGGCGTACTACCGGGCGTACCGGGGTGGCGACGAAGCGACCGTGAACCGGCTGCTGGACGGCTTCTGGCGGCCGTACGTCCAGCTGCGCCAGGCCGGGCAGGGGTACGCGGTGTCGCTGGTCAAGGCGGGGGTGCGGCTGGAGGGAGTGGACGTCGGGCCGGTCCGGCCACCGCTATCCGAGCCCGAACCCGAACACGTGAGCCGGCTGGCCGAGCTGATCGCCGCCGGACGGGAGCTGATCTGATGAGTACGCCCACCACCAGAACCGACGCCACCATCACCGACATCACCGTCACGCCGATCGCCGTGCAGGATCCGCCGCTGCTCAACTCGGTCGGTGTGCACCAGTCGTACGCGCTGCGGGCGATCCTCCAGGTTCGCACGGACGCCGGGCTGGTCGGCCTGTCCGAGGCGTACGGCGACGACCCCACCCTGGACCGGCTGAACCGCGCCTCGGCGGCGTTGGCCGGGCTGTCCATCTGGGACCTCAACGGCCTGAACCGGCGGGTCGCCGTGGCGCTCGGCGAGGTGGCCCCGGACAGTCCGACGGAGCTTGCCGGTGCGCCGAGCGTGGCGAAGGCCATCGCGTCCACCGTGTCCGCGTTCGAGGTCGCGCTGTATGACCTGCAGGGCAAGGCGACCGGGCTGCGGGTGTGCGACCTGCTGGGCGGCGCGGTGCGCGAGGAGGTGCCGTTCTCCGCATACCTGTTCTACAAGTGGGCCGGGCACCCGGGTGCGGAGCCGGACTCCTTCGGCGAGGCACTGGACCCGGACGGGATCGTGGCGCAGGCCCGCAGGCTGGTCGACCGGTACGGGTTCGGTTCGCTGAAGCTCAAGGGCGGCGTGTTCCCGCCGGAGGAGGAGATCGCGGCGATCCGGGCGCTGCGCGACGCGTTCCCCGGGCACCCGCTGCGGCTGGACCCGAACGCGAACTGGACGGTCGAGACCAGCCACCGGGTGGCCGAGCAGCTGTCCGGGGTGCTGGAGTACCTGGAGGACCCGGCCGGCGGGATCGACGGCATGGCGCAGGTCGCGGCGCGTACCGACCTGCCGCTGGCCACCAACATGTGCGTGACGACGTTCGACGACATCCCACCCGCGGTGGCCGCCGGCGCGGTGCGGATCGTGCTGTCCGACCACCACTTCTGGGGCGGCCTGCGCGCGTCGCAGAAGCTGGCCGGCATCTGCGAGACCTTCGGGCTGGGCCTGTCGATGCACTCCAACACGCACCTCGGGGTGAGCCTGGCTGCGATGACCCATCTGGCCGCGGCCACGTCGAACCTGACGTACGCCTGCGACACCCACTCGGTGTGGCAGGTCGAGGAGGTCATCGAGCCGGGCGCGATCGCGGTTCGCGACGGCGCGGTGCGGGTGCCGCCCGGTCCCGGCCTCGGCGTCACGCTTGACGAGGACAGCCTGGCTCGGCTGCACGAGCAGTATCTACGCTGTGGTATCCGCCGCCGGGACGACATCACGCCGATGCGCGCGGTCCACCCGGACTGGACAGGAGCGAGGCCCCGATTCTGATGCAGACCGCGGCGTACCTCTACCCCTGGGACCTGGTCGGCGACCCGGCAGCCGCCGATCTGGTGGCCGGGCTGGGCCTGGACCACGTCGTACTGGCCGCCGTCTACCACGGCACCCGGGCGCTGACCCCGCGCCACCCGCGTCACCGGGTCGTGGTGGCTCACCAGTCCGCCGCCTACTACCCGGTCGGCGACGCGCACTGGCAGGGCGCGGCGCTGCGCCCCGCGCAGGCGGACTGGCTGGCGGCGGCCGACCCGTTCGGCGAGGCGACGGTCGCGTTGCGCGCGGCCGGGGTGCCGGTGCACGCCTGGGTGGTGTGCAATCACGTCGACCTGCCCCGTCCGGTCGAGCAGAACGTGGTCAACGCGTACGGCGACCGGTACCCGTGGGCGCTGTGCCCGGCCCGGGACGACGTCGGGGAGTACCTGCTCGGCCTGGCCGCCGACGCGGCGGCGCTGCCCGGCATCGACGGCGTCGAGCTGGAGGCGTGCGGGTGGTACGGCTACGACCACCTCAGCGCGCACGACAAGGTGGGCGGGGTGCCGCTGTCCGGGGCGGCGCAGTACCTGCTGTCGCTGTGTTTCTGCGCCGCCTGTGCCGCCGCGTACCGGGCCGGCGGCATCGACCCCGAGGCGCTGCGCGGGCACGTGCGCACCGCGCTCGACGCGGTGTTCTCGGAAGCCGCCGAGCCGGCCGCTCCCGGTGTCGACGAGGTCGGGCAGATCGGCGGGCTGCTCGGCGCCGGCCTCGCCGCGGCGGTGGCCGACGTGCGCCAGCACGTCGCCGACCGGCTGCGCGCCGCGGTGATCGGGCGGATCCGCGCCGAGCGCCCGGAGTTGGACGTGCTGCTGCACGCCAGCCCGCAGCCGCACCGCTCGGTCGCGTTCACCGGCCTGGACCCGGCGCGGGCGGCCACCGTGGCCGACGGTCTCGTGGTCAACTGCTGGGGCGGCCCGCAGGCGGTGCGGCCCAGCCTGGACGGCGGCGGTCGGGTATACGCGAGCCTGCTGGCCGTGCGCGGGATGGGTGGCCGGCCGGACGAGCTGCCGGCGCAGGTGGCCGCGGCGCAACGGGCCGGCGCGCACGGCGTGCGCCTGTACCACGCCGGGCTGGCCGGGGCCGCCGACCTGGCCGCGATCCGGGAACTGACCGGGGACCGGGCGCTTGACCGTGACTGAGGGAGAATGACGTGACTGACCGAAGCGATAGCGAGGTGACGGCGTGAGCGAGTTGGACGTCTGGAGCATCGACGCCCGTACCGGCGAAAAGGTCGAGGCGGTGGCATCCACGGCGACGGACGCCGAGGTGGACGCCTCGGCGAGCCGGGCGGCCGAGGTGGCGCCGTCACTGGTCGCGGCCGGGCTGGCCGGGCGTGCCCGGCTCCTGCGCGCGATGGCCGACGAGATCGAGAAGGACGGCGACGCGATCGTCGCGGCCGCCGACCGGGAGAGCGCCCTCGGGCAGGTCCGGCTGCGCGGCGAGCTGGCCCGCTCGGCGTACCAGCTGCGCCTGTTCGGCGAGGTGCTGGAGGACGGCGGGTACCTCGAACTGACCATCGACCACCCGGACCCGAACGCGGTCCCGGCGCCCCGGCCGGACCTGCGCCGGATGCTGGTACCGGTCGGCCCGGTGGGCGTGTTCTCGGCGAGCAACTTCCCGCTGGCGTTCAGCGTTCCGGGCGGCGACACGGCCAGCGCGATCGCGGCCGGCTGCCCGGTCGTGGTCAAGGCGCACTCGGGGCACCCGTACACCTCGGAGCTGTCCGCCACCGCGCTGCGCCGGGCGGCCGCGTCGGTGGCCGTACCCGAGGACGTGGTGCAGCTCGTGCACGGCCGGAAGGCCGGCACCCGGCTGGTGGTGCACCCGGCGATCCAGGCGGTCGGTTTCACCGGTTCGGTGGGCGGCGGCCGGGCGCTGTACGACCTGGCGACCAGCCGGCCGCAGCCCATCCCGTTCTACGGCGAGCTGGGCAGCATCAACCCGTTCGTGGTGACGCCGGAGGCCGCGGCGCAGCGCGCCGAGTCCATCGCTTCCGGCCTGGCCGGCTCGTTCACTCTCGGGATCGGGCAGTTCTGCACGAAGCCGGGCCTGGTGTTCGTACCGGCGGGTGCGGACGGGCAGCGGCTGATCGACGCGCTGGCCGAGGCGGCCGGCCAGATCGCCGGTGGACCGATGCTCACCCCGAGCATCCGGGAGGGCTTCCTGACTGGTGCCGCGGAACGGGTCGCGCTGCCCGGTGTGCGCGCGGTGCTCTCCGCGTCCGGCCAGATCTCGCCGCACGTCCTGGTCGCGTCCGCGTCCGCGCTCGACGACGTGCTGCTGGAGGAGTGCTTCGGCCCGCTGGTGGTGGTCGTCGAGTACGGCGACGAGGGCGAGCTGTTCGCGGCCCTGGACCGGGTGCCGGGCAGCCTGACCGCGACCGTCCACAGTGGAGACTCTGAGGGTGCGTCGGGCAGCTTCGCCGACCGGGTCGCGCAGCGGCTCACCGGGATCGCCGGGCGGATCCTGTTCAACGGGTACCCGACCGGTGTCGCCGTCACCTGGGCACAGCAGCACGGCGGCCCCTGGCCGGCGACCACTTTCCCGCACCACACCTCGGTCGGCACCACCGCGATCCGCCGCTTCCTGCGCCCCGTGGCCTACCAGGACGCGCCGGACGCGCTGCTGCCCGCCGAACTGCGCGAGGACAACCCGCTCGGGCTGCCGCGCCGGGTCGACGGACGGTACCAGCTTCATGGCTGAACCGGCCGTCGCGCCCGTCCCGGTCGCCGAGCCTGCTCCGGCCACCGGCCCCGTCCCGACCGCCGCGCCCATCGCGGCCGAGGTCAACGGGGCCGGGCCGGTCAAGTCCGCGCTGCGCACCGTCGAGCTGCTGGAGTTCTTCGCCGGTCACCGGGGTCTGCACAGCCTGGCCGAACTTCAGCAGAGCCTCGGCTACCCGAAGAGCAGCCTGTACATGCTGCTGCGCACGCTGACCGATCTGGGCTGGGTGGAGACCGACCCGACCGGCACCCTGTACGGCATCGGACTGCGGGCACTGCTGGTCGGCACCTCGTACCTCGACGGCGACCACATCCTGACCGCCGCCAAGGACACCCTCGACTGGCTGGCCGAGACCACGACCGAGACCGTGCACCTGGCCCGGCTGGACGGCACCGACGTGGTCTACCTGGCCACCCGCGAGTCGCAGCACTACCTGCGCCCGATCTCCCGGGTCGGGCGCAGGCTGCCGGCGCACACCACGTCGCTGGGCAAGGCGTTGCTGGCCGAGCGCACCGATGCCGAGGTGCGCGCGATGCTGCCCGTCACGCTGAGCGCGTTGACCCCGCACACCCTGGTCGACCACGACGCGCTGGCCGCCGACCTGCGCGCGACGCGGGAGCGCGGGTACTCGGTGGATCGCGAGGAGAACGTGCTCGGCCTGCGTTGCTTCGGTGTCGCGCTGCGATACCAGCGGCCGGCACGGGACGCGATCAGCTGCTCGGTGCCGGTGGCCCGGTTGACCGAGGGCCGGCAGGAGCAGATCGCGGGGGCCCTGCTCGCCGCGCGCGACCGGCTGGAGCGGATCCTGCGGTAGGGTTCATGATCACGTTTTCGACCAGTCTGGCTCGACGCGTCTGACGCCGCGCCGCGACCAGACCGGTCGCCGACCGCCCGATTCCGCCGCGAACGGCCCGATTGTCTATAGCCCAGCGGGCGACCAGTCCGGCTCGGCGCGTCTGCGCCGCGCGGCGACCCGGACCAGTCGGGCACCGAGGTGGCGTGGAACTCGATCGCGTACGGTAACAACGTGCCGGAACCGTCATCCACAGCCATGCCCGATCTGGACCTGACCGGCGAGCACGTGCTCGTCACCGGAGGAGCCGGATTCATCGGACGAAGCGTCGTCGCCGGCCTCGCCGCAGCGGGAGCCAAGGTCAGCATCGTCGATCTCCTCCCGTCCACCGCGTCCGGCGGGGAATCGATCGTCGGCGACCTGTGTGACCCCGCAGTGCGCGACGCCGCCGTCACGCCGGACCTGACCGGCATCGTCCACCTCGCCGCCTTCACCTCGGTGCTCGGTTCGCTGCGCGACCCGGCGGCGGTCCACCGGGTGAATGTGGAGGCCACCGCCGGACTGCTGGAGCTCGCCCGGCTGCGCGGGGTGCCGCGATTCGTGCTGGCCTCGACGAACGCGGTCACCGGCGACGTCGGCGACACGCCGATCCACGAGGAGTTGCCGATCCGGCCGCTGACCCCGTACGGGGCGACCAAGGCGGCCGGCGAGATGCTGCTGTCCGGCTACGCCGGCGGGTACGGGATGACGACCTGCGCGCTCCGGCTGACCAACGTGTACGGGCCGGGCATGGCGCACAAGGACAGCCTGATCCCGCGGCTGATGCGGGCGGTGCGCGACGACGGCGTGATCCAGGTGTACGGCACCGGCGAGCAGCGCCGGGACCTGGTGCACGTGAGCGACGTGGTGGCCGGGCTGATGGTGGCCTGGCGCAGCGCTCACGTCGGCCCACTGATCATCGGTACCGGCCGGTCGGTGTCGGTACTGGACATCATCGACGCGGTGGCCAAGGCGACCGGCACTCCGATCCGGACCGAGCACGTCCCGGCGAAGCCGGGGGAGATGCCCGCGGTCGTCGTGCGCACCGACCGGGCCGCGGCGCTCGGGTACTCCCCGGCGATGTCGCTGGAGGACGGCCTCGTCACGGTCTGGGACGAATTTCGGTGAGCCGGTTCGCGGCACGGGTGCCGGGGTTGTTCCGCCGGCACCGGGTGCTGGCGGTCCTGCTGGTACTCGGGCTGGCGCTGCGGGTACTCGCCATGATCGCGGTCCGGCCGGCGATCTTCTACATCGACTCGGTCGCCTCGTACCTGCTGCCGCTGCCGCAACTGGCCGTGACCGGGCAGGACCCGATCGGGTACGACATCCTGATCCTCAAGCCGGTGCTGGCCGTGGCCAACCTGACCACGGTCGTCGCGCTCCAGCACCTGATGGGGCTGGGCATCGCGATCACCGGCTACGCCCTGCTCGTGCACAAGGGCGCGTGGCGCTGGCTCGCCGCGCTGGCCATGGCGCCGGTGCTGCTCGACGCGTACCAGGTGCAGATCGAGCACAACATCATGTCCGACCCGCTGTTCGAGGCGCTGCTGACCGCCGCGCTGACGGTACTCGCCTGGCCGCGCCGGCCGGACTGGCGCCACGTGCTGGCCGCCGGCCTGCTGCTCGGGATCGCGGTGCCGGTGCGGCAGGCCGGGGAGCCGCTGATCATCGCCGGGGTGGTCTACGTGCTGCTGGCGGCGCGGGCGTGGCGCTGGCGAGTGGCGCTGACCGCGATCCTGGTCGGCTGCTTCGCCCTGCCGATCGCCGGGTACGCCGTCCTGTACCACCACAGCACCGGGGTCTACGGCCTGTCCAGGGTCGGCGGCGGCTCGATGTACGGGCGGGTGGCCACGTTCGCCGACTGCACCGGCGTGAGCATGCCCGACGACGAGCGGGCGCTGTGCCCGCCGGTACCCCGGCCACCCGGCCACGGCCCGGACTACTGGGCCCACGACCCGGCGTCGCCGTCCAACACGGTCAAGCCGCCGGCAGGGATGACCGAGGACGAGTTCCTGCGCGACTTCGACAAGCGGATCCTCAAGCACCAGCCGCTGGACTTCGCCGGTGCGGTGCTGCGCGACTCGGTGAACCTGTTCGGCTGGGGCCGCCCGGCCAACACCAACCCGGACGCCACCACCGAGCGGTGGCGGTTCCAGACGACGTTCCCGACGTTCCTGCCGCTGGTCAGCATCCCGGAGATCACCCAGCTGTCGCACCGGTACGGCGACGGGCCGCCCACGGTCAACAAGCCGATCGCCGGGTTCCTGCGCGGGTACCAGCTGAGCGTGGGCTTCACGCCCGGGCCGGTGGTCCTGGTCTCGATCCTGATCGCGCTCGCGGCGGCCCTCGGCCTGGGGCGGGCCCGCCGGGCGCCGACCCGGGGGCCGGCCGCACTGTTCCTGATCACCGGCGTGGTCCTGCTGCTGTTCTCCGACCTGTTCCAGTTCTCCTGGCGCTATCAGTTGCCCGGCTACATCCTGTTCCCGATCGCCGCGGTGCTCGGCCTGGTCGCGCTGTTCTACGAGCCGCCGCGACCGGAGTTCCCGGAGCCGGCCGACGTCGACGCGGAGCGGGCCTTCACCGCGGAGTACGGGGAGCGGGTGTTCCCGTCGGTGGTCATGCTGATCGCCGCCTACAACGAGGAGAAGGGCATCGGCGCGGTGCTCGACTCGATACCGAAACAGAGCTGCGGGCTGTCCATCGCTCCGCTGGTCGTGGTCGACGGGTGCAAGGACGGGACCGCCGCGGTGGCCCGGGAACACGGCGCGTACGTGTGTGACGTACCGGTCAACCGGGGCCAGGGCGCGGCGCTGCGGCTGGGCTACCACCTGGCCAGAACCGGAGGGGCCGAGTTCATCGTCACCACGGACGCGGACGGCCAGTACGAGATAGCCGAGCTGCCGCTGCTGCTCAAGCCCCTGCTCGCCGACGAAGCGGACTTCGTCACCGGTTCCCGGCAACTGGGCAGCAACGAGTCGGCGGATCAGGTACGGCGGCTGGGCACCAAGGTGTTCGCCGGAATCGTCTCGGTGCTCACCCGGCAGCGGATTACGGATACCTCGTTCGGGTTCCGGGCGATGCGCGCTGAGCTGACCGGTCAGGTCCGGCTGACCCAGCCCCAGTACCAGTCCTCGGAGTTGTTGGTCGGCGCGTTGTGCCTGGGATACCGCGTGCGGGAGCAGCCGATGACCATGCACCCCCGCAACCAGGGGAGCTCGAAGAAGGGCAACAACCTCGTGTACGGCAGTCGCTACGCCCGAGTGGTCTTCTCCACCTGGCTGCGGGAACGGAAGATGACCCGGTCGAGGACGGCGAACTTGACCAGGAACATCGCCGCGTAGGTGGCGAAGTAGCTGGCTTCGACGACGACGGCGAGATGAGCGGCGAAGGCATCGACATGCGGAGCGTAGGACTTGGTTGCCCGGGTGGCCCCGGCCGCGGCCAGGGCGGTGGCGATCGCGAGCACCGCGTACGAGCCGAGGTCGCGGCTCAGCCCGCTGCGGCTGCGGCGGTCCCAGGCCCAGTACCGGTTGGAGACGAAGTTGACGATGGCGCCGGAAGCGAAGGCCGTCACGCTGGCCACCTCGGGCGGGGCGTGCAGGGTGTGAAACATCACCCAGAAGGCGACCGCACTGACCAGCGTGGCCAGCGCCGAGCCCAGGGCAAACCGGATGAAACGGCGCAACCTGGGACTAACCGCTACCAGCTGCACGTGATCTCCTTTCGGGTGACGCGGGTTCAGCCTAGCCAGGCCCCCTCCCCCCTCCGTCGCCCGCTGGGGTGTTCCCTGGGATCATCAACGTGACTCCAATGAACCGTTGAGGTTGTAAACGTACGATCATGGGTAGAAATCAATTGCCGTCTGGACCGGGGTTTCCTTGGGGTGTGGTCGGCGGAAGGAGTGGAGGATGCGGATACTCGTCCTCGGTGGTGACGGCTACCTGGGCTGGCCAACTGCGCTGCACCTGTCCGAGTGCGGTCATGAGGTAGGAGTCGCCGACAACTTCGTGCGGCGTACCTACGACCACGAGCTCGGCGTGCAGAGCCTGGTACCGATCGAGCCGCTGTCGATCCGGGTACGGGCCTGGCAGGAAGCGTCCGGGAAGCACGTGGAGACCTACGTCGGCGACCTGACCGACGCCGAGTTCACCTACCGCATGATCCGCGAGTTCCGCCCGGACGCGGTGGTGCACTTCGCGGAGCAGCGCGCCGCGCCGTACTCGATGATCGACCGGGCGCACGCCGTCTACACGCAGACCAACAACGTGGTCGGCAACCTGAACCTGCTCTACGCGATCGCCGAGACGAACCCGGACATCCACCTGATCAAGCTCGGCACGATGGGGGAGTACGGCTACCCCAACATCGACATCGAAGAGGGCTGGCTGGAGATCACGCACAACGGTCGTACCGACCGGATGCTGTACCCGAAGCGGCCCGGCTCGTTCTACCACCTCTCGAAGGTGCACGACAGCCACAACATCGAGTTCGCGTGCCGGATCTGGGGGCTGCGCGCCACCGACCTCAACCAGGGCATCGTCTACGGCCAGCAGACCGACGAGACCATCCGGGACGAGCGGCTGGCCACCCGGTTCGACTACGACGCGGTGTTCGGTACCGTGCTCAACCGGTTCGTCATCCTTGCCGCGCTCGGCCAGCCGCTGACCGTGTACGGCGACGGTGGCCAGACCCGCGGCCTGCTCGACATCCGGGACACCGTGGAGTGCATCCGGATCGCCGCGGAGAACCCGGCGGAGCGGGGCGAGTTCCGGGTCTTCAACCAGATGACCGAGACCATGTCGGTGCTGGAGATCGCCAAGCTCGTGGCCGACCTGCACCCGAACTCGGTCGACGTCGAGCACCTGGTCAACCCGCGGGTCGAGGCGGAGTCGCACTACTACAAGGTGACCCACACCGGCCTGGTGGAACTCGGGCTCCAGCCGCACCTGCTGTCGGACACGCTGCTCACGTCGCTGTACGGCATCGCCGACAAGTACAAGCACCGGGCCGACCCGGCCGCGCTGAGGCCGTCCGTGCGGTGGCGCGCGGCCGCCGAGCACTGACCGTCGCCCGGGCTGACCGTCACCCGGGCTGATCGTGGCCCGGGTTGATCGTCGCCCGGGCTGATCGTCAGCTGGGGCGCACCGCGACCACCCCGGTCAACGTGCCCACGTACGCCTGCTCACCGGCCAGCGTCGGCGAGGCGAAGTGCGGAGCGGTCCCGATGGACAGCTTCTGCCGAACCGCCCCGCTGGCCGGATCGAGCAGGTACAGCAGGCCGTCCTCGTAGTCGACCACCCAGACCGCGCCGCCGCCCAGTACCGGTGCGCCCCGTGCGGGGACCGTGGTGTGCCACAGGACCTGGGGCTTTCCGGCCGAGTCCACCCGCACCGCCCGGGTACCGTCCGTGCACGGCACGTACACGGTGTCGCCGTTCACGGCCGAGCCGCCGAACGCCTTGCAGATCTCCGTCTTCGCGACCTCGCCGCCGATCCCTCCGAAGTGCTTGCCGTCCAGCACGTAACCGGTGCCTCGCTTGCCCGCGATCAGGACATGAGTGCCGACCACCGCCGGGCTCATGGAGCCCAGGTCCAGGTCGTGCGCATTGTCGTCGGCCCAGGTGGACGGCGAGAAGCGGTCGGTCAGCTTGAGCTGGGGATCCAACTCCAGCACCGAGTCGCTGCCGTCGTAGCCGGAGGTCGACTCGCCGTTGCCGACGGCGTACAGCAGATGTCCATCCAGCACCGCCGCACCGCCCGGCGCCCAGATGCCCGCTTCCCGCGTGGTCGGCACCGCGTAGCTGGCCACGGGCCCGTTGCCGACGGTGGGCACCGCGACCACCGAGCCGATGTAGTGCGCGCAGTCGCCGGCGAGGCCGCCGTACGCGACGTAGACCTTCCCGTCCAACAGGGTCAGCGCGCTGCGCTGCTGGTGCGCGATCGGGTCGCCCTTCGGCGGCTCGGCGGCGCGGACGACCCGCACCGTGCCGGTGGCCGCGTCGACGCCGTACAGGGTGTGGTGGCCGCCGGTGCTCTCGGCGAGCGCGAAGACCAGGCCGGTCGCCGGGTCATAGACCATCGTGCTGGTGATGCCGAGCGGATCGATGTTGCCGCAGGGCAGGTCGTGCTGCGGGACCGGCGTCGCCAGGTGCCGGGACCACTTCGCCTTGCCGGTGGCCGGGTCCAGGGCGTAGACCGTGTCGTTCTCGGTGGCCGCGTAGACCATGCCGCCGACCACGATCGGCTGCCCGTAGACGGCGCCGTCCAGCCGGGAGGTCCAGGCCACGCTGGCCGTACCGAGGGTGGGAAATCCGGGTGCGACTCCGGTACGGGCGTTGTCGTGGTGGTACGTGGGCCAGTCGGCGTCCCCCACCGGACCGGGGCTGGCCGCGGTGGTACCGCTCGGAGTCGTGATCGTCTGCTCGGACGGTGTCGGCCCGGCGGCCGGCTCGCTACCGCAACCGGCCGCGGCCGCCACCAGCGCGACGGCCGCGGCCATCGCCGTGGCCGGGGTCGCTCGGCGCCGCCCGATTGTGCCCGTGCTGGTCGTGCCCGTGCCTGTGCTGGTTGTGCCCCTGCCGGTCGTCATAACCGTCGATCCAACCACGTTCCGGGCGCGGTCCGTGCCCCACGTCCCGAGGGGATCGCTCCGGCGTCCTTTGCTCTGCTTACCTGTACGCAACACAAACGGCGTTCGAGTGTTGCCTATGGGTAAGCAGAGCAAAGCGTCCACGCCGACCCTCCCCGGCCCGGGGGACAGCGGCTCGCCGGGCAGCGCCTGGCGATCAGCGCCCTAGCGATCAGCGCCTGGCGACCAGCGCCTCGCGGACCCCGCCTCGCGGACAGCGGCTCGGGGGCAGCCCCTCGTGGGCGCCGACCAGCGGGCGGCGGGCGGCGCCGTTCTCCTATCATCGGGCGGTGACGCTTCGCTTCGGCCTGTTCGGCACCGGGTATTGGGCCGCCGAGACGCAGGGCGCCGGGCTGGACGGCCACCCGGACGCCGAGTTCGTCGGGGTGTGGGGGCGCGACCCCGCCAAGACCGAGGCGTTGGCCCGCCGCTACCGGGTGCGCCCGTACGCCGACGCGGACGACCTCATCGCTGCCGTCGACGCGATCGCCGTCGCCCTGCCGCCCGACATCCAAGCCCCGCTGGCCATCCGCGCGGCCGAGTCCGGGCGGCACCTGCTCCTCGACAAGCCCGTCGCGCTCGACCTGCCCTCGGCCGACCGTCTGGCCGACGCCGTCCGGCGGGCCGGTGTCGCGTCGCTGGTGTTCGTCACCAACCGGTACCGGCCCGAGATCGAGATGTTCCTGGACGCTACGGTGGCCACCGGCGGCTGGTCCGGCGCCCAGGTCACTCTGCTCGGCTCGATCTTCACGCCGGGCGGCCGGTACGCCGGCTCGTCGTGGCGCCGCCGGTGGGGCGGGCTGTGGGACGTGGGGCCGCACGCGCTGTCGATCCTGCTGCCGGTACTGGGGCCGGTCGTCGAGGTGACCGCCGTGCACGCGCCGCACGACACGGTGCACGCGATCCTGCGCCACACCGGTCCGGGCGACGCCGCTACGGACAACGCCGCTGCGGGCAGCGGCAAAGCGGGCAGCGATGGCGCAAGCGGCGGTGGCGCGGCGAGCGGCGGCGGCGCGGTGAGCACGATGTCGCTCACGGTCAACGCGCCGCCGGCCGTGTCCGTTCAGGGCACGACGTTCTTCGGAGAGTCCGGCACGGTGAGCCTGCCGGTACCCGAGGTCGCGTCGGTGGACGCGTTCCGGACCGCGGTGGCCCGGTTGGTGGGCAACGTGGCCCGGGGCGTACCCGACGATCCGCTGGACGTGCGGTCCGGCCGTGACGCGGTGGCGATCCTGGCCGCCGCACAGAAATCCGCGGACGGTGGCGGCGTACCGCAGGGGGTATGTTACTGACAAGTACATGGCGGAAGGGGCGACGATGCCGGTCACGTTGTCGGATGCGGTGGTCGTGGTCACCGGCGGAGCCAGCGGGATCGGTGCGGCACTCGCCCGCCGGTTCGCCGCCGAGGGCGCTCGGGCAGTGGTCGTCGCCGACCTGGACGCCGCCGGTGCGGCGGCCGTCGCTCAGGAGTTGGAGTGCCCGGTCCGGCTCGGTGTCGGGCTCGACGTCGCCGATGAGGCCCAGGTCGCCGCGCTGGCCGGGCGGGTGGCCGAAGAGATCGGGCCGATCGATGTGTACTGCTCCAACGCCGGATTGATCGGGTCGCCCGGCCTGGGCACCGACGCCGACTGGCAGCGTGCATGGCAGGTACACGTGCTGGCCCACCTGTACGCGGCCCGTCACGTGGTACCTGCGATGGTGGCGCGCGGCAGCGGCCACCTCCTGGTCACCGCGTCGGCCGCCGGCCTGCTGGCCGAGGCGGATCTCGCGGCATACTCGGTGACCAAACACGGCAGCGTCGCGCTCGCCGAGTGGCTCGCGATCCAGCACGGCGACCAGGGCGTCACCGTCTCCTGCCTGTGCCCGCAGGGGGTGAACACACCGATGATCGCGGGGGCCACGAACGTGTCGACGACGCTCGCGGCCGGGGCGGTCATCGAACCGGAGCAGGTCTGCGACGCGGTGGTGGAGGCCCTGGCGACGGACCGTTTCCTCATCCTGCCGCACCCCGAGGTCCAGGCGTACGAACAGCACCGCGCCGCCGACCGGGACCGCTGGCTGTCCGGGATGCGCCGGTTGCGCGCCCGGGCCCGGGGCGCGTCCCCGGCGTCCGCCTGAGCGCCGATCCCCACGACAATGTCCAGCCCCGAGGACCGTTCCAGCCCCGAGGCACTGGCTTACCCCGAGGCACTGTCCAACCCCAAGGAAGGAAACGCCATGTCCCAGCACGTCGCGATCGTCACCGGAGCCGCCCGGGGGATCGGTGCCGCCACCGCCGCCCGGCTGGCCCGCGACGGACTCGCGGTAGCCGTCGTCGACCTCGTCGAGGATTCCTGCGCCGACACGGTGGCCGCCATCACCGGCGCCGGAGGCCGGGCGATCGCGGTGGGCGCGGACGTCTCCGACGCCGAGCAGGTGGCCGGCGCCGTCGCCCGGGTGGCCGACGAACTGGGGCCGCCGACGGTCCTGGTCAACAACGCCGGGGTCCTGCGCGACAACCTGCTGTTCAAGATGACCGACGAGGACTGGGACACGGTGCTGAGCGTCCACCTGCGGGGCGCGTTCCTGTGCAGCCGGGCGGCCCAGGCGCACATGACGAAGGCGCAGTTCGGCCGGATCGTCAACCTGTCGAGCACGTCCGCGCTCGGCAACCGGGGACAGGCCAACTACGCCGCCGCGAAGGCCGGCATGCAGGGCTTCACGAAGACGCTCGCGATCGAGCTGGGTCCGTTCGGGGTGACCGTGAACGCGGTGGCGCCCGGGTTCATCGTCACCGACATGACGGCGGCGACGGCCGCGCGCATGCGGATCGACTTCGATGAGATGCAGAAGCGGGCGAGCGAGGAGATCCCGGTGCGGCGCGTCGGCCGTCCCGAGGACGTCGCGAACACCGTGTCCTTCCTGGTGAGCGACGACGCCTCGTTCGTGTCCGGCCAGGTCATCTACGTGGCCGGCGGCCCGCGGGCCTGATCCGGGCGGGAGGTGCGGGTGCGCCGGCAGACGCACCCGCACCTCCGGTCACGTGACGGTCACCGCGACCGCGACGGTCACCAGGTCGCGACGGCCGGGATGATCCGCTCGCCGATGATCTCCAGGGGCGTCACCTGCCACACGTCGGCGACCGCGCCGATCGCCACCTGGAAACCCAGATCCGCCAACCGGCGCAGCTCGGCCAGCGTCTCGTCGACGCGCTCCCCGTTCGGGCCGACGTTGAACGGGTAGTACACGGTCTTCAGGATCTCGTCGTACGGGCGGCCGAGCCGCTCGCAGTGCCCGCGCAGCACGTCGAGCTTGTGTTCCACGTCCGGCGTGGCGAACAGGTTGCACGCGTCGCCGTACTGGGCGACCATGCGCAGCGTCTTCTTCTCGCCCCCGCCGCCGACCATGACGGGCGGGTGCGGCCGGCGAAGCGACTGCGGCGAGTTCAACGGCCGGTCCAGCGAGAAGTTCTTGCCCCGGTACGGCGACTCGTCGCCGCGCCACATCTGGAGGCAGATCTGCAGGGCCTCCTCGAGTTGCTCGAACCGCACCGCCGTCGGCGGGAACGGCACGCCCAGCCCGCGCGACTCCTCTTCGTTCCAGCCCGCGCCGATGCCGAGCCAGGCCCGGCCGCCGGAGAGCACATCGAGGGTGGTGACGATCTTCGCCAGGATGCCGGGGTGTCGGTAGTGGACGCCGGTCATTAAGGTGAGCAACTGTGCCCGGTTGGTGTGCGCGGCGAGGTACCCCAACGTGGCGTACGCCTCCAGCATCTCGTGGTCCGCGGGGCCGACACCGCTGATCTGGAAGAAGTGATCCATCACGGCGATGTAGTCGAAGCCCTGCTCGTCGGCGGCGCGCGCCACGGTGGCCAGGTCGGCGCCGAGAGCCGAGGGTCCGTTGGGCGTGGTGAAGTCCGGAATTTGAAGGCCGATCTGCATGTCGGGGGTTCCCTTTGCGTCTCGTGGATTCGCTCACCCGATTCTTTCAGGGTCTCCGTTTGCCGGCGGTCGCGCGGGGGAAGATCTTGCTCGTGTTGCCTCGCGCCCACTCCCTCCGGCTGCGTCGCGCCGCCCGCCGGCACTTCGGCTGGCGCCGCCTGCGTACCGGCCAGCTGACCGCGATGCGCGCGGTGCTGCGCCGCCACGACGCCCTGGTCGTCCTGCCCACCGGGCACGGCAAGTCGGCCGTGTACCAGGTGCCCACGACCATCCTGACCGGCCCGACCGTGGTCATCTCCCCGTTGCTCGCCCTCCAGCAGGACCAGATCGCCTCGCTGGCCAGCCGTGCGGATCCCCGCCTGCACGGGGTACGAGTCGCCTCGGCGCAGACCGTGGCGCAGCAGGCGGCGGCGTTGGAGGAGGTACGCACCGGCCGGGCCCGGTTCCTGTTCATCACGCCCGAGCAGCTGTGCCGGCCCGACCGGCTGGCCGAGGTGGCCGCACTCAAGCCGACCCTGGTCGCGGTCGACGAGGCGCACTGCGTCTCGGCCTGGGGACACGACTTCCGGCCGGACTACCTTCAGCTCGGCCACCTGATCCGGGAGCTGGGCCGGCCGCCCGTGGTGGCGCTGACGGCGACCGCGTCGCCGCCGGTACGCGAGGACATCGTGGCCCGCCTCGGGCTGCGAGATCCGGTCGAGGTGGTGGCCGGACTGGACCGGCCCAACCTCACGCTCTCCGCGCTGCACTGCGCGAGCGAGGAGGTCCGGTGGCAGCGGCTGTGCAGCGTACTGGAGCAGGTACCGGTGCCCGGCATCGTGTACGTGCCGACGCGGCGGGGCGCCGAGGAGTTGACCGAGCGGCTGCGCGGTGCCGGCGTCGACGCGCGGGAGTACCACGGCGGGATGGCGGCCGGCGAGCGTACCCGGCGGCACGAGGACTTCCTGGCCGACCGGGTACCGGTCATGGTCGCCACGTCGGCGTTCGGCATGGGGATCGACAAGCCCAACATCCGGTTCGTCATCCACGCGGCGCTGCCCGACTCGCCGGACAGTTACCTGCAGGAGGTCGGCCGGGCCGGACGCGACGGGCAGCCGGCCCAGGCAGTACTCCTGCACCGCGGCGAGGACGTCGCGCTCCAGCGCTACTTCACCGGCGGCGCGCCGGACGTCGATGACCTGTGCCGGCTGGCCGCCGCGCTGCGCGAGGAGCCGGCGACCAAGGCCGACGCGGCGCGGCGCACCGGTCTCGGCCCGCGCAAGCTGGCTCAGCTACTGTCGCTGCTGGAACAGGTGGGTGGGGCGGTGCGCGGGTCGCGCGGGCGCTGGGCGGCGCCACGGTACGCGCCGGAGCCCGCGGAGCTGGCCCGACTCGCACGCGACGAGGCGGAGCGCCACCAGGGGGTGGCACGGTCCCGGACCGACATGATGCGCCACCTCGCCGAGACCACGTCGTGCCGTACCCGGGTGCTGCTGGCGTACTTCGGTGAGCACCAGCGCGGCTCGTGCGGGCACTGCGACAACTGCCTGGCCGGTACCGCCGCGGCGTCGGCCCCGCAGGTGACCGGGCCGTACCCGGTGCACAGCGCGGTACGCCACCCGGAGTGGGGTTCGGGCATGGTGCTCAGCTACGACGGCGACCGGATGGTCGTGCTCTTCGACGACGTCGGGTACAAGACCCTGTCCGTGCCGGTGGTGCGGGAGCAGGGCCTGCTCGCGCCGGCCTGAGCACTACCCGTCGACCCAGCTCGCCGGGGCGGCCTGCACCTCGCGGACCACCGCGCCGGCCGCGCCGACCACCGCCGCGCGGGTGCCCAGGGCACAGGCCCGGACCGGCACCGGCGACCAGGCCGCTGTCAGTACCCGGGTGGCCAGCTCCCGCTCGACCGCGGCGCACAGCCAGCCGGCCAGCGGTGCGAAGCTGCCGCCCAGCACCACGGCGTCAAGGTCGAGCAGGTTCACCACGCCGGCGGCGGCGATGCCCAGCGCGGTACCGGCGGCGGCCAGCGCGCTGACCGTGGCCGGGTCGGCCGCGCCGGCCAGCTCGACGAGCCGCCGTACCGCGAGGTCGGCGGGCAGCGGTTCGCCGGCCGGTACCCCGGCGGTGCGCAGGATCGCCTCCTGCCCGGCGTACTGCTCCAGGCAACCGCGCGCACCGCACCGGCAGGTCGGCCCGTCGGCCGCGATGGTGACGTGGCCGATCTCGCCGCTCCACCCGTGGGTACCGCGCAGCAGACCGCCGTCCAGCACGATCCCGGCGCCGATGCCCACCTCGCCCGACACGTAGAGGAAACTGCGTTCCCGGTCGGTGGTGGACAACTCGCCCAGGGCGGCGAGGTTGGCTTCGTTGTCGATCTCCGTCGGCAGGCCCGGCCAATGTGGGGCGGAGGTCAGCGGACCCAGTACGTCCAGATCGCGCCAACCGAGGTTGGGCGCCAGCCGGACCAGCCCCCGAGCGTCGACCAGACCCGGGACGGCCAGCCGGGCCCCGGCCAGCGGCAGGTCCACCGCGTCGCGGGCGCGGGCGGCCAGCTCGGCGACGTCGGCCAGGACCTCGTCCGGTGCCCTGCCGCGCTGGTCGGCCTGGCGGACCTCCAGGTGCCGTACCGCTCCGGTCAGGTCGACCACGGCGGCGGCCAGGTAGTCGACGTTGATCTCCAACCCGAGCCCGGCCGGGCCGGCGGGGGAGAGCACGAGCCCGGTCGCCGGCCGGCCCGCCCCACCTCGGGGTGCCGGGCCCACCTCGTCCACCAGCCGCCCCCGGACCAGCACCTCGACGAGGGCCGACACGGTGGCCCGGGTGAGGCCGGTAGCCTGCGCGATCCGGGCACGGGAGGTCGGCTCGGCACGGCCGACCTCGCCCAGCACCAGGGCGAGGTTGTGCTGCCAGAGGCTGCGCTGTCGTACCGGCCCGTCCATGGTCTTGACACTAGCCGGCTGGGCGCAATAAGTTCAACCAGTAAACAAATCGTCGGGAGGAACCATGGCACCCAAGCCGACCAAGGAAGACCGTTTCGCGTTCGGCCTGTGGACCGTGGGCTGGCCGGCCCGCGACCCGTTCGGCGACGCGACCCGCCCGCCGCTGGACCCGGTCGAGGCCGTGCACCGGCTGACCGAGCTCGGCGCCTACGGGCTCAATTTCCACGATGACGACCTGATCCCGTTCGGCAGCGACGAGCCTACCCGCGAGAAGATCATCGCGCGGTTCCGGGACGCGCTGGCCGAGACCGGCATGCAGGTCACCACGGCGACCACCAACCTGTTCAACCACCCGGTGTTCAAGGACGGCGCCTTCACCAGCAACGACCGGGACATCCGGCGCTTCGCGCTGCGCAAGGTCATGCGCAACCTGGACCTGGCCGCCTCCCTGGGCGCCAAGACCTACGTGTTCTGGGGCGGTCGCGAGGGCTCGGAGTCCGACGCGGCCAAGGACGTCCGGGCCGCGCTGGACCGCTACCGGGAGGGCATCGACCTGCTCGCCCAGTACGTGATCGACCGCGGGTACGGCATCCGCTTCGCCATCGAGCCCAAGCCCAACGAGCCGCGCGGCGACATCCTGCTGCCCACTCTCGGGCACGCCCTGGCGTTCATCTCCGGCCTGGAGCACCACGAGATGGTCGGCCTCAACCCTGAGGTCGGGCACGAGCAGATGGCCGGGCTGAACTTCGCCGCCGGCATCGCCCAGGCGCTGTGGCACGGCAAGCTGTTCCACATCGACCTCAACGGCCAGCGTGGCATCAAGTTCGACCAGGACCTGGTGTTCGGCCACGGTGACCTGCTCAATGCGTTCTTCCTGGTCGACCTGCTGGAGGGCGGCGCGAGCGGCGTACCGGCCTACGACGGCCCCCGGCACTTCGACTACAAGCCGGCGCGCACCGAGGACATGGAGGGCGTGTGGGCCTCGGCGGCCGCGAACATGAGCACCTACCTGCTGCTCAAGGAGCGGGCCGCGGCGTTCCGGGCCGACCCCGAGGTGGCCGAGGCGCTGGCCACGACCCGGGTCGCCGACCTGAACACGCCCACCCTGAGCCCGGGCGAGTCCTACGCCGAGCTGCTCGCCGACCGGTCGGCGTTCGAGGAGTTCGACGTCGACGCGGCGGCGTCCCGCGGGCTGGGTGCGGTGCGGCTCAACCAGCTGGCCGTCGAACACCTGCTCGGCGCGCGGTGAGGTAGTGGTGAGTGGATCGGGGCGGCTGGTCGCCGGGGTCGACTCGTCGACCCAGTCGTGCAAGGTGGTGATCCGGGACGCCGAGACGGGCGCCCTGGTCCGCGAGGGCCGGGCCGCCCATCCCGACGGTACCGAGGTGCACCCGGACGCCTGGTGGAGCGCGCTGACCGAGGCGGCGCAGCGTGCCGGCGGGCTGGACGACGTCGCGGCGATCGCGGTCGGCGCCCAGCAGCACGGCATGGTCTGCCTCGACGAGTCGGGCCAGGTGATCCGGCCGGCCCTGCTGTGGAACGACACCCGTTCCGCGGCGGCCGGCCGGGAACTGGTCGCCGAGTTCGGCGGCCCGGACTTCTGGGCGCAGGCCGTGGGCAGTGTCCCGGTCGCCTCGTTCACCATCACCAAGCTGCGCTGGCTGGCCGAGCACGAGCCGTCCTCGGCCGCCCGCGTGCACACCGTGTGCCTCCCGCACGACTGGCTCACCTGGCGGCTGGGCGGCGGCGGAGACCCCTCCGCGGTACGCACCGACCGCGGGGACGCCAGCGGCACCGGGTACTGGTCGCCGGCCACCGGCCGGTACCGGCCGGATCTGCTGCGGGCGGCGCTGGGGCGGGACGCCGGGGTGCCGCCGGTACTGGGACCCGCCGAGGAGGCGGGGCGCACGCGTGGCGGCGCGGCGCTCGGCCCCGGTACGGGGGACAACGCCGCCGCGTCGCTGGGCATCGGTGCACTGCCCGGCGACGTGGTGGTGTCCATCGGCACCTCCGGCACCGTGTTCACCCCGGCGGGCCAGCCGTCGGCGGACCCGTCCGGGATCGTGGCCGGCTTCGCCGACGCGACCGGCCGGTTCCTGCCGCTGGTGTGCACGCTCAACGCCAGCCGGGTGATGGACAGCGCGGCCCGGCTGCTGGGCGTCGACCTCGACACGTTCGCCAACCTGGCGTTGAGCGCGCCGGCCGGCGCCGGCGGCCTGGTCCTGGTGCCGTACCTGGAGGGCGAGCGCACGCCCAACCTGCCGCTGTCCACCGGCTCGCTGCACGGGCTGCGGCACGACACGATGAACCCCGCCCACCTGGCCCGCGCCGCCGTGGAGGGGATGCTGTGCGCGCTGGCCGACGGGCTGGACGCGCTGACCGCGGAGGGCGTCGAGTGCCGCCGGGTGATCCTCGTCGGCGGTGGGGCGCGGTCGGCAGCGGTACGGGCGATCGCTCCGACGGTCTTCGGCGTCTCGGTGCTGGTACCCGAGCCGGGCGAGTACGTGGCCGACGGGGCGGCCCGGCAGGCCGCCTGGGTGCTGTCCGGGGCGGCCGAGCCGCCGACCTGGTCCACGGGTACGACGGAGGTCTACGAGGGCGACGCGGTACCGGCGATCCGGCAGCGGTACGCCGAGGCGGCCGGGCGCGTCCTCGACCGGCCCTGAGACGGTCCGGTCCCGTCGCCGCTGGCCTGATCCCGGCCGGCGAGTCGCACGTCACTGCGGCTCGCCGGCCGGGCATATCGGGACGAGGCGCCACCAAGGCGACCTGGAATTCTCCGACGCGTCAGTGAGAATTTCCCGATCGGGCACAATCGCCGCAAAAATCGCCGCCCCGGTCTTCGGATCGCTAGGCATCGGCGGTATGGTCGAGTTGCCTGTGCTGATCACGGCGAGATGGGGATCTTCCTCCGGTCGGATCGGGCGGTCCGAAAAGGGCCACGGCGGTGCTCTAGGAGTGGGCGCCCCCGACGTGTAGACGACCTCTGTGTCGTGTCCATCCGTCGTTTTGGGTTTCTGTCCGGTGACTTCCCTGTCTGGTGGACTTCCCGATCGGGGTGGAATCGACGCGGGACGGTGTGGAAGGAAACACCATGACCGCGATGACTGTCATGTCGAACGATGTCCGTCGCAGCGAAGAGAAGATAGACCACGGTACGTCGACGTCCACTGTGGACGATCGAGCGGTGGAGCTGCTCAAGACCCTCGCGCGTGCGCCCGAGGACAGCCCGGACCGAGCCGGAGTGCGTGACCAGGCGATCCAGGCGTGGCTGCCGCTGGCCAGGCATCTGGCCCAACGCTTCAACGGTCGCGGCGAACCGCTGGACGACCTGGTGCAGATCGCGACCGTCGGGCTCATCAAGGCGATCGACCGGTTCAACCCGGAGTACGGCAACGACTTCGCCGCGTACGCGGTACCCACGGTCGTCGGCGAGATCAAGCGGCACTTCCGGGACCGTACCTGGGACGTCCGGGTACCCCGCCGGCTGCAGGAGTTGAAGCTCGACATCAACGAGGCGACCAGTACCCTGTCGCAGCGGCTCGGCCGGTCGCCGAGTGTGGCCGACATCGCCGAGTACCTGGACCTCGGTGAGGACGCGGTTCTCGAGGGGTTGGAGGGTGCCCGCGCGTACAGCGCGGTGTCCCTGCAGACGCTCGTCGGCAACGGCGAGGACGGCACCGAACTGGGCGACCTGTTCGGCGTCGAGGACCACGACCTCGTGCTGGCCGAGCACCGCGCGTCGCTGGGTCCGGCGCTGGAGGCGCTGAGCCCGCGGGAGCAGAAGATCGTCATCCTGCGGTTCTTCGGCAACCTCACGCAGACCCAGATCGCGGAGCGGGTCGGCATCTCCCAGATGCACGTGTCCCGGATGTTGGCCAAGTCGCTTCAGGTGCTGCGCGGCGAGCTGTCCGCCGAGTGAATCGCTGGGGGCTGACCCCGGCGTCGGCCCGCTACCGGTGAATGACCCGCCGGAGCCGATGCCACCGCGTCTTTGCCGGTGGCATCGGCCGCGGCGGATCCCGCTGCGGTCGCTCAATCCCGCGCGGTCGCGTACCCGCGCCTACCGGCCGCGGGGCGTGCGCGCGTTCGTTGCCTTCCGTGTACTGGCTGTCTTCCGCGCGTTCGCTGTCGTCCGTGCGTTGGTTGTCTTCCGTGCCTTGGCTGTGCTCCGCGCGTTGGTTGTGCTCCGTGCGTTGGCTGTGCTCCTCGTGGTCGCTGTCTTCCGCGTGTTGGACTTTTTGATCGCCTGGACCAGCTTGTCCTTCGTCATGCTCGACCGGCCCTTGATGTCCAGCCGGCGGGCGACCTCCAGCAGATGTTCCTTGGTGGCGTTCGCGTCCACGCCACCGGCCGTGGGTACCGGCTTGTCGCGAATCGACCGGGCTGCCTGCGGGTCGCTCGGGCCCTTGCGGCCCTTCTCCTCCCAGTGGTCCCCGACCTTCTCGAAGGAGTGCTTGAGCGCGGCGAACGCGACCCGATGGGCGCGCTGGCCCTCGCCGTACTCGCCGACAGCGGAATCGTGCGTTTTGATCCACGTGTCCTGCGCCTTCGGCGAGGAGCGACGCAGCGTGCTCGGGAGATCCTGGCGTGCCGGCACGGTACCCACCTCCGTGGCTCGGATGTCCTTACTCTTCCGGGCTTGCCCCGGCCACCGGGGAAGCAAACGGCCGCCCGGCGGGAGACGGCAGGAGGCGAGCAGACGACCGGCCGCCCGCGGGTGGATGGAAGCCCGCGGACGGCCGGCCGTCTGCCTGCCGGGCAAATGTGCGCCGGGATCAGGCCCGGGTATGCCGCCCGGTGAACACGTCGCGCACCTTGTCCACGACGCCCACGGCCGGTTCGACCACCTTGTTCCAGGGCGGGGTCGTCGGCGTCGCCGGATGCGGCCGGGTCGGCGCCGCGTCCTCGGCGATCTCCACGCGGTTGCCCAGCCGGATCAGGTCGGCGTCGCTCAGCGTCGCCCGCAGCCCGGGGAACAGCTCGCCTTCGCAGCGCCGGACGTGCCCGCGCAGCGATTCGCCGACCTGGTCGATGCCGCCGCGGTCGGAGGCCGGGCCGGACTCCAGCTCGCGCAGCGCGTGCAACAGGGCGACGTCCGCCTCGACCTCGGCCTCGGCCCGGTGCGCGCCGTCGGTCAGGGCGGCGGCGACGGCCGGGAACAGGTACTGCTCCTCGGCGGACAGGTGACGGGTGAGCGTGGCGGTCAGCACGCTGGTCAGTGACGCCATGTCGCGCTCGTCGACCGCGGCGGCGAGGCGGGCGTACAGGTCTTCGATGGCACGGTGCTCGTCGGTCAGGGTCTCCAGCATGCCGCGCCCGCCGGGGAGGGCGTCGGACTCGTCGACCCCGGGGACCGGCGGCAGCGGGGGCAGTGGCGAGTTCATGGCGCGGTGACTACCCGACCGGTACGAACGCCAAACTCTGGCTGGTCGCGACCGGTCGGACCGCGGCTGTGGCTGGGCGGCACGGTTCCGGCATCGGTCGGTACGCCCGGTGTGCCCGGTAAATTACCTGATCATGGGTGCCGCCCGCCGGGCCCAGGGCCGCCACCGGCTGGTATGAAGGGCCTATGACTGATGCCGCCACCCCGCCACGGCCAGAGGTCGCGGCCGTCGACGAGGTCGTCGACCTGTGCCGGGACCTGATCCGGATCGACACGACCAACACCGGAGACCTGGCCACCAGCGCCGGTGAGCGGGTCGCCGCGGAGTACGTGGCGGAGAAGCTGGCCGAAGTCGGCCTGGAGCCGGAGATCCGCGAGGCGGCGCCGGGAAGGGCCAGCGTGGTGGCCCGGTTCGCCGGCTCCGACCCCAGCCGTGGCGCCCTGCTGGTGCACGGGCACCTGGACGTGGTGCCGGCCGATGCCAGCGAGTGGTCGGTGGGGCCGTTCTCCGGCGAGGTGCGCGACGGGTACCTGTGGGGTCGCGGCGCGGTCGACATGAAGGACTTCGACGCCATGGTGCTCGCGGTCGCCCGCGACTGGCGGCGCCGGGGGGTGACGCCGTCCCGTGACCTGGTGCTGTGCTTCACCGCCGACGAGGAGGCCGGCAGCGACTACGGCGCCCGGCACCTGGTACGCAACCATCCCGAGCTGCTGGACGGGTGCACCGAGGCGATCGGCGAGGTCGGCGGGTTCTCCTACAGCGTCAGTGACGACCTGCGGCTGTACCTGATCCAGACCGCGGAGAAGGGCATCAACTGGCTGCGACTGATCACCAAGGGTCGGCCGGGCCACGGTTCGATGCTCAACGACGACAACGCGGTGACGGCGCTCTGCGAGGCGGTGGCCCGGCTCGGCCGGCACCGCTTCCCGATCGTGGTGACGCCGACCGTCCGGGCGTTCCTCGAGGAGATCTCCGAGGTGCTCGGCATCGCCCTGGACCCGAACGACCCCGAGGCGGCGATCGGCAAGCTGGGGCCGCTCGCGACGCTGATCGGCGCGACCATCCGCAACACGGCCAACCCCACCCAGCTGCTGGCCGGGTACAAGGCCAACGTCATCCCGGGCCGGGCCACCGCGACCGTCGACTGCCGCACGCTGCCGGGCAGCGCCGACGAGTTCCTGGGTCAGCTGCGCGAAGTGGTCGGCTCCGACATCGACATCGAGTTCATCCAGAACCAGGAGCCGCTGGAGACCACGTACGACGGTGCGCTGGTCGACGCGATGGCCGCGGCGCTGCGGGCCGAGGACGCGGGTGCGCGTCCGGTGCCGTACATGCTTTCCGGGGGTACCGACGCCAAGGCGTTCGTCGAGTTGGGCGTGCGCTGCTTCGGCTTCAGCCCACTGCGGCTGCCCGCCGACCTCGACTTCGCCGCGCTGTTCCATGGCATTGACGAACGCGTGCCGATCGAGGGACTACAGTTCGGCGTGCGAGTTCTCGACCGGTTCCTACGGCAAGCCTGACGCGTCCCACATCTGACTTTGGGGTATAGATCATGACCGATGACCAGTACGCCGAGCTGACCGTTGCCCTGGAGGCGGTCTTCGCCGCTGCCCGGGCTCACTTGGAGGCGGTCAAGGCAGCCGACGGCCGGATCGACGACGACGGCGTCTGGCGTGCCTACGTCGAGCTGAACAACGCCTCCTACGAGTACGACGAGCGGTTGCTCGACGCGTTCGGTGAGGTCACGCCGTGGGACGTGGACGCGATCGACCCGGACGAGGCCGACCGGCACTTCGGCGCCGGGCTGGACGAGGAGGACGCGGACACCGCGGACGACCCGCACCCGCACGTGCTCTCGATCCGGCAGCGCCGCGACTACCAGGTACCGAGCGTGGCCGCCCTGATCCGGGTGGCCGAGACGTCCCGGCAGTCGGCCGCGCACGCGGACGGCGAGCCGGAGGAGCCGGTGGAGTCGGTCAGCGAGGCGGTGCTGGAGTTGCTGCAGGCCGGGGACGGGTCGCTGGCCGCCCTGGACATCCCGGAGCTGGAACCGCTCGACGGCATCGTGACGGTGACCGAGGTCGAGGCGCCCCTGGATCTCGACGCCTACGAGGAGACCGACGGGGACGGCCCGTACCGGCTGAACGCGGGCGACCGGCTGGTGGGCCGGCTCGACGAGCACCCGTACAGCGACCTCAACGGCGTCGAAACCGCCTGAGCGCAGCCGGAGCCGGGTTGTGGCGGAGGCGAGCACAGGCTCGAGGTTTCCGCCTGAGCGCGCGGGAGTCGGTTTGTGGCGGAGGCGTCCGGCCCGGGATCAGTAGGAGATCCCGGGCTGCGGCGCCGCGCTCACCCTGCGCCGCAACAGCACCTTGCGCGTGCCGTCCCGGAACAGCTGGACGCGGGCCAGTTCCCAGCCCGCGAACTCCGCCTGGATCGCCAACTGCGCCGTGGCGGTCAACCGGTCGACATTCGGTGGTAACCGCAGCGGCGCGTATTCGTAGTCCATGTCCTGGATACTGCCCCGCCCGCGGTGGCGGCATCAACCCTGGCGCTCCGGGTAGCCGACGGTAATCGCCGAAACGTCGTCCAATGCCCGGCTGATCTCGCCCGGGAGAGTGATCTCTTCCACCTGCAGGGCTCCCAGCAACTGCCCGACCGACCGGGCGCCGAGCACCGGCGCGACCACCCCGGGCCGGTCCCGGACCCAGGCCAGCGCCACCTCCAGCGGCGAGACGCCGAGCCCCGACGCCGCGGTCACCACCGACTCGACGATCGCCGAGCAGCGCGGGTCCAGGTACAGGGAGACGAACAGTTCGAAGTGCGGGGAGGCGGCCCGCGAGTCGGCCGGGCGGCCGTGCCGGTACTTGCCGGTCAGCACGCCGCGCCCGAGCGGGGACCAGGGCAGTACCCCCAGCCCCAGCGTCTGGCAGGCGGGCAGCACCTCGCGTTCGATGCCGCGTTCCAGCAGCGAGTACTCCACCTGGGCGGCCACCAGCGGCGCCCGCCCGGGCCAGGCGGTCTGCCAGGTCGCGGCCTGGGCCGTCTGCCAGCCGGAGAAGTTGGAGATGCCCACGTACCGGGCCCGGCCGGTGGTGACCGCGTGATCCAGGGCGGACATCGTCTCGTCGAGCGGGGTCTCCGGGTCGTACCCGTGGACCTGCCAGAGGTCGACGTATTCCACGCCGAGCCGGGACAGCGACGCGTCCAGGCTGCGCAGCAGGTGGCCACGGGAGGTGTCCCGGCGCCGTTCCCGGCTCGGGCGCAGGCCGGACTTCGTGGCCAGCAGCACGTCGTCGCGGTTCACCACGCCGGTCAGCAGGTTCCCGATGACCGACTCGGCGTCGCCCTCGCCGTACACGTCGGCCGTGTCGATCAGGTTGCCGCCGGCATCGACGAACGTCTTGAGCTGGGCCGCCGCGTCATCAGCCTCGGTGTCCCGGCCCCAGGTCATGGTGCCGAGGGCGAGCCGGGACACCAGGAGTCCGGCGCGGCCGAGCGGACGTTGCTGCATGAGATGTGAAACTACATGGATCGCCAGCGGCAGCGCGGGAGCGCGGCCGTGATCAGGCGACTTGTCGTGCCGGAACGGTACCGGGCACGCCGCGGCCGGCGGGCCCGGTTGGGCCGGCTACCCTGGTGCGACCCGCCCGGCGTGTCCGCTGCGGCGCGACTTGTCGCCATCCGGACTCCGTCCGGGCGGTGCGGCAGGCCCGTCGGATGGCAGGCCCGTCGAACGGTGGGCCCGTCGGACGGCGGGGCGGAGTCGGAGCGGGGGGAGAGAGGGAGGTAGTCATGCGGCTCTCACTGAGCCTCGGGTACCAGACGGCGTGGACCACGCCGGCCGATCACCTCGCGTTGGCCCAGGAGGCCGACCGGCTGGGCTTCTCCTGCGTGTGGGCTGCCGAGGCGTACGGCTCGGACTCGGTGAGCATGCTCGCCTGGATCGCCGGCCAGACCGAGCGGATCGACGTGGGCGCCGCGGTGATGCAGATCCCGGCCCGCACCCCGGCGATGACCGCGATGACCGCCGCCACGATCGACACCCTGTCCGGCGGCCGGTTCCGGCTCGGCCTCGGCGTGTCCGGGCCGCAGGTGTCCGAAGGCTGGCACGGTGTACGGTTCGGCCGCCCGCTCGCCCGCACCCGCGAGTACGTCGACATCGTGCGGATGGCGATCTCCCGTACCGACGTCTCCTACGACGGTGAGTTCTACCAGCTCCCGCTGCCCGACGGCCCGGGCAAGGCGTTGCGGTTGGGCTTCCACCCGCTCCGCGACCGGATCCCCACCTACCTGGCCGCGGTCGGTCCGAAGAACCTGGAGCTGGCCGGCGAGATCGCCGACGGCTGGCTGGCTGTGTTCTACTCCCCGGAGTTCGCCGCCGAGCACCTGGCGTCGGTCGGCGCCGGTCGGGCGAAGGCCGGCACGACGATGGACGGCTTCGACGTGGTCCCGACGGTACCCGTGGTGATCGGCGACGACGTGGCGTCCTGCGCCGAGCTGGTCCGCTGGTACGCGGCCCTGTACGTGGGCGGCATGGGCAGCCGGAAGCAGAACTTCTACAACCAGCTGGCCGGCCGGATGGGCTTCGCTGACGCGGCGCGCGAGGTGCAGGACCTCTACCTGGCCAAGCGGCACCGGGACGCCGCGGCCGCGGTTCCGCTGGAGTTCATCGACCGGACCAGTCTGCTCGGACCGGTCGACCGGGTCGCCGAGCGGATGCGTGATTTCGCCGCCTCTGGGGTCACCACGCTGTCCGTGTCGCTGTTCGTCGCCGACCGCGAGTCCGGGGTGCAGACCCTGCGGCAGATCGCCGAGGCATTCGACGCATCGGGAGTAGGAGACTAGTGGAGCTGTGGAAATCCGTCGTGCTGGGCGTGGTGGAGGGGCTCACCGAGTTCCTTCCGGTCTCCTCGACCGGGCACCTGACGGTCGCCGAGAAGCTGCTGAGCCTGCCGGTCGATGACGCCTCCGTCACCGGCTACACGGCGGTGATCCAGGTCGGCGCGATCGTGGCGGCGATCATCTACTTCTTCAAGGACATCGTCCGCATCGTCAAGGGCTTCGTCCTCGGCCTGTTCTCCAAGCGCCACCGCGGCTTCGACTACCGGTTCGGCTGGTACGTGATCGTCGGCTCGCTGCCCATCGCGATCGTCGGTCTGGTCGCCCAGGACGCCATCACCGGTCCGCTGCGCAATCTCTGGGTGGTCGCCTTGGCGCTGATCCTGTGGAGCGCGGTGATGGTGTACGCCGAGCGGGCCGGCCGGCAGACCCGGGGCGAGCGGTCGACGAAGTTCAGCGACGCGTTGATCATCGGTATCGCGCAGAGCGCCGCGCTGTTTCCGGGCGTGTCCCGCTCCGGTGCCACGATCTCGTTCGGGTTGCTGCGCGACCTGGACCGGGTGACGGCCACCCGGCTGTCCTTCTTCCTGGGCATCCCGGCGCTGCTCGGCGGCGGGGTCTTCGAACTCAAGGACGCGCTGACCGGCCCCTCGGTCGGGGTACCGGCGCTGGCCGTGGGCACGATCGTGAGCTTCATCGTCGGGTACGCGTCGATCGCCTGGTTGCTGCGCTTCGTCGGCAAGCACTCGCTGGTCGCGTTCGTCTGGTACCGGGTCCTGCTGGGCGCGGCGCTGGTCGTGGCGCTCGGCACCGGCGTCCTGGCCGCCACCTGACCGACCGCAAGCCGCGGGCCGGCCTCGGTGCGGTGGAAAGTCGACTCGGCCACGTAATCTTGCCCGGTGGCGACCGTCATCTTGCTCCGGCACGGCCGGACCTCCTCCAACGCCGGGGGCGTGCTCGCCGGCCACCAGCCGACCGAGTTGGACGAGGCCGGCCGGGCACAGGCCCTGGCGGTGAGCCAGCGGCTGGCCGCGGCCGGCCTGCCGTTGGCCGCCGTGGTCACCAGCCCGCTGATCCGGTGCCGGCAGACCCTGGAACTGGCCCTGCCGGGCGTCGAGCCGGCCGTCGACGAGCGGCTGGTCGAGTGCCGGTACGGCGACTGGGAGGGCCAGCAGCTCAAGACTCTGGCCAAGCAGCCACTGTGGCGTACGGTACAGGCGCACCCGAGCGCGGCCACCTTCCCGAACGGGGAGTCGATGGCCGCCATGTCCGCCCGGGCGGTGGCCTCGATCCGGGACTGGGACACAAGGGTGACGGCGGAACGCGGACCGGACGCGGTGTGGCTCGCATGCAGCCACGGCGATGTGATCAAGGCAATAGTCGCCGACGCGCTGGGCATGCACCTGGATCTTTTCCAGCGGATCTCGGTCGATCCGGCCTCGGTGACCGTCCTCCGGTACACCCCTCTGCGCCCCTTTCTGCTCAGGGCGAACGACACCGGTGGCGACCTGTCCGGGTTGCGCCCGCCCAAGCGTCGCCGTCCCCGCCGGGCGACCAGCTCAGACGCCGTGGTCGGTGGGGGAGCCGGGCCCGCCGGTGGGTGAGCGGCACGCCTCCGCTCGGCAGCGCCGGTAGCGACCGGATAGGGTCGCAGGTATGACCCGTCAGGTGTATGCGTTCGAGCCGCCGGAGCGGTTCGTGGCGGGGACCGTGGGCCCGCCGGGCGAGCGGACGTTCTACCTCCAGGCCCGGGGCGACGGGCGGCTCGTGAGCGTGGGGCTCGAGAAGGTCCAGGTGTCGCTGCTCGCCGAGAAGCTCGACGAACTGCTGGGGGAGGCCCACCGCAGGTTCGGCGTGATCCTGCCCGAGACTGAGGTCGGGCCGCTGGACAACGAGCCGCTGGACAACCCGGTCGACGAGGAGTTCCGGGTCGGTACCCTCGGGCTGGCTTTCGACGTCGACAGCAGCACCGTGGTGATCGAGGCGATCGCGGCCGGCGAGAACGACGAGGACGAGGAGGAAGCCGAGGAGGAGTCCTCCGATCTCGATCGGCTGCGGGTGCGGCTCACGCCGGCCGCGGCCCGCGAGTTCATCGATCGGGCCCGACGCGTGATCTCCGCCGGCCGGCCACCGTGCCCGCTGTGCGGCCAGCCGCTCGACCCGAACGGGCACCTCTGCCCGCGCAACAACGGCTACCACCGCTAGATGGTCCGGCGATGACTGCGCTGTCGGAGTCCGACGCGCTGGATCTGCTACGCAACGGCCGGATGGAGATCGAGGGTCGGCTGGCCGAGGCGTCCAACACGACACTGCGGGCGATTCTCGAGTTGGACGGCGTCTCCGCCCGGTGCGTCTACAAGCCGATACGCGGCGAGCGTCCGCTCTGGGACTTCCCGGACGGTACCCTCGCCGGGCGCGAGGTCAGCGCGTACCTGGTGGCGCAGGCGACCGGATGGAGTTGCGTACCGCCGACCGTGCTGCGGGAGCGGGGACCACTAGGCCCCGGCGCGTGCCAGCTCTGGATCGACGAGCCGACCGACGGTGAGCCGCTGCTCGGCTTCGTACCCCCCGACGAACTGCCGAGCGGGTGGCACCGCATCATGCGGGCGCACGACGAGGACGGCACGCCGTACGTGCTGGCTCACGCCGACGATCCGCGCCTGTCCCGGTTGGCGGTGTTCGACGCGGTGGTGAACAACGCCGACCGCAAGGGCGGCCACATTCTGTCCACAGTGGACGGAGGGGTGCGCGGAGTCGACCACGGGGTCTGCTTCAATGTGGAGCCCAAGCTGCGGACGATCCTGTGGGGCTGGATCGACGAGCCGCTGCCGAACGACACGGTGGAGGTGCTGAGCAAGCTGCGCGCGGAACTGCTCGGCGCGCTGGGCAACGCCTTGGCCGAGCACCTGACGGTGACCGAGGTCGACCAGGTCGGGGCGCGCATCGACGCCCTGCTGACGTCCGGCCGTTTCCCGGCGCCGAGCGAGGACTGGCCGGCCGTACCGTGGCCGCCGGTGTAGAGCCTGGCCGGCGGGTACCGTGGCCGCCGGTGTGAGCCGGCTCCGGTGTGGGCCGCTTCCGGTGTGAGCCGGCTCCGGTGTGGGCCGCTTCCGGTGTGAGCCGCCTCTCGAACGGGCCGGTGAGAGGGCCGTGCTGGCCGGCTCCCCGTAGCAGGCGAAATGGAAGATCGTAGGCTGGTGGGCATGGAGTCCTGGATCGCGCCCGAGGTACCGCGGCTGCCCGGAGTGGGGCGGCCGCTTTCGTTATTCGATTCGGCCCGTCGTGGGGTGCACCCCACCGAGCCGACCGGGCCGGCCCGGCTGTACGTGTGCGGGATCACCCCGTACGACGCCACCCACCTCGGCCACGCCGCCACCATGATCACGTTCGACGTGATCAACCGGATGTGGCGGGACGCCGGACATCCGGTCACCTACGTCCAGAACGTCACCGATGTCGACGATCCGCTCCTGGAGCGCGCCGCGCGGGACCACGAGGACTGGGTCGTCCTGGCGATGCGGGAGACCGCGCTGTTCCGCGAGGACATGGAGGCGCTGCGGATCATCCCGCCGGCGCACTACGTGGGCGCGGTCGAGTCCATCCCGGCCATCGTGGCCCGGATCAACGAACTGGCCGACGAGGGCGTGGCGTACCGGCTCGACGACGGTACCGGCGACGTGTATTTCGACCTGACCCACTCGCCCCGGTTCGGGTACGAGTCGAACCTGTCCCGGGACGAGATGCTGACGCTGTTCGCGGAGCGGGGCGGTGACCCCGACCGGGCCGGCAAGCGCGACCGGCTCGACCCGCTGCTGTGGCGCGGCGCCCGGGAGGGAGAGCCGTCCTGGGACGGCGGGCCGCTGGGTCCCGGCCGGCCGGGCTGGCACATCGAGTGCGCGGTGATCGCGCTGAACCTCATCGGCGACCGGCTCGACGTCCAGGGCGGCGGCAACGACCTGCTCTTCCCGCACCACGAGATGTCCGCGGCGCACGCCGAGACGATGAGCGGCCACGCGCCCTTCGCCAGCCACTACGCGCACGCCGGCATGATCGGGCTGGACGGCGAGAAGATGAGCAAGAGCAAGGGAAACCTGGTCTTCGTCTCGCGGCTGCGGGCCGACCACGTGGACCCGATGGCTGTCCGGCTCGCTCTACTCGCCGACCACTACCGCGCCGACCGGCAGTGGACCGACGACCTGCTCAAGGTGTCCGAACAGCGGCTGGCCCGGTGGCGGGAGGCCGCCGCCGCACCGTCCGGCCCGTCGGGAGCCGACGTGCTCGCGGGGGTACGGGAGCGGTTGGCCGACGACCTCGACGCGCCGGGCGCGCTGGCTGTCGTGGACGCCTGGGCCGATGCCACGCTGGCCGGCGGCGGTGACGATCCGGAAGCGCCGGCGCTGGTGGCCGCGACGGTCGACGCTCTGCTGGGGGTACCGCTGGTGGGAGAGCCGCAGGTCTGACCCCGGGCGGGGTCGCCGGCGGCACCCGTTGGCCGGCCCTGGTTGGCCGGCGTTCGTTGGCCGGCGCCTGTTGACGGGCCCTCGTTGGTCGGTGCTCGCCAGCCGTCGGTGGTCGGTTCCCGGGTTGAGACCGGATGCCGACAGCGATCGAAGCGATATATATACATGCTTCGATTACTGTCCCGACTCAACCCGGAGGGCACCATGCCCGATGAACGTCCAAGGCGCTGGACATCGCGCCTGCTCGCCGGTCTCACCGCGGGCCGCGCTGTCGTCGTCCGCGCTGTCGTCGTCCGCGCTGTCATCGCCCGCGTCGTCTCCGCCGTCTCCGTCTCCGCCGTCTGCGCCGCTGTCGTGGCCGCGCCCGTTGTCGTCGCGGCGCCGGCCGCGCACGCGGCGGTGCCCGACACCCTCGGATTCGCGTTGTTCACGCCGGTCAGCGTGACGCTGCCCGACGTCTGGCCGGCCGGTACCTCGGTCGCCGCCGTCGCGCCCGGGCACTATGCCGTGCGCTTCCCGGGCCAGGCGGCACGGGGCGGCGTGGTCCACGTGACCGCGGTCAACGACACCCCGCACTGGTGCCAGGCGGAAAAGTGGACCACGTCCGGTGCCGACGAGATCGTGTACGTCGCCTGCTACAAGGCGGGTGGAACGCCCGATGCCTCCGGCTTCAGCGTTCTGTTCACCAGTTCCACCGGCCCGCTCCCGCCGTCGCCCGGGCCGGTGCCCAACCGGTACGGGTACGTCGACGCGCAGGCCTCCGGCCTGATCAACAGCCAGTACAACTCCTCGGGCCTGGCCAACGGCGTGTCGCACACCGCGACCGGGGCGTGGCTGGTCAAGCTGCCCGGGCTGGGCACCCCCGCGCCTCGCGCCGGCAGTCTTCAGGCCACCGCCGTCAACGCCAGCGTCCCCGCCTACTGCGCGGTCGCCAACTGGGCCTCGACCGCCTCCGACCAGCAGGTCAAGGTGTCCTGCATCGACCGGGGAGGCTCACCTCTCGACACCGAGTTCACGCTCAGCTACCAGTACCAGGCGTCGCTGTACGGCGGCGCGTACCCGCCGAAGTACTTCGGCTACGTCGGCAACCTGCTGTCCATCGGACCGGTCGCCGGGCCGACGGACTTCAACTCGGTCACCGGTACCGCGTCGAACACGGTCACGCCCCTGGTCGTCGGCCAGTGGCTGGTGACCTTCCCGTACCTGGCGCAGCGGCCGGACAACGTGCAGGTCACGGCGCTCGCCGGCCGGGCGACGTTCTGCGCGCTGACTCAGCCGTGGGTGGTCAGTGGCGCGGACACCGTGGTGAAGACGGTCGCGTGCTACACGGTGGCGGGTACGCCGGTCGACTCGCCGTTCCTGATCAGCGACAACTCGGCGTTCTGACGGGCGGTTGTTCCGCTCGGCCAGGGTGGGGCGGCCTCTCGCCGCCCACCCGGCGTCGGGTCTCGGCGTCCAGCCTCGGCCGGACCTCGGCGCCGGCGTGGCCTCGGCCCCGGTCTGGCCTCAGCGTCGGCTGGCCTCGGTTCCGGTCCCGCCTCGGTTCCGGTCTAGCCTCAGCCCAGCGTCAGGCCCGGCTCGTCGTCCAGGGCATCGGGCCGCGCGGCCGGGATCCGGTACTCCTCGCTGAGCGCGGTCATCGGTCCGGGCCACGTCGCGACCGCCACCTCGATCGGCCGGTGTTCCGGGTCGTAGGCGATGTGCAGCAGGTGCAGGACCGGCGTGTCCGGTCGGATCTGCAGGATCTCGGCCTCCTCGCGGCTGGGCAGGCGCGCGGTGACCTGGTCGGTCGCTGTGGCGTACCGGCGGCCGGTGACCTCTTCGACCTCCTGGTACAGCGGCCGGCCGAACGCCTGCATCCGCTCCAGGTCGGTACCCGCGGTGTCCCGGGGCAGCAGCCAGGAGGCGCCCGTCTCGACCGGGGCGTCCTGCGTGCGTACCAGGTGTCGACGCGCCACCAGCTCGGTGCCCTCCGACACGCCGAAGGCGTCGGCGATCTCGGCCGGCGCGGGGGAGCGGCCGACCTCGACGAGCTGCTGCCGGTACCGGGCGGCGAGGTCGGCGTGGTACCCGCGCTGGATGCCGTACCGGCCACGGGACAGCCGGTTGAGCCGGCGCCGGGTGCCGCGGACGTAGGTGCCGGAGCCGGGCTTGGTGATCAGCAGGCCCTCGATGCGCAGCTGGTCGATGGTGCGCTGCACGGTCTGCTTGGCCACGCCGTACATCTGGGCGATGGCCGGGATGGAGGGCAGGCGCTCTCCGGCGGCCCAGTCGCCGCGCCGGATCCGGGCCCGCAGCTGTGCGGCGATCTGCCGGTGGGGGTGCTCGGCGGCACCGGGATTGATCTCCATCGAGGGAGTGTACCTAGCCTCCTAGGACGGGATAGGGGCGATGAGGTGCGACACGCCGTCCGGAATCGGGCACGGGTCATCCACGACCGGGTTGGTTGGACCGGGGTGCTTCGGTTGAGCCCGGTGAGCGGCTGTGGGCCAGCGTTGGCCGCCTCTGGCGGAGTCAGACCGCGCCGAGTCAGACCAGCCGGTTACCAGCCTCCGCTGGCCGCCGGACCCGATGAACCGCCGCGGCGACGCAGGTACTTCTCGAACTCCTGAGCGATCTCGTCACCGGACAGCGGCTGGAGCCCCTCGTCGCCGACCCGCTCCTCCAGTTCGCGGACGTACTCGGCCAACTCCGCGTCCTGCTCGGCAGCGGCGCGCAGGCGCTCCTCCCACTCCGCCGACTCCTCGGCCAGGTCCGCCATCGGCACCGGCAGGTCGAGCACATCCTCGACCCGGTGCAGCAGGGCGAGCGTCGCCTTCGGGCACGGGGGATTGTTCGCGTAATGCGGCACATGTACCCAGAAGGACAGGGCGTCCAGTTCGGCGCGTACGCACGCCTCGTGCAGGACCCCGACGATGCCGGTGGGTCCGTCGTACCGGGTGGGGGTGAGGCTGAACCGCTCGGCGATCTCACGGTTGGCGGCACTGCCGCTGATCGGCAGCGGCCGGGTGTATGGCACGTCGGCCAGCAACGCGCCGAGCAGCACCACCCGGTTGACCTCCAGGCTGTGGCACAACTCGAGGATCTCGTTGCAGAAGGTGCGCCAGCGCATGCTCGGTTCGATGCCGCGGATCAGCAGCACGTCCCGCTCCGTCCCGGGCGGGTTGGCCACGGAGAATCGGGTGGTCGGCCACTCGATGCTGCGGGTCTCCCCGTCGGTGAGCGACACGATCGGCCGGTTGACCTGGAAGTCGTAGAACTCCTCAGGGTCCAGCGCGGTCACTGGTTTCGCCTTCCAGACCTGCTCCAGGTGCTCGACCGCCGCGGTGGAGGAGTCCGCTGCGTCATTCCAGCCCTCGAACGCGGCGATCGCCACCGGGTCTCGCAGGACGGGCAACCCGTCGAACTCGGTCATTCCGGCTCCTCGCCGGGCCCGCCGCCGGTCTGGCCGACGATGCTGGCCCATCTGGGTCGCTCACAGCGGTAGTTCACGCCTCCCAGCCTACGGGCAACCTGGATGGTCGGCAGTAAAGGCCGCGCCGGTCCGCCGATGGCCCCGCGTGTCCTGCCCCACTGGCCGGCAAGTCCGGCGCCCAGGATCCCGGCGTCCGCCGGACCGTCGCCGAACGGTCGCCGGATTGCCGCCCGGCCGCCGCCGTACTGCCGTCGTTTTGCCGCCGGGCCGGCCGCCGCTCCGCCCGCAGGGCCGCTGCCCGCACGCGTGGGCACGCCGTGACCGGAACCCGTGACCACGGCCGCGGTGGGTCGGCGATCAGGGCTGTGAGCAGGCCGCGAGCAGCGGCGCGACCTGCCCCGTGGGTTCGCCTGTACCGTCTCGGGCCGGGGCCACCCACTACCCTGGATTGATGGCCGATTCCCTACTCGCGGCGCTCGCGGGCAGGGTGCTCGTCGCCGACGGCGCGATGGGCACCATGCTCCAGGCCGCCGATCTCACTCTTGACGATTTCGCGGGCTACGAGGGTTGCAACGAACTGCTCAACCTGACCCGGCCGGACGTGGTGCGTGGCGTCCACCACGCGTACCTGGAGGCCGGGGCGGACTGCGTAGAGACCAACACGTTCGGCGCCAATCTCGGAAATCTGGGCGAGTACGGCATCGTGGAGCGCATCAGGGAACTCTCCGAGGCCGGTGCGGCCCTGGCCCGGCAGGCGGCGGACGAATGGTCCACGCCGGAGCGGCCGCGTTTCGTACTCGGTTCGGTCGGACCCGGCACGAAGCTGCCGACACTCGGTCATGTTCCGTACGCCGTGCTGCGCGACACGTACCAGGAGAATGCCGCCGGCCTGCTCGCCGGTGGTGCCGACGCGATCATCGTGGAGACCTGTCAGGACCTGCTCCAGGCCAAGGCCGCGCTGCTGGGCGCGCGCCGGGCGATGGCCGCCGAGGGCCGTGCCGTGCCGCTGATCGGCCACGTCACCGTCGAGACCACCGGCACCATGCTGCTGGGCAGCGAGATCGGGGCGGCGCTGACCGCCCTGGAACCGCTCGGCCTGGACCTGATCGGGCTCAACTGCGCGACCGGTCCGGCCGAGATGACCGAGCACCTGCGGTACCTGTCGCGCAACTCCGGCGTGTCGCTGTCGGTGATGCCCAACGCCGGCCTACCCCAGCTGACCGCGGACGGCGCGGTGTACCCCCTGACCCCGGACGAACTGGCCGAGGCGCTGCACCGGTTCGTCACCGAGTATGGTGCCGTGCTGGTCGGCGGCTGCTGCGGTACCACTCCGGCGCACATCCGGGCGGTGGCCGAGCGCGTGAGGGACGCCGTGCCGGCCGATCGCGCCGTGCCCGGTGGCGCCGTACCCGATGAGGCCCTGTCCGATCGCGCCCCGGCGGATCGTGCGGCCCAGGCCGAGGCCGGAGTCTCCAGCCTGTACCACCACACCTCGTTCGCCCAGGACGCGAGCGTGCTGATGATCGGCGAGCGGACCAACGCCAACGGTTCCAAGGCGTTCCGGGAGGCGATGCTGGCCGGCGACTTCCAGTCCTGCGTGGAACTGGCCCGGGACGCCGCGCGCGACGGTTCGCACCTGCTCGACCTGTGCGTCGACTACGTCGGCCGGGACGGTACCGCCGACATGCGCGAGATCGCCGGCCGGTTCGCCACGGCATCCACCCTGCCGATCATGCTGGACTCCACCGAGCCGGCGGTGATCGAGGCCGGCCTGTCCATGCTCGGCGGCCGGTGCGTCGTCAACTCGGTCAACTTCGAGGACGGCGACGGGCCGGGCTCCCGGTACCAGCGGGTGATGCCGATCGTGCGCGAGCACGGCGCCGCGGTCGTCGCGCTGACGATCGACGAGGAGGGGCAGGCGCGTACCGCGGAGTGGAAGGTCCGGGTCGCCAGCCGGCTGATCGAGGACCTGACCGGCCGGTGGGGCATGAAACTGTCCGACATCCTGGTCGACTGCCTGACGTTTCCGGTCAGCACGGGCCAGGAGGAGACGCGGCGGGACGCGATCGAGACCATCGAGGCGATCCGGGAGATCTCCCGCCGGTACCCCCAGGTGAATTTCACCCTCGGCATCTCCAACGTGTCGTTCGGCCTCAATCCGGCCGCCCGCCAGGTGCTCAACTCCGTGTTCCTGCACGAGTGCCGGCAGGCCGGCCTGACCAGCGCGATCGTGCACGCCTCGAAGATCCTGCCGATGTCCCGCATCGCGGACGAGCAGCGCGAGGTGGCCCTGGACCTGGTCTACGACCGGCGCCGCGAGGGGTACGACCCGCTGCAGCGGTTCATCGAGCTGTTCGAGGGCGTCGACGCCGCTTCGGCGCGCGCGTCGCGGGCCGAGGAACTGGCCGCGCTGCCGCTGGCCGAACGGCTGGCACGGCGCGTCGTCGACGGCGAACCGAACGGCCTGGAGGCAGACCTGGACGCCGCGCTGGTCGACCGTCCGGCTCTGGCGATCATCAACGACACGCTGCTGGCGGGCATGAAGACCGTCGGCGAGCTGTTCGGCTCGGGTCAGATGCAGTTGCCCTTCGTCCTCCAGTCCGCGGAGGTGATGAAGAAAGCCGTCGCGTACCTCGAACCGCACCTGGACTCCACCGACGAGGCCGGCAAAGGCACCATCGTGCTGGCGACGGTCAAGGGCGACGTGCACGACATCGGCAAGAACCTGGTCGACATCATCCTGTCCAACAACGGCTACACCGTCGTGAACATCGGCATCAAGCAGCCGCTGACCGCGATCCTCGACGCCGCCGAGCGCAACGACGCCGACGCCATCGGCATGTCCGGCCTGCTGGTGAAGAGCACGGTCGTGATGAGGGAAAACCTCGAGGAGATGGGCAGCCGGGGCGTGGCGCAGCGATGGCCGGTGCTGCTCGGGGGTGCGGCGCTGACCCGGGCGTACGTCGAGGACGACCTGCGCTCGATGTACCCGGGGCAGGTCCACTACGCCCGGGACGCGTTCGAGGGGCTGTCGCTCATGGACCGGGTCATGGCCACCAAGCGGGGCGACGCGGTCGCGGTCGACGGGCAGCGGGAGGCGGTCCTTGCGGCACGCCGGCAACGGCGGGAGCGGCAGCGCGCGCTGGTCGACGCGACGCTGCCGGACCTGGCCGACGACTCGGTGCGCTCGGACGTCGCGGCCGACGTGGACGTTCCCCGGCCGCCGTTCTTCGGTACCCGGGTGGTCAAGGGCATCCCGTTGGCCGAGTACGCGGCGTTGCTCGACGAGCGAGCCACGTTCCTCGGGCAGTGGGGGCTGCGCGGCTCGCGGGGCGGTTCCGGACCGTCCTATGAGGAGCTGGTGGAGACGGAGGGGCGGCCACGGCTCCGGTACTGGCTGGACCGGCTGGCGGCGGACCAACTGCTGGAGGCCGCGGTGGTGTACGGGTACTTCCCGGCCTACTCCGAGGGCAACACGCTGGTCGTACTGGACGAGAACGGGCGCGCCGAACGGGCCAGGTTCACGTTCCCGCGCCAGCGCCAGGAGCGGCGGCTGTGCCTGGCGGACTTCTTCCGTTCCCGGCCGGTCTCCTCGCGTTCCGGGTCTGCCGCCGGTGACCCGGCCGGGCTGGATGTGGTGGCGTTCCAGTTGGTGACGGTGGGGCAGCCGGTCAGCGAGTTCACGGCGAAGCTGTTCGCCGGCAACGCGTACCGGGACTACCTGGAGGTGCATGGCCTGTCGGTGCAGCTGACCGAGGCGCTGGCGGAGTACTGGCACCGACGGATCCGCTCGGAGCTGACGCTGCCGGACGGCCGGGCGCTGGTGGACGAGGACCCGGCGGACCTGGACGGCTTGCTGCGCACGGGATACCGGGGCTGCCGGTACGCGTTCGGGTACGCGGCCTGCCCGGATCTGGAGGACCGGGCGAAGCTGGTGGACATCCTGGGTGCGGACCGGATCGGGGTACAGCTGTCGGAGGAGTACCAGCTGGAGCCGGAGCAGTCGACGGACGCTCTGGTGGTACACCACCCGGAGGCCAACTACTTCAACGCCAAGTAGCGCGGAGAGAGCCGTTGACCAGGCAGAACGCTTTTTGATCACGCTTCCAGGCCGTGTACAGGCCGTGCCGCCTTGGTTGGGCCGTCAAACGCCCGATCGATGGCGCGACGGGTACGGTCCTCGCTGGTCGGCATCAGATGCGTGTAGACCCGGAGGGTGAAGCCGGGGTCGGCGTGACCGAGATAGAGCGAGAGGGCCTTGATGCTCTCTCCGGCATCCAGCAGGACCGAGGCGTAGGTGTGTCGAAGCACGTGCATGCCGTTCTGCCTGGTATCCGAAATCCCGGCGGCCCGGATCGCGGGCTTCCAAACCTTGGTGTTGAAGCCGCTGCGACCGACCGGATCACCGTGCCCGGTGGACAGGTAGAGCGGCACCGTGACCGGTTCGCCATCGAGAGTGGCCCACGGCAGGGTCACCAGGACCGGTGCGTACTGTTTGGCGTGCTCGACGAGTCGAGTGCTCACGGAGTCCGGTAGGGGAACCTCACGGAGCTTGCCCCCTTTGGGTGGAGCGAAGATCATTCGACCTCGGACGATTTTGATCTGCCGAACCACATGCAAGATTTGCCGGTCGGTGTCGATGTCGTTCGGGCTGACCGCGAAGATCTCACCTTGCCGCAGGCCGCAGCCGGCACCTAGGTCAACTGCGACCCGATACCGGGGGGTAATGGCGGCCCGAAACGCGGTTCGCTGTTTGCTCGACCAAGGGACGACCTTGGCCGGGACATAACGGGGCGCCTTGACGGTCTTGACAGCCAGTGGGTTGCTCAGGATCTTCCGGTCATCAACGGCGGCGTTGAGAACCATGGACAGGTCGTTGAAGAGGTTGCGGCGGTAACTGGCCGCCAGTCCCGACTCCTGTAGGCGGTGCTGCCAGGCACGACCGGTGGCCGGTTGAATCGCGGCCAGGGCCAGGCCACCGAGGGTGGGGAAGACGTGCAGTCGGAACTGTCGCTCCAGGCGTTCGCGGGTGGACTCGTCACACGTAGCGGCGGCGAAGTACTCGTCGGCGTAGGACTTGAGGGTGAGCCGGCCAGCGTCCGGGTCGATATAGGTTCCCTTGAGCAGGTCGGCCTGAACGCTGTTGAGAAAGGCTTGCGCTTGACGCTTATGCCGGTCAGGGAACGACTCAGACTTCTCCTTGCCCTCCGGTCCGAGGTAGCGCACCCGGTAGCGCATGCCCTTGCCACAGCCAGGCTTAGGCACCTGAGTCGCCTTGTCGTCGATGATGACGGTTCGGTACCAGCGGTCTTCGATGTGGGCCATGGGATTCCTCTCTGAGTCAGGCGGCGGCCTGGTTGGCGAACCAGGCGCGTACGGCGGCGGGGTCATAACGAAGGTGCTTGCCGAGCCGAACAGCTGGAGGACCGGTTCGGCATTTGCGCCAGTACCGCAGTGTCTCGACGGGTACGCGCAGATATCGGGCCACATCAGTAACAGTCCACAGGGCTTCCAGGTCGGGTGGTGTGGAATCGAGTTGAGTAATTGGCTCGCTCATCGAGCCTCTCCTCCTTGGTCAAGCAGCATGCGATGAGATGGCGGGGGTGGAGCCGATTTCGTGGGTGAGTTCTTCGCGGGCGGCGTCGTGTCGGGCGCGCGCCATGGCGGCGGAGGTGTTGGCGAGGAGTGCGTCTCCGGTGTTGTGCCAGCCGACGCCGGCGAAGTCGAAGATGCCGACGATGAGGATGGTTTCTTCGTCGGTGTGGTCGGCGGTGCGGATGAGCCCGGGGGCCTGGTCGTCGTCGTGTTGGCGTCGGTGGGTGACGCGGTTGGTGCGGAGCAGGGTGAAGGTGGGGCAGCCGCGTCGGGCTTTGGTGAGGAAGTGGCCGCCAAAGCCGAGCATGTGCGCCCAACGGCGTAGTCGGAGGTAGGGGTTGGGGTCGCCGTCGTTGGCCGGTTTGGTGTCAAGCTTGGGTTGCGGTGTGGGCTCGCAGGTCGGGCAGACCCGCAGGCGGGTATGCCGGCCGCAGTTCGGGCACGTCCAGGGCGCTTCGAGGGCGGTCGCGCGACGTGGCGGGGTGGGCCGCTGCCGCAGGGGTACGGGTACGGGGGTGTCGGTGAGACGACCGAGTTGCCAGCACGCGTCGATGAGGCGGGCGTTGTGGTCGCCGTCGGGGTCGGCGCGCTCGTTGATGGTTTCGGCGGTCAGTCGGGTGGAGCGGTGTCCGGTGGCCTCGGTGGATTTGGTGGAGTACTTGGCGAGGTAGCCGGCGGCCATGCCGTCGGTGACGTCGAGAGTGCCGCCCAGGGTGATGTGTTTGACGTCGATGCCCTTGTCCGGGTCGCCCCATTGGATGTACCAGCCTTCGGGCTGGTCGGGGTGGGTCGGGGTGGTCAGGTCGATGTGGGTGACGGCGTGGTAGATGGCGTCTTCCAGGTCCAGGGAGCTGAATCCGGCCGGTGGGGGGACGGCCGCGGCTGAGTCGGTGGGGTCGACGCCGTCGATGCGCAGGAGGGCGTGGAAGTGGACGACGCCGCGTGTCTGGAATTCGGCGGCTTTGCCGTGCGCGACCCGCACCGGGGGAACCGAGCGCACCTTGCCGGTGGAGGTGAGGACCTGGACGCGGGGGATGCCGCGTCGTTTGGCGAGCTGCTGGAGGTAGCGTTCGATCGCCTCTTTGGTGCGGTGCCACAGTTGGGTGGAGAACAGGTTCCACACGACCTGGTGTGGGTGGTCGTAGCAGTCCAGGCAGAACGGCTTGCCCAGTGTCTTGTCTGCGCGGTCGTGGCGGGTGAAGCAGACGGTGGGGTTTCCGTGCGGGCATAGGCCGGTGTCGCCGTGGGTGCGTGCGCGGCAGGGTTCGGCTCGGCAGTCGCAGCGTTTGCGGTTGGTGCACGTGTGCTGCTTGACCTTGCGGGTGTGAACGAGACCGAAGCCTGGGGCGGTGAAGGTGGCGAACACGGCCGGGTGTTGGGCGACGGTGTCCGGGACGCCTTTGCCGCCGATGAGGAACGCCCGCAGGATCTGGTAGGCGTCGTTCTGGTACGTGCGGGCGCAGGCGGGGCATACCGAGGCTCGGCGGTTCCCGCACGCCTTGTAGATGGTGGTGTCGGGCAACTGGTCGGTGTGCCGGATGTCGAGGATTTCGGCGGTGCCGGGGCCGGTGCGGCGGGCGGTGTAGATGTCGCCGACCAGCCGGATCGGCCGGGTGCACCCGGACGCGGCCCGGACATGGTCAAGCCACTGGAAGTAACCTGGCTGACTCGCCCGTTGTAGGGCCTGGCTGGCGGCGATGCCGGGGGGTTGCAGGCCGGTGGGCTCGGCGTTCGAGACCGCGCCCCGGGCGGTGGTGCCCCGGGGCGTGATCCTGAGCGTCGAGAGTGGTGCGGTCACGCGGATGCTCCACGGCCAGCCCGGTTTCGGGCGTACTGGTCAAGGTCCGTGGTGGTGATCTGCGTGGTGGTCACGGCGGTGCGGCAGGCGCCGCATTGCCGGTCGGGGGGTTCGTGCCGCCCGCAGGGAATGACGGCGGTGGTGTGGCCGCACCGGATGGTGACCGGTGTTTGGCAGGGACGACCCGGTACCACGTTGACCACGGTTCGGGTGGTCGACACGGGGTGTGGTGTCGGGTCGGCCGGGCAGGTGTGCATCAGGTGATGCACGGCCACGGCGTAGATAGTCACTGCGCGCCGCCGATCGCGGCGACGTGCGGGTGGGTGCCGTTGACCCGGGTTGCCGGTGTGTGGCGGGTGGGGTCGACGGTGGCGAGGATGCGCGCGGCGGTGTCCTGGTCGATGGACATCCGCACGGACAGTTCTTCAGGGGTGATGGTCTGTCCGGTGCTGGATTCGTAGTTGGTGACCACGAACCGGGCCGTGGGCAGTAGGTGGGCCGGCACCGCGATGGGTTCGGCCGGGTTGACGGGTACCGGTGTGACCGGGATGGGGTCACTGTGGGTTGAGGTTTGCCAGCTGGTGTTTGTCGACGCAGAGTCACCCTCTGCGGTATCGACCAGTGCCGGTGTGCCGCTGGTGTGGGCCGGCGCGGTGTGCTGGCTTTCGCGGCGGATGAGTGCGCGCATGTGGACGGCGAGGCCGGCCACGGCGGGAGGAAACGCGCCAACCACGGCGGCGAGCACTGCTTGCCAGAGGTGGCTGTGTGGCTGCGATCCGATGTGCAGCGCGTGGTAGAGGGATTGCACGACGACGCCGAGGCCGGCGGCGGCGTAGGTGTTCTTCTTGGCGAACTCGGCGACGGTGGCGGGTACCGGTGCCATCCAGAGCACCAGGGCCGTCACGACGTACCCGTCAACCGCGACGGGCAAGAGCCAGGCCAGATGCGCGGTGAGGGCCAGGTCCCGGATGCCGATGTGGAGTGTGGTGGTGAAGCCGGCCATGACGGCCAGCGCGATCCAGGTTGAGGCGGACAGGCCGAAGGAGGCGGCCAGGACCGCCCAGGACACGACGGAGGCCAGTCGCGGCTCTCCGGTGGTGGGCTTCTTCATCGGGTGCCTCCGGTGACGAGCTGGCGTCGGGGCGAGGCCATCCAGGTTTGGAAGTTGTCGGTGGTTTCGCAGTTCCGGCAGACCATGGCCGGGATGCGGATGTGACGCGGTTTGCGCCACTGCCCACACACGGGGCACTGGATTTCCAGGACGCGGGATTGGTGGCGTAGCCGGGTCGGTAGGACCCGGGCTAGTTGCAGGTTCATCGGGTGCCTCCCGAGTGGTCTTCGATGGCGCGGAAGTCGGTGATGCCGAAGCAGCCCAGGCACAGCACCGGGGCGAGCCCGTATCGGGCGAGGTGTTCGGCGAGACGGTGCGCGGAGGTGAAGGCGGGGAACAGGGAGTCGCAGCCGCAGTCCGCGCACACGTCGATGGCGTCGTTGTCGATGCAGATTTGGCAGGCCATGTAGACGGGGCCGAGGTAGAGATCGACCCCGGCCGGCTGGTATCCGTCTATGCAGTACGGGCAGCCGGCCAGCCGGGGAAGGATCACAGCCACGCCTCCAAGGCGAGGGACCATTCGGCCCAGTCGGTTTCCCACTTGTTCGGCCAGCAGGCCGGGCAGGGGAAGCGTTCGGTCCAGGGGCAGCCCTCGCCGTCCCAGGACAACCAGAGATGAACGGTGCCGGTGGCCCGGCATACGCGGCAGTCACCGCCGACCGTCATCAGCGTCAGGTTGTGGCCCGGTACCGCCACCGTCATGGTGGGGTATTCCAGGTCCGATGCAGCGGCCCAACGATTGGTCGACCGCGTGGCATCAAGCCGTTGCCGCCATTGGTCGGTCTGGCAGACCGGGCAAGGAACGGTTATCGGGGCACCGTCACGGGTGCGAACGTTGAGGAATTCGCGGGAACGGCAGCAGTAGCACGTGTCACCGTTCTCACCGATGACGAGAAATCCTGCGTTCTTCACAGTAAGCAGGCAGACAGCTTCGCCGGATGTGCTGGCCGATGTTTCTGCCGGGAGAAGACCACGGAGCTTGGAGGGGCCGAAGCCGTAGCGTGTGGTCATCGGGCACCGCCGGGCAGCTCGTCGGCCTGGACGGGGTAGCAGGCGGTGTCGGTGCAGCGGGTGACGCCGAGGGATTGCGCCAGTGCGGCGCTGACAGCTCGGCAGATGGTGACCGGTGCGGTCTCGGTGTCGTCGTCCGTACCGATGACCGGTCGGTCAATGATCGGCTGGCACGCGGCGCCGATCACGCTTGTCTTGACGTACGCGCCGTGGCTGTTTTCCTCGGTGACGAGGTACCGCGTGATGCGGTGGGCAACACCGCCGGGGCCGAGCGGGCCGGTCAACGCGATGTCGAGGTAGGCCAGCAGACTGTTCGAAAAACTCACCACGACCGGCGCGGTAGCGGTGGTGCGGGGCTTCCTGGCCCGGGTCTTCGGGGCGGCCTTGGTGGTGTTGGTGGTCATCGGTTTCCTCCGATGCAGTCGAGGCATTCGCCGTAGCGGCGGGGAATGAAGTAGTCCTTGACCTGCTGGCAGGTCGGGCAGGTACGACGCGCCAACAACGCCCGCTCGATGGCGGCCCGTTGGGCGGGGGTAGCGGTGCGCTTGGGTTTGGCGCCCGCGGTGGGGTAGAGGTAGGCGACCCGCTGGCTTTTGCGGTGACGCCAGAGGATTTGCGCGACCACGGGTTGCCCACCCGGGCGTAGACCAGCAGCGCGCAACTGGCGGCGGGTGGCATACCCGTCCGGTGCGCACCGGTAGGGAAAGGTCGGGAAGCCGTAGCGGATCCCGTTGGGGTCGTAGAACTCCAGGTAAAGGCCCCGGGCGATAAGCTTGTCCAGCTCGGGGTTATGGATGGCGGCGGTCATGATGTGACCCCCGCACGATTGATGGTGCGGCTGCTCGAGCGACGGTGTCGGGGCCGGTAGTCGTTCGGACGACCGATGATGATGACGGTGGCCTCAGCCAGCGCCTGACGCGCTGCGTTGTGTCCAGACGTTTTCCGGATGTCGTCGAGCACGGCGTCGACCCGACGACGGCTCAGGGTGTTGACTGCCCAAACAATTCGGTCTACGTCAACGGGATCGGGGAAAGTCATTGGTCGTCACCGCCCCAGCGCTGTTGTGCGCCCTGCCGGCTGATGCGCAGCCGGGTAGCGATTTCGGTCCAGGAGTAGCCCCACTTTTTCCGCAGGCCCATTACGGCCTCTCGGGTGGCGGTTTCGACGGCGTCGCCGAGCCGGATGAGGTCGGCGAGGGCTTCGATGTCGCCGGCGGCGACGCGCCGGCCGTAGGCCAGGACGATGCGCCTTGCGAACGCGGCGAACTCGTCGTTTTCCACGACCCTGCGTCGCGGGTCAGGTGTCAACCTGGGGTTGGCAGTGTTCTTGCTCATTCGGCACCGCCCGAGGTGTGCTCGGTCGCGGTGTCGGGGGCGGTCGGGATACCGTTGAAGGAGTCCCACTCGTGGGCGGCGGCTTCAAGGGTCTCGATGATCTCGTCGATGGAGACGGCGTGGTGGTCGTTCCAGTCCTCGACAGTGGCTCGGTCCTCCCACCAGTGCTCCGGCGGGCCGAACACGTGCAGTTCGAGGTGGTCTCGAAGGACTTCAGAGGTGTAGCGGAACACGTCCGCGTCGATGTGGCCGGGGTTGAACGGGTAATCGACGGGCCGGCCGTAGGTGGCCATGGCGATAGCGCCGAGGGCGCAGACCGATGGGGTGGGGTTCGGAGAGGCTTCTCCGGTCACCTCATTGACGTTGCGTCGGGCGTAGTAGACGCCCTGGGTCCAGCCGTGCCGCCGCAGATAGAGGGCGGCGTGCCGGAGGGTGTCAGCCGGGGTCGGCTGGATGGGTTCGACTGGGGTTGCAAGGGTGTCCGTCATCGGACACCGCCAGCGTTGTCGGCCTCAGCAGCGGCAGCGGTGAACAGGTCGACGACCTGGTCCACGCTGTGGATGGAGCGGGTGAGCCAGTTGATGAGGATTTGGTTGCTGGTCAGGCACCAGCTTCCGTAGTAGTCGCACTCGGCGATCAGGCCCGACCGCCACATCGTGTTCGCGAGCTGGCGGACCACCCGGTCGTAGGCGACAGCGACGGTGGAGTGCGGTTCGGTCAGTGCGACGGTCGCAGCTCGGAGGCCGTCAACAACGGCGGCCGCCGGGATAGATCCATCCTGCTGCGCGGTCTCACGGCCCCAGGTCCGGCCATACAGGCCAAGGAGACGGGCTGCGCGGCGCAGGATGTCAGCGGGTGTCGGCTCGGCAATAGCCAGGCCAACCGGTTTTTGGGTACGGTGCACTTGTCCACGTCCTTTCGTGGGTGGTGGATGGGTTCGGGGTCGGCTGTTAGCTGCCAGGCCATGGGCCGGCCCCGGGTTCTTGCCGTGGTGAGGTGTGGTTAGGCCGCTGTGCCGCTCAGAGCGGTGGTGTTGGTGCGGCGGATCCAGGCCATGTAGTCCGCGATCTGGTAGATCTCCGCGTCGTTGAGGTACGCGGCTTTGATCCGTCGCGGGACACCGGTCTCGGCCAACAGGTACGCCATGCCCCGGTTTTCTGGGTCGATGTCGCTGGCCGAGTAGCCCTGGGATGCCCAGTCGCGGCCGAGCACGATGTCAGATGAGTTGATCGTGGTGCAGCGAAACGCCGCCCGGTAGCCGAACAGATCCCGCAGGCTGGTCGGGATGATGTCGACCGACGGCCGCTGAGTCGCGGCAACGACCGGAACGCCGCAAGCGCGGCCACGGGCTACCACATCACGTAGCAGCCGGTCGAACTCCTCGCGCTGGTCCTTGGTGCCGTAGGTGGCGGAGTACAGCGCCAGCTCGTCGAGGACGACGAGGATGACCGACATGCGGTCCTGGCGGTCCAGCTTGCGCCGGCGTTGGGCGCGTAGCCAGGCGTACCGGTTGTTGATGACGACCTGGAGCCGGCGCAGTACCGACAGGGCGTGTTCCAGGTCGGGGCCGACGAACTCGTCAGCGATGTCCATCCACGGCCCCAGCTCGACGAGCTTGCCGTCAAAGAGGACGAGGCGGGTGTTGTCCGCCATGGCCGCGTAGGCGGTGATGGTGTTGAGCAGCCCCGACTTTCCGCCGCCGGGTTCGCCGCCCACGAGGATGTTGTGGAAGACCAGGTCGAGGGTGACGGCCTGGCCGAACTCGTCGATCCCGATGAACATCGGGTCGAACATGGACAGCATCGGCGCGACCGGAACCCCGTCCGGGGCGGTCGAGATGCCGAATGCGGTAGGCACCTCCCCCACGGGTGGTGCCGTGGTGGTGCGCTTCACGGTGTGCGCCTCCTTGAAGGGGGCGTGAACGGTGCGGAACCCCGGAAAGGGCGGGTGCCGCACCGGCCACGGGTTAGAAGTCGATCAGGTCGGAGACGTCTTCGCCGTCTGCCGAGGTGACCGAGGTGGGTTGGAAGACCGGGCCGGGTGCCGGGCGTGCCGGCGGAACGGTCCGGGTGGTGGCCGGCTTGGCCGCCTTGACGGCCGGGTCTGCCACGTCGGGCAGGTCCAGCGCGCTGGGCGCGATGACAGCCGTGGTGTCGTCGATCGGGGTACCGTCGGCGCCCACCAGGTCAGTCAGGCCGGGCTTGACGGTGGCGGTCAGCACCTCACGGCGCTTGATGTCCACCCGCAGGAACGCGGCATTGCTCGGGTTAACGCGTTCGATGACGGTCTGCGCGGCGCTGCACGCGACCGCGATCTTCTCGGCGCTGGCCTGGAGGTAGGTCAGGTCCAGGCCGGGCCGAAGGTAGATCCAGACCCGCTCACCCACCGGGGTGGGACGGGCCATCAGGATGAACGGCAGAGTGCCGGACTGGTTGGCGATGATGAACTGGGCGAAGCACACCCGCAGCCGATGCCTGACGAACAGGCACAGCACCACAGCCCACACGCGGCGGCGTACCGGTGGGATCGCGAACGACCCACCCAGAGCCGCTACCACGATCAGCCGTACGACCAAGTCTGTCGCGTCAGCGAACCACAACCAGCCGTAGACCAGGGCCAGGGCAGAGGTGATTTCCGGTGTCCACCACCACAGGACCCGCAGCACGGGCCAGATCCGAACGACGACCCAGACCAGGGCGCCCACGATCGGGCCGAGCCCGGCGGCCAGCAGCAGGGCCAGGACCGGGTTCATGTAGTCCGACGCGATCGTCATCGTCAACAGGGCGATCACGATCGTGGTGAGGATGAACGCGACCCGCGCGTTGCGGGCCGAGGAGCGGTGTACGCGGGTTTCCAGCACGGTGACCGTGCCGCCCGAACGGCTGAAGCCGCGTCGGTTGCCGCGTCCGCTAAACTTGGGCATGACTCGTCCTCCCGGCAAGGGGATTGATGGGATGGGTCCAGGTAGGGCGGCGAGGTCGGCAGATTTCGCAGATCGGTACCGACCCCGCGCCATACCCTGGAGGTTCGACCACCCGTCTCGGTGGTCAACAACGGTCAGGACCGCATGCGCGCAGCCGAACATTGACCGGTAGCGGAACAGGTTGCCCGCTAAGGAGATGAAGCCACGGACACGGTGGCTAGGTGACACAACCCGATGACGCCGGGGTGGGACTACTTAGCCGTACGAACCTCAACCGCTTTGATCTCCGCAGCGCGGAACGAGACGCCGCTACGCGCCTTGCCGTTCTGCTCCATCGACCACGGCACGGCCTCCAACTGAACGGGCTGCACGAGCTGACCCTGGCGAACGGACGGCTTCTCTCCCGCCGTCGTCACCGCGATCACCTCGCCGCCGGTCTCGTCCATCACGAAGACCTGGGTCGACCACAGAGGACGCCCGGTGTCCTTCTCGTTGCGCTGCTTTCCATGCTGGTCGTTCTTCGGCTCCGGGTCCTTCGACGCCGTGAGCTGCTTACCTGCGGTGTCCACGTAGATCTTCACTACGTTCCTCCTGTTGATGAGCGCATCCCTTGTGGACGCTGGCTCGGTGTCGCGAGCTGTTTGACTCGCATATCCATGACACCTCGCCAGAGGTAGAAGGCGTCAGACGACGTCGGTTAACTCAAGGCAACTCGATGCTGTTAACCGGTGACAACCGCATTCGTGTGCGTCACACTGGCAATGCGGTTCCTGCATTGGTATAGGGAGTCAGCACGTGAGCTTCGGAAGTTCTGAGATTACGCCGACAACTCCGCTCCAGGCGGCGCGCATTGACCGAGGGTGGAAGCAGGCGCAGGTGATTCGAGCGGTTCAGCAGCAGGCGGCACGAGACGGTACACCGATCGCGAGTGCAGCCAGCTTGAAGACGATGCTGTCTCGTTGGGAGAACGGCCAACCTGCCGAAGCGATGTACCAGCGTCTTCTGTGCAAGGTCTACGGCCTGAGTCCGGACGAGCTTGGTTTCATCAGCCGACAGGATGCCCAACGCACCGGCACGCGCCGAGTCGTCCCCGCCATCAGTACCGACACCGTCAACTACTTCCGCAACGTGTTCGCCGAACATATCCGCGCAGACAACCTGCTTGGTCCGCATCATCTCGTAGAGGTCGTGAAGGCGCAGGCGACACTTCTCGACCACCTATTGCCTTCGGCGCGAAACACTGTCAAAGCAGAGTTGACACATCTTGCCTGTCAGTATAACGAGTTCACTGGGTGGCTCTATCAAGACTCGGGCGACTCTGACAAAGCGATGTCGTTTTCGGATCGTGCAATGGATTTCGCCCTCGAAGCGGACGACGCCTACAAGGCAGCTTACGTCTTGATGCGAAAGGCCAATATCGCCATCGACCAAGGGCGGCCCGAGCGGGCCATCGGCCTGACGGAGGCGGCGTTGCGCCACGGGGAGAAGCTGCCGGCGCGCATCCGTGCTCTGATTCTCAGTCAACGAGCACGTGCGCATGCCACGCTGCGTCAGTCGTCAGACTGCATGCGCAGCATCGAGGCATCTGACCGGGAGATTCACCGTGCGCGCATCGATGATGACGACCTGGCGTCTTACTGCAACCCCTCCTACATCGAGATGGAAGCAGCGACCTGCTGGAACCTTATGGACATGTACGATGCCGCGATCCCGGTCTACGAGCGGAGCCTGGCTGGTTGGCCGAGTGATGGGCTTCGGCGTGATCAAGGACTGTGTCTTGCGCGGCTGACTACGGCCTACGTCGGTCGCGGCGACATCGAACGAGCGTGTGCGACCGGTCGCCGCGCAGTGTCCGTAGTCAAGATCGCGATGTCTAGTCGGTCAGTGGATGAACTTCTTCGGCTACGAACCCGACTGACGCCGTGGCGCCGTGATGAGGGAGTATCGGATCTGAACGGTCAGATCCGGGAGCTCATCGCAGGGTGAGGAGAGACACGTTGGACCACCTGATCTCGGTGGCGACGTCAGCCGAAGTCGCCTCGCTGGATACCCGTGTGGCCCTGCTGCCGGTAGGCAGCTACGAGCAGCACGGCGAGTACTTGCCGTTGTCGACCGACACTCTCGTCGCGAGCGCAATCGCTCGGGAGATCGCGAAGTCGTATCCGGTAGCGCTGCTACCACCGATCACGATTGCATGCTCGCACGAACACGCAGGATGGCCAGGCACGGTAAGCATCAGCGCCCGGACGCTGCACCTCGTGATCAACGATATTGCAGCGTCACTGTCGCACAGCGACGTTGACCGCCTGGTCGTCATCAACGGGCACGGCGGTAACTATGTTCTGTCCAATGTGGTCCAGGAAGCCTCCGTGGGCGGCCCACGGATGGCACTGTTTCCACAGACAGCCGACTGGATCAAGGCCAGGACAGACGCGGGCATGGAAACGACCGTTCACGAGGACATGCACGCAGGAGAAGCGGAGACGTCGATCTTGCTGCATGTATGCCCAGATGTCGTGCGGCCGGGTAATGAGACGGCCGATTGGCTCGCCGACGACCGTCCGCACCTGCTCAGCCTCGGAATGAGTGCCTACACCACGTCAGGTGTCATCGGACGGCCCTCACTCGGCTCGGCAGCCAAGGGGGCGGCGGCGTTGGCAAGCTTCGCAGCCTCGTTCAAGGACACTCTCGATGTCTTACTTCAGGACGCCGGCTGAGCCGACCTCACAGAGGGGTGAGGCACGTCGGCAGGAGCTGTGTGTCGCCGCACGTCATGCAGATCACGAGCGTGTGGCCACCAACCCCAGCCGGCCGGCACATGCAACCCCGCCAGCTCAGGTGGATCACGTCACGCACCAAGGCGTGCCCGCTGCGACACTGCTCGGGCATCAAGTTCTTCCACTCCTGTCGACCAGTCTTCGGGTTGTGCCAGAGGACCAGGCCGCCCGGTTCGACCATGGCCTGAGATTAGCACGCATGTTCTATCGGGCCACCTGAAGAAGCGCTAACACCGCCGCCGTTAGCGCGGCGTAGGGCACCACCACGAGGCCGACTCCAGCCCACGCGCCCAGTTGCGCAACCAGTTGCGCGCGGTCGAAATCTGACAACTGTGGTCGAATCCTCGAAACCCATTTGTCCAAGCGCCGGTCCGCAGCGCGGGTGACGTTCGAGATCAGCAGGCTGAGAGGTATGACCCCCGCGACAAAGAGGACCCCGACAGCCGCGAACTCCGTTCTTGGGTTCCTGGAGAGGTAACCGCCGGCCACTGCGGCAAGATAGATGACTGCCGCCGCGCAGAGGTTGGCCAGGACGTTCACGCCGACGTCGCGGGCGAACTTCCGCAAGCCGCTCGGGCCTTTCAATTCCGCCACGTCGACAGCGTGGCAACCCGGTGCAACGCCAGCCCCAGGGAGGCGCCCGGCCGGCACACCGGCGTGATCGTGCGCAAAGTTTCTGTACGACTTTAAAGCGGCCCGATACGGGCCGCTCGCGCCAGCCTCCAGCGGGGGCGAGCCGCGGCCGCTCCGCTGTCGCTGCGACGGCCGACGGCTCGCGGGCGTCCCCGCCGGCTGGCGCGTTATGCAGAAAGCCCCGGGCCGCCAGTCGACAGCACGGAGCTTTGATGATGTGGGGCGCCGGCAGCCGGCCGGGCGGGGTCTGGGCGCGCGGCGTGGCAGCCACGCCGCGCCGCCGGGCGGGTTGCGGTTCGCGGGTCAAGGGCGGTGCCTCCGGCGGGGGCGCTCGGGCACCGGGGCCGGAAACCCCGTACGCGCGTCGCGGTCCGTGAGTGGTTGCGCAGCTCGCCCCGCCCACCGTCGACCCGGGCGAGCCGAGCAGGCCGAACCCGGGGCCGCCAGCGTGGCACGACCGGTTACGGTGCGCGGGTAGTGGCGGCCCCAGAACCGGCCCGCTCCACAGGGTGCGGGTCGACGGCGTACGGGGCGGCGATAGACGTTTGATTGTCAATGATCGATTGACAGCGGCATGTTTGACAGTGGCGGCGGGGCCATACCCTACCCTCGTGACCCCTGACGCTGCCGCGACTGTTGCGCAAGTCGATGCCACCCTGCTGGTCGCTCTCGTCGTTGAAGCTAAGTTGCTGCCCCGCCAAAGCGATGAAACACGCAGCGCGAATGACCATTCTCTAAGCATGCAGCTTGGACTCATTGGCGCATTCGCAAGCCTGGGCGTAACGCTCATGAGTGTGGTATATGGTAGATCTCTTGACCACACGGCAACCTGGGTCGCAGATACTGGGACCATGATAGGGGTTGTTCCTCTACTTATTCCGGCCGTAGAGAAGATTCGCGTTCGCGGGGCAATCAACAATTTCTTTCTGCTTGCCATCCTACTTGTGCTCGCTATCTGGTTCTTTGTGTTCACCATTCGTTTTGCACCCGGTGGCCTGTTTCCCTGGTGAAGGGCGCCTCTTGGAGACGTTTTGGAGACGATCTTGCCTTGCAACCGAAGGGCGGCCATTTCGGACCAACGACCACCCTCGTGATAACCAGCGCGGATGACAAAGAGGCAGGTGCCGAGAATGGCTCGACCTAACTGACTAAGAAGTCCCACGACCAATCACCATGTTCCTGTTTGCAAATCCCTTCGTGCCGCTACACGAAATGCCTCTACCGCCTGCATATAGTCAGCGATTGGAGCGCTTCCCATAGTTGACCGTAATTTGTCGGCCGCTGCTACTACCTCAGGAGACGAGTACAAGGCGATCACATTATTCGCACGATCGAGTTCAGCGAACAGCGGCGCTGCACTGAGCCATTGAGACCAAATTTCATCCAGACCATCGCCGACTTCGTCGCTTAAGGTGGCGAGTTCCGACCGACCATCGTTCAATGCAGCGTTGGTCTCGTCAAGGACCTGCCACGCAGCCGCATCAACCGTAATGGAAGCCTCATCCGGCAAATGGCCCAACTGGTCTCGCAGTTTATCGGTCTGAATTGCTATGTCTTCATTTATGCGCTCAAGAGCGGCGATATTTGTCTCCATAATAGCTAGACGCCGGTTTTCGACAGCAAGCAGCTCGGTCTGCCTTGCATTTATTTCATTTGTCCGGCGCAAGATGGGCGCCACTATATTCCGAATCTCAGACACAAGTACCGGGTAGCGCACGTAAACATCTTTTTTGTCTTCGTAGAACCGCAGCGCACGGTCATATCGCCGTTGTCGGTCACTGCTTCGCGTCTGCACCCAAGACGTGATCAACACCCCCGATAGCGTTCCCGCTACAGGTATTGTGATCTCCCACCAACGCGTCACGGAGTCTCCAGGGGAAGTGTTGAGGCGATGCGGGACCAACGACGAGCGCGTGACACGGCGGTCACGGTTGCCAGCCGGGATCGTTGCTATAAGCAATGTAGTGAGTCGGTGTATGGACGAGTTCGGTGTGTAGATCGAACGTTAGGAGGGACGACCAGGATCGCTTGTGTGCCAGCTTCACTTCAATCGTCGCAATGTAAGGGCCTCCCCGGGGCAAAGATTTCGGGCTGTCCCGACCGAACTCAATAAATGTAAGCACAGCAGTACGTCCCGAAACAGGAAAGAGTGCGGCCAGGGGCCGCGATCCTGGCTCGGGCTGCACGGCAGGACGTGTTGCACGCCACGAAAGTTGTATCGGCAATACTTCCGGACTCTCCGGAGCCGGTGGTTGGACGCTCTCTGAGTCGGCAGCAGCGGGTTGCCCTTCCAGGTATTGTCGGGATACTTCAAACCTCTTATCGAGCCGCATACGAAGATCCTGGATAACGATCGGCGGGGCTCCATCATTGTGTAGCACTAACGGCACGTTGATTAGGAGACCATGCTGCGTAAATGAGGCGGCAAAGGAATGCGGCCTTGCGCTTCGCAGCTTGCCGCGTCGGACGTTCATCCACCAGAACGATGCAACGGTGAAAAGCAACGCGCAGATCGAGATCGAGAGACCGGGGGTCAGCCATGAGGAAGAACCAGCGGTTGCTGCGAGGCTAGGACTCGAAATGAAGGCCATACATCGCAGGATCGCAGACCAACGCGACCGAGTCGCTGACCGATAGATGTATCGCGTGCGGATTGCGACCGATTTCGTATAGGTGTACGGCATCCGGGCGCAGCTACCGGAATCCTCGAATCGCACCGCGATCGACCCCAGCAACCCCGTCTGACGTGCAATCAAGACCGTCAAGTTACCGACACGAGACCGAGCGCAACTGATGGCCGCCGCTACGGTGACTACCGAAACGCGAAACGCCATCACGTTGGGTAACGGCGGGATAGGGGCTGTCGTGTCTACCGACAAGATCACAAGCCGGGATCGACTTGCCGGTGCCGTCATCCTCCTGGTCGTCGCGGCTGTCTTCTTTGCCGCGCATCGATTGCGGGCCGGCTTGTTCACCATCTTCAGCTTGGGCGTTCCATATCTAATCTTCGTCTTTCCCTTTCGTTGCCGTGAGATCACCACCAGGCGGACCGCTTGCACGAAGTCGCGATGGGGTTGGCTTATCGGCTGTTCAGACCATCTTTGGCAGCGATTACGGCGGGTGTTCGCGGCGCTGAGTGGCGGACTGGTTCGACGCGAAGCCCCGGCGATTGGAAACCGTGGACCACGGGTCCGCGCGGCTAGTTCCCGAGCGCAGCAGACGTCGCCAGCGACCCAACCTACGCCACCGGGACGACCTTTGTACGACGGGCTCATGCTGCTGGCGGCCCTCGTTAGCGCGGTCGCGGGCGTCGCTACCCTGTTGTGAGCCGGTCCGTCGACGAATGCTGTGCCAACAGCAAACTGCAGCAACCCCATGGGCCGTGGCGGACCTTCAGCCGTTGCTACTAACCAATGGATTTCGCATCCGACAGGCAGCGACCGCGTTGCCGCTAGTCCATCGATCACAGCTACAGCATCATCATGATCAGGCCGTCCACAGGCCGTCAAACGTCGACCGATGACCACCAGCAGCCACCACCAACCACTGTCGATATCCCCTGGTGGCGACCAGGATCGAGGCATTCTTCCGACTCGTGATCTAGCTGGAACCAGTGCAACGCCAAGTAGCGGGGGATGTGCCGGGGCGGAGAGTGGCGCGAACTGCCGATCGGGTAATCCGGGCCCGGGGGTCTATGGCGCCTGCTCCCGGGCCTTCTCGATGATCGCTTGCGCCCCAGCCCGGGCGTCGGCCACGATCCGCCCTGCCTCGCGCTGCGCCTCCGAGCGAATGGCAGTGGCCTGCCCCTCGGCCAGCCGCAGAATCTGCTCGACCCGCGGAGCCAGGTCGGCAAAGCGGGGGTGGTCATCTTGCCGCGGCGGTTGGCTGCCACGTCATCCGTTCGTAGCAGACGAGGGCGATCAACATGGTGGCGATGAGGGCGAGGGCGGCGATGGCGGGAAGGTGTCGGGCGGCGGGCAGCAGCGCGAGGATGATGCCGGCCGCAAGGATCTGCGCGGGTGGGGTGTGCCGAACGGTGAGTCGAAGGAACAGTGCCCGGCCGATGAGATAGAGGGCCGGACCGCCGAACAGAGCTGCGGTCGAGGTCCAGTCCAGCGGGGCTCCGGCGGTGTGGTGGGCCAGGTGGCGGAGGACCACCTCGATGCCGAGGGCTAGGTAGATGATCCCGGCGATGAGCGGGAAATGAGCCACGCTGTAGGCGATGGCGCCGGTTCGGGTCCGGTCCGCAACGGGGATCCGGGCCAGGGCTTGTCCGGCGGGGGCGGCGGCGTTTTCGAAGTACAGCCACCACATTGCCAGGGCCGCGGTGAGGGCGAGCAGCGCAGCGATCAGGACCGGCCAGTGGGTGATCGCTGATCCGGCGCCGACGCCGACCGAGACCAGCGACTCACCCAGCGCAATGATTACGATCAGGCCGTGCCGCTCGGCGAAATGGCTCGTGCTGGGCAACCGCGCGTGTCCGGCGAACACCGCGATGAGCAGGCCGCCGACGCCGTCGATGAGGAACGCTGCGACCCACAACAGCGTCTGCGTTTCGCCTCCGAGCACCGCGCCCAGTAGCAGCGCAGGCCAGCCCATCGAGACCGGTATGACCCGCAAGCGCATCGAAGCGCGTAGCTGTGGATTATCGGCCGATATGTGCCAGAGGAGGGCCAGATATATGGCCCGGACCAGAATGTAGACGAGGGCCAGGGTCAGTGCGGCAGTCAGTGACTGGGTGCCGTGCCGCCACGCGCCAGGCAGGACAATTGCCGCCACAAAAATTGCGGCCATCACAGCGGCGTTTCCGGCCCGGACCAAGCCAACGTCCGCGCGGACCTGGTTGGCCAGCCAGGCGTAGTTGGTGAACGGCCACCACAGCAGCAACAGCAGCACCAGGCCGTGCGCCAGCCCGCGCGGCGTCGGCGCCTGTGCCATGAGCGTCCCCACCCGAATGAAGGCGAACACGAACACGAGGTCGAAGAACACCTCGTACGGGGTGGCTCGGTGGGTTGGCTTGGTCGGCACCGGCGGCCTGGGTCGGAAGATGTGCCTCATAGGCCCTATTTTCTTCGCCCAACATCCCAGCTCATCGGGATTCAGGCCCTTAACCATCCCGATGCCAGCAGCGCACCGAGCGACGCACGGCCTGCGGGGAGACGTCGAACCGTTCGGCGCCCCTCAGCCACCGACACACCTGCCTGAATTTCCAACGCCGCCAGAGACCGCCGCTCTGTCAGGGTCGACTTCACCCACACTTGGCAGAGTGCTGCGGAACGCATGTCGATCGCGCTCCCCGTTTGCGCTGCCTGACGGTTGGCGGTCGCTGTGTACATTCCTGGTCAGACGCTACGAAGGAGGCGGGTATGCGGCGCGCTGGTCGTGTGAAGTTGCTTGTCCGCAGCGTTCTCGCTGGCGTCTTCATGGCGGCCTCGCTCCACTTCTTGAATAACGACACCTGGGCGTCCGGCCTTATCTGGTGGATCCCGACTTGCGTGCTCGTCAACTTCTGGGTGGAGCTGCACGGCTGGACGAGAGTCAAGGTGTGGATCATGCGAAGGTTACGCCCGCCGAAGGCGGCTCCTTCCGTACCAGCCGTACAGCAGGGCAGTACAGCGGCCGACGACACGGAACCAGACTCTGGGCGACCGCAGCGGTCCGCCTGAACTCAGTGCCTCGGCCGGGAGCAGAGCGCAAGCGGGGCCGGGCGGTAACCGCCCGGCCCCGCGACATCGCTCGATCACTCGGGAATCGTCACGCTCACCGTGACGGTGTTGTCCGCGGGCGTCGCGTCATCCTCGTCGAAGTTGAAGACGCCGTAGACCGTCACCTCGTACACACCCGGTGCTGTACCGGCGGGCACGGTGTACAGGACGGCTACGGACCGGGACTCGCCGGACGACATCCAACTCGGCGACCCCGGCACTGAGCAGACGATGGTGCACGGCGCGGCGGGGTCGGTGCCCGTGAAAGTCGCGTTCGGCAGGGTGGTGCTCGGCTCAATCCACGCCGTCTGGTTGGCGGCGTCGTTCTTGTCCAGCGCGGTCACCGGTACCCGCACCGTGTAGGAGCCGTCGTCCTGACGGGTGACCGACGCGGTGCCGGCCGACAACCCCAGGTCGTTGACCGCGGCCGGCTGGTAGGCCACCGGGTGGCTCACCGAACCCGACGTCGAGGCCAGCACGCCGTGGAACCTCGTCTTCTCCCGCGCCGACGGGTGCGCGGTGTTCGCCAGCCGGGTCACGGTCGCCGAGCCGTCGGCCGTGACGCGGGCCCGGCCCGCCGGTGCCGCGAACGAGCCGAAGCTGACGGTCACGGTCGTGGTGCCGGGCTGCAGGGTGTCCACACCGCAGCTCACCGGAGCGCTTCCGACACACCCGGAGGCACCGGACAGGGTGGTGACGACCAGACCGGCCGGTACGTTGATGCTGAGGTTGGCGTCGGACACCGCGGTGGGGTTGTCGTTGGTCACCGAGAGCCGCATGTCACCGAAGTAGTGGGTGCCGTCGTACGACAGAACCAGCGGCCCGGACGTGACCGAGAGGTGGTCGTTGTTGACCGGGACCACGTGCCTGTCCAGCTGTGCGGTCGCCGCATGCGCGGCTCCGGCACCCGCCACGACCATCCCGGTCGCGGCGGCGACGATGACCGCCGCCTGGCGCAGACGTCGACCCGTTCGCAACGCTCGCATAGGAATTTCCTCTCCCCGTAGGTGTGAGCGCGACCGCTTCGGCGGTCACGGAGAAGACACCCACGAGGGCGCCGTGGTGTTTCACGGAAATCGCGAGAAAATCTTCGAAGATCGTCGAGGGAGGTCGGATTCGATCGAGAGCCTGCGGGGAACCGCAGCTCAAGCGGGGTGTGGCGAAGGGGCCCCGGGGGGTGGGTGTCAGGTACACGACCACCGGGTGAGCGCGATCCGCCGTGGCGCACCTTCGGTTTGCTACGTTCGCCGGTGCTCGCGTGCCCGCGCATGCCGGTGAACGGCAGGCTCGGTCTGCCGGAGGCAAGCCGACCTGGGAACCGGCAGGCTACGCCACGCTGGAACGGGTCCTGGCGGCGAGCTGACCGGGCGACTGCGCGCGAATCCGGCCCGCGCCCCGGAAGCCCGACGACGACGCGGCCTCACGATCCCAGGTGCTGGCCGATCGCGAACAGTACATACCCGTAACTCAGCGAGGACTGGTCGGGATGCTTGCCGAGCCAGTCGTCGACGATGTCAGCCGGAAATTCGATCCGCAGGATCTGTTCCAGTTCGGCGGGTTCGGGGCACGCCCACGCCGACATCACCTCCCGGCGTCGGGCGCCGCGGCGCTGCCACCACTCGTCGGTCACGCCGGCCGTGCCCTGAGGTTCGGCCCAGGCCGACCGCCGGAGCAGTTCGGCGATCTCGCCGTGCCGCAGGTCGTTGTCGATGACGACGAGTGCGCCTCCGGGACGCAGGACGCGAAGGGCTTCGGCCAGGCCGGCTTCGCACTCCGGCGGGAAGAAGTACGCGAACCGGGCGTGGATGACGTCGACCGAGGCGTCGGGCATCGGGAGGTGCTCGGCCGACCCGGCCAGTACCCGTACCGGCGAACCCGCCATGCGCTCCGACGCGAGAGCCCGGAGAGCGTCATCGGGCTCGACGCCGATGACCTCGGCCGCGAGTTCGGCGTAGCGGGGCAGCCAGAATCCGGTACCGCAGCCCAGGTCGAGCACCGTCCGGCCGCTCCAGTCGGCTGTGTCACGCAACGCGTGCCAGAGTTCCCCGGACGGGTCGATGGCCTGGTTTTCCTTCTCGTACGTGTCCGGGTTGTTGGCTATGTTGGGCGCTCGGGCGAAATCGGAATACTGGGACACCCGTGGCCTTCCGGTTGACGAGAAACGGCAGGTGAGGCCGTCCGCTGGTATTGTCACCTGCCGACACCGACCCTACCGACAACGCAGCACGCGTGCGATGCGACACCGACACAGTCGGCACGGACACAGTCGGTACGGACACCATGGGGGAGAGCATGACCGTCACCGCCGACGACCTCGACTCGGCGCTGGCCAGCGTCGTCGCCACGCTGGAGCCGGCCACCGATCGGGACTGGTCCGTGCCGGCGGGCACGCTGGAGTGGGACTGCTGGCACACGGGTGAGCACGTCGCGGACGTTCTGATGTCGTACACGATGCAGCTGGTGGCCCGGCCCGATGGGCGGTACGTGCGGTTCGCGACCAGCGGCGAGAAGGGCGCCTCGGCCGCGGAGGTACTGGAGTTCGTCGGCGCGACCGTCCGGATCCTCGCCACGGTGGTCCGCACGACGCCGCCGGACGTGCGGGCATGGCACCCGATGGGCATGGCGGACGCGGAAGGCTTCGCCGCGATGGGGTGCGTGGAAACGTTGCTGCACGGCGAGGACATCGCGGAGGGCTTGGGCCTGACGTTGGACGCGCCGCGGGAGTTGTGCGGCCGGGTGCTCGCCCGGCTGTTCCCGGACGAGGCGGCGGCTCTGGCGACCACCGATCCGTGGGAGGCGCTGCGGTGGGCGACGGGCCGGACCGAGCTGCCCGGCCGTCCTCGGCGTGAGCGCTGGCGGTGGTATGCCGCGCCGCTGGGTGAGTGAAGACGTCGGGGGAGTGAAGGGGCCGGGCGATTGACGACCGGCCCGGGCCGCTACGGCTTGCGGGCCAGGCCGCCGATCAGCGTGTGGTGGATGCTGTTCCTCGGGCCGGGCGCCGTGCCCGGCTCCGGCCGCCACTCGGCCATCGGCACGATGCCGGGCTCGACCAGCTCCAGGCCGGCGAAGTATGCCAGGATTTCGTCGTGGGTACGCCACCGTCCGGTACCCATGGTCTGATTGAAAATCCGTTCGACCTCGCGCGCACTCCGCGACTCCTCCGGATGCGCCTCTCCCGGATCGTGGAAGTGCGAGATCGCGACGTAGCTGCCGGGGGCGAGCCCGGCGTACAGGCTCGCGGCGATGTCGCCCGGCTTCTCGTCGTCGGCCAGGTGGTGCAGGATGCCCAGCAGCAGAAGCCCGACCGGCTGGTCGAAGTCGATGAGCCCGTGGACGTCGGGGTGGTCGAGAATGCTCCGGGGCTGCCGTACGTCGGCGTTCGCGACGGCGGTCGTGCGGTTGTCCGCGAGCAGCGCTCGGCCGTGCGCCAGCACCATCGGATCGCTGTCCACGTAGACGACGTGGGCGTCGGCGGCGACCCTCTGGGCGATCTGGTGCACGTTTCCCTGTGTCGGCAAGCCGGATCCGATGTCGAGGAACTGGCGGATCCCGGCTTCGGCCACCAGGTGGTGGACGACGCGGCCGAGGAAGGCACGATTGGCGCGGGCGGCCTCGGGCCCGTCGGGTGTTATCCGCAGGGCCGCCTCGGCCGCCTGCCGGTCGACGGCGAAGTTGTCTTTGCCGCCGAGCATGTAGTCATAGACGCGGGCGACGCTGGGTCGGGTGATGTCGACACCGGGCGGGGCGGGGATGTCGCTGACCACGGGGGTCCTCCTCGTCGTGACCGATACGGCCGCATCCACGAAAATCGTAGTGGACCCGCAGTCGACTGCCCTAGCATGGCCCACGATCATCACGACGCTCGTGTGACGGGAGACGACTCGACCGTGGACCTGCCCGAGGGACTGCTTGCCCTGCTGCGCCAGCCGAGCCCATGTCACCTGGCCACGCTGATGGCCGACGGCTCGCCCCAGGTCACACAGACCTGGGTGGATACGGACGGCAAGCACGTCCTGATCAACAGCGTCGAGGGCTTCCAGAAGATCAAGAACGTCGAGCGGGACCCGCGGGTGGCGCTGACCGTCTCGGACCCGGCCAATCCGTCCCGCTATTACTGGGTACGGGGCCGAGTCGTCGACGTGACCGCTGACGGGGCGACGGAGCACATCGAGGAACTGTCCCAGCGGTACCTGGGTCGGCCCTACCCGTGGTACGGCGGCCGGGACAAGAAGCGCCTGCTGCTCACGATCGAGGTGGACAAGGTCAGCCCGACCGGCTGAGCATCACCGGCACCCGGACGATGCGGTACCGTTTCGGTCTGGCCGTCGCTGCCCGGAAGGAGGTGGGACCGATTTTCGGCGTCATTGCCATCGATGGCGAGCGTTCCCACCGCACGGGTCGGCGGATCTCCTGATCCCCACCGGGCCACGGCAACCGCGGGCGCTCACCGCGCTCCGAAGGGTTGTCCATGTCGCAGTACAGCTCGATTCCCGAGTCCAGTTCCACCCCCGAGTCCGGTTCCGTCCCGGCCTCCGGGCCCAGCCCGGCGTCCGGCTCGGCTCCGGCGGCTGACTGGGGGGCCGTCGTCGGCACGCTGCGCGCGGCCGGATGCGTGTTCGCCGAGGACGAGGCGCGGTTGCTCATTGAGGCGGCGGATACGCCGGCGGCGCTGCGGGACATGGTCGCCCAACGGGTCGCCGGGCTGCCACTCGAACACATTGTCGGCTGGGTCGAGTTCTGCGGGCTGCGTGTCGCCGTCGATCCGGGGGTTTTCGTGCCGCGCCAGCGAACCGGACTGCTCGTGCGCCGGGCCGCGGCCCAAGCCGCCTCGGCGCCGGGGTCGGTGACGGGGCCAGCGGCGGCGGGACCAGCGGCGGGACCAGCGGCGGCGGATCCAACCGCGGCGGCGCGACCAGTGGTGGTGGATCTGGCGTGCGGATCGGGTGCCGTCGGCATGGCGGTCGCCGCGCTGGTGCCGAACGCGGCGTTGTACGCGGTGGACATCGAGCCGGCCGCCGTACGGTGCGCGCGGCGCAACCTCACTCCGATCGGCGGGCAGGTGTACGAGGGCGACCTGTACGCTCCCCTGCCGGATCGCCTGCGCGGCCACGTCGACGTGGTGGTGGCCAACGTGCCGTACGTGCCCACGGACGCGGTGGGTCTGATGCCGCGCGAGGCTCGGGATCACGAGCCGCGGGTGACTCTGGACGGCGGGTTCGATGGCCTGGACGTGCTGCGCCGGGTGGCGCAACGGGCCGGCGACTGGCTCGTTCCCGGCGGACAGGTGCTGATGGAGATTGGCGAGGACCAGGCGGACGCGGCGGTGGGCGCGCTCACCGGAACCGGTCTCGCCGCCGCCGTGGAGAACGACGACGATCTGCACGCCTGGATCGTGGTCGGCCGCCGGCAGCGATAGGTTCTCCGGCCGTCGCCGGTGCGCAGGGTGACCTCGACCCGGTCGTCGCCCGCGCAACGGGCTGGCAGCGTGCCGACAGCGCGGTAGCAGGGCGGGAGCAGAGCGCGGGCAGAGCCGTGACAGTGCCGCGGCGCACGATGGCCAGACGCCCGCACCTGCGGGCGGGACGCGGAGCGCCGGGCCGAAGTGGCACGACACGGCCACCGATGTGACTTCCACCGATGTGATTTCCTCGCGACGGCGGGGTGGAGGAGACGATGCGAATCCCCAGGGCCTCGACCGGCCTGATACCACTGGTCGCGGGTGCGTTGCTCGTACTGACGGCGTGCGGCGGATCGGGCGCGCCCGTCAGCGGCGGCGGAAACCAGGGAAGTCTCGCGGACTGCGCGAGCAAGCCGACCACCTGCAACAGTGGGAAGACCAAGCCGGGCGGCATCTTCACGTACACGATCGAGAAGACGATCAGCAACTGGAACGTGAACAGTTCGGAGGGCAACTCCTTCGACTTCGTCGAGGTGCTCGACGGCGTGCTGCCCAACGTGTGGAACGTCAGCCCGGACTACTCGGTCACGCTGAACACCGACCTGATGGTCTCGGCGGAGCAGACCAGCGACAAACCACAGACAATCGTCTACAAGATTAAGCCGGATGCGGTGTGGAACGACGGCCAGCCGGTCACCGCCGACGATTTCATCTACCAGTGGCAGACGTCGGACGGCGTGCACTGCAAGGCGTGCTCGACGGCGAACTCGAGCGGGTTCGACCAGATCAAGTCGATCACCCCGTCCGACGGGGGCAAGACCGCGACCGTGGTGTTCTCGACGCCGTACGCGGACTGGAAGGCGCTGTTCTCCAACCTGTACCCGGCGCACATCGCGGCACAGCACGGCGACCTGGCCGCCTCGTACGAGTGGTTCGGCCAGAACACGCCGAACTACTCGGCCGGCCCGTACGTCATCACCGGGTACGCGAAGGACGTCTCGATCACCGAAACGCCCAACCCGAAGTGGTACGGCCAGACCAAGCCGAGCCTGGACAAGCTGGTGTTCCGCATCATCACCGACCAGAACCAGGAAGTCCCGGCCCTGCAGAACAACGAGGTGCAGGGCATCTACCCGCAGCCCACCGCCGACATCGTCCAGCAGGTCAGGCAGATCAGTGGCGTGCAGAGCTACCTGGGCAAGGGGCTGACCTGGGAGCACCTGGACCTGAACCTGCAGAACCCGCTGCTCGGGGACCTCAAGTTGCGCCAGGCCATCTTCACCGCGGTGAACCGCAAGGACGTCATCGCCAAGACGATCGGCCAGTTCGTACCGAACGCCGAACCGTTGAACAGTCACAACTTCGTGCCGGGCCAGCCGGGGTACCAGGACGTGGTCAGCTCGACCGGACAGGGCAGCGGCGACCTGGCCAAGGCCAAGGCATACCTGACCGGCGCCGGCTACACCGGTGTGGGTACCGCGCTGAAGACGCCGACGGGCAAGGACGTGGCGCTGCGGTGCTCGTTCACGCAGGGGAACACGCTGCGCCAGCAGACCTGCGAACTGATCCAGAGCGAACTCGGCGCACTGGGCATCAAGGTCACGCCGACGCAGCTCGGCGACCTGTCCGGCACCCTGCACTCGGGCGACTACGACCTGTTGCTGTTCGCCTGGATCGGTACCCCGTTCAACTTCTCCGGCGCCTGGCAACTGTGGGGCAGCACCAGTGACAGCAACTACGGTCACTGGACGAACGCGCAGAGCGACGCCCTGCTCAAGGACGCGGCCAGCCAGACCGATCCGAAGAAGGCGACCGAAGACCTCAACCAGGCCGATCAGATCATGTCCAACGACGCGTACGTCCTGCCGCTGTTCGAGAAGCCCACGTTCCTCGCGGTGTACTCGAACATGGCGAACATCCGGGACAACGCCACCAGCGTCGGGCCGCCGTACAACGTACAGGAGTGGGGAGAGCGCGTGTCCTGACCCAGTCGGCAGGCACGGAACCGTGGCGCCAACCGTCAGCTGGACGGTTGGCGCCACGCGTGCGTACCGACGGCCTCACGGGTAACGGGCGGCCTCGCGCCCCCCGGGCAGGCGGCCGGCCGGCAGCGCGTACGACGCCGGCGCCCCGGCCGGATGCGCGCGCGGGCGGGTACCCGCCGGATCGCCCACGTACCAGTCGAGCAAGGCCCGGATCGCCATTCGGTCCTCGTCCACCGCCCGGGACAGCTCGGCGGCGTACGCGCGCAGGAGCCCGGGCATCCGGTACCGGCCGGTGGGCTGGCGTTCGAGCAGGTGCGCGCCGACCAGACGGTCGAGGATCGCACCGGTTTCCGGACGCGTGAGGCCCAGCAGGATCGCCGCGGCGGCCGGGTCGAGGTCGGCTCCCGGCTGCGCGCCGGCCAGCCGGAAGGCCCGGGCGGCGTCCGGATCGAGCGCGCGGTACGACCAGGACAGTACGGTTCGCATGTCGGTCAGGTCGTCGTCGCCGGTGCGCAACGCGTCGAGCCGGCCGTCCGGGCCGTCCAGTTCGGCGACGATGGCACTCAGGTCGCATCCGTTGCGCGCCAGGCGTTCCGCGACGATCCGCAGCGCCAGAGGCAGTCCGGCGCACCGGTCCACGACCTTCGCGATGTCGTCGTTGTCGTACCGGTGCGGGCCCGCCTCGGCGGTCGCGTCGAGCAGGGCGCGGGCGTCCGGGACGCGGATGCGGCCGAGGGCGACCCGGTACGCGCCGTCGTAGGCGACCAGGCCGCGCAGCTGGCTGCGACTGGTCACCACGACCAGGCAACCGGGGCCGGGCAACAGCGGGCGTACCTGTGCGGCGTCGCGCGCGTTGTCCAGCAGTACCACCATCCGGCGCGCACCGATGGCGGTACGCAGCAGGCTGGCCCGCTCGTCGAGCCCGGGCGGGATGTCTTCGGCCGGTACCCGCAGTTCGTGTAGCAGGCTTTCCAGCGCCCGCTCCGGGGCGAGCGGCGCGTGCGGCCCGTAGCCGCGCAGGTCGAGGTGCAACCGGCCGTCGGGAAACCGGTCGTGTTGCCGGTCGGCCCAGCACAGCGCGAGCGCGGTCTTGCCGATCCCGGCCGGCCCGACGAGCGCGGCGACGGTGGGCATCGAACCGTCGGCGGTGGCACTGGCCAGCCAGCGATCCAGGGCGTCGACCTCCCGGTGGCGCCCGAGCAGCCGCCGCGAGTCGGCGCCGGCACGGGCGGAAGCGTCGGTACTTCCCATGTCAGCGCCGGACGCGTCAGTGCCACCAATGTCAGCGCCGTCAGTGTCGATGCAGGCAACGTCGGCGCCGGAACGGTCGGGGCTGGGCGCGTCAGCCCTAGCCGGGCTGCCGGGGCCCGCGCTGTCGTCATCGCCGTGCAGCAGGCCGCGGTACAGGCTCTGCAGGGCGGCCGATGGGTCGATGCCCAGCTCGTCAGCCAACCGGGTGCGGACCGCGTGGTACGCCTGGATCGCCTCCGCGGGCCGGCCGGCCGCGATCAGCGCGACGATGAGCTGCCGCCACAGCGACTCCCGCAGCGGGTACCGGCCGGTCAGCTCGCGCAGTTCCGCGGTGACGGCGTCGTGCCGACCGGCTGCCAGGTCGAGTTCGACCCTGCGGTGCAGGGCGGCCAGCCGCTCTTCGATCAGCCCCGGGATCTCGTCGCGGTCGAGGCTCGGCGAGCGGACGCCGGTCAGCGGGTCGCCCCGCCACAGTCCCAGTGCCTCGCCGAGCAGTTCGCGGGCGGTACCGGGATGGTCGGCCGCGACCGCCTCGCCGACCAGGCGGCGGAACCGCAGCAGGTCGACGTGGTCCGGTTCGACGTCGAGCCGGTACCCGTCGCCGACGGTCGCGATCGCTCCCGGCCCGAGCGCCCGGCGCAGCCGCATGATGAGTGTCTGGAGGCTGCCCCGTACCCGTTCGGGCAGCCGATCGGGCCAGACGCGGTCGGCCAGCGCACCCCCGCCGACCGGCCGGCCGGCGGCCGAGGCGAGGACGGCGAGGACCACGGCGAGCTTCTCCCCGGCCAGGACGACGGGCTCACCGTCCCGGCTCACCTCCAGCGGCCCGAGGATGCCCACCCGTAACCCGTTGCCGTCCACCACCAGCGCTTTCCGCATCCTTTTCCCGCACCCGTTCCCCGCATAGAACCATCCGTATCCACCCAGACAGACCTCCGGCGTCGGCGCCAAGCTGCACCCGTGTTCGTTTCGTGATTGCCGGCACGCCCGGTGGGGGTCGCCGGCACGACCGCCGGCACGACCGCCGGCACGACCGGCGGCACCACCGCCGACACGACCGCCGGCATGGTTGACGGGCCGGCGGCCGACCTACATACTCCGTAACTACTTACTGGGTAAGTACCACGGGGAGGCGGAGGATCGGATGTCGGTTCGGCTGGGGTTGCTGGCGTTGTTCGCCGACGGGCCGAAGTACGGCTATCAGCTGCGCACCGAATTCGAGGCGCGTACCGGCGGCACCTGGCCGCTGAACGTCGGCCAGGTCTACACGACGTTGGAGCGGCTGGAGCGCGACGGCCTCGTCGCCGGGGCCGGGGCCAACGACGAGGGACGCACGGTCTATGCGATGACCGAGGCCGGTCGCGCCGCCCTGACCGCCTGGTTCGACACGCCGGTCGCCGAGATCGACCGGCCGCGCAACGAGCTGGCCATCAAGCTGCTGATGGCCGCGACCACCGAGGGCGTGGACGTGCCCGACGTGGTGCAGCGCCAGCGGACCGAGTCGATGCGGCTGCTGCGGGACTGCACCGGTCTGCGGCGGGACGCCGACGCGGCCGACGACATGGCCGGGATGCTGCTGCTCGACAACGTCATCTTCGCGCTGGAGGGCGAGCTGCGCTGGCTGGACCACGTGGAAACGACGGTGCTGCGTCGCGGCGGCAAGGCGTTGCCGCCGGCGGTACTGCGACGCCGGCCCAGGGCCGGGGCGGCCCGGGATGCGGCAGGGCCGGCCCGGTGACTGCGGCGGTGACCGGGACGGTGCTGCGGTTCGACGGGGTCGGCCGGACGTACCGGTCGGGGACGACCACGGTACGGGCGCTGGACGGCGTGACGCTGGAGGTGGGCCCGGGCGAACTGGTGGCGGTGATGGGGCCCTCGGGTTCCGGCAAGTCGACCCTGTTGGCCATCGCCGGCGGGCTCGACGCCCCGACCACCGGACGGGTGTGGGTCGAAGGCCACGCGCTCGACGGCCTGTCCGCGACCGGCCTGGCCAGGCTGCGCCGGGACCACATCGGGTATGTGTTCCAGGACTTCAACCTCGTCTCCGGGCTGACCGCGGCGGAGAATGTGGCGCTGCCGCGCGAGCTGGCCGGCGCCGGAGTGCGTACGGCTCGGCGGGAGGCGCTGGCCGCACTGGCTGAGGTCGGGCTGTCCGGCGAGGCGGGCCGGTTCCCCGATCAGCTGTCCGGCGGGCAGCAGCAGCGGGTCGCGGTCGCCCGGGCGCTGATCGGGAGGCGGCGGCTGGTGCTGGCGGACGAGCCGACCGGCGCGCTGGACTCGGCGACCGGGCAGACGGTACTGGAGGTGCTGCGCGCCCGGGTGGACGCGGGCGCGGCCGGCATCCTGGTCACGCACGAGAGCCGGTACGCGGGGTGGGCCGACCGGATCGTGTTCCTGCGAGACGGCCGGATCAGGGACTCGACGGGCGCACGGCCGCGTCCCGAGCAACTGCTCGGGGAGCCCCGGTGACGGCGCGGGAGACTGTGACGGCGCGGGCTCTGGCGACGGCGCGGGCTCTGGTGACCGCACGGGCCCCGGTGGCGGCACGGGAGACGGTCGGCTCGTGGCGGGTGGCGCTGCGCCTGGCTCGCCGTAGCGCCGTGCGGCACCGGGTACGCAGCGCGCTGATCGTGTTGCTGTTGATGGTTCCGGTGTTCGCCGGCTCGGTACTCACTCTGGTCTGGGCCGCCACGTACGCCTCGCCCGAACGGGAGGCGAGCTGGGTCATGGGGCGCGCCGACCTCGTCCTTCAAGGGGACGGGCTGACACAGGCAGTGGCGGCGCTGCCGGCGGGCAGCCGGACGGTACCGCGGCTGGACGGCGACACCATCGTGCGCACTGCCACGGGCGGCTATGAGAGCCAGCGGTACGACGCGGTCGATGTGAGCGATCCGGTGCTGGCGGGCGCGTACGTGATCCGTGCCGGGCGCGCGCCGCGCGGTGGCGGTGAGGTGGCCGTGAGCCGCTCGCTCGCGGCCGCCGAGGGTGTGCGCGTCGGCGACCGGATGTCGGCCGGCATGCCGGGGCGCGCGCTCACCGTGGTCGGGCTCGTCGACAGCGCGCAGCGGCTCGGGCAACGGCTGCTGATCGTGCCGACCGGGTACCCGCTGTCGCCGGGCGCGCGGCGCAGCCTGTTGGTCGACCTGCCGCCGTCCGTGGCGCACTGGGAGCCGCCCGAGGTGAACGGTCTCGGATACCAGGCCCGTCCGGTGCCCACCGGGTCGGAGCGAGCCGTCCGCACGGCGGGCGTGAGTCTCGTCGTCGGGTTCGCCGCCGCCGAGATGGGGCTGCTCGTCGGTGCGGCGTTCGCGGTCGGTGCGACGCGGCAGCGGCGGGAGCTGGCCATGGTCGGGGCGGTGGGCGCGAGCCGGCGGCAGCTGGCCCGCGTCGTGCTGGCCAACGGCGTGCTGCTCGGGGCGTGCGCCGGCATTCTCGGTACCGGGTCGGGGCTCCTCGCGTTCTGGTCGAGCCGGGGTCTGGTGGAGCGCATCGTCGACCATCCGTTGGCCGGGGCCGGTGTCCATGCGGGAGCCAGGGTCGATGTCGGCACCGAGACCGGGGCCGGCGTGCCCGTGGCGCGGCTGGCGGGGATCCTCGCGCTCGCGGTGCTGCTCGGGCTGGCCGCCGCGTGGGGGCCGGCCCGGAGCGTGGCGCGCCGGCCGATCCGGGCCGGGCTGGCCAGCCGCGAAGTCGCAGCCGCCCGGGGCAGCCGGCGCTGGCTGCTGTTCGGAGTGGTCAGTGTCGGCGCCGGCGTGGGGATCGCGGCGTACGCGTCCGGACCGACCGTCGACGACGTCCGGGTGGCCACGGTCGGGGCCGGCCTGGTGCTGTTCGGCCTCGCCGCGGTGGCACCGGCCGCGGTCGGGGCCACCGGCCGCGTCGCCGCCGTCCTGCCGCTGGCCGGCCGCCTGGCGCTGCGCCACGCCGCCCGGCACCGGCTGCGTACGGCGGCGGCGGTCGCGGCGGTGACCGCCGGTGTCGCGGGCAGCGTCGCGCTGACCCTGTACTACTCGGCGGGCAGCGACCTGACCGCGAGCCGTCCGGTCGCCCGGGTCGGGCAGGTCGTGCTACCCGAAGTCGCCGCCGCTGCGCTGGCTCCAGACGAACTGCGCGGCCTCGCGCGGCAGTTGCCGACCCGTTCGGTGGTACCCGTTGACACCGCCGCCGCCACCGCGCGGCTCACGCCGGCGACGCTGGCCGCCGCCGCACCGGACCGACCGCCGCCGGACCGGCCGGCCACCGTCGCGATCGGCGGCGCCACGCTGATCCGCGCGGTCACCGGCCGGGAACCAGGTCAGTCCATTGTGGACACGATCGGCGGCGGTGGCGCGGTCGTGTTCTATCCCGAGTTCGTCGACCGCGGCACGGTCGTCCTGTCCACCCCGGACGGGAAGACGCTCACCGTGCCGGCGGTGCTCGCGCCGGTACCGGACTCGTACGGTGACCTGCCCGGCGTGGTCATCTCGGCGCCGACCGCGGCGCGGCTGGGCCTGCCGGTACGCGCCGGTGGGGTGGTGTTCGACACGGTACGCCCGCCGACCCGCGCCGAACTCGCGGCCGCCACCACCACGGTGCTCGGAGCCCAACTGCGTGCCGTCCAACTGCGTGCCGGACCGCGCGCACCCACCACGCCGGTCGTGCCGCTGGTGGGCGTCGACCCGGAGCGACACCGCGCGACCGATCCGGTGGTGTACCTGCTCGCCATCGTCAGCGGCCTGGTCACCCTCGCATCGGGCGGAGTGGCGGTGGGGCTGGCCACCGCGGAGATGCGCGACGACCTGTCGACCCTCGCGGCGGTCGGGGCGGGCCCACGGCTGCGTCGCGGCACGGCCGCGGCCCAGGCCGGGCTGATCGTCGGGACCGGCGCGGTGCTCGGGCTCGCCGGAGGGATCGTGCCCGCGGCCGGACTCGTCGCGTTCCGCCCGGACCTGACCTGGCACCTGCCGTGGTGGCCGCTGGCCGCGACCGTGCTCGGCGCTCCGGTGCTGGCGGTGCTGGTCACCGGCGCGCTGACTCACTCGAAGGTCGTGCTGGTCCGTCGCCTGGTGTGACGGGTCCCGCGTGCTGGCCGGACACCCCCACGGCCACCTCCGCCGTCGCCAGCGGAGGTGGCCCGGGCACACTCAGCGGCGTACCGCCGGAAGCACCTGGTGCAGCGCCGAGGGACCGATCTGCGGCGCGGCAGTGGATGGCGCGGCCCTCGCCGCCGCCGCGGCGGGTACCGGCTCGGGCAACGGCGCGCACAGCGTGTCCGGCCCGTCGCCGTGTCTGCGGCCGGGCAGGGTACCGCTGGCCAGGTACGCCGCGATCTGGTCGTCGACGCAGGCGTTGCCGGCGAGCGTGTTCGCGTGGCTGGTACCGCCCGGCTCGGCGATCAGGCTGGCGTGCGGGAACAGCCGCCGCACCTCGAGGCTGCCCTCGTATGGCGTCGCCGCGTCCAGCGTCTCGTCGATGAGCAGGATGCCCCCGACCTTCCGGCCGTCCACCTTCACCGGCTTGTCCGCCTTGGCCGGCCAGTACAGGCAGGGTGCGTTGAACCAGGCGTTGCCCCAGGTCTCGAACGGAGCGACCCGGTACGTGGCCCAGTTGTCCCGGCGCCACTGGTTCCAGCTGCGCGGCCACTGCACATCGGTGCACTGCACCGCGTTGTAGACGGCGAACGTGTTGTCGTCGCCCGGCCCGTCGGCGTCGTTGTACCAGTCGACGAGCGTGGCCGAGTCGGCGTCGTGCACCCAGCCGGCGAACGCGTCGGCGAGGTCCAGCCAGGTGGACTGGTAGTAGCCGGCGAGCAGGAAGATGTCGGTCCACTCGTCGGGCCCGACGGTGCCGGCGGCCGGGTGGGCGCGCAACTGGTTCTTCTCGCTGTACCACAGCTTCTCCACCGCGGCCTCGGTCGAACCCAGGTGATAGACGCTGTCGTACCTGGCCAGCCAGCCGAACCAGATCTCGATGTTCTTCTGGAACGCCACGTCCTGGTTCAGGTTGGCCTGGTACCAGACGTCGCGCGGGTCGACGTTGCTGTCCAGCACCATCCGGCGTACCCGTTGGGGAAAGAGGGTCGCGTAGACCTGTCCGAGATAGGTGCCGTACGAGAATCCGTAGTAGTTGATCTGCTGTTGACCGAGGGCGGCACGGATGTTGTCCATGTCCTTCGCCCAGTCGACCGTGGTCATGTGCGCCAGCAGCGCACCCGCGTTCCTGCCGCACGCGGTCGCGTACGACTTCGAGCGGGCCAGCCAGGTCTTCTCCAGAGTCTGGTTGGTCGGCGCGTAGTCCGGCCGGTCGGGGCTGAAGTAGTCCGGGTCGCAGGAGAGGGACGGGATGCTGGAGCCGACGCCGCGCGGGTCGAAGCCGATCCAGTCGTAGGCGTCGCCGGCCTGCCCGGGCACGAACTGGCCGAGCCGCGACAGGCCCAACCCGGATGCTCCGGGGCCACCCGGGTTGACCAGCATGAGGCCCTGGTATTGCGCGTCCGGTGTCTTGTGCGGGATGCGCGAGACAGCCAGCTTGATGGTCGTACCGTTCGGGTGCCCGTAGTCCAGTGGCACCGCCACGTACCCGCACTGCGCCCCGGCGTCACGCAGGCTGGCGCTGGCACAGGTGCCCCAGGCGATCTGCGGGGTGAGTTGGTGGGATCCGGCCGCCGACGGGCGCGGTCCGGCAGTGCCGGCCGAGGTAGCGCCGGCCCAGGCGGCGGGTGCCATCGCGATGAGCGTGACCGTGACCGTACCGGCCACGACGATCAGTCTTCCCTTCACGTGACCTCCGCTTCGACGACGCGATGGGACTGATAGGGATACACATTGACATGCGTATCGGGCCTGGTCAGGCGCTTCGCGGGACAACGGGCACAAGGTCAAGGGTTTCCGGCCGATCATGGGAGGGTGGCTGCCGTACCCTGCTGCGCATGACTTCCTTGACAGCGGTCCGCTTGACCGCGACGTCTCGTGCCTCGACGCCGCTGGCGGCCGCATGACTTTCTCGATCGTGGCGCGCTCGGCGGACGGACGGGCGCACGGAGTCGCCGTGGCCAGCAAGTTCCTTGGGGTTGGCAGCGCGGTACCGGCGGCCGAGGCCGACGTCGGGGCGCTCGCCACGCAGTCGTACGCCAACCTCGCCTACCGGCCGCAGGGCCTGGCGCTGCTGCGTACCGGGGTGGACGCGGCCGGCGTGGTGGCCGGCCTGACCGCGGCCGACCCGGGACGCACGCAGCGGCAACTGGGCGTCGTCGGCCGCGACGGTGCCGGAGCGACCTTCACCGGCGCGGAGTGCATGGACTGGGCCGGTGGCCGGGCCGGCGACGGGTACGCGATCCAGGGCAACATCCTGGCCGGCGAGCAGGTGGTGGCGGAGATGGAACGCGCCTGGCTCGCCGGCGACCCGGACGCCGAGCTGGCGGACCGGCTGCTGGCCGCCCTGCTGGCCGGCGACCGGACCGGTGGGGACCGGCGCGGGCGGCAGAGCGCGGCGCTGCTGGTGGTCGAGCGCGACCGGGGGTACGGCGGTACCGGTGACGTCGCGGTCGACCTGCGCGTGGACGACCACACCGACCCGGTCGTGGAGCTGTCCCGCCTGCGGGAGCTGCACCGGCTGTACTTCGGCCGGCCGGACCCGGACACGCTGCTGGAGTTGGCCGGACCGCTGGCGGTCGAGGTGGCCGACCGGCTGGCCGGGCTCGGGTACGCGCAGCCCGACCTGTCCTCGCGGCCGGACCTGTCCACGCAGCCGCACCTGGACGCCGCCCTGCGCGCCTGGGCCGGGGTCGAGAACCTGGAGGAGCGCCTGGTACCGGGCAGAATCGACCCGCTCGTCCTGCGGCAGCTGCGAGGCAACGAGTGAGCCCCGGGCTGAGCGAGGGGGCGACCATCGGCGGCTGAACCCGACGAATCCGGTCAAGATCGACCGCTTGGCGGCGCCGGTAAGTTGATCCACGTGACAGACGTATTCGATCCCGCCCAGTTCAGTCCCGCCCGGTTCACCGCCCTCGGCCGCCTCACCTCCCTCGCACTCAGCCCCGACGGCTCACGTCTGATCGCCGTGCGTCAGGAGCCGGATGCGAAGGGTGCGCGATATGTGCCTGCGCTGTGGCAGATCGACCCCGACGGTCAACGCGAGCCGACCCGGCTCACCTGGTCCGAGAAGGGCGAGAACCAGCCCGCGTTCCGCCCGGACGGGTCGTTGCTGTTCGTGTCCGGACGCCCGGACTCCGACGGCGAGGACGACGAGCCCGCACTGTGGGAGCTGCCCACCTTCGGCGAGGCGAGGGTCGTGGCGCGGGCGCCGGGCGGCGTGTCCTCCCCGCTGGTCGCGCGCGAGTCGGGCACCGTGCTGCTGCGCGGCAGCCGGCTGGCCGGCGTGACGGACACGGAGGCCGACCGCGAGGCGCGCCGGGACCGCGCCGACCGCAAGCTGAACCACATCCTGCACGACGGGTACCCCATCCGGTTCTGGGACCACGAGCTGGGCGATGCCTGGCCGTGCCTGTTCGCCCTCGACGAGTCGGTTGCTCCAAGCGGGCCCGCCGTCGGCGGGGAAAGCGACGGAGACGGCGGCCGGGACAGCGACGGGCTGCGCGCGCTCGCCGGTGGCGCCCGCAAGGAGCTGGTCGAGGCCGGCGTCTCGCTGAGCGCCGACGGGCGCCTCGCCGCCGTCACCTGGCGGGTGCGCATCCGCGGCGCCCAGCGGGATCGGCAGCTGGCGCTGATCGATGTGGATTCGGGCGCGGTGCGGACGCTCGCCGCGGACGAGGGGTACCTGTACTCCGCGCCGACCATCTCGCCGGACGGCCGCCTGGTCGCCTCGGTGAAGGAGAGCATCGGCGACTTCGACACCCCGATGACGTACGCGCTGGTCGTGCACGAGGTCGATTCGGCCGCCGCTCCGGTCGAGGTACCGGTCGGCGACGTGTACCCCGCCGAGCTGGCCTGGTCGGGCGACGGCAGCACGCTGGTCGTCTCCGGCGACCTGCACGGGCGGGGTGCGGTGCTCGCCGTGACGGTGGACGGCTGGAAGGTACGCACTCTCGCCGACGACGCCGCATACCTCAGCGTCTGCGTGGACCGCACCGGCGAGACCGTGTACGCGCTGCGCACCACCATCGACCGGCCGCCGCACCCGGTCCGGCTGCGCGGCGACGGAACCCCGGTCGAGCTGCCGGCCCCGGACGCCGCGCCCGCGTTGCCCGGCACGCTGACGGACGTCACGGCCGTGGCTCCGGACGGCCAGACGGTGCGCGGCTGGCTGTGCGTACCGCACGGTGTCTCGGCGGAGTCGGCCGCACCCGTGCAGGTGTGGATCCACGGCGGTCCGTTCGCGTCGACGAACTCGTGGAGCTGGCGGTGGTGCCCGTGGACGGCGGTGGCCCGCGGGTACGCGGTGCTGATGCCCGACCCGGCGCTGTCCACCGGGTACGGGCCGCAGTGGCTGGCCCGCGCCTGGCCGCACCGGGCGGGCCTGGTGTGGTCGGACATCGAGGCGCTGCTCGACGACGTGCTCAAGCGACCGGAGCTGGACGCGGACCGCACCGCGTGCCTGGGCGGCTCGTTCGGCGGGTACATGACGAACTGGGTGGCCGGGCACACGGACCGCTTCGGTGCCATCGTCACCCACGCCGGGCTGTGGGCGCTGGACCAGCAACACACCACGACCGACGCGGCGGACTGGAAGAGCGGACTGTTCGGTACGCCGGCCGAGCACCCGGACTGGTACGCGGAGAACTCGCCGAACAACTTCGTCGACTCGATCCGTACGCCGATGCTCGTCGTGCACGGCAACCGCGACTACCGGGTACCGGTGAGCGAGGCGCTGCGGCTGTGGTGGGACCTGGTCAGCCGGTTCGACGGCGAGCCGGACGAGTTGCCGCACCGGTTCCTCCAGTTCACCGACGAGAACCACTGGATCCTGTCGCCGGGCAACGCCCAGATCTGGTACGAGACCGTGCTCGATTTCGTCGACCGGCACGTCCGCGGCTGACCGCGCCGGCAAGCACCGGGAACGACGGGGGCCTGTACCACCGAAGTGGTGCAGGCCCCCGTCGATGGCGACTGGTCCTAGGATTTGGTCTCCCGCGCCCACGGCAGCAGCGCCCGCTCCAGGCCGACGAGCGCGTAGTACAGCGCCAGGGTCAGGATCGTCAGCAGGGCGACGGCGGCGAACTCCACCGACGTCTCGCCCTGCGGCGCCTCGCTGACCATGACGTACCCCAGCCCCTCGGTCGAGTTCGCGATCTCGGCGACCACGGTGCCGATGACCGCGAGCGGCGCGGCGATCTTCAACCCCACGAACACCTGCGGCAGCGCGCCGGGGAAGCGCACCTTGGCGAAGGTCTTCCAGTGGCCCGCGGACAGCGACCGGGCCAGCTCGCTCAGGTCGGCCGGGACCGCGGTGAGTCCGGCCATCGAGGACAGGATGATGGGGAAGAAGCAGATGAGGGTCGCCATGACGATCTTCGGCGTCTTGTCGAACCCCATCCAGATGACCAGCAGCGGCGCCACCGCCACCTTCGGCACGGCGTTGATGACGACCAGCACCGGCATGGCCGCCCGCCGGGTCACCTCCGACGTGGTCAGGGCGAGCGCCACCAGCAGCCCGGCCACGGTCGCGATGAGGAAACCGGCGAGCGTCTCCTCCAGCGTGACCCAGGTCGCCGACATCAGCATCGACACGTTGTCGAGGAACGCCGAGACGATGTTCGGCGGCGCGGGCAGGAAGAACGCCCGGATATGGAAGACGATGATGAGCAGCCACCACAGCGCGATGAAGACCACCGGCCCGATGACCGGAAGCCCCACCTTGTAGAGGAGACCGCGCTCCCGCTGGACTGCGTTGGTCTTCATGAGCATGGGTACATCTCCCGATGCGACGACGGTATGCGGCGATAGGCTACTGCGGTTCGGCCGCGCTCGTGGGGGCGAGAGCGTGCCGGCCCGCTCCGTCCCTGACCAGACCGGGTTCGGCGCGCAGCGCGTCCAGCTCGCGGACGATCTCGCGACCGTCCCGGCTGCCCATCGCCGCCATCAGTTCGGCGAAGTACTTCGGACCGTCGGCCAGCGCGTCGCGCACCGACGCGAAGCGCGCACCCTCGTACCGGGGCGGCTCGGGCACCGTCGTCTCCAGCCGCTGGTCGGAACCGAACGGCCAGGTCAGGTCGTAGCCGGCCTTGGCGCCGATCCGGGTGCCCGGGGCCAGCGACGGGTCCAGCGGCAGCGCGCGCAGCTGGGAGTCGACGATGAGGTCGCGGTCGGCCTGGAACCGGGTGGCCATCGCCCAGTCCATCTGCTGGTCGGAGAACACGTCGATGTCGGGGTCGACGACGAACACGTTCTTGACGTTGGCCAGGCAGCCGAACGCGGCCATGATGGCGTTGCGCGCCTCCCCGGGCACCCGTTGGCGCAGCGCGATGCGTACGTTGAACATGCCGCCGCTGGATGCCGTGGCGCAGATCGCGAGCGGCTCGCGCACCGCGGTCTCCAGCGCCCGCCACACCATGACCTCGGTGCGTAGCGCGCACAGTGCCGCGCTGTCGGTGTATTCCATGCTCCGCCCGCTGATCGTCGCGGTCTGGAACAGGGCGTCGCGGCGGTGCGTGATGGCGGTCAGGTGGAACACCGGGTTGCGCTTGACTTCGCCGTAGTACCCGAGGAATTCACCGTACGGCCCCTCGGATTCGGCGTAGCCGTTCTCGTCGAGGTACCCCTCCAGCACGAACTCGGCGTCGGCCGGGACCCGGATGTCGTTGGTGACGCACTTGACGACCGGCAGCGGAGCGTCGCGCAGCGCGGCGACCAGGCCGAGTTCGTTGACCGGCAGGCGCATCGTCGCGGCGACCTGGTCGATCGGGTGCGAGCCGACGACGAACGCGACCGGCAGCGGCTTACCCTCGGCGACGCTGGCCTGGTAGATGGCGCGCAGGTCGCTGGGGGAGACCAGGTCGACACCGGTCTCCTGGCGGCCGCGCAGCATCAGCCGGCGCATGCCCACGTTGGTCCAGCCGGACTTCGGGTCGACCACGTAGTCCACCGAGGCCGAGATGTACGGCGCACCGTCCATGCCATGCTGCAGATGCACCGGCAACGCGGTGACGTCGACGTCGTCGCCGGTCAGTACGGTCTGCTGCACCGGTGCCTCGTCGCGGCTCACCTCAACGATTTCCGGCGTGTTACGCAGCCGCCGCAACACGTCCGGCAGCAACCCGCCCGGGGTGACCCCGAACGCGCGGGCCAGTCGCGCCCGGCTGCCGGCGGCGCCACCGACCAACTCGGCGCCCTCGGGGCCGACCTGCCGCAGCAGGACCGCCTTCGGGTTGCCCTCGAACACCTCGGCAACGTCAGCGAGGTCGATGCGTTCGTCGAGAACCTGCAGCTCATCGGTACCGATCAGACCTTCGATGAAGGCGCGAAGACGGAATCGGTCGAGGTCGAGGTTGTGTTGTGGCCGTGTTTGCTGTTCGTCGATGACGTCCATCTTCACTCCCGGTTCGCGTCAGGACCGCACAAGGCTATCCGGATCTTGCCATCCGTGACACCGCGCGATCGCGCGGGTCCCCTCTGTGGGCATGCCTTTCAGCAAAGCGTTCGGCCACCGCACACATCGCTTTGTATCGCTCGCGGTCACGCTGGGACACTCGTGACGGTCCATACGATGAAGTGGAATCGCTTTATGCCAGGTCATCAGCCGTACGCCTATGCGGGTCCGGACATCTGTAGAGAAGCGGGCACCCAGCGTGTTGAGCGGCGAATGCCATCACCCTACACTGTGCTCCGAAAAACCCCAGACCCCTCCCCTGAAGGGACAACACGTCGTGAGACGTCTGCGCACAATCGCAACAGGATTCCTGGTCCTTGGGTTGATAGCCGGCTGCAGCAGCTCATCGAAGTCGGATGATGCCGCTGGCGGTGGGAAGAAGGGCCTCGACAAAGTCACCTACGTCACCGGACTCGGTTCGTTCGGTCGTGAAGCCTACGCGTGGTACGGCGTGGACAAGGGCTTCTTCAAGGCCGAGGGCATCGACCTGACGGTCGAGCCGGGCAAGGCCGGTGCCGCGAACCTCGCGCTCATCGAGAGCGGCAGGGCGCAGTTCGCCGCCATCGACTACTCGGGCGCGATCGTCGACTACGGCAAGAACACCGACACGAATTTCAAGATTGTCGATGCCATCAACCAGCGCACCACCGTGGCCATCATGACCCGGCAGAGCAGCAACGTCAGCGGCCCGGCCGACCTGATCGGCAAAAAGGTCGGTGTGCAGGCCGGCGCGGTGCCGCAGACGCTGTTCCCGGCGTACGCGCGGCTGGCCGGCCTGACCGACGCCCAGATCAAGCAGGTGCAGTTCGTCCCCGCGCAGAACCCGCAGCTGCTGCCGGGCCTCCTGGCGAGCAAGGCGACGGTCGGCATCGGCCAGTTCGTGGTCGGTCAGCCCGCCGTTCAGACCGCGCTGGGCAGCTCCGACAAGGTGAACGTGCTGCCGTACAGCAAGTACCTCGGTGACCTGTACGGCAACGTGCTGGTCGCCTCGAACAAGCTGGTCAGCTCGAACCCCGACCTGATCAAGCGGTTCAACCGGGCGTACAACAAGAGCCTCGCCGCGTCGCTCGACGACCCGGACGGCACCGCCGCCGTGCTGCAGAAGGCCGTGCAGGCGCCGCAGCCTGCCGCGGCGGCGGCGGCCGAGGTCAGGTTGTCGAAGCCGTACTGCGGCACCGGCGACGAGATCGGCACGATGGACGAGACGAAGGTCGCTCGTGGCATCGCCATCCTGCAGGGCGCCGGTCTGTTCGCCAACACCTTCGACCCGAGCAAGATGGTCGCGTTCGATCTCGTTCCCAAGGCCAGTACCGCCCAGGGCTGAGAAGGGAACTCGCCGTCGATGCGGGCCACGACTGAAAACTCGCGCTACGCGCTGAACAACCTCGGCGAATACGCGAACCAGCACCACGAGTCTCTTGCCGCCCTGCTCGACCCGGGCAGCAGGAGCCGAACGCTGGAGCTGCTCGGTGGGAGCCTGGAAGGAAAGACGTGTCTGGAGGTGGGGGCCGGCCACGGCAGTTTCGCGCTGTGGCTGGCCGACCAGGTGGGGCCTCAGGGCCAGGTCATCGCCATCGACCTTCGTCCGGAACGCATTCCCCAGCACGACCGCCTGACGTCGTTGCAACGTGACGTCACTCAGTTCGAACCCGTACCACAGGGACCGGCCGACTTCGTGCACACCCGGCTGACGCTGCAGCACATCCCGCAGCGCGAGGCCGTGTTGCACTGGCTGGTCTCCGACGAGGTCCTCAAGCCCGGTGGCGTGCTGCTGGTCGAGGACTGGGACGCGTCCCGCACCGACGTGGTGATGGACGCGCCGACCCCGGAGGACAGGGACCGCTTCAACCGGTTCCAGGACTTCATGGGCCGGGAAGTGTTCGCCGGCCGCGGCACCGACCGGACGTGGGCCCGACGGGTTCACGGAAGGATGGTGGCCGAGGGTCTCACCGACGTCCACACCGTCATGTCCGGGCAGTCCTGGATCGGCGGTGGCGCCGGCGGCCGGATGGTCGCGGCGAGCGTCTGGCAGACCTACTCGGTGCTGCTGGCCGCCGGGGCGTCGGAGGATGAGTTGCAGGGAATCATCGCGCTGCTGGATGACCCGCGACTCGTGCTCTCCAGCCACCTGTTGTATTCCACCGGCGGCACCAAGCCCGTCCGCTGAAGCCGGGTTCGTTGTAGGGCCTCGCCGGCCGGTCGACCACGCGGTCGGCCGGCCGGCGCCGGCCGTTGCGGCAGGCGGGCACCCTCCAGCCGCAACAGCAGCCCGGACAGCAGTGCTACAGGCGCGCGAGCGCGTTCAGCACGCTGGGCCAGGCGGTGCTGGTCGGATCGATGAGCGCGATGTGGTCCGCGCCGGGCAGCACGACCAGGTCGCATTCGGCGCCGGCCCGTTGCGCGTACCGGGTGCTCAATTCCAGCGGTACGTCGAGGTCGCCGGTACCGTGCAGCACCACCTGCGGTACTCCCAACGGCAACAGGTGTACCGGGCAGGCGACGTCGTACACGGCCGGGATCTCCTCGGGCCCGCCGCCGAGCAGTCCCCGTACGGCGCCGTCGCTCAACCCCAACTCGGCCGCCAGGCACAGGTCGGCGACGCCGGCGAGCGACACGGCCAGAACCGGCGCGACGCGGGGCGGTGCTCCCATTGCGGGCGGTGTTTCCGTTGCGGGCAGTGCTTTCGTTGTGGATCGGGCGTCCGCGTCGAGAGCGGTGCTGTCGATAGCGGTGCCGTTGAGAGCAATGCCGTTGAGAGCGGTGCCGTCGGGAGCAATGCCGTTGAGAGCGGTGCCGTTGAGAGCGGCGCTGCCCGCCAGCCGGTGCCGGCCGCAGGCCCAGAGCGCGAGGTGCCCGCCGGCCGAGTGCCCCACGGCGGCGATCCGGCTCAGGTCCAGCCGGTGCCGTCCGGCCAGGTCGGCCAGCGCGTCGAACGCCGCTGCCACGTCGAGGAACGTGCCGGGCCAGCCGCCGCCCGGCGAACCGACCCGCCGGTATTCGACGTTCCACACCGCGAACCCGCGCGAGGCGAGGTCGGCGGCCATCGCGTGCATCAGGTCAAGCCGGTACCGGTCGCGCCAGTATCCACCGTGGACGAGCACCACCACCGGTGCCGGGTGATTCGACCGGTCTGGCTCGGCGCGTCTGGCACCGCGCCGCGACCCAGACCAGTCGCCGTCGCGCGCGGCCGGCCACAGTTCGCCGAACTGGTTCGGATCAGGTCCATAGTGGACGGTCAGGTAGGCGTCCGGTCCGGTCGCGGTCAGCGCGGCCAGCTCCGGCGGATACCCGGGCGGCGCCGGCTCCCCGGGCGGTTCCTCGACCATGCGGCCGACTATATGCCAGCAGTGGAGATGTCGAGAGCGGAGATGCCAGCGGCCCGCCGGGTCACGCCTTGGCGCCGGACAGGTCGATCAGCTCGATGTGCTGTCGCGGGTTGGTGCGCTGCAGGTCCCGGATCAGCGTGGCGATCCGGGGGCTGGTGACCACGGCAACGATGGGTACGCCGATGCGCAGGATCATCGCGCGTACCGCCTCGTTCGACGCTCCGGGCAGGTGGCCGATGTAGAACCCGCGGGAGATCGGGGTGCCGGCGTTGCGTTCCAGCGCGGCGGCGAACAGCGACACCGAGTAGTTGGCGTACGCGTCGTCGCCCAGCAGCAGGGTGACTCCGGAGCCCGGGTGCTCCCGGTACCTCGCGACGAGGTCGGCGGCCATCACCCCCAGGCGGGTCGGCGCCAGCCGGTGGGACTGCCACGCCGTGCCCCAGTTGCCGTCGGCGCTGCCGGCTATCGGCCGGTACGGCGAGTCGCCGCGAACCAGCCCGAGCCCGGCCCCGATCGCGGCGGCCACCAGCAGGGAGGGCAGGGCCATGGCGAGCCGGGACCGGTGGGCGCGACGCACCGGCGCGGGCAGCAGCGTGACGAGCGAACCGAGGCCGACCAACAGCACCACCTGTGCGCCGTGCAACGACTTCTCGAAGTAGTACCCGGTGTGGCCGGTGGTCACCTTCTGGTAGGCGCCGAGCAGGAGCACGTAACCCAGCAGGCTCACGGCCGACCAGCGGTACAGGCGCCACACCACCGGGCAGCGCCCGGTCGGGCCGAACACCCCCGCGGCGACCAGCAGGGCCAGCGCGATGAGCGCCGCCCGGCTGTTGTGGAACGCGGCCGCGGTCTTCAACGACTCGGTCTGGCCGCCGCCCAGCACGCCGAGGCTCAGCGGCAGCAGGGCGAGCACGCCGGTCGAGAGGGCGACGGCCGCGGTGAAGGCGGGATGCGGCAGACGGCGCCGGCGCAGCACCAGCCACACCACGGCGGCCAGCCCCATGCCGGGCAGGAACAGGTAGTACGTGAACCCGAGCGCGACCAGCAGGCTGCCCACCAGCAGCAACTGGGTACGTCTCCCGGCGACCGGCCGGGCCAGCACCGCGATCAGCCCGGCCACCAACGCCAGACCGGCGATCTCGCTCGGGTACCCGTCGACGAAGTCGGCCGTCAGCTCACCCTTCACGCACAGCGCCGACAGCAGCACGACAACCGGAAGCCAACGCCACGCGGTCGCCAGCAGCCGGCCGCCGATCCACCGGGCACCCCACAGGATCGACAGCGTCATCAGGGCGTACCCGGCGACGTGGAAGCCGATCAGGTGATTGAACGCGGTGACCCCGGACGAGTCGTGATGCGGCAGGTACCCGTCGAGCAGGGCGCTGACGAAGTGGAAACCCTGCGGGTACCGGATCATGCCGGAGTACACGTACCGGCGGGCCTGCCCGTCGTGCAGGAACAGGTACCCGCCGACCTGACGGATGCCGTCGAACACGGTGACGTGCCGGGTCAGGTCCTCACCGGCCATCGCCAGCGCGATCCGGCCGGCGAGGTTGGCCCGCAGGTACGGCATGGCCAGGTAGGCCGCGACGGCGGCGGTCGCGGCCACGGTGACGACGTCGGCGATCGCCGGGCGGGGCAGTGCCGGCCGCCGGCCTGACACCGTGCCGAGCACGGCGAGCACGGTCAGCGCCACACCGGCGACCGGCACCGGCGCCAGCCCCCACGGCCAGACCGACAGCAGCAGTCCGGCCCCGCAGGCGGTCCCCAGCAACAGGAACAGCGCCAGCATCAGCCGGTCGAGCAGGGTGCGCCCGGCACGCAGCAGGCTCGCCGTGACGATCAGGACGAGCGGGGGAAGCAGGAGGTCGGCGCCGAGCAGGTGCGCCGCGGTGGCCACCGCCCACCCGCCGGCGACGAGCGCGAGCAGCACTTCGGGCCGCAAGCGGCGCTCGGACCGGCGGTGGCGGGAGGTGGGCGACCGGGTCACGGTCAGCCGCTGGGTCTTCTGGGAGGTCACGGTGCTGGTCACGGGCGGTGCCTCTCGGTGCGGTGCTTTCTACTGCGATCAGGGATGCGCCGTCGGCGCGGGCAGGTGGGCGGCGAGCGCGTCGAGCATCGGAGCGACCAGGAGCGGCACGGCGCCGCCCTCGAACTCGCGCTGGACGGCTTCCACGACGACGGTCCGCGCGCCGAGGATCAGCCGCGCGGTCGCGGCCGGATCGGCCAGCGCCAGGTCCCAGTGCACGAACGTCAGGTCGGTGAAGAACGGCGCCAGCACGGCCATCGACTCCTCGGTGAAGGAGTCGCCGAGGATCAGCGTCGGCGTCCGGTCCAGTGGCGCACCGGTCGTGGTGGCGGTGCTGTGCCCCGCCGGGTACCCCTGCCGGGGCTGGCTCACCCGATGCACGGTGACGCCGTCGCGGCGGACCTGCACGGCGGGCGCCCGCTCGGTCTTCGGCATCCCGATCATCTTGGTCAGATCGGTGGTCTTGATCTGCGAGCCGCTCGTGGTGAACGTCGTCGAGTCGAGCACGGCCGGGTCGAGGCGGGACATCAGGGTGCGGGCGTAGGCCGCCGTGGCGGCCGGGGCCCAGTGGGTGTCGGTGGTGTAGTACGCGTGCCCCTGCTGCTTCGCGACCGACGCGATCGGGGCGTTCAGGTCGAGGTACCCGGCCGGGGGAGCGGCGCCGATCTGGTCCCAGAACGCCCGTCCAGCCGCCTCGGCGCACGCCCGCGACGGGTAATCCCGGGGCAGCATCGCCGTCTCGATGGTGCTCTTGTCCGGCGGTACGGTCACCACGAACTCGCGACCCAGGCCGGTGATCAGCCGGCCCAGCCGGTCCAGCTGCCCGAGGGTGGCCTGCAGCGGCTGGGCCGGCGCGCACCTGCGCTCCATGTCCTCCCGGTAGAACAGCCACCCGTCGCGACCGGCGAGCACGGCCTGGGAGCCGGAGTCCCGGGTGGACAGTTCGCGGAACACGTGTTCGGAGACCCAGCCGTTCGCGCGTACCGCGACGTCGCGCAACGGCAGGTGGTCCACCGCCCAGCCGTCCAGCCCGGGCAGGAACTGCCAGCCCTTCGCGGCGGACGGAAAGGGCCGCAGCGGCCGGTTCTCGATCCGGGTCGGCTGCACCCCGGCGAGCCGGGCGAAGGCGGGGCCGAAGAAGAACAGCACGGCCAGCGCGGCGGCGAGCACCGCACTGGGCCGAACCCGGCGGCGGTGGCGCAGGATCTGGCGCCGGGCCGGGTGGCGCCCGGACGGTCCGGCACGCTGCGCCTGCCGCGGCTGGTGGGTCTTCTCCGTCACCGTCATGTGTCGATGAACCCTTCGAATCGGGTGGGCGCCGCTGGGGACTGGTGGTCGCTGGAACTGGTGGTATTCGCTAGAACTGGTAGTAGAGGAAGGGGCTGAAGGTGCCGGCGGCGACCAGTACCGACACGTAGCCGATAGCCAGCACGCTGCACGCGTACCTGGCGGTCAGGGCGAGCCGGCCGGTACCGGAGCTGAGCAGGCGCCCCATCGCGAAGTGCCGGGGCAGCAGCACGACCGCGAGCCCGGCGCACAGCATGACGGCCGCCTGACGGCCGATGTCGGCGTCGACCAGCAGGGTGGAGGTGGCGGTCAGCCGCGGTACGGCCATCGCGTGCAGCATGCCGACGGCCTGGCCGACCGTGCCGGCCCGGAAGAACACCCAACCGACGACGACGAACAGCAGCGCCCCGGCCCGGCGGGCCACCACGTACCGGTCCGGGGCCAGCCGGGCCAGTCCGGTGACCCGTTCGACGATGAGCAGGACGCCGTGGTACAGCCCCCAGGCGAGGAACGTCCAGTTGGCGCCGTGCCAGATCCCGCACAGCACGAACACGATGACCAGGTTGCGGTACGTGCGCCCGGCCGACCCCTGGTTGCCGCCGAGCGGGATGTAGAGGTAGTCCCGGAACCACCGGGACAGCGACATGTGCCACCGCCGCCAGAAGTCGGTGATGGACACCGCGGAGTACGGCCGGTCGAAGTTCTCCGGCAACTGGAGGCCGAGCATGCGCCCCAGACCGATGGCCATGTCCGAGTACCCGGAGAAGTCGAAGTAGATCTGCACCGTGTACGCCAGCGCGCCGATCCACGCGGTACGCCAGTCCAGGGTTGCCGGGTCGGCGCCGAAGACGGCGTCGGCGATCGGCGCGATGGAGTCGGCGATGAGTACCTTCTTCGCCAGCCCCAGCGCGAAGCGCGGAAACCCGGCCGCCAGGTCGTCCACCTTGTTGCGTGAGGTCTGCGCGAGCTGGTCGGCTATCTCGTGGTACCGGACGATCGGGCCGGAGATGAGTTGCGGGAACATCGCGATGTACATGGCGAACGCCACCGGACTGCGCTGCGGGGCGCGGCTGCCCCGGTACACGTCGATGAGGTAGCTCAGCCCGTGGAAGGTGAAGAACGAGATGCCGATCGGCAGCGCGATGCGCAGCGCCGGTACCTGCGCGAAGACGTGGTGCAACTGCGCGCTCGCGAACGCGACGTACTTCCACACCGCGAGGACGGCCAACTGCGCCACGATCGCGGCGACCAGCACGGTCCTGCGCCGGCGGTCACGCGCGAGTGCCAGTCCGGCGAGGTAGTTGCACAGGATCGAGGCGGCGAGCAGCAGGACGAACGACCCGGCACCCCAGATGTAGAAGACGAGGCTCGCCGACGCGATCAGCCCGTTACGGCAGCGCCCGGGCAGCAGCCAGTAGAGGCCGAGGACCGCCGGAAGGAAGAACCAGAGGAAGGTCGGCGAGGCGAACGACACAACGACTCAACGGACCAGCCCAGGGCGAAGACACGGGCGCGTGTTCGGGGCGGCGCCGGTCGCGTGGCCGGCTCGCGTTCGCGGCGTGGCGGCGGCGCGGAAGGCCCGGGATGTCCATTCTGGACTCGTCCATTCTGGACACAGCCGGTTCTGGACATCCCGGGGCCGGTGAGCCTGTCGCGGATCAGGGGTAGCTGACCACGGTGCTCGTACCGAACGAGCCGACGGTCGCGGTACCCGCGTCGTCGATGGTGCGCTCGATGCCACCGCTGCCGCTGAGGAACACCGAGATCAGGTTGTGGAAGCGGACACCGGAGCGCGTCGGTACCTCGATCGCCCGATCGGCCCGGATGTCGACGCCCTGGTTGAAGAAGCAATACACACCCAGGCCCCACGCCTCGTGGGTCTTCACCTTCGAACCCACCTTGTAGGACGCCCACCCGTTGCCGGTCGGGCTGGTCCACGCCTGCTGGCTCGGCGGGTCGTAGGGCATCTCACTCTGGTAGAAGATGGTCCGGCCGTGCTCGCCGTTCCAGACGGTCTGGTACTTCTGGTGGTGCTCGACGAACAGGCCGTACGCGGTGACGTTGTCGCCGTTGATGACGGCACCGGTGTCCGAGGTGTTCTGGGTCCAGCCGACTCCGTTGCCGTGGTCGGCGCGCCAGACCCAGATGTTGTCGATGATCGTGTCGTCGCTGTTGACGGCGAGGCTCGTCTTCGCCCGGCCGAGCCACGGGCCGCCGATGCGGAAGAACACGTCCTGCACCGAAATTGGGTTGTGCGAGTGTCGCCGGTGGCCGGGGCCGGTACCGATCTCCACGAGTGTGTCGGAGACGCGCGCCCCGGCGTCGATGAGCACACCGGCGACGCGTACCCCGTCGACGTCCGCGACCCGCAGCGCGGCGGTGCCCCGGTCGGGGGTGAGGCTGGGCATGCCGAGGCCCAGTACGACGGTGTTCTTGTGGGTCACCAGCAGCGGCGCCTCCAAGTGGTACACGCCCGGGGTGAGCAGCAGGTGCCTGCCGAGCGCGAGAGCCAAGTTGATCTTCAGTGCGCTGTCGGTCGGCTTGGCGATGTAGAAGTCGTCGATGGACAGCGAGGAGCCCCGTGCCGGCCCGGCGGACCACGTGGTACCCGCGCTGTCGTGGCGCAGCTCGGGCAGGAACACCCGGTACCGGCCGGCGGAGTCGAGGTACAGGAAGGGCTTCTCCCGGGTGACCGGGCTGGTGGGCAATGTGGTGTAGGTGGGGTTCGGGAAGCTTTCGCCCGGTGCGCCGGTCACGCCGGAGAACACCTGGTTCCAGACGCCGTTGCTCCACCCGCCGCCGAACTCGCTGTCCCGCGTGAGCCACTGCTGCTGGGAGCCGTTGATGACCAGCCCGTCGACTTTCGAGTCGGCGATGTACCCGCCGCTGGAGAAGCCGCCGTTGCCGGGCTCCAGCAGCAGGATCCCGCGGATGTGTACCCGGCGCAGCGGCGACGCCTGCGACACGGCCCACTGGTCCAGGCCGCCGTCCGGGGTCACGGACAGGTTCTCCGCCGAGCGCCAGAAGTTGATGAGTGCCGAGATGCCGGCCGCCGAGGTCGGGTCGGGCTGGCCGACGACCCGTACCGCGCCGTGGATGTCGACGTCGTCCGGTGACTGGCCCAGCCCGGCGACCGTGGTGTAGTAGCCGAGGTTCGCGTTGACCGTGTATGTGCCGGGCTTGAACAGCACCGCGTACCGTGCGGTACCCATCTCGTTGCCCGCCTGCTGCGCGAACAGCTCGTCGAACTTCGCCTGGATCTGCGCGGAAGGGGTGGTCGGGTCGTACACGAAGACGTTCGGCCCGAAGTCCGGCTCGTGGCTGTGGTTCGAGCCGGAGTGCCCGGGGCCGGAATGGTCGGGGACGGCTCGTGCGGTGCCGGGTGCGGCGTTGGCGATGCCGGGCACGGCCGCGAGCCCCGCCGCGGTCACGGAGGCCGCGGAGGCGGCGAACGCGATCAGGCGCCGCCGGCTGACGCCGTGGCCGGTGCCCGCGCTGGCTGTGCCCGCACTGGCTGTGCCGTCTCTGTCTGTGTCGTCGTTGCCCGCGTCGTCTCTGTCGTGGAGCGTTCTCATGCGACCTACCTATCGGGGACGGTGGCGAGACGTCCGCGCCACGGAGAGCGCTCTCTCCGTGGCGCCGACTTGTGTCAAGCCGTAAAGGAAGGGGTCGATGTGTTTGTACCCCGTCGACCCCGCTTCGCGCTAGGCCCTGTCCTGTCGATCTGGTCGACGCCTGGGCCCGCCGCAGGCCGGCAGATGATCGGCAGGACAGGGCCTACCCCCGTCTGGCCGATCTCGCCCATCCCCGTCGGCCGACCCCTGTGGGCGTGCAGGCGCGGGCGCCCACCTCGGCGGGCGCCCGCGTCGGGCTGGCTCGGTCGTCGGTGCGGGTCAGCTGCTGGTGCAGACCGTCCCGTTGAGCGTGAACACGCCGGGCGGCACGTTCGGCCCGGTGTACCCGGCCACGAAGCCCACGTTCGTGGTGCCGCCGCCGGCCGCCAGGTTCGGTGTCCCACCGGCACTGGTCACGGTGACCGTGGTGCCGGTCTGCGTCCACGTCCCGTTCCAGCCGCCGTTCATGCTCTGCAGGCTGGTCGGCCAGGAGAAGGTGAGCGTCCAGCCGTTGATCGGGATGGTTCCCGTGTTCGTGATGTCGACGCTGGCCACGTAGCCGCTTCCCCAGTCGCCGGTGTCGACGTAGTGCACCGCACAGGTGCTGGTGGCCGGGGTACCGGTGGCGAAGGTCAGCGGCGGCGACGCCCATGACACCGCGCCGGAGGTGTCCCGGGTCAGCACGTTGACGGTGTACCGGGTGCCCGGGTTGAGGTTGTACACCGTCAGCGACGTACCGGACGTCTCGCCCAACTCCTCGCTGGTGGTGCCGTTCTGGCGGTACACCTCGTACTTGGCGATCGGGTGGCCGCCGGCCGTGGCGGCCGGCCAGGTGATGGTGGCGGTCCGGTCGCTGACCGCACCGGCCACCGGGATGCCGGGCGCGCCCGGTGCGCCGGCGCGCACCGCCGAGGGGTGCAGAACGAGCAGGGTCAGCGAGTACGGCGGCAGGGTCTGCGCGGTCGCGGTGCCGGTCTGGGCGCTCGCGATCGCGGTGGCTCCGTTGGTGAACGAGTAGACGGTCGGGGCGGCGCCCGATGGCGTGTAGCCGGCGTAGTCGATGGCCACCGGGTACGAGTTGGCCGGATCCTTGTTCACCAGCAGCACCGCCAGGTCGCCGTTGCGGCGGCGGGCCGCGTGCGCGCTCACCAGAGGCTGGTCGGTACCGGCCCGGATCAGCTGGTCGCCCGGATGTGCGAAGGTACCGAGCATCGACAGCGCATAGTACGGCGCGAACGGCGTGTTCATCGGCGGCTCACAGGTCGTCCCGTCGGCCGCACACGTCGCGCTCGACAGCAGGCCGAAGTCGCCGTAGTCGGTCTGTCCCTCCACAGTGGACACATTGCCGATCCCGTTGTGCACATCCCACCAGTCGACCGTGAACACCCCGTTCTCCCACAGGTCGGCGTAGGTGTCCGCGGCGAACAGCGCGCCGGGCTGGGTGTCCTCGCCGTAGCCCGTGTTCGTCTCGGTCAGCGAGATGCCGATGTTCCGCGCGTTCGGCCCGGCGTACCGGGCGATCTGGTCGCGGACGAGGTAGAGGGCGTCGTTCAACTGGTTCGGTTTGGTCAGCGCGTCGGCCGCGTTCGAGCCGCCCGGATACCAGTGCAGGATGACGAAGTCGATCGACGGGCCGGCGATGGACAGCACGGTCTGGTTCCAGGTGCTGGAGTCCCCGGCGGCGACCACGCCGTCCGGCCAGCCGGCCGGAGTGGTGAGCACCGCACCGACCTTGATGGTCGGGTCGACCGCCTTCATCGCGTTCGCGTACGCCACGACCTGGTTCGCGTACCCGGTCGGGCTCTTGTCGGCGTGGTTGTCCGCCTCCCAGGCGGAGCCGTAGTGCCCGTTGCCATACAGCTCGTTGCCGATCTCCCAGTACTTGGCGCCGTACCCCTTCGTCACGTTGGCGTACCGCACCCAGCCGGCGGCCTCGGCCGGGCTGCCGGTGCCGTAGTTGGCGATGATGATCGGCTGCGCGCCGACCCGGCGCACCGATCCCATGAACGTGTCGAAGTCGGTGTCCGGGGCGACGTAGCCACCGGGCGCGGTGTTGTCCTGCCAGTGATAGATGTCGGCGTACGATCCGCCCGGGTACCTGATCATTTGTACCCCGGCCGATTTCAGCAGATCGGAGACGCCGGTGGTACCGAGTTGGCTGTCCCAGACGGCGTCGTTGACGCCCAGGGCGGTGTCGGCCACGGTGGCCAGCGCGGCTCTGGTGTTGACGGTGACGGCGACGGGCGCCGTTCCAGCGGCGGTGTGGGCCGCCGGGTTGGCGATGGCGGCATGGGCCGCCGGGTCGGGGGCGGCGGCATGCGCCGCCGGCTCCAGGATGCCGGCGAGCCCGCCGGCGGCCAGGAGCGCGGCCGTCGCCAGGCAGGCACGGCGATGCGCGGGTGTCCTCATCGGACGCTCCAATCGACAGGGAGGGTCGGCGGCGCCGCGTGCCGGTGGGTGGTGAGTGGACACCGGTGGTGGTGGCCGCGGCGGGGCACTGACCCGAGGGAGGGCGGGGGAGAGCGCCGAAGAGGGGTCGGGACGAGTGTTTCCCGGCCACGCTGAAGCGGCGCACGGCTCGGCTCCCGGGGCGATCGTACGGAAGGGTTTCCGCGCGTTCAAGGAGCGGCCGTGCGCCGATCGGTTGTCGTCGTCGTTGACGGTCTGTCGGGATGGGCTACGGGTGGCGGGTTGGCGCGCCGCCACCGGACGGCTCAGAGCGTGCGTTCGCGCGGATCCCAGTCCTCCGGCAGCGGTGCCGGGGTCGGGAACTCGCCGTGTACCGTGACGAATTCCCCGCGCTCGGCGGACTGCGCCACCGCCGCCATCACCTCCACCACGTGCAGCGCGGCGGCGGCGTCGGCCCGGTGCGGGGTGCCGGTGCGGATGGCCCGCGCCAGGTCCAGCACGCCCATGCCCCGCCCCACACTCGCCCCGCGGGTCTCCACCGGCGTCCAGTCGTCGTCGCCGGCCCGGCGCAGCGACAGCGGGCCGTCGAACCGGTTCGGGTCGGGCACACTCAGCGTGGCCTCGGTGCCGGTGATCTCCAGGAAGCCCTGCCGGGACAGCGGCGAGTCGAAGCTGAAGATGCTCGTCGCGGACTGCCCGCCGCGGTACTCCATCAGGCACGACACGTGTGTCGGCACCTCGACCGCGAACTCGGTGCCGGCCCGCGGCCCGGATCCGATCACCCGCGTGCCGAACGCCTGCCCGGCGGTCGCGGCCACCCGGGTCACCGGCCCGAACACCGCGGCCAGCGCGGTCAGGTAGTAGGGCCCGAGGTCGAACAGCGGGCCGGCGCCTTGCTGGAACAGGAACTCCGGGCTCGGGTGCCAGCGCTGCGGCCCCGGGCCCTGCAGGAGGGTGAGCGCGGTCCGCGGGTCGCCGATCCCGCCCTGGCCGATGAACCGGATCGCGCTCTGCAGGCCGGCGCCGAGGAAGGTGTCGGGCGCGGCACCCACCCGTACGCCCGCCTCGGCGGCCGCGGCGAGCAGCCGGGCCCCGCTGTCCGGGTCGAGGGCGAGCGGCTTCTCGCTGTACACGTGCTTGCCGAGGGCGATCGCGGCGGCGGACACCTCGACGTGCGCGGCCGGGATGGTCAGGTTCACCACCAGTTCGACGTCGGGGTGTCGCAGCGCGAGTTCGGGCTCGCCGGCCGTCGGCACCCCGTACTGTCCGGCGACCGCCTTGGCCCGTTCGGTGTCGAGGTCGGCGCAGACCAGGACGCGCACGTCCGGGAACGTGGTCAGGTTGCGTAGGTACTCGTGGCTGATGGTGCCGCAGCCGACGATCGCGACTCCGACGCTCACGCCTGCTTCTCCAGACCGCTCACGTACTGGTACGACTCGTCCAGCGCGGTGAGCATGTCGGTGGCGCACCGGTCCAGCTCCACCACCCGCCAGGCGTCGGCCGGGGCGGCCGCCAGGATGTCCGGGATCGGCAGGGTGCCGGCGCCGACCGCGGTCATCGGGTCATCCCGGTTGACCGCCGGCCCGTCCTTCACGTGCAGGTACTCCACCCGGTCGCCGAGCCTGGCCAGCAGGTCGGGGACGTCCACGCCGCCGACCGCCGCCCAGTACACGTCGACCTCCAGGAAGACCTCGCTGGACAGTTGGTCGGCCAGCACCTCCAGGGCGGGCCGGCCGTCCACCTTCGAGGCCAGCTCCCAGTGGTGGTTGTGATATCCGAGCCGGAGCCCGTGCCCGGCGGCCCAGGCCGCGGTGTCGTTGAGCCGTCGCGCGGTGCGGGCGACGCCGTCGGAGTCGGCGAACTCCTCGGCCGGGATGGCCGGCACGATCACCGTGTCGATGCCGATGACGGCGGCGGCCGAGGCGACCTGCTCGCGCGCGTCGGTGAGCACCGGGGCGTGGGTGGAGCAGACGGCCAGCCCGGTCTCGTCGAGCAGGGCCCGGAAGCCTTCGGGATCGTGTGCCGGGTCGTACGGCTCGACCATCCGGTAACCGATGTCGGCGAGCCGCCGCAGCGTCCCCCCGCGGTCGGCCGTCAACTGCTCACGGACCGAGTACAACTGCACAGCGATTGGCTTCATGGGCCTCGACGCTATGAACTTTTTTTCAAGCTGTCAATGAAACTGATCGCAATGAAAAAAGCTGTGAGGAGGACTGCGGGCTACCATCCGGTAGCTGATCGACTCCACCCCCTGAGGAGTACCCGACGATGCTGCCCCCCACCGCCGATCCCGGCGCCCTCGGCTTCGATCCGCGGCGCCTCGCACGCATCGACGCGCACTTCGCCCGCTACGTCGACGATGGCCTGCTGCCGGGCTGGCAGGTCGTGGTGACCAGGCGGGGCGAGGTCGTGCACGCCTCGACCTACGGACAGCGTGACCGCGAGGCCGGCCTGCCGGTCGCCGACGACACGCTGTGGCGCATCTACTCCATGACGAAGCCGCTGACCAGTGTCGCAGCGATGGCGCTGTGGGAGGAGGGGCGCTTCGAGCTGACCGACGAGGTGAGCCGGTTCATCCCGTCGTTCGCCGATCCGCGGGTCTACCAGAAGGGCAGTGCGCTGCACCCGTTCACCGTTCCGGCGATCGAACCGGTGCGCGTGTGGCACCTGCTGACCCACACCTCCGGCCTGACGTACGGGTTCATGCACACCTCGGTGGTCGACGCGCTGTACCGGCGGGCCGGCTTCGACACCGCCCCGCGGCCGGACCTCGACCTGGCCGGCCTCTGCGACGCGTGGGCCTCGCTGCCCCTGCAGTTCCAGCCGGGCAGCGCCTGGGGTTACTCGGTGGCCACCGACGTGCTGGGCCGGGTCATCGAGGTGGTCACCGGCCAGTCGCTGGACGCCGTCATCAGCGAGCGGATCCTGCGGCCGCTGGGGATGACCGACACCCGGTGGTGGGTGGAGCCGTCCGAGGCGGAGCGGCTGGCCGCGCTGTACGCGCCCGGCCCGGGTACCGGCACGGCGGTGCGGTACGACGTGCTGGGCCAGTACGCGCTCGCCGCCCCGCCCGCGCTCACCGGCGGCGGGGGCCTGGTGTCGACCGCCGCCGACTATCACCGCTTCACCCAGATGCTGCTGCGCGGCGGGGAGCTTGACGGGCAGCGGATCCTGGGCACCCGGACCCTGCGCTACATGACCCGCAACCACCTGCCCGGCGGGCGCGACCTCGCCGCCCTGAGCACCGGCGGCTTCGCCGAGACGACCCTGGACGGGATCGGCTTCGGGCTCGGGTTCGCCGTGGTCGGCGACCCGGTGCCGATCAAGACCCTGGCCAGCCCGGGAGAGTACTACTGGGGCGGCATGGCGAGCACCCTGTTCTGGGTCGACCCGGCCGAGGAGCTGACCGCGATGCTGTTCACCCAGCTGATGCCGTCGGGTACCCATCCGCTGCGCCCGCAGCTGCACCAGCTCGTGTACTCCGCGCTGGTGGATTGACCGCCGGCCCGGCCGCCCCCGCCTCCGCCAATGGTACAAAGGGGGCGTAGGAGGCCGGGCCAGTGACGACCAGCAGGGTGCCGAGCGTTCTGCGCAAGCAAGGCGACCCGGAGCCTCCGACCTTCCTGGAGCTGTTCTTCGACCTGGTCTACATCTTCACGTTCCGCCGGCTCGCGCACCAACTGGACCAGAGCTTCACCGCGGTCGGCATGCTGCGGGTGGCCGTGCTGCTCCTGGCCACCTGGTGGATCTGGGAACTGATGGTCTGGCTGACCGACCTGTTCGATCCGCGCCAGCCGTACATCCAGTTCCTCATCATCCTGGCCATGTTCGGCAGCCTGGTGATGGCGCTCGTCGTACCGTCGGCGTTCGGCGGCTCGGGGTGGATCTTCGTGGTCGCGTACCTCGGGATCATCTTCACCCGGGCGGCCGTGCTGATCACGCTCACCCGGGGCAGCCCGGTCCAGGCCAGGAGCGTGCGGCTCGCGTTCTGGTTCGGCGTGACCGGGTTCGCCTGGTTCGCCGGCGCGTTCGTGCCCGACGCGACGGTACGGCTGGTGCTCTGGGCGATCGCCGTGACCACCGACTACACGGCGGCCAGCATCGGCTGGATCACCCCGCGACTCGGCCGCACCAGCCTGGAGAGCCGGATCTTCACCGGGGTACACGTATCCGAGCGACACCGGCAGATCTTCATCATCGCGCTGGGCGAGGTGATCCTGTCCAACGGGCTCAAGTTCACCAGCACCCGCTTCGAATCCGGCCAGTGGGCCACGCTGGTGACCGCGTTCATGGCGGTCGTGCTGCTCTTCCTGATCTACGCGCGGCAGTCCCGGAGGCTGCTGGCGCCCCCCGCCCTGTGGTCGATGGACCGGGTCGGCCCGGGCATCGTCACCGCGTACGCGCATCTGATCATGGTTGCCGGCGTGGTCGCTCTCTCGGCCAGCGATGCCTTTGTCGCCCTGCGGCCGGTCGGAGACCTGAGTACGGTCGAGGCTCTGGCCGTCGTCGCGGGCCCGGCGCTGGTCCTGTTCGGCACCTTCCTGTTCGAGCGCGCGGTCAGCGGCCAGATTCTCTGGTCCCGGCCGATCGCGATCGTGGTCCTGCTCGGCGTCGCGCCGTGGATCGATCCGCAGCCGGCGCTGGTTCCGGCGATCGGAGCCGACGTGGTGCTGGCCGGGGTGTTCGCCTCGGACATCGTGTTCAGGCAGCGGTGGACCCGGTCCCGCGCGGGCAGCCTCACCTGACCCGGCGTTCCCGGCTCTCCCGGCGGTTTCCGCACGCGGCGTCAGCCGATCGGGGGCGGTGTCGGACGGGGCGGGTACGCCCGAACCGCGATCAGGTTGGCCACCGCGACGCCGAGCAGGGTGAGCGTGCCCGCGACGGCGACCAGGAGCGGCGGCATGAGGTGGACCGCGGAACCCAGGGCGCCCAGCACGGCCAGCCCCGCCGGGCGTGACCAGGACATCCTGCTGAACACGGTGTAGTCGAGCAGGCCGCGACCGATGAGGAACACGGCCGGTCCGCCGAGGATGACCACACCCCAGGAGGTCGGCGTGTCGCCGTACGGCCGGCGGATGACGAGCTGGGCGTCGACCGAGGTGATGATCACGCCGCCCACCATGACCACGTGTGAGACCGCGGCGAACTGCGTGTACCGCGACCGGTGGGTGGCCGTGGCGATGGCGTTGGTGAGCATCCCGCCGGCCTGGTGGATGTAGATCCGCCACATCATGGTCGTGGTCACGAACGTGGCGGCGAACGCCGCCCCCCGACCGATCGTGAACGGGTGCCTGCCGAGCGCGGTCGCGGTCTCGAAGATCGCGACCCCGAACGCGATGATGAGGAACTGCCGGTAGCGTTCCGACACCCGCTCGCCGGCCAGCCGCCACTCGGTGACCGGAGGGTGGATCCGCCGGCGGGTGGGAAAACCGAGCGAGGCCCCGGTGTACTCCAGGACGATCGCGATCGCCCACAACACCCAGCGGACGGTACCGCCGAGGAGAGCGCCGGTGAGCCAGAGCGGGGCCGAGGTGCAGAACCAGGACATGATCCGGACGCTGCGCCGGCGCGGCTCCGGGTCTCTCAACAGGACAATGTAATAGAGGCTCGACGCGAAGTGGATGCTCAGGTAGGCCACCGCGAACACCAGCCCGCGGTTGCCGAACGCGCCGGGCACCGCGGCGGCCATCACCAGGCTGCCGAAGCTGACCGCGATGATCTGGGCCTGCACGGTCGGGCGGTTCAGGTCGAAGGTGTCCGCCGCCCACGCGGTCAGCGCCCAGATCAGGCTGAAGCCCATCAGCAGGATCACGGTCTGGCCGGCACTGGCCCAGGTCAGATGATCGACCAGCTTCCGGGACAGGACGACCAGCGCCAGCAGGTAGACCAGGTCGAAGAACAGCTCCAGGAATTCGGGACGGCGCGGGCCCGCGTCGCTGTCGCGAGCCTCCGCGTCGCCCTCCACCGTCATCGACTCACCATTTCCCCCGGATTGTCCCTTCTAGCAGGCGTACCACACGGGGCGGTGCCCGGCGGCGGGCTGGACCAAGCGGGCCGGGGCGAGCGGGCTGGGGTCGAGCGGGCTGGGTTGGTCCCGTATCGCCGACCCCGGCGCCTGGTGACTTTCCTCTGAGGAAAGGAGGCGCTATTCTTTCCTCTCAGGAAAGTAGCAGGGCGACCAAGGAGCCAACTCATGCTTCCCCGTGACGCGCAGGACTCGCTCGACACCATCCACCGCCTACAGGACCGGAGCATCGACGAGTACGTCGACCACGGCTTCGCCCGCCGGTACGTGCTGCCGTCGGCGCTGATGGTGTTCGTCGCGTTCGCCTCGTTCGACCTGCCCGGCCCATGGAACACCTTCGCCATCGCGCTCGGGCTCGGCCTGGCGGCGATGGTCTGTGTCAGCTGGCAGCGACAGGCCCGCGTCCACCGGAGGCCCACCGGCTTGGAGCAGCTCTACTACCTCGGGGCGGGGATCGTCTTCCTGGTCGCCTGCGTGGCGTTCCAGGTCGCCGCGGCGGTCGCCGCCGTGAAACTCGGCATGCCCGCGCATCACACGGTCGCCGCGGCCGCGACGGCTCTCATGGTCGTGGCGACCGCTTACCCGGCTCGGAAGGCGCTCAGGGCAGTCGCCCGTCACGCGGTCGCGGAAGACGCAGACCGCTGATGGATCCGGACTTCGACGAATTCCTGCACGTCCCGGCCCGGCTGTCGATCCTCGCGCTGCTGGCCCCGGCCGACCGGGTGGACTTCGGTTTCCTGCGGGACACGATCGGGACCAGTGACTCCGCTCTGTCCAAACACCTCTCCGCACTGGTCAGTGCCGGGTACGTCGCCATGAGCAAGGATCGCGACAGGGGTGTGCGGCGTACCCACGTGACCCTCACCCCGCAGGGCCGGCGGGCATTCCGGCGACACGCCGCCGCCCTCGAACGAATCGTCGCCACCTCACGCCTGGCCGACGGGTAGTCCCCGGCTCAGGCGTCGTCAGGGCCGGCCGGCGGCTCACTCCGACCGGTCGGACCGCTCCAGGCGCTCGCCGGCGGTGGGTTCGGCGCCGGCTCTCGGGGCGGGCGCCGGACGGGTCGGTGCCCGCTGCGCGGGTACCGGACGCCGGGCCGCACCTCCGCCGATCACCTCGCCGGCGTCACCCGGCATCCGCAGCGCCGCCACCATACCGGCGAAGATGAGCGCCGCCACCAGGCCCAGCGCCACCCGGTACGGCACCACGTCGCCCGGCCGGACGCCGGGCAGCGCCTGGCCGAGCCGCAGGCACAGCGCGCCGACCGCGACGCCGAGCCCGGTGGCCAGTTGCTGGACGGTCGAGGCCAGGGTGTTGGCGTGGCTCATCCGGTCGGCCTCGACGTCGGCGAAGGCGATGGTGTTGTACGCCGTGAACCCGAGCGAGCGGAACACGCCGCTGGCGAACAGCACCACCAGCATGGCGCCGAACGGCCAGCCGGGGGTGAGCAGGGCGCACCCGACGATGGTGAGCGTGGCGGCCAGCCCGGACGCGACGAGGATCGGCCGGAACCCGAACCGCCGCAACAGCGGCGTGGTGAACGGCTTGATGCCGATGTTGCCGAAGAACACGAACACCACGGCCAGCCCGGACTTGACCGGCGACCAGCCGAAGCCGTCCTGGAACATCAGCGGCAGCAGGAACGGTACGGCGTTGATGGCGATGCGGAACACCGATCCGCTCGCGTGCGCCAGGCGGAACGTGGCGACCCGGAAGACCGACAGGTCCAGCAGCGGGGTGCCGGTACGCAGCAGGTGCCACACGGCCAGCACGCCGGCCGCGAGCGCGACGGCGCCGAGTACGGCGACCCGCCCGACCGGGATGCGCTGGTTGCTCAGTACCGCGGCCCCGTACACCACGCACGCCAGGCACAGTGCGCTGAACACGAAGCCGGGCCAGTCGAGCCGCCGGCCGTTCCCGCCCCGGATGTCGGGTACCACCCGCAGCGCGAAACCCAGTGCCAGAGCGCCCAGCGGCACGTTGACGAGGAAAATCCAGTGCCAGGACAGGTACGAGCTCAGCAGACCGCCCAGTGCCGGCGCGACGACGGGTGCGGCCAGCGCCGGCCAGGTGAGGTACGCGATCGCCCGGATGAGCTGGGCTTTCTCGGTCGACCGCAGCACCACGAGCCGGCCGACCGGTACCATCATCGCCCCACCCACGCCCTGCACCACCCGCATCACCGCGAGCATCGGCAGGTTCACGGCCGCGGCGCACAGCGCCGAGGCGACGGTGAACACCACGATGGCCGCGGTGAACACGGGCCGGGCGCCCCACCGGTCGGCGAGCCAGCCGGACAGCGGGATGAACACGGCGAGGGTGAGCAGGTATGCGGTCATGGCCACGCCGATGTCCGCCGACGCCACCCCGAACGAGCGGGCCATGCTCGGCGCCGCCGTCGCGATGATGGTGCCGTCCAGCATCTCCATGAAGAAGGCGCCGGCGACGAGCAGGGCGAGCGGCCGGTGTACGCCGCCGGGAACGGGCGAGGCGGTGGAGGACACGGGGGACAGTACCACCGGCCGGGTCGCCGGTTACCGTTGTGCGAATCGGCTCACACCCGCGTCAGCGGTCCGCGCCCGGCCCGCGACGGGTCCGGGTCGTCGCGCGGCGCCGAGCCGGACCCGTCGAACCGGTGGGTGTGCCGAGCCAGGCGCGAAGCGCGTGACGCAGCGCCTCGACGCCGCCACCGGATCCCGGACCGGTGCCGCCGTTGCCGGGGTCGTCGGCGGTGGCTACCCAGGCGACGTGCCCGTCCGGGCGCAGCAGCATGGCGGCCACGTCCGGGCACCGTTCGGACCGGGCGGTGTGAATGGCGAGCCGCGGTTGCCACGCCGCCGCCCCGGCGCGCAGGTCCGGCCGGTCGGCGAGGTCGAGGAGCACCGGCCGGCCACCGGAGAGCAGCCGGGCGACGGTGGTACTCGCGGCTGTAGGTTCGGTGTGGGCTGTGGGTTTTGTGCCGTCTGTGGCCGGGGTCAGGGTCAGGTTCGGCGCCATCCGGCCGAGCCAGTGATGGGTGTCGTGGCTGCCGGCGTGGCCGTCGGCGCCCGGCATCGGGTACCGGGTACCCACGCCGGTGACCCGCTCGGCGAGGTAGGTGGCCGCCGCCGGTACCCCGAGGACGTCGGCGAACAGCCGGCGCAGCGCCTCCCAGCCGTCATGGCTCCCGGCAAGGTCGCCGCCGGCGAGCAGAACCTGCGCCCGCGTGTCGCGCAGCAGCCGCTCGCCGGCGGCGTGCCGCTCCGCGTGATAGCTGTCCAGCAGATCCTCCGGTGCCCAGCCGTGCACCGTGGCGGCGAGTTTCCAGCCGAGGTTCACCGCGTCGTCCAAAGCGACGTTGACGCCGATCGCGCCGGCCGGTGGATGGATGTGCGCCGCGTCGCCGGCCAGCAGCACGCGTCCGGCGACGTACCGCTCCGCCTGGCGGGCGGCGTCGCTGAAACGGGTCAGCCAGCGCGGTTCGGTCAGTTCGACGTGGCGGCCCAGCGCCCGGTCGACGGTCGCTTGGAGATGCGGCAGCGTGACCGGCGCGTCGCGGTCGGCCGGCGGCTCGGGCTCGGCGGTGATGACCCGGACGTAGCCGGGCCGGGGGATGACGAAGACCGAACCGGCCGCGGTCACCGTCGGGCCGAAGGGCAGTGCCGCGGGGTCGGCGAGACAGACGTCGCCGAGCAGGGTGTACCGGGTGGCCGCGGTACCCGGGAAGGCGATCCCGGCGAGCTTGCGCACGGTACTGCGGCCGCCGTCGCAACCGACCAGGTACCGGGCGCGCAGCCGGCCGGGCCTATCGTGTCCTCTGGCGGAGTCGTGTCCTCTGGCGGAGTCGTGTCCTTTGGCGGAGTCGTGCGCGCAGGTGGATTCGACGACCGCGGTCACTCCGTTGGCGTCCTGGCTCAGGTCGGTGAGCCGGATGCCCCGGTGCATCGATGCGCCCAGTTCGCTGGCGCGCTCCGCCAGCAACTCCTCGACCCGGGTCTGCGCGATGCCGAGCACGTAGGGATGGTCGGTGTCCATAGTGGACAGATCGAGTGGCAGGTTCAGGCCGCTGAAGGTGGTCACCGGTACGGTCGGTCCCTCGGCCAGGAACCGGTCCGCGATGCCCCGGCGGTCCAGCAGGTCCAGGCTGCGCGCGTTGAGGTTGAAGCCGCGGCAGAATCCCGGCGGCCGCGCGTGCCGTTCGATGACGGTGGTACGCACGCCGGCCAGCACCAGTTCGCAGGCGAGCATGAGTCCGGCCGGCCCCGCGCCGACGATGAGGACGTCCGTGTCCGGGCTCGGACCGGTCGCGCCGTGGTGGGAGACGGCAGGCCCGGAGTCGGCTGGCCTGGAGTCGGCAGGCCTGGAGTCGGCTGGCCCGGAGACGGTTGGCCCGGAGACGGTTGGCCCGGAGACGGCGGGCGCGGTCATGCCGCCACCGGCCAGGCGAGCGTCCCGGAGTCGATGTCGGCAGCGACCTGCTCCACCCACGCCAACTCGGCCTCGATCATCCGCAGCGCGTACTCCAACTCCAACATGAACAGCCGCGGCGCCCGACCGGCGTCGACCACGTCGCGCCAGGCGGCCCGGGCCCGATCCGCCTCGGCGGCGAGGTGCCCAGCGCGCTCGGTCAGCGCTTCCCGCGCGGCCTGCCGGCCCAGCGCGCCGAGGTAGCTGATCGCCGAGATGAACTTCGGGTATTCCTTGGCCGGCACCCGGATCAGTTCGTCGAGCCAGGCGACGAACTGTTCGCGCCCCTGGCCGGTGTGGGTGTAGACGGTCCGTTCCGGTCGCCCGCCGACCCGCGCCGTCTCCTGGGCCGCGATCCAGCCCGCCCGCTCCAGCGAGCGCACCACGTCGTACAGCGAGCCGGTGGTGACTTTGAATGCCCGGTCCAGTTCGCGCTCGCGCAGCGTGGTCGCGATCGCGTGCGGGTGCATCGGTTGCTCCAGGAGGAGGCCGAGCACCGCGAGCGCCAGCGGGTTCGCCGGACGCTTCGGCTTCATGGTGGATTCCGTCTCCATCGCGACTCCAACGACTCGGATCCGATCAGTCGGATCCGAGTATGTGCGCGCGAGGTTCCCGGGTCAAGTCGCGGGGTCACGCGGATCGAGCGCCGCGCCGTCGGGGGCTGCTACCGTTCCGGGGGAGAGGCCGGAATCGGTGGGGGAGCGGCGATGAACCAGTCGCACGTGGTTCTCGCAGTCCAGGTGGTCCTGGTGGCCGCGCTGGCGGTGATCGTGGTCGCCGGCCTGTACCGGTTCCTTGCGTTCTGCCTGGCCGACCTCGACCGGGCGAGGGTGGTCCGATACCTGCCCCGCCAGACGTGGCGCCTGCTCATCGTGTTCTGGATCCCGTTCGGCGGGCTGCTGTATCTCCGGTACGGCCGGTTCCGCTAGGGCCTGATGGGGGCCGCGATCGCCCGGGCCGGGCCGCCCCCCACGACGACCCGGCCCGGGCGCTCAGCGCGATCGAACGAACCAGAAGACGACCAGGGCGACCACCAGCAGCGCGGCGAGGATCGCCACCGCGATCTTCATCGGGCTGTACGGCCGCTGCCCGATCACCTCACCGGTCCGCGCGTTGATCGTGACCTGGTAGGTCCGCCCGGCGTGCAGGTAACACACCAGCCACACCGGCAGCAGCATCAGCTTGAACGTGATGTTCGAGAACGTGGTGTGGACGGAGTCGACCCGCTGCTCGTCGCCGCCGATGTCCGCGCGGCAGTCGGAGCGGATGACCGGCTCGGTGCTGGCCTTCGCCGTCTCGAGGCCGGCGTCCGGCTCGACGTCGTAGCGCAGGGCGTCGTACCCGGCGAGGTACTCGGGCTGGAACGCGACCGCCTCCTTCAGCGGCCACGGTGACAACCGCTCCAGCATCCCGCCGTCGACGCGCCCGGTGCCGGGGACCAGCAGGTCGTCGAATTCCCGCTGGACGCGGCCGCTCGCGTGGTGCCACCGGGTCTTGCGTTCCTGCCGGGTCCGCGTCTGGGTCTGTCCGTTCACCGTCACGGTGTCGGTCACCGTCACCCAGTAGTGCTCGCCGCGCTGGCCGGTGTAGTCGGTCTCGGTGTGCGCGTCGTAGGTCCAGTGCGGCAGGTAGGTGCCCTTGAGCGACTCGGCCTCGGAGACCTTCTTCAGGCTCGACGGCGCGAACCATCGGGACTTCACCCAGCCGCGCAGCGCGGTGCGGACGCCGTTGCGGTCGACCGCGAACGGCAGGACCGCCTCGGGAACGATCTGGTGCCCGGCGGCGGGATCGGCGATGAGCGGTGAGCCACAGAACTGGCACCGTCCGGACAGCGCCTCGCTGTCGCTCGTCGCGCCGCACTTCTGGCACACCAGAACGTGGGCGGCGAGCGGGGCGCGCTCCTTCACGCGCAGCTCCGCCAACTCCTCGTACGGGTGCTCGCGGACGTCCCGGTCGATCGACGAGACCTGCTGCTCGTGGCCGCAGTACGGGCAGCGCAGCAACGCGGTACCGGGGACGAACTCGACTCGGGCGCCGCATCCGTCGCACGGATACGTCTGCGCGGTCTGCGACCGTTCGGCGGCTGGGTTCTCGGTCATCGGTGCCTCAGTCCTGCGCCGACGGCGCGGTCGCGGATCCCGGTTGCGGCGGCAGCGGCGGCGGGACGCTCCTCAGCACGTCGGCCAGCTCCGGTACCTGCTGGGCCTGCGCCCACTGGGCCATGCCGGCCCGCCAGACCAGGGTCGTCGGGGTGAGACGGGAAGCCAGCGCGGCGCGGTCGAACGGTCCCTGCCGTTCGGAACCGACGCCGACGAACCACTGCTCCTCGGTGGGCAGCGGGGGAGGCACCGCCGCGCCACCGGCCGCCGGCGCGGCGCCCTGACCGCCCGTCGCGCCGGTGATGAGGCGCTGCCCGGCGGCCATGCCCAGGCCCAGCCCGAAGCCTTCGCCCGCGCCGCCGCCCGGGTTGTTCGCGGCGTCCTCGATGGCATTCGCGGTCTGGAACTGCGTGTACCGGTCGAGGTCGCCCACGATGCCCATCTGGCTGCGCTTGTCCAGTGCCTCCTCGACCTCCGGCGGCACCGAGATGTTTTCGATGACGAGCTTGGGGATCTCGATGCCGATGTCGGCCAGGTCCTCGCTCAGCGTCCCGGCCAGCGTGAGGCCGATGGTGTCCTGGTGCGCGGCGAGATCCAGCAGCGGTATCCGGGCGGCGGCCAGTGCGGTGCCGAGCCGGCTCACGGTGATCTGCCGCAGGTATTCCTGGACCTCTTCGGTGCGGAACTGGGGGTCGGTGCCGACCAGCTCGGTCAACAGCTTCGAGGCGTCGACGACCCGGGCGGAGAACGCCCCGAACGCGCGCAGCCGCACCGCGCCGAACTCCGGGTCCCGGACGATCACCGGGTTCTGCGTGCCCCACTTGAGGTCGGTGAACTGGCGGGTGTTGATGAAGTAGACCTCGGCCTTGAACGGCGAGTGGAAGCCGTATTTCCAGCCCTTGAGCGTGGACAGGATCGGCACGTTCTGCGTTTCGAGAGTGTAGGTGCCGGGGGTGAAGGCGTCGGCGATGCTGCCCTCGTTGACGAACACCGCGACCTGTGACTCCCGCACGATGAGCTTCGCGCCCATCTTGATTTCGTTGTCGTACCGTGGGAAGCGCCACACGATGGTGTCTCTGCTGTCGTCGAGCCACTCGATGATGTCGATGATCTCGCCGCGGATCTTGTCCATCAGTCCCACCGCGCACCCCTTTCCACCGTTGCCCGTTTCCACTGTTGTCCGGACGTTTGCGACGACGGTAGCAACGGCCGTCCACCGCCGTACGCGCCCGCTGGCCCGGACACGGTTTCGCCCATCCCGGACACGCACCGCCCAGATACGACAGCGTGCCAGCGCGGACAGCGAACCGGACCATGCGACAATTTGCGCATGGCGACGCGAGCGGCTGACAGGCCGGGCACCGCGCTCTCGGCACAGCGTGACGAGGTGGGCGCGCGGAACTCCGCGGTGACCGGGGCCCAGCAGCCCGGCGACAATGGCGACAAGCTGTTCACCGCGGTCAATTTGTCCAGGGCGTCGCAGGTGATCGTGGAACAGATCCGCGGGCTCATGCGCGCGGGCAAGCTGCGCCCGGGCGATCGGCTGCCGAGCGAGCGGGACCTGTGCCAGCAGTTCGGGGTCAGCCGGGTGACGGTCCGCGAGGCGCTGCGCATCCTGGAGACCGGTGGCCTGGTCGCGATCCGGGTCGGTGCGCGGGGTGGCGCGTTCGTGACGTCGCCGACGTCCCGGCAGGTCGGCACCGGCCTGGCCGATCTGGTGTCGCTGTCGACGATCACCGCGGCGGAGGTGACCGAGGCGCGCCTGGTGTTCGAGATGGGCATCGTCCCGCTCATCGTGAACGGCGCGACCGATGAGGACATCGCCGAGCTGCGCGACCTGACCAAGCGGCACGCGCAGCTGGTCAAGGCCGGCACGTACACCATGGAGAATTCCGCGGACTTCCACATCCGCATCGCGAGCTGCACCCACAACGCGGCGATCGAGATGCTGGTGCACACGTTCCACGGTCCGCTGCTCATGTCGCTGCTGGAGGCGGAGGCCGCCGGGCCGCTGTTCGGGCGCAAGGGCGTCGCCGAGCACGCCGAGTTCGTCGAGGCCATCGCGGCGCGGGACGTGGAGGCGGCGGAGACCATCATGCGCACCCACATCGGGCGCACCGCGGCACGCGTCCGGTCACACGAGAAGCGCTCGCGCTGAGCTTCCGGATCGTTCGCTGAGCCTCCCGACCGGGTGCCTATCCGGAGACGCCCGGGCAGGACGGCGGCCGGTCGGATTCCGGCCAGATGTAGGGCAGCTCGGGCAGGTCGCCGAACAGCGGCCGGTAGAAGTCGGGCTTCTTGCGTACCAGCGCCGACCGGTGGCTGAGGTGGAAATCCTCCCGGCCGAGCCACGGCGGTACCTCGCCGGCCGCCACCAGGTCCGGCTGTTCGCGTACCCGGTGGATCGCGCAACTCTCCGCGAGGTCGTTGGCGAGCGTACCGGCGACGGTGTCGGCCCGGCCGCCGGCGATCCACACGCGGCAGATGGTCAGGCCGTACGCGACCAGAGCCTCCTCGTACCCGGACCACATCTTCACCGCGGGGTGGCGGCGCCAGCCGTGCCCGGCGACGGTGAGGCCGCGCAGCACCTGAAGCGCCTCCACGCGTTGCTTGCCCAGCCTCAGCGGGTCGAGCGACCGGGCGCAGGCGAGGAAGTCCGGGTACGGCAGGAAGGTCTGCATTCGCGGGCTACCCGTCCGCCCCCCGGCCCGCGCTCGTCACACCGGACACCACGTGATCGAACGCTACCGGCTCCCGGCCGCTCCGGCTCCCGGTTTGGGGTTGCCGCGCGTCCCCTGTCGATCCGGAGCGGCGCTGATCTGAGCTGCGCTCGCTCGCGTGGCGTTGATCCGAACTGCGCGCGCCCGAGCGGCGTTCATCCGAGCGGTCTTCACTCGAGCGGCGCTCGCTCGAGCGGCGGGCGCCGAAGCTGCCGAGCGCGGCCTCCAGCAGCGGCAGCGCGTGCAGCACCTGACCGCCGCGGATGAGGAGGTCCCACAGCGGTTCGAACTTCTTCCACCCACCCGCGTAGGCGAGGTGCCGCAGGCGGTCCCGCGGTACCGGCTTGGTCGAGGCGCCCCGCCAGATCGAGCCCCACCGGTAGAACTCCCGGTACGCCCGCCAGTACCCGTCCTCCAGTTGCCGCCCGGTCATGCCGGTCGGGCGGAAGACCGTGTGCCGGGTGTCGTAGAGGTCCCAGTCGTGGTGGAGGATCCGGCCCTGCGCCTCCATCCGGGCATACAGCTTGGTGCCGGGGTACGGCGTCATGATGTGGAACGTGGCGGTCTCGATGCCCTGATCGATCGCCCACGACACGGTGCGGTCGAAGACGTCCGGCCGGTCGCCGTCCATCCCGAACACGAAGCTCGCGTTCACCATCACGCCGAGGTCGTGCAGCCGCCGTATCACGGCCGAGTAGTCCCGGCCGATGTTCTGCCGCTTGCGCTGCTGTTCCAGGTTGTCGCCGTTGATGGTCTCGAAGCCCACGAACAGGCTGCGCAGTCCCGCGTCCACCGCGCGTTCCAGAAGTCCGGGGGCGAGGACTGCGTCCACCGTCCCGGCCGCCTGCCACACCCGGCCGAGCCCGGTCATCCCGTCGAACAGCGCCTCGGCGAACCGCCGGTTGCCGAACAGGTGGTCGTCGAGGAAATACACGTGGCGTCCGGGAAGCCGGTCGATCTCGGCGAGGGCCGCGTCGACGGTCTGCGTGTAGAAGGACCGGCCGCCGCTGAAGAACGCGTCCTTGTAACAGAAGTCGCAGTGGTGCGGGCAGCCCCGGGACACCACGATCGAGTTCGGCACCAGGTACCGGTGGCGTTTGATCAGATCCCGGCGTACCGGCGGCAGCCCGACGAGCGTGCGGTTCGTCGAGTCGTACCGGCGGCCCGGCCGCCCGCGCCGCAGGTCGTCGAGGAACACCGGCCAGGTGTCCTCGCCCGGCCCGACGAAGACGGTGTCGGCGTGCGCGGCGGCCTCCTCCGGCAGGGAGGTCACGTGCAGCCCGCCCATGGCCACGTGCACGCCCCGGGCCCGGTACGCGTCGGCCAGCCGGTACGAGCGCCGGGCCGAGGTGATGTACGGCTGGATCACCACCAGGTCCGGCCGGTCGTCGTCGAGCCGCGGCCGTTCGACATGTTCGTCGATGATGCGCACGTCGTCGTCCGGGCGCAGATAGCCGGCGAGCGTGGCCAGTCCCAGCGGCGGGAACAGCGAGTACTTGATCGGACGGAACAGGGGACTGGTCGCCTCGGTCAACGCCGGGAGAATCATCGTGATCCGCATGCCGGCGACGCTAGGTCGCGTGCGCGATCCGGTGGCGCGGACGGTGTGCGGAGCATGTGAAGAGGTCGTGCGGACCCGCCGGCCGGGGGCCTGTGATGCGCGGCGTCGGGTGCGTGCGTCGGGTGCGTGTGCCGGCCGCGTGGCGTCGGGCGGGTGGCGTCGGCCGCGTTTGGCGAGGGGCGGTTGGTGCGGGGCGGTTGGCGCCGGGGCGCTGGGCGCTACGGCGCGGCGTGGCCGTCGGCGAAGTGCCGGGCCAACTGCGCGGCGACGTCGCGCAGCACCGGCATGGCCGCCGCGATGGCCGCGTCGTCGACCCGGGCCGGCGGGCCGGAGATGGAGATGGCGGTACGGGTGCCCGGATGCGGCACGGCCACGGCCACGCACCGTACGCCGAGCTCCTGCTCCCCGTCGTCGACCGCGTAGCCCTGAGCACGGCACGCGGCCAGCGCCGCGAGCAGGGCGTCCGGGTCGGTGATGGTGTGCGGCGTCAGCGCGGGCATCCCGGTGCGCGTCACCAGCGCGACGACCTCCTCGGCCGGCAGGCCGGCCAGCAGTGCCTTGCCGACCGCGGTGCAGTGCGCGAGCACCCGGTGTCCGGGCTCGGTGAACATCCGCATCGAGTGCGCACTGGGCGCCTGCGCCAGGTACACCACCTCGCCGCCCTCCAGGATGGCCAGGTTCGCCGTCTCGCCGGTCGCCTCGACCAGCCGGGTCAGCAGCGGCACCGCCCAGGCGCCCAGTGACCGGTCGGCCAGGTCTCCGAGGCGGATCAGCCGCGGCCCGAGCGCGTATCGCCGGGACAGGTCCTGCCGCACGTACCCGGCGCCGATCAGCGTGCGCAGCAGCCGGTGGATGGTCGGCACCGGCAGGCCCGACCGCGCGGACAGCTGGCTGATGCCCTGGGAGCCGCCGGCGTCCGCGATCAGCTCCAGCAGTTCGAAGGCGCGGCGCACGGACTGCACGCCGGCACTGCCGGCCGCGTCGCCCGCCGCTGTGGAGCCCGCCGAGCCCGCTGAGGTCACCGCGCCGTCCCCCGTCCGTGCCGGCGGCCCCGGTCACCACGAGTGGCCGGGCATTGTCTTTCCGCCATGCAGATAATAGTCTCCGTACTGTGGAGAATACGCAAGGAATCACGGTCACCGGAGAGCGGCACGACCGGTTCGACGAGGTGCTCACCCCGCAGGCTCTGGCCCTGCTCGGCGAGCTGCAGCGGCAGCTCGGCCCGCGCCGGGCCGAGGTCCTGCGTGCCCGCCAGGTCCGCCAGAGCGAGCTGAGCGCGGGCGGCACGCTGGACTTCCGGCCCGAGTCCGCGGAGATCCGGGAGGACGCGAGCTGGCGGGTGGCGCCTCCGGCGCCCGGTCTGGTCGACCGCCGCGTCGAGATCACCGGGCCGACCGATCGCAAGATGACGATCAACGCGCTGAATTCCGGCGCCAAGGTGTGGCTCGCCGACTTCGAGGACGCGAACACGCCGCTGTGGGAAAACATGGTCGGCGGCCAGCTCAACCTCATGGACGCCCTCGACCGGCGCATCGACTTCGAGTCGCCGGACGGGAAGTCCTACGCGTTGCGGCCCGAGGAGGAACTGGCGACCATCGTGGTCCGCCCGCGCGGCTGGCACCTGTCCGAGAAGCACCTGCTGGTCGACGGCGAGCCGATGTCGGCCAGCCTGTTCGACTTCGCGCTGTATCTCGTGCACGGCGCGCAGCGGCAGCTCCAGCACGGCCGCGGCCCGTACTTCTACCTGCCGAAGATGGAGTCCGCCGCCGAGGCGCGGCTGTGGAACGACGCGTTCCTGCTCGCCCAGGACGCGCTGGGCATCCCGCGCGGCACGATCCGGGCGACCGTGCTCATCGAGACCATTCCGGCCGCGTTCGAGATGCACGAGATCCTGTACGAGCTGCGCGAGCACTCCGCCGGCCTTAACGCCGGCCGCTGGGACTACCTGTTCAGCCTCATCAAGAAGTTCCGCGACCGGGGCGCAGGTTTCGTGCTGCCGGACCGCAACTCGGTCACCATGACCGCGCCGTTCATGCGGGCATACAGCGAACTGCTGGTGCAGACCTGCCACCGGCGTGGCGCGCACGCGATCGGCGGGATGGCCGCGTTCATCCCCAGCCGCCGCGACGAGCAGGTGAACGCGACCGCGCTGGCCAAGGTGCGCCAGGACAAGCAGCGCGAGGCCGGCGCCGGCTACGACGGCTCGTGGGTGGCGCACCCCGATCTGGTACCGGTCTGCCGGGAGGTCTTCGACGAGCACCTGGGCGAGCGGCCCAACCAGCTCGACCGGCAGCGCGACGATGTCCGGGTCAGCGCCGGGGAGTTGCTCGCCGTCGGCGGCGTCGAGGGCGGCGTCACCGAGGCCGGGCTGCGCAACAACGTTTCGGTCGCCCTGCAGTACCTGCGGTCCTGGCTGGCCGGCACCGGCGCGGTGGCCGTGTTCAACCTGATGGAGGACGCCGCGACCGCGGAGATCTCCCGGTCGCAGATCTGGCAGTGGATCCACAATCCGACCACATTGGACACCGGCGAGACGGTCACCCGCGAGCTGGTGGAGCGGATCCTCGAGGAGGAGTGCGACAAGCTCGGCGATCCGGCCGGCTACGCGGACGCCCGCGCGCTGTTCGTGGAGGTCGCGCTCGCCGAGGACTACACCGAGTTCCTCACCCTGCCGGCCTACCAGCGCTTCCCGTGACGGGTGATGTGCCCGGCCGGCGGGTCGCCGGCCGGGCACAACGACCTCAGGTGCGCGACCACCGCTGGTTGCTGCCGCCGCCGCAGGTCCACAGCTCCACCTGGGTACCGTTGGCGGTGGCGCCACCGGTCACGTCCAGGCACAGTCCCGATTGGACACCGGTGATGGTCCCGTCGGAGTTCAGCCGCCACTGTTGATTGGCCTGCCCGTTGCAGTCCCACAGCTCCACTATGGTGCCGTTGGTCGTCTGGTTGTTGTAGGCGTCCAGGCACTTGGTGCCGTACACCTGCAGCTGACCGGACGGGGTCAGGGTCCACTGCTGGTTCGCGCCGCCGTTGCAGTCCCAGATCTCCACCTTGGTGCCGTTGGCCGTCTGGTTGTTGTAGACGTCCAGGCACCGGTTGGAGCCGACACCGCGCAGGATCCCGGTCGAGCCGCCGCCCCCGCCGCCGGTGGTGCCGCCGGCCACCCGGTACATGACGACGCCGTGGCTGGGTACCGAGGCGCTGATCGTACCGGTCGTGCTGCTCGTCACGCCGGACCACAGGTCGGTCAGCGAGTAGCTGGACGCGCCGGTCTTGCCGATGGCCGCCGCGCTCGTGCTGATGGTGGCCGTGGAACTGCCCTCGTTGAACAGGACCACCGAGACGTCCCCATTGGACAGTGGCTTGGCCAGCACGTCGTGCCCGCCGGACGAGGTGACCAGGGTGCCCTGCTTGCCCAGCGAGTCCTGGTCCACCGCGATGACCGCCCGGTTGGTCAGCGTCGACAGCGTGGTCGCGCTCGCGCTGACCAGGTTGCCGCCCTCCAGCAGCGGCGCGGCCATCTCCGACCAGAGGCTGAACTCGGTGCGGTCCTCGGCGGCCGACATGCCGTTGCCGACCTCCAGCATGTCCGGGTCGTTCCAGTGGCCCGGTCCGGCGTAGGAGGCGAGCCCCACGTTCGCGTGGAAGATGGACAGCATGCTGGAGAAGTTGGCGCTGATGTCGCCGGTGGTGCGCCACAGGTTGCCGACGTTCGCGCCCCACGTCCACGGCGAGTTCACGCCCCACTCGCAGAGGCTGTAGACGATCGGCCGGCCGGTGGCGGCGAGCGCGTCGCGCATCGCCGAGTAGCGCGCGATGTACTGCGCCTGGGTGCTGCTGCCGTTGTTGTTGCAGTTGTCGTACTTGAGGTAGTCCACGCCCCAGGAGGCGAAGGAGTTGGCGTCCTGCTGCTCGTGGCCGAGACTGCCCGGGTACCCGGCGCAGGTCGCGGTGCCCGCGTCCTCGTAGATGCCGAGCTTCAGGCCCTTCGAGTGGACGTACGCGGCGGTGCCGGAGATGCCGTCCGGGAACTTGGTGAAGTCGGGCTGGAGGTTGCCGTTCGCGTCCCTGCTGTGCTGGAGCCAGCAGTCGTCGATGTTCACGTACTGGTACCCGAGGGCCGCCATGCCGGAGGACACGATTTTGTCAGCGGTCTGCTTGACCAGCGTCTCGGACACGTTGCAGCCGTACGCGTTCCAGTCGTTCCACCCCATCGGCGGGGTCAGCGCCAGATTGTTGGCCAGGGCCGGAGCGCTGGCCGGAGTGCGTGATGACGGGGCGTGTGATGACGGGGACGCGGCCTGTGCCGCTCCCGGGGTGGCCAGGACGCCGATCGCGGCGCCGGTCGTGGCGAGCAACGCAACCGCTAACCCGGCCAGTACCCGGCGCGGGTCGCTTCGCAGATGCATGGTGGCCTTCCTCTCGCAACGTCCACTATGGACGAATGGGCCGGCCGCGCACCGGCGCGGCGGCGACGCGGGACGGTTCGGCGCCGGATCGCGGGAAGTTGCCGCCATTGTTAGCGCGAACATCGATAGCTGTCAACCTACGAATGCCGGGCGGTCAGCCGGCGGGGAGGGCGTGACCGGCGGTCAGCCGGCCGAGAGGTGGCCGGCCGAGAAGCATGGCCGGCGGTCAGCCGGCGGAGAAGGCGTGGCCGGCGGTCAGCCGGCGGAGAAGGCGTGGCCGGCGGTCAGCCGGCGGAGAAGCGTGGCATGCGGTCGCCGCCGCCTGCCCGCGCCGTGCTCCGCCGTACCACCAGAGAGGGCGCGACGCGCGAGCGGGACCGGTCGTCGACCGGCGACTTGTCCATCAGGTCCACCAGCAGCTGCAGCCCGCGCCGCCCGAGTTCGTCGAAGTCCTGCCGAACCGTCGTCAGCGCCGGGATGAAGAACTCCGACTCCGGGAGATTGTCGAACCCGACGACGCTGACATCCTGCGGCACCCGGACCCCGCGCTCGTTCAGCGCGTGCAACAGCCCCAGCGCCATCTCGTCGTTGGCGACGAAGACGGCGGTGACTCCGGACTTTCCGGCCAGTTCGATCCCCGCCCGGTAGCCCGACGCCGGGCTCCAGTCGCCGCGGATGGGCGGTGGCGCGGCGAGGCCCGCTTCGGCCAGGCTGGCTCGCCACCCCTCGACGCGCTCCTGTGCCTCCAGCCAGTCGGCCGGGCCCGCCACGTGCCACACCGTGCGGTGCCCGAGTTCGAGCAGGTGGTCGGTTGCCAGCCGGGCTCCGGCGAACTGGTCGACCGACACGACGGGGACATCCCCGCCGTATCCGGCCTCGACCGCCACGATGGGCAGCCCGCCGTGCATCTCGCTGGCGCCGCGCGCCGAGTCCTCCTGCGGGGCGATGACGATGACGCCGTCGACCGACTGGTCGGCCAGTGCCTGGACGCCGCGGCGTACCGAGCCGGCGTCGAGGTTGGCCCCGCTGCTCAGGCTCACCGCGTATCCGGCCGCGCGCGCGGCCTGCTCGATGGCTAGCAGCGTGGACGCCGGGCCGAAGAGCCGGGTGTCGAAGCTCACCACGCCGATCGTCCGCGACCGGCGGCTGGCCAGGCCGCGAGCCAGCGCGTTCGGCCGGTAGTTGAGCTGGCGCATGGCGGACAGCACCCGGTCGCGGGTCGTCCGCCGGACGTTCGGATGGTCGTTCAACACGCGCGAGACGGTCTGATGGGAGACCCCGGCGAGCCGGGCGACATCATGTATCACCGGCGGTCGTGCGGTGTGCCCGCCTACGACCGGTCGTTCCCTGCCCGTGTCCGCGCTCACGCGACCCCTCCCGTTGCTGCAACACGATACGTGACCACGGCGCCGAGGTGGTGGCGGCGCGGTGTTGGCGGCGCGGTGCTGGTGGCGCAGACCGCGCCCGCGTTCGGGGCCGGTCGACGGTCGGGGCCGGCCTGCGGTCGCGGCTGGATGACATCAGGGCTGGTCGACGAGGCGGCGGATGAACTCGGCGGCCAGCGGGCTGCGCTGCCCCGGCAGCCAGACCGCGCGCAGGTCGCGGCCGAGGTCCAGCCCGGTCACCCGCACCGCGACCAGGCGCCCGTCGCGCAGCTCGTCCTGCACAGCGAGCCGGCTGACGACGGTGGCGCCGAGCCCGGCCCGTACCGCTGCCTTCAGCGCCTCGGTCGAGGTCATGACGCCGTACGGCTCGGCGACCCGGTACCCGGCCCGTGCCGCGGCCACCTCGTACGTGCGCCGGGTACCCGACTCCCGCTCGCGCAGCAGCAGCGGCGTGGCGGCGACGACGTTTCCGGGTACGGTGTCCCGGCCGGCCCACGGGTGGTCGGGTGCGACCACCACGGCCAGTTCGTCGTGCCCGATCCGCCGGGTACGCAGGCCGGCGAAGGTACCCGGACCCTCCACGAACCCCAGCTCCACCTCGCCCGCCCGTACCGCGGCGACGACCTCGTCGGTGTTCGCCACGGTGAGCCGGACCGCCACGTCCGGCCGGACCGACCCGAAATGGGCCACCCGGACCGGCAGCACGTACTCGGCGTTGGTGTAGCTGGCCGCCACCCGGATCAGGCCGCGCGTACCGGACCGGACCGCCTCGGCCGCAGCGGCGAAGCGGTTCAGCGCGGCGAGGACCTCGCGGGCGTGCCCGGCCAGCCGTTCGCCTTCCGGGCTCGGCCGCGAGCCGCGAGGACCGCGGCGCAGCAGGGTCACCCCGAGCCGGCGCTCCAGCCGGCCGATCGCCTGGCTCGCCGACGGCTGGGTGATGCGGTGCCGGCGGGCCGCGGCGGACAGGCTGCCGAGGTCGACGGCGTCGACGAACAGCCCGAGGGCGGGCAGGTCTGCCGGGGTGAGCCGGATATCGGTCATAGGTACAGCCTATGAGGTCATATCGCCGGCGCCACTACCCGGCACGGGTGGGCAGGCGTTGGCTTGCGACATGACCAGCGTGGCGCGACCCGGGGTGATGGCCACGCTCGGCGATGCCCGCGGGCTGCTGCCCGGGGTCGCGGTGGCCGCCGCGATCGGCGCTGTCGCCACCGCGCTCGGCACGGTGGTTCCGGTGGTGGGGGCGCCGGTGATCGCCGTACTGCTGGGTCTGCTCGCGCGTACCGTCCTCGACCGGCGCGGCACTGCTGTGCCAGTTGGCTCCGCTGTGCCAGTTGGCTCCGCTGCGCCCCTTGGCTTTGCTGACGCCGGCACCGCCATCCACGCCGGCTCCCGCTTCGCGGGGCGGCACGTGCTCCAGGCCGCGGTCGTGGTGCTCGGTACCGGCCTGTCTGTCCGGTCCGTCCTGCGTACCGGGGTGGCCTCGCTGCCGGTGATGCTCGGCACCCTGGCCCTGTGCCTGGTCGCCGCCTGGCTGCTCGGCCGCCTGCTGCGCATCCCCGACCCGCTGCGCACGCTGATCGGCGCCGGTACCGGGATCTGTGGCGCCTCCGCGATCGCCGCGCTCCGGGGTGTCGTCGCCGCCGACGAGGTCAGCGTGGCCTATGCGGTGTCCACGATCGTGGTCTACAACATCACGGCCACGGTCGTCTTCCCGCCGGTGGGCCGGCTGCTGGGCCTGAGCCAACACGCGTTCGGGCTGTGGGCGGGTACGGCGGTCAACGACACCTCCAGCGTGGTCGCCACCGGGTACGCGTACGGGGCGGCCGCCGGCCGGTACGCGGTGACGGTCAAGCTGACCCGGGCTCTCATGATCATTCCGGTGGTCCTCGGGGTGGCCGCCCGCACTCGCCGGGCCGAGCGGGCGGCCGATCCGGTGGCCGACCGGGCGGCGGCCCGCACCCCGCTGTGGCGGCTGGTGCCACCGTTCCTGGTGCTGTTCCTGCTCGCCGCGTCGGCCAACTCGACCGGCCTGATACCGGCCGGCTGGCAGGGTGCGCTGGCCCGGCTCGCCGGGTACCTGGTGGCGGTCGCGCTGGCCGGGGTCGGGCTCGGGGTACGGGTGGCCGAGCTGCGCCGTGCCGGGCTGCGGCCGTTGCTGTTCGGCGGCCTGCTGTCGGTACTGGTGGCCCTCGGCAGCCTCGGGCTCCAGGCCCTGACCGCGAACTGGTGAGCGCGCCGGTCGCTAGGCGGTGACCATCTCGGGGTCAGTGGCCACCACCGGGTCCGGCCGGCGCAGCTGGCGCCAGGACGGGAAGACGAACGGGGCGAGCGTGGTCAGCAGGTACGCGACGCCGAACGCGAGCAGCGCCATCCGGGTACCGACGGCCTCGATGACGTACCCGCCGACCAGCGCGCCGAACGGGATGCCGACCCAGGCGCTGGCCCGTACCACGCCGAGCACCCGCGCCCGCAGCTCCTCCGGGATCCGCTCGTAGGACGTCGCCCCGATCACCGGGTTGAGCGACCCGGCGAAGACCTCGGCGACCAGGGTGACACCGATGACCGGGGCCAGTGTGCCGGCCACCACCAGGACGAGGAAGCGGGGGGCGCCGCCGACCAGGTACCCGACGCTGTAGAGGGCCCGCCGGGACAGCCGCGGTCCGAGCCATGCCCCGAACAGGTTGCCCAGGACGGAGCCCAGGCCGCCGATGCCGGCGAGGAGGCCCAGCGCGCCGGCCGAGCCGACTGTGTCGCGTACCCAGACCGGCAGCATGACCTCGGAGAGTCCCTGGTCGAGAAGGTTCGTCACGGCCACCATCGTGATGATGCCGAGCAGCAGCCGGTCGGTGCGGATGAACCGCAGGCCGGCCGCGAGGTCACGCCCGTACCGGCGCAGGCCCGACCCGTCCGCCTCGTTGGTGGCGGGTGCGGTCCGGGGCACCCGTACCCAGATCGCTCCGATCGCCGCGGCCACCGCGAAGGTCGCCGCGTCGATGGCGACGACCACCGGCGATCCGGCCAGGGTGACCAGCGCGCCGGCCAGCGGGGCGCCCAGCAGCAGCGCGGTGCGGTTCGCGCCGGAGTTCAGGCCGGCGGCCCGCTCCAGCGCCATGCCGGCGGCCGTGGCCGTCGTCGGTACCAGCGCGCTGTTCGCGGTGTCGGCCGCGCCGCGCACACCGCCGGCGAGCGCGACGAGGCCGAGCAGGACCGGAAGGGTCAGCGCGTGGGCCGCGGACATGAGCGGGATGGCGCCGACCGCGACCGCGGCGACGGCGTTGCCCACCACGAAGGACCGGCGCAACCCGGCCCGGTCGACCAGCGGCCCGGCCAGGGCTTGCGCCGCGACATACGGTGCCATCTCGGCGAACGCGACGAGGCCGGTCTTCGCCGCGCTGCCGGTGGTGGTCAGCACCATCCACGGGATCGCCACGGCGGACATCGAGGTGCCGGCGACCGAGATGACGTACGAGCCGATCAGCGCGACGAACGGCGTGCGGCGTCTCATGACGGAACCTCCCCGGTCGCTGTGGCGTCGGTCGCCGTGCCGTTGGTCGCCGTGGAGTCGGTCGCCGTGCCGGCATCGTCGGGCAGCATCTGGAACTGGAAGACGGCGCGCTCGGAGTCGCCGCCGCGCGGCGGTGCGCCCGGTTCCCGCCGGTACCGCCGGATCACCTCGGAGACCTCGGCCGCGAGCGCGCGCGCCTCGTCGTGGGTCAGCTCGATCGCGTACTCGTGAAATGTCCACGGCAGCGTCGGCAACTCCTCGAGCCGTCCGGCGAAGCTGTTGACGTAGGCGAGCATGCGCTCGTAGTAGGTCTCGACGACGATCCGCATGTACTGCTCAGCGACCTCCAGGCTCCGCATGTCGGGGAGGTCGTCGGGGGAGCGGAGCGTGAAGCCGGAGTCCCGATACCGCGTGCGCCACCAGCGGTCGCGACCGGTGCCGCGCTCGGTGTCCTCTTCCACGAACCCCAGGTCGGCGAGGATCCGCAGGTGGTAGCTGGTGACGCCGCTGGACTGGCCGATCTGCCGGCCGAGCCGGGACGCGGTGGACGGGCCGTCGGTCTCCAGCGACCACAGCAGCCGCACTCGGATCGGGTGCACGAGCCCGCGCAGCCGCTGCGGGGTGAGCAGCAGGTCGCGGGCCGGGTCGAACCATGCGGGCCAGCCACCCGGCGGGGCGGCCGGTGGCTCGCCGACGCTGGTCGGTGGCTGGCCGACGCCGGCCTGTGGCTCACCGGCGCCAGCGTGTGGCTCGCCGAAGCCAGTCGGTGGCCCGCTGGCGCCCGCCGATTCGGCGCTCGGGCGCTCGGTGTCATCCATCTCGGCGGTCCCTTCCCTTCACGATGCCCCTCACGGTAGACCGCAAAGGTTTTTCTGCAAAGAGATTTTTGCGGTCGGGAACGCGACTTCGTGCCAACGGCCGTTGACTTCGGGAGGCATGGGTCCGTAGCGTTGTCAACGTCCGTTGGCCCACGTCTGTTGATGTGTCGCCCGGCTCTCAGGGGGCTCGATGGCATACGACGTGATCGTGGTAGGCGCCCGGGTCGCCGGGGCCGCGACGGCGCTGCTGCTGGCCCGGCGGGGCGTCCGGGTACTCACCGTGGACCGGGCCCGATTTCCCAGCGACACCCTGTCCACCCACCAGGTCCAGGTGCCCGGCGTCGCCCGGCTGCGGCGCTGGGGGCTGCTCGGCGAGTTGGACGCGGCCGGGACGCCGGCCACCCGCGAGGTGCGGATGGACTTCGAGGGAATCGTCCTGTCCGGTCGCTTCCCGCCGTACGACGGCGCCGACGCCCTCTACAGCCCGCGCCGCACCGTGCTGGACACCGTGCTGGTACGAGCCGCCCGCGAGGCCGGGGCCGAGATCCGGGAGGGGTTCGCCGCCGAGGAACTGGTGTGGTCCCGCGACCGGGTGGTGGGGATCGCCGGTCGCCAGCGGGGCGGTGCGCGGTGCACCGAGACGGCGGGCCTGGTGGTCGGCGCGGACGGGAAGCGTTCCCTGGTCGCGAGCGCGGTCGGGGCCCGCCGGTACCGGGAGCGGCCGATCGCGACGATGGCCTGCTACACGTACTGGCACGGGGTACCGATGGCGGCCGGCGAGCTGTACCTGCGGCCGGGCCGGGCGGTGGCGGCGTTCCCCACGAACGACGGCCTGACCATGGTCTACGTGGCAGCACCGATCGCCGAGTTTGCCCGGTTCCGCACCGCCGTCGAGGAGCACTACCTGGCGAGCCTGGACCGGTGCGGCGACCTCGGCATGTGGGTACGGGCGGGCCGGCGGGCCGAACGGCTGCGCACCACGCCGGACCTGCCGCAGCTGTTCCGGGTCCCGTACGGGCCGGGGTGGGCGCTGGTCGGCGACGCCGGGGTGGTGATGGATCCGGTCAGCGCGCAGGGCATCGGCAACGCGCTGCGCGACGCCGAACTACTGGCCGACGCGATCACCTCGGCGATGGCCCGCGGCCGCCCGCCCGACGCGCACCTGGCCGGGTACCACCGGCGGCGGGACGCCGCGGTACGCCCGATGTACGACTTCACCGCCGGGCTCGCCGCTCTCGACCCGCTACGCCGGGCCCAGCGGTACCTGCTCGCCGCGCTGCGCGACCGGCCGGCCGAGGCGGACCGGTTCCTCGGGGCGTTCGCGGGCGTGACGCCGATCCGGCAGTACCGGTCCCCGCGCACCGCGCTGCGACTGCTCGGCGTGCGGGGCCTCGCCGGGCTGGCGGTCGCGGCGGCCGGCGGCCGGCTCGGCTGACCCTTCGCGCGGGCGCGGGCGGCCTCGCGGCCGGCGGGGTCCTATGTTGGGGTCATGTGTCGAAACATCACCGAGTTGCGTGGCCTCAACCCGCCGGCGTCGGCCGAGGAGGTCGAGGCGGCTGCCGCCCAGTTCATCCGGAAAGTGACCGGGATCGCCCGACCCACCGGGGCCACCGCCGACGCCGTGCAGGAGGCGGTGCGGGAGGTCGCGGAGATCACCGGAAGGCTGCTCGCCGGCCTGCCGGCGCGCCGTCAGGAGCCGAAGACGGTGCCGCCGCTGCGCCGGCCCGAGGTGCGCCGCCGGCTCGGGCTGGACCAGGCGCAGCCCGCCCCGGCCGGGAAAGCCGCACCGCCGGCCGGCTCGGCGCGGCACTGACGTCCGATTTCCCGGCCCGATCTCTTGGGCCGGTTTCCCGGGCCGGTTTTCCGGGCCGATTCTGCCGAGCCGATGTGGGACCGATGAGTCTTGCCGCCGGGCGGCGTTACACCTCACATGACGACACAACTTCTTCTGGACAAGAACGCGATCATCTACGGTGCGGGCGGCGGCCTCGGGGGCGGCGTGGCTCGCGAGTTCGCGCGTGAGGGCGCACGGGTCTTCCTCGCCGGGCGGACCGCCGCACCTCTTGAGGCGGTCGCCGCCGACATCACCGCCGCGGGCGGACGCGCCGAGGTCGCGGTACTCGACGCACTCGACGAGTCAGCGGTCGAGGAGCACGTCAACGACGTCGTGAACCGGGCCGGCAGCGTCGACGTGTCGTTCAACCTCATCACCCGGGGCGACGTGCAGGGCATCCCGCTTCTGGATCTGGCAGCGGCCGACCTGATGCGCCCGGTCACCAACGGGCTCCTGTCCACGGCCATCACCGCGCGGGCGGCCGCGCGTCGGATGGTGGCACAGGGCTCCGGCGTCATCCTCGGACTCACCAGCGGATCGTCCGCCGGCCTCGCGCCGATGATGGGCGGTACCGGACCGGCCGACGCCGCGGTCGAGACGTACCTGCGGTACCTGGCGGCCGAGGTCGGGCCGCAGGGCGTACGGGTTGTCGGGCTGTGGACCGCGGGCGTACCCGAGACCCTCACCGCCGAGAAGCTGCGCGCGGTCGGCGGCGACAGTACCCCGGATCCGGAGACGATCGACCGGGCGATCTCCGGGATGGCGATGCTGCGCCGGACTCCCCGGCTGGCACAGGTCGCGCAAACCGCCGCGTTCCTGGCCTCGGACCGGGCCGCCGCCATCACGGCCACGACGGTCAACGTGACGTGTGGCCTGGTACCGCGGTGAATCCCGACTCCGACGCGGACTCCGACGTGGAGGCGCCGGCCCGGCGGGGAGGGCCGCCGGGTCCGGGCATCCTATGGTTCATGGACGGCGGCGGGCGCCCGGCGCCCGGCGGAAGGGAAGGCGGCATGCCCGACATCGACGAGTCGGCCGCTGTCGCGGCTTTCGTGGCCGGAGACGAGCCGGCCGCTGTCGCGGCTGGGGACGAGTTGGCCGCTGTCGCGGCGGCGACGGCTGGGGACGAGTCGGCGTTCGCCACGTTGGTCCGGCGCCACGAGCGTGAGCTGCACGTGCACTGCTACCGGATGCTCGGCTCGTTTGAGGAGGCCGAGGACGTGGTACAGGAGACGTTCCTGCGGGCCTGGGACAAGCGGGGCACGTTCGAGGGCGGTAGCGGATTCCGGGCCTGGCTCTACCGCATCGCCACCAACGCCTGCCTGGACGCCCTGCGGCGGCGGTCCCGGCGACCGGTGACGTCCAGTTCGCCGTCCGAGGTGCCGTGGCTGCAGCCGTACCCGGACCGGTTGCTGAATGAGATCGCGCCGCGTGAGGAGGAGCCGGACGCGGTCGCCGTCGACCGGGAGACGATCGAACTGGCGTTCCTCGCCGCCGTCCAGCTCCTGCCGCCACGCCAGCGTGCCGTGCTGATTCTCCGGGACGTGCTGGGCTGGTCGGCGGGCGAGAGCGCGGAGGCACTCGACCTCACGGTGGCCTCGGCCAACAGCGCGCTGCAACGGGCCCGGGCCACCATGCGCGAGCAACTGCCCCGGCGGCGGCTCGACTGGTCGACCAGCGAGCCGAGCGCCGAGGAACGCGACCTGCTGCTGCGCTTCATCGACGCGCACGAGCGGGCGGACATCGCCGCGTCCATCGCGCTGATGCGCGAGGACATCCGCGTCACGATGCCACCGCACCCGTTCCTGTACGACGGCATCGAGGCGGTCTCGGGTCTGGTGGCCAACGCGTTCGGGCCGGCGGTGGAGGGCGAGTGGCGGCTGGTACCCACGAGTGCCAACCGCCAGCCGACCGCGGCCAGTTACCTGCTCGCGCCCGGCGACTCGTGCTACCGCGCGTTCAAGCTCGACGTGTTGCGTGTCGAGGGTGACAAGGTCGCCGAGATCACTACCTTCGACGCCACGCTGTTCCCGTCGTTCGGTCTCCCGGCGACGCTGCCGCTGTCCTGACCCTCGCGGCGGGCGGGCGGGCGGCCTGCCGGGGCTACGGACGGTCTACGAGACCGTCCGCCCCGCGTAGGCCGCCAGCCGGTCGGCCGCGGTGGCATCCGGCGGCGCGGGCTGCTCGGCTCCGAACGGCGAGCCTTCCCGGTCGGCCGGCAGCACGCCGTGGAACACCGCCAGGATCTGCCCGGACAGCCCCGGGTCCAGATCGGTGGACTGGCCGGTGGCCTTCGCGACGTCCCACGCGTGGAGGGTCATCTCGGCGACCCGCATGAGGACGAGGAACGTCCCCGGGCGCTCACCGACCGGCGTCGGGACCGTCCGGTCGAGCGCGCCCTCGACCGACAGGGCGGCACGCAGCTCACGAACCGACGCGCGGAACGCGCCGAGCGGGTCGTCGCCGAGCCGGTCCTCGCCGGGGTCGGGACGGGCCTGTCCGGTCACGGTGCCGAGGGTGCGCAGGTTGCCCACGACGACGTGGTTGATGACCTGGCGGACCGACCACAGGGTGCACGGGCTCGGTTCGTCGAACTGGTCGGGCTTGGTCGAGGCGATGACGCCCTCGGCGACGGCGGCGGCCCGATCGAACTGTGCGAGAGGGCTCTGAGTCATGTGCACCATGATGGGCCATTGCCCGTCCGTCGCATCGGCCATGATGGCTTCATGGGCGTTGACGACCTCGACGGCGAGCCGGTCGACATCATCGAGTTCGGCGGGTCCGGCGCCCGGCCCAAGCCGCCGTGGCGCCGGTGGCTGCCGGTGGCGGCGGTGGTCGTGGTCGCGGCGGTGGCGGTCGTGGCCGCCGTGACGCGCGGGACCGGTGGCTCGCCGTCGGCGACATCGCGTCCGTCGTCAACCGTCCCGGAGTCGACCCTCCCGGCGCAGGCCGGGCCGGCAGCCTCCGTGGATGCCGTCGCCACGCCGTCGCCGTTGGTCAGCCAGGCCGGTCGGCCGCTGCTCGGGGTGACCGCCGGCTGGGAGCTGCTCGGGCAGGGGTCAGGCGGTGTCGTACGAGTCGAATTCGCCCGCGGCCGGATCACCAGCACCGCCGTCCCACCGATCCTGAGCGGCGGCCCGGTGTCGTTCGTCGCCGGCCCGGACTGGGCGATGGTCCGTCCGCTGGATCTGGTACCCGGCTATCTGGTACCCGACGGGCAGCCGGCCCGCCCGCTGTACGGTCCGCTGGCCCGGACCGGGCCCGCCGTTCCCGGCCCGGACCGCAACACCGTGTGGGTTCCGCTCGCCGGCGACGACCAGACCCTGATCCTGGTGAAGTCCGACGGCGAGCCGGCCGGACCGAGGCTCACGGTACCGCCGGGCGTGGTCAGCACCGTCGCCCCGGACGGCACCGGCTACCTGGTGTTCGCGGGTACCGGCGGGGTCTACGCCGCGCGCCCGGACGGCCCGCACCGGATCACCACCGGCGCCCTGATAGCTGCCGGTCCCACCCGTTGGCTGACCTGGGAGTGCGACGACCGGTACCGGTGTGCCGCCGTCGTCATCGACCGGGCCACCGGAGCCCGGCGTACCGTCGACATCCCGCTGGCCCAGCAGACCACCGTTCGGGGTGTGATCTCCCCGGATGGTTCCAGGGCCGCCCTGATCGAGTCCGGCCCGAACGGATCGGTGACTGTCGGCCTCTACGACCTCGCCTCGGGCTCCACCAGCTACGGCGTGCAGGTGTCTCCGGCACTCTCCGACCCCGACTCCATGGTCTGGTCGCCGGACAGTCGCTGGCTGTTCATCGCCGGCGACGACGGGGCGCTGTACCCGGTGGATCCGGCGACCGGGGAAGTCCACAATCTCGGCGTCGTGCTCCCGCATCTGACCCGTCTGGCTGTCCGGCCCGCCCCGGCGGGGTGACCGTCGTTCTGTCCCGGCGGGGTGGCCCACGGTTCTGTCCCGCGGGGTAACCGCCGTTCTGTCCCGGCGGGGTGGGCCCGCCGTTCCGCCTCGGCCGGTGATCAGGCCGGGGCTCTTGCCCCGAGCCTGTGACCAGGCCGGGGCGCCTGCCCCGAGCCGCTGAGGCGCCGAGACCGGGAGACCGTCGAGCCGGGCGGGGAGCGGCGGGAGGTGTCTGTCCGGCAGCCTTTGCTCTGCTTACCTGGACGCAACACTCGAACGCCGTTTGGGTTGCGTATGAGTAAGCAGAGCAAAGGTTGTGGGGGAGGGTGCCTCCGGTGCGGCGCCGCGCGGCGCGGGGGACGCGCGGTCAGGGGCGCGGCGAAGGGAGCGCGCGGCGCGGGGGCGCGGCGAAGGGGACGCGCGGCGAAGGCGCACGGCGAAGGGACGCGCGGCGAGGGCGCGGCGAAGGGGACGCGGCGAAGGGGACGCGGCGAAGGGGACCCGGCAGGTGCCGTGACGCTGGGCCGGAAAGCCGTCGTGTTGCGTCCAGGTAAGCAGAGCGGTACGTGCTTGCGCCATTTGCCCGCGCATGAGAGTTTTCGACTGTTCACCGGTTTGATCCGTAAGTCGCGCGTAATGTCCGTCATGCAGCCAGTCCATGCCGTGACAGAAAGCGATGCCGATGCGGACACCGGACCTCGCCTCCGCTGCGCGGGAGCGCTTCGCCCAGCGCGTCGGGCCGGCCGAGTCGCTCGCCGCCGACGCCGACCTGCTGGTGCGGGCGGCTAGGGCGATGGCTGACCGGTTCCACCGGGGCGGCACGCTGATCGCCTTCGGCAACGGCGCGGCGGGGACCGATGCCCACCACGTCGCGGTCGAGTTCATGCATCCCGTGATCATCGGCAAGCCGGCGCTGCCGGCGGTGTCGCTGACCGCTGACGTGGCGTCGCTGACCGCGCTAGCTGGGCGTCCCGGGCTGCCGGACGTGTTCGCCCATCAGATCCGCACGCTGGCCCGGCCGGCGGACATCGCCCTGGGCATTTCCGCGGACGGCGGGTGCGTCAACGTCCTGCGTGGCCTGCGCGAGGGAGCGCGGCTCGGCCTGCTCACCGTCGCGCTGTTCGGCGGCGCGGGCGGGGGCGGCGCGGGTGCGGGCGGTGTGGGCGTGGGTACGGGCGGCGTGGGTACGGGCGGTGCGATCGGCTCGTCGCCGGAAGCGGACCACGTCCTGCTCGCCCGGTCGGGCGATCCGCGCGTGGTCAAAGAGGTGCACGTCACGGCGTACCACCTGCTCTGGGAACTGGTTCACGTGTTCCTGGAACTGCGTGGGCTGCCGGTACCGCAGGCCGGCTCCACGGGCCGTGTCGACCCCGCCGGCTCCGGGGTGCTTGTCGCGGGGAGGCGGCCGTGACACCGGCAAGGAGGGCACTGGGCGAGCGGGCACTGGGCGAGAGGGCACCGGGGGAGAGCGCACCCGGGTACACCCGGGAGTGCTTGACCTGTGCGGACCTGGCCGTGACGGCGAAGGTACTGCGCCTGCTCCCGGACGCGATGGCTCTGGTCGAGGTGGGCGAGGGCACAGAGGTGGTCAGCGTGGCGCTGGTCCGCGCGACGGTCGGGGACGCGATCCTGGTCCACGCCCGGGAAGCCATCGCGGTGGTGGGGAGATGACCGACGCGCTGTACCCGTTCCTCACGGGCGACCCGATCGCCGACACGACAGGCGACCCCGACCTGCTGGCCGACCTTCGTCAGTCGGCCGCGGGCAAGGCGTCCGAAGTCATCGAGTTGCGGCGCCGGGTCGTCGGGCGCGACGCCACGCGGATCGAGGCGTGCGCCGCCGATCTGGCCGCCGCGTTCGCGGCCGGCGCCCGGTTGCTGGCGTTCGGCAACGGCGGCAGCAGCACCGACGCGCTCGACCTGGCCAGTCTCTTCCTGAGCGCGGGTAACGGCAGCGCGGGCAGCGACACTGCGGGCAGCGACACCGCGGGCAATGGCGGCACGGGCAGTGGTGGCGCGGGCGACGGCACGGGTAACGGCGGGTCCGGGCGGGCGTTGCCCGCGTTCGCTCTCGCGGGTGACGTCGCACTGGTGACCGCGCTGTCCAACGACGTCGGGTTCGACGCTGTGTTCGCCCGCCAGATCGCCGCGCTTGGTCGCCGCGGTGACATCGCCGTGGGGTTGTCCACCAGCGGCAACTCACCGAACCTGTTGAACGCCTTCGACGAGGCGCACGCCCGCGGCCTGCTGACCGTCGGCATCGCCGGAGGCGACGGCGGGAGGATGGCCGGCCTGTCGACCATCGACCACCTGTTCGTCGTGGCATCGCCTTCGGTCCACCGGATCCAGGAGGCGCAGACCACGATCTACCACGTACTGTGGGAGCTCACCCTCGCCGCGCTGGCTGCCGGTAACGGCGTACGAGCGACCACCGGCATTGGGGGTGCACTGCGGTGACCGTACTCGAGCAGCAGAGCGGCGACGGCGCGAAGTCGACCGAGAAGTCGACCGAGAAGCCGATCCACATTCTCTGGACGTCCGAGGGCATGAGCTGTGACGGCGACACGGTCTCGGTGACGGCGGCCCAACTGCCCAGCATCGAGGACGTGCTGACCGGGCTGGTACCCGGGCTGCCGAAAGTGGTGCTGCACAACAAGGTGCTGGCCGCCGAGACCGGCGACGAGTTCATGGCCGCGTTCCACAAGGCGGCGGCCGGCGAACTGGATCCGTTCATCTTCGTGGTCGAGGGGTCGATACCCAACGAGAAAATCAACGGCGACGGGTACTGGTCGTCGATGGGCAACGATCCGGCGACGGGCGAACCCATCACGTTGCCGGAGTGGATCGACCGGCTCGCGCCGCGCGCGTGGGCCGTGCTCGCCGCCGGTACCTGCGCCACCTACGGCGGCATCCACGCGATGGCCGGCAACCCCACCGGTTGCATGGGCCTCGCCGACTACCTCGGCTGGAACTTCCGCTCGGCCGGCGGGCTGCCCATCGTGAACGTACCCGGCTGCCCGGTGCAGCCGGACAACTTCATGGAGACCCTGACCTGGCTGCTGTACCAGGCGGCCGGCGCGGCACCGACCATCCCGCTGGACGAGCAGCTGCGCCCGACCTGGCTGTTCGGCAAGACCGTGCACGAGGGCTGCGACCGTGCCGGCTACTACGAGCAGGGCGACTTCGCCCGCGACTACAACTCGCCGAAGTGTCTGGTGATGACGGGCTGCTGGGGACCGGTGGTCGACTGCAACGTCACCAAACGCGGCTGGATGGACGGCATCGGGGGCTGCCCGAACGTCGGCGGGATCTGCATCGGCTGCACCATGCCCGGGTTCCCGGACAAGTTCATGCCGTTCATGGACCAGCCGCCGGGCGCCACCGTGTCGGTCGCGATCGCCGGCACGTACGGCTCGCTGATCCGCAGGCTGCGGTCCATCACCAACAAGACCGTCAACGAGGAGCCCCGGTGGCACCACAACCGGGCCGAGCTGACCAGCGGGTACCAGCCGCGCTGGCCGCGCTAGAGCCGGCCGTCAAGCCGGACCGACAGGAGGACACCGACGGTGAGCCAGACGTTGAAGGCGAACAAGGCGCAGGCGGAGACCCGCGAACTCGTCGACATGTCGTGGGACCCGATCACCCGCATCATCGGCAATCTAGGCATCTACACGAAGATTGACTTCAACAACCAGGAAGTCGTCGAGTGCAAGAGCACCTCGTCGATGTTTCGCGGGTACAGCGTCTTCATGAGGGGCAAGGACCCCCGCGACTCGCACTTCATCACGAGCCGGATCTGTGGCATCTGCGGCGACAACCACGCCACCTGCTCGGTGTACGCGCAGAACATGGCCTACGGCGTCAAGCCGCCCCCGCTCGCGGAATGGATCATCAACCTCGGCGAAGCCGCGGAGTTCATGTTCGACCACACCATCTTCCAGGACAACCTGGTGTTCGTGGACTTCTGCGAGCAGATGGTGAAGGAGACGAACCCGAGCCTCCTGCGCCGCGCGGAGAAGACTCCCGCCCCGCACGGCGACATCCACGGGTTCAAGACGATCGCGGACATCATGCGCGCGTTCAACCCGTTCACCGGCCTGATGTACCGCGAAGCGCTGCAGATGAGCCGCCTGACCCGGGAAATGTTCTGTCTCATGGAGGGGCGCCACGTGCACCCGTCCACGCTGTACCCGGGCGGGGTCGGGACGGTGGCCACGCCGCAGGTGTTCACCGACTATCTGGTACGCCTGCTGAAGGTGCTGGACTTCGTGAAGAAGGCCGTGCCGTGCAACGACGACGTGTTCGACTTCTTCTACGAGGCGCTGCCCGGCTACGAGGAAGTCGGCCGGCGGCGCATCATGCTCGGCTGCTGGGGCGCGTTCAACAACCCGCACCACGTCGACTACGACTACCGGAACATGAACGACTGGGGCGCGGAGATGTTCGTGACCCCGGGCATCGTGCTGGACGGCAAGCTGCTGACCACCAAGCTGGTCGACATCAACCTCGGCATCCGCATCCTGCTCGGCAGCTCGTACTACGACGACTGGGTGGGCGAGGAAACGTTCGTCACCCACGACCCGCTGGGCAACCCGATCGACCAGCGGCACCCGTGGAACCAGACGACGCTGCCCCGCCCGCAGAAGCGCGACCTGGAAAACGGCAACTACTCCTGGGTGATGAGCCCGCGTTGGTTCAACCCGGCCACGAAGGAACACCTGGCGCTGGACACCGGTGGCGGGCCGCTGGCCCGGCTGTGGGCGACGGCGCTGGCGGGCAAGGTAGACATCGGTACGGTCAAGGCCACCGGTCGCAGCGTCCAGATCAACCTGCCGCGCAGCGCCGCCTTCCCGGAGATGCAACTGGAGTGGAAGGTTCCACAGTGGTCCAACACCCTGGAACGGGACCGGGCCCGGGTGTACTTCATCGCGTACGCGGCCGCCGCGGCACTGTACTTCGTCGAGCACGCGCTGGCCGAGGTGAGGGCGGGCAACACCAAGGTTTTCTCCGACTTCACGGTGCCGGACGAGGCGATCGGGTGCGGCTTCCACGAGGCGGTGCGCGGAGTGCTCTCGCACCACCTGGTCATCCGCGACGGCAAGATAGCCAACTACCACCCGTACCCGCCCACGCCGTGGAACGCCAGCCCCCGCGACAAGTACGGCACGCCGGGACCGTACGAGGACGCGGTGACCGGGATGCACATCTTCGAGGAGAACGGCCGGGACAAGTTCAAGGGCATCGACATCATGCGTACCGTGCGCAGCTTCGACCCGTGCCTGCCCTGCGGGGTGCACATGTACCTGGGCGACGGCGCGGTGGTCAAGCGGCTGCATTCACCGACGCTCGGTACGAGCGTGGGTGGCTAGTCACGATGTCGGTGAGCAGCCAGATGTCGGTGAACGGCCAGCGGGAGCTGGAGCGCGTGCGCACGGTCGAGGAGCGGCTGGAGCGGGTCGAGGCGCTGCCCGAACCGGCCCGGGGAACGGCGGTGGCACTCGTTCAGGCGCTGCTCGCGCTGTACGGCGACGGACTGGACCGGATGGCCTCGGCGGGTCGCCGTACCGGTGGCGAGGCGTTCGCCGCCGACCTGGTCGGCGACGACCTCGTGGCGCATCTCCTGCTGCTGCACGGCCTGCACCCGCAGGAGGCGCCGGAGCGCATCGGCCGGGCGATCGACCGGTTGGGCTCCCGGCTGCACGGGGCGCGGGCGCGGCTGGTCGAGGTGACCGGCGGCGTCGCGCGGCTGCGGGTCGGCAACGTCAGCGGGTGCGGGTCGTCGCGGGCGGCTGTCGAGGAGGTGTTGACGGAGGCGGTACGCGCGGCGGCTCCGGAGGTCACCGGCGTCGAGGTGGAGTACGAACAGCGGCAGCCGGCCCTGATCCCGCTCGACAGCCTGCGCCGGCACGCCACGGTGGCGGCACGGCCGGTGCGGACGGAGCCCGAGCAGGTATGAGCACGACGAGCGGGCCCTCCGGCCTGTACCGCCTCATCGCCGGCGCGGCGGACTCGTCCGGCGGAAGCGGTGCCGGCGGTGCCGATGTTGCCGGCGGTACCGACGGTACCGACGCCGAACAGTGCCAACTGTGCGCCGAACCAATCGCCGACGGGCACCGGCACCTGCTGGACACCGTGGCGCGTACGCTGCGGTGCGCCTGCCACGCCTGCGTCGTGCTGTTCGACCGCGCCACGGCCGGCGGCCGGCACTACCGGCTCGTCCCGGACCGGCGCTGGTACCTGCCTGAGTTCGTGCTCGACGACGCGGCCTGGGAGCGGCTGCGCCTGCCGGTGGACATGGCGTTCTTCTTCTACGACAGCCGCGCCGGCCGGGTCGTGGCGTTCTACCCGAGCCCGGCAGGGGCCGTCGAATCGGGCCTGGAACTCGACAGCTGGGCCAGCCTCGTGCGCGCCAACCCGGTGCTGGACACGATGCAGCCAGACACCGAGGCTCTTCTGGTCAACCGGTCGCGCGATGCCCGCGATTACTGGCTGGTACCCATCGACGACTGCTACGCGCTCGTCGGGCTGATCCGCACTCACTGGTCCGGACTGTCCGGCGGCCAGCGGGTCTGGGACGAGACGGCCGCGTACGTCCGGCGGCTGCACGACCGGGCGCGGACCGTCCGCGCCCGCCGGCACGAATCCCCGGCAGGCGCGGCCAACGCGGCAACCGCAGCGAAGCCGGCAGCCCCAGCAAAGCCGGCCGCCCCAGCGACGCCGGCATCCACAGTGGAGGGAGCGCTCCGATGAGCGGAGATGGCGGAGTCAGCCGAGAAGACGAAGTTAGCCGAGAAGACGAAGTTAGCCGAGAAGACGAAGTCCGCGCGGACATCAGTGTCGGGCGGCCGGACGTGTCACCGTCCCTGCCGTCTCACACCAAGGGTGTCGGCGAGGGCAACGCGCGTGGCAACTACTACAAGCAACGCGGACACCTGCCCGACGGGCGTTCCACGGCGGCCCGGTCCACGGGCATCAACCCGCACCGGCGCGAACCGATCGCGCCCGGCATGCCCAACCTCTCGCCGGCCTGAGAAGGAACCGCGACCGTGACCACACCGAGTGCCGTCGCCGGCACACCCGTTGGAGCACCCGCCGGTACGCATGCCGCCGTCCCGGTTCTGTCCATCGCGATCGAGTCGGCGGAGCCGGTCGATCTGGCCGCCGTGCCGACGCTCCGGTTCCGCGCGCGGGTCCACGCCGACGGGTACCCGGCGATCCGGTCACTGGCCCTCCACACCCAGCTCCGCATCGCGGCCCCGGTCCGGCGCTACGACGCGTCGAGCCAGGAGCGACTGGTGGAGCTGTTCGGGGCGCCGGACCAGTGGGGCCGGAACCTGAGGAGTCTCCTGTGGACACAGGTGACGAGCCAGGTACCCGAGTTCGACGGCGACACGGTGGTGGACATCCACGTGCCGTGCACGTACGACTTCGATGTCGTCGCGACCAAGTACCTGCACGCGCTGGACGACGGGGACGTCCCGCTGGAGTTCCTGTTCAGCGGCACGGTCTTCTACTGCTCCGACGGTGCCGAGTCGGGCGGCGCGCTGCGGGCGGTCCGGATCCCGTGGAGCACCGAGGCGGCGTACCGGATGCCGGTACGCGTGTGGAAAGACCTGATGGCGCGGTACTTTCCCGGGACCGCGTGGCTGCGGCTCGACCACACCGTCTTCGATCGGCTCTACGGTTTCCGGGCGCGGCACGCGCTGCCCAACTGGGAGAGCGCGATCGAAGCCCTGCTGGACGCTGCCGACCGGCCGGCGGGCGATGTCCACAATGAACCCGGTGCCGCCCAGGGATCCGGTGCCGCCCAGGGACACGGTGCCTGACGTGGACATGGTTCGGCAGGTGGCCCAGGCGGTGCTCTACGAGGGGTACCTGCTCTGGCCGTACCGGCGCTCGGCCCTGAAGAACCAGCATCGCTGGACGATCGGCGGGGTGTACCCGAGGCCGGTCGGGAGCGCGTACGAGGCCGGTCCGCACCTGAACCAGACACAGTGCCTGGTGGAGGCGGGCCCGGACGACACGGTCGACGTGCGGGTGTGCTTTCTCCAGGTCGTCGTGCGCAACGTGAGCCGGCTGCGCCTCGGGCGGCTGGAGCCGGTACCGGAGCTGGTCGTCGGTACCGAGCGCTACCTTCCCTGGGAAGAGGCCACCGAACGGGAGGTGCTGACCGGGGAGCTGCCGCTGGCCAAGCTCGCCGAGGCGCCGTGCCACGTACCGGTCCGGATCGCGGCCGGCCGCCGCGTCGAGTGGCTACGTTCGCCCGACGACGACCGGCGGGAGGGCGCCCTCCTGCGCCAGTGGCAGGAGTTGCACGGGCGGCTGGACGTCGGCGCCGAACGGGTCGCGCCGGACCTCTACCGGCTGACCGTACGCGTCGTCAACACGACGGCGTGGTACGGCCACGACCGGCCGGGCGCGCTGCGCCGGACGTTCGTCGCGGCTCACACCGTCATCCGCACCGACCGGGCGCGGCTGGTCTCGCAGACCGACCCGCCCGACCACCTGGCGGAGTTCGCCGCGGGCTGCGAAAACGTCGGCGCCTGGCCGGTGCTCGTCGGCGCCGAGGGCGACCGCCACGCCATGCTGTCCGCGCCGGTCATCCTGCCCGACTACCCCCGGGTCGCGCCGGAGAGCCCGGGTGACCTGTTCGACGCCACCGAGATCGACCAGCTGCTGACCCTGAGCATTCTCACGCTCTCCGACGAGGAGCGGCGCGAGATGCGGGACAGCGACCCGCGCGCCCGGGAAATCCTGGAGCGCTGCGCGGCGCTGACCCCGGAGGAGCTGATGCGCCTGCACGGTCGGCTCCAGCGGGTCCAGCCGCTCGGGTCGGCGAGCGGGCCGGGCAGGCCTGGGGATTGGAGCCGCGCGTGACCGCCAAGGACCGCACCGTGCCCGCCGGAAGCCAGCTCGTGCCCGCCGGAAGCCAGCCTGTGCCCGCCGGAAACCAGCCTGCCGGAAGCCAGCCCGCGCCCACCAGAAACCAGCCTGGGACCGCCGAAACCCAGCCTGGGACCGGCGGGGAATTCTGGGACGTGATGGGCAGCCGCGGCCCCGACACCGTGACCGTGGGCGGGGTGACGGTGCGGTCGGGCAGCCGGGTCCGGCTGCGGCCACGCGGCCGCTCCGACATTTTCGACCTCGCGCTCGACGGCCGGATCGCGATCGTCGAGGCCGTCGAGCAGGACGGGGAGGGGAACGTCTTCCTCGCCGTCACCGTCGCCGACGACCCGGGTCGCGACCTCGGCGACGCGCGCATGCCCGGTCACCGGTTCTTCTACGCGCCCGAGGAGGTGCGGCCGCTGGAGCCGGGTGCCGAGGGGGCGGCCGGCGCGCGGGTGCTGGTGGCCGGCATCGGCAACATCTTCCTGGGCGACGACGGGTTCGGCTGCGAGGTGGTCCGGCGGCTGGCCGCCGGCGCGGACACGGCCGGCGCCGATGCCGCCGCCGGTGCGGCCATGCCCGGCGTGGACATCGTCGAGTACGGGATCCGGGGCATGGACCTGGCGTACGCGTTGCTGCGTGACTACCGCGCCGCGATCCTGGTCGACGCGTCCCCGCGCGGGTACGCCCCGGGAACGCTGACCGTCATCGAGCCGAGCGCCCCGTCGACCGGCAGCGTCGACCTGCAGACCCACGGCATGGATCCGGTACGGGTACTGGCCCTGGCGCGGGAGTTCGGCGGCAGCCCTGCCCGGACGTACGTGGTGTGCTGCGAACCCGGGTTCATTCCGGACACCGGAGCCGACGAAGAGGTCGTCGTCGGGTTGAGCGCGCCGGTGCGCGGTGCGCTGGACGCGGCTGTCGGGATGGTCAAGTCCCTGGCGGCGGAGATTCTCGCCGAGTCCGCCGGGGCGTTTGTCGCAGTGCCGGACCTCAGAGGCGGTCCGGACGGGAAGGGCGGTGAGGCGCGTGAAGAAAACGCTGTCGTCGATCGGGATCGTGGCGGGCGTGGCGATGCTCGCGGTGGTGGCCCGGCAGTGGCCGGAGATCCGCCGGTACCTGAAGATGCGCCAGATGTAGGTGCGCCAGACGTGAGTGCGCCAGATGTGAGTGCGCCAGACGTGGTGGTCCGGCGGGAAAGGAGCGCGGTCGATGTGCCTGGGCATTCCCGGTGAGCTGGTGGACACCGTCGACGAGCAGCCCGATCTCGCGGTGGTGATGGTCAGCGGCGTACGCCGGAAAATCAACGTCGCGCTGCTGTCCGATCAGGACCTGCGGCTGGGCGACTGGGTGCTGGTCCACGTCGGGTTCGCGCTGTCGAAGATTTCCGAGGACGAGGCACGGGCCGTGCTGTCGTTCCTGTCCAGCCTCGGCACTCCGTACGACGACGAGCTGAACGCGTTGCGGGAATCGAACATCGGCTAGGGCCGCCAGACCCGCCCGGGTTGCGGGCGGGCAGGTGAGCGGGGAAGGGACACACATGCGGTACGTGGACGAGTTCCGCGACGCGGACCGGGCGCGGGCGCTGGCATCGCGCATCGCGCGGCTCGCCGAACCGGGGCGGGAGTACAAGTTCATGGAGGTGTGCGGCGGTCACACGCACACCATCTACAAGCACGGGCTGGAGGACTACCTGCCGGAGAACATCACGCTGGTGCACGGGCCGGGGTGCCCGGTGTGCGTGATCCCGATGGGTCGGGTGGACGACGCGATCCACATCGCCCGGCAGCCGGGGGTGCTCATGACGTCGTTCGGCGACATGATGCGGGTACCGGGAGGCAACGGCTCGTTCTTCGACTCGAACGCGCGGGACACGAACATCCGCATGGTGTACTCGCCGCTGGACGCGCTCGCGATCGCGCGGGACCGGCCGGAACTGCGGGTCGTGTTCATGGCCATCGGATTCGAGACGACCGCACCGTCCACCGCGATGACGCTGCTGCGGGCGAAGGCCGAGGGGCTGCGCAACTTCTTCGTCTTCGCCAACCACGTCACCATCATCCCGGCCATCAAAGCCATCCTCGACTCGCCGGACCTGAGGCTGGACGGGTTCCTCGGCCCGGGCCACGTGTCCACGGTGATCGGCTGCCGGCCGTACGAGTTCATCGCGCGCGACTACGGCAAACCGGTGGTGGTGGCCGGCTTCGAGCCGCTGGACATCCTGCAGTCCATCTACCTCTTGATGCTCCAGCTGTCGCAGGGGCGCTGCGCGGTGGAGAACCAGTACGGCCGGGTGGTTCCCTGGGACGGCAACCCGATCGCGTTGCGGGCGATCACCCAGACGATGCGGCTGCGGCCGTACTTCGAGTGGCGAGGGCTGGGTTTCATCACGTCGTCGGCGCTGCGGCTGCGCGAGGAGTTCGCCGCGTTCGACGCCGAGCAGGTCTTCGAGCTGCCCGGGCTTCGGGTCGCCGATCCGAAGTCGTGCCAGTGCGGCGAGGTGCTCAAGGGCGTGCTCAAGCCGTGGGAGTGCAAGGTGTTCGGCACGGCGTGTACGCCGGAGACGCCGATCGGCACGTGCATGGTGTCCCCCGAGGGGGCCTGCGCGGCGTACTACAACTTCGGCCGGTTCAGCCGGCAACGGGTCAGGGAGGCGAGTCGCGCGTGAGTGTCGCGCATGAGCAAGTCGCGCATGAGCAACAGGTACTCGCCCGCATCGAGCGGGTACGGCGCGGGAGCGCCAGGCTGCGGGAGCAGCGCGTCACGATGGCGCACGGGGCCGGTGGCAAGGCCACCCAGACCCTGGTCGAGTCGGTGTTCCTGCGCAGGCTCGGCAATCCGGTGCTGGACCGGCTGGAGGACGCCGCCGAACTGGTCGCCGGCGGCGCGCGGCTGGCGTTCACCACCGACTCGTACGTGGTGTCGCCGCTGTTCTTCCCGGGCGGGAACATCGGTGACCTCGCGGTCAACGGAACCGTCAACGACCTCGCCGTCCAGGGTGCCACGCCGATGTTCCTGTCGGCCGGGTTCATCCTGGAGGAGGGCTTCGCCGTCGAGCACCTGGAGCGCATCGTGGCGTCGATGGCCGAGGCCGCCGCCGCGGCGGGCGTCCAGGTGGTCACCGGCGACACGAAGGTGGTGCAGCGCGGCGGCGCCGACGGCTGTTACATCAACACCGCCGGGATCGGCACGATGGTTCCGGGCGTGCACCTGTCCATCGCCTCGGTACGGCCGGGCGACGTGGTGCTGGTCTCCGGACCGGTGGGCGAGCACGGGGTCACCGTCATGCTGGCGCGCGGAGAGCTGAACATCGAGGCCGACGTGACCTCCGACACCGCACCGCTGTCCGGCATGGTGGCGGCGCTGCTGCGCGCCGTACCGGGGGTGCGGGCGCTGCGCGACGCGACCCGGGGCGGGGTGGCGACCGTACTCAACGAGATCGCCAAGGCAGCCGACGTGTCGGTGGTGGTGGACGAGGTCGCCGTACCGGTGCGTCCACCGGTGCGCGGCACCGCGGAACTGCTCGGCATCGACCCGCTCTACGTGGCCTGCGAGGGGCGCATGGTCGCGGTGGTCGGCCCGGACGACGCGCAGACCGCCCTGGACACCCTGCGGTCCCACCCGGGCGGCGAGCAGGCGGCCATCATCGGCAGGGTCGCCGCCGACCCGCCCGGGTTGGTGTTGCTGAACACCGTCTTCGGCGGCACCCGCATCGTCGACCTGCTCGTCGGCGACCCGCTGCCGCGCATCTGCTGAGGGGGTCCGGCATGCACGAACTGGCGATCGCGGAGAGCATCGTGGAGGCGATCGGGCTGCGGTGCGGCGAGGCGCGGGTGACGCGCGTGCGGCTGTCGGTGGGCCGGCTGTCCGGCGTGGTACCCGACGCCATCCGGTTCTGCTTCGACCTCGCGGCGGCCGGTACCACTGTGGACGGTGCGCGGCTCGACATCGAGGAGCCGGACGGCTGGGCGCGGTGCCGCTCGTGCGGCGAGGAGTTCCGCGTCGACGATCCGATCCTGTTGTGTGCCTGTGGCAGCGCCGACGTCGAGGTGCTGCACGGGCAGGACCTGACCATCCGATCCGTCGAGACGGTCCGATCCGAGACTGTCCAATCCGTCGAGGTGACCTGACATGTGTGGAAGCTGCGGCTGTGCCGCCCCGATGGCCGCCGCCCCGATCGCCGCCGCCCCCACGATCGCTGCTACCACTACCGTCCCCCTTGAGCAGCGGGTACTGGAGAAGAACGACCGGTTGGCGGCGCGCAACCGGGAGTGGCTGGCGAACCGGAACATCTTCGCCGTCAACCTGATGAGTTCACCCGGGTCGGGCAAGACCACGCTGCTGGAGCGCACCGTCCGGGAGGTCGCCCGCTCGACCCCGGTGTCGGTCATCGAGGGCGACCAGGAGACCGCGCTGGACTCGTGGCGGCTGCGTGCGGCGGGGTGTCGCACACTCCAGGTCAACACCGGCACCGGATGTCACCTCGACGCGGCGATGATGGCCCGGGCGCTGCGCGAGCTGGACCCGCCCGAGGGATCGGTGCTGTTCGTGGAGAATGTCGGCAACCTGGTCTGCCCGGCGCTGTTCGACCTGGGGGAGAGTGCCCGGGCGGTGGTCGTCTCGGTGACCGAGGGCGCGGACAAGCCACTGAAGTACCCGCACATGTTCCGCGGCGCGGACCTGCTCCTGCTCAACAAGGTGGACCTGCTGCCGTACCTGGAGGTGGATCTCGCCGCGTTCGAGCGGGCGGTCGCGGCGGTACGGCCGGGGCTCGCGCCGATGCCGGTGTCGGCCACCCGCGGCGACGGGTTGGCGGACTGGTACGCCTGGCTGCGCGACCGGCAGGCGCAGAACCGGCAGGACCCGCAGAGCCGCGAAGACCCGCAGCACCGCCAAGACACGCAGCGCCGGCGGGATCCTCAGCGGCTGGCCAGGTAGGCGGCGGCCTGCTCACGCAGCCTGGTGTGCACGCCGCCCGCCGCGGGCGACCCGGGCAGCCACTGCTTGCGGATCTTCGCGACCGACGTGTAGTTGGTGTCCACCACGTTTGCCAGCGGTGCCTCCACCGCCTGCGACAGCAGCTGGTACCCGTCGAGCGCCGGCAGCCCGTAGTCGGACTCCAGCCACTGCACCAGGTCGAGTTGGGCGATCCGGAACGCGTCCTCCAGCGGCCGGGCCGACCCGGTCGACATGATGTGCGTGTCCGACTCCAGGCGGGGCCACGGGCACGGCCACCCCTTGATGAGGTCGACGATGACGACCGTGTCCATCGCGCACTCCACGGCGACGCCACAGGTTTCGCCCTCGCCCTGCCGGGCGTGCCCGTCGCCGAGGGAGAACAGCGCGCCCTCCACGTTGACGCCGAGGTAGCAGGTGACGCCGGCGCGCATCTCCGGGGTGTCCATGTTGCCGCCATGCGAGTCCGGTACCAGCGAGGAGCGCGCCTCCAGGTTCGCCGGTGCGACGCCGACCGTGCCGTGCATCGGGTCCATCGGCAGGTCCACTGTGTACTCGCTGAACCGTGACTCGAAGCGGCACAGCCGGCGCTCCCGGTCGAGCTGCCAGATCCACACCACCTCGGGCAGCGGCGGCTGCAGGGTCGCGGTCGCGTGTGTGGACGTCAGCGCGCCGAACAGCGGTACGGTCGTGGACGCGGCCCAGTCCCGGGCCGGTTCGAGCGACACGAAGTGCACGGCCAGCGTGTCGCCCGGTTCCGCACCCTCCACATAGAACGGTCCGGTCTGCGGGTTGACGAACGGGAACTCCACCACCCGGGACACGAGGTCGTCGACTCCGCGTACCCGTCCGGCGAAGCAGTCCTCGGTGAACAGCTCCAGTACCGTGCCGGGAGCCACCCGCGCGACCGGCGGGACGCCGCCGAACGTCCAGACGTAGTCACCCGCCGAGGGCCGGAACCTGAGCACGCCCGCCCCGCTCACACTTGCCCCGGTCATACCGGAGCCACTGGAATCGCCGGGACGGACGGTTGCTCGCCGGGCTCGTCACCGAGCTCCTCGTCCAGGTGCACCCGGGCCACGTCGGCGACCCGCTGCGGGTGCCGGCGGTACAGCCACATCAGGTAGCCGATGCCGAGCACCATCCAGATCGCGACGGCCGGGCCGGCGTACGAGATCGGTGGCGTCAGGGTGGACACGAACGAGAACACCGGCAGCCCGGCCGCGGTCAACCAGGCCGGCACGAACGCCAGGACGCCGAGCACCGGGACCACGACGTGCAGCACGATGTTCCGATCCGCGCGCCGCCGCCGCAGGAAGTACGCGATGCAGGTGACGTTCGTGACCACGTAGATGGCGACCAGCAGGATGACGATGCCGGTGCCCACCACGGAGAACGCGGTCACCGGGTCGTACCCGAAGCCCAACCCCAGGGACACCGCGACGGTTGCCGCGGTCACCAGGAGGATCGCCACGTACGGCGAGCGGTGCCGGGTCGCGATGCGGGCCAGCCGGTACGGGAACGCGCCGATGCGGCCCATCGCGTACGCGGTGCGGCTGGACACGTTGACGCCCGCGTTCGCGTTCGCGATGGTGGAGTTCACGATGGCCAGGAACACGAAGAACCAGAAGAGCCCGTAGAACTGCCGGGCGAGCCCCTCCCAGGACGAGGCACCGGAGCTGCCGAACGTGGCGAACTTGTCCGGACCGAAGGCGACATCCACCGCGTACGTGGTGACGATGTAGAGAACGCCGATCGTCAGGGTCGCACCGAGCACCGCGCGGCGGATGGTGCGCCGCGGGTCGCGTGCCTCCTCGGCCAGCGGCGCGGCGCCCTCGAATCCGCCGAACGCGAGGATGGTGAAGATGGAGCCGGCGATGACGCCGGTGATGCCGTGGTGGTCGGCCGGGGTGTGCCCGGTGCCGAACACGGACAGCGTGTTGCCGTGTCCCGCGTGGATGATCAGCAGCACGGCGAGCACCAGGAACACGCCGATCTCGAACACCCCGAGGATCGTGCCGAGGCCGGCCGACGCGCGTACGCCGTACAGACCGGCGGCCATCACGATGAGCGCGCCCAGGATGGTCCACGGCCACCACAGATTCGCAGGGTAGCCGGAGAACTCGGAGTTGATGGTCGACGCGGTGGTGAAACCCAGCTGGAGCAGGACGAGCGGCGAGATGAGGATGCCGACGAGCACGTACGCCCAGGCGACCAGGAACCCGACGGCGTTGTGCAGGCCGTTGGCCGCGTAGGTCGCGAGAGACCCGGCGGCCGGCATGTGCTTGGCCAGTTCGGCGACGCACACCGCGGAGAACAGGCAGGCGATGAGCGCGAAGACCACGGCCAGCGGCAGCGAACCACCGGCGAACGCGGCGCCGGCCGGGATCGAGGCGGCGATGGCGGCTCCGGGCGCCATGTCCGTGATGCTCTGGAAGAGGACCTCGCGCAGACCGATCGCGTCGCGGCGAAGCGCGGGTGGATTAGTTGCCATGGTAGCCCCCCAACCGAGGTGACCATGAAGGTTGAGGTGACCGTACATCCGACGACCTGAATTGAGAAGTGGTCACGGGCAACTCGCGGCGCTATCGAGGCGGTTACCGCCCGAGAAGGGGCGGATCGCCCAGGGACACCTCGGCCGCCCGCCCGGCGCGCAGCACGTCCACCTCGCGCAGCGGCCGCCCGACGAGTTGCACGCCGATCGGCAACCCGCCCGCCGACAGTCCACCAGCCGAGAGTTCACCGGCCGACAGTCCACCAGGGACAGACAGCGCCGGCAGGCGGGCCACGTTGAAGACCGAGGTGAGTCGGGTCAGCGCCCACTCGATGTGCAGGTCCCGGTCGCCGACGTCGACGCGGCCGGCGCCGATCGGCGGAGCGGGCAGCGGCTCGGTGGCGGCCAGCAGCACGTCGACCCGGCGCAGCGCGGCGTCCAACCAGCGGGTGAGGCGGTCCAGGACCGGCCGCCCCGCGGCCAGCTCGGCGGCGGTCGGTGGGGTGAGTGACAGGTTCGCGCGCAGGTCGGGCCCGAACATTTCCGGGTACCCGCGGAATGCCGCGCGATGATACGGCTCGGCCTCGGCGAGCACGATGTCGAAGACCCGATCGGTGACCGGGCCGAAGTCGGGCGCGTCGAGGTTCTCCACCACGGCGCCCCGGTCGGCGAGGCGTCCGGCGCACCGGGCCACGACGCCGGCCACCTCGGCGTCGAGGACGTCGGAGAACCAGCCGCCCAGCCAGCCCACCCGCAGGCCGGTCAGGTCCCCCTCCTCGTCCCGGCCCAGACCGGCCCGGGTGCCGACCCCGGCCTCCCCGGCGCTCCCTGCGCGCCCCGCTGCACCGCTCAGTACGTCGAACAGCAGCGCGGTGTCGGCCACCGTCCGGGCCAGCGGGCCGGCGTGGTCGAGCGACGGTGCCAGGGGTACCGCGCCGGTCAGGTCGATCAGTCCGTACGTCGGCTTCAGCCCGACACAGCCGCACAGCGCGGCCGGAATCCGTACGCTGCCGCACGTGTCGGTACCCACGCTGGCCAGCGCGGTACGGGCGACGAGCGACGCGGCCGACCCGCCCGACGAGCCGCCTGGGATTCGGTCGAGGTCCCACGGATTGCGGGTCGGCCCGAAGTGTGGGTTGGTCGTGGTGCCGCCCCAGGCGAACTCGTGCGTGGCGTGCTTGCCCAGCAGGACAGCGCCGGCCTCGCGCAGCCGGGCGGCCACCGCCGAGTCGGTCGCCGGTACGTGATCCCGGCGCAGTGCCGATCCGGCCGTGGTGCGCACCCCAGCGGTGTCGAACAGATCCTTGAGCCCGACCGGCAGCCCGTGCAGCGGGCCGCGATGCCGCCCGTGCGCGATGTCGTGCTCGGCCGCCCGCGCGTCCCGTCGGGCGGCATCGGCGACGACCGTGGTGTACGCGTTGATCGCCGGGTCGACCGCGGCGATGCGGTCGAGGTACGCCTCGGTCAGTTCGACGGGGGACAGCTGGCCGCCGGTCACCGCCGCGGACGCCTCGTTGAGCGTCAAGCGGGTCAGGTCGCCGCCCGAAGGATCCGTCACGGATCCGCCTCCCTCCGCGACCGTCCTCGGTCTCTCTCCCATCGAACAGAGCCGTCCGTCGAACAGAGGCATCAGTCGAACAGCGCCATCAGTCGAACAGCGCCACCCATCCAACAGGGGCCGTCCATCGAACAGGGCCGTTCGTTCGGCAGGGTCGCCTATTGAACACCGCTGATTCTGCGAGGCTACTCACCGGATGGAAACTGATAAGTTTCTTGACTGTTTCGGTGATCTCACCGAGAATTTGACACCACAATGGATCGCCTCGACGGCGGGGACACCCGAGGAGCGCATATGGCACGCGGCCACGCCCGTAGCCTCGAACTTGAACGGCTGGCGGACGCGGTGCTGCAGCCCGGGTTCGAAGGCACGAGTCCACCGCCGTGGTTGCTGCGCCGGCTGGAGTCCGGACTCGGCGGGGTCGCGCTGTTCAGCCGCAACATCACCGGCCGGGAGCAGGTGGCCGCGCTCACCGCCGCGCTGCGCGGGGCAAATCCCGACGTCATCGTCGCCGTCGACGAGGAAGCCGGCGACGTCACCCGGCTGGAGGCGCGTACCGGCAGCACCCGGCCGGGCAACTACGCGCTCGGTACGGTCGACGACCCCGACCTCACCGCCGAGGTGGCCCGGGACGTCGGGCGCGACCTCGCCGAGGCCGGAGTCACCCTGAACTACGCGCCGGACGCGGACGTCAACTCCAACCCGGACAACCCGGTCATCGGTGTGCGCGCGTTCGGCGCCGACCCGGACCTGGTCGCCCGGCACACCCGGGCCTGGATCACCGGCCAGCAGTCGGCGGGCGTCGCCGCGTGCGCCAAGCACTTTCCCGGGCACGGCAACACCAGCGCCGACTCGCACCACCTCATCCCGGTCATCTCCGCGACCCGTGCCGAGCTGGACGAGTGTGAACTGGTCCCGTTCCGCGCGGCCATCGCGGCCGGCGTGCGCGCCATCATGACCGGCCACCTGCTGGTACCGGCGGTCGACGAGGACCTGCCCGCGACGCTGAGCCGGCGGGTGATGACCGACCTGCTGCGCGGCGAGCTGGGCTACACCGGGCTCGTGGTGACCGACGGGATCGAGATGCGTGCGGTGACCGGCCCGTACGGGCTCGCCGGCGCGACGGTACGGGCTCTCGCGGCCGGTGTCGACGCGGTCTGTGTCGGCGGCGATCACGCCGACGAGCACACTGCGACGCTGCTGCGTGACGCGATCGTGGCCGCGGTCGTCGACGGCGACCTGCCCGAGGCGCGGCTGGTCGAGGCCGCCAGCCGGGTCGCTGAACTGGCCGCGTGGACCGCCGGGCAGCGCGCTCTGGCGGATGACCGGAGGCCGCCGCGGGACGGCCAGCTCGGGCTGGCCGCGGCCCGGCGCGCGATCCGCCTCACCGCGCCGGTGGGCAGCCGGCTGTTGCCGCTGTCGGGCGCCCCTCACGTCGTGGAGCTGTCGCCGCCCAGCAACATCGCGGTCGGCGACGACGTTCCGTGGGGCATGATCGACCTGTTCGCCGCCGCGCTGCCCGGTACCACCGGGGTTCGGCTGGGAGAGACCGACTTCGTCGACGGCGTGGACCTGCACCAGGTCGCCCTGGCACCGGCGACCGGCCGCCCGATCGTGATCGTGGTGCGCGACGCGCACCGCCACGAGTGGGTCGCGCAGGCGTTGAAGGTACTGATCGGTGCGCGCGACGACTGCGTCGTGGTGGAGACCGGGCTGGCCGGCGCGGTGTACGGCGCGGTGCACGTATCCACCTCGGGGGGCAGCCTGGCCTGCCGCCAGGCGGCGGCCGAGCTTCTGCTCGGGACGGCCAATACCGCCGGCGTTTGACGCACCGGTGCGCAGCGGCCGAGAATCGCTCATCCGGAGATGGGCGGTGTTCGATGCGACGAAGGATCGGCCGCGTGATGCTGTTGGCCGGGCCCGCGCTGGCTGGGCTTGCGCTGGCTGGGCGTGCGTTGGCTGAGCCCGCACTGGCCGGGCCCGCACTGGCCGGGCCCACATCGGCCGGTCGTGCGCTGTCCGGTCGTGCGTTGGCCGGCCGTGCGCTCTCCGGGCGTGCGCTGGCCGGCGTGGCGTTGGCCAGCCTCGTGTTGGCCGGGTGCGCCCAGGGCGGCTCCGGGACTCCGCCGGCCGGCTCGCCCGCGGCGCGGGCCACGGTACCGCCACCGGCCGCGACCGCCACGCGCGCCGGGCAGCCCTCGCGCGACGCGTCGGCGAGTGCGGTGGACACACCCGGGTCGGCGGGCCAGGCGACCACCGCGCTGATCGAGTTTGGGCGCCGGGGCGGCATCGCGGGCCTGGTCGATCGGTTGGAGGTCCGCCAGGACGGCGGGTTCACGCTGTTCCGGCTCAAGCCGAGCGTGAACCGGACCGGTCGGTTGACCGCGACCGAACTGGCCGACCTGAACCGGAAGATCGACGCTTCCGGCTTCGCGAGCCTGCCCGGAGTCGAGAACGCCTCCGGCAACGACCTGTTCGTCTACCACCTGACCTACCGGAGCTGGCAGATTCTCGCGCAGGACGGCGGCATCGCCGCGCCGCTCGCGCCGGTGATCGCCGCGCTGTCCGGGATCGTGGAGAAGTACGGATCCTGAAGTACGGATCATGGAGGCCTCGGGGCCTCGACGTACCCTTGAAGACGGTGCCATTCCGACTGGTCTGGCTCGGCGCGTCCGCGGCGCCTCTGTGCCGCACCGCGACCCAGACCAGTCGTCGCCCCGAGGAGGTTCACCTTCGTGTCGAGTCCGTACGAATCGCCCGTCGACCGTCAGATCCGGGAAGCGCAGGAGCGCGGCGACTTCGACGACCTGCCCGGCATGGGCAAGCCGCTGCCCGGATACGGCGAGTCCTACGACGAGAACTGGTGGGTCAAGGACTGGGTACGGCGGGAGAACATCACCGGCGTGCTGCCCACCACCCTGCGGCTGCGCAGGGAGGCCGAGGACCTGATGCGCACGGTCGCGAAGAAGCCCACCGAATCCGCGGTCCGGGAGTTCGTCACCGATCTCAACGAGCGCATCCGCCGGGCCCGGCGGGGACTGGCCGACGGCCCTTCGGTCGTGCTGCCGGACTTCGACGTCGACGGGGTCGTCGAGGCCTGGCGCCAGCAGCGAGCCTGACACCGCGGTCAATTCTGACACCGCGGCCGATCCCTGACGCGGCCGATCCTGACGCGGCCGATCCTGACGCGGCCGATCCTGACGCGGCCGATTCCGAACCGGAGCGCCATCGCCGGTTGAGCCAGCGCGGCGAGCAAGCGCGCCGGAACGGCGGTCAGGGCGCCGCTCGGCCGATAACATCCGGCGTATCCACCCTCGGGCGCGCCACTGTCCGGTGATCGCGGCCACGAGTGCGGTGGCGGATCGGGCGGAGTGGGGATGGCAGCGCCAAGCGGCGAGGGTCATGGCCTGCGGGTACCGGGCACCGCCACCCAGGTCACCCCGACCGAGCTGTTCTTCGACCTGGTCTACGTGCTCGCCGTGACGCAGCTGACCCGACTGCTGCGCGAGGACCTGACCTGGCGCGGCGCGGTGCACACCACGCTGCTGCTGCTCGCGGTCTGGTGGGCCTGGACCGACACCGCGTGGACCACCAACTGGTTCGATCCGAACCAGTCGAGCGTGCGCCTCATGCTGCTGGTGGTCATGATGCTCAGCCTGGTCCTGTCCGGGACGCTCACCGACGCGTACGGCGGGCGGGGCCTGTGGTTCGCCGGAGCGTACGCGGCCATTCAGCTGGGGCGTACCGGCTTCGCCGTGGCACGCCTGGCGCGGGGCTCCCGGTTGCGGCGCAACTTCCAGCGGTTCATGGTCTGGAAGGTCGTCGCCGCGGCACTGTGGATCGCCGGCGGCCTGGTGCACGAGTCGGCCCGGACCGGGGTGTGGGCGGTCGGCGTCGTCATCGAGTACGCCGCCGCACCGCTGGGCTTCTACGTGCCCGGGTTGGGGCGCTCCGGCCCCGGGGACTGGCAGATCAGCGGCGAGCACCTGGCCGCCCGGTACCAGCAGTTCGTTCTCGTCGCGCTCGGCGAGTCGGTGCTGGTCGCCGGGACCGCGTTCGACGCCCTGCCGGAACATCCGGCGGTGCTCGGCGCGTTCGTGGTCGTGTTCGCCGGCAGTGTGGCGCTGTGGTGGATCTACTTCGACCGCTTCGCCGAGGCGGCGACCCGGGTGATCGGCAGCGTCTCGGACCCGGGACGGCTGGGTCGCTCGGCGTACACGTACTTCCAGTTGCCCATCATCGCCGGCGTCATCGTGTCCGCGGTCGGCGACGACCTGGTCATCGCGCACCCCGGTGGCCCCCCGAACACGGCGACCACGGTCACCGTGCTGGCCGGGCCGGCGCTGTTCCTGATCGGTCATGCGCTGTTCAAGAAGTCGGTGTTCAATCTGCTCTCCCCGGCGCGCCTGGGTGCCGTCGCGTTGCTCGGGGCACTGGCGGCGGTGGCACCGGTGGTGCCCCCGACGGCCCTGTCCGGGATGGCCGCGGCCGTGGTCGTCGCGGTCGCGGTGTACGACCGGTGGAGGCAGGTGAAGCATCCGCCGCACCGCGAACTCGCCGCGAGCCCCGGGCAAGCCGCGAGTCCCGGGGAAGCCGCCGGCCACGACGGCGAGCCCCGCTCCGGCGGGTAGCCGGAGCGGGGCCGTGTCGCGGATCGGTTGTCTCGCAGACCGATCGTGATGCGGATCGGTCGTGTCGCGGACCGGTCGTTGTGTCGGTCGGTCGTTATATGGTCGGAACGTCGCCGTTCAGCCCCCAGCCGAGGGTCGAGGTGGCGAAGTTGGAGCTGTACCGCGTATACCAGGTGCCCATCGGCGAGCGGTACAACGCCTGATCTGTCTTGCCGTCGCCGTCGTAGTCTCCCGGCACCGGCAGGTCCGTGCTCGCGCCCCAGCCGAGCATCGAGGCGGTGTGGGTCGCGCTGTAACGGGCATACCAGGTGCCCGTCGACGGCCGGTACAGCGCCTGGTCGGTCTTGCCGTCGCCGTCGTAGTCCGCCTGGATCGGCAGGTCGCCGGTGACGCCCCAGACCTCCGGGGCGATCCGGGTCGGGTCCGAGCTGTAGCGGATGTACCAGGCGCTCGACGACGGCCGGTACAGAGCCTCGTCGGTTCTGTCGTCGCCGTCGTAGTCGCCGGGCACCGGGATGTCGCCCGGTTGCCCCCACACCACCTTCATCACCGTGGAGTTGCTGCTCCGGCGGACGTACCAGGCACTGGTGGAGGAGCGGTACAGGGCGGGATCGGCCCGCCCGTCCCCGTCGTAGTCGGCGGGAACCGGGATGTCGCCGCCGGTACCCCAGGCAAGGACGGTGACGCTGTGGTCGGAGCTGTTGCGGATGTACCACGTGCCGTTGCGGTACAGCGCCTCGTCGGTCTTGCCGTCTCCGTCGTAGTCACCGGGTACCGGGATGTCGCCCTTCTGGCCCCAGTTCAGCACCTCGACCGACTGGTCCGAGCTGTACCGGATGTACCAGGTACCCGTCGATGGCCGGAACAGCGCCTGGTCGGTCTTGCCGTCCCCGTCGTAGTCGCCGTTCGGGTGGGTGACCGGGCCGATGATCAGGCGGTTGTACCGGTACGGCGACATCTGGTAGCCGTCGAAGTAGGGATAGGGAATCTGGCGGTAGTGGGTACCGCCGTCGCCGCTCTGCTCGTATCCCCAGTAGCTGGTGTGCGCCGTGTCGGCCCAGTGGTCGAAGATCACCACGTGGCCGGCCGCGCCGATGCCCGGGTTGATGAGCAGGTCGGCCTGGACGAGCTGGCTCTTGTCGATCGGCGTCGTCATGGAGCGCTGAGCCATCTCCGAGGTGACGTACCCAGGCTTCGCCCAGCCGAAGGCCATCGACACGTAGCCGGAGCAGTCGGTGCGGTACCCCTGGAGGGTCCGCGACACCGAGTACGGCTGCGGCCCCCCACGGCTCGCGTGCAGCCACGTCTGCGCCCGGCTGATGACCTCCGCCTGGGTGACGGTGGGCAGCGCGTTGGGTGAGACGGTGGGCATCGGCGCGAGCTGGGGTTCGTTCGGCTGGCCCGGGTTCGCCCAGAACGGGATCTGTGCCGCCGGTTTGGCGGCTTCGGCCGATGCCCGTGGCGCGGACACCAGCATGGTCGGAACCCCGACGGCGAGCATGACGCCCAGGCCGGCGAGGTACAACGCGGGTCTTCGCATGGATTCTCCTCTTCGTTCGGGTAACAAGATCCACCTCCAAGGCGGGCCTCGTGGGCTCGATGGCGGCGAACCGGAATCCGAGGTGCCGCACCGCGCTGGCGGGCACGGCGTGGTGGAGGAACGAGAATCGGGGAGATGCGAACCTTTTTGTGCGTAGCTCCCATTCTGCCCCGAATATTCCTATTACAGGGCGTAAGGGGCGAAATGTCGCTCATTAGGCGCGGTGTCGTGGCCGCGGTGTCGCCGTGGTGCTGCCCTGCTGCCTGCCTTTAGGCGTACTGACCGGTACTTTTGATGCCGAGCGCCGAACTTCTGATCTTCCTCGACGACTGAGTCGCCGAGCCCGCAGCATCCGAGTCACGTCCGCCCGAGCCATATCCGCCCGAGTCCGCATCACCCGAACGGGAGCGCCCGATGGTTGCATCCGTACCGCCGCCCGCGGCCGGTCCGCTGCCGTACCACCTGCTCTGCCTGCTGCGCGACCGCGGCGCGACGTCCCGGGCCGAACTGGCCGGGCAGTTGGGCGACCCGCGCGCCCGGGTTCTCGGCGAGATCGACGCGTTGATCGCGGCCGGCCTGGTCCGCGAGGCCGGGCCGGCGGCCTCCCGCGGCGGCCGGCGCTCCACCCTGGTCGAACTATCTCCCGACCTGCGGTTCGCCGCCGTCGACCTGGGCGCGTCCTCGATCGACGTGGAGATCACCGACGGGCGGCTGGAACCGGTGGCCGGCTACTCCGAGCCGGCGGAGATCCGCTCCGGACCCAAGGCGGTGCTCCAGCGGCTCGGCGAGATCCTGGCGAAGCTCAAGGCCGACGGTGCGTACCAGCGGCTGCAGGCGATCGGCATCGGGGTGCCCGGCCCGGTCAGCTACCGCGACGGGGTGCCCGTCTCCCCGCCGATCATGCCGGGCTGGGACCGGTACCCGGTGCGTGACGTGCTTGCCCGCGAGCACGCCTGCCCGGTCGTCGTCGACAACGACGTGAACATCATGGCCATCGGTGAGCGCCACGGCGGCGTGGCCCACTCGGTGGACAACCTGCTGTTCCTCAAGCTCGGTACGGGCATCGGCTGCGGTATCTACCTCGGCGGCGAGGTGTACCGGGGGACCGACGGCTGCGCCGGCGACATCGGGCACATCCAGTTGGACGGGCACGGCCAGGTCTGCGCGTGCGGCAACGTGGGGTGCCTGGAGGCGGTGTTCAGTGGCGCGGCGCTGACCCGTGACGCGCTCGCCGCCGCGCGGGCGGGTACCTCGCCCGCGCTTGCCGAGCGGCTCGCCGCGGGGAGCCCGGTGAGCGCGCAGGACGTGGCCGACGGCGCGGCCGAGGGGGACGCGACCTGCGTGCGGCTGATCCGGGACGGCGGCCACCAGGTGGGTACGGTGCTGGCCGGCCTGGTCAGCTTCATCAACCCGTCCATGATCGTCGTCGGCGGCGGGCTGGCCGGGCTGGGGCACGTCCTGCTCGCCGAGATCCGCAGTGTCGTGTACCGGCGGTCGTTGCCCCTGGCCACCGGGAACCTGCCGATCGTCATGTCCGAGCTGGGTCCGCGCGCCGGTGTCGTGGGCGCCGCCGTCCTGGCCAGCGACCTGGCATACGGCCGCCAGGAGCGCTGACGGTTCAGGTGTACTGCTTGAGCTTCAGGGCATTCGCCGACCTCTCGGTGAGCCGGACGAAGACGCCGGCCACGAGCCGCTTCGACAGGAACCGGTAGGCGCGGTTGCGCTGGCGCAACTTCTTCTCGGTCAGCGGCGCCAGGAACGGACCGGCCTCCTTGGCCTGCTTCTGGCTGGCCGCCACCCCGGGTCGCATCTGCTGCTCGTACTGGGCGAACGCGGTCCGGTGGTCGCCGCCCGCGGCGACCAGTTCGCCGGCGAGGGTGTACGCCCCGCTCATCGCCAGGCCGGTGCCGCCACCGCCCGGCCCGGCGCCCCAGGCGGCGTCGCCGAGCAGTGCCACCCGCCCCTGCGAGTAGCGGTCCAGCGCGATCTGGCCCGATCGGGTCGAAGTACAGGTCGGCCGCCTCGCGCATCAGCGCGATCAGGTCGGGCGTCCGCCATCCGGCGCCGGCGAACGCGTCCGCGACGATCTGCTTCTGCCGCTCTAGATCGCGACGGTCGTACTCCAGCGGCGGCGTGGCGAACACGAAGCCCACGTCGGCGATGGACGAGTCGCGGGCGCTGCCGACCATGACGGCCCGGCCGGGCTCGTTGTAGATCAGCCCTGTGTGGTCGAGGCCGAGACGGTTCGGAGCGGTGAAGCCGGCGATGGCGAACCCGCTGTCGGTACGGAACCGCGACTCGTCGCCGAAGACCAGCCCGCGTACCACCGAGTGCATCCCGTCGGCGCCGACGACCAGGTCGAACGTGCGCCCGGCGCGGTCGCGGAACCCGACCTCCACGCCGTCCGGGGTCTCGGTCAGCGCGGTGATGGTGTCGCCGAAGACGTACTCGACGTCGCCGCGGGTCCGGTCGTACAGGATCCGGGTCAGGTCGCCGCGGGCGATCTCGATCTCCCCGCTGAACACGTGGGACGGCAGCGCCACGATGGGCTGGCCGTGCGCGTCGATGACCGTCTGGGCGCCCATGCCGGTCTGCCGGGCCCGTACCTCGTCCAGGATGCCCATCCGCTCCAGCACCGCCACCTGGGCGCCGCGGAAGTCGACCGCGCTGCCGCCGTCGCGCAGCGCCGCGGCCTGCTCGATCACGGTCACGCGGTAGCCCGCGCGCCGCAGCCAGTAGGCGAGCGCCGGACCGGCGATCCCCGCGCCTGAGATCAACACACTCCTGTCGCCGGCGGCGCTGCCGGTCGTGTTGCCGGTCGTGTTGCCGTTCATGGTGACTCCTCAACGGTTCTCGGCCGCCGGCTCGTCCGGGCTGCCGTGGGACCACCATAGAGGCGGTTTATCCATCTGGTCAATCCAACTGGATAAACCATCTGGATGACCGTGCGCTACGATCACGACCATGGGAAATCGCGAGGACCTGCTGACCGGGGCCGTGCAGTGCCTGAAGGAGAAGGGCTGGGCGCGGACCACGGTCCGGGACATCGCCGCCGCGGCCGGGGTGAACCACGCGGCGATCGGTTACCACTTCGGCTCCCGGGAGGCGTTGCTGACGGCGGCGTTCAGCCAGGCGATGGAGGAGTGGGGCGAGGAGACCGGCCGGGCGGTCGCCGCGTCGTTCGGTGCCGGCGTCACCGAGCAGCAGCGGTACGAGGTGATGTGGCGGGAGCTGATCGCGTCCTTCGCCGGCACGCGGGCGCTGTGGCTGGCCACCGTCGAGGCGTTCGTCGAGGCCGAACACAACCCGGAGGTGCGTGAGTTGCTGGCCGCCGCGCAGCGGGAGGGCCGCCGCGGGCTGGCCGCGTCTCTGCTGGGGGTACCGGAGGAGACGCTCGACGAGCCGACGGAGCGGCGCATCGGCGCGGTACAGAGCGCTCTGTTGTCGGGCGTGTGCATCCAGTGGCTGCTCGACCCGGAACACGCGCCGAGCGCGGGCGACGTCGTGGCGGGTCTGCGTGCCCTGGCCGGTCACGTCGCGGACACACCGGCCGGTCCCGAGTCCGGTTCCCATTCCGAATAGCGGTACCGTGCGCCGCCGGCACTGACCTTGGCCCGGTGCGGGATCTATGCTTCTCGTACCCCTGATTCCTCACCCCTCCCGTGCCACGCGTGCTGGATCCGCCGCCGCATCCATTGCCGCGACCGCATCCGCATCCGCCGCGACAGGGGCGGCGCCGCCGAAAGGATCGCTCATGCTGATCACCCGACCCGAGCTCGTTGGCGACTTCGGCATGGTTGCCAGCACCCACTGGCTCGCGTCGAGTACCGGCATGAGCGTGCTCGAACGCGGGGGCAACGCGGCCGACGCCGCGGCCGCCGCGGCGTTCGTCCTGCAGGTGGTGGAGCCGCACCTCAACGGTCCGGGCGGCGACGCCCCGATCCTGCTCTGGGACGGGCGGGCCGGTGCCGTGTCGGTGATCTGCGGCCAGGGCACGGCCGGCGCCGCGGCCACCATCGGCCGGTTCGACGAACTCGGCCTCGACCTCATCCCGGGCACCGGCCTGCTGCCGGCCGTGGTGCCGGGTGCCTTCGGCGCCTGGACCCTGCTCGTCGAGCGCTGGGGCACCTGGCCGCTGCGCGACATCCTGGAGCCGGCGGTGCACCTGGCCGAGGCCGGGCACCCGCTGCTGGCCCAGGCCGCGGGCGCGCTGCGCACGGTCGAGGAGATGTTCCGCCGGGACTGGCCCACCTCCGCCGCGGCCTGGTTGCCCGGCACCCGGGTACCGGCGGCGGGCAGCCGGGTGCGGCAGCCCGGACTGGCCGCCACCTACCGGCGGGTGGTCGCCGAGGCCGAGGCCCGCGCGACCGACCGGGCCGGGCAGCTGCGCGCCGCCCGCGACGTCTGGTACCGCGGCTTCGTCGCCGAGGCTGTGGGCGACTTCTTCGCCGGTACCGACGTCATGGACACCTCCGGCCGGCCGCACCGCGGCCTGCTCACCGCGCAGGACATCGCCGGCTGGGAGCCGGCGGTGGAGCGGGCGACCAGCTTCGACTACGGCGACTACACCGTCTTCAAGACCGGCCCGTGGGGCCAGGGTCCGGTGTTCCTGCAACAGCTCGCCCTGCTGGCACACACCGACCTGGCCGAAATGGAGCCGCTGTCGGCCGACTGGGTGCACACGGTCACCGAGGCCGCGAAGCTCGCCTTCGCCGACCGGGACGCGTGGTATGGCGACCCGCGCTTCACCGACGTACCGCTTGCCGACCTGCTCGACCCGGGCTACAACGCCCGGCGGGCGGCGCTGATCGGGACGACCGCGTCGTTCGACCACCGGCCCGGCGACCCGGGTGGCAGGAAGCCGGTGATGCCCGGCCGCTGGACCACCCCGGACGGTGGCCCGGCGGGTGCCGGCGTCGGCGACGTGACGATCGCGAACAACGGCGAGACCCGCGGCGACACCTGTCACGTGGACGTGGTCGACGCCAGCGGAATGATGATTTCGGCGACGCCGAGCGGCGGCTGGTTCCAGAGCAGCCCGACCATTCCGGCGCTCGGATTCTGCCTCGGTACCCGTGGCCAGATGTTCTGGCTCGAGGACGGCCTGCCGCTCAGCCTGCGCCCCGGCGCCCGGCCGCGGACCACGCTGTCCCCGTCGTTCGCGTTGCGCGACGGGCAGCCGTGGCTGGCGTTCGGTACGCCCGGCGGTGACATGCAGGACCAGTGGACGCTGAACTTCTTCCTCAACGCGGTGCACGGCACCGGCAACCTTCAGCAGGCGGTCGACGCGCCCGAGTTCCACTCGGAGCACATGATCAGCTCGTTCTATCCGCGCACGGCCGAGCCGGGCCGGCTGCACGTCGAGGAGCGGGTCGGGGCGGAGGTCGTCGAGGAGTTGCGCCGGCGCGGTCACGCGGTGACGGTCACCGACCCGTGGTCGCTCGGCCGGGTCAGCGCGGTGGCGCGGGACGGCGGATGGCTCAAGGCGGCGGCGAACCCCCGAGGCGCGCAGGGGTACGCGGTCGGGCGCTGACCCGCGTCGCGTTGGCGTGAGCGGCGTTTGCGCTGACCGGCGTTTTTCACTGGGCTGCGTTTGCGCTGAGTGGCGGGCATTGCTGGGGCTGGCCCTACCACGGGGTCTCCGGCTGGCTGGATTGTCCGCTTTCATCCCCGACGGGATCCTCAACGCATGAATACGAAGCTCTTGCGTCGCCGCACCATCGGCGTCGCGACCTGTGTCGCGCTCGCCGCGGCGCTGGTTGGCGCGCCCGCGACCGCGTTCGCGAACCCGACGGGCCCGGCACCGGCCGCCGCCAACCCGGCCGGCTCCAGCCCTGTCGCCGCCAGCACGGTCGGCCCTGCCGTCGCTAGCCCTGCCGGCGCTCATGCCGGGCCGGTCGAAGGCCGGGGTGTGCTGCTGTCGGTCACGCCCGTCGCGCGGCTGTCCGCCGCCGAGGTGGCCGAGGTCGTCTCGCAGATCCCGTGGGACACGACCCACGTCCGGTACGGGGTGACCGCGTACCGGATCGAGTACCGCACCGTCGACGCCCATGGGCGGCCCACGACCGCGAGCGCGCTGGTCGTCCTGCCCGAAACCGCCGCGCCCCGGCTGCCCGGGTCCGGCGCGCCGCTGCCGGTCATCGTCTACGGGCACGGCACCCAGGCGTACCGGGGCGGCGTCGCCTCGATGGTGGCCGGCAACGGCGACCGGGAGGCCGCAGAACTGTTCTCCTCGGCCGGGTACGCGACCGTCGCACCCGACTATCTCGGCCTGGGTACCGGCGCCGGAAACCATCCGTACATGGACACCGCGTCGGAGGTCAGCGCCAGCCTCGACGCGCTGCGCGCCGCGGCCACACTGGCGACGCGGCAGGGCCGGCAGTTGGATCCGCGCGTCCTGGTGACCGGGTTCTCGCAGGGCGGCACGGCGGCGATGGGGCTGGGCGAGGCGCTCCAGCGCGGCGCCGACCCGTACTGGCGGCTGCGCGCCCTCGCGCCGATCAGCGGCCCGTACGACCTCCAGCACACCGAGCTGGCCGCGCTCATCGACCACCCGGGCGACGGGGACGGCGAACTCGATCCGGTGGACGGCACGCTCTACATCGCGTACTGGACGGTCGCCATGAACCGGCTCTTCCCGCTGTACGACTCGCCGTCGGAGGTGTTCCGGGCGCCGTACGACGCGACGGTGGAGCAGCTGTTCGACGGGAACCACGACGAGGAGACGATCCTCGCCAACCTGCCCGGTACGCCGGTCGACCTGTTGACCCCGGAGTACGTGCGGCGGCTTCGCCAGCCCAGTGGCGCGCTGCTGGCCGCGGAGCGCGCGGGCGACGGTACGTGTCAGTGGCAGCCGCGGGTACCGGTGCGCCTGTTCGCCGCGGACGGCGACCGGGACGCCCTGATCGCCAACGCGCGGCAGTGCCAGCGGCAACTGCGTTCCCACGGCGCGACAGCGCAGTTGACCGACGTCGGGCCGGTTGACCACACCGGTTCGGCGATCCTGTCCATCCCGCGTGCCCTCGACTGGTTCATCAGCCTGCGCTGAGCCGGCCCAGACTGAGCCCGCCCGGCAGCGGGGGGTGGGCGGGCTCAGCTACCCGGCCTCGGCTACCCAGCCTTGGCTACCCGGCCTCAGCTACCCAGCATCGGCTACCCGGGCCCCAGCGGCGGGCCCGGGTAGCGTGTGCGGGGCAGGCACGGGACTGCGGCACCGGGACTGCGGCACCGGGACTGCGGCACGGGGACTGCGGCACGGGACGACAACACGGGACGACAACACGGGACGACGGCGCGAAGGTGGGCAGACGGATGTACGACGTTGAGGCGGTACGGGCGCATTTCCCGGCACTGGTCGAGGGCGCGGCGCACTTCGATTCGCCCGGTGGATCCCAGGTGCCGGACGTCGTCGCGGCCGCGGTCGCGGACACTCTCACGTCCGCCATCGCCAACCGTGGCCGGGTCACCACCGCCGAGCGGCGGGCCGAAGACATCGTCACCGGCGCCCGGCAGGCGATGGCCGACCTGCTCGGTGCGCAACCGGCCGGGGTGGTGTTCGGGCGCAGCATGACGCAGCTGACCTTCGACGTGTCCCGGGCGCTCGCGAAGCAGTGGGGCCCGGGCGACGAGGTGGTGGTCACCCGGCTGGACCACGACGCGAACATCCGGCCGTGGGTACACGCCGCGGCCGCTGCCGGCGCCACCCTGCGCTGGGCGGACTTCGACCGGAACACCGGCGAGCTTCCGGTGGAGTCGGTCGCGGCGGTGCTGTCCGACCGTACCCGGGTGGTCGCGGTCACCGGCGCGTCGAACCTCCTGGGTACCCGCCCGGACATCCCGGCGATCGCCGCCGCCGCACACCGGGTCGGCGCACTGTGCTATGTGGACGGTGTGCACCTCACGCCGCACGCGGCGGTGGACATCGAGGCGCTGGGTGCCGACTTCTACGTGTGCTCGCCGTACAAGTTCTGCGGTCCGCACCTCGGGGTGCTCGCCGGTTCCCCGGCACTGCTGGAGCAGTTGCACCCGGACAAGCTGCTGCCGTCCTCCGAAGCGGTACCGGACCGGTTCGAGTTCGGAACCCTGCCGTACGAGCTGCTCGCCGGCACCACGGCCGCGGTCGACTTCCTGGCCGGACTGGCTCCGGACGAAGGCAGCGTTTCGGGTGAGGGCAGCGAAAGCAGCCGCGCGACTCGCCTGCGGGAGAGCATGGCGGCGGTCGACCGGCACGAGTCGGCGATGCTCGACCGGCTGGAGGCGGGGCTGGCCGGCGTCGAGGGGCTCACCCGGTACAGCCGCGCGTCGCGGCGCACGCCGCTGGTGCTGTTCTCGGTACGTGGCCACCGGCCGGCCGAGATCTACCGCCAGCTGGCCGCCTCGAAGGTGAACGCCCCGGCCGGCAGCTTCTACGCCGTCGAGTGCGCCCGGTGGCTCGGGCTGGGCGACGAGGGCGCGGTACGGGCGGGCATCGCGCCGTACACGAACGCACAGGACATCGACCGGCTCGTCGAGGCGGTCGCGGATCTGGCCTGAGACCGCCTGGGCTGGCCCGCCGGCGGTCAGTCGCTCGTGCCGGGCGCCCGGATCGCGGCCATCACCTGGGCGACCAGTTGCCGGGCCAGCTCGGCGGTCAGCGGCTCGTGCCCGAAGAACAGCCGGTAGTACAGCGGCCCGAAGAGCTGGTCCAGGGTGACCGCCACGTCGATGTCCGCCCGGATCGCTCCGGCGGCGATGCCATCGCGCAGGATCCGCTCCGACACTGCCCGGCGCGGCCCGAGCCACCGTTCGCGCAGCGCGTCACCGATGTCCGGGTCGCTCTGGGCCTGCCCGGCCAGCGAGCGCATCAGCGGGCCGCAGGCGGTGTGCGCGAACAACTCCCGCAGGGCGTCGACCTGGAACAGCAGCGCCTGCTCGGTCGAGGCCGTCTCCGGCACGCTGACCGACTCGCGGACCCGGGCGAAGAAGCCGTCGATGGCCACCGCGCTGCGTGAGGGCCACCACTTGTAGAGGGTCGCCTTGCTCACCCGGGCCCGGGTGGCGACCGCCTCCATGGTGAACCCGGCCATCCCGCGCTCCATCAGGACATCCCCGGCGGCGTCGACGACCGCCTGATGCGCCCGGTCGCTGCGCGGACGCCCGCGCGCCGGCCGAGCGGGGATCCCCGCGCCGGTTTCCGCGGGGGTTTCCGCGGTGATCTGCGCGGTGGTCTCGGTCACGATCGCCCCTTCCGCTCGTGGGGACCATTTTCTAAACGGTACCGTTCAAAATATAGACGCGCGAGGGGGCGGGAATGGTTGCTGGGCCAGCGACGGTGGCCGAGTCCGGCCGGACCGGCGTGGGAAGCCGCGCCGGCATCGACGGCTCGGGGCGCGGCCTGCGCCTGGTGACCGTGGTGCTCGCGTTCGCCTGCGGCCTCACCGTGGCGAACCTGTACTACGCACAGCCGCTGCTCGCCTTCATCGCCCACAGCCTGCGCGCCAGCCAGGGGACGGCCGCGCTGATCGTCACGATGACGCAGATCGGGTACGCCGCCGGTCTGATCCTGCTGCTGCCGCTCGGCGACCTGCTGGAGAACCGGGCGTTGGCCTCGCGCACCCTGCTGGGCACCGCCGCGGCTCTGGTCGTCGCGGCTGTGGCGCCGGGCATCGGGGTGCTGCTGGCGGTCTCCGTGTTCATCGGGCTCACCTCGGTGGTCGCGCAGATCCTCGTCCCGCTGGCCGCCCACCTGGCGCCGGCTGAGCAGCGCGGTCGCGTCGTCGGCCGGGTGATGAGCGGCCTGCTGCTCGGCATCCTGCTGGCCCGGACGCTGGCCAGCCTGGTCGCCGCGCAGTGGGGGTGGCGCAGCGTCTACCTGATCTCCGCGGTACTGATGGTGGCGGTCGCCGCCGTCCTGGTCCGGGTACTGCCGCGCCGCCGCCCGGCGCACACCGCCACGTACCCTCGGCTGCTGGCGTCGATGGGGCAGCTGGTGCGTACCGAGCCGGTGCTGCGCCGCCGGGCCGCCTGCCAGGCGCTGATGTTCGCGGCGTTCAGCAGCTTCTGGACGTCGATCGGGTACGAACTGCTCGACCGGCACCACCTCTCGCAGACCGGCATCGGCATCTTCGCGTTGGTCGGCGCGGCCGGGGCCGCCTCGGCGCCGCTGGCCGGCTGGCTCGGCGACCGCGGGCACGGGCAGTTCGCCAGCGGCATCGCGCTGGCCCTGGGGGTGGTGGCGATGGCGGCGGCCGGCGCCGGCCAGGGCAGCCTGGTGCTGCTCGCCGCCGCGGCCGTCCTGCTGGACCTCGCGGTCCAGGGGCACCAGGTGATCAGCCAGCAGGAGATCTACCAGCTGCGGCCGGATGCCCGCGCCCGGATCAACTCGGTCTACATGGGCTCGCTGTTCATCGCGGGCGCGATCGCCTCGGCGGTGTCCGGGACGCTCTACCAGCAGTCGGGCTGGACGGCGGTGACGGTGTTCGGCGGGGCCCTACCGGTGCTGGCCCTGTTGGTGTGGGCGGTGTCCCGGCTGCGCGCCCGCCGGCCGGTGGCGGCCCCACCGGCCAACGCCGGCTGATTCCGCGGCAGCCGAGCGCGCGGCAGCCGAGTCCGCGCTGGTGTTGAAAATCCCGCCCGAGTCGGCCAGATTGCATCAATGACCGGTGACACCGACCCCGATCCGGTGATGCGCGCGCAGCAGTTGCGGGTGGCCGTCGGGCGCGAGACCGTCATCGCCATCACGGCCGCCGGCCAGGCGCTGCTGCGGGACCGGGAGCAGGCGGTGCTGAGCGGGTTGATGCACGCGCTGAACGAGTCGTACAGCGAGGCGGAGCTGCGCCGCCTGGACGCGGCGATCCCGCTGTTGGACCGGCTGGCCGACCGGATCTGATCCGGGCCCGCCGGTGACCCCGATTCGACCGTGTGCGGGTGCACGCGTGCTTACGTCGGAGCCGTGCTACGTCGAGCGCGATGACTGTCGAGAGGTGGACTCATGGCCTGGTTGCCCATGTATTTGTTGGATGACGACGTGAACCTTGTCGTCGACCGGTTCAACCAGGACGGCTCTCTCGCGTGGCTGATCAACGTCGATACCGGTCGATGGCGAGCCGCGCCCCACCTCGACCGGGTATCGGTTGCTCGGGTCGGGTTGTGGCACGTACCGTCGGGTCCTCTTCCCCTGTTCGCGTCGGGTCGCGGCAAAGCCGAGGGGGAGATTCCCGATCCGTGGGCGGGATGGCAGGTAGACCATGGAGGGCTGCCGTACTTCGGCGCTGGACATCCCGGTGTCTACTGGCTCAACCTACGAACGGCCGCGCCGGAGCCGATCGGGATGTCCACCATCGAGTGGATCGGAAACCACTACCGCTCAATCGGTAGGCCGGCGACGTCGGAAACCGTCCGGCATTGGAAGGCGCTGCGTCGGTGGGCCGATCGGATGGGTGACCGGATCCCTCGTGCCGGCCCGATCGGTGGCCCCGGTAAAGAGATCTTCGCCTTTCCCTCGGCGCTGGCCGCCATCAAGGTGGGTCGGAGCCGACTCCCGAACCCGTTCTGATGACGGGGGATCGGGCCGCCCCTGACACCGGCCGCCCCTGACACCGGCCCGGCCCCGCTGCGCGGCCGGTGTCAGCAGGCGTCAGCGAGGGCTCAGCGCCGTGTGACCGGCGCCCGGCACCGTGGGTGCCATGAGATACGCAATCGAGGCCGAGGGGCTGGTCAAGCGGTTCGACGAGACCGTCGCGCTGGCCGGGGTCGACCTGGCCGCCGCCGAGGGTACGGTGCTGGGCCTGCTCGGCCGCAACGGCGCCGGCAAGACCACCGCGGTACGGATCCTGGCCACTCTGGCGCGCCCCGACGCGGGTACCGCCCGGGTCGGTGGCCACGACGTGGTGCGGTCTCCGGACAAGGTCCGCAAGCTCATCGGCTTGACCGGGCAGTACGCGTCGGTGGACGAGAACCTCACCGGCGCGCAGAACCTGTTCATGATCGGTCGGCTGCTCGGCATGTCCCGCCCGGACGCCTGGGCACGGGCCGCCGCGCTGCTGGCCCGGTTCGGCCTGTCCGGCGCGGCGGAGCGGGGCGCCAAGGGGTACTCCGGTGGCATGCGCCGCCGCCTGGACCTGGCGGCCAGCCTGGTCGGCGATCCCCGCATCATCTACCTGGACGAGCCGACGACCGGACTGGACCCGCACGCCCGCGTCGAACTCTGGGACGTGGTGCGAGCCCTGGCCGACGACGGGGTGACCGTGCTGCTGACCACTCAGTACATGGACGAGGCCGACCAGTTGGCCGACGCGATCGCGGTGCTCGACCGGGGCACGGTGGTGGCGTCGGGTACCCCGGACTCGCTCAAGGCCGAGGTCGGCGGACAGCGGCTGGAGGTTCGGCCGGCCCGGCCGGAGCACCGCGAGGCGGTCGCCGGGATCCTGGCCGGGCTGGCCGGGCGGGAACCGGAGCGGCGCAGGGACGTGCTCTGGGTACCCGTTTCCGACCTGAGCCTTCCCCCGGAAGTGTTCCGCCGGCTCGACGAGGCCGGCATCCCGGTGGCCGAGCTGTCCGTCCGCCACCCCAGTCTCGACGAGGTGTTCCTGGCGCTGACCAAGACATCCGGCGCGCCCGAGGACCCGGCCGGGCAACAGGAACCGGCCGCGACGATGGAGAGGACTCCGGCATGATGCCGCTCGCCCAACAGGGGTTCACGCTGGCCTGGCGCAGCCTGGTACCGCTGAAGAACAGCCCCGGCCAACTGATCGGGTACGTGCTCCAACCGGTCCTGATGGTCGCCGTGTTCGTGTACCTGTTCGGCGGCGCGGCGGCCGGTGGCGACAGGCACACGGCCGTGCTGTACGCCCTTCCCGGCGTACTCGCGCAGTCGGCGCTGATGGCCACGATCGCGACCGGGGTCAACCTCAACACCGACCTGCACAACGGCGTGTTCGACCGGTTCCGCAGCCTGCCGATCGCGCGGGCGGCGCCGCTGCTCGGCCGGGTACTGGCGGATCTGTGCCTGCTGGGCGTCTCGGTTGGCATGGCGCTGCTGGTCGGTCTCGTGGTCGGTTTCCGGATCGGTACCGGTCCGGTCCAGGTCGTCGTCGCCGTCGGCCTCATCCTGGCCATCGCGGTCGCGTTGAGCTGGGGCAGCGCGTTGCTCGGCCTGGTGTCGAAGACGCCGGCAGCGATGCAGGTGACGGCCACGGCCGTGATCATGCCGCTCACCCTGGGCTCCAGTGCCTTCCTCCCGATCGGCAGCGTGCCTGGTTGGCTGCAGGCGTGGATGCGGGTGAACCCGGCGTCGCACCTGGCCGACGCGGTACGCGGGTTGCTCGTGGGGCACCCGTACGACAGCCACCTCGGCGTCGACATCCTGGTCACGCTGGGCTGGGTGGCGGTGATGCTGGCGGTGTTCGTGCCGCTGGCCGTCCGGGCGTACCGGCGGCGGATCTGACCGGTCGCGAGCGGTCCCGGAGGTGACCATCGACCCGGTCTGGGTATAGCCCCGGTGTCCGGGCGGACGCGGCGACGGCCGGCCGAGGACGAAAACGACCGAGGAGATGAACCATGGGGGATACCGGATACGCCGGCTTCGACACGACGATCGAGAAGGCCAATCTCATCCTGCGCGACATCGAACAGGCTTACGGCTGGCCCAAGGACCGCCGGAACCAGTCGTACGCCGCGCTGCGGACCGTGCTGCACGCGCTGCGCGACCGCCTGCCGGTCGGGGAATCGGCTCAACTGGCCGGGCAGCTGCCCACCCTGGTGCGCGGGATCTATTACGAGGGTTGGGATCCCAGCGACGTACCCATGAAAATGGACAAGGAGGAGTTTCTCGCGCGGATCCGCAGCGAGTTCACCTTCGACGTCGAGGGTGGCCCACAACGGTTGGTGGAGACCGTGATGGACGCCATGCGCCAGCACATCACCGGTGGGCAGCTTGAGGACGTCAAGTCCGTCCTGCCCAAGGACCTGGCCATGTCGATCCGGTGACCCGGGCGGTGAAGCGGTGGCCCGGGCGGCGAACGTGCGGGCCGCCCGGGCGCACGGGTGAATGGGCGCGGAACGCTGACCGTCAGCCCTGAGCGCCGCGCTCCAACTGTGCGGGTGACACGCTGGTGAGCCACGCGAGCCGGCCCAGCCTGGGGCGCAGCCAACTGTCCACGCTCCAGGTCGCGCCCGCGGCGGCGAAGTAGAGCGCGAGCGAGGCCGCGATGTACCCGACCGACGGGCCGAGGTCGGTGATTCCGGACTTCGTCCAGGGCAGGTGGAATCCCTCGGCCGCGGACCAGATGCCGAACGAGAAGATGGCGCTGCCGACGAAGACCACCGGGGAGAACAGGCCGAGGATCATGCAGACGGCGATGAGGGTCTCGATGACGGCGGTACCCACGGCGAAAGCGGTGGGTTGCGCGGTACCGACGGAGTGCCACAGCGAGATCCACTGGTGGATCACCGGCGTGTGGATGTCGTCGGCCGCACCGAGTTCCTTGCCGAGGGTCTGGCCGTGAATGAACCCGGGCAGCCATTTGAACGTGGCGTCAATGGACCAGATGATGCCGAAGACGACACGGACCACTGCGGCTCCGTGCAGCCGTCGCAGGGTGGGTACGCCGGGCTCGCTCGTACGGCTTGCCGCCGGGGAGTCGTCGACGGGGGCGGTGCTTGCGGTCATGGGAGATCCGTCCTGTGAAGGGCTGGGCAAATCAAGGGCCGGGCAAATCAAGGGCCGAGCAATCAGCAGCTAGGCAAAGTTAGGTTAGCCATACCTAATCTGAAGTCAAGTGTGAGTAGTTCCTCGTCGGGGCGTTGAACCCGGAGCGCGATCTCGGCGTGCATACGTGCCCGCGTCGACGCCATGGTCAGGGCGCTGGCAGAGGCTCGCGGGGTGACAACGTCGGATCTGATCCGCGACTGGGTCGCCAAGGGATTGGCCTCGGCCGGCCGCAGTCTCGACCCGGTGACGGAGTTGCGCCGTGGGCTGGACACCGCCCAGCGGGCGCTGGACACGTTCGCCGCACGGGGCGGAGCCGGCGGACAGGGCGAAGCGGCGGCGTAGCGCGCTCCGCGCTATCGGGCCTCCGCGCTATCAGCCTTCGGCCCGCCGGTGGTGGCGGCGGTGCCGCGGCGGGCGCGCGGCATCGTGCCGACGCCGGCCGGCGCCGTACCCGTGTTCGCGTCCGTGTCGCCGGGCGGAGCGAGCAGCACCAGCCCGATCATCAGCCACGCGATCGTCGCCGCCCGGTTCGCGGTCAGCGCCGGCAACCCGACGGACGCGCCGATGACCAGCAGGACGATTCCGCCGCCGAGCCGCGACTGCGCGAGCCTCGACTGTGCGAGCTGCGGCTGCGCGACCCTCGATTGTGTGAGCTGGGATTGCGCGAGCCGCGACTGCCCGGGGTCCGGCGGCAGCCTCCGGCGGTACCAGCTCAGTGCCAGAACGGCGAGCAGCATCGTGTACAGGATCGCCCCGCAGAGGCCGGCGACGCACAGCGCCTCCACCCAGGCGTCGTCGTACGGGACGGCGAGTCCACCCGCGCCGAACCCGAACCACGGGGAGTCGTGCAACACGGCCGCGACGATGGTCTGCAGGCTGGACGAGTCGCCGAGCCGGCCTCCGGTGTAGAGATGCAGCATGTCGCCGTTCGTGCCGGGGCGCAGCAACTGAGCCAGGAAGTCACCGCCGATCCACTGTGGACCGACGCCGGACTGGGCGAGTCCCGCGACCGCGATGACGGCGGCGGCGAGCAGCACGACCCGCCGGCCGCGCCCGTGCGACTGGCGCAGCACCTGCCAGACCGCGATCGGCAGGCCGACCAGGAGGAAGACCTTGCTGACCGTGAGCAGGCCGCCGACGGTGATGAGCAGGCTGGCACCGGCGAAGCGGAGCAGGTTGGACCGGTAGCGGTAGATGGCGGCGAGCAGCGCGATGCTGTACATCTCACCGGCTTCGGCGGGTTGGTTGAAGATTCCGGTGTACCGCCCGAGCTGGCTCGCCCGTCCGGCCACGGTGTCCGTGACGGTGTTCTCCACGACGGTGTTGTCCCAGAACCGGGAGAGCATGGGAGTCAGGTCGTGCGCCTGCGACACGTACGCGAGTACCGCGTTGAGGCACATCGCCCAGATGACCACCCGGCACACGATGGCCAGCAGCCGTTTCCGGTCGGCGCCCATGTCCAGCAGGGTCCACAGGGTGATGAGTACGGCCAGCGGCAGCGCCAGGTTGTCCAGGCCGGCGAGGGTGCTCGCCCGGCCGAATCCGGTCAGCTCGGGTACCGGTACCAGCGCTCCGAATACCGCGACCAGGGTCTCGGCGGTGAGCAGGCCGAACACCAGGGCGGCCGCGCGGGTGAACCGGAACTGGCACCACCGCAGGGACGCCAGCGCGACCGCGCAGAGTCCGTAGACGACCACCTGTTCGGCACGAATACCGGCGAGCGGGGTGTACGGACCGAACGCGGCGATGGCCGCGACGGTCAGCGCCGCGCAGGCCAGCCGGGGGCGCGGCGGTCGGATCCCGGTCGCTGGGGTGTGCCCGGTCGCTGGCGTTTGCCCGGTCGTCGCTGAGGTTTGCCGCGTCGCGGGGGGTTGCCCCGTCATTGGGGCTTGCCCGGTCGTTGGGGCTTGCCCGGTCGTTGGGGCTTGGCCGGTCGTTGGGGCTTGGCCGGTCGTGGGGGATGGCCTAGTGGCTGGGGACTGCCCGGTCGCTGGGGTTTGAGGAGCACTCACGCTGGGATCAACGAATGGTCAGGCTTTTAGTAACAAAAGCCGCATAAAGGATTCTTCGGGCAATTCGGATACCCGGCTGTGGTGGGGGCGGCGAGCGGTCGCGTGGACCGGAGACCTATTGTCCTAGGACGGCTAAGCGGGCGTGGCCCGCGCCGCTCCGGGCTCGACGCGACCGGATCCTTGTACGCGCTCCGAGTGCGCCGGGTTCTCGACACCGACAACCGGAGGCCGGCCCCGCCGCGCTCGCCCCAAGCTTTGTGAAGGAATCGTGGCGGCCGCAATCGTGGCGGGGTACCTCGCCACCGTGAACCGCGGTCAGAATGTGGCGATCGGATTGACCGGGCTGCCGGACGTACCGGCGAAGCGAACCGGCGCGACCGCGAGCTGGAAGTCCCACTGGCCGAGCTCGGCAGCCGTCGTCGCGCACACCTCCAGATCGCAGTTGTCGAGCAGCCACAGACCCATCGCGACCAGGCTCACGGCGTGAACCGGCATCAACACGTCTTCGTACCCCGACGGCTGAACGTCCTGGGGGGTGTCAGCGCCGATCAGCGCTACCCCCCGTTCACGCAGCCACGGCAGGCAGGACGCGTGCCAGCCGGCCTGCGTGAAGCCACTGGCCTCACCGGCCTCGTGCCGGAAGCGGCCATAGCCTGTCCGCAGGAGTACCGCATCGCCGGATCGCACCCGCACTCCCTGGCGACGCTCGGCCTCCTCGAGATCATCGGGAAACACACCTTGCCCCGGTTCCAACCACGGCACGTCGCGGACCCTCGCAATGTCCAGCAGGACACCACGCGTGATGATGCCATTCGCCGCCGCCGTGACGGCCGCCCACGCCGATCCCGTTGCGGCGTCGACCAACGAGTGCGACCGCCCGTTGTACATCGTGCCGTCCCAGAAGATGTGGCACGGCGAGTCGACGTGGGTGAGGGTGTTGCCGTGGAACGTGATGCCGAGCCGCTCGGACGAAAAGCCCCAGCGCCGGTCGTTGTGGAACGCGGGCACCGGCATGTTCTCGGCACCCGGCATGTCGGCGGCGCACGGGCACGTCGTTGTCGACCGCTCCATCTCTTCCGGTACGGCGACCTCCCACGCGCACGACACGCTCCTGCCGTGGCGCACGGCCCGCGCCGCCGCCAGCCGGACGTCGTCGGTGATGTGGTTCAGGGTCCCGAGCTCGTCGTCGTCGCCCCACCGCCCCCAGTTCGACAGCGTGTCGAAGTACCCGAGCACGTCGTCCTGTGTAGGCATCGGTCGCCCTGCCGTCATCTCAGCATCGACTCCTCCGGTCACGCGGTTCGAGGCACCGCCGGTAGGGTATCCCGCCGCTGGACACCGATTTGCGCCAAGTCGGGTCACACCAGCCGGCGGTTACGAGAGCCCGGCGCTTACCGCAGCCCAGCGCTCACAACAGGCCAGCGCTCACAACAGCCCGGCGAGCTTGTACAGCACCAGCGAACCGGCCACCGCGAGGTTGAGGCTCATTCACCGGTCGCGCTACCGGCCGCGGTTGTCCGGATAGTGGGCGACGATGCGGCGGCCGGGACCGTCGACGGTGAGGCTCCCGCCGTAGGGCAGCACCCACTGGGGATCGGTGTGCCCGAAGTCGACGTCGAACACCGCCATCGCGGTCGGGTTGTAGTCGGCCAGCGCGCGGAGCACCGCTGCCCGCTGCTCCTCCCGGTACCGGTCGCGATCCTGCCGCGCGGTAGGCCGGTCGATGCTGCTGGCCTTGGCCAGCCCGACCAGTACCGCGGGAAACTGGGCCAGCAGACCGCGCTCCCCGGCGTTGCGCAGCATGCGGAAGACCTCCTCGGCGGCCGGCATTTCCTCGGAAGTCTCGATGAGCAGCACGCAGCCGGCGTAGTCCTCGACCGGCCGGATCCACCGGTTCGCCGCCAGGTTCCAGTGCAGGATCTCCAGATTGCCGCCCCAGGTCGGTGCCGTGACGACCCGGTCGGGCTGGTGCCAGTGCCAGCCGGGGCCGGGCAGCGTGGGCGCCTCGACCTCCAGGGACGCGGGATCGTTCCAGTCGCCCTCGTCCTCGCTGAACGCGTCGGCCGGCCGCAGCTCGACGTCCCCGCCACCGAACAGCGCGGCACGCAGTGACGCCGCCGACTCCGGGTGCAGACCGCCGGGGCGGCCGAGGTGCACCATCGTCGAGCCACCGTGCCACGCCGCGATGCCCTGGTTCCACAGCCAGTTGAGCAGGTTGGTGTTGTCGCTGTACCCGAAGTACGGCTTGGGATCCGCGGTGAACGCGGCCGGATCGAGGTGCGGCAGCACGGTCAGCTGGTCGTCCCCGCCGATGGTGGCCAGTACCGCTCGGATGTCCGGGTCGCGGTATGCGGCCATGAGATCCGCAGCCCGGTCCCGCGGGTCGGCGCCGACCCGCCGCGTCGTCGGGTACTCCACCGGTTTCAGCGCGAACTCGTCGCGCAGTCGGGTCATGGCGCGCTCGTGAACCGCCGGGAACCGTCCGGGTGCGGCGAACGAGGGGGAGACCACGGCCACCCGGTCTCCGGGACGCAGCGTGGCCGGTGCGGTGAAGGACGGACGCATGTGTCCATTGAACCGGACCCGGCAAGCGTATTGAACGGCACTAGGTTGATGGGAATGCGTTCGCGGACGCTATGGGGAATCGGCTACAACATTGGGCATGCTCGTCAAGTATCCGCGGACCGCGCACCTGGAGGGTTCCCGGCTTCAGCCGGGCGACCACGACCTGGCTGCCGTCCCGTTTCGGGACATCGCGGGGCGGTTCCTGACGGTGGAGGAGAAGCTCGACGGAGCGAACGCCGCGGTCAGCTTCACCGCGAGCGGCGAGCTTCGGCTTCAGTCGCGCGGACACTACCTGGACGGCGGGCCCCGGGAACGGCAGTTCGGACCGTTCAAGGCGTGGGCCGCGACGGTTGCCGGCGCGCTCTGGCCGAGGCTTGGCGACCGGTACGTGATGTACGGCGAATGGTTGTACGCCAAGCACACCGTGTTCTACGACGCGCTGCCGCACTACTTCTGTGAGTTCGACGTGCTCGACCGGCGGTCCGGCGAGTTCCTGTCGACGCGGCGGCGCGGCGAACTGCTGGCGGGTACGCCGGTGCGCTCGGTGCCGGTGCTGCGTACCGGAGTGTTCACCGACCTCGCGGAACTGGTCGCGCTCGTCGGTCCGTCGACGTGCCGGACCGGCAGGTGGCGGGAAGCGCTCGTCGAGGCGGCCACCGCGAGCGGAGCCGACCCGGAGCGAGTGGTCGCCGAGACCGACCGGTCCGACGACATGGAGGGTCTGTACCTCAAGGTGGAGGAGGACGGCCGGGTCGCCGGCCGGTACAAGTGGGTACGGTCGGGCTTCCTCACCACGGTGCTCGACTCGGGCAGCCATTGGCTGGACCGTACGATCGTGCCCAACCAACTCGCCGACCCGGCGGTGATGTATGAAGTCGTTTGAGTGGTCGTGCTTCGAACGGCTGTCCCCGGATCCGCCGGACTGGACCGTGCGATGGTCGGACATCGTCCGCGAGTTCGCCTGGGTACGCCGGCTCGCCGGTGTGGCACAGGATCCGGTTCACCACGCCGAGGGGGACGTCGCCACACACACCCGGATGGCGTGCGAAGCGCTGGCCGCGCTCCCCGAGTGGCGCGCCCGTGCCGAGTCCGACCGGGTCCGGCTGTTCGCCGCGGTACTCCTGCACGACGCGGCGAAGCCGGACTGTACCCAGTTGGAACCGGATGGGCGGGTCACCGCGCACGGCCACTCGCGCCGGGGTGACCTGATCGCCCGCCGGGTGTTGTGGGAGTTGGGCGCGCCGGTGGCCTGGCGCGAGTACGTGGCCGCGTTGGTGCGCCACCATCAGGTGCCGTTCTGGGCGTTGGAGCGCCCGGATCTGGACCGCATCGTGTTCCGGGTCAGCCTGTTGGCCCGCAACGACGACCTGGCACTGCTGGCGACCGCCGACATCCTCGGCCGGACCTGCGGCGACGCCGCCGAGGTGATGGAGAACATCGGGCTGTTCCGCGAGTACTGCGCGGAACGGGGCTGCCTCGACACCCCGCGGCGGTTCGCGTCGGACCATTCCCGGTTCTGGTACTTCCGAACTCCCGGCCGCGATCCCGACTACGCCGCCTACGACGACACCCGGCTGACCGTGACGGTGCTGTCCGGGCTGCCCGGTGCCGGCAAGGACACCTGGATCGCCCGGCACCGGGCGGATCAGCCGGTGGTCAGCCTGGACGGGTTGCGCGCCGAGCTTCGCGTGGCGCCGACTGACGATCAGCGCCCGGTCGTCGCGGCGGCGCACCGGCTGGCCAGGGAGCACCTGCGCGCCGGACGGTCGTTCGTGTGGAACGCCACCAACGTCTCGCGCCGGCTGCGTGAGCAGTGCGTCGGCCTGGTGGCCGACTACCGGGGCCGGGTCGACCTGGTGGCGCTGGAGGCGCCGCCGCCGGTGCTGCGGGCGCGCAACCGGGCACGCGAGCATCCGGTACCCGACGCGGTCGTCGACCGGCTCGTCTCCCGCTGGGAGACACCGGATCCAACGGAGGCGCACCGCGTGTCCTGGATCGACACGGCCGACTGCTGAGCTGGCTGGGTCGCTGTGCTGTGGCGGTGTTGGCTGGGTCGCCGCGCTGCGGCGGGGCCGGTGCCGGGGGACAATCGACGCGCTGCCGTACCTTCCGGGAGGAGTCGTGGCCACCGACCGCTCAGCGACCGACCGCCCAGCGACCGACCGCTCAGCCACCAACCGCCCCGCCGACGGCCGGGCAGGCGACAGCCGCCCCGCCCACGGCCGCACAGGCGACAGCCGCCCGGCCAGCCCGGTGGCGCCGGACAGCTTCGGCCCGTTCGATGGGCGGGTCTGGCTCAACACAGCGCACCAGGGGCCACTGCCCCGGGTCGCGGTGGAGGCCGCGGCGCGAGCGGCGTCACTCAAAGCGGCGCCGCATCGCATTCCCGACGAGGCGTTCACCGACGAGCCCGAACGGCTTCGCGGGCTGCTCGCCACGCTGGTGGGCGGCCGGGTCGACGAGATCGTGCTGGGCAACAGCACGTCGTACGGGCTGCAGCTGGTCGCCGGTGGACTGCCCTGGCAGTCCGGGGACGAGGTTCTGGTCGTCGACGGTGACTACCCGGCGACGGTACTGCCGTGGTCGCGGCTGACCGACCGCGGCGTGCATACCCGCCGGTTGCACCCGGGCGCCGGAGCGCCGACCGCGACCGAACTCGCCGCGACTCTCACCGACGCGACCCGGGTGTTCGCGCTGACCTGGGTGAACTCGTTCACCGGCCACGCAGCTGACCTGGACGCGCTCGGCCGGGTGTGCCGCGAGGCCGGGGTGACGTTCGTGGTGAACGCGTCGCAGGCTATCGGGGCGCGTCCGATCGACGTGTCGCGCGTCCCGGTCGACGCCGTGGCGAGCTGCGGGTACAAGTGGCTGTGCGGGCCGTACGGCACCGGGTTCACCTGGCTGCGCCCGGGCCTGCGGGACCGGTTGCGCCCGCAACAGGCGTACTGGCTGGCGATGCAGGCCGGGCGCGGCCTGGACCACATGCGCGACTACACCGTGCGCGACGACCTGGGCGTGCGCGGCATGGATGTGTTCTGCCCGGCCAACTTCGCCAACACGCTGCCCTGGGCGGCGGCCATCGACCTGTTCCTGTCGGTCGGGGTTCCGGCGGTCGCGGAGTACGACCAGTGGCTGGTCGATGTGCTGCTGGCCGGCATCGATCCGGAGGTATACGAGGTGCTCAGCCCGGTACGCGGGCCTGCCCGGTCCACCCTCGTCGTGCTCGCCCGGCGGGACGGAGACAACGAGCGGCGGTACCGGCAGCTGGCCGAGGCCGGTGTCGACGTGGCGTACCGCGAGGGGAACCTGCGCCTGTGCCCGCACCTGTTCACCACACCCGACGAGATCGACCGCGCGCTGGAGGTACTGCACCGGCCGGCGTCGTGAGCGCTCGTGCCGGGCCGGGCGTCGTCTTTGGGCGCGAGGCGGGTCTTCCGGTGCCGGGGCTGGTCTTCTGGCGCCGGCCCCGTCTTCTGGCACCGGACCGTTCTTCTCACGCCGGCCTGTCTTCCGGCGCCGGGCCGATTTTCGATGCGGGGCGGGGCAGCGCGGAGTTTGCCGTCGCTGGAAGGATGGTTGGGTGACTCGCGTACTGCTGACCGGGGGATCGGTGCTCGACGTCGCGTCGGGTGAGGCACGGCCCGCCGACGTGGTGATGGAAGGAGACCGGATCGTCGCCGTCGGCACCGGCCTCGACGGAGACGAGGCGGTCGACTGCACCGGCGGCATGCTGCTGCCCGGATTCATCGACTGCCACACACACGTGTGCCTGCCGGCCACGTACCACGAGGACGATCCGCTCGATATGCCGCGATCGGCGCGGGCGCTGGCCGCCGTACCGGTCCTGCGGACGTTGCTGCGCCTCGGCGTCACGACGGTACGCGACGCCTGGGGTGCCGACGCCGGCCTCAAACTGGCCCTGGAGCGGGGCTGGATCGAGGGGCCCGACCTGTTCGTCAGCCTCCGGCAGGTGTGCACCACGGGCGGCATCGGTGACCACTGGGCGCCCCTGTCCGGTTCGCTCGACCTGTTCGGAGATCCGTCGATGCCCGATCCGGTGTTCTGCGGCGCCGACGGAGCCCGCGACGTGGTGCGCCGGATGGTGCGCGCCGGCGCTGACTGGATCAAGGTGACGGCGACCGGCTCGATGGTGCGGGGCACCGGCGTGCACGACGTCCAGTTGACCGCCGAGGAGATGCGTGCGCTCGTCGACGAGGCGGACCGGCAGGGGCGGCGGGGCGTCATGGTGCACGCGCACGGTGCCCGAGGGGCCGAGTTGGCCGCACGCGCAGGTGCCCGCAGCATCGAGCACGGCACCTGGCTCGACGAGTCGGCGGTGGCCGCGATGGCGGAGTCCGGGTCGTGGTTCGTGCCGACGCTCTCGACGACGCACGGCGACCCCGACCGCAGGCCGGCGGCGGTCGAGGCGCACCGGCGGGCGGTCCGGCTCGCTGTCGAGGCCGGGGTACCGGTCGCGATGGGTACCGACAACCCGGTACGGCCGCACACCGAGGTGCTGCGGGAGATCGGGTACCTGTCGGACGCCGGGCTCGGTCCAGCCGGCGCGCTGCGTGCCGCGACACTGGACGCCGCCCGGCTGCTCGGGCTCGCCGACGACCGGGGTGAGGTCGCCCCGGGCAAGCGGGCGGATCTGGTCCTCCTCGACGGTACCGACCTCGACCCGGCCCGGCTGGAGGACCGCATACGGTCGGTGTGGCACAACGGCCGCCAGGTGCCCGCCGCGCCCACCGGCAGCGGGCGGGTCGCCGGAGAGCGCCGTGGCGACGAGCGGCCCGGCAGCGGGCGGGCCGACGGCGAGCCGCCCGACGGGGAGCGGCCCGACGGGGGGCGGCCTGACGGCGAGCGGCCCGGTAGCGAGCGGCCCGGCGGTAGCGAGCGGCCGGGCGCGGCGCCGCCGGATCAGCGAGCGGCGCCGGATTCGTCGGCGGGGGGCGCCGCCCTCAACGGGACAACCAGGTAACGCAGGTCGACGGGCGCCTCGGGCGAGGCGTGACGCAGTTCGGTGGCGCGTATCCCGCCCTGGATCCGCAGCTCCAGCCGGTGCCGACCGAACGCGCGCAGCGCGTCGAGGAGCAGCCGAGCCTGGTACAGCCGGGTGAGGTGGTCGCCCCGGACGGACGCCTTGACGGTCTCCTCCGACTCACCGGCCAGCGGGTCGTTCGCCCGTACCAGCAGCACGCCGTCACCCGCCTCGACTGCCATCCGGCCGGACGTCCCCGCGTACCGCGAGGCCCGATCGACCGCCGCGGCCAGCGCGTCGGCGTCGACCTCGACCTCGCACTCCGGCTTCAGGTCGAACAGCCGGTCTAGCTGAGTGTCGGGGAACGCGTCGCCGAGCGTGGGGATGACCACGCTGCCGCCCTCCCAGGCCAGCCCGAACAGGTCGCCCGCGGCGTGGAGGGTGACGGTGTCGGCCGTGCCCGCATGTCGGGTCGCCTCGGCGAGGATCGCGGCGGGCACCAGCACGTCCACCTCGGGGCCGGCCACCCCGCCTGGACCGGCGACCCTCGCACCGCCCGGACCGCTGATCCTCCCATCGCCCGGACCGGTGCCCTCCGCGCGGTTGTCCCCTGCTTCGCTGTGAACTGTGCCCTCCGGTCCCTCCGGGCTGGCAGCCTGTGATCTGCCCGGACCCGTGCCGTGTGGTCTGCCCGGACCGGTGCCGGGGGCGCCCGGCTCGGCCGCGGTCAGGTCTCGGCTGTGCTGGTCGGTCTGCCAGGTCTCCGAGGTCTGCGACGTCAGCGAGGTCAGCGAGGTCAGCCAGGTCAGGGACGCCGACGCCAGCCGGTAGCGGTCGGTGGCCAACAGAGACAGCCGGTCGCCGTCGGACCGCAGCCGAACGCCGGTGAAGACGGGCAGCGCGTGCTCACGCGAGGCGGCTCCGGCGACCGGTGTCACCGCCGCGCGCAGCGCCGCACTCGAGACCCGTCCAGCCTCGCGGGGCAGCGCGGCCGTCGCCGGGCGGACGTCGCCGAGTGACGGCAGCGCGAACCGGGCACCGGGCGTGCGCACCGCCAGCCGAGATCCCTCCGCGACGAGCCGGATCTCCGGCACGTCGAGCGCAGCGACGGTCTCGGCCAGGCCGCGCCGGGAGACCACCACCTCACCCCGCCCGTGCGTGACGGCCGGCACCCGCAACCGCGCGCTCACCTCGCCGTCTGCGGCGATGAGCAGGAGCCCGTCGTCGTCGGCGCGTAGCAGCACGCCCGCATGGGCCGGGTGGACCGACCGCGCCGGCAGGAGACGGGCCAGCCGGGCGGTCGCCTCGGCCAGCGGACCGGCCTGGGCGCTCACGTCGAGGGTCTCGAACATGCCCGGACGCTAACCGCCCGGTACGACACTTTGCAGCGGGGCAGCGGGGCAGCGGGGCAGCGGAGCAGCGGAGCAGCGGGGCAGCGGGGCAGCGGGCTCGGGTCAGGCCGCGACTGGCGCCTCCAGGATCGCCGGCAGGTCACCGGGGCACAGCACGGTGAGTCGCTGGGTCGGCCGGGTCAGCGCCACGTACAGGTCGCTGCGCCCGCGCTCCGATCCGGCGACGATCCCCGCCGGGTCGACGACCACGACCGAGTCGAACTCCAGCCCCTTGGCCTGCCGTACGGTCAGCACGACGACCCGGCTCTCCAGGTCCGCCTCGTCGCCGACGGCCGCCTCCGGTACCGCGTCGACGACCGTCGCGGCCAGCTCGGCGAGGTCGCCGTCCGGGACCAGAACGCCGAGCCGCCCGCCGCCCTCGCGCCGGCCACTGTCCTGCCTGCCACTGTCCTGCTTGCCACTGTCCCCGGCCGCCTCCCGCCGTACCGTCTCCACGACGCGGTCGGCCAGTTCGGCCGGATCGACCCGGATCAGCTCCGGCGCGATCCCGGTCTCCCGGACGGACCGGGGCAGCGGCAGCGCTGGGTCGATGTTGGCGAGTACCCGGCCGGCCAGCGCCATGATCTCGGCCGGCGTCCGGTAGTTGACCGCCAGCTCCGCCAGCCGCCAGCGGTCGCCCACGTACGGTTCCAGTACCCGCGCCCACGACGTGGTGCCGGACAGGTCACCGGTCTGCGCCACGTCACCGACCAGGGTCATGGACCGGCTCGGGCAGCGGCGCATCAGTAGCCGCCAGGCCATCGGGGACAGTTCCTGCGCCTCGTCCACGATGATGTGGCCGAACGCCCAGGTGCGGTCGGCGGCCGCCCGCTCGGCCGCGGTCAGGTACTCCCGTTCCTCGTGCCGTTCGCCGAGCAGCCCGGCGTCGAGCAGGTCGGTCGCGGTGAGGATCTCCGGGTCGATCTCGTCCTCCAGGTCGATCGGCCGGGAGCCGTGCAGGATCTCCAGCGCTCCCTCGGCGTACGCGGCCTGCTGCCGGCGGCGCAGCTCGGCGAGCGTCGTCGCGTCCCGATCGTCCTCGCCGAGCAGTTCGACCGCCTCGTCCAGCAGGGGCACGTCGGCCACTGTCCAGTCGGCGGACCGGTCCCGGTGCAGCAGGGCTCGTTGCGCGTCGGTCAGCATCGGCGCGGCGGTGGCGATCCGGTCGGCGGACGCGTACAGGTCGGTGAGCAGTTGCTGCGGCGTGAGGATCGGCCACAGCCAGTCCAGTGCGGTCGCCACCGCGGGATCGGCGCGCAACTCCCGGCGGATTTCGGCCAGGTCGGCCTCCTCCAGCAGTTGCTCGTCCCCCGGTGCGTCGTCGCCGCCCAGCGGATCGTCGGCGTACGGGTCGGTACCGATGCGCTCCGCGACCTGCAGCGAGAGGGCGTGGATGATCTCGGTGTCGAAGATCGGTCGGGCCAGGTTGTGCGGCCGGCCGAGGCGGCGGGTGCGCTCGCGAGCCTCCGCACAGGTGGCCGGGTCCAGCCGCAGGGTGTCCTGCCACAGCGAACCCCGGTCGGTGACGATCTCCAGCGCCTCGTCGGGTACCCGTTGCCGGTCCCGGATCGCGTTGGCCAGCAGCTCGACCATGACCGTACGGCCCTTCAGCTCGGCGGCTTCCGCCGGCTCCGGGCGCCGGGCGGACACGCCCGGGTAGAGGTCGGCCGGGGTGCGCAGGAGCACCCCGGTCTCGGCCAGCGACGGCAGTACCTGCGAGATGTAGCTGAGGAACGTCGTGTTGGGCCCGACCACCAGGACACCCCGGCTGGATAGCTCCCGCCGGTACGTGTAGAGCAGGTACGCCGCCCGGTGCAGCGCGACGGCGGTCTTCCCGGTGCCGGGGCCGCCCTGCACGACCAGTACCCCGCCCAGGTCTGCCCGGATGATCCGGTCCTGCTCGCCCTGGATGGTCTCCACGATGTCGCGCATCCGGCCGGTGCGGGTCGCGTTCAGCGCGGCGAGCAGGGTGGCCTCTCCGGTCAGGCCCGCATACCGGGAGTGCCGGTCGGCGGAGGCGGCCAGGGCGAGGTCGAGCACCTCGTCGTCCACGCCGACGACCTTCCGGCCGGCGGTCCGGATGTGGGCACGCCGCTGTACTCCCAGCGGTGCCGCCGCGGTCGCCAGGTAGAACGGACGGGCCGCGGGCGCGCGCCAGTCGACCAGCAGCGGCTCGTAGTCGCCGTCCTCGTCGAAGATGCCGATGCGTCCGATGTACCGGCGCTCTTTCGTTGCTTCCGTTACCGGCGCGGACGGGGCCGGTCCGGACGGGGCCGCGCCTTCGGGCTGGGCCGAGTCGCTGGGCGGGGCTGAGCCTTCGGGCTGGGCCGAGTCGCTGAGCGGGGCTGAGCCTTCGGGCTGGGCCGAGTCGGTGGACGGCGCCAGGTCGAGCCGGCCGAAGCACAGCCCGCTGTCCACGGCGTCGAGCTGCGCGATCCGGTCGGTGTGCATCCGGATCGTGCTGTCGCGCTGCGAACGCTCCTGCTGGGTACCGCCGGTCTGGGCCAGCGCGCCGGTCAACAGGTCCCTGGCGTGTCCTCGCATCGCGTCGAGGCGGCCGTAGAGCATCGAGACGTATGTCTGCTCGCGATCGATATCGTCCGTGCCGTGAGCGTGGTCATCTATGCGACCGTCGTCCGTGCGGCCATGGTCTCTGCGGCCGTGGTCTCTGCGGTTGTCACTCATGCGGTTGTCGTCCATGCGGTTGTCGCCCATGCGGTTCATGCCGGTCCCGTTCACGCCCGAGGCAGCTGGGACAGCGGAAGGACTTGACAAACCCGTCTCCCTCGTGTCTAATCTCAGAAAGACGGAGCGCTTCTGCGTGCCGTCTTTTTTGTTGCTCGAACTCAACAGGGTACCTCGCCCGCCCGGCCGCGACGACCCAACCGGCGCGACTCGACCGGCGACGACTCGACCGGCGACGACTCGTGCCCGGACCGACACCGGCCCGATCGACATGACCCGGCCGCCGCGACCCGCGACCCGGCTGCGTGCCGACACGACCCTCCACCCGACTCGCCACACCACCCGGCCGAAACGACCCGGCCGCCGCGATCCGGCCCACAGCGACCCGGCCCACAGCGACCCGGCCGATACGACATCGTGCCGCAGGGATGTGACGCGGTCATACGGCCCGGCCGGTACGTCGCCTCGCCGGGTACGCGTAGGATCCGGCGCGGGCGGCGCGGAGGAACCCGGTGCGAATCCGGGACGGTCCCGCCACTGTGACCGGGGAGCGGTCCCCCCACGATGGCCACTGCGGTACGACGGAAGCGTGCGGTGGGAAGGCCGGGGGAGCGCGTCGATCCGGGAGCCAGGAGACTCTGGCCGCCCCGGTGGCACCACGCGGCGCCGCCGCCCGCTACGACCCGGGGCGTGGACCCCGCCGGGAGGTACCACCATGCCGTCGTCGGCCTTCGTGTTGCTGTCCACCGCGGACACCGATCTGCTCGCGGCCCGCGCCGCCGGCACCGGTTGGCGGGTGGCCAACCCGACCCGGATCGAGCCGTCCGACCTGCCCACCCTGTTGGACGGCGCCGACCTGGTGGTGGTCCGGCTGCTCGGCGGCCGGCGGACCTGGCCGGAAGGGCTGGCCGCGGTGCTGGACGCCGGGCTGCCGGTGGTCGCGCTGGGCGGTGAGGCGGCGCCCGACGCGGAGCTGACCGCCTGCTCGACGGTACCGGCCGGAGTCGCGCACGACGCGCTGCGCTACCTGGTCGAGGGCGGCCCGGACAACCTGCGGGAACTGCACCGGTTCCTGTCCGACACCGTGCTGCTCACCGGTGAGGGCTTCGCCGCGCCGGTACCCACGCCGGCTTACGGGGAGTACGACGGCGGCCAGTACCGTCATGACCAGCGCGACCACCAGCCACCCGGCGGTCCGCGAACCGCGGGCCGGCCCACCGTCGGTGTCGTCTTCTACCGGGCGCACGCGCTGGCCGGCAACACCGCGTTCGTGGACACCCTGTGCGTGGCCATCGCCGAGGCCGGCGCGACCCCGCTGCCGGTCTACGCCGCGTCGCTGCGCTCGGTCGACGCCGGGCTGCGCGAGCTGCTGGGTCGGTGCGACGCGCTGATTGTGACGGTACTGGCCGCCGGGGGCACCCGACCGTCGGACGCGTCGGCCGGTGGCGACGAGGACGCCTGGACGGTCGAGGGACTGGCCGAGCTGGACGTACCGCTGGTGCAGGGGCTGTGCCTGACCACCACCCGGGCAGCCTGGCAGGAGTCGGCGGCGGCCCTGACGCCGATGGACGCCGCGATGCAGGTGGCTGTGCCGGAGTTCGACGGCCGGCTGATCTCGGTGCCGTTCTCGTTCAAGGAGACCGGCCCGGACGGGGTGCCGGTGTACGTCGCCGACCCGGAACGGGCCCGGCGGGTGGCCGGCATCGCGCTGGGCTACGCGCGCCTGCGCCAGGTGCCGAACGCGGACAAGCGGGTGGCGATCGTGCTGTCGTCGTATCCGACCAAGCACTCCCGGGTCGGCAACGCCGTCGGGCTCGACACGCCCGCGTCGGCGGTGCTGCTGCTGCGAGCCATGCGCGAGGCCGGGTACTCGGTGGATTCCTTCCCCGAGGATGGCGACGCGCTGATCCACCAGCTGATCGCGGCCGGCGGCCAGGACGTGGAGTGGCTGACCGAGGAGCAGTTGGCGGCGGCGCCGATCCGGGTACCCGCGGGGCAGTACCGGGAGTGGTTCGGCGCGCTGCCGGCGCAGTTGCGCGAGTCGATGACCGCCCACTGGGGGCCCGCGCCCGGCGAACTGTACGTCGACGGCGACGACATCGTGCTGGCCGGGCTGCGGTTGGGCAACGTCACCCTGCTGATCCAGCCGCCCCGCGGATTCGGCGAGAACCCGATCGCCATCTACCACGACCCCGACCTGCCGCCCTCACACCACTACCTGGCCGCGTACCGGTGGCTGGCCGGCAACGTCGACGCGATCGTGCACCTGGGCAAGCACGGCACGCTGGAGTGGTTGCCCGGCAAGGGGCTCGGCCTGTCCGCGGCGTGCGCGCCGGACGCGGTGCTGGGCGACCTGCCGCTGGTCTACCCGTTCATCGTGAACGACCCCGGGGAGGGCACCCAGGCCAAGCGGCGCGGGCATGCCACGATCGTGGACCACCTGGTGCCGCCGATGGCCCGCGCCGACAGCTACGGCGACCTGGCGAAGCTGGAGCAGTTGCTGGACGAGTACGCCACCGTCGCGGCGCTGGACCCGGCGAAGCTGCCCGCCGTGCGGGCCCAGATCTGGACCCTGATCCAGGCCGCTCAACTGCACCGGGACCTGCAGGTGGACGCCCAGCCCGAGGACGGGGAGTTCGACGATTTCGTACTGCATGTCGACGGGTACCTGTGCGAGGTCAAGGACTCGCTGATCCGCGACGGCCTGCACGTGCTCGGCGCCGCGCCGGAGGGTCAGGCCCGGGTCAACCTGGTGCTGGCGGTGTTGCGCGCGACTCAGGTGTGGGGTGGGCGGGTCGGGGCGCTGCCGGGGTTGCGCGCGGCGTTATCCGTCCATAGTGGACTATCCGAGGACTCCGGGCGCTCGGCGGTGGACGCATTGGAGGAGCTGGCCGTCCGGCTGGTGGCCGGCTGCGACGCCCGTGGATGGGCGCCGGACGCGGTACCGGCGGTGGTCGCCGAGGTGCTCGGTGAGCCGGTACCGTCCATCGTGGACGTGCTGCGGTTCGCCGCGGACGAGGTGGTACCGCGGCTCGCGGCCACGACCGGCGAGGTGACGGCGGTACTGCACGCCCTGGACGGCGGGTACGTGCCGGCCGGGCCGTCCGGTTCCCCGACCCGGGGACTGGTCAACGTGTTGCCCACCGGCCGCAACTTCTACTCCGTCGACCCGAAGGCGATCCCGTCCCGCAATGCGTGGGACGTCGGTCAGGCGCTGGCCGACTCGCTGCTGCGCCGCTACCGGGAGGACAACGGGGACTGGCCGCGTACCGTCGGGTTGACGATGTGGGGCACCTCGGCGATGCGTACCCAGGGGGACGACATCGCCGAGGTGCTGGCGCTGCTGGGCTGCCAACCGCTGTGGGACGACGCGTCGCGGCGGGTCACCGGGGTGGCGCCGGTACCCCTGGCCGAACTGGATCGCCCGCGCGTCGACGTGACCGTCCGCATCTCCGGTTTCTTCCGGGACGCCTTCCCGCACGTGGTCGCGCTGCTGGACGACGCCGTCTCCCAGGTCGCCGCGCTCGACGAACCGGACGAGGTCAACTTCGTGCGTGCGCACGCACGCGCCGACGCGGCGGAGCACGGCGACTGGCGCCGGGCCACCACCCGCATCTTCGGCTCCAAGCCGGGCGCGTACGGTGCCGGACTCCTACCGCTGATCGACGCCCGCAACTGGCGCGACGACCGGGACCTGGCCGAGGTCTATGCGGTGTGGGGCGGGTACGCCTACGGACGCGGCCTGGACGGCAGGGCCGCCCGGGACGACCTGGAGCGGGTGTACCGGCGGATCGCGGTGGCCGCCAAGAACGTGGACACCCGTGAACACGACATCGCCGACTCCGACGACTACTTCCAGTACCACGGCGGAATGGTGGCCATGGTGCGGTCACTGACCGGCAGCGACCCGGCCGCCTACATCGGCGACTCGCACCGGCCGGACGAGGTGCGCACCCGCAGCCTGGCGGAGGAGACCCGGCGGGTGTTCCGCGCCCGGGTGGTCAATCCACGCTGGATCGCCGCCATGCGCCGGCACGGGTACAAGGGCGCCTTCGAGCTGGCCGCGACCGTGGACTACCTGTTCGGGTACGACGCCACGGCCGGCGTGGTCGAGGACTGGATGTACCAGCAACTGGCCGAGTCGTACGTGTTCGACCAGGAGGTACGGGACTTCCTCGACAAGTCGAACCCGTGGGCGCTGCGCGGGATCACGGAGCGGCTGCTGGAGGCCGCCGACCGGAAGCTGTGGGAGCGGCCTGCGGCCGACACTCTGGACCGGCTTCGCCAGGCGTACCTGGCCACGGAGTCCGACCTGGAGGGCCGCGACTGAGCGGCCGCTGCCCGGCCGGGCTCGGATTCGGTTCCGGTTTCGCCAGGCGTACTGACTTTTCCGGGATGGCCACGACTGTTCCTGGTGGCCAACTCCCCGGCGGCTTCGATTGTTCGGTGCTTCCCTACTCGCGTCGGTGGTAGTTGTTGCGGCGGGGTTGTTGGTCCGCGTC
>NZ_BONZ01000028.1 GCF_016862975.1 Rugosimonospora africana
CCCGGCCCACGTCGAGCACCTGGCCCGTGCCACCCAAGACGGCGGGGATGATGCCGGCGTCGCAGGCGAGTCTGCGGGCGGCAGCCGGGCTGAATACGGTGCCGTCGTCGAGGGTGGCCGCACCGGTTTGTTCGCGGAGGTCGTCGATGTCGACGGTCACCACGACCTGAGGCCGGTCGCCGCCGTTGTCGGGTAGATCGCGGCAGGCCAGGGCGAGTCGGCAGACGTCGACTAGGGCGTCGGCCCGTCGTTGTCCCGGGGTGCGCGGGTCTGGGCTACGCGGGTCGCAACCGTCGGGGTTGGGTCGGGGTGCCCACAGCGGGTCGATGGCCGCGCGGACGACGGCGGCTGATTCCCGGTCCAGCCAGCCGGACACCCGCACCCGGGCGTCGCCGTGTAGGTCGGTCAGGTTAAAGCGCCGGTCGGCGTAGGCGCGTTCCTCGCTGCGGGCCAACTGCTCCGCGGCGCGCTGCTCCGCCACCTCGGGCGCGATCTGGTCCAGCAGTCGTTCGGCGAGCCACCCCAGTTCTTTCGGCCCCAGTTGGGCGCATTGCTCGATGAGGAACTTCTCACCGTCGGCCTGATGCTGCGCC
>NZ_BONZ01000029.1 GCF_016862975.1 Rugosimonospora africana
ACGTATCCACGCGGTGGTGTTCGCGGCGCCTTGCCGTGCGGGGATGCCTTGGGCGTCGAGCTCCCGAAGTAGTTCCAGGTTGAGGGCGGCCAGTTGACAGGTCAGCACCTGGACCCAGTCGACGTCGTCGATGAGTTCCTGCGGCGAGCGTGCCCAGGTGGAGATCCGCGCGCACTCCTTGAGTGCGTCCTGCACCGCGACCCACGGTCTATCCACGGACCCGACGCTACCGACGACGTGCGACGCTTTCGAGCCGTACCAAGGGATCCTGTGGACAACTCGGCCCCTGTGGATAACCCGGAGAACCGAGGCTGATCTACAGGATGCCGATGTGTGGCAGACATGGGACGAGCGGGCCGGTGTCGCCTTGACGGCACAGCGGGCCGGTCGGCTCCAGTCCGAGGCCGGCCTGGTGGGCCACGTCGATGGCCCACTGTTGGTCGGCGCGTAGGACCTTCACCGATACCGTGTCGCCGCTCTCGGCGAGCGCGGCCCACAACAGCGCCACTGCGGCGGACGTGTCGGCGGCCGCGACGATCGCGGGCTGTCCGTCTTCGATCAGGCCGTAGCCGCGCTGTCGCCTGTCATCAAGGATCAGCAGCCGCGCTCCGGCCGACAGCAGTACCTCAAGGTCTGGGCCATGAGCGGCGCCTCGCTGCTTCCGATCGACCTCGGCGACCAGTTCCAGATCGGTGGCGTCGCCCTCGCGGACCCGGGCGATGGCTGGCAACGCGGCGCGTCGCACCATGCCGGTGGCGTCCATGGCCGGCTCCAACGCGAATCCTGCCCGCTGATAGCGGCGCATCGCCGCGGGATCCAGCGAGGAGTGCAGCAGTCCTCCGCGTGCGTCCGCGCCATAGCCCAGCGCCGCCTCCAGCAACCGGCGCCCGACACCACGACCCTGGAGGCCCGGCCGGACATGCAGATGCGCCAGGTACCACAAGCCCTCCCGTAACCCTGCCATCGCGGCGCCGCAAACCCGGTCGTCCACCGTTGCCACCCACGTGCCGGCGGCATCCGCTTCGAGGAGTCGGCGCACCAGCGCGCCACCGCCGCTCGAGCCCGACGCCTCGGCGCCCGGCGCGGGGCGTAGAGGCGATTCGGGATCGGAGCCGTGCGAGGGTCGCCCAGGCGGTTCCGAGGCAGAACCGTGCGTGGGCCGCCCAGGCGATTCCGAATCGGAATTCGGCGCGAGTCGCCCGGGCGGTTCGGCATCGGGCCGCGGCCGGGGGCTCAGACGGTCCCGCAGATCCTGAATCGCCTCCCGAGTCGACTCCCGCATGCCCGGCAGATCCGCCACCGTCATCTGGCGAAAGACCACCCGCTCGACACCCGCCCGGTTCAGGTGCAGTTGGTCTGCCCGTCCGTCATCCGTCGACAACTCAACCCCTCCGCGCCCCCGCCCTATCAAACGCCTGTCGAGGCTACGCTGCGGCAAGGACGAGTTCGTCGTGCGGAGGCGGCCAGGTGCGGAGGCGGCCAGGTGCGGAGGCGTTCAGGTGCGGAGGCGGTCATGCTTCGGAAAATCGACTGTGTCATGGTCAGGGTCGACGACCTGGAGACGGCATCACAATTCTACGGTTCGATGCTGGGCTTGCGGCCACTGTGGCGTGACGACGGATCGGTGGGCATGGGTTTGCCGGAGACGGATGCCGAGGTGGTGCTCCACACCATGGACCTGCCGCGCGAGTGGGGCGTGCACTACCTCGTCGACGACGTCGCGGCTGCGGTGTCGGCCTGGCGTGAGGGCGGCTGCGTGGTGCGCAAGCCGCCGTTCGAGATCGCGGTCGGCTGGTGCGCGGTGCTGGAGGACCCGTTCGGCAATCCGGTGTGCGTCTTGGATTTGAGCAAGGGGACCCGGGCCACCCTTCCTTCTGTGAGATGATCATTAGACGGTGATTCCCACGGACAAGCAGATCCGGGCGCTGCACGAGCGGTACGCGCCGACCCCGGAAGCCTTCGAACTCGTCTACACGCACTGCGAGATCGTCTGCGCGGTGGCGGAGCAACTGCTCGGCGGGTACCGCTCGGCCCTCGACGTCGAGCTGGTGCGGGCCGGCTGCCTGCTCCACGACATCGGCGTCTACCGCTTGTTCGGCGCGGGGGGCGAGCTCGACCATGACAACTACATCCGCCACGGCGTACTCGGACATGCTCTGCTGCGTGAGCTCGGCTTCCCGGAGCCGCTGTGCAGGTTCTGTTCGCACCACACAGGTGTCGGCGTCAGCCGGCACGACGTGCTGCGGCAGGAGTTGCCGCTGCCGGTCGACGACTACCTGGCCGAGACCGATGAAGAACGACTCGTGATGTACGCGGACAAGTTTCACAGCAAGACGGTGCCGCCGGCGTTCGTGACGGCGGCTTCCTACACGGCCAGGGTCCGGCGGTTCGGCGAGGACAAGGTGGCGCTGTTCGCGGCGATGGTGGAGGAGTTCGGTGAACCGGACCTGTCGCCGCTGGTCCACCGTTACCGGCACCCACTGCTGTGAGGGCGCGCAAGGGGCGTGCGGGTGCGAGGCGGGCGAGGGCGAGCGGCGTTCGGGCGTGAGAGCCTGTGGGGCGAGCGTGCCAGCGGGGCCTGTGGGCGTGCGCGCCGGCTTGACCTGGAGCGCGCTCTAGCTCCTATTCTCGTGATCATGGCTGCTGTGACACGTTCGAGAATCATCGCTGGCGGGACCGGGGTGCCCCGATGAAGGTAATGGTGACCGGCGGGACAAGCGGACTGGGGCTCGCCATGGCGTCCGCTCTGGCCTCGGCGGGAGCGACTGTCGCGCTGACCGGGCGATCCGGCGGGCGCGCGAGTTCGGTCGCCGCCGAGCTACCCGGAGCCGTGGGTATCGAGCTGGATGTGCGGGACGAGTCGTCGGTGGCCAGGGCTGTCGACCAGGTGTGGTCGCGGCTGGGCGGCATCGACATGCTGGTGAACAACGCAGGGATCGGCATGCGCACGGTCAACCCGCGATTCCTGACGCACCCGCAGGGCTTTTGGGAGGTGCCGGTCGACGGCTTCCGCGCGGTGGTCGAGACCAACCTGACCGGGTACTTTCTGGTGGCGCGCGAGGTCGTACCGCGGATGCTGGAAGCGGGCGCGGGCCGGATCATCAACATCTCGACGAGCGACCCCACGATGCGTCGGGTCGGGTTCGTGCCGTACGGGCCGTCGCGGGCCGGCAGCGAGGCGTTGTCCCGGGTCATGGCCGCGGATCTGCGAGGCACGGGTATCACCGTCAACCTGCTGCTGCCCGGGGGCTTGACCGACACGGGGATGGTTCCGCCGGAAGCGGTGACCGAGGGCCGGACACTCCTGGAGTCCGCTGTCATGGGCCCACCCATCGTCTGGCTGGCGTCCGACGACGCGGCCGGCGTGCACGACGAGCGGATCGTCGCTGTCGAGTTCGAGCAATGGCTGCGCGACCGGAAGGGCTGACTGTGACGAGCGGCGGACACTAACCGGCAGACCGTTGCGGGCGGGCAGTCAGCGGCGGGTTCGCACACTCAGGCTGGGCCGTCGGCTTGCTCCCGGGGTCGCAGCGCCGCGTCGATGAGAATCTCGGCCGCCTCCCGCGCCTGTCGCGCGGCCTCGCCGGTCCCGGCGATCGCCGCCGTGGTCTGCGCGCCCTCGGCCAGGATCGCCAACTGTGGCGCCAGTGAGGCCGGAGCCCCGGCCTCGGCGACCAGTTCGGCCAGGCGGGCCTGGAACTGCCCCTTGTGCGATCGTACGATTTCGGCTACTCGCGGGGTGGTGGCTCCCAGCTCACCGAACGAGTTGATGAACATGCAGCCGCGGAAGTCGTCCTGGTCGAACCAGCGGGCCAGCATGTCGTAGATGGCCAGCAGGTGCTCGCGGGTACCGGTGCCGGTGACCGCGTCCTCCACCAGCGTGTTCCACATCCGGTGCCGGGCGAGCAGGACCTCCTCGACGATGGACTCCTTGGACGGGAACAGCGCGTACAGCCGCTTGAGCGAAACCCCCGTCTCGGCGCGCAGCGTGTCCATGCCGACCGCCTGGATGCCCAGCGTGTAGTACAGCCGGTCGGCCGTCTCCAGAATTTTCGCCCGGAGCGCGGCGTCGTCGGCTCGCTCGGTGGCGGCTCGCTGCCTGGTCTCGCTCATATTCCCCTCCCGGCCGGCGGCGGCCGTGACACCTCTCACCGAAGTGGCGGTGGCCCAGGTGGTGCGCATAGAACGGTCGTTCTCTAGGCTACTACAGGAAGCGGAGAACGAACGTTCTCACAGTTCACCGGAGGTTCAGATGCCCTTCATCACCGTCGGCTCGGAGAACAGCACGAGCATCGACCTGTACTACGAGGATCACGGCGAGGGCCAGCCGGTCGTCCTCATCCACGGGTACCCGCTGGACGGGCACTCCTGGGAGAAGCAGAGCCGTGCGCTGCTCGCGGCCGGGTACCGGGTCATCACGTACGACCGCCGGGGCTTCGGGCGCTCCAGCCAGCCGACCACCGGCTACGACTACGACACCTTCGCCGCCGACCTGAAGGTCGTGCTGGACACCCTCGACCTCACCGACGCGGTACTGGTCGGCTTCTCCATGGGTACCGGCGAGGTCGGCCGCTACCTGGGCACGTACGGCTCGGGTCGGGTCGCCAAGGCGGCGTTCCTCGCGTCGCTCGAGCCGTTCCTGCTCAAGACCGACGACAACCCGACCGGTGCCCCGCAGGAACTGTTCGACGGGATCATCGCCGCCGCAACGGCCGACCGGTACGCCTACTTCACGCAGTTCTACAAGGACTTCTACAACACCGACGAGAACCTGGGCACCCGGCTGTCGGAGGAGGCGCTGCGCAACAGCTGGAACGTCGCCGCGGGCGCCTCCTGGTTCGCGTCCAGCGCCGTCGTGCCGACCTGGCTCACCGACTTCCGCGCGGACATCCCGAAGATCGACGTACCCACGCTGATCCTGCACGGTACCGCCGACAACATCCTTCCCATCGACGCGACCGCACGCCCGTTCCACCGGTTGCTTCCGGAGGCCGACTACGTCGAGGTCGAGGGCGGGCCGCACGGCCTGCTCTGGACCCACGCGGAGGAGGTCAACCAGGCGCTGCTCGCGTTCCTCGCGAAGTAGGGACGATCCAGCCTCTGGTTCAGCGGGAACGGGTGGCGTGACCTGAGCGTCCGCCGCCCGTTCCGGCGTCCTTCCGCCGGCATCGCACCGGGCACGGCACCGGGCAAGGCATACTCGGCCTGCGCCCGACTGGTCCGGGTCGTCGCGCGGCGCGAGACGCGCCGAGCCGGACCAGTCGCACCGTGCCGGACCGGAGGAGAGAGTGTGAGCGACCAGAGCGTCCCCGGCCGCCCGAGCCCCGGGCCGTCGGCCCGGGTGAACGTTCCGTTGCCGTACCTGCCTCCGGCGCTGAAGCAGTTCCTGGCCGACGAGGCCGGCAGCGCCGCGCTGCTGCTGGTCGCCGCCGTCGCCGCGCTGATCTGGGCGAACACGGCCGGCGGCGAGTACGAGCGTTTCTGGACCACCGCCACGTCGATCAAGATCGGGCACTGGTCCACCTCGCTGGATGTCCGGCACTGGGTCAACGACGCCGCCATGGCCGTGTTCTTCCTGGTGGTCGGGCTGGAGATCAGCCGTGAGGCGACCGTGGGGGACCTCCGGAACGTGCGGCGGGTGGCGGTGCCGGCCTGCGGCGCGATCGGTGGACTCGTGCTCCCCGCCCTCATCTACTTCGCGGTCGAGCACCACGGCGCCGCGGCGGCGGGCTGGGGGATCCCGATGTCCACCGACACCGCCTTCCTGATCGGGATCCTCGCGCTGTTCGGGCCGCGCTGCCCCGATCAGCTCCGGCTGTTCCTGCTGACCCTGGCCATCGTCGACGACATCGGCGCGATCACCGTGATGGCCGTCTTCTACACCCCGCGGGTACACCTGGCCGCGCTGATTGCCGCCGGCTGCCTGGTGCTGGTACTGATCGCCGTGCGGTGGATGCGGGTCTGGCGGCTCTGGCCGTACGTGCTGACCGGCATCGGGTTGTGGATCGCGGTGTACGCGTCCGGGGTGCACCCGACCCTGGCCGGCGTTCTGGTCGGCCTGCTCATCCCGGCCACCGTCGTGGAGTCGGAGCAGAGCGAGCGGTTCCGCCAGTTCGGCCGGGCGGTCATCGAGCGGGCCGATCCCCAGCGGGCCCGCCTGGCCGCGTCAGCGGCCCGGGCGACCGTACCCGCCAACGACCGCCTCCAGGACGCCCTGCACCCGGTCAGCGCCTTTGTGGTCATACCAATCTTCGGACTGGCCAATGCCGGCGTGCGGCTGAACGGCGCGGTGTTGCGGCACGCGGCGACCTCCGGGGTCACCATCGGCATCGTGGTCGCACTGCTGGTCGGCAACGCGGTGGGCATCTCGGTGGCGACCGGGGCGGCGCTGCGGACCGGTCTCGGAGACCTGCCCGGGCGGGTGCGCTACGGCCACCTCATCGGCGGCGCGGTGCTGGCCGGCATCGGGTTCACGATTTCGCTGTTCGTCACGGACCTGGCGTTTCACGACGTGGTGCTGCGCGACGAGGCGAAGATCGGCGTGTTGACCGGGTCGCTGCTCGCCGCGGTGTTCGGCTCGCTTCTGCTGCGGTACCTCGGGGAGCGGCTGCCGCTGTGCTCGCTGGACGAGGGGCCGCCTCCGCCCCTGCCGACCGGCCCGTGGCGGGATCCGAGCCTCGCGGCGGCCGGCTGAGGTCCCCCGCCCGGCTGAGGTCCCGTGCCCGGCTGAGGTCCCGTGCCCGGCCGAGGTCCCGTCGCCCGACTGAACCCCGTGGCCCGGCGGCATCCCGGGCGCCCCGGACGGTCCGGACGGTTCCCGGCGGGCGGCGCTCAGTCGCCCAGCCCGAGGGCGGACTCGAGGTCGCAGGCTTTGACTTTGCCGCCGTACAGCCGGCCGTCGATCAGGAGCGTCGGCGTCCCCCGTACGCCCGCGTCGATCCCGGCCCGGTAGTCCGCCTCCACCGCCGGCTGGTGGGCCTGCGCGGCGTCGCCGATCACCTGGCCGGCCCCGAGCTGGCGCCCGTACTCGGCGAGGTCGGCGTCGCTGAGCCGATCCTGGTGTGCGAACAGCAGGTCGTGCATCTCCCAGAAGCGCTCGCCGGAAGCCTCGGCGGCCAGGGCGGCGGTCAGCGCGAACGGGTGAACCTGGAACAGCGGGAAGTGACGCCAGACCAGCCGCACCTCGCCCGCCGAGTCATCGACGACCTCACGCAGTACCGGTGCGGCGGCCCGGCAGTACGGGCACTCGAAGTCGCCGTACTCGACGATGGTGACCGGCGCGTCGGGGTTGCCGTAGACATGCCGGTCGAGGTCGATGGATCCGGGATCGCTCACCCGTCCACGGTACGGGATGCCGGAATCCTGAGACGGCGTTCACACCGGCCCCGGTACCGGCCAGCGGGACGGGTGCGGCGCGTTGACGCACGGGCCGGGATCGGGCAGCATGCCTGATGAGCGGCAGTGGAGGAACCCGGTGCGAATCCGGGGCGGTCCCGCCACTGTCACCGGGAAGTGACTCCTCACCTTGATGGTCACGGCCGCGCGAGCGGTTGGAAGGCCGGGGAGAAGCGACGATCCGGGAGCCAGGACACTCCGGCCGCTCATGCCGTAGCCGTATCGCGGGCGTGGACACCCGCGGAGGGGATTTGAGCGTGGCCGTGCGCATGAGCGGGAATTGATCCCGCCTTACCCGTTTTCCGCCGTCGTCGGCATGGACGACCTGAGCCTCGCACTCCTGGTCAACGCGGTGTCGCCGGCCATCGGTGGGGTGCTCGTCAGGGGCGAGAAGGGCACCGCGAAGTCCACCATGGTCCGGGCGTTGGCTGGCCTGCTGCCCGAGGTGGACGCGGTCGCCGGCTGCCGCTTCGGCTGCGATCCGGCAGCCCCCGAACCGGGCTGCCCGGACGGCCCGCACGACCCCGCCACTCCGGCGCTGCGCCGCCGGGCCGCCCTCGTCGAGCTGCCGGTCGGCGCGACCGAGGACCGGCTGGTCGGCGCGCTCGACCTGCAGCGCGCGCTGACCGAGGGGGTCAAGGCGTACGAGCCCGGCCTGCTCGCCGCCGCGCACCGCGGCGTGCTGTACGTCGACGAGGTCAACCTGCTGCCGGACCACCTGGTCGACCTGCTGCTCGACGCCGCCGCGATGGGCCGCGCGTATGTGGAGCGCGACGGGGTGTCGGTGCGACACCCGGCCCGCTTCCTGCTGGTCGGCACGATGAACCCGGAGGAGGGGGAGCTGCGCCCGCAGCTGCTCGACCGCTTCGGGCTCGCCGTCGACGTCGCGGCTCCCCGAGACCCGGGGCAGCGCGCCGAAGTGGTCCGCCGCCGGCTGGCGTACGACGCGGACCCGCAGGGCTTCGGCGAGCGCTGGGCGGGTACCGAGGGGGAGCTGGCCGGGCGGATCGCGGAGGCCCGGTCCCGGCTGTCCACAGTGGAGCTTCCCGATGCCGAACTGCGCCGGATCGCGCGGGTGTGCGCGTCGTTCGAGGTGGACGGGATGCGCGCGGACATCGTGGTCGCCCGTACCGCGACGGCCCTGGCCGCCTGGTGGGACCGGCCGGCGGTCACCGAGGCGGACGTACGGGACGCGGTACGGCTGGCCCTGCCGCACCGGCGCCGCCGGGATCCGTTCGACGCGCCGGGGCTGTCCGAGGAAGCGCTCGACCAAGCCATGCGCGACGCTGCCGAGCCGGACGGCAACCCAGACGACGATCCCCACGGCCCGGGGCCGGGCGGCGGCCCGGATACAGGCGGCCCGGACACAGGCGGCCCGGACACAAGCGGCCCGGACACAAACGGCCCGAACACAGGCGGCCCCGAAACAAGCGGCCCGGACACCGGCACCGCGCAGGACCGGGACACCGGGACCGCGCAAGACGACCGCGGGCAGGACGACCGCGGGCAGGACGACCGCGGGCCGGACGACAGCGCGAGAGACGAACGCGGGCAGGGCGACAGCGCGAAGAACGGCCGGCCGGGCGGGGCGGGCACCCGGGTGTCGGCCGCCGACTCGCCGTACCGGGCGCGGCTGCTGTCCGTACCCGGCGCCGGTACCGGCTCCCCGCAGGGGCGCCGCTCCACCGCGTACACCCGAAATGGTCGGATCGTCGGCGCCCGACCGCCCGGACCGCACGCAACGGGTCTGCATCTGGCCGCGACCCTGCTGGCCGCCGCGCCGCACCAGGCCGCGCGGGGTCGTGCCGACCGGCTCGTGCTGCGCCCGGAGGACCTGCGCGCCGCCGTGCGCAAGGGCCGGGAGGCCAACCTGGTGCTGTTCGTCGTCGACGCGTCCGGGTCGATGGCCGCCCGGCAGCGCATGCGCGCGGTCAAGGGCGCGGTGCTGTCCCTGCTGCGCGACGCGTATCAGCGCCGGGACAAGGTCGGTCTGATCACGTTCCGGGGCGAACGGGCCGAGGTTGCCCTGCCGCCGACCGGAAGTCACGACATCGGCGCCGCCCGGCTGCGGGAGTTGCCGACCGGCGGGCGTACCCCGCTGGCCGCCGGCCTGACCACCGCCGCCCGGCTACTCGCGTCGGCGCGGCTGCGCGACCCGCACCGCCGGCCGTTGCTCATCCTGGTCACCGACGGCCGGTCCACCGCCGGGCCGGATCCCGCCTCGGTCGCCCCGGCGCTGTCCGGAACGGCGAGTGTCGTCGTGGACTGCGAATCCGGCCCGGTACGCCTCGGCCTGGCCTCCCGGCTGGCCGGCGCGCTGTCCGCCCGGTACCTGCGGCTGGACGAGTTGTCCGCCGACGGCCTGCGCGCCGTGGCTACGGGCACAACCACGGGGAGGGCCGCCTGATGCCGCAGGGAAAGGTCGAGCGGGTACCCGACGACGGGCTCACCACCCGGCAGCGACGCCGGTCGCCGCTGCTGGCCGTGCACACCGGCATCGGCAAGGGCAAGTCCACCGCCGCGTTCGGGATGGCGCTGCGCGCCTGGAACACCGGCTGGCCGATCGTCGTGTTCCAGTTCGTGAAGAGTCCGAAGTGGAGGGTCGGCGAGGAGTCCGCGCTGCGGGCGCTCGGCGAGCACCACGCCGCGACCGGGCAGGGCGCGCCGGTCACCTGGCACAAGATGGGCGAGGGCTGGTCGTGGCTGGCCCGCCCGGGAGACGAGCGCGACCACGCCGCCGAGGCGGCCGAGGGCTGGGCACAGATCAAGCGCGACCTCGCGGCGCAGCGGTACCGGTTCTACGTGCTCGACGAGTTCACCTACCCGATGAAGTGGGGCTGGGTGGACGTCGCCGACGTGGTGAAGACCCTGGTCGACCGGCCGGGTACCCAGCATGTGGTGGTCACCGGCCGGGACGCGGCGCCCGAACTGGTCGAGGCGGCCGACCTGGTCACCGAGATGAGCAAGGTGAAGCATCCGATGGACGCCGGGCGCAAGGGACAGCAGGGCATCGAGTGGTGAGTGTTCCGCGCGTGAACGTTCCGCGCATCGTGGTCGCCGCGCCCGCGTCCGGGCACGGCAAGACCACCGTCGCCACCGGGCTGCTGGCCGCGTTCGCGGCCAGGGGCCTCGCGGTGGCCGGCTTCAAGGTCGGGCCGGACTACATCGACCCGGGCTACCACGCGCTGGCCAGCGGCCGGCCCGGGCGCAACCTCGACCCGACGATGGTCGGTACCGACCTCATCGGACCGCTGTTCGCGCACGGCGCGGCCGGCGCGCGGCTGGCCGTCATCGAGGGCGTGATGGGCCTGTACGACGGCCGGGCCACCCCGGCCGGCACGGAAGGCGCAGACGGCACGGGCGGCACCGGGATCCCGGTCACCGGGCTGGGCGGCGGCGACCCCGGCTCCACCGCCGAAGTCGCCGCGTTGCTGTCCGCGCCGGTGCTGCTGGTGGTCGACGCGTCCGCGCAGGGCCGTTCCGTCGCCGCGCTGGTGCACGGATTCCGCGGGTACTCCCCGCAGATCCGGTTCGCCGGCGTGCTGCTCAACCGGGTCGGTTCGGACCGGCACGAGGCGATCCTGCGCGCAGCGCTGGAGGAGGTGGGCACGCCGGTCCTCGGGGTGCTGCGCCGGCACGATGCCGTCGCCGCGCCGTCCCGGCATCTCGGACTGGTACCGGTTGCCGAGCGGCGCCCCGAGGCACTGGCGTCGGTGCGGGCGCTGGCCGACCTGGTCGCCGCGTCGGTGGACCTCGACGCGGTGCTGGCCGCCGCACGGAGCGCCCCGCCGCTCGACGCGCGGCCGTGGTCGCCGGCAGTCGAGCCGGTGGATGGCCGGTCGGTGGATGGCCGGCCGATGAATGACCGCCCGGTGGTCGCGGTGGCCGGTGGGCCGGCGTTCAGCTTCGGGTACGCCGAGACGGTGGAGCTTCTGAAGGGCGCGGGCGCGCAGGTGTCCATTCTGGACCCGGTGCACGACGAGAAGTTGCCGGACGGCACCGCGGCGCTCGTCGTGGGCGGCGGCTTCCCCGAGGTGTACGCGGCCGAACTCGCCGCCAACGCCCCGCTGCGCGCACAGGTCTCGGCGCTGGCCGCCGGTGGCGCTCCGATCGCGGCCGAGTGCGCCGGACTCCTGTGGCTGTGCCGCACCCTGGACGGTGCCCCGATGTGCGGCGTGCTGCCGGCGGACGCGGCGATGACCGGCCGGCTGACCCTCGGGTACCGGGACGCCGTCGCGCGTACCGGCAGTTGGCTCGGCCCGGCCGGTACCCGGATCACCGGGCACGAGTTCCACCGCACCGCCGTCACTCCGGCGGCCGGCCCGACTCCGGCGTGGTCCTGGGCGCCGCCGTCCGGCCAGCCGGCGGAAAGCAGGACCGGCAAGCCGGCGGAGGGCGGGGCCGGCGTTCCGGCGGAGGGCTGGGTCGCCGGCCGGGTGCATGCCTCGTACCTGCACCTGCACTGGGCCGCGCGGCCGCAGATAGCGCGAGGACTGGTGGCGGCATGCGGCTGAGCGGTGAGCGGCAAAGCGGTACGCGACCGAGCGGCGTGCGGCTGATCGGTGTCGGGGTCGGCCCCGGCGACCCGGAACTCGTCACGCTCAAGGCGGCCCGGATCCTGGGCAGCGCAGATCGGGTGTTCGTCCCGGTGCTGGACCCGGCCGAGGCCGGGCGTGCCGAGGCGACCGTCGCGACCCACACCCCGCCCGAGCGGGTCGAGCGGCTGGTGTTCGCGCTCGACCGCGGCCAACGCGACCGGTACTGGGCGGCAGCCGGCGAACGGGTCGCCCAGTGGTTGTCCGCCAACGGCGGCACAGCCGCCTTTGCGACCATCGGCGATCCCAACCTCTACTCCACGTTCGGCTACCTGGCGCGCTGCGTGCGCGACGCGCTGCCGGAGGTGGTGGTCGAGACGGTACCGGGAATCACCGCGATGCAGGCGCTCGCGTCGGCGTCGGGCACCGTGCTGGCCGAGGGGCACGAGTCGCTGACCCTGCTGCCGCTGCCGGACGGCGCCGACGGGGTCGCGGACGCGCTGTCCAGGAACGGGACCGTCGTGGTCTACAAGGGCGGGCGGCACCTGCCCGCGATCGGCGCCGCGGTTGCCGCGTCCGGCCGTGACGCGATCCTCGGCAGCCACGTCGGGCTGCCCGACGAGCGGATCGCTCCGTTGTCCACCGTGGACGCTGCGGTGCCGTACCTGTCGACCGTACTGATTCCTGCCAAGCGGGAGGGTGACCGATGACCGGAAGGGTTTCCGGCAAGGTGACGTTCGTCGGCGCCGGTCCCGGTGCGGCCGACCTCATCACGGTACGCGGTGCCGACGCCCTGTCCGCCGCCGACATCATCGTGTGGGCGGCCAGCCTGGTGCACCCCGACGTGCTGCGGTACGCGAGACCGGACGCGGAGATCGTCGACTCCACCGAGCTGACTCTGGAGTCCACTGTGGACATCTACCGGCGGGCCGCGGCCGGGGATCTGCGCGTGGTGCGGCTGCACTCCGGCGATCCGGCGCTGTGGGGCGCGATGCAGGAGCAGCTGGACGAGTGCGACCGGCTCGGCCTCGCCACCGAGGTGGTACCCGGGGTGTCCGCGTTCTCCGCGGCCGCGGCGGCGGTACGGCGGGAGCTGACCGTACCCGAGGTGGCTCAGTCGGTAGTGCTGACCCGACTCGGCGGCGGCAAGACCCCGATGCCGGCCGGGGAGAGCGTGGCCGAGTTCGCCCGGCACGGCACCACGATGGCGGTGTTCCTGTCCGCCGCCCGGTCACGGCAACTGGCCGACGAGCTGATCGCCGGAGGGTACCCGCCGGAGACGCCGGTGGTCGTCGCCTACCGGGTCAGCTGGCCGGACGAGCTGGTCTTCCCGGCCACCGTGGCGACCCTCGCCGAACAGGTGCGTGCGCACAAACTGTGGAAGCACACGCTGTTCCTGGTCGGCCCGGCGCTCGCCGCCGCGGGTACCCGCAGCCACCTCTACCATCCCGGTCACTTCCACGGCTACCGGCGGGCCGATCCGGCCGCCCGCAAGGTGTTGCGCGATGGCTGACGCCGGCGCACCCGACCCGCCCGAGCCGGATCTGCGCGAGCCAGAACTGCGCGAGCCAGAACTGCCCGAGCCTGACCTGCCCGAGCCGGACCTGCGCGAGCCGGACCTGCCGCGTACCGCGAAGGTGCGCCCGAAGGCGCTGCGTACCGGCTGGACCACCGGGACCTGCGCGTCGGCGGCGGCGAAGGCAGCCGCCACCCTGCTGTCCCAAGGCCCCCCGGCACCGTCCTGGGTGGACATCGGCCTGCCCTCCGGGCGCCGGGTCACGTTCGCCGTCGCGGAGGCCGGGATGGTCGGCGGCGCGGCCCGTGCGGTCGTGGTGAAAGACGCCGGAGACGACCCGGATGTCACCCACGGCGCGCGGCTGACCGCCACCGTGGAGTGGCGCCCCGGCGCCGGCGTCGAGCTGGCCGGCGGCGAGGGCGTCGGGGTGGTCACCAAGCCCGGGCTCGGGCTGGCGGTCGGTGGCCCGGCCATCAACCCGGTACCCCGCACGATGATCACCCAAGCGGTCACCGAAGCGGTCGGCGACGGCCTCGGCGACCGCGGTGTCCGCGTGGTGATCAGCGTGCCGGACGGTGAGCGGATGGCCCGCAAGACCACGAACCGGCGGCTCGGCGTGCTGGGCGGCATCTCGATCCTGGGTACCACCGGCATCGTCCGCCCGTTCTCCACCGCGTCCTGGCGGGCCAGCGTGGTGCAGGCGGTGCGGGTGTCGGCGGCTCAGGGACAGCGGACGATCGTGTTGTGTACCGGCGGCCGCACCGAGGCCGGCGCCATGTCGCTGCTGCCCGAGCTGCCCGAGGTGTGCTTCACCGAGGTCGGTGACTTCACCGGCGCCGCCCTGCGCACCGCCGTCGACGAGAGTGTGACGCGGGTGGTGTTCGTCGGCATGGTCGGCAAGCTCACCAAACTCGCGTCCGGAGTCTTGATGACGCACTACACCCGCTCGGCTGTGGACACCACACTGCTCGGCCGGCTGACCCTCAAGTGCGGCGGGGGACCGGAACTCGCCGCCGATGTCGGCGCGGCGAACACCGCCCGGCACGCGTACGAGCTGTGGGCCGGCGCCGGTCTGCTGCGCCCGGCCGGGGACGGCCTGTGCGAACGGGTACGGGAGGTGCTCGTCCGGTTTACCGGCGGGCGACTCGACGCCGAGGTGGCAATGGTCGACTTCACCGGCCGTACCGTGGTGGCGGCGACCGTGCCGGAGTGGGTCCGATGAGGACGGAGTGGGTCCGATGAGGACGGTGACGGTCGTCGGCTGCCTCGGCGAGGTGCCGCCGACGGCCGCCGAGGCGCTGGCCGGTGCGACCCTGATCGCCGGTGCGGCCCGATTGCTGTCCACCGTGGACAACCGTATGGCCGAGCGGGTGGTGATGGGCGACGTGTCCGCCGCCGTCGAGCGGATCGCCGCCCACGACGGGCCGGCGATCGTGCTCGCCAGCGGCGACCCGGGCTTCTTCGGGATCGTGCGCGCGCTGCGCCGCCGCGGCCTCGACGTCGACGTGTGGCCGGCGCCCTCCTCGGTCGCGGTGGCGTTCGCGCGGATCGGTGAGCCATGGGACGACGCGCTGGTGGTGTCGGCACACGGCCGCCGGCTGGCTCCGGCGGTCAACGCGTGCCGGGCGTACCCGAAGGTGGCGATCCTGACCGGCCCCGGCGCCGGCCCGGCCGAACTGGGCGCGGCGCTGGCGGGCGCCGTGCTCCCTGGCGACGCAGTCTCTGGCGGCGTGGCCTCGGGCGGCGCGCGCTCTGGTGACGCGGCTTCGGCCGGTGGGCTGTCGGCCGGCGTGCTCCCTGGCGGTGCGGTTCCTGGCGGTGCGGTTCCTGGCGGTGCGGCTCCTGGCGGTGCGGCTCCTGGCGGTGCGCCGGTGGGCGTGAGGCGCCGCCTGGTCGTCGCGGAGTGCCTGGGCGAGCCCGGTGAGCGGATCACCGAGATCGATCCGGCCGAGGCCGCCGCGCGGCAGTGGCGCGAACCGAACGTGGTGCTGGCGCTCGCCGAGTACCAGCCCGAGCACCGCCCCCAGCACCGCCAAGGGCAGCATCCGGTGTCCGGGCACGGATCGGTCGCCGGCCCCATCCCTGGATCGGTCGCCGGGTCGGCCGCCGGCCCTGTCGCCGGTCCCGTCGCCGGATCGATCGCCGGATCGGGGATGGCGTGGATCGCCGGCGTACCGCCGATGTCGGGCGGCTGGGCGCTGCCCGACGAGGCGTTCGAGCACCGGATGATAACCAGGTCCGAGGTACGCGCATTGGCGCTGGCTCGGCTCGGCCCGCGGCTCGGGGACCTGCTCTGGGACGTGGGTGCCGGCAGCGGTTCGGTCGCCGTGGAAAGCGCCCGGTTCGGGGCCGCCGTCCTGGCGGTGGAGCGCGACCCGGCCGCCTGTGCCAGCATCCGCGTCAACTGCGACCGGTGGGGAGTCGAGGTGGCCATCGTCGAGGGTGAGGCGCCGGGGTGCCTGACGGAGTTGCCCGACCCGGACGCGGTGTTCGTCGGGGGCGGCGGAATCGAGGTGCTGAGCGCCTGCCTGGCTCGGCGCCCGGCGCGGGTCGTCGCCACGTACGCCGCGCTGGACCGGGTCGGCCCCGCGATGGCCGCGCTGGCCAGCGCCGGGTACCGGACCGAGGGCGTGCAGGTACAGGCGAACCGCCTGGCCGCGCTGCCCGACGGTACCCACCGGTTGGCTGCCATCAACCCGGTGCACGTGGTCAGCGGAGCGCTGTCGTGATCGGCGTCGTCGCGGTGACGGCCGCCGGCCGGGCGATGGCCGCACGGCTGGCCCTTGTGTGGCCGGGCGAGGTGACGCTCCACGACGGACCGGCGGCCGACCAGCTCCGTGCCGCCTGGGGCGCCTCGAACGCGTTGGTCTGCTTCCTGGCCACCGGCGCGACCGTGCGGCTGCTCGCACCCCTGCTGTCGGACAAGCACACCGATCCCGGCGTGGTCTGCGTCGACGAGGCGGGTCGGCACGCCATCGCCCTGCTCGGTGGGCACGCCGGCGGTGCCAACGCGCTCGCCGCCCGGGTCGCCGGCGTGCTGGCCGCCGAACCGATTATCAGCACCGCCAGCGACTCGGCGGGTACGACCGCGCTGGACAGCTTCGGCGCCGACCTCGGGTTCCGGCTGGCGGATCGTTCGGCGCTGGCCCGGGTGGGGCGGGCGGTGCTGGACGGCCGGCCGGTGCGACTGCTCGCCGACGCCACCTGGCCACTGCCCGCACTGTCCTCAGTGGAGGAGCGGATGGGTGCCGGGGCGGCCTGGGACGCTGACCCGGTAGGCGCGGCCGGGCAAGGCGCGGCCGGCGCTCACCGGGACGGCACCCACGCAGCCAGCGCTCGCGGGAACGGCTCGGCCGGGGGCGGCGGCTCAGCCCGGAACGGCGCTGCCCGGGACAGCGCGGCCCGGGACGGCTCAGCCGTGGTCATCGCGGTCAGCGATCGCGCCGGTGTGAGCGCCGACCTGGTCTACCGGCCGCCGAGCCTCGTCGTCGGCGTCGGCGCGAGCCGGGGTGCGCCGGCCGGAGAGATCGACGCCCTGATCGACGCCGCTCTGCGTGAGGCCGGACTGGCAGCCGAATCCGTCCGCGCGCTCGCCACCATCGACCTCAAGGCCGGCGAGCCGGGCATCGTGGAGGTCGCCCAGCGGCGGGAGCTGCCGCTGCTGACGTACCCTGCCGATCAATTGTCTACAGTGGACGTACCGAATCCCTCCGAGGTCGTGCGCGACGCGGTCGGTACGCCGAGTGTGGCCGAAGCCGCGGCGCTTCTCGGGGCGCGGGCCGCCGGCCGGGATGCCGGACTCGTGGTGCCCAAACGGGCCGGCGCGACGGCCACGGTGGCGGTCGCCCGGCTCACCCCGCGCGGGCGGCTGGCCATCGTCGGGTTGGGACCGGGTGCGGAGGACCTGCGTACCCCGCGGGCCACCGAGGCACTGCGCCGGGCCGGTGTCGTGGTGGGACTCGACCAGTACGTCGACCAGATCCGCCACGTGCTCCGACCCGGTACCCACGTCATTTCCAGCGGTCTGGGCGCCGAGGAGCAGCGCGCCCGTACCGCCGTCGAACTGGCCACCGCCGGGCACCACGTGGCGCTGATCGGTTCCGGCGACGCCGGGATCTACGCGATGGCCTCGCCCGCCCTCCAGGTGGCCGGCGACGACGTGGACGTGGAGACGGTACCCGGGGTCACCGCCGCGCTCGCCGCCGCCGCGCTGCTCGGCGCGCCGCTCGGCCACGACCACGCGTACCTGTCGCTGTCCGACCTGCACACGCCGTGGCCGGTCATCGCCGACCGGCTGGACGCCTGCGCCGACGCCGACCTGGTGCTCTGCCTCTACAATCCGCGCAGCGCCCGGCGCACGGCACAGTTCGACGAGGCGTTGCGCATCATCGCCAAGCACCGGTCGGCCGGGACGCCGGTCGGTGTGGTGCGCGACGCGTCACGCCCGGACGAGCGGTGCATCCGGCTGACTCTCGGCGACCTCGTCGCCGATCCGTCCATTGTGGACATGCGGTCGATGGTGGTGGTCGGCTCTGGCCGTACGATGAGCGTGGCCGGTCGGATGGTCACTCCCCGGGAGTACCGGTGGCTGCGGTGACGTTCGGCGCCGCCTGCACCGGCTGCGGCGCCTGCCTGCTGACCTGTCCCACGCACGCGATCCGGCCGGTGGGCGGGCGGCTTTCCGCCCGGGACGAACTGTGCACCGGCTGTGGCGAGTGTGTCGAGATCTGCCCGGCCGACGCGATCGCGCTGCCCGACGACCAGGAGGCGATCCGGCGGTGAAAGCGGTGAGGACGGTGAAAGCGGTGAGGACGGTACATCCCATCGAGGCGCAGTCGTACCGGTTGCTGCGCCAGGCCGTCGACACCACGCACCTCCCGCGTCGTACCCGGGACGTCGTCGAGCGGATCGTCCACACCACCGCCGACCCGTCCTGGCTGTCCGACCTCGTCACGGATGAGGCCGCGCTCGAAGCCGGTGCCGTCGCGCTCGCGGCCGGGGCACCGCTGGTCGTCGACGCGGCGATGGTGGGTGCGGGGATCACCCGGTACCCGTCGGTCTGCCTGGTGGCGGCGCCGGAGACCGCACGCCTCGCCGAGGAGCGGGGGCTGACCCGGTCGGCGGCCGGCATCCGGCTCGCCGCGACCCAGGCCGGAGGCGCGACGACCGCGCCGACCGGAGGGGCATCCACGGCCGATGGGGCCGTGGGTGATGGGGCCGTGCGTGATGGCGCCGCAAGCGACGGTGCCGTGCGCGACGGTGCCGTGCGCGACGGTGCTGTGAGCGATGGTGCTGTGTGCGACGGCGCCGTGTGGGCTGTGGGCAACGCGCCGACCGCGCTGGCCGAGCTGCTGCGCCTCGCCGAGGCCGGCATCGTCCGCCCGGCGCTGGTGATCGGCGTACCGGTCGGCTACGTCGGCGCCGCCGAAGCCAAGGCGGCCCTGCGCGCGACCGGCCTGCCATCCCTGACCAACCGCAGCGCCCGGGGTGGTTCGGCCATCGCCGCCGCCGCGGTCAACGCCCTGCTCTACGGAGATCCGCTGTCATGACCCCGTTGTTGATCGCCGGACACGGCACCGCCGATGCCGAGGGTGCCGCCCAGTTCCGCCAGTTCGTGAAGCGGGTCGCCGGCCGGATCGAGGAGCCGGTAGCCGGCGGCTTCATCGAACTGTCCCCGCCTCCGCTGCGCGAGGCGGTCGCGGAGCTGGTGGCCGGCGGTGCGCGCCGGCTGGCCACGGTACCCCTGATGCTCGTCGCCGCCGGTCACGCGAAGGGCGACATCCCGGCGGCGCTCGCGCGGGAACGGTCGCGCCATCCCGGTCTGTCCACAGTGTACGGTCGCCCGCTCGGTCCGCACCCGGCCGTCCTGAACCTGCTGCGCGAGCGGCTGGTCGAGGCCGGCGCCGGCGCGGAGACCACCGTCCTACTGGTCGGCCGCGGCTCCACGGATCCGGACGCCAACGCCGAGGTCGCGAAGGTGGCCCGGCTGCTCGCGGAGACCACCGGGGTCGCGGGCGTCGAGTACGCCTTCGTCTCGCTCGCTCCGCCTGACACCAGGGCCGGGCTGACCCGCTGCCACCGCCTCGGAGCCCGGCACCTGGTCGTGCTGCCGTACTTCCTGTTCACCGGCGTCCTGCCGCGCCGGGTGGAGGCGCAGGCCCGGGACTGGGCGGCCGGTCACCCGGACACCCGGGTCGGCGTCGCCGAGGTGCTCGGCGACTGCGATCCGCTGGCCGACCTGGTCATCGAGCGGTACCGGGAGGCGCTGGCCGGCGACATCCGGATGAACTGCGACACCTGCGTGTACCGCGTGGCGATGCCCGGCCACCTGCACCGGGTCGGCGCGGTACAGACGCCGCACGAGCACCCGCACGACCACGCCCACCCGCACTGACCTGAGCCGGGGCCGGCGACCCGGACGGAACGCCGAGCCCGAGCCCGGGCCGGCTCAGTTGAGGCGTGCCAGCGCCGCGTACCGCTCGTCGTCCACGGTCCGGCCCCAGAGCACCGGATCCGTGAGTGGTTCGATGTCCAGCGTCGCCACCATCGGCGCCAGCGTCGCGGACAGTATCGCGGCGCCCACGCCGCCGAACCACGGCAACGTTCCGCCTCCGGTGTCGGGCCGGCCTCCGGTGTCTGACCCCGCCTCGGTGTACGGTCCGGCCGCGGCCGCGGCCGCGGTCGCGGGCGCCCACCGCCCCTCGACCAGGACCAGGCGGCCCCGCGGTCGCAGCAGTCCGACCCAGCGACGCAGGACGGCCGGCGGGTCGGGCAGCGTCCACAGCACGTGCCGGGCGAGGATGACGTCGAACGCGTGGCGCCGGAGCGGTGGATCGGCTGCGTCTCCGACGAGCACCCGGGCGTCCAGCCCCGCCGTGCCGAACCCGGCCTCGGTGAGCTTGACCCGGGCACGTTCCACCATCCGGCCGGACAGGTCGAGCCCGGTGACGCGGTGCCCCTGTCGTGCCAGCACGACGGACAGCGTTCCGGTGCCGCAGCCGAGGTCCAGCACGTCCAGCGGCGCGTCCGGTATCCACGCGGCGAGCCGGGCCGCCCACGCGGCCCGGGTCGGCGGGTGCCCGAGCCCATGGTCCGGCTCGCGGTCGAACTCCTCAGCCGCACGATCCCAGTAATCCGCGATCGGGTGCATCGGTCGATCGTCGCACGCCGGCCCGACAAAAAGACGCGGCCCGGACGGAGACGGCGGCGGGCGGAAGAACGCCGACAGAGCGACGGCCAGCCGGACGAGCGCCGGCCAGCCGGAGAACCCGCGCGTCAGGCATGTAAACAGATCACCGGCGCTGCCTCGTCGAGGCAGTGGAAGCGGATCACTGGACAACGGAATGGTGGAACAGGCATGGTCGGCCGCTCGCGGCGCGTGGTATGGGTACTGCTCGCCGGTTTGTCATGCTGGGCATTCGCCGGATGCGGCACGATGGGCGGCACCCCGGCGTCCGCCGCCCAGAAGGGCACCGGCAGCCCGGTGGTCGCCTCGTCGTCCCCGAGCCCGTCGGCGAGCCCGTCCGCGAGCCCGTCGCCGAGCGCTTCGCCGAGCCCGACCGAGCCGGTCGTCACGTACCCGGTCTCCGGCCCGCGGACGTACGTGGTCGCCGCGACCAGCCACCCAGTGGCCGGCGGCAAGGGAACCCTCCTGCGGTACCGGGTGGCGGTGGAGAACGGCATCCACGGCGTGAGCGCCGACGTGTTCGCCGGGCAGGTGTCGGCGATCCTGAGTGACCCGCGAAGCTGGACCGGCACCGGACACTGGCGGTTGCAGCAGGTACCCGCCGGGGCACACTACGACTTCACGATCTACCTGGTCAGCCCGGCGACCCGGGACAAATTGTGCGGGGACGGTTACGACCGGTACACGTCGTGCCGCAAGGGCAACAGCGTGGTACTGAACGTTGCCCGATGGGTACACGGAGTGCCGTCCTTCGGTACCGACCTCACCGGGTACCGGGAGTACATGGTCAATCACGAGACCGGGCACCGGCTCTACAACGGGCACGAACTGTGCCCCGGCCCCGGTCAGCCGGCCCCGGTCATGCAGCAGCAGACGCTGGGCCTGCACGGCTGCGTACCGAACAGTTGGCCGATGCGAGACGGACGTGCTTACCATGGGCGCTCCGGGCAGTATGCCGACCCGATCCCGAGCGACCCGGCGTCGTTCGCCTCGTGACCCAGATCGTCGTGACCCGGGTCGGGGAGGGCACGGTGCGGTCGGTCGCGACCGAGGCACCGGTAAACGCCCGGCCCGACCGGTCGCGTCGGACAGGTAGGCGGGAGACCGGACGGGAGGCGCGCGCGGGTGGACTTTGCCGAGTTCGTCATGGCACGCACCCCCGCTCTGCTGCGGTTCGGTTACCTGCTCACCGGCGACGGACACCTCGCCGAGGACCTCGTGCAGGAGGCTCTGGTGCGGGTGCACCGGCGGTGGTCGGGCATCGAGCACCAGGATGGTCCGGAGCCGTACGTGCGCAAGGCGATCCTGCACCAGTACCTGTCGTGGCGCCGCCGCCGGTCCAGCACGGAGCTGCCCGTCGACCAGTTGCCGGAGGCGCCGGATCCGGCGCCGGCCGTGGAGCGGATCGTCGACCGGGACGAGATGTGGTCACTGCTGGCCACCCTGCCGCGCGCGCAGCGGGCGGTGGTCGTGCTGCGGTACTACGAGGACCTCGCCGACGCCGACATCGCGCTGATGCTCGGGTGTACCCAGGGCACCGTGCGAGTCCACGCGTTCAAGGCGCTGAAACGCCTGCGGGTCGCGCTGACCGACCCGGCTGTGGTGGGAGCCGGACATGACCGAGGTTGAGCGGCAGCTCCGGGACATGCTGAGCCGGTACGCGTACGACGCGCCGGCGGGGCACCTGATGCTCTCCCGGGTACGGCAGGCCGCCGTCCGGCGCCGGCGGCGCAGGCGCGCGGTTGCCACCGGTGGCGCCGCGCTGGCGCTCGTACTGGCCGCGTCCGGGGCGGCCACCCTCGCCGCCCGGCCCGCCCCGATCCAGCCGAAGCTGTCGATGGGGCTCGGTCAGGACGTGGCCGGCGTGAACTTCGCCGCCGGCTCACCGGTCGACCTCACCTTCCCGTTCACACCGCCGGCCGCCCCGGTACCTGGGACGCGACCGATGCTGACGCTCGTCGCCGGGCGGCCCACGCTCCAGTACCTGCCGGCGGAGGCGGAAGACACCCAGTCGCGGACCAACCCGCCGGTACTGCCGACCGGCACGCGCCTGCCGATGGTCGGATCGGACGCCGCGGGGGCGGCGGTGCTTCCGTCCGACGGCCCGAGCGCGTCCCCGCAGGCTGGCCAGTTCACGACCGGCCAGCCCGGGACCAACTCGGCCACGACCGACTCGGCCACGGCCGACCCAGCTACGACCGACTCGGCCACGACCGACCCGGTGACCGTGGTGGTGTCCGGATCGCCATGGGACGACGGGCCGTTCACCGCGGCGATAAAGGTCCGCTCGACGACCGTGCACGGCATCGTGGGGGTCATCGGCGAGCGGCCGTCCCCCGCGGGCCCCCCGGACTACGTGCTGACCTGGACGGAGCGGGGCGGACCCTGGGTCGGCGTCAGCGCACCGGAAACCATCTCGACCGTGGACCTGACGGATTTCGCCTCCGCCCTGAGCCCGCAGCCGGTCACCCAGCCCGGACCGTTCGACTTCGACCTGGTGCCCGCCGACTTCGCCGTCGACAACATCAGTCCCTCGACGGTCACGTTCCGTCCGCCGGGGGTCGCGGCGAGCTCCGATTTCGTCGACAAGCTGGTCGTGTCGATGGATGCCGAACCGGCGCGCATGCAGGGCGACCGGCCGGTGAAGGTCGGCGCGCGGGCCGGCTGGCTGCACGTCGTCGACAACGTCGTCATGCTGCGCATCGACGAGGGCGACGGGCGGTCGCTGACGGTTCAGGCGCCCGAGCGCCTGCGGATCGATCAGCCCGATCTGCTGCGCTTCGCCGCCGGGGTGCACATCACGGCCGCCGCGGTGCCAGCCCGCGGCTGAGTGGCGACCGCGGTGCCAGCCTGCGGCTGAGCGGCGATCGATGACGCAGAGAGCAATGGCGCGGAGGCCGACGGCGCCGAGGGCGCGGGAGGCGAATGCGGCGGAAGGCGAGGGCGCCGAGGACGATGGCGCCGAAGGCGCGGAGGACAGGCGGGGGACAATGGCGCCGTGGGCATAGCTAGCTACATCTCACCGAAGGCCGCGAAGGGTGGACCCAGCGCCATCCAGGGTCGGGGACTGACGGCGACGGCGCCGATCGCGCGCGACGAGATCGTCGCGGTCAAGGGCGGTCACATCATCGACACCGCGGCCCTGCACCGCCTGCCGGACCGGTTGGCCAACTCCGAGATCCAGATCGCCGACGGGTTCCATCTCGCCGCCCTCGACGACGACGAGTACGACCCGGTGATGCTGTACATCAACCACTCCTGCGAACCGAATGTGGGATTCGCCGGCAACATCGTGCTGGTGGCCATGCGGGACATCGCCGCCGGGGAAGAGCTGACCACCGACTACGCGCTGTTCGACGACTATGACGGCGCGATGGAGTGCCGGTGCGGCGCGGACGGCTGCCGGGGCGTCATCGATGGGCGGGACTGGCAGCGTCCGGAATTGCAACGCCGGTACGGGGAGTACTTCTCCTGGTACCTCCAGCGCCGCTTCCGCGGCTGACCGCGCGCCCGCCACGCGGGTCGGGCGGGTCAGAGCTGGCCGACGTCCGTCACCCGTACCACCGCCACACCCGCCTCGTCGCTGTCCGCCAGGTCCACCTCCGCGCTGATTCCCCAGTCGTGGTCGCCGGCCGGATCGTCGAAGATCTGGCGTACCAGCCACCGGTCCGGGGTCACCTCGATCATCAGCATCTTGGGGCCGCGGGCGTCCGGGCCGGTACCGAGGTCCTCGTGCTCCGCGAAGTACGCGTCCAGCGCATCCGCCCAGGCGTCCGCGTCCCAGCCCGCGTCGGCGTCCAGTTCGCCCAACTCGTCGTACCGGCGGAGGGCGGCCAGTTCGACGCGCCGGAACAGCGCGTTGCGTACCAGTACCCGGAACGCCCGCACGTTGCCGGTCAGCGCGGCCGGGCGTGCCGCCGCCACGACCTCGGCCGGGTCGTCGGTCGGGTTACGCAGCCGCTCCCACTCGTCGATGAGGCTGGAGTCGACCTGCCGGACCATCTCGCCCAGCCACTCGATGAGGTCGATCAGCTCCTCGGTCTTCGCCTCCTCCGGTACCGTCTGGCGCAGCGCCTTGTACGCGTCCGCGAGATAGCGCAGCACCAGCCCTTCCGACCGGGACAGGCTGTAGAACGCGATGTACTCGGTGAACGTCATCGCCCGCTCGTACATGTCGCGGACCACCGACTTCGGCGCCACCTCATGGTCGGCGACCCACGGGTGCCCGCGCCGGTACATCGCGTAGGCGTCCTCCAACAGGTCGGCCAGCGGCCTCGGGTGCGTGACGTTCTCCAGCAGGTCCATCCGAGCCTCGTACTCGATGCCGTCCGCCTTCATCTGCGCGACCGCCTCGCCGCGCGCCTTGTACTGCTGGGCGGAGAGCACCTGGCGTGGATTGTCCAATGTGGACTCGATGACCGAGAGGACGTCCAGCGCGTACCCGGGCGAGTCCGGGTCGAGCAGTTCGATCGCGGCCAGCGCGAACGGGGACAGCGGCTGGTTGAGCGCGAAGTCGAACTGCAGGTCCACGGTCAGGCGTACCCGGCGGCCGTCGGCGTCCGGCTCGGCCAGGCGCTCGACCACCCCGCCGGCCAGCAGCGCCCGGTAGATCGCGATGGCGCGGCGGATGTGGCGGCGCTGCGCCGCACGGTCCTCGTGGTTGTCCGTCAACAGGTGACGCATCGCGGCGAACGCGTCGCCGGGCCGGCCGATGACGTTGAGCAGCATCGCGTGGCTCACCGCGAACTGTGACTTCAACGGCTCCGGCTCGGCCGCGACCAGGCGCTCGAACGTCGGCCGCGCCCAGGCCACCATGCCCTCGGGTGGCTTCTTGCGCACCAGGCGGCGCAGCTTCTTCGGGTCGCCGGCGGCCTTCGCCACCGCGCGTTCGTTTTCGATGACGTGTTCGGGTGCCTGCACGACGACGGTACCGATGGTGTCGTACCCCGCGCGGCCGGCCCGCCCGGCGATCTGGTGGAACTCCCGGGCCTGCAGCAGCCGGGTACGGGTGCCGTCGTACTTCGACAACGCGGTGAACAACACCGTCCTGATCGGCACGTTGATGCCCACGCCGAGGGTGTCGGTACCGCAGATCACCTTCAGCAGGCCGGCCTGCGCCAGAGTCTCCACCAGCCGCCGGTACTTCGGCAGCATTCCCGCGTGGTGCACGCCGATGCCGTGGCGTACCAGGCGGGACAGCGTACGGCCGAATCCCGCGGTGAACCGGAAGTTGCCGATCGCCTCGGCGATCAGATCCTTCTCCGCCCGGGTGGCCAGGTTCGTGCTCATCAGCGCCTGCGCCCGTTCCAGCGCCGCCGCCTGGGTGAAGTGCACGACGTAGACCGGCGCCTGGTGAGTGGAGAGCAACTCCTCCAGCGTCTCGTGCAGTGGCGTCATGGCGAACGTGTAGTGCAGCGGCACCGGGCGTTGCGCCGAGCGCACCACCGCCGTCTGCCGGCCGGTGCGCCGGGTCAGGTCGTCGGCGAGCCGGGTGACGTCGCCGAGTGTCGCCGACATGAGGAGGAACTGCGCCTGCGGCAGTTCGATCAGCGGCACCTGCCACGCCCATCCGCGCTCCGGCTCGGCGTAGAAGTGGAACTCGTCCATGACCACCTGGCCGACGTCGGCCAGGTCGCCGTCGCGCAACGCGATGTTGGCCAGGATCTCGGCGGTACAGCAGATGATCGGGGCCTGGGCGTTGACGCTGGCGTCGCCGGTGAGCATGCCGACGTTCTCCGGGCCGAAGACGTCGCACAGCGCGAAGAACTTCTCCGACACCAGAGCCTTGATGGGCGCCGTGTAGTAGGTGGGCCGCTCCTGTGCCAGGGCGGCGGCGTGCGCGCCGATCGCGACCAGGCTCTTGCCGGAGCCGGTCGGGGTGCTCAGGATGACGTTCGCACCCGAGACGACCTCGATGAGCGCTTCCTCCTGGTGTGGGTACAGGTCCAGCCCGCGCTCGGCCGCCCACCGGGAGAAGGCGTCGAAAACGGCGTCCGGGGACGGATCCCGGCGCAACTCGTCGATGAACGTCACGCCGCGCTCCCTGAGGTGCCCCGATGGGTGGTGCCCCGGTGCTTGGTGCCTCGGTGCTTGATGCCCCGGTGGGTGCGGATGCGGCGGGTGCGGATCTCGGCGCGCCGCGTCGGCTCCACGGTGGTCAGGCTCCAGTCGAAAGGCGTCGGGAATTCCCGAGGGTACCCGCTGCCGGCGTCGCGCAACCACGACGGGAGGGTGATACCACGCTTCGTGCCCGCACCATCACCCGATGTCGGTTCCGCTTAACGGGAGACATCGCCCGGAGACATCGCCCCGAGGCATCACCCGAGAGCCGTCGACGACTCAGTGGGTCAGCTCGCGCCATTCGGGGCGACTGCCCCGCCACGCGTCGGCGAGAATCTCCGCGGAGGACAGGCTGGGGCACTGCTGCACCTTGGAGCGCCCGGTGAGGCCGCCGGCCTGCGCCTCCACCTCCCAGCGCTGACCATCGGTGCGGATGTACACGTCACGGCGTCCGCTGACGCTCCGGTTCCCGTTCCACCAATGACGCTCGATTCTCACCATGACACCGTATCCAAGCGTCCGACGCTTGCGCAAAACGCGCTGGGTACGGTACTTGTAGCGAATCCGTCCGACCTGCGCCGGAGCCGACCGGGTGCCGGGGCGGACCCGGTCGGGTACTCAGGTCGGCTTGTGGTTGGTGAAACGCGTGGGCCACTCGTTGTTGCGGCGCTCGACCCGCAGGCGCGGGCCGCTGGGCTGCAACGAGCCGAACACCCCTTCCCAGAGAATCATCTGCAGCGCCCGAGCGGTGACCACATCCAAGGTGGTACGGGTGTTGTCAGGCAGCTCGTACGTGATGGTCTTGCTGTCGTGGTCGACGGTGCCGCGTACCTGAACCTCGGCCGGATGATCCGGCTCGCTGGCCGGGTCCGGGAAGCGGACCGTGAATTCCTCTCTCGGGCCGGACGCGTTCATGCGATCGCCACCCGATGACCGCGTGACCGACCCGGGCGACCGGGTGAGCGACCCTGCGAACGGTCCTGCGGACTACCGTGCGGACGGTCATGAGCGCGGTCGAGCGACAACCCTCCCGCCACACGACCGCCGGTCGGCCCGTGGTACGCCGCGCGCCCACCGGTCGGCGGCTGGGACACCGACCAGGTACAGGTGGAGCGGTGCGGGACCACGCGACCGCCGGTCGGTCGCGGGCGCAGCCGGATCGACGCCGAGTCGGTGCCCCCTCGCATGCCGGCGTCGACCCTCACGGTGGGGCCGGGGATATCCATGGCCGTCCCCCTCATGGCTGCAGCTCATGATGCGTTCGCGGTGCGTTCGCGGTGCCTCGCGGTGATGCTGTGGTGGTGATGCGGTGGTGTGGGGCGGCGGAGTTGGCGGGCCCCGCTTGTCACACATCGGTAAGCATGACAGTGTTCCGATGCATCGTGCAAGAATTCGCGGCGACAAGTCGTCACGCAGAGATCGTTCACAATGACTGTTTTCGGTTACCCTACGTACGTCAGAATTTCGTCGTGAAAGATGAGACTGACGGGGAGGGGTGAGGATGTGCCGACTGCTGGGCAGCGCGCTCTTCAACGGGCCCTGACTGCGTGGCCTGCTTGGTTACGTTCTGCGAGCGGAAAAAGTTTGTAGACGCTGACCGGCCGGGTCGGGCGTGGCGTTGCGAGCGCCCGACCGAGATCAAGGTGCTGCCCAGGTTGATCAGTAGAACGTCAATCTCGTGGAGGAGTACCGATGAACGACGACACCGCCTGGATGATGTCCAGCAGGTCGACAGGCAACGGTGGCAGCTGTGTCGAGGCGCGCCGCTGCGCCGGGCTGATCGAGGTTCGCAACAGTAAGAGCCCCGAGGCCGGCACGGTGCGGTTTACCACGGAGGAGTGGGACTCGTTCCTCGATGGCGCCAAGAAGGGCGAGTTCGACAAGCTCCTCGCCGGATGAGGGATCGCCGGGTGAGATCCCGCCAGGCGAGCTTCGCCAGGCGAGGTCGGCGGCCGGCCGGATGCCGACGAGGCTGACGGGACGGCGGTTCTCGCCGATCGCGATCAGCGACTGAGCCAGGAATCGACCGGCTGGAGCCGGTCGGAGAAGCGGCCGGTTGGAGAACACGGCCGGTCGGAGAACCGGCGGGTCAGAGAAAGCGGCCGGTTGGAGAACGACGGCTGGTCCGAGAACGGCCGATCGGAGAACGGCCGATCGGAAGGGCAGCCGGAAAGGTGCCGTCCGCGCGGCGACCCCCACCCGCACGGCGGGACCAGATTCGCTAGGCGAGTCGACAGGAGGGGCGTACCGGCCCGTGATCACGCGGGCCGGTACGAACGCTGCTCGCGTACGAACGCTGCTCGCGTACCTGCCCCGCGGCCGACACCGGCTCGCGTCTTTCCCGCATCCTTCCCGCGCGAGTCGCGGGCCGAACTCTCGCGGGCCGAGCTCTCGCACCCCGAACCTGGCTGCCCGGATCCTCGTGGCCCGAATTCTCGTGGGCCGGATCCTCGCGGCCAGAACATCGCGACCCGGATCCTCGTGGGCTGGGTCGTCGGGGTGGCCGGTTTCCCGGTCGGTTCAGTCTTCGCCGGTC
>NZ_BONZ01000030.1 GCF_016862975.1 Rugosimonospora africana
GACGGGCTACGACACTTTCGACCTACATAGAAGGGGCTGTGGATAACCCTGACGGGCGTTGTCGCTCCCGACGTCCGAGGACTGAATCCAGGGTCGCTGGTTGCTATCGGGGTGATACGAACGCGACGTCCGATCACCGCCAGACGCCAGCGTTTTAGTCGACGAGACTTTCCGCTATGAAGAACGCGCTTGACGGCAAGGTAGCACTGGTTACGGGTGGCGGTCGTGGCATTGGCGCTGCCGTGGCGCTGCGCCTGGCCGAGGAAGGCGCCGATGTGGCGCTGACGTTTCAACAGAATCAACAACGCGCCGACGACGTGGTGGATCAGATCAAGGCCGCGGGACGGCGGGCGATCGCCGTGCAGGCGGACAGTGCCGACCCAGCGGCTGTCGTCGCCGCGGTTGACCGGGCCGCCGGCGAGCTGGGCCGGTTGGACATCCTGGTCAACAACGCCGGCGCGTTCCTGCTCGGACCACTGGAGCAACTGAGCCTGGGAGAGTTCGAACAGACGGTCGCGGTCAACGTCCGGGCGCCGTTCGTCGCCTCCCAGGCTGCGGTACGCCACATGTCGGCCGGTGGGCGGATCATCAACATTGGCAGCAACATGGCGGAGCGGGCGGTGTTTCCGGGCTTTTCCCTGTACGCGATGAGCAAGACCGCGTTGGTCGGCCTGACCAAGGCGTTCGGACGCGAACTCGGCGGCAGGGCGATCACTGTGAACCTGGTGAATCCGGGGCCGACGGATACCGAACTGAACCCGGCTGACGGTCCTAATGCCGACACGATCAACGGGTACACAGCCCTCGGCCACTATGCGGCGCCAGCCGACGTGGCGAACGTGGTGGCGTTCCTCAGCAGCCCGGACGGACGCTACATCACCGGGGCTACGGTCAACGTCGACGGGGGCTTCACCATCTGATCATCGGCTCACCGCCGTCCTGTCCACCTTGCGCATAGGGCCCGGGGCCGTCGATGACGCGGGATCACTGCTGCGGTTCCATCAGGGTGCGGGCCCAGCGGGTCGCTGTGTTGTCCGGCCTATCCTCGCAGTACCGGCGGAACAGGTCCCGGCTCTCCGCGCGTCGGATCCCGCCCACCACGCGGGGCGCGACGAAGAACGGCGTGTCCGGGCTGTTCTTCCAGGACGCGGCGATCCCGGCGCCGCCGTCGCCTGGCGACTCGAGTGCGTAGTAGATATCGGTGACGCCCAGCACCATGGCGGCGCCCAGGCACATCACGCACGGCTCGAGATTGACGGCCAGGCGCAGTGGCTGCGGTCGTTTGGCGAACGCGAGCTTGGCGTCCGCCTGAATCATGGCGAGCAGGTCGGCATGCACGAGGTGCCGCCGCAGCGTGTGTTCTGAGGCGTACGCGCTACCGACAACCTCGTCGCCCATCACCACGATCGCACCGATCGGCATCTCGCCCGCGGCCATCCCGGCCTCCGCGACCTCGATCGCTGCGGCCACCATCTCCTCCGGGGTCATTCCGCCACCGTAGGGCGTAGCCGCCGTCGAGGTCGACTCTCGGCCGTGTCCTGTGCCGATCGCCGGAGCCAGAAGGCCGATGTCCAGGCAAAAGGCCGATCGCTGGAACCACAAGGCCGATCGCCGGAGCCAGAAGACCGATCGCTGGAACCAGAAGGCGACCACGGAGCCAGAAGATGGACATCCAGCTCGGAGATTGTCAGGACTTCTCGGCGCGCCGACGGTGGACCGTTCGGTACTGCGTCGGCGAGATGCCGAACCACGCGCTGAACGCCTGGCGCAGGGTTTCGCCGGAGCGGAACCCGGTCGCCTTGGCGATGGCCGAGACGGCCTGGTCGGTGGTGACCAGTGCGGTGGCCGCCGCCTCCAGCCTCACTTGGCGGACGAGCCGGGCCGGGGTCTGCCCAGCGTGCGTGACCAGCAGCCGGGTGAGGTGCCGCTCGCTCACACCGGCCACCGTGGCGAGCCGGACGGTGGAGAGGTCCGTGTCGGGATTGGCCGTGACGTGGTCGAGGACGCGCCGCACCACGGCGTGCTCGGGGCGCCGGGCACGCACGAACATGCTCATCTGCGCCTGGTTGCCCGGTCGCTGCAGGTACGTGACCATGCCCATGGCTACCCAGCGGGCCAATTCGGCGCCGTGGTCGGCCTCCACGAACGCCAGGGTGAGGTCCAGCGCCGAGGTGACGCCGCCGGACGTCCACACGCGATCGTCCCGTACGAAGATCGGCGCGGGGTCGAATCGCACTGCCGGATACGCGGCGGCCACCTCGGCGGCGTAGTTCCAGTGCGTGGTCGCCCGCCGACCGTCCAGCAGCCCGGCCGCGGCGAGCACGCTCGCACCGGTGCACACCGACGCCACGCGGCTTGCGCCTCGGGCCAGCCTCTGCACCTGGGCGAGAAGGTCGCGGTCCGCGGCGGCTGCGGCGTGCCCGAGACCGCCGGAGACGACAAGGGTGTGTACCGGGCGGAGCACGTCCCGCAACGCTATCTGGCTGGGCAGCTCCAACCCGGAGTCACAACGCGCCGCGCCGCCGGACAAGGTGGCGAACCGGCAGGTGTAGGCGGGTGTCGCACCGAGCCGGTTGGCCATGTCGAGACAGCTGGTGACGCTCGCAACGTCCACCAGCTCGATGCCGTCATAGCCGACGACGACCACGCGCCGTTCGTGCATGTCGCCATCGTAGAAGCGCGCCAGGCCGTTCGCCGGACACGTTTTCCAGAATCTCGGACATGATGGCCGCCGGACCTGTCCTCACGGGGTGGGCGGCGAATACGGTTCCGCCAGTGCACAGCTACGTCGAACTCGCGCCCTGCCTGAGCTGGCCGGGCATCTCGCTCGACCGCATCGACGCTCTCGCTGACTGAACGCCCGGGCTCACGTGGCGGCTCGCCAGCACCGGGCGCCGGCGTTCGCTCCGTGGGCAAGGAAACCGGACCGTTGTTCACCCGACGGCGGTGCCCCTGCCGCGGGTTCATGAGTCGGGGGAAGGGGCACAATGCGCAGGATTCTCTGGGCCGGCCTGGTCGTTGTGGTGGTGCTGGGTGTGCCGCCCGGCGTCGGGCAAGCGGCGATATCGCCGCCGGACGCGGGACCAGCGGCGGCGGTGAGCGAGGTGGCCCGTGCGGTGGCCGCGGCGCACGCGTCCGGGCGCCGGGTGGAGGTGCTGTCCCAGCGAACGGCGGCGCAGGAGGTGTTCGCCGAGCCGGACGGCACCTTCACCGCGCGGTTGCACGCCGTTGGGCCTGCGCGGGCCGGCGAGACACGGCACGCGGCGGCGGCTTCCGGCGGGGACTTCCCACCGCCGGGGGCAGGCTGGGCAAAGGTGTTCTCCGGCAAGCCGGATCAGGCGTACTGGAACGGTGGCCCCGACGGTCCGGTGGCCAAGGTGGGCCAGTGCTACAACGACGGCACCTGCAACGGCATCGGGATCGCCCGGACCTACGTGCAGTTCGACATCAGGGCGCTGCACGGTGCAACCATTCTGAACATCCCGGGCCAGACGAGCGGTGCCGAGTTCAACGCGCACGAGGTGTACGCGCCCAGCTGCAACGGGGGTGGGCGTGACATCGCGGTCGATCTGGAGCACGTGCTGCCGTTCGGGGAGGGACTGACCTGGAGGAACCAGCAGAGCTCGTTTCCCGGCGCCATCGGTGGGCCGCGGGCGGAGATGCACGGCTACAACGCCAGTTGCGGGCCGGCCTGGATCGGCTGGGGAGTGGGTGACCAGGTCCGCTACTCCAACGACGTCACCCGGACCGACTACGTGGCGTTCATGCTGCACGCGAACAACGAGGGTGAGCAGCTGGCGTGGAAGAAGCTCGACGGCTTCACCCTGCTGGTGCACTACGACTGGCCGCCGAACGCGCCGTCGAGCCCGTTCATCTCGGCGGGCACGAAGACGGTGGCGTGCAGCACGGATCCGACGAACCCGAACTACGTCAACAACGCGGCGAGCCCGCTGACGCTGCGCACCGTCGCCACCGACCCGGACCCGGCCGACAGCCTGTGGACCGAATTCGAGTGGGCGGACCGCGGCGGCGGCAGGGTCGGCGGCGCGAATCCGGGCCCGCTGGGCAACGGCTCGGAGTTCACCGCGCAGATTCCGGCCGCGACGTTCGCCGACGGCCGGCAGCTCTCCTGGCACGCACGCTCCGGCGACGGCCGGGTGAACGGGCCCTGGGGGCCGCAGACCGGTTCCGGGTGGTGCCAGGTCGACATCGACAACACCGCGCCGGCCGTTCCGGAGGTTCAGCTGAGCGCGTCCCAGCCGCCGTCGACGGCCGGTTCGCCGGTCACTTTCATCGCGACGAGCGGCGACCCCGGGGTGGTCAGCTTCCGGTACGGGCTGACGCAAGGCGGCGGAACCTGCACGACGCCGTCGAGTGTGGACAGCCAGCAGGTGGTGTCCTTCCCCGGCGGCCAGCGGACCGAGTCGGCCTCGATCGCGGTGACCCCGTTGAAGGCGGCGACCTGGGATCTCTGGGTGGCCGCGGTCGACCGGGCCGACAACGTGGGTGCCTGCCGCAATCTGCGATTCAGCGTGCTGCGCGGGCGCGGCCCGGTGGCGCAGTGGCGGCTGGACGGCGGCCGGGACGACACGGCCGTACCGGACTCGTCGGCCGCGCACGCGCACAACGGGACGGTCGCGGCCGGACCCTACCAGTGGGTGCTGGGTCGGCTCGGCGACGCGCTCAGGTTCGACGGGAGCGCCGACTCCTATGTGGCTCCCGGCGGCGGCCCGGCGGTGCGTACCGATCAGAGTTTCTCGGTCGCGGCGTGGGTGAGGCTGGACCGGTCGGACGGCGTCACGCACGCGGCGGTCAGCCAGGACGGCGGTACCGTGCCCGGTTTCCTGCTCGGCTACCTGGCCGGGAGCCAGCGCTTCGCCTTCCAGCTGAACCCGACCGACGCCGTCGGGTCTGCGGTGGCGGTACCGGCCACCGCCGCTCCCCGGGTCGGCGCGTGGACGCACCTGATCGGGGTGTATGACGCACCCGCCCACGAAACGCGCCTGTACGTCGACGGGGTGCTGCAGGGCACCGCTCCGGTGACCGTGTCGTGGAACGCCACCGGCGGAGTCCAGATCGGACGGAGCAAGTCCGGCGGCGGCTACACCGGCGGCTGGGTCGGCGCGCTCGACGAGGTGCGCGTCTACGACCGGGTGCTGACCGACGTCCCCTCGCTGGAACCGGCGGATCCGGCGGATCCCGCGGACCCCAACGGCTCCGTGCCGCGCAGCGAGATCGATCGGCTGGCCACTCCGCCGGTCGAGGAGGCGGATTACCCGCTCGACCGGGATCCCGGTGATATCTCCGGCAACTATCGCACGGTCGTGCTCAGCGGCGACGCGTCCTGGGTACCGGGCCGGGTGGGTGGCGGCGCGTTCCACGTCGCCGGTGCCGGCGCGGCCGCCACGGCCGGACCGGCGGTGCGCACCAGTTCCAGCTTCACGCTGACTGCCGTGGTGAAGCTCGAGACGGTGGACGGCGGCACCCACACCGCTGTGAGCCAGGACGGCTTCGCCCTGCAGTACCGTGGCGACACCGGCAAGTGGGCGTTCCGGCTGCCGGACGGCACCACGGTGACCGCGAAGAAGGCACCGGTTGCCAACCAGTGGGCCCACCTGGCCGGCGTGTACGACGCCGGGGCCGGTGCGCTGCGCATCTATGTCGATGCCGCGCTGGAAGGCAGCGCGTCCGTCGCCTCGGGCACGCCGGACACGACCGGCCCGTTGGTACTGGGGCGGGGCGCCGGCAGCGAATGGTGGGCCGGCGCCATCGACGAGGTGCACGCCTACACCGGTGTGCCGTCCGATCCGCAGCTCGCCGCGCTGAGCGGACAGACCGACCCGAGCCCGCCGTCGCTGTACAGCGGGGCGTTCGAGCGGTTCGCCGGCGACGACGGGCGCCACTACGCCGGGCCGGGCCCGGTGCCGCCGGGCTACCACCTGGAGGGGGTGCTCGGGTATGCCGCTCCGGTGGCCGCGGCCAATACCCAGATGGTGTACTCCTGCCGCTATTCCGGCGGCTTTTTCCTCGACCTGTCCGACACCTGCGCCGACCACGAGGTGCTGGGGCCGGCCGGGCTGATGTACAGCACGCCGCCGCCGGGAGTGCCGACCCAGGCCGTGTACCGCTGCGTGGTGCTGGCCAACGGCGACCACTTCATCTCCAACGACGCCGGTTGCGAGAGCACCTCGGACCACATCCGCAACGAGGGAACCCTCGGCTACACCCGGCTGTACGCGCCGCTGATCCGCTTCAGCGAACTGGGCGGGACCCGGTGGACCAGCGCCACCGGCGGGCACCAGCCGGGCATCTACACCGCGCAGGCCCGCCTGGGGTACGTCTCGATGACCGATGTGGGGCAGACGTTGTACGTCTGCCTGGACGGTGCCGACGAGTACCTGTCCACCGCCGCCGCCTGCGAGGGCGGCCAGAAACTCGGTACCACCGGCTGGGTGTGGCCCACCGACGACCTGCCCCCCGGCGCCGCGACGACGGCGCCCCTGTTTGGTTGCCGGGACGTGGACGGCGACCGGTTCGAGTCGCTGGACCGGTTCTGCGAGGGCGCCCCGGAGACCGGTCAACCGCTCGGCTATGTGATCACCGAATTCGGAGGCAACCAATGATGCGTCGCATTCTCGCCGCCATCATGGCCGTGGCCGTCGTGGTGGGCCTGATGCAGGCCCCGATCCCGGCACAGGCGGCCGGGGCGACCTGGCCGCCCCGCAAACCCGACGCGGCGCACCTGATCGACGGATCCGGCGTACCGGTGAAGAAACTGCCGGACGACGCGACCTCGGCCGCGGTCGCGCCCACCGCCCCGGTGGTGTCCTGGCCCGGCGCCGGCACGGCCAATGTGGACGCGGCGGCCGGCCCGAACAATCCCGCCCGGCCGGGCGGGCTGCCGGTCTGGACCGACTCGTCCGCGCCGGCCGTCCGGGTCGAGGTGGCAGACCGTTCGGCGACGTCGGCGCAGGGCGTGGACGGGTTGATCCTGCGGCTGCAGCGCGCGGACGGCAAGGCCGACGCCACCACGGTGCCGCTGCACCTCGACTATGCGGCCTTCCGCCACGCGTACGGCGGCGACTGGGCGGCGCGACTGCGGCTGGTGCGGCTGCCGGACGGTACCGGCCCGGCCACGGTTCTGCCGACCGGCAACGACCTGAAGACCGGGCGGATCACCGCCGACGTGGCGCTCGCCGGCAGCGCCGAGACGTACGCGCTGACCGCGGCACCGGACGGGCAGACCGGCAGCTACAAGGCCACCTCGCTGGCACCGTCCGGGACCTGGTCGGTGTCGACCCAGTCGGGCGACTTCGACTACGCCTACCCGCTGCGGGTACCGGCGGTGCCCGGTGGGTTGCAGCCCGACCTGGCGCTGTCGTACTCGTCGGCAGCCGTGGACGGGCACACGGCCGCGACCAACAACCAGCCGTCGTGGGTGGGCGAGGGGTGGTCTCTGTGGCCGGGCTCGATCGACCGTGGCTACAAGGCATGCTTCGACGACATCACCGATCCGTCGAAGAGGACCGGGGACCTGTGCTGGGCGACCGACAACGCCACCCTCACGTTCGAGGGACACTCCTCGGTTCTGGTACCCGCGGGTGGCAACCTCTGGCGGCCGAAGAACGACGACGGCTCCCGGGTCGAGCATCTGACCGGCGCCGGCAACGGCGCCAACCAGGGCGAGTACTGGAAGGTGACCACCACCGACGGAACCCAGTACTTCTTCGGCCGCGGCAACGGTGCGGCGTGGACCGAGCCGGTCTTCGGCAACGACCCGGGTGAACCGTGCCACCAGTCCACTTTCGACGCCTCCTGGTGCCAGCAGGCGTACCGCTGGAACCTCGACCAGGTCGTCGACGCGCGCGGCAACGTGATCGACTACTTCTACACCCCGGAGACCAACAACTACAGCCGTGACGTCGACGCGCGCAAACCCACCCCCTACGTCCGCGGCGGGGTGCTGGAGCACATCGAGTACGGCGCGCGCAGTGGACAGCACCCGTCGGCTCAGGTGGTCTTCGAGTCGGCCGAACGGGGCAACCCGGCCCCGGACGTGCCGGCCGACCAGGCGTGCGCGGACGGGCAGAACTGCGGCATCCACTACTCGCCGACGTTCTGGTCCACCAAGCGGCTCGCCACAGTCACCACGCGGGTATGGGACGGGAGCGCGTGGCGCGGCGTCGACCGGTGGACGCTGAACCACCTGTACCCGGAGAACACCGACGGCACCACGGCGTCGCTGTGGTTGCACGGCATCGTCCACACCGGACTGGCCGCCGGCGAGAACGTGACGGGTGGCAACGTCACCCTGCCGGAGGTCGTGTTCGACGGGGTGCCGAGGGCCAACCGGGTCAACTCCGACACCGACGGGCTGTTGCCGCTGAACAAGTGGCGCATCCACCGGATCAACAACGAGTCCGGGGGATGGACCTGGGTCGACTACGCGGACACCGACTGCTCGCCCACGGCGCTGCCGGCGCCGGAAACCAACACCAGCCGCTGCTTCCCGGCCACCTGGACCCCCGACGGCGACCAGTTGCGCCACGACTGGATGAACAAGTACGTGGTGTCCTCGGTGTCCCTGGAGGACCGGGTCGGCGGGCAACCGACCGAGGTGACCAGCTACCGGTACAACGGCGGTGCCGCTTGGCACTACAACGACAACCCGCTCGTGCCGCCGGACTTCCGTACCTGGTCGCAGTATCGCGGCTACCAGGAAGTCGTGGTCACCCACGGCGACCCGGACAAGCTCACCCCGTCGGCCACCCGGTACACGTACTTCCGGGGCATGCGCGGCGACCACCTGCCCGGCGGCACCCGGCCCGGTACGGTCAAGGACTCGCAGGGCGTGGAGTGGAACGACGACGAGCAGTTGGCCGGGTTCCTGCGCGAACAGATCACCTACGACGGCGTCGACGGCCCGGTACTGTCCAGCACGATCAACGATCCCTGGCAACACGGGCCGACCGCGACCCAGGGCACCTCGCAGTCCTACGTGGTACGGACCGGGAGGACCGTCACGCGTACCGCCCTGCAGAATCCCGACGGGAGCACCCGCGGCTGGCGCACCACCCAGACGGACACCGGCTACAACGACCAGGGTCTGCCGGTCGAGAACAGCGACCTGGGCGACACCGGCACGCCCGACGACGACCGGTGCACCACGACGACCTACGCCCGCAACGAGACCAGCTGGCTGATCGAACTGCCGGTCGAGGTCAGAACGGACGCGGTGGCGTGTGGGACCACGGCCGGGCCGGGCGACGCGGTCTCCGGCACCCGCACCTACTACGACGGCGGCGCGCTGGCCGCGGCACCCACCGCCGGAAACGTCACCCGGACCGAAAAGCTCAAGGACGCGGCCACCTGGATCACGACCGCCCGCGGCAGCTACGACGACTACGGCCGCCCGCTGGACGCGTTCGACGCTCTGGACCACAAGACGACCACCAGCTACACCCCGGCCACCGGGTTGCCGACCCGCACCACCGTGACCAACCCGTTGGGCCACAGCACCACCAGCGAACTGAACCCGACGGTCGGCGCGCCGACCGGCACCGTCGACGCCAACCTACGACGCACCGACCAGACCTACGACGCGCTCGGCCGGCTGACCGGGGTGTGGCAGCCCGGCCGCAGCAGGGCGGGCGGCGACGGGCCGAACACCAGCTACGCCTATCAGGTACGCCCCGACGGTCCGAGCTGGACCAGCACCACCACTCTGAAGGCCAACAACAACACGCTGACCGGCTACCAACTTCTGGACGGGTTCCTGCGGCCGCGGCAGACCCAGCAGCCCGGGCCGAACCCGACCGGCGCCGGCGCACTGCGGGTGCTCAGCGACACCCTCTACGACTCGCGCGGCCTGGCGGTGCAGACCAACGGGCCGTACTCCGACGGCGGCACACCCGGCACCGCACTGGTCGGCGTCGCCGACGCCGCGGTTCCCCGGATGACCCGAACCACCTTCGACGCCGCCGAACGGGCCACCGAGTCGGTGACCAGGTCGCTGGGCGCCGAGCTGTTCCGCACCAGTACCCGGTACTTCGGCGACCACACCGAGGTCACCCCGCCGGTCGGGGGGACGCCGACGGCCACGTACACCGACGCCCGCGGCCGGGCCACGGCGGTGTGGCGCTACCAGCAGCGGCCGGCGGCCGGCGGCGCGCTGAGCGGGCAGCACGACGTCACCGGCTACACCTGGACCGACGGCGACGAACTGGCCACCATGACCGACGTCGGCGGTAACACCTGGCGGTACGGCTACGACCTGCTCGGCCACCGGACCGCCAGCAGCGACCCGGACAAGGGCGACTCGACCACCAGTTACGGCGACGCCGGCCAGGTGATCGGCACCACCGATGCTCGGGGAGTCACCACTGCCTACCGGTACGACGAACTCGGCCGCAAGGTCGAGGAGCGGCAGGGTTCGCCGAGCGGTGCGCTGCTGGCTTCGTGGACCTACGACACGATCCTCAAGGGACAGCTCACCTCGTCCACCCGGAAGGTCGGGGCGGACGAATACACCAGCGCGATCACCGGCTACGACGCTGCCTACCGGCCCACCGGAAAACGGCTGACCCTGCCGCCCGGTCAGGTCGACCCCGCCGGCAGCTGGGGCACGAGCTTCACCACGAGCATGACCTACAAGCCGGACGGCAGCCCGGCGACCGTGAGCCTGCCCAGCATGCCGGGCATCGCGGCGGAGACGCTCAGCTATTCGTACGACAGCTTCGGTAACCCGTACGCGATGAGCGGCGCGAACCACTACGTACACGACGCCGCCTACACCGAATTCGGGGAGCTGGCACAGGTCCAGCTCGGCGACGACCCCGAGCAGGCGCTGCAGACCTTCTACTTCGACCCGGGTACCCGGCGGCTGATCCGCACCACCGTCGACCGCCAGCGCGACCAGGTGAGTGGCCAGGCACCCCGGTCGGTACAGGACGTGAACACCGGCTACGACCCGGCGGGCAACGTCACCAGTGTCGCGGACACGCCGTTCATCGGCGACACCGACCGGCAGTGTTTCGCCTACGACCCGATGCGCCAGCTCATCGAGGCGTGGACCACCACGGCCACCGGCTGCGGGGCGCCCGGCACGGGCATCGGCGGCCCGGCGCCGTACTGGACGTCCTACACCTACGACGCGGTCGGCAACCGGCACACCGACACCGTCCACCCGGTCGCCGCAACCGCCGGTACCGCACTCGCTGCGGTCACCCGCACCTACACGTACCCCAACGGCGGCCGGCCCCGGCCGCACGCGATCGCCTCGGTCGGCGGTGCGGGCGTGTCCGCGGCGGCCACCGGCGGCTACGGCTACGACGCGGCGGGCAACACGACCAGCCGGCCCACACCCGACGGTACCCAGACGCTGACCTGGACCCCGTACGGCAAGGTCGGCACCGTCACCGACGGCACCACGGTCACCACCAACCAGTACGACGCCGACACCAACCTGATCGCCAGCAAGGACAGCGGCGGCACCGTCGTCGTGTACCTGGACGGTGCGGAGCTGCGCTACAACGCCGGTACCAAGCAGAGCAGCAGCACCCGTTACTACACCTTCGGCGGCGCCACGGTGGCGGTGCGTACGGCCGGAGGAGTGGCCGGGCTCAACTGGATGGCGCACGACCAGCACGGCACGGACGACCTCTCCATCAACGCGAGTACCGCCAAGCTCACCGAACGCCGCACCGACCCATTTGGCAACACCCGTGACAGCACCCCACCGCCCTGGCCCGGATCGCACGGCTTCGTCGGCGGGATCGAGCAGCCCGCCGGCCTGACCCACCTCGGCGCCCGGGAGTACGACTCGGCGACCGGCAGGTTCCTGTCCGTCGATCCGGTCCTTGACCCACGGGACCCGCAACAGTTCAACGCCTACGCGTACGCCGGCAACAACCCGACCACGATGAGCGACCCCGACGGCCGGGCCATCAGCGAGGGCGACTACGGCTGGGCCGATGCCGGTCATTACTACCCGCATCCGCCCGCCGCGAGCGGCAACTCGCCGAAGCCGCCGACGCCGGCGACGCCTAAGTCCTCGTCACCACCCGTGTCGCACGCGGGCCAGAAGGACTTCGGTGCGAGCTGCCAGCGTGGTGACGAGAACTACTGCCGCAAGCTGGTCGACGAGGCCGAGCGTCGCGCGCAACGGGAGGCGGCGGTCAAACGGGCGGCGCAGCACGACTGGGACGCCGCGGACGGACCACGGGGCCGGGTCGGCGGCTACAACGCCCCGCCGGAACTGACCGTCATCCACGGCCGGGAACTCCATCACGAGCGGACGCTTTACGAGGACGTGCGCAACGCCGTGGGCGAGGCCGCGGACATGACCGGGCACGCGATCGCCGTCGGGGCGACGTGGGTCTGGAACAACCTCGGTCTGATCGGGCCGGCGCTGTCCGTCTGTGCCCTGATTCCCGTCGTCGATGTCGTCTGCGGACCGCTGGCTATCGTGGTGAACCTGGTGGCCTTCCGCAAGGACATCGCATCGTGCATCGGGGGCGGGGGAGCCGACAGCTGCGTCTTCAGTCTCCTGGACGGGGCCTCCTTCGGAACAGCGGTGTTTCACACGGACAACTTCTTCCAGGTTCCGGTCACGGTGGCCGTCAACTTCCTGGCCTTCGGGGCCAACTTCTGGGGACTCGACGGCAACTAGCTAGTCGCACGGCGAGGTGCCCGGGCGGGCACCTCGCCACGCTGTTCGTCGCCGGGAAGGGTTGTTCAGCCCAGCGTCTTGTCGGCGTGCGCCGCGACGACGCGGGCCACAGCCTCGGGCGCTCTCTGCTGGGCGAGGTGGCCCTGGCCGGGCAGCACGACCTTCTGGGCGTCGGGCAGTGCACCGGCCAGCGCGTCGAGGCGGTCGCCGAGATGGGCGGGGCTGCGGTCGCCGCCCAGCAGCACGGTGGGGACCTCGATCCGGGCGTACTCGTCGAGCCGGACCGCGAGTTGGTCGATGGCCGTGGCGTCGTCGAGCTGGTGCGGAGTGAGCGCACGCAGCCGGGGGAGCACGGCGAGAAGCAGCCGGACCAGCCCGGCGGTCCGGCGGGGCATGCCCACGATGTCGCGGTTGAAGATGGTCAACGCCGCGCCGGGTCCGCGGGTGGCCAGCGCGGTCCTGGCACGGTCGATTGTCTCGCTCCACTCGCCGGCGCGGAGGTGGATCGGGGGCTCGTACAGGACCGCCCCGGCGACGACTGGTCTGGGTCGTGGCGCGGCGCCAGGCCCGCCGGGCGCGACTGGTCGGAACGGCCCGGCCGACCTCACCAGAGCCTCCAGCGCGACGACCGCGCCGGAGGAGTGGCCGACGACCAGGACGGGCTCGCCGATGGCGGACGTGAGGGCCAGCAGGTCGTCGACCTCCTGCTCGATCGTGCACGGCAGGCTCGCCGCCAGATCGAGCCGGTACTGGCGGCGGTGCAGCCGCAGCACTCGGAAGCGCTCGCTCAGCCGCTTCGCCACCCAGTGCCACGACGAGCCGTCGTCGAGTCCGGGATGGACGATGAGGATCGGCCTGCCCTGGCCCTGATCGACGGCCCGCACCTCGGTGCCGTCGGCGGAGACCGTCGTGAGGACACTCATCGAGGCACCTTCCTCATCGTGCCACTCCAGTGAGAAGTCGGGGAGATCCGGGGAGAAGTCGGGGGAGATCGGACGTCGGGAGCGTGAGGCCCGGAACGTTCAGCGTAGCGACGCCGGGCATTCCCTGGGTGCCGGGACCACCCCGGTCGGGCCGCGCGGGACCGGCGTCGCTCCCGCGCAGGTCAATCCATCGATACAGGTGAGTGAACGGTATCCCAGACGGCACCCGGCAGGCCAGCGGAAAGGCCGCGCGAAGATCCGACGGAAGCGCTTGCGCATTCGATATATCGAAGTGAGTACGGCATACCGCTTGTCCCGACGGGTTCGTTTCTCTACCCTCGACGGCGGGAGCCAAGCTTCGCGGACCGGGCGCACACCAACCCCTGCCTCTGGAGTCTGCGATGCACACGAGACGACGCCGCGTGCTACTGGCCGCGGCCTCAGCCACAACCATCGCCGCCACGGTGATCACCGCCGTCGCGGCGGATGCCGCCGCGGCAGGTTGCCAGGTGAGCTACACAGTAAGTACACAGTGGAGTTCGGGATTCACCGCGAACGTAAACGTCACCAACCTGGGCGACCCGATCAACGGCTGGCGACTGACCTGGTCGTTTTCCGCCGGGCAGACGGTGACGCAGGCGTGGAACGCGTCGGCGACGCAGAGCGGCAGCGCGGTGACCGTCACCGACGCCGGCTACAACGCGGCGATCGCCACCAACGCCACGGCAAGCTTCGGGTTCAACGGGACCTGGAACGGATCCACCAACCCGTCGCCGACCGCCTTCGCCCTCAATGGCGTCTCCTGCACCGGCGGGGTGTCCAGCCCGACCGCCACACCCACGGGAACGAGGTCGCCGAGCCCCACGCCGTCCAGGACGGTCTCGCCGTCGCCCACCCCGTCGAGGACGGTCTCGCCGTCGCCCACGCCGACGTCGGGTGGCGGCACGAGTTCACCGCCGCCCGTACCGGGAACCCCGGGCAGCTGGACCGCGGTGCCGGTGAACCCGTACAACGGCGGCGCGGGAACCTTCATGTGGCTGATGACCGACGGCAGCATACTGTCCAACGGCTCGGACCTGCACCAGTGGGTCAAGCTGGTGCCCGACCAGTTCGGTGACTACACCAAGGGCACCTGGGTGCAGCTGGCCACCTCACCGTACGGGGTGGGCGCGGCGCAGGAGCAGATCCTGCCGGACGGGCGGTTCTATCAGGCCGGCGGCGAATACGTGTACCAGTGGCCGTCGGGCAGTTCGTCGAACGACCACAATGGAGTCCAGCTCTACAATCCCGTCACCAACACCTGGACGCTGGGCCAGTCCGGGCTCTACGGCAACCTGTGGGACACCGGCACCGCGCACCTCAAGGACGGCCGGATCGTCGCCAGCGACCAGCGCAGCGCACGGACCCAGATCTTCAACCCGTCCACCAACTCCTGGACCGCCGGCCCGAACCGCCCGGCCTCGGCGGCCGAGGACGGTTGGGTACCGCTGCCCGACGGCAGCATCGTGTCGATCAGCAACGGCGGCGCCTACCGGTACGATCCAGCCGCCAACGCCTGGTACACGGTGGCCCGGCCACCGTCCTCGTACGCGAGCGGCAGCACAGACACCTCGACGGTGACCCTGATGTACGACGGGCGGATCCTGGCCATGGGGCACAACACCTCGGTCATCTACACGCCCGGCGCCAAGCCGTCCGACCCGGGCAGTTGGGCGCAGGGCCCGGCCATCCCGCAGGGGTCCTTTGTGGACGATGTGTACGCCACCCCGGAGGGCAACGGCAAGGTCATCTACGACTCGGTGCGCTGCTCCTGGCTCACCAACGAGTGTGGCTCCGCGTCGGGCGCGCTGATCAACGAGTTCGACCCGGCCACCAACACGATGGCCACGATCAGCCAGCCGAACGACTCCCGGGGCGCACCGGTCAACTTCATCAACCTGCCCAACGGCCAGGTTCTGGCCGCCGCCGGCAGCCGTAACTGGGTATACACCCCGGTCGGCTCGCCCAAGGCCGCGTGGCGCCCCACGGTCACCTCGGTCACCGGCAGCGGCACCTACCACCTCACCGGCACCCAACTGTCCGGACTGGTGAGCCTCGGCGAAGACGACTACCAGAACCCGCAGAACTACCCCATCGTGTACCTGAAGGACAGCGCCGGGCACGTGTACTTCGCCCGTACCGCCAACTTCAGCTCGATGATCACCAGCAAGCCGGGTGAGACGCAGACGACCGACTTCACCCTCCCGTCCAGCCTGGCCCATGGCAGCTACACCCTCTACGTGTCCGCCTGCGGCGTCTCCTCGGCCGGATACGCCTTCACCTACTGATGTCGGTGCCCACCCGCCGCACCATGTTCGCCGCCGCGACCGCCGTCCTGGCCGTCGCGGCGGCACTGGGTGCCTTCCTGCTGCCGCACCACGCGCCACGGCATCCGCACCCCATGCTGAACGAGTCCCGGGCACAGGAGCTGACCGACGGGTACCGGCGCGACACGGTCGCCCGGATACCCGGGCTGCGCTACACCGACAGCTTCCGCAGCCTCGTCGCCTGTCCCGCCGAGCCGGGCAGGTACACGCTCTCGTCGCGGTACGACCTGTCTCCGGACTCGGCCGCACCCATCGCCCTTGCCGCCGTGCGCGGGTACTGGCGGCACCTCGGGTACCGGATCGTCAACGACACTCCGGGCCAGAACTCCCAGTTGCTCGTGGAGAACCCGGGCGACGGGTTCCGCATCAGCGTCAGCCAGCGCACCGCGCGGTACGTCCGGCTCGCCATCACCTCACCGTGCCTGGTACCGGCCGCACCCCCGGTGGCCCTGGTGCTCTCGCAGGACCTGGCGACCGCCCGGGAGGCGTACCAGCGGTACGTGGCCGGGCAGCTCACCCAACTCGCCCGCGAAGTCGCGGCCCTGCGCACCGCGGTCGGCGGCGGCGCGTTGGCCCGGGCCCGCGCGGCGTGGCTGACCGCGCAACTGACCTGGGAACACGTCGGTGCCGCGTACGGCAGCTTCGGCGAGTTCGCCGACGCCATCGACGGCCTGCCGCAGGGGTTGCCTCGTGGAACGGCCGATGCCCGGTTCACCGGCCTGCACCGCGTCGAGTACGGCCTGTGGCACGGCGAGCCGGCCGCGCGCCTGCTGCCCATCGTCGACGCGCTGGCCGCCGACCTCGCCCGGCTGCGCGGCACGCTGCCGCAGGAGACGCCGCCTCCGACCGACCTGCCGCTGCGCGCGCACGAGATCCTGGAGGACGCCCAGCGCGACCACCTGACCGGGCTGACCGACTTCGGCGGCGGTGCCGGCCTGGCCGAGACCTCGGCCGACGTGGACGCCACCGAGGCCCTGCTGGACGTTCTCGCCCCGCTGGTCGACGCTCGCCGGCCCGATCTGCTGCCGGCCGCCCACGCCGGCCTGGACGCGCTGCGACAAGCGCTGTCGGCCGCCCGTACCGGTGGCGGCTGGTCGGCGCCCGTGGCGCTGAGCCCGGCACGGCGCCTGCGCATCGACGCCGCACTGGGCGGCGCACTGGAAACCCTGGCCGGGGTGCCGGGCCTGCTGGAGGTGGCCGGCTCGTGACCGGACGACGGATGAGCGAGGTGAGCTTCGCATGACAATCAGGGATCGGAGTCACGTCGCATGAGCGTGAGTCGCAGGGACGCCATCAAGCGACTGACCGCGGGCGCGGTCGGCGCGGCCGCGGTCGCTGGAATCGGCGGCGAGCCGAGGCATCTCGCGCCGCGCGCCGCCGTCGCGGGCGATGCGGCGGGCGATGTCGCACCCTTCCACGGGCCGCACCAGGCCGGAGTCCTCACGCCCGCGCAGCGCAACGCGGCGTTCGCCGCGTTCGATGTCGCGGCGACCTCGCCCGGCGCGCTGCGGGACGTGTTCCGCGCGCTCACCGCCCGGACCCGCGAGCTGGCCTCCGGCGGGCAATACGGTGCCGGGCCCGACCAGTCCGGCTCGGCGCGTCTGGCGCCGCGCGACGACCCAGACCAGTCGCCTGCCGGCAGCCCGCCGCCCGACAGCGGCGTCCTCGGCCCGGACGTGCCGACCGACCGGCTCACTGTCACCGTGTCGGTCGGCGCGTCCCTGTTCGACGAGCGGTTCGGCCTGGCCGCCCGCAAGCCGGTCCGGCTGGCGACGATGCCCACGTTCGCCAACGACGCGCTGGAACCGGACTGGTGCCACGGCGATCTCATGCTGCAGCTCTGCGCGGACAACGCGGACACCGTCCACCACGCGCTGCGCGACATCACCCGCCACACCAGGGGTGCGCTGCAACCGCGGTACCGTCTGGCCGGCTTCATCAGCCCGCCGCGACCGTCCGGCGCGGCACGCAACCTGATGGGGTTCAAGGACGGCATCGCGAACCCCACCGCCGCCGACGCGACCGACCTCGTCTGGGTGGGCGCGGGCCGGGGCGAGCCCGACTGGGCCACCGGCGGCACCTATCAGGTGGTACGCCTCATCCGCATGCTCACCGAGTTCTGGGACCGCATCACGCTCTCCGAACAGGAGGCCATCATCGGTCGGCGCCGGGACAGCGGCGCGCCCCTGGACGGTACCGCGGAGACCGACGTCCCCGACTACGAGCGCGACCCGGCCGGCGCGCTCATCCCGCTCGACGCCCACATCCGGCTGGCCAACCCGCGAACCACCGCGAGCGCGCCCAACCGCATCCTGCGCCGCGGCTACAACTACGACGGCGGACTGCTGGCCAACGGCAACCTCGACGCCGGCCTCATCTTCTGCTGCTACCAGCAGGACATCCGCCGCCAGTTCGAGACGGTCCAGAACAGGCTCGCCGACGATCCCCTGAACGACTACATCCGCCCCTTCGGCGGCGGCTACTTCTACGCCCTCCCCGGAGTGGTCTCGCCTCAGGACTGGTACGCCCGGGCCCTACTGTCCTGACCGTGAGTTGGTGAGGCTGTCGCACGTACCGCTCGCGAGACTCGACAGCCGTCGGTTCCGGCCGCGACCCGGAAGCCGACAGAATGTGCGCGAGTCGTCACCCATCGAGTGGGGGTGTGGTCGATGCACGCGGCGCGAGGCTACTGGATTCGGCGAACCTGGAAGCCGGCACGGGCGCTGATCGCGCTCGTGGCGGCGGTCCTGGCCGTGCTCAGCCCGGCGCGGGTGGCCCAAGCCGCCCCGGTGGATCCGCTCGCTTCGTGCGCGGTGCCGACATTCGCCGACGGGTTGGCGCAGAGCGTCTTCTCCTCGAACTCCGCGACCTGGGTGCGCGGCGAGGCGTGGGTGGAGGTTCCGGGCGTCGACAGCGACCGGGACGGCGTGCCCGACCGCGTCCACCTCGACATCACCCGTCCGGCGGAGACGGCCGACCCGGCCTGCCACTACAAGGCACCGGTCATCTTCGAGGCCAGCCCGTACTTCGCCAATCTCGGACCGAACGCGAACTGGAGCGTCGACCACGAGATCGGCTTCCCGCCCGCCACCCGTCCGGCGCAGACGCCGTTCACCATCCGCAACACCAGCCCGATCGCCAGCAACGACTTCAACACCACCTGGCTGCCCCGAGGGTTCGCCGTGGTGCACGCCGACTCGCTAGGCACCGGCTGGTCGACCGGCTGCGCGACCGACGGCGCGAGCAACGAGACGCTGGGCGTGAAGGCGGTGGTCGACTGGCTGAACGGCCGGGCCACCGCCTACACGAGCGTGGACGGCGACGCCACCCTTCCCGCCCCGGACTGGACCTCCGGGAAGGTCGGCATGATGGGGACGTCGTACAACGGCACCCTGCCGATCGCCGCGGCCACCACGGGTGTCCAGGGTCTGGACGCGATCGTCCCGATCTCCCCGGTGGTCAGCTACTACGACTACTACCGGACCAACGGCATGGTCCGGGGACCGGGCGGGTGGCAGGGCGAGGACTCCGATGTGCTGGCCGACGTCGTCAATACCCGCCGGTCGGCGGCGACCGGCTGGCAGCCGGACGCCTCGTTCTGCCGTCCGGTGATCCAGGACATCACCGCGAACATCGACCGCGCGTCGGGGGACTACACGGCGTTCTGGAACGACCGCAACCTGATGAACGACGTGTCCAAGATCCATGCCGCCGTACTGCTCGCGCACGGCAACAACGACGAGAACGTGATGACCAGGCAGGCGGCCGAGTTCTACGAGGCGCTGCGGCGGCTGGGCGTGCCACACCAGTTCTACTTCCACCGCGGCGGGCACGGCGGGTCGCCGCCGGACGTCATGGTCAACCGCTGGTTCACCCGCTACCTGTACGGGGTGCGCAACGGCGTGGAGGACCTGCCCCACGCCTGGGTGGTACGGGAGGCCAACGCATGCCCGCCGCGGCAGACCCCGGCGACCGGCGACCAGTCGAACACCGCGACGCTGAGCGTGGCCGACTCGGGGCAGCTGACGCTGGGCTTCACCGCGACGATCCCCATCACCGCGCCGGACGGCACGGTGAGCACCACGACCAGGCTCATCAGCAAAATCCCCGACCCGGGGCACATCGTGCTCGCCTCGGCGGTGGCCACCGGTGCCGGGCAGCGGGTCGCCGACGGCGCCTCGGTCAGCCTGGCCTGCGGCAGCGCCAATCCGACGCCGTACGCCGAATGGCCCGATCCGGCCGCGGCCCCCGCGACGCTCGACTTCGCCGCGGGCGCCCCGGCCATCGGCGGGCTGACGTTCGCGCCCGGCAGTGCCACGACCGAGACGCTGGTCGACGACGCGTCGGTCACCGCCACCACCTCGGCCAACGCCGCGTCGTCGACCGTGCGGCTGCTCTACCGGACGCCGCCGCTGACGCAGGATGTGCGCATCAGCGGTACGCCGTGGCTGTCGTTGTGGATGTCGTTCAGCAAGCCCAAGGCGAACCTGACCGGTGTACTGGTCGACTACCCGCCTACGGGCAACGCGACGATCCTGTCCCGTGGCTGGCTCGACCCGGAGAACCGTGACTCGCCGGCGAAGACCGAGGCGGTCACTCCCGGCCAGTACAACAGGATGCACTTCGACCTGCAGCCCAAGGACTTGGTGGTCGTCGCCGGGCACCGGATCGGCGTGATGATCATTTCCAGCGACTACGAGCACACGATCCGTCCGGCCCCCGGGACGCAGCTGACGATGGATCTCGCGCGCAGCAGCGTGCAGCTGCCGATCGTGGGTGGCGCCGCGGCCCTCGCCGCCGCCACCGGCGCCGGGTCGCCCGCCGAGCAGCTCGACGCGGTGCGCGTGTCCGTCGACCGGATGGGCCTGCCGGCCGCGGTGGCCAACCAGTTGCGGATCACGTTGATCGACGCGTCGCGGAAGATCGGCACGCCGGCCGCCTGCACCCGGCTGGACGACTTCCTGCGCCAGGTGTTCGACCTGGCCGGCGGTCCGCACCCGACGGTGACGATGGACCAGGCGGAACGGCTGATGTCGGCCAGCCAGGTCGGGACGCAGCTGGGGTGCTCGGATCCGGGCGGCACGACGGTCTACCTGGCGGACGAGACCTATCTGACCGCCACGCCGGCCGCGGCCGAGACCGACCTGATCGAACTCGCCGAGACGATCGAGGGATTCGGGCTCGCTCCGGGGGTCGCCGACAGCCTGACCAACCTCGCCTGGAGCGTGGCCGAGCAGGTGGCCGGTGGGTCGCCGGCGGTCTGCGGCCGGCTCGACGGGCTCGTCCAGACGATCGCCCACGATCGGCTGACCGCGCAGCAACGCGCGACGCTCGACGCGCGGACCCCGCGCCTGAAGGCCGAACTCAGCTGCTGACGTCGTACCCGATCGGAAGGACCCGATGAGCCGCTACCGTCACCTCATCCGCTCGGCGGCTGGCCTGGCCGCAGTCGTTGTCCTCGCCTTCCTCGCGGCGCCGGCTCCCGCCTGGGCGCACCGGCCGGTGATGCTGACTCACGCCCGCTTCGCCGGCCTGACGCGGATCGTCGCCGGCGCGAGCGGCGACCTCGCCGGCATCGATGCCGGCGAGGTGGTCGTGACCAAGCCGGACGGCACGGTTGTCCCGCGGACGAAGATCACGCACGTCGCGTCGGGCTCGGGCAGCCTGACGGTGGACCTCGCCGCCGACCAGTTCGCCCGGGTCGCGTCGACCGGCACCACGATCGCCCTCCGGGCCGCCGGCTCGCACGGGCACTCGCGGCCGGTCCCGGTGCTGCGGACCGGCGAACCGGCCGGCAACGGTCACATCCTCGGGTCCAGTCAGTGGACCGACAACGGCTGGAGCACGAGCTTCACCGATCCGGCGTTCTACGATCCGGTGACCGGGCAGGCCGGGCTCTACCGGTTCGAGAACATCCACCCGGACCGGGACGCCCAGGGCAGGCCGATCGCCTGGAACAACGGCGACGTGAAGAGGCCGGCACACAAGTCGATGCGCATGCTGGTGCTGTTCGTACAGTTCCCGGACCGGCTCGCCGCGAACTCGCCGGCGCCGTACCAGACCATGCAGCCGTACCAGGACTTCATCGCACCGTCCGCGCAGTTCTTCGACACCGCGTCGTACGGCCAGTTCCAGCTCAGCTTCGCCGACCCGCAGATCGCCGACGGGCTGGGCTGGATCATGATGGACCAGAACGCGAGCGCCTACACCTGGGACGCCCAGACGCACAACATGTTCGCCTACGCCCGCGAGGCGTTCCAGCACGCCTACGACAACTGGGGCATCCAGGCGGACGACTACGACATGGCGCTCATCATGCCGGCCCGCGGGAGTTCCGGTCTGTTCAACGGCCCGGGCAACATCAACCGGGACCCCACCGACGGCGAGCAGACCAACACCAACCAGGTCGCCTACGTCGACCACGACGGCAAGCCGCACTACGTCAGCACGGTGCTCACCGCCGGCAACGACATGTTCTCCTGGGGGTACCGCTGGCTGAACCACGAAGCGGGCCACACCATCGGGTTCCCCGACCTGTACCTGTACTCCCCGACCAAGGTGGCCGGCGTCAACGTCAACCAGTTCTTCTGGGTCGGCGGCTGGGACATCATGGGCAACATCGGCGGCCACTCCAACGACTATCTCGGCTTCCAGAAGTGGAAAGTGGGCTGGCTGCGCGACGATCAGGTGGACGTGGTGAGCCGGGCCGGCACCACCACGCATCGCATCAGCCCGATCGAGACTCCCGGCGGCAGCAAGACCGTCGTCATCCGCACCGGTGTCTCGACCGCGTATGTCGTCGAGTTCCGGACCAAGCTCGGCGTCAACGGGCTCGACGGCCGCGGACGGTACCAGGGCATGCTGCTGTACCGGATCGACGCGTCGAGGTGGGAGCAGCGGGACGTCAACGCCGACGTGCAGGTCATTTCCAAGCAGTACTACAACGATCCCGCGGTCGGCGGGCCGCAGAACCTGACCGGCGTGTGGCGGCCCATCACCACGTCGCTGGCGGGGCTGGACAGCGAGGGTGCGCTCTGGCAGCCGGGTGACGTCTTCGAGGACCCGGCGACGGGCGTACGCATCGACTTCGGCGACATCAGCGACTACCTGGCGACCGATCCGGCCAGCAGCCCCTACACCGCCGACGACGTCGCCACGCTCACCGTGCGGAAGGCCGGCGACTCCGCCCTGGACCACCCGGTGGCGCTGAGCAACGCCCGGGCCGAGACGCCAAACGAGATCACCTTCGACACGAGTACCGAGCTGCAGCGCCGGATCACCGACTCGAACAGCATCAACAACGGCGACTACACCTATGTACGGGAGGAATCCCGGCTCACCGCCGACGACCTGGTGGTGAGGAAGGGTACCCGCACCATCCCGGCCAGCAGGATCGAGGCGATCGACGTGGAGCCCACGAGCGTCACGCTGACCTTCCGACCCGGTACCTTCGCCAACCTGGCGGACACCGCCGGCCTGACCATCTCTACCAAGGCTTACTACTACTTCGCCGCCAGCCGACCAGTGGTCGTGCCGCACCGGTACACCGGATCCGCGCCACCGCCGGTCAACTGATCTGATCGGCCTCGCCGAGCAGTCTCCGCCTTCAGCCGCCGCGCTTCGATCGCCGCCCTTCAACCACCGCCGCTTCAGCCGCCGCGCTGGCTCAGTTGCAACAGGTCTTCGTCCGGCAGCGACGCGGTGGCGATGGCCATGGCGCCGACCGCGATGGACGCCTCGTTCAGCTCCGCCTCGATCACGGCGGGCTGCACCGGCATGGTCGGGATGACCGCGTCGGCGAACCCGCGACGCAGTGCCGGCAGGGCGACACTGCTCGCCCGGGCGAGGGTCCCGCCGATGATGATTCTGGTGGGACTCAGCAGGCTCGCCACGGAGCCCAGCACCGATCCGATGCGATGCGACTCGCGGGTCACGATGTCCAGGCACACCGCGTCGCCGGCCACGGCCGCGTCCAGGAACTCCTCGTGGGTGGTCACCCGCGCGCCGGCCTCCTGGGCGGTACGCAGCATCGCCGGCAGGCTGGCGAAAGTCTCCAGGCAGCCGGAGTTGCCACAGCGGCACCGCTGCCCGCCACCGGGCTCCACCACCACGTGCCCGATCTCACCGCCGCCGCCCAGCCCGCCGTGGTAGATCCGGTTGGCGAGCACGAATCCGGCGCCGATGCCGTCGGCGACGGTGACGTTCAGGAAGTCGGAGCAACCGCGTCCGGCGCCCCAGCGCCACTCGGCCATGGTGGCCGCGTACGCGGCGTTGTCCAGCACCACCCGCGCGCCCAGCCGGGCGGTCAGCCACTGCACCGGGTGCACCGACCACCACTGGGGGAAGGCCGGTTCCACGGCCGTGGCCGGACCCGCGATCGGTGAGGGCAGGCTCAGCCCGACGGCGACCACGTCCGCTGGCTTGCGGCCGGCGCCGGCGATGCACTCCTCGGCCAGCGTGACCGCCGACTTCAGCATCTCGATCGGGGTGAGTTCGGGGGAGGTGGACATCGAGCGGCTCTGATAGATCTCGCAGGCCAGGTTGCCGAGCACCACATCGATCTTCTGGTGGTCGACGCCGATGCCGAGGACCAGGCCGAGCCGACCGGAGAGCGAGACGATCTTGTATCGGCGCCGGTCCACCCGTTCGGTGAGGGTGACCTGGTCGAGTTCGAGCAGCTCGGCGACCATGTTCGAGATGCTCGCCTGGGAGAGCTTGACGCGCGCCGCGAGATCCTTCTGCGACTGGGGACCGTAGTCGCGCAGCGCCGCGAGGACCCGCATCCGGTTGCCCTTGCGCAGCGCCGAGAGATCCCCGGCCGGGGTGTCCCCGAGCCGGGACGCGGCTGTGTCGGTCAAGGCTTTCCACCCTCCTCGCGTCAATCTTCCGATCTGAGCGCCCAGCATTCCAGACCGGGGCGGTCCCCGTGCCAGCGCTGGGCGGCTCGACTTCAGATGTTGACTTTACAGCTTGAAGTCGATTCAATGACCACGGCCTCGTCCCGGGCCGTCATTTGTCAGAGAGGACACACCCCCATGCGCTCCAAGATCCTCGCCATTGGCGCGATCTGCGCTGCTCTAATGTCCCTGGCCGCGTGCGGCAAGACGGGCGCCGCGGCCGGTTCGGCAGGCGTCGAGCACGTCGCGTTCATGATGCCCGACCAGACCGCCACCAGGTACGACAAGTTCGACCGGCCGCAGTTCACCGCGGCGCTCAAGGCGCTGTGCTCCAAGTGCCAGGTCGACTACTACAACGCCTCCAACGACGCGCAGACCCAGCAGGCGCAGTTCGAGTCGGCGCTGTCCAAGGGCGCCAAGGCCGTCGTCATCTCCGCCGTCGACGGCAAGGGCGCCCAGGCCATGGTGGCCGAGGCCAAGAGCCAGAGCGTCCCGGTCGTGGCCTACGACCGGTACATCGCGGGTGCCAACGCCTACATCTCGTACGACAACGAGAAGGTCGGTGAACTGCAGGGCCAGGGTCTGCTGGACGCGATGTCGGCGCGCGGCACCCTGCAGGGCAACGTGTTCATGATCAACGGTTCGCCGACCGACCCCAACGCGGCCGACTTCAAGTCCGGCGCGATGAAGGTGCTGACCGGCAAGGTACACATCGTCTTCTCGCACGACACCACCAACTGGGACCCGACCGACGCCCAGAACGCGCTGGAGCAGGCGTTGCAGCGGTACGGCACCAAGAACATCGGTGGTGTGCTCGCCGCGGCGGACGGTGTCGCCGAGGCGTCGGTGGCCGCGCTCAAGTCGGCGGGCGTCAACCCCATGCCGCCGTTGACCGGGCAGGACGCCGAACTGACCGCCGTACAGCGCATCGTGGCCGGCGAGCAGACCCTGACCATCTTCAAGGAGGCCAAGCCCGAGGCACAGGGCGCGGCGCAGATGACCAACGCACTGCTCACCGGTGGCAAGCCGGAGACGAGCACGACGTTCGAGAATGTGCCGGCGGTGCTTCTGAAGCCGGTACTCGTCAACTCCGGCAACATCGCGCAGACGGTGGTGCAGGCCGGCTACTACACCCGCGAGGAGATCTGCACGGCGCAGTTCGCCCCGGCGTGCAAGGCCGCGGGCCTGTAGTGGCGCGGCAAGCGCACCAGTGGCAGAGAGAGGAGGTAACGAGGTGACATCAACTGACCCGATCCTGAGCCTGACCGGCATAGACAAGCGGTTCGGCGCCGTTCAGGCGCTGGCCGGGGTCGACTTCTCCGTTCACGCCGGCGAGGTCGTGGCCCTGGTGGGCGACAACGGTGCGGGCAAGTCAACTCTCGTCAAGACCATCGCCGGGGTGTACCAGCCCGATGCCGGCGAGATCCGCTTCGACGGCCGGCCGGTCACGCTGTCCCGACCGGCGGACGCGACCGCGCTCGGCATCGCCACGGTCTTCCAGGACCTCTCTCTGTGCCGCAATCTCGACGTCGTCGCGAACCTGTTCCTCGGCCGGGAACTGCCGGGCAGGCTGCGTCCGCTGAATGAGATCGCCATGGAACGGGAGGCATGGTCGCTGCTGCGTTCGCTTTCAGCCAAGATCCCGTCGGTACGCACCCCGGTGGAGTTGCTGTCCGGCGGCCAGCGGCAGACGGTGGCCATCGCGCGGTCGTTGCTGGGTAACCCCAGGGTGGTGCTGCTCGACGAGCCGACCGCCGCACTCGGGGTGGCCCAGACGGCGGAGGTGCTCGACCTCATCCGCCGGCTGAGGCAGCGCGACCTCGCGGTGATCCTGATCAGCCACAACCTGGCCGACGTCCAGGCCGTGGCCGACCGCGTGGTAGTACTGCGACTGGGCCGCAACGCCGCGGAGTTCGACGTCGCCACGGTCGCCACCGAAGCGCTGGTCGCCGCGATCACGGGCGCCGACGAGAGGTTGCCGGCGGAGGAGGCGGAGCATGTCTGAGGAGACCGTGCGGACGGCCAGCCGGCCCCGGCTCGACCAACAGGACGTACGCCTGCGGACCACCCGGGGCCCGGCCGGCGTCGTGTCCGCCGCCGGACGGGCGATCCGCGAGGGGCGAGCCGGCTCGGTGATGGTCCTGCTGGGCCTGGCGCTGATCGTCGTGTACTTCCAGTACCGCACCGGGGTCTTCCTGCGTCCGGCCAACCTGGTGAACCTGACGCTGCAGATGGCGCAGATGGGCGTCATCTCGATCGGCATCGTCGGCGTGCTGTTGCTGGGCGAGATCGACCTGTCCGCCGGTTCGGTCAGCGGCTTCACCGCCTGCATCATGGCTGTGGAGGCGGTACGGCACGGCGTACCCGACCTGGTCGCGATACTGCTGGCGATCGCGACCGGTGTCGCGCTCGGCCTGCTGCACGGCCTGCTGATCACCAAGGCGCGGGTACCGGCGTTCATCGTGACGCTCGCCGGGTTCCTGTCCTGGCAGGGCGTGCAGCTGACCATCCTCGGCAGCATCAAGACGATCACCCTGCCCGATCACAGCCTGGCGGTCCGGCTGGTGTACGGCTTCGTGCCGCCGCTGTGGTCGTACCTCGTGGCCGGCGTGGCCGTGCTGGTCTACGCCGCCCTGGCGGTGCGCACGTCGCGCCGGCGCTCGGCCGCGGGCCTGACCGGGACGAGTCCGGCGGGCATCGCGGCCCGCGCGATCGGGCTGGCCGTGGCGCTGTTCGCAGTGGCCATCGTGCTCAACCGCGCCCGTGGGCTGTCCTACGCCGTCGTCCTGATGGTCGCGCTGGTGGTGGTGTTCGACCTCATCTACCGCCGCAGCCGTTACGGGCGCTACATCTACGCGATCGGCGGCGACTCGCAGGCCGCGCTGCGGGCGGGAATCAAGGTTTCCGCGATCCGCGTCTCGGTCTTCGCGACTTGCTCGGGCCTGGCCGCGCTGGGCGGCCTGATCGGCGCGGGCCGGCTGTACTCCGCGGGCGCCCAGTCCGGCGGCAGCGACCTGCTGCTGGACGCCATCGCCGCGGCGGTCATCGGCGGTACGTCGCTGTTCGGCGGGCGCGGCTCGTCCTGGTCGGCGCTGCTGGGCACCCTGGTCATCGCGACCATCACCAACGGCCTGCTACTGCTGGGCCTGGAGTCCAACGTGCAGTTCACCATCACCGGCATCGTGCTGCTGCTGGCCGTGCTGCTCGATTCGCTGTCCCGTCGACGTTCACCGGAGGGCCGATGAATCCCATCCGGCTGGGAGTGCTCGGCCTCGGAGCCGTGGCACAAGCCGTGCACCTGCCGCTGATCACCAAGCGGCGCGACCTGTTCGACCTCGTCGCGGTGGCCGACGTGTCGCCCGGGCTGACGGCCGAGGTGGCCGACCGGTTCGCCGTGCCGCGGCGGTTCACCGCCGTCGAGGACCTGCTCGACGGCGCGGACCTCGACGGGCTGCTGATCGCCTCCGGCGGTTCGCACCTCGGCGCGGTGGTCGCCGCGTTCGACCGGGGCGTACCGGTGCTGTGCGAGAAGCCGCTCGCGGTCACCCACGCCGAACTGGACGAGTTGGAGGCGCACCTGCCGGCCGGCGTGGCGCACCCGCTCCTGCTCGGCTACATGAAGCAGTACGACCCGGCGGTCACCGCGGCGGCCGAACTGCTGGCCGAGCTCGGCGACATCCGCGAGATCGAGGTGACCGTCCTGCACCCGACCGGGCCCTCCCAGCTGGACATCGCCCGGGTGCGCACCGGTCACGCGGACGTGCCGGCTGCCGTGGCCGGCACGCTGGCGGCCGAGGACGACCGGCTGCGCCGGCAGGCACTGGGCGATGTGGACCGGGACACCGGGCGCGTGTACGCCGGATGCCTGCTGTCCAGCCTGTCGCACGACTTCTCGCTGCTGCGGCTGTTCGTCGGGGCGCCCGAGTCGATCGAACTCGCCGACATCTGGCGGGTACCGACTCCCGGCCAGCGGCGCGACATCGGCAAGGACGCGGAGGCGTTGGGTTCACTGCCTCCCTCGATCCGGGTCGCCGGACGGCTTCCCGGCGGCGTGCGCACCACGATGGCCTGGCACTACCTGCCGGACTATCCGCTGTACCGCGAGACGGTGCGGATCGTGCACGGCACCGGCTCGCTGGAGCTGGTGTTCCCGTCGCCGTACCTGATGCACGCGCCGACCCGGCTGACCGTCACCTCGTTGGCCGGCGACCGGGTACACGAGACGGTGACCTCCAGCGTGCGGGAGGCGTTCGAGATCCAGCTCGAGTCCTTCGTCGCGATGCTCCGGGACGGGTTCGTGCCCCACTCCGACCTCGCCTCCGGGCGCGCCGACGTCACGACGGCACAGCAGGTCATGGCCCGGTATGGGCTGACCAACGGCGTCGAGTTCGGTGGTGAGGTCGGCGCGTTGCAACGCGGGGGACTGGCGATCCAACCGGTACGGGAGGGTGTGGCGTGAACCTGGGTCGGAAGATCATCACCGCGGTGCCGGTCGGTTTCGCCGCCGACGGCACGGTCGACCTGCGGGCGTCCCGGCGCATCCTGCGCTTTGTCGCCGGTAGCGGGGTCGACGGCGCGTTCGTCCTCGGTACCACCGGCGAGTTCCCGTCGCTGGACCGCGCCGAACGGCGGGCGCTGCTCGACGCGTACGTCGAGGAACTGGGCGACCTGCCGATGGTGGTTCACGTCGGCGCGGCCAGCGCTCACGAGGTGCTGGGCCTGATCGAGGACGCCCGCGCGTGCGGTGTGCGGTCGGTCGCTGCCATCACCCCGTACTACCTGCCCACCACGGACGCCGCCGTGCTGTCCTTCTTCGAGCGGATCAGCGGGGCGGCCGGTGGGATGGACGTCTACGCGTACATCTTCGCCAGAGCCACCGGTGTCGTCGTCGGCGACGACCTGCTCGCCCGGATCTCCCGGCTGCCCAACCTGTACGGTGCCAAGGTCAGCGGCGAGCCGATCATCCGCCTGGACGGCTACCGTGCCGTTGTGCCGGACGATTTCGTACTGCTCACCGGCGCCGACAGCGACCTCGCGGTGGTTCCGGAGCACGGCGGGGCGGGCGTCATCTCGGGCGTCGCCTCGGCCTTCCCGGAGCCGTTCATCCGGCTGGCCGCGGCCCTGGCCGACGGCGACGAGCCGGCCGTCGCGGCGGCGCAGCAACAGGTCGACGACGTGGTCGAGCTCATCGCCGCGAGTCCGGCGCGGATGAAGGCCACCCTGCGGATGCGTGGCGTCGACGCGGGCCACTGCCGGATGGCCCTCGAACCGCCGTCAGAGGCGGTGCTCGCGCGGCTGCGCCGAGCGGTCGAAGCGTATGCCTGAGTACAGCCGGCTGCGGGCCGGATCCGTGACCGTGCTCGGCAGTCTCAACACCGACTTCATCGTGACGCAGCCACGTTTCCCGAGGCCGGGCGAGACCGTCCAGGGCAACGGATTCGCCACGATGGCCGGCGGCAAGGGCCTGAACCAGGCGGTGGCGGCGGCCCGCAGCGGGGCGACGGTGCGGCTGGTCGGCGCCGTCGGCGACGACACGTTCGGCCGCTCGCTCGTTGACTTCGTGGCGGGCGAGGGCATCGACGTCACCGGCGTGGCGGTGCTCGCCGCGACCACCGGCAGCGCGCACATCGCGGTCACCGCGGCCGGCGAGAACGCCATCGTCCTGGTGGCCGGCGCCAACGGCGAACGCCTGCGGCTCGACGACGGCGTGCGGGCGGCCGTCACCGACGGGACCTACCTGGTCACCCAGGCCGAGCTGCCCCTGCCGCTGGTGACCGAGGCCCTCGCCGCGGCCCGCGAGCGGGGGATCGTCACGGTGCTGACCCCGTCCCCGGTCTCTGTGCTCGGCGGCGTGGTGCCGCCCGGCGTCGACATCCTGGTCGGTAACGAGCTGGAGGTGTGTGAGCTCGCGGACGCGGCGGATCCGCGTGCCGCCGCGTGCCGGCTCAGCGCCTCAGTACCGATCGTGATCGCCACCCTCGGCGGCGACGGCGTGGTGTGGGCGATCGACGGCGCCATCGCCGGGCAGCGACCGGCCCGACCGGTCGCGGTCGTGGACACCACCGGCGCCGGAGACACCTTCGTCGGTGCCCTGGTGGCCCGGCTGGCCGCCGGCGACGGGCTGGAGACCGCGGTCGACTGGGCGGTACTCGCCGCGTCGCTGTCGGTCTCGCGGGCCGGCGCCGCCCCGTCCATCCCGACCACCGAGGAGATAAACGCCTTGCTGCATCTGGGTGCGCTGACCGAGGAGCGGGTACGGCGATGAACGACCCACATCCGTTGCGCAGCGACGCGTGGTTCAACAACCCGGCGGAGCCGGGCGAGACGGCGATCTACCTGGAGCGCTTCGCCAACCGCGGGATCACCGGGCAAGAGCTGCGGGCGGGTCGACCGGTCATCGGCATCGCGCAGAGCGGCAGCGAACTGACCCCGTGCAACTTCATCCACGTCTCGCTCGTCCAGCGGGTCAAGGACGGCATCCGGGACGCAGGCGGGATCCCGGTCGAGTTCCCGACGCATCCCATCCAGGAGTCGGTGCGCCGGCCCACCGCGGCCCTGGACCGCAACCTGGCCTACCTGGCGCTGGTGGAAATCCTCACCGGGTACCCGTTCGACGGCGTGGTGCTGACCACCGGCTGCGACAAGACCACCCCGGCGGCGCTGATGGCCGCCGCCACCGTGGACATTCCCGCGATCGTACTGTCCGGCGGGCCGATGCTGGACGCCACCTGGGAAGGGCACCGGGCCGGCAGCGGCATGGTGTTGTGGCAGGCCCGCCGCGATCTGGCAGCGGGACGCATCGGCCCGGACGAGCTCATCGACCGGGTGGTCGGCACCGTGCCCAGCGCCGGGCACTGCAACACCATGGGCACCGCGCTGTCCATGAACAGCCTGGCCGAGGCGCTCGGCATGTCGTTGCCGGGCTGCGCCGCGATTCCCGCCCCCTATGCGGAGCGCGCCGCGATGGCGTACCGGACCGGGTACCGGGCCGTCGAGCTGGTACGCGAGGACGTGCGACCCAGCGCGATCCTCACCCGTGCCGCCTTCGACAACGCGATCGTGGTCGCCTCGGCGATCGGCGCGTCGACGAACTGCCCTCCGCACCTGGCCGCGATCGCCGCCCACGCCGGGATCCGGCTGGACGTGCGCGACTGGGACCGGATCGGGTACCACATCCCGCTGCTGGTCGACCTGCAGCCGGCCGGCCGGCACCTGGGGGAGAGCTTCCACCGGGCCGGCGGCGTCCCCGCGGTCATCGGCGAACTGCTCGCCGCCGGGCTGCTGGACGGAACGGCCGCGACCGTGTCGGGCGGCAGCATCGCGGACAACTGCGCCGCGCGCCGCAGCCTCGATACCGAGGTCATCCGGCGGTACGGCGACCCGGTCAAGCACGACGCCGGCTTCATGGTGCTGTCCGGCAACGTGGCCGACTCGGCGATCCTCAAGACCTCGGTCATCGGTGACGACTACCGTGACCGGTACCTGGGTGGCGACGTGGCCACCGCGTGCTTCGAGGTGCGCGCCGTGGTCTTCGACTCGCCGGAGCAGTACCGGGCCACCATCGAAGACCCGGAGCTGGGCGTGGGTCCCGACTCGATGCTCATCGTGCGCAACGCCGGCCCGGTCGGGTACCCGGGTTCTGCCGAGGTGGTGAACATGTCACCGCCCGGCGCGCTGGTACGGCAGGGAATCGAGATGCTGCCGTGCATGGGCGACGGGCGGCAGAGCGGTACCTCGGACAGCCCGTCCCTGCTCAACGTCAGCCCCGAGGCGGCGGTGGGCGGCGGTATCGCGCTCATCCGCACCGGTGACCGGCTGCGCGTCGACCTTCCGGGGCGCCGCATCGATCTGCTGGTCGACGAGGACGAACTCCAGCGGCGCCGGGCCGAGCCGCTGCCGGAGGTCGTCGCCAGCTACACGCCGTGGCAGGAGCTGTTCCGGCGGCACGTCACTCAACTGTCCGAGGGTGCGTACCTGGACTTCGCCACCGCCTACCGTTCCGCGGGACGGATCGTCCCGCGGCACTCGCACTGACCCTCGCGCTGACCCGCCGGTACCCGGACCGGCCGGGGAGCCACACGTGGCACCCGGCGGGGATGTCTGGGGGAGCGCGGCCCGGCCGGTCTGGCCCGGCCGAGCACCCCAGCGCCCCCGCCGGGGCGTCCTGGATCAGGTCATCAGCGCACTGTCACCGGCGGCATCGTCACGGTCGGCTTCTCGACCCGCACCGGTGCTCCGTAACCGGACAGCTCGATGGTGACCCGGAGGTGATCGGTGTGAGGCTCGCTCCCGCGCAGCGGAGTTCCCGTCGTCGTGCGCCGGTATGCCACCGTGGCGATCCGCTTGTCAGCCCCGAGCGTGACGTCGCCGGCGAAGGCGTCGGAGATGAGCCCCGGCTCGATGCCGACGGCGGCGTCGGGGTTCTTCACCGACACCTCGAAGTGGTAGACGTTCGCGGAGGTCTGCGTGACCGTGGCCCCGGTCTGCCGTAGGACCTGGAACAGATCGTTCGAGTCGGCGGAGCCTGCGAGCGCGCCGCCCAGCGCGTCGTCGTAGTCGAGGTTCTTCGGCCTGCCGCCCTCATACCGGGCCCAGCTCACCTTCCCGGTCAGGCTGTCGGTAAAGCCGATGTACAGAACACCGTCGAGGAGCCGTTCGTGCTCGTAGCCGGCGACGTACCAGGGACGCAGCCCGGTGCGCGGCGACTCGAGATAGCCGGCGGTCGTCGCCGGGTCGAAGGCGCCGGTCGTGGTCCATGCCGGAACGCTCGGGTCGACGGACGTGATCTTCACCTGGTAGCTGGTCTCCGTGCTGGCCTTGATGGCGGCGTCCAGCCGCAGCCGGGGCGAGTCGGGGCCGACCGCCACCGGCTGGCCGTGGCCGCGGTCCGGCGGAGTCGACCCGGTCGTACCGGTCGCGCCGCGAATACCGACGGTCGCGGCCGCCAGCGCCCCGACCAGACCGACGACGCCGGCCGCGTACGCGGTCCGGTGCGCGACGATACGGCGCTGGTGGCGCCGGCCGGCATCGGCCAGCACATCGCGGGTCAGCGTCAGGCCGTGGACGGCCTCCCGCATCCCAGCGGTCAGCTGTTCCTCCATGTCGGGGCTCATCTATTTGCTCCTCGTCATTTCCATTGCGTCCTTGAGCGTCCCGGCGGTCGTCAACTCACGAAGCCGGGACAGCCCCCGTGAAGCGGTCGACTTGACGGTGCCGACCGAGCACCCGAGCATCTCCGCGGCCTCAGCCTCGCTGAGCTGCTCCCAGTACCGCAGCACCAGCACCGCCCGCTGCCGTGGCGGCAGCATGGCCAGTGCCTGGATCAGCATCTGCCGCAGGAGCACCGCGTCCGTACCGTCCGTCTGGCCCGGTGGCTCGATCTCGGCCAGCACCTCCGGCCGCCGCCCGCGGCGTCGCCACTGGTCGACCGCGAGGTGGTAGAGGGTACGGCGCAGGTACCCCTCCTTGTCGCCGTTCACCCGGTTCCAGCTGCGCATCAGCCGCTCCAGCGCCGCTTGCAGCAGGTCCTCGCCAGCGGTACGACTGCCGGTCAGCAGCACCGCGGTTCCGAGTAAAGCATTGCCGCGTTCGGCGACGAGGGCGTCCAGCCCCTCGAAGCGTTTCTTCCGCCGCACAGGCTCTCTCCTTCCGTCCCCAGCAAGGACGACGGCGTCACACCGAAGGTTGACTGGAGCACGGCAGAGATTTCAGGTCACCTGGAAGAAGCTATGGACCCCGTGACGCCGTGGGTGCGCCTTCACCACCAACGAACAGTTAGCTATCCGTGGGATGAGTCGAGGCCGGCCGTGGGTGGGGCCGCGAGAGCGGTGCCGGGTCGCCCCAGCGTTCGGAGCGCTCGGCGGTCAACAGCGTCCGCGTCGGGAATGGGATCTGGATGCCGACCTGCCGGTAGTGCGTGTGCAGCCGCTTGATGAACTCGTGAGTGATCAGGTATTGGGAAGCGAACTCACTGGCCCGGAGGGTGACCGAGAAGTCGATCGAGGATTCGCCGAAGGTGTGGAAGCGGACGGTGGGTTCGTGCGTCGGCACGCCCCCGTTCACCTCGCGCATGACCTGCCGGGCGACCTCGATCGTCTCCTTCTCGACCTGGTCCAGGTCGCTGTCGTAGGCCACCCGTGCCTGCACCGGCACCGACATCTCCCGCTCGGGCTGGTTGAAGTTCGTGACGATGGCGTTGGCGACCTTGGAGTTCGGCACCATGATCAGATTGTTGCGGATCTGGCGCACCGTCGTCTGACGCCAGCTCACGTCGACGATGTACCCCTCCTCCCCGCTGTCCAGCCTGATGTAGGCGCCGGGCTCCACTTCCTTGGACGCGAGCACGTGGATGCCCGCGAAGAGGTTGGCGAGCGTTTCTTGCAGCGCCAGGGCGACCGCGAGCCCGCCGACGCCGAGCGCGGTCAACACCGGCGTGATCGACACTCCCAGCGTCTCGAGGAGGACGAGCATCCCGAGTACGAGGATGGCCAGACGGGTGATGCTGACGAAGATGGAGGCGGACGAGGCGATGCCGACCCGTGCCTCGGTGACCGACTGGATCAGCCCACCGATCATCCGGGACAGGTACGCCGTGCTGAGTGCCACCAGCGCGATGATGAGCACGCGGCCGGCCACGTCGCGGGCCTGCCCGGTCAGCGGGAGGCTGACCGCCGCGCCCCACAGACCGGCCGCGACGGCCGCGACAAAGGTCACGTTCCGCAGCAGGTCCGCGACCAGCTCGTCGCCGGTCCACCGGGTCCGGCGCAGGCCCCGGGCCGCCCACCCGAACACGATGCGCAAGATGAGCCCGCCGACGATTCCCCCGCCGATGGCCGCGACCGCGACGAGTACCTCCCGGCCATTGATCGCCTCGGTCAACAATCCAACTCACCCCGTCCCGCCACGAAAGCCGGTCGACAGGGTATGGCGCTGAGGCTCAATGATCAAAATGGGGCCGCCGGGGCCACCGGTACTGTTTCCAGCCATGGATCTCGTGATCGATGAGAGCAGCCGGCAGGTGCGGCAGTTCGTGTGCCCGTGTTGTGACACTCATGCCGACCGGACCTGGGCCAACATCTACGACGCTGGAACAGCCCTGGCTGTCTACTACGCGAGCTGCTACCACCACAACGGCGTTCACGAGGCGTGGATCGACGCGATCCTGGGGACCTGGGGTCAGAACCAGTTCGACGATCACATCACCTTCGGATGTCGCGTCGGGCCAGTGGTGGATTCGCCGGCTCCGGCGGCGACGCTCGTCAACGGCGGCGCGGTCGCGCCCGATGACCCGATGTTCGGTCGCAAGCTCAGCCGGGAGGAGGGGATGAGCCACCCCCGGCTTCCCGAGTTCTGGCAGTTGGTGGACACGATCCTGGAACACGACGAGCTCGTACGCCGCCACATCTACGGGACAGGGCCGCAGGACGCCGAGTAGCCGCGTCCGCGGTCGGGCCGACGCGCTCTTCATCAACTCGTGTTGCGGTCGAGTAACGACGGCCCTGCCGCACCTTGCGCAACCCCATCAACCGGCCGATAGTCCTTGAAACCCGATCGAGCAACACGTGTTGATGGCCGGGCGCGCGGGTCTGGTGCGCCGACAGGCGATCGGACCGACGGAGGTGGTCGATGAAGGCGGGAGACACGCGGCGGGCGTTGGCGAAGCGCTGGCTGATCCGGCTTGCCGTACCGCTGGCGGTGGCGGCCCTCGTCGTCCCCGGGGCCGGTCCCGCCGGCGCCGCCCCGGCGCGGCACTACACCGGCACCGAGTACGACCTGGGTGGCGCGACCCGGCCGATCGACGGCCCGCAGGCCGGCGTTGACGCGCTCGCCGGCCAGATCTCCGCGTCTACCGACGCCACCCTCGCCGACCTGGCCCGGGAGCAGGCCACGCTGCCCTACAGCCGCCCGGATGCCGCCCGGCCGGGCGCCCCGCCCAGCGTGGAGACGTACCCCCGCCCGGACAGCCAAGCGGCCTCCGACCAGTACTCGACCAGCGTGTGGCAGCTCGGCCGCCGCCACGACTCGGTGACCTATACGGTGGCGGCGCGCCGCCCCGGCAACCGCGAGCTCGACACGTCGTGGACGTCGTTCTCGTTCACCGGTCCGGTGATGGTCGCCGTGCGGAAGCTGTCCGGCTCGGCGACCGGCTGCCTGGTCCGCCCGACCGCCGACGCCATCCGTCCGTGGTTCGTCGGCGACACCTGCTACTTCCTGCTGACCCGCCCGGCCAACCTCTCCGTCGAGTTCGCGCCGAACACCACGACGCCGGTACTGCATCCGATGCTCGTGTTCGCCAACCCGCCGGAAAGCGACGTGCCGTCGCCGAACGATCCGAACGTGCTCTACTTCGGCCCCGGCGTGCACTACCTCGGCCCGAACGTCACCCTGCACTCGAACGAGACCATCTACCTGGCCGGCGGGGCCTGGGTCGAGGGGGCCTTCCTCGGCATCGACGTACAGAACGTGGTCATCAAGGGGCGGGGCATCATCGACGGGCTGTTCATGGACACCGGCAACCAGGCCGAGAACAAGCAGCAGCCCGGCCTCATCGACATCCGCTGTGACAACGGCGGCGACCCGGCCCGCACCTGTGCCACGTCCCCGACCTCGCGCAACGTGCTGATCGACGGCGTGACTCTCGTCGACGGGCCGCGTTTCAACGTCCGGGCGCTGAGCGAGTACACCGTGATCCGCAACGTGAAGATCATCGGCTGGTGGATCAACACCGACGGTATTGTGGCCGGCGACAAGAGCCTGGTCGAGAACAACTTCGTCAAGGACAACGAGGATTCGCTCAAGCTGTTCTGGGGCGACAGCGTGGTGCGCGACAACGTCGTCTGGCAACTGGAGAACGGCGCGCCGTTCATGCTCAGCTGGAACATCGAGCAAGACTCGGCCAACTTCCACGTCTACGACAACGACGTGATCCATGTCGAGCAGTACAACGCGCCCACCCAGGGAGTGTTCGACTCACGGCACGCCGGCAAGGGCCACCTGCAGCGGTACCTGTTCGAGAACATCCGCGTCGAGGACGCCAGCTACCGGCTGTTCTACCTCAACGTCGAGCACAACACCTGGTACGACCCCGCGCTGGGGTACGGGAAGTTCTCCGAGCTGATCTTCCGGAACATCACCGCGCCGGCAACCTTCACGCTGCCCAGTGTCATGAACGGCATCGACGCCGATCACGGCTTCACCGACGTCGACCTGGTGGACCTGCGCCTCGGTGACACCTGTGTCACCGACGCTCCCGGCGCGAACCTCCAGCTCGACCCCGACGCCACCGACCAGATCCGGATCATGAAGTCATCCCGATGCGGAGGCCATGCATGAAGTTCCGCCGCGCCCTGTCCGCCGCCACGGCCGCTGTCACAGCCGCTGCCGTCACCGCCGCCGTACTGATCGCCGCGACCCCCGCGGCGGCTCAGGGCCACCGCACCACGTACACCGGCACCGAGTACGACCAGGGCGGGACGTCGCAACCGATCAGCGGCCAGCAGCCGGCCATCGACGCCAAGGCCGACCAGATCACGGCCACCACCGACGCGATGCTGCGCGACGTCGCCCGGCAACGGGCCACCCTGCCGTACGGGAGCATCGACTCCGACCCGCACACCAGGCCGCAGCTGACCACCTATCCGGCACCGACCGGCACCACGGCATCGGACCAGTACGCGGTGACAGTGCGCCAGGGCCTGCGCGCCACGAACTCCTTCGTCTACAAGGTGAACGCACGCAAGACCGACACCAACCGCGAGCAGGACACGTCGTGGACGTCGTTCTCGTTCGCCGGTCCGGTGCTGGTCGCGGTGCGGAAGCTGACCGGATCCGCCACCGGCTGTCTGGTCCGGCCCTCCTCGGCCGGCATCCACCCGGTGTTCGCCGGCAACACCTGCTACTTCGCGCTCACCGGCGCGGCGAACGTCTCCGTGGAGTTCACGCCGAACACGACCAACCCGGTGCCGCACCCCATGCTGGTGTTCGCCAACCCGCCCGAGACCGACGTGCCGCCGGCCACCGACCCGAACGTGCTCTACCTCGGACCCGGCGTGCACGACCTCGGTCGCGACGTCCCGCTGCACGACGGCGAGACCGTGTACGTCGCCGGCGGAGCCTGGGTCAAGGCCGCGTTCAAGGCGACCGGCGTACACAACGTTGTGTTCCGCGGCCGCGGCATCATCGACGGGCTGTTCCTCGACACCGGGGACCAGGACGCCAACAAGAACGAGCCCGGCCTGATCGACCTGGCCGACGCGAGTAACGTCGTGGTCGACGGGTTGACGTTCGTCGACGGGCCACGGTTCAACGTCCGGGTGCTGGGCAACGACATCACGGTGCACAACATCAAGGTGATGAGCTGGTGGTACAGCACCGACTGCATCTGGGCCGGCGCCGACAGCCTGGTCGAGGGCAACTTCTGCAAGGTGAACGACGACTCGCTCAAACCGATGACCGGGCCGAGCGTCATCCGCGACAACGTCGTGTGGCAGCTCGAGAACGGGGCACCGTTCATGATCAGCTGGAATGTCAAGACCGACCAGTCGAACTTCCACGTCTACGACAACGACGTCATCCACGCCGAGCACTACTGGCTGTCGCCGCAGGCGATCTTCCGGTCGCGGCACGCTTCGCCCGGGCACCTGCAGGACTACCTGTTCGAGAACATCCGGGTCGAGGACGCCAACTGGCGGCTGTTCTACATCATCCTCGAGAACAACAAGTGGTATGACCCTTCGTTGGGCTACGGTCAGATCTCCGCGCTGATATTCCGTAACATCACCGCCGAGACGCCGTTCACGATGCCCAGCGTCGTCGCCGGCATCGACCCCGACCACAGGGTGTACGACGCCAGCTTCGTCAACGTCGACCTGAACGGCACCTGTGTCTCGGACGCCGCCGGCGGCAACTTCCAGATCGACCCGGCCACCACGGACCAGATCCGGATCATGAAGGACACGCAGCATCCCTGCGGCGGCCGTCGATGAGCGCCCGACGAGGAGGCACGGCATGAACGGCAGGCATTCGTTGCGGGTGGCGGCCGTCGTGGCGGTCGTCGCCGCGGCCATCGCCGGGTCGGGCTCCACCGACGCGGTGGCCGGCCAGGACCCTGCACCGGCCGGCCCGGGGTCCGGCTGGCAGGCGTCCTGGCGCACCGCCCCGCAACCGCCCATCGCCACCGGTCCGAGCCACGACGGGTTCACCGGCCAGACCGTTCGCATGGTCATTCATCCCACCGCGGGCGGGCAGGCGGTACGCGTCAGGCTGTCCAACCTCTACGGGACGGCACCACTCCAGGTGGCCAAGGTCGCGGTGGCCACGCAGGACACCGGTCCGACGGCGGTCGCGAAGACGCAACGAGTCGTCACCTTCGACGGCAGCGATTCGGCCACGATCCCCGCCGGCGGCGAGACCGTGAGCGACGCCGTACCGTTCGCGACCCGGGCGGGCAAGAACCTCCTCGTGAGTCTCTACCTGACCGGACCCACCGGACCGACCACCTGGCACAACAAGGCGCAGGCAACCAGCTACATCTCCTCGCCCGGCGACTGGACGACCGAACCCGGAGGCTCGCCGTACCAGAGCATCACGCCGTCCTGGTTCTTCCTCGACGGACTGGACGTGCTGACCCACCCGCTCGCCCGCACCATCGTCGCCTTCGGCGACTCCATCACCGACGGGGCCTACTCGACGATCGACGCCGACCGCACCTACCCCGACTGGCTCGCCCGCAGGCTGGGCGACTACGCCGTCCTCAACGAAGGCATCGGCGGCAACCAGATCCTGACCGACACGCAGGGCGGCGGTCCGTCCGCCCTGCACCGCATCCAGCGCGACGCGTTCGAGCAGCCCGGGGTCACCGACGTCATCTTCCTCGAGGGAGTCAACGACATCGGCGCGAACGCCACCGCGCAGCAGCTCATCGACGGCATGACGCAGATCGTCGACCAGGCCCACGCGCGCTGCCTGCGCATCATCGGAGGCACGATCACACCGTTCAAGAACTCCGTCTACTACACCGACGAACACGAGAAGACCCGTGAGGCGGTCAACGCGTGGATCCGGACCAGCGGGCAGTTCGACGGGGTCGCCGACTTCGACAAGGCACTGCGGGACGGGACCGACCCGCTCGTCATCGATCCCCGCTACCACACCGTCGGCGACCTCCATCCGAACGACGCCGGCTACAAGGCCATGGCCGCCGCCGTCAACGTGCCGAAACCGGCGACCGGACCGGGCTGCACGCATGACTGAGCGGGCGGCGTTGCCGGCGAACCGCCACCGCCGCCCGTCGCCACTCCACAGTGGACTGTCCGCGCGGGCGTTGCTCAGCGCGGGCGCCGCGCGGGACGCCGCGGGGCCGCGCTGTCACAGGAGGCGGGTCGCTGGCGTCTTGTGGCAATGGTGACGATCGGAAGGACGGATCCAGGGAATGACGGCTTCCGCTGCCGGGCGAACTCCGGCGACCGCGACATACGACCGCATCGGCATCGGGTACCGCCAGATCCGCCGGCCGGACCCGCGTCTGGCCGGTTTGATCGCTGATGCTCTGGCTGGGGCGCGCACCGTCGTCAACGTCGGGGCGGGCGCCGGGTCCTACGAGCCGGCCGACTCGGACGTCACCGCGGTGGACCCGTCACAGGTCATGCTCGACCAGCATCCTGGCGACCGGAAGATCCTGGCCGGCGCGGAGGAGCTGCCCTTCGACGACGGCGCGTTCGACGCGGCGATGGCGGTGCTGACCGTGCACCACTGGGCCGACCTGCGACGCGGCCTCAGCGAACTGCGGCGCGTCTCCCGTCGGCAGGTCGTGTTCACCTGGGACCCTCAGCACCTGCCTGAGCTGTGGCTGATCGAGGAGTACCTTCCCGAGATCCGGCAGCTCGAACACGGCCGCTTCACACCCCTGTCCGTCGTGGCGGAAGCGCTCGGCGCGCACACCGTCGTTCCCTTCCCCATCCCGGCCGACTTCACCGACGGCTTCCAGATCGCCTACTGGCGGCGCCCGGAGTCCTACCTCGACCCGGTCATCCGGCGGGCCAGTTCGACGTTCGCCGACCTCCCGCCGTCCGTGACGGAGCCGGCGATCGAGAGACTGCGCGCAGACCTCGCCTCGGGGGCGTGGCAGCGCCGCCACGCGGACCTGCTGAGCCGGGAGTCCATGGACTACGGCTACCGCCTGCTCATCGCGGGTGACAGCGAGCCGGCCGGCTCGTAGGAACGGCGCCTCCCCGCCGCGCGACGTAGAGCGGCCCGGCCGGATGCCCGTGGGCGCGATGCCCACGGGCCACCGTGACGTCGAGGGGTTGTCAGGGGGTGAGGGTCACCGCGTAGGCGTCGAGAGCGTTGGTCCAGTTGATGGTGACGGTGACGGAGTTGCCGCTGACCGTCGCACGGCTGTTGGAGACCGTGGTCGGGCCGCTGACGTACGCGTTCGTGGAAGGCATGCGCTCCACCAGAACGTTCACCGAACCGCTGCCGCCGAGATATGACGGCAGGTTGGCGTACCTGAGGGTGATCGAACCGGTGGACGCCCCGGCCTTGGCTCCCAGTACGGCCACCGATCTGCGGGCACCGGAGTCCTGGAACACGATGCCGTCATGGGTGGATCCGGGGGTGATGTTCGTGCGCAGGCCGGTCTGGCTGGCGTAGCGCTGGTACACCCACCACTGTCCCATCGTCTGGTTGGCATTGGAGGTGACCAGCCAACCCATGGTGTCGTAGAGCGACGGGGTCTGGCCGACCATGCCCCAGTTGGCCCTGGCCCCGTCGCAGTTGCACCGCTCCAGCCGCGAGATGTACCAGGCCGACGGGCCAGGCTGCTGCTCCGCACCGAAGGCACCGTACTCGTTGACATCGAACCCGGAGACGCTCATGCCCCGCGCGGCCAACTCGCTGTTGAGGCTGGCGGCGTCGGCGGCCGGGTCGCCGGGCAGGTCGTGCCAGCTGAGGATGTTGGGGACGACGCCGTTGGCCTTCACGTAGTCGAGGTACGTGATGAACCACGAGTTGCTGGGGGTGCAGGCGCAGCTGGGTCCTTCGATCACGGCGCCGGGCAGGGCGGCCCGGATCTGCAGGGTGCCGCGCCTGACCATCTCCAGGTACTGCGCCTGGCTGCGGCCCCAGAAGAAGATGTTGGGCTCGTTCCACATGTCCCAGCGCACGTCGGATCCGGTCATCCCGGACGCCCTGGCGTCGCCGATGATCTGGTTGATGAAGTTGGTGTACGCGGTCCAGTTCCCGCCGTCACCCGGCCAGCTCGGTACGTTGCAGACCCCGTCGGATGCCCAGAGGGCGGCGAGGATCATCTCGACGTGCGCGCCGGACTGCTTTGCCCGGGCGTAGTAGGACTTCTCGAAGTTCCACCGCGCGGTGTAGGCGCCGTTGACCCAACCACCGTTGGGGCAGCCGATCTGTGATCCGCCGGCACGCATCTCCCTGGTCTTGATCTGGGTCTGCAACGAGACCGAGGGGGTAGTGGTGTTCTGCGACAGACCGTAGATGAAGCCGGAGGCCCGGTAGGTGGGGGTACCGCCGTACAGTGCCATGTCGACGGTCATCGCATCGGCGGCGGCGTAGGCCGCCCGCACCGGCTGGACGGCGAGGCACGCCGCCGCGAGTACGGCCAGCGCCACGCAGGTGCGAAGGCTTCTGAGGATTCGAGCTGACACGTTTACTCCTCTGACGGGAGGCGCTTGGCCCCGGCCGCCGGAGCCCGTGCGGGGATCAGGCCGGGCCGAGGAAGTGGACGAGGTGCGCCGTTGCGGGACGTGCGCCGTTGCAGGACGTGCGCCGTTGCAGGACGTGCTCCGCGGGACCGCTCGTGAGGCTTCCGGAAATTCTAGAAAATCGGTTGCCTTCGATGGAGAGAGTAGGGTCGCGGGGGTGATGCGTCAAGCACTGCCCTCGAAGCACCAAGGCAGTGAACGACTCCCGTTCTGGGCGAGCCTCACGGGGGCTACCGGGGTGGCTTCGTCCGATTGGCCGAGGGAAACAGCTCGGTTCGGGGAGAAAACTCGCGCGGCCCGTGCCGGGGACGGTCTGGATCGGCTGTGGTGGGCGGCCCGGTCTCCACCCCGCGATCGTGTTCGGCGGTTGCGGGGTCAGGTCGCGGGCGCTGGTCGCGGGGTCAGGCTCCGACCGGCAACCAGACCCGCATCATGCCGCGGTCGCGGTTGTCCCAGGCGTAGTACGGGATCGCGGTGAGCGCCACCGATGAGCCTTCCGACGGGCCTTCCGACGGGCCTTCCGGCGCGCCCGGCTCGGCGCGACCGGCGCCGCGCGACGACCCGGGCCGATCGTCGACCGGGTGGCGGGACGCGCCGTACGGCCAGGTCGACGTGCCGGTGTCCGGCTGCCGCCGCGCCGTCGCGGCGATGCTGATGACCCCGCCCAACAGGTCGTCCCGCACGTCGACCCGCATCGGCTCGTCCGGCCGCAGGCGCAGTCCGTCGAGGTGGACGCCGGCCGGCAGGTCGGTGTCCTCGACGCAGTAGACCAGCGGGCCGCGTTCGATGGCGACGCAGCCGCGGACCGCGTCGATGCGCGGGTGCGGCCAGGTCAGCCGTGGCGGCATGGCCAGGTCGAGCGTGACCCGGTCGCCGGTCCGCCAGCGCCGGCGCACGGACAGGTAACCGCCCCGAACCGGTACGTCGGCGGGGCTTCCGTTGACCTCCACCGTGGCGTCGCGGCACCACGCCGGTACCCGCAGCGCCAGCGTGCGCTGTCCGTCCGCGGCGGTGACCGTGATGGCGACCCGTCCGCTCCACGGATAGTCGGTGCGCACGTCCAGGCCCAGCGCCGCCGTGTGTACGCTGCCGTCGGCGTACTGGTGGAGCTGGATGCCCTCGGCGTCGGTCGTCGCGATGTAGTGGTCGAGGCTGGCGAGGGTACGCATCAGGTTCGGTGGGCAGCACGCGCAGCCGAACCAGGGTTTGCGGTACGGCGCCTTGTCCCCGGTCTCCATCGCGGCTCCGCGCCGGTGCAGGGTGTTGATGTAGGAAAACCGTTCGCCGCGCTCGGACACACCCGCCGCGATGACGTTGAACAGGATCCGTTCGATGTGGTCGGCGTAGACGGCCTCACCGGTGGCCAGCAACAGCCGCCAGCTCCACATCAGGTTGGCGACCCCCGCGCAGGTCTCGTTGAACGCGTGGTCGGGCGGCAACTCGTACGGCGCGCCGAACGCCTCTGTCTTGCGCCGGCAGCCCACACCGCCGGTGAGGTAGGTCTTGGTTGCCAGCGTGTGGCTCCACAGTCGGGTGAGCGCGGCGAGCAGGGTGGGGTCGCCCGTCTCCAGGTACACGTCGGTGGCGCCGGTGGCGAAGTACAGGGCCCGTACGCAGTGGCCGTCCAGCTCCCGCGCCTCGCGGATCGGCGCGTCGTCCTGGTAGTAGGCGGCACCGTAGTGGCCGGGTCCGAGCAGCCCGTACCCGCGCCGGTCGATCATCCGCGCGGCGAGGGCCAGGTACGGCCGGTGGCCGGTGAGCCGGTAGAGCTCGACCAGCGCGGTCTCGATTTCGGCGTGCCCGCACAGCCCCGGGTCCGCTCCGGTACCGAACGTGTCGACCAGATGGTCGGCGAAGCGGATCGCGACCGCCACGAGCCCGCTGTCGGCCCCGGCCCGAGCCGCGGCCACCGCGGCCTGGATCAGGTGGCCGGCACAGTACAGCTCGTGGCCCATCCGCATGTCGGAGAAGTGGTCGGTTCCGGTGCACTGGAACCAGGTGTTGAGGTACCCGCTGGGCAACTGCGCGTCGGCGACCAGGGCGGCGATCTCGGCGATGGCCTCGGTGCCGTCCTGGCCGCCGCGCTCGGTGTCCCAGGCGATGGCCTCGGCCATCTTGTAGATGTCGGAATCGGTGTACGGACGGCCGCTGTGCACGCCGGTCTGCCTGCCGGCGGCGTACCGGAAATCGTCCCACTGCCCATGGGTGCGGAGCTGCCGCATTCCGTGCCCGATGCTGTGGGCGGTGTTGACGCGCTGGCGTGCCGCCCAGAACCCGCCGTCGAGACGGAACGGCAACGGCCACAGGACGGCCGCGCCGCCGGCGCTGGGCGCCACCGGGCCGATCCGGCGCCGTTGGTCCGGGTCGGTCGCGATGACTCCGGGCGGGTCGATGCCGCGCGGTTGGTCCGGGTCGGTCGCGGTCACTCGGGCCGGGCCGATGCGATCAGCGGACCCGGCGCGGTGGACGGCTGGCTCACCACGATGGCCGTGGACTCGCGCACCACCAGGCGGCACGGCCGCGTGTGCCGGCCCGGCGAGGGGCGCCCGTTGATGGCGTCGAGCAGCAGGTCGGCGGCGGCCCGCCCGAGCCCCTCGAGATCCATGTCCAGGCTGGTCAGCGGCGGCTGGCAGGCCAGCGCCATGACATCCCAGTTGTCGAAGCCGATCAGTGCCAGGTCCTCGGGGATGCGCCGGCCGGCCACACCCAGCGTGGACGCGACCCCGCGGGCGATCTGGTCGCTGCCGCAGAACACCGCGTCCACGTCGTGCCCCATGGCCAGCAGCATGCCGGCGGCCTGGCGGCCCCACAGCTCGCTCCACTCGCCGAACATCGGCGGCGCCACCAGGGTCAGTCCGGCCTCGGCGAGAGTGTCGGCCGCGCCGGTCGCGCGTACCTGAGCGGAGTGGTGGTGCTCGGGCCCGGTGATGTGGGCGATGCGGCGCCGGCCGGTGGCGAGCAGGTGTTCGATGGCCTTGCGGGCGCCGCCCGCCTCGTCGGGCACCACCGAGCAGTCCTCGGGGTCGGTGGAGCTGATGAACGCATAGACCACCGGTACCGGCAGGGCGGCGGCGATCGGCGGCCTGGCCTGGGTGCGGCGGCCGGTCACGATGATCCCGTCGACGTTACGGCTGAGCAGGGTCTTCAGGTAGTACTGCTCGCGGATCGGGTCGTCGCGCCCGTCGCAGAGGAACACCGACATCTGCCCGGCGCCCAGCGAGTCCTCGGCACCGAGCATGACCGGGATGCTGAACCTCCCGATGCTGTCGGTGGTGATCATCCCGACCGTGTACGTGCGGCCCGTGTTGAGGGTGCGGGCGGCGGCGTTGGCGTGGAACGACAACCGCTGCGCGGCCTCCTGCACCCGCCGGCGCGTGTCGGGCCGCATGGAGCCACGTCCGTTGAGGGCCTTGGAAGCGGTGCCGACCGAGACTCCGGCGAGGGAGGCCACGTCGCTGATCGTTGCCGGCCGCTCTGGTTTTCCCACGGTTTCCTCCGTTCCAGGTTGCCGGTGCCGAGCGTACCTCAACCATCGATCCAGGCCCTCTGAGGCAACGCGGACGCATCTTGACGGGTCGATCCGGATTCACTTAGCCTCGGTTGGGCAACCGTTTTCTTAACCGCCGGGCACGGCGTCGAGAGCCCAGGTTCTTCGCACGCCGTCGCCCGGTGATGGCACGCGTCCGCAACCGTTACGCCGCAACCGTTCCCGCCGCCGTGTACCGCGACCGATGAGAGATCGCCCATGACAGAAGTTGTCTCACCGACGGCCACCGAGGGCGGCCCCGCGAACCCGACCCCGGACGCGGTCGCCGCGCTGAGGCCGCTGCGCCCCGACGGCGTGCGCCTCGACCCGGGTGGTCTGCTGGGCGGGTGGCAGGAGCGCAACGCCGCCGCCACCCTGCCGCACTGCATCGCGCAGCTGGAGGTCAGCGGCAACCTGGACAACCTGCGGCGGGTGGTGGGGCGCAGCGATCGCGACTTCACCGGCATGTGGTTCGCCGACTCGGACATCTACAAGACCCTGGAAGCGGTGGCCTGGGAGCTGGGCCGGCCGGACGGGGCGGCCCGGCAGCACCTCGGCGGCGTGCTGGACGAGTGGGCCGCGCTGCTGGCCGAGGCGCAGGACGACGACGGCTACCTCAACTCGTACTTCCAGGTGGACCGCCGGGTGCAGCAGTGGCGGGAGCTGCGGTGGAGCCACGAACTGTACTGCGCGGGACACCTGATCCAGGCGGCCGTGGCCGCCGCGAGGGTCGGCGTGGGGGAGCGGTTCGTCCGGGTGGCCCGACGCTTCGCCGACCTGATCGTGGCGCGCTTCGGCCCCGACGGGATCGAGGCGGTCTGCGGCCACCCGATCGTCGAGACCGCGCTGGTGGAGCTGTACCGGGTGACCGGGCACCGCCCGTACCTCGACCTGGCGCGGCGGTTCGTGGCACTGCGCGGTCACGGGCTGCTGGGGACCGACAAGATGGGCCGGCAGTACTACCAGGATCGCCTGCCGGTGCTGGAGGCCGAAGAGGTCACCGGCCACGCGGTGCGGCAGCTCTACCTGCTGGCCGGCGCGGTGGACGTTGCCGTGGAGACCGGCGACACGCAACTGCTGGCCGCCACCGAGCGGCTCTGGGAGTCCGCGTTCAACACCAAGACCTACCTCACCGGGGCGCACGGATCGCGGCACCGTGACGAGGCGTTCGGCGACCCGTACGAGTTGCCACCCGACCGCGCCTACGGGGAGACCTGCGCGGCCATCGCCAGTTTCCAGTGGAACTGGCGGATGCTTCTGGCCACCGGGAGGCACCGGTACGCCGACGAGATGGAACGCGTGCTCTACAACGGGATCGCGGCGGCCACCGCGCTGGACGGCACGAACTTTTTCTACTCCAATCCGTTGCAGCTGCGGGCCGGCCACGACGGATCGAATGAAGACGCTCCGTCGCGGCGGCTGCCGTGGTATTCCTGCTCCTGCTGCCCGCCGAACCTGTCCCGGCTGATGGCCTCGCTGCACAGTTACGTGGCCACGGTCGACGCCAACGGAATGCAGGTGCACCTCTACTCGACGGCGACGCTGGCAACGGCGGACGGGCCGAGCGGATCCGCCGAGGTGTCGGTGGACACCGGTTACCCGTGGACTGGCCGGATCACGCTGACCGTACGGCGCGCGCCGGCCGGACCCTGGACCCTCGCGCTGCGGATCCCCGACTGGTGCGCGGAGTACGGCCTGGACATCGACGGCCTACGGGTGGACGCCGGCACCGAGGACGGGTACCTGCGGCTGACCCGGCACTGGTCGCCGGGGACTTCCGTCGTACTCGACCTGCGGATGCCGCCCCGGATGCTCGCCGCGCACCCGCACGTGGACGCGGTACGCGGCTGTGTAGCCCTGGCTCGCGGCCCGCTGGTGTACTGCCTCGAACAGGCGGACCTGCCGCCGGACACGGCGCTGGAGGACGTCCGGCTGGACACCGCCACCGCGCCACGGGCCGACGAGCGGGACGGGTCGTCCCCGATCCCGGTCACCCTCACCGCACAGGCGACCGTCGGCGTCGCACCACCGGCGCTGTACCGCGACCACGAAACGGCCGACGCCACCGAAGCGGCGGCGCTGCCGGTGACCGCCGTGCCCTACTTCCTCTGGGGAAACCGGGAATCCGGCCCGATGCGGGTGTGGATCCCGGCCAGTCCCAGCACCGCGGATGAAGACCTCTGTCGAAAGGGAAACCTGTGATGAACGTGGTAACGAGGAGGCGGCGCGTTCTCGGAGCGAGTCTCGTCGCCGTAGCGCTGGCCGGTGGTCTGGTCGCCTGTTCGTCGTCGTCGGGCGGAGACTCCGGCTCGGAGGCAAGCGGCCCCTACACGATCTGGGACCCGTACCCGCAGTTCGACAACAGCTCCGACTGGGTGCAGTTGCTCGACAAGTGCGGCAGCGCCGCCGGTGTGACCGTCAAGCGCACCGCGTACGACACCACCGACCTGACGAACAAGGCGCTGCTCGCGGCGCAGCAGAACAACTCGCCGGACGTGCTGATCGTCGACAATCCGGTGATCTCCACGCTGGCCGACGCCGGCGTGCTCACCACCACCGGCGACACCAAGGTCGACACCTCCGCGGTCGAACCCAACCTGCTGGCGGCCGGCCAGATCGGTGGCAAGACGTACGGCATCCCGATTGGCGCGAACACGCTGGCCCTGTACTACAACAAATCCATCCTGCGGGCCGCGGGCGTGGACGCCACCACGGTGAAGGACTGGGCGTCGCTGACCGCGGCGCTGGCCAAGGCGACCGCGGCGGGGAAGAAGGGCATCACGTTCTCGGCGATCGGCACCGAGGAGGGCAGCTTCCAGTTCCTGCCGTGGTTCTGGGGCGCCGGGGCGAACCTGACGAAGCTGGACTCCGCGCAGGGCGTCGCCGCGCTGTCGCTGTGGACCGACTGGCTGAGGAAGGGGTACGCGCCGAACTCGGTCATCAACAACACGCAGACGACCAGCTGGCAGGAGTTCGCCACGGGCCAGTACGCGTTCGCCGAGAACGGCACCTGGCAGCTGGCCAACGCGAAGAAGACCGGCTTCGACTACGGCATCATCCCGATCCCGGGCCAGAACGGGGGCACCGCGCCGGCACCCACGGGTGGGGAGTTCGTCACCGTACCGGTGCAGAAGCACACCGCCCGCTACTCCACCTCGGAGAAGCTGGTGGCCTGCCTGACCAGCTCGGACAACTCCTACACCACCGACACCACACTGTCCTACATCGCACCGACCGATCCGGTACAGGCCAAGCAGGTCGCGGCGACACCCGAGCTGCGGGTGTGGGTGGACGCGGTACACGCGGCCAAGGGACGCACGAGTGACAATCTCGGCACCAAGTACCCGAAGATCTCCGAGCCGATGTGGACGGCGGTGCAGGCGGCACTGAGCGGCTCGAAGGCGCCGCAGGCGGCGCTGTCGGCGGCGCAGTCGACCGCGGCGAGCGCCACCAAGTAGACGCCCGATCGCCGTGAACGACCAATCGCCGAATCGAAGGACAGCATGAACAACACGACGCATGCGCCGGTGGCGCGGCCCGTGCGGGTCTCCGGTGAGGCGGCGCGGGCCGCCCCGCCGCGGACCGGCGGCCGGGCCGGACGGCCGCGCTCGGGGCAGTGGGCGGCCTGGGCGTTCCTCGCCCCGGTCACCGTCTACCTGGTGGTCTTCTACGCCTATCCGCTGTACCGGAACCTGGACCTGAGCCTGCGCGACTACACGGTCCGTTCGTTCGTGCAGGGCGGCGCCCCGTTCAGCGGCCTGGCCAACTATCGCAAGGTGCTCGGCGATCCGACCTTCGGTCCGGCGTTGCTGCACACCGTGGTGTTCACGCTGGTGTCCATCGCGGTCCAGTTCGCTCTCGGCCTGGCCCTCGCGGTGTTCTTCACCCAGTACTTCCGGCTGTCCGCCACGCTGCGCGCGCTGTTTCTGGTGCCCTGGCTGCTGCCGCTGATCGTGTCGGCCTCGACCTGGTCCTGGTTGCTCAACAGCGACTCCGGCCTGGTGAACTCGGTGCTGCACGGGGTGGGCGTCGCCCCGGTCAACTGGCTGACCTCCCCGCGGTGGGCGCTGGTCTCGGTGATCATCGCCAATATCTGGATCGGCATCCCGTTCAACCTCGTGGTGCTCTACAGCGGCCTGCAGACCATCTCGCCCAACCTGTACGAGGCCGCCGCGCTGGACGGCGCCAACGGATGGCAGAAGTTCTGGCGGGTCACGTTTCCGTTGCTGCGGCCGGTCTCCGCGATCACCCTGCTGCTGGGTCTGATCTACACGCTGAAGGTCTTCGACATCATCTGGATCATGACCAAGGGCGGCCCCACGGACTCCTCGACCACGTTCGCCACCTGGTCCTACCGGCTCGGCTTCGGCAACCTGCTGCCGCAGTTCGGCCCGGGAGCGGCGGTCGGCAACCTGCTCATCGTGATGGCCCTGATATTCGGGCTGGTCTACATCCGGGTACAGCGGAGGCAGCAGTCGGCATGAGAGCGAAGGCGACCTGGTGGAAGACGGCGATCGGACTTGTGCTGACCGCGTTCATGCTCTTCCCGGTGTACTGGATGGTCAACGTGTCCTTCACCCGGGACCGGGACATGCGCAAGACGCCGCCGTACTGGTTCCCCGTACACGGCACGCTGGAGGGGTACCGTGCCGTGGTCGACCAGCAACTGCCGTACCTGGGCACCAGCCTGCTGGTCGGTCTCGGGACCGTCGTGCTGACCGTGGTGCTCTCCGCGCCGGCCGGGTACTCGCTGGCCAAGCTGCGCCCGAGGGGCGGCGGCGTGCTGAGCTTCGTCCTGCTGATCGCGCAGATGATCCCCGGGGTCATCATGGCGATGGGCTTCTACGCGATCTACCTCAGCCTCGGCATCCTCGACTCGGCGGCCGGCCTGATCGTGGCGGACTCCACCATCGCGGTCCCGTTCGGGGTGCTCATCTTCACCGCGTTCATGTCCACCATCCCCGAGGAACTGGTCCAGGCCGCCCGCACCGACGGCGCCGGCACCGCGCGCACCTTCTGGTCGATCGTCATGCCGGTCAGCCGCAACGCCACCGTCACGGTCTCCCTGTTCGCGTTCCTGTGGGCCTGGTCGGACTTCGTGTTCGCCAGCACGCTGGACGGCGGCGGCACCCGTGAGCCCATCACCCTGGGCATCTACCACTACATCGGCAACAACAACCAGCAGTGGAACGCCATCATGGCCACCGCCGTGGTGGCCTCCATCCCGGCCACGGTGCTGCTGATCCTCGCCCAGCGGTACGTGTCCGCCGGCGTGACCGCCGGAGCCGTCAAGGACTGACCGTCGCGTCGTCGCGCAAAGGAGCCTCACGCATGTCTCGAACAGCCATGTCTCGAACAGCATCGCCGCGGCGCGGAGCGGCAGCCTTGTCGCTCATGCTCGCGGGCCTGGCCACGACTCTCGTCTCCGCGCCGGCACAGGCCGCGCCGGCACAGGCGGTACCGCCGCACGCCGCATCGGCAAACGCCGCGCCGGCGTCGACGCTCGTCGTGAGCACCGATCGGGTACTGCGCCCGGTCACGCACGTCGCCTCCGGCGGCCTCTACGGGCTGGCCACCGACACCGTGCCGTCCGACGATCTGGTCGAGGCCATCAAGCCGAACACGTTCGTCCAGATGGCACCCGGCGGCAAGCAGTTGCCCAACGGCGAACCCACGCCCGCCGGCGACGCGCTCGTGGTCGCTCCCGAGGCGGCGAGGGCCGGCGCCAAGGTCGTGGTCCGCATGCCCGACTGGTACCCGAACTTCCCGTACCGCTGGGTGAGCTGGGACGACTGGCTCAACGCGGTCGACACGCAGGTCAAGGCGGTCCAGGCGTCCCATGCCACCAACATCGCCGCGTACGAGCTGTGGAACGAACCCGACTGGACCTGGAACACCGCCGCGGCGGGCAGCTTCAACGACGGGTGGACGCGCACGTTCCGGGAGGTCCGCTCGCTGGACCCGACGATGCCGATCCAGGGCCCGAGCTACTCCGACAACATCGGCGGCATGCAGAGCTTCCTGCAGAACGCGGTGGCGACCGGCACCGTCCCGGACATCATCAGCTGGCACGAACTGGAGAGCTCCGGGAAGATCGCCGGTGACGTCGCCACGGTACGCAACCTGGAGGCGAGCCTCGGTATCGCCCCACGGCCGATCAGCATCGAGGAGTACGCGACCACGGCCGAGGTCGGTGTCCCGGGTTCCCTGGTCGGGTACATCTCCAAGTTCGAGCGGTACGGGATCCACGACGCCGAACTCGCGTTCTGGAACCACTACGGGACTCTCGGCGACACCCTCACCGACACGGGTGCACAGCCGAACGGCGCGTACTGGCTCTACCGCTGGTACGGCGACATGAGCGGGAACATGGTCGTCACCACCCCGCCGGCACCGACCGGTCTCGACGGCGCCGCAGCGGTGACCGGAAACAAGAAGCAGGTCAGTGCCATCTTCGGCGGCGGCAGCGGTTCAACGGCTGTGCGGGTCGACGGGCTGGACAAGCTCGCCCTCGGCGGGACGGTGCACGCCAAGCTCGAGTACACCCAGTCGTTCGGCCGCACCAATCCCGTTGCCGCGCCGATCACCATCTCCGACACCATCTACCGGGTCAAGAACGGCTCGATCACGGTGCCGGTCGCGATGAGCCCCGCGAACGGCTACCACCTGGTGATCACCAGCGGCGGCACGGCGACCGACCTGGAGAACACGTACCAGATCACCAACCTCAACAGCGGGCTCGCCCTCGACGCCCAGCCGAGGGGAATGCTGGTCGATCAGGCCGCGGTCTCGGGTCGTACGAGTCAGCGATGGAGGCTCGTGTCCGCCGGCTCCGGCCTGTACCAGGTTGTCAACGGGGCGAACGGCCTCGTACTCGGGCTGAAGGACGCTTCGACCGGCAACGGTGCCCCGGCGGTCGTGGAGAGAGCCACCGGCGCCAACGACCAACTCTGGCAGGTCGTACCCGACGGCAAGGGCCACGACAAGCTCGTGAGCTACGACAGCGGTCAGGTGCTGGCTGTCGACGGCGCGAGCAAGGACGCCGGCGCCCGGATCGTCCAGTGGGACGACGGCAGCGTCACGTCCGACACCGCCGTCGTCTGGAGCACCGGCAGGATCGGCAACGCGCTCGAGCTGTCCGGCGACAACGAGTACGTGACCGTTCCGCAGGGCGCGGTGAGCGGACTGACCGGCGACTTCACGGTCTCGGCGTGGGTCGACCCGACGAAAGACACCACCTGGCAGCGATTGTTCGACTTCGGTACCGGCACGTCGAACTACATGTTCCTGACGCTCAACAAGGGCACCGGGCTGAGATTCGCGATCACCACCAACGGGGGCGGTGCGGAGCAGCAGATCAGCTCCACCACCTCGCTGCCGCTCAACACCTGGTCGCTCGTGACGGTGACCGTCTCGGGCACCACCGGCACGCTCTACGTCAACGGTCAGGTCGTGGGTACCAACCCGAATGTCACGCTGCACCCGTCCGACCTGGGCAACACCAACCAGAACTGGATCGGGCGGTCGCAGTACCCGGGCGACCCGTACCTGGCCGCCGCCGTCGACGACTTCACCGTGTACGGCCGCGCGCTGACCGCGGCCGACGTGGCCGCCCTCGCCTCCGGGCAGGTGGGCGCGGGCGACGTGCTGCATTACCCGTTCGACGAGGCGACCGGAGCGACCGCCGCGGATTCCTCGGGTAACGGGCGTGACGCGACCATCGTCACCACTCCGCGGGCCGCTACCAGTGACGCCAGCACCCCAGACCACTTCTGGACCCTGACGCCGCGACGCTGACTCCGCACGGTTCGTCCCGTCCGGGCCGGGGCGGGACGAATCGGCGGCGATGCCCGCTTCGGTCACCTGACTGTTCCGCGGTTCCTGGGCCCGGTGGACACGAGGCGCCGTCCGCTGAATGCTCGACTCTGTGAACGTGAACATGACCATCGGGCAGCGTCTCCTCGGGCGCGACGACGAGCTGCGATCCCTGTTCGGGCACCTGGACCTGGTCGGCGCCCGGGGGCGCGCGATCTGGCTGGTCGGAGAGCCTGGAGTGGGCAAGAGCGCGCTGCTGGTGGGGGTTGCGGAGTATGCGCGGTCTGTCGGGTTCACCGTGCTCACCGCCCGAGGCAGCCAGTCCGAGACGCACCTGCCCTTCGCCGGCCTCCACCAGGTGCTGCGGCCGTTGTTGCCTCGTGCCGACCGGTTGCCGGCCGTGCAGCGCGACGCCCTGCTCGCCTGCTTCGCCATGAGCGACTCGGCCGACGTCAACCCGTTCTTCACCTTCTTGGCGGTCTTGGAGCTGATCGTCGACTCGGCGGGTCTGAAGCCCGTCCTGGTGTGTCTCGACGACGTTCACTGGATGGACCAGCCGTCGATCGACGCGCTGGCCTTCGTCACCCGCCGGATCGCCGGTGAGCGGGTGATCGTGCTGTGTACGTCCCGAACCGGGACTCTGCCGTTCGCCGACGCCCACACGATTGAGCGGATGGAGTTGGACGGCATCGATGAGGCCGCGTCGGCCGCGTTGCTGGACTCGCGGGCGCCGCACCTGCCCTCGCCGATGCGCGATCGGGTACTGCGGGAGGCCCGGGGCAACCCGCTCGCCCTGCTCGAGTTCGGCGCGGCGCTGGAGTCGGGGCGGTACGCGTGGACCGAGTTGGACGAGGACCTGCCCATGACCACGCGCCTGGAACAGGCGTTCGCGGCACGTGCCGAACACCTCGACCCGGCCGCACGCGCGGTCCTGACCATTGCCGCGATCGACGACGGCGACGACCTCAACGATGTCCTCTCGGCCGCGGAGGTCCTCCACGGATCGCCCCTCGACCGGGTCGCGGCGCAACCGGCGTTCGAGCACGGGCTCCTGAGCCTGGTCGGCGAGCGGTACCGAATCGCTCACCCGCTGGTCGGTTCGGCCCTCCGGCAGGCCATGCCGCTGGCCACGCGCCAGCGGGCGCACGCGGCGCTCGCGCGTGTCCTGGCCGCCCATCCCGACCGCGCGGTGTGGCACCGGGCCTCCTCGGTGTCGGGACGGGACGAGCAGATCGCGGCGGAGCTGGAACAGGCGGCCGACAACGCCCAACGCCGCGGTGCGGTCGCCTCCGCCGCCGCGTGGCTGGAGCGGGCGGCCGCGCTGAGTCCGGACCCGCAGTCGCAGGCCGCCCGGCTGCTCAGCGCCGCGGAACTCGGCTACCAGTTGGGTCGGTTCGGCCAGGTCGAGCAGATCAAGGCGCAGGTCACCGGGATGCCACTCCGGGCCCGGGACCGGTCCAGGCTGGCGTGGCTGGAGGGGGTCTTCCACGACGGCTCGACGGGTGAGCCCGCCGAAGTACGTCACCTGGTCGACCTGGCACGGCACGCCGCGAGCACCCAGGACTTCGACCTTTCCATGCAGCTGCTGGTCGGCGCGGCCCGAAGGGTGTGGTGGCGCGACCCCGGTGAGGCGGTGAGGCACGAGATCGTGGTGGCCGCCCAGCAGGTGGCTCTGCCGGCCAGCGATCCGCGGCTGCTGGCCATCTACGCACTGTCCGAGTCGCACGAGCAGGGGCCGGTCGTCATCGAGCAGCTCGCGCGGTGGCCCGCGGACGCGGATGGGCGGCCGGACCTGGCGGGACTGTTGGGCATCGCGGCGTTCTGCACCGGCGACTTCCGCCACGCCGTCGCCTTCCTGTCCACGCCCGTCCAGGAGCTCCGCGCACAGGGCCGGATGAGCCTGCTTGCCGAGGCGCTGGCGATCCGGGCGTGGGCCGAGATCTACCTGGGGGTCTTCGACGTGGCGAGCTCGGCCGACGAGGCCATGCGGCTCGCCGACGAGACGGGGCAGTCCCTGTGGGCCGCCACCGCACGCATCGCCGTGGCCCTGATCGACGCGGTGCGCGGGGGCTGGGACACACGCCACGACCTGCTCTCGGAGGCCGAACGTGTGGCGCTGCGGACCCCGAACGCCGCGTCGTCTCTGCTCGCCGGCGTACAGCTCGCCCGTGGCATCGCCGAGTTGGGGGCGAACCGTCACGAGCTGGCGTACGGGGAGCTCCGACGCGTGTTCCTACCCGCCGATCCAGCCTTCCAACGGATGCAGCAGCTGTGGACCCTCGGCTACCTGGCCGACGCCGCCGTCCGCACCGGGCGCCGCGGGGAGGCGAGGACCATGTTGACCTCGATGGAACAGATCGCGGGTGCTTCCCCCTCGACGGGGTCGATCATTGCTCTGGAGTACTCCAGAGCGGTGTTGGCAGACCGCGCGTCGGCCGAGTCGCTCTTCCAGGCCGCCATGGACGGCGCGAGCCGCCAGCTGCCCTGGCATCGAGCCCGTGCCGAACTGGCGTACGGCTCGTGGTTGCGCCGGCAACGACGCGTCGTGGAGTCCCGCGAGCCGCTGCGGGCGGCCAGGGCCACTTTCGACTCCGTCGGCGCCCGCACCTGGGCGCAGCGGGCTGACCAGGAACTCCGTGCCACGGGCGAACGCGGGTGGCAGCCGACCTCGAATCCGCGTGAGCTGCTCTCGCCGCAGGAGACCCAGATCGCCGAGCTGGCCGCACAGGGGTTGTCCAACCGCGAGATAGGCCAGCGCCTGTTCCTGTCACACCGGACGGTCAGTTCACACCTGTACCGGATCTTCCCGAAGCTCGGAGTCGCCTCCCGGGGTCAGCTGGCCGACGCGCTGACCGACCATGGCTATCAGGTCTCGCCGGCATCTTCAGTCATCTGACGCTAGACACCGCCCCCGGGCACCGGACGCCTGGGCACCTCGTGCAGGGCCACGACTGAAGTCCGGCGGCCCCGCGTCGTCCTACTGTGCTTGCGACCGCTGTGGTGCGTCAGGCGCACAGCTCGTGATGAGTGGAGACAACCGTGGGAACGCCCGTGCTCTTCGTCCATGGCCTCTGGCTGCACGCCTCGTCCTGGGATCCGTGGGTGCGGCTGTTCCGGGACGCCGGCTACGAACCGCAGGCTCCGGGCTGGCCCGGCGACAGCGACACGGTCGAGGCGTCGCGCGCGAACCCGGACGCGATCGGTGACCACGGCATCGACGACGTCGTCGCGCACTATGCCGGCATCATCGAGCGGCTGCCGTCGGCGCCGATCTTGATCGGGCACTCGTTCGGCGGGATGATCGCGCAGAAGCTGCTGGGCCAGGACCGGGCGCTGGCCGCCATCGCGATCGACGCCGCGCAGATCAAGGGTGTGCTCCCAGTGCCGCTGTCGGCGCTCAAGGCGACGCTGCCGGTGTTCAAGAACCCTGCCAACAGGCACCGAGCCGTCTCGCTGACCCCGGAGCAGTTCCGGTTCGCCTTCGCGAATGCCGTTTCCGAGGAAGAATCGGACCAGCTTTTCGAACGCTGGACGATCCCGGCGCCGGGGCGGCCGCTCTTCGAAGCAGCCGCCGCGAACTTCAACCCGCACTCCCCGGCCAAGGTCGCCACCGACAACCAGACCCGCGGGCCCCTGCTGCTCATCGCCAGCGGCAAGGACAACACGGTCCCGGAGTCCGTCACCCGCGCGACGCTCAAGCAGTACCGCCACTCCGAGGCCGTCACCGACATCGTGACTTTCGCTGACCGATCGCACTCGCTGACCGTCGACTCGGGGTGGCGCGAGGTGGCGGAGGCTTGCCTGACCTGGCTGAAGGAACAGTCACTGTGAACCTGGGCCTTGCCGGCAGGACCGCCGTGGTGACGGGCGCCAGCAAGGGCATCGGACTCGCGGTGGCCCAAGCACTGCTCCACGAGGGCGTCCGGGTCGCCGCGGGCGCCCGCAACGGCTCGCCCGAGCTGAGGGCACTCTCCGATCAGGGTGAGGTGGCCATCGTTCTCGACGACCTCACGACGGCGGCCGGATGCCAATCGCTGGTCGACGAGGCCGTGGCCCGTTTCGGCGGCATCGACCTGCTCATCAGCAACGTCGGTGGAGTCCATCCCCGCACCGAAGGCTTTCTCGGGGTCACCGACGCGGACTGGCGATGGGCGCTGGAGGTGAACCTCATGTCTGCCGTCCGCGCCACGCGGGCGGCGATCCCGCACCTGGTCCGGTCCGCCCCCTCGGCGATCGTCGCCATCTGCTCGGTGAACGCTTCGCTGCCGGATCCCGGCGTCATCGACTACAGCGCCGCCAAGGCGGCGCTGCGAAGCTTCTGCAAGTCGCTGTCCAAGGAGTTGGGTCCGTCAAGGGTCCGGGTCAACACGGTCAGCCCAGGGCCCGTGGAGACGTCTCTGTGGCTGGGGCCCGGCGGTGTGGCCGACACCGTGGGACGGGCACGAGGTCTCGACCCTGTGGCCGTGAGGGAGGCCGCAGTCGCCGGCACTCCGACGGGGCGTTTCACCCGTGCGGACGAAGTCGCCCAGGTCGTGCTGCTCCTTGCCTCCGAGACCGCCGGCAACGTCACCGGAGCCGACGTGCTCATCGACGGCGGCATGGTCAGCACCCTTTAGCGTGCCTCGGCGGCCGGCCCCGCCGGCCGCCCGCCGCACTCGGCGGCCGGCAGGGCCGGCCGCCGAGTGCGGCGGGGGACATCGGACCGGGCGGCCCGTGTCTGTCCAGTGTGGACGACGGAGCGGTCGCCCGGGTTACCGCGTCGGTCTGGTGTCGTAGTCGCGCCGGGCCCGGTCGACCTTGTCGAGGTTGGTGGTGGCCCACTGGGAGAGGCTGGCGAACAGCGGGGCGAGGCTGCGACCGAGGTCGCTGATCTCGTATTCCACCCGGGGCGGAACCTCGGTGTGGTAGGTCCGCACGACCAGCCCGTCGCGTTCGAGTTGGCGCAGCCGCTGGGTCAGCACCTTCGGGGTGATCGAGGAGATCGACCGTTCCAGCTCGACGAACCGCTGCCGGCCGTATTCGTTGAGAGCCCAGAGGATCGGTGTCGTCCAACGGCTGAACACGATGTCGACCACGGGCGCGATCGGGCAAGCCTGCTCGGGGTCGATCGGCGCGGATCTCTTGGCCGGCGCGGGTGCCTTGGATGTGGGCGCCTCGGGTGTGGGCATGTGGTGTCCCTCGGGGTAGTCACTTTCCTCTAGGTACCTACTATACCGGCGGTGCTAGCTTCGTCGAGTCGCCGCGGGCGGCGCGCTGGATCCCAGCGCTTTCTCGAAGGAGCTTGATGATGATTATCGTTACGGGGGCGGCCGGGAACGTCGGTCGGCCGCTGATCGAGGCCCTCACCGAGGCCGGGCAGACGGTCACCGCCGTGGGGCGCCGACCGGTCGACGGGCGGCCGGCAGGCGTCGGGTACCGGGCCGCCGACCTGGCCGATCCGCAGACGCTGCGGCCGGTCCTCGACGGTGCCGACGCGCTGTTCCTGCTCGTGGCGGGGGACGACCCACACGGCATTCTGGATGCCGCCAAGGCTGGCGGGGTGCGCCGGGTGGTGCTGCTGTCGACGCAGGGCGCGGGTACCCGGCCGGAGTCCTACCGCCACCCGCGTGCCTTCGAGGAGGCGGTCACCGGGTCGGACCTGGCGTGGACGGTACTGCGGCCGGGCGGGTTCGACTCCAACGCGTACGCCTGGGCGCCGGGCGTACGGGAACAGCGCACGGTCGCCGCACCGTTCGGCGACGTCGGCCTGCCGGGCATCGATCCGGCAGACATCGCCGAGGTGGCGGCCGCGGTGCTGGTCGGGGACGGGCACGCGGGCCGGGTGTACGAGTTGACCGGGCCGGCCCTGATGTCGCCGCGGCAACGGGCCGAGGCGATCGGCGCCGCGCTGGGCGAGCCGGTCCGGTTCATCGAGCAGACCCGTGACGAGGCCCGCGCCCAGATGCTGCGGTTCATGCCCGAGCCGGTGGTCGAGGGCACCCTGGCCATCCTCGGTGTACCGACCGCCGCGGAGCAGCGGATCAGCCCCGACGTCCAGCGGGTTCTCGGCCGCGCGCCGCGTACCTTCGCCGACTGGCTGGGCCGCCACCTCGCAGCCTTCCGGTGAGGCCGCCCGGTCGACCGGTGCGTGGCCGCCATCGGCGGTGACCCTCACTTGTGGACGCCCACCGTCCCTGGGTAGTAGCCGCCATCGACGTAGCTGTGCAGGATCGCGGAAAGACGGACGGCGTGTTCAGGCCAGCCGCCGGTCGCGGCTCGCCTGACGATCGCGTTGAGCGTGGTGCGCTCGGCATCCAGCCAGGAACGGGCGGTGCCCGAGCCGATCGGTGCGGCGGCGGGCCGCGTGGAGTACGGGCTGTTCGCCGCGGCCGTCGCCTCGGTCAGGAAGTAGTCGAACAGACGCGTCAACGCGGCCCGCTGAGCCGACGGCGCGTCCTCGTCGCAGGCGCGGTCCGCGGCGAACGTGGCGACAAGGTCGTGCAGAACGTACCGGCCGGACGTTGTGCGTTGGAGCAGATGGTCGTCGTGCAGGTGTCGCAGTTCGTCGGCCGCCGCGGCGGTGCTCGTGCCCGCGAGCGCGCCGGCGATGTCCGCGCTCAGGTCCTGACCGGGGTGCAGAGTCAGTAGCCGTAGCAGGCGACGCCGTGCGGCGGGAAGGTGCTGATATGACAGCTGCAGGGCCAGTTCGACCTGCGACTCGAGCCGTCGGCGGCGGTGCCGATCCTCGATCCGCTCGGCGTGGTCGGCCAGCGTCCATCCGGGACTGGCCCCGATCTGCGCGGCGATCAGGCTCAGGGTCAGGGGAAGGCGGTCGCAGTGCCGCACGATGCGCATCAGCGCGTCCGCGTCCACTCCGGCCGTCGTGCCCGAGACGGCGCGAGCGAGATAGGTCGTGGCCTCTTCGGGAGTGAGAACGTCCAGTACCAGCCGATGTACCGCCTGGCCGGCCAGGTTCAGCCGTCGCCGTGTGGTGACCAGGGCCAGACAGCCAGCTGTCTGTGGCAGCAGCGGTTCGACCTGACTCGCGTCGGCCGCGTTGTCGAGCACTATCAGGATCCGCGCGCCGGTCAGCTGTTGACGAAACAGCTCTGTCCGCGCGTCGGTTTGACGCGGTAGGTCGGCAGCGGGCGTTTCCAGCAGACCCAGGAAGCCGTCGAGCACGGTGACCGGGTCGGCCGGTGCCTGAGCGGGATCGGGATGGAAGCCGCGCAGGTTGACGTACAGGACGCGCTCGAAGAGTCCCTGGCGGATGAACTCGTGCGCGGCATGCACGGCCAGTTGAGTCTTGCCGACACCGGCCAATCCCTCGATGGTGATGGCTGCCGGCCGGCCGGAGCCGGCCAGGTCCCGCAGCGCGCGTAGCTCCCGGCCGCGGCCGGTGAACCACCGCAGATCCTCCGGCAGGATGTCCTGGGCGCGGATCTCGCTGGCGGTGTGGGCCTTCGCGCCGATGTCACGCAACGCCTGCCGCCACCCGCCCAGGTAGCCCACGTCGGTGTGCAGCGCGCGTACGACCGCGATGAGCAGATCGCCATTGAGCCGCCGCCGCCCTGTCTTGAAACAGTCCGCGACCGTGGACTTCCTCGCGCGCTCGCCGGGCGGGCGTCCGGCCGCCGACCAGATCCTGTTTACGCGCTGGGTAATGGCGTCATAAGACGGGTTTCCGGCCCAAGCCTTCAATGCCCGTAAGACGTCAATGAGTTCCGCGAGGGTGCCCGCCTGACTCGGGTCAGGAGGCATCCCGAACGCACGCACTACTACCGGCTCGGTCATCGGTCAACTCCCCGTATTGAAGACCATTGACAGCCGGAATCATGTTAACGGCAACCCGGCCGCATTGGGGACCATGACGGCTGCGAAGAATTCAGGCCCGGTCACGCGGACGGGACTGCCATCCGGGATCGTCCGGATTTCTCGCCACCGTCCCGCGGTTCGGCGACAGTCGATGTCGGTAACCACCTGGGCTCAACCGGGCCGGGATGGTCCAGTCCTTCAGATCCAGCCGGGAGGCATCATGCTACGGAAGTTGCTCATGACCACCGCGGTGTCCGCGGCTCTGCTCACGGCCGGAGCCGCACCCGCGCTCGCGGCGGAGCCCGCCGCGGTTCATCCGGCGGCGAGCGGGGGTGGGTGCCAGCCATACAGCGAGGGCCTACAGGTGTGCATCAGCTGGAAGACGGGTGTCGGGCTTTCCGCCGACTTCTACGTCACCAAGTGGAATCCGATCGCCAGTGGGTGGAAAGGTTCTCTCAACATCGTCGTGTGCCCGTCGGGGCACACAGCCTGCGACGGCCCCCCGGCCAACCGCACTTACTCGATCACGTCGCCGACCACCCACTATGGATCCATCACGAGTTCGCCTGGCGGACATGGAACGGCCTACTCGGTGGTCTCGCTCTACAACGCGTCCGGTGGCTATGTGAATGCCTACAAGAGCCCCGTCGAGACCTACTGACGATTGCCAATACCCGAATTCGAAATCACCTCCCTCGAATGAGGCGGGCGTCCGGCGGCCGGAGGAGCCGTCGGACGCTTTGCCGTAACCGTAGGCACAGCCGATGCCGGGAGACGGGTCGCCCCAAGGGGCTTGCGGTGCTCGACGTAGGACGTAGGATGTCCTCATCGACGTACGCCAAGGCCGATGGGGCTGGAAGGATCGCGGTTGTCCGGCTTGGGACGTGGGATGTCCGCCTACCTGTCGTACCCGGAGGTCGACAGGTAGGCGTCGTCATACGGCCCCTTCGCCGGCCGTTCGACGCGATCCTCCCCGGCGGTGACCCGTGGAGGTATCGCAATTCGATGATCAGACAAAGACGCCGTCTACTGTCCACTGTGGTGATTGCGGCGATGGCGGCCGCCTTGCTCACCACCGGCACCGCGTACGCCGCCGAGCCGTACCACGAGGAGACCGCGGTCTTCACGGCGAACACGGAAGGCCACTTCTGTTACCGGATCCCGGCGATCGTCAAGGCCGCCAACGGGGATCTGCTCGCGTTCGCCGAGGGTCGGGTCGACAACTGCAACGACCGGGGCAACATCGACCTGGTGCTCAAACGGTCGCACGACGGCGGCCGCACCTGGGGGCCCTTGCAGATCGTGTCGCGCGGCAACGGCGACACGCATGGCAACCCGATGCCGGTCGTGGACGAACGTACCGGTCGGGTCGTGCTGTTCACGACTCACAACCCGGGCACCGGAACCGGCGGTCGGGTTCCGTACCTGCAGGTCAGTGACGACAACGGGGCGACCTGGACCGCTCCGCGGGAAATGACCGAGTTGCTGCGTCCGGAGTGGACGAGTTGGTATGCCACCGGTCCCGGGCACGCCATCCAGCTCACGCGTGGCCCGCATGCCGGCCGGCTGGTGATCAGCGCCAACCACGAGGGTGGGACGCCTTCTCCGGGCATCCTCCTCGCCTACAGCGACGACGACGGGAACACGTGGCAGATGGGCGCCGACGGCGGTGGCGCCACCCCCGACATCGCCGTCAACGAGTCGAGTCTGGTGGAGCTGACCGACGGGCGGATCTACGTCAACGTGCGGGAGGGCGGAACGGCCCTGGGAACCCGGGCGTACGCGATCTCCAGCGATGGCGGTGAAAGCTACGACGCGCCGTTCCAGATGGTGCCCGAGCTGACGATGCCTGTCGTGCAGGGATCGATGGTGCGCCTGGACGCCACCGACCAGGGCGACGCGGGCAACCGCATCCTGTTCGCCGGACCCGCCAACCCCGGCAAGCGTGAGGCTCTGACGATCCGGTCGTCGTTCGACGAGGCGCAGAGCTGGCAGACGTGGCAGCAAGGCAAGGTCATCAGCTGGGGTCCGGGCGGGTACTCCGACCTGGTGAAGATCGGGAACGATCCCGTCGAGGGGCCCGTGGCCGGGGTGCTGTACGAAGGCGGCACGGTCGCGCTGTACGAGGTGATCGAGTTCGTCAGGTTCAACGAGGCGTACCTCGACACCCCCAACGGCACACCGCCGAACCTGCCGCCGCCGCCAGCGCCGGGGCCGACCACCCCGGACGCGTCACCGCGCTACGACAACACCGCCTATGTGCGCGGCGGGGCGACGCTGACCGATGGGCGCTTCGGCGACGGGCTCGCGTTCGACGGCGTCGACGACCGCGTGGAGGTGCCGTACAACAGCGACGTCGACCTCGGAGACGGCGACTTCACCATCATGACGTGGTTCCGGTACAGCGCGACCACCGGTCAGCACACCCTCTGGTGGTTCTACCAATGGGGTACCGGCGCGGCACAGATCTGGCTGCGGGCGTACCCGGTGAACAACCGCATCCAGGCCGTCGTCGGCACCGGCCAAGGCGACGCGAACATCACCATCCAGGGTGCGTACAACGACGGGCTCTGGCACCACGTCGCGATGCGACGCACGGCGACCCGGGTCCAGGTCCTCATCGACGGCGCCACGGTCGCCGACGTGGCCGCCCCCCGCGGCTCGGTGACCACCGGCAAGGAGTTCGGCATCCAGAGCATCATCCTCGGCCAACGGATCGACCAGACCAACGTCGACCCGTTCCACGGCACCCTCGACGAATTCCGCGTCTACGGCCGCGCCCTCAGCGATGAGGAACTGCGGGAGATCCGGCAGCACAACGTACCCATCGCCGGGCAGCTCCGGCTCCGCCTCCCGTTCACGACCATCAAACCTCAGCAATAGCCGCGGCGACGGTGCCCCGCCGGACGCCTATGAGAATCCAGGCGTCCGGCGGGGCACCGCGCTGGCGAACCACCCGGCGCGGGACCGTGATGTGAGACACGGTTCAACTTCCATTAAGCCTATGGGTACAGTAGGGATCGTGAACGGCTCACTGCTCTGGTCCCGGCGCGAGATCGACCTCGCGTTCTTCGCCAGTGCGCTGTGTCGGCGCTGACTGGCTGTTCTACCGTTCGCACCGCGGCGCCCGCCATTGTCAGCGGGGCCAATCTGATCCATCGAGCCGGCGGCACCTCGTAGTGGGGCCCGGCGGGATCCCCGCTTCTCCGGTCATCCGCGACCGCTAGCGATATCTGATGCCACGCGGGCTTGTGCCGCGACGGCGTTCATCCTTCCGGGTGACTCACCTGTGGCGAGGTGGTTCGTGAACGAGCCGGCCGGCATCGGGCGTACGACCCGGCGGGGCGACCTGCCACCGCCCGTGCCTCAGAAGTCGCGAGACACGGCAGGGGAGGTGCTGCGCACCATCCTCGACCATGGGCCGATCGCGCGCAGTTCGGTCGCTCGGGCGGCGCGCCTGTCCGCGGCTTCGGTCAGTGGCGTCGCTGCCTCGCTGCTGGACCGTGGACTCGTCCGTGAGGTTCCGGAGGCGGCCGGGCCACCCGGTGTCGGTCGGCCGCACGTGCCGCTGAACATCGACACCGACGGCTTCGCGGTCATCGGCGCGCACATCGCGGTCACACACACGACGGTTGCCCTGCTTGACCTTCGGGGACGGGTCATCGCGCAACGCCGGGATCCGCGCGGCGGTAGCGACCCGGACGACGTCCTCGCCGCACTCGCCTCACGGGTGGCCGCCCTCCGCGACGAGTACGGCCGAGGGCGCCGGATCCTCGGCCTCGGTACCGCGACGGGCGGCTGGGTGGACGCCGCGAACGGCGCGGTCGTCGAACATCCGCTCCTCGGATGGCACGACGTTCCGGTCGGTGGCGTGCTGGCCGAGGCCACCGGGCTCCCGGTGCGTCTCGACGGCAACTCCCGCGCGTTGCTCACCGCCGAACTGCTGTTCGGCGCCGCCGCCCGGCGTGCCCGGGACAGCGCGGTTCAGCTCTTCGTGGGAGATGCCGTCGACGTGGCCTTCGCGTTGGGCGGCACCGTCCATCGCGGTGTCCGGTCTGCCGCCGGCGCTGTCGCTCACCTGCCGGTGGAGGGCTGCCGTGAGGTCTGTGCCTGTGGCCGCACCGGCTGCCTGCAGGCCGTTGTCTCCGGCCAGACGCTCGTGCGCCGTGCGCTGGCCGGTGGACTGATCGACCGGCCCGACTTCCGCGCCCTGGTGGGTGCGGCCGTCGCCGGACACGAAGAGGCGGTCGCGATGTTCGAGGAGCGGGCCCGAGTCGTGGGCCGGGCCGCGGGCGCGCTACTCGACCTGTTCGACCCGGCGGTTCTCGTTGTGGTGGAAGCGGGTGCGAACCGGTTGCCCGGACTGTTCGGGACGGTACGAGCCGAAGCGGCGGCCTGGTCGGATGGGGGCGCCGCCGCGGCCAGAGTCATTCGGCCGACCAGCTTTCCGGACAACGTACTCGCGGTCGCCGGAGGCGCGGTCGCCCTCGACCGGGTGTATGCCGCGCCGCTGGACACGTGCTGATTGCCGTCCTTCGCCGTCGGAGGAATCGTAGTTAATTCAGCCCGGCGCATAGTTGTCAACTAAGCCCATCGGATTAGTATGAATTCTGTGCTGACGATGACCCAGACACCGAGCGGTCCGATCTCGGACCGGGCGTGTCCGGTCGCGTCCTGTCATCGCTGACACCGGCACACACGCCCGACGCCCGCTCCCGCCCGCCGTGCCGCGGGCCGGATTCGCCCTGGCGTACTTCGACATCCGAGCGGAAGCCGACCTCAGATCCGAGCAGCCGACCTCAGATCCGAACGGAGCCGACCCCTATGACCACCGTCGCCCCCCGATCACGCCTATCCCTACCGGTCGACGCCGCGTTGTTCCGCCAGGTGTTCCGGCGCCACGCAGCGGGTGTCGCTGTCGTGACCGCCGACGCGGGACGCGGCCCCGCGGGCGTGACCGTGACATCCCTCGCCTCGCTGTCCGCCGAACCGCCCCTGCTGTCCTTCAGCATCTCGGCGACCGCGTCGACCTGGCCGCACCTTCGGGACGCCGACACTGCTGTCGTGCACCTGCTGGGAGCGGCGCACACCGAGTTGGCGCGGACCTTCGCCACCAGCGGTATCGATCGGTTCGCCGCGCCGACCCGCTGGCGCCGGCTGCCGACCGGCGAACCCGTCCTGGACGGTGCCGCCGCCTGGTTGCGGATCTGGCTCGAACACCGCCACCCCGCCGGCGGTTCGCATCTGGTCATCGGCCTGATCGAAGAGGTGGGGATCGCCGAAGCCGGCGGCCCGTTGCTCTATCACGACGGCACCTACCACGCCCTCTGAAAGCACACCTTCTGAAAGCACGCCCGCTGAAACCACGCCCTGTGAAAACCACGCCTCGAAAAGCCAGGCCCTCTGAAAACCCCTCGCCAGAGAAGGACGGTCATGACCACATCGCCCCAGCCCCCGGCCCTCGACGCCGGCCGCCGAACCCACCGCCGCGCGGCTGATCGCGGCGGCGTCGGGCAGGCGACCGGCCGCGTGCGGCGCACCGACCGATCGCGCCGTTCGGCGCTCGCGTGCGTCGCGGTGCTGGCCGTCGCACTGTCCGGCCTGACCGCCTGCGGGAGCAAGGACTCGGGCGCAACCCTGGAGCTGTCGGCCGCACTGCCCGACAAGGTCCCCGGCGGCACAGTCATCCGGATCGGTGATCCGTCGATCCAGGCGATCGTGCAGACCTCGGGCCTGAGCAGACAGCTGGCGGACGCCGGCGTGAAAGTCCAGTGGGCCAACATCAGTGGCGGTCCGCAGAGCATTCAAGCCTTCCGCGGCAACAAGCTCGACTGCAGCTCGGTCGCCGACATCCCCTCGCTGTTCGCCGCCTGGACCGGAACCTCGACCAGAATCATCTTCCAGTCGGTGACGGTCGATCCGCTCGAGCACCCCATCTACGAACTGGGTGTGGCTCCCGGGGTCACGGTCACCTCGCTGGCGGACCTCCGGGGCAAGAAGATCGCCTACAGTGCCGGCCAGGCGCAGGGCGCGCTCGTGCTGCGGGTACTGCAGAAGGCGGGCCTGACTCAGAAGGATGTCAAGCTGATCGACCTGACCAGCACCGGTGACTCGTACGTCACGGCGCTTGGCGGCAAAGCCGTCGACGTCGCGCCACTCGGGGCCGCCAACGTGAAGATCTACGAGGGGAAGTACCCGGGAGGCACCGCGATCCCGACCGGCATCCGTGACGACGCGTCGACGCTCTACTGCCTGACCAGCTCCGTGAAGGACGAGGCGAAGGCTGCCGCGCTCAAGGTGTACGTCGCGGTCCGCACCAAGGCGTTGCTGTGGCAGAACCAGCACCCCGACGAGTACGCCAAGGCGTACCTCGAGGACGTCCAGGGGCTCAGCGCCGCCGACGCGAAGACGGTCAACGCGCTCGACGGGACCGCGGGCATACCGTCGACCTGGGACAACGCGCAGACTCGGCTCCAGGAAACCGCCGACCTGCTGGCCAGGGAGCAGGGCCACAAGAAACTCGACGTGAGCATCCTCGTGGACCGCCGCTTCGAGAAGATCGAGGCAGCGGCCGCCGGCTCCGATGTGGTCACCGGTGACGCGTCATGACCACGACCGGCGCCATCGACGCGCTCACCGTGGCCAAGGCGACCGTGCCGGGCGCGGGCGCCCCGAAGACCGATGCCCGGGTCGTACGCCGCCGGCTCGGTCCGGGCCGCCGGATCCGGTTCGCCTTCTGGGTGGGACCGATCCTCTTGTTGGCCGTCTGGGCCATCGGCTCGAAGGTCGGCGTCATCAACCCGGCGGTCCTCACGGCGCCGTGGGACGTGGCGCAAGCGTTCCAGGACCAGTGGGTCAACCACGATCTCGGTGGCGACATCGCCGCCTCGTTGGAGCGGGCCGGGCTCGGACTGGCCTTCGGGGTGGTCGGCGGCACGCTGCTCGCCGTGACCTCGGGGCTCTCGCGGATCGGGGAGTCCCTGATCGACGGTCCGATCCAGATCAAGCGGTCGGTCCCCACGCTGGCGCTGATCCCGTTGTTCGTCGCCTGGTTCGGCATCGGCCAGGAAATGAAGATCGTGACGATCGCACTGATCAGCATGATCCCGGTCTACGTCAACACGCACAACGGGCTGCGCAGTATCGACGGCAAGTACGCCGAGCTGGCCGAGACCATCGGGATCGGGCGCGGCGAGTTCATCCGGCACGTGGTGCTGCCGGGGGCGTTGCCGGGATTCCTGCTCGGTATGAGGTTCGCGGTGACGTCGGCGCTGCTCGGCCTCGTCGTGGTGGAGCAGTACAACGCGACCAGCGGCATCGGCCACATGATGACGCTCGCCGAGGAGTACGGCGAAACCGACGTGCTCGTCGTCGGCCTGGTGCTCTACGGCGTCTTCGGCTTCCTCGCCGACACCGCCGTCCGGCTCACGGAGAGGAGGGCGCTGTCATGGCGACGGACGATCGAGGGCTGATCCGTAACACCGCGGACGCGCCGGCGGTGCGGGTACGCAATCTGCACCGGAGCTTCAGCGAGAACGGGGGAGTGCTCGACGGGCTCGACCTGGACATCGCCCCCGGCGAGTTCGTGGCGCTGATCGGGCGCTCCGGCACCGGCAAGAGCACTCTGCTGCGGGCTCTGGCCGGACTGGACCGGGACGTCGCCGGGTACGGTCAGATCCGCGTCCCGGACGCCGTGTCGGTGGTCTTCCAGGACTCCCGGCTGCTGCCCTGGAAACGGGTCCTGGACAACGTGGTCTTCGGTCTGCGTGCCGGCGACGCGGCCGAGCGCGGCGGGCAGGCACTGGCCGAGGTCGGCCTGGCCGGCCGCGAACGGGCCTGGCCTGACGAACTGTCCGGCGGCGAGCAGCAGCGCGCCTCGCTGGCCCGCTCGCTCGTCCGCGAACCCGCGCTGCTGCTGGCCGACGAGCCGTTCGGTGCGCTCGACGCGCTGACCCGGATCCGGATGCACGCGCTGCTGCGCAAGCTGTGCGAGGTGCACAGGCCGTCGGTGCTCCTGGTGACCCACGACGTCGACGAGGCCATCGTGCTCGCCGACCGGGTGATCCTGCTCGATGCCGGTGTCGTGCGCACCGACGTACGGGTGGAGCTGCCCCACCGTTCTCAGGCCGATCCCGGGTTCGCTGAGCTACGCGCGTTCCTGCTCGACCAGTTGGGTGTCAACGATCTCACCGCGGAGGTGACCGCCTGATGGCCCGCCAGCTCCACTTCAATCTGTTCCTGCACGACACCGGCCACCACGAGGCGTCGTGGCGGCTGCCCGAGTCGGACCCGCGGGCCAACCTCTCGCTGGAGGCGCACCAACACCTGGCGCGGATCGCCGAGGACGCGAAGTTCGACTCCGTGTTCCTCGCCGACAGCCCTGTGTTGTGGAGCGACCCGGGTCGCCGGCCGTCGGGCAAGCTCGAGCCGACGCTGTTGCTCGCCGCGCTCGCCGTGGGTACGAGCAGGATCGGGCTGATCGCGACGGCCTCGACGTCGTACAACGATCCCTACAACCTGGCCCGCCGGTTCGCCTCGCTCGACCACCTGTCCAAAGGCCGCGCCGGCTGGAACATCGTCACCACCGCCGGAGACTCCGCCGCACGCAATTTCGGCCTGGAGCATCAGCCGTCGCACAAGACGCGCTACGAGCGGGCCGACGAGTTCCTCGCGGTCTCGACCAAGCTGTGGGACAGCTGGGCCGACGACGCGGTCGTCGCCGACAAGGACGCGGGTGTCCACGCCCGGCAGGACCGGGTTCGCGGCATCGACCACCGCGGGACGTTCTTCCGGGTGAACGGGCCACTGAACCTGCCGCGTTCACCACAGGCTCACCCGCTGCTCGTGCAGGCCGGCTCCTCCGAGGACGGCAAGGAGTTCGCCGCCAAGTGGGCCGAGGCCATCTTCACCGCCCAGCCGACTCTCGGGGAGAGCCAGGCGTTCTACGCCGACCTGAAGCGCCGCGCGGCGGCGGCCGGTCGCGACCCGGATCACGTCATCATCCTGCCCGGAATCGTGCCGGTCATCGGCGACACCGAGGTGGAGGCGCGCGAGCTCGACGCTGAGCTGGATCGGCTGATCGCCCCGCGGTACGCCGTGACGCAGCTCGCCGAGACGCTGCGCGTGGACCCCGAACGGTTGAAGCTGGACGACCAACTCCCCGCGGACCTGCCCAGCGAGGATGAGATCGAGGGTGCGAAGAGCCGGTACACCCTCATCGTCGACTGGGCCCGGCGGGACAACCTGACCGTACGGGAGCTGATCGGCCGGCTCGGCGGCGGGCGCGGTCACCGTACTTTCACCGGTACGCCTGTGCAGGTGGCCGACACCATCCAGCACTACTTCGACAACGGCGCCGCGGACGGCTTCAACATCATGCCGGCGGTACTGCCTTCGGGAATCGAGGCGTTCGCGAGCAAGGTGGTACCGATCCTTCGGGAGCGCGGCCTGTTCCGTACCGAGTACGAAGGCTCCACGCTGCGGGAGCACTACGGGCTGCCTCGGCCGGTCAACCAGTTCACGACGGCGGACAGCGCGCCGGGGCGCTCGGCGTCATGAGGCTCGACCAGCGCGGCAACCCCGACCACGACGACAGCATCCGATCGGAGACACAGTGAGCCTGACGTTCTTGTGGTACATCCCCAACACCGTCGAGCCGGGACACCGGGGCGACGACGCCGTCGACGGCTACGGCAGCCTCCACCACGCCGTGGACCTGGCCCGGATCGCCGAGCAGCACGGCTGGTCCGGGGCGCTGATCGGCACCGGGTGGGGTCGGCCCGACACGTTCACGGTCGCCACCGCGCTCGCGGTCCGTACCACGACCTTCCGGCCGCTCGCGGCCATCCGCCCCGGCTACTGGCAGCCGGCGCACTTCGCGAGCGCGGCGGCGACCCTGGACCACCTCAGCGGCGGCCGGCTGCTCGTCAACGTCGTCAGCGGGCAGGACAACCTGGCGGCGTACGGCGACGCCGAGGGCGATCAGGCCCAGCGCTACGCGCGGACCAAGGAGTTCATGCGCATCGTCCGGCGGCTGTGGACCGAGGAGCACGTGACCTACGCGGGCGAGTACTTCGGGGTCACCGATTCCACGGTGGTACCGCGGCCGCACGGAGCCGGTCCGCGCCTGTACTTCGGCGGCGCGTCCACGGCCGCGGAACGGGTCTCGGCCACCGAGGCCGACGTGCAGCTGTTCTGGGGTGAGCCGCTGGACGGCATCGCCGAACGCGTCGACCGACTCCGCCGCCTCAGCGCGGAGCTGGACCGCGACCTGCCCCCGCTGGAGTTCGGGCTGCGGATCACCACGCTGGTTCGCGACACGACCGAGGAGGCGTGGCGGGACGCGGAGGCGAAGGTCGCCGCCATGGCGGAGCGCTCCGGAGGGCTCGCCGACCGGCACCGCGGCCCCGCGGTCGGGCAGCAGCGGCTGCTCGACCTGGCCGCGCGCGGCGACGTACTCGACAGCTGCCTCTACACCGCGCCCGGACGGTACGGCGGCGGAGGCGCGGGTACGACCTGGCTGGTCGGCTCGCCCGACGATGTCGCCAGCGCGCTGCGCCGGTACGCCGAGTTGGGCATCCGGCACTTCGTCCTGTCCGACACTCCCTACAAGCAGGAGACGGTCCGGGTCGGCGACGCGCTCATCGGGCGGCTGCGCGACTCGGTGGCGCAGCGGCCGCTGCCTGAGCCGCTGCCGGAGCCCTCGCTGTCTGAGTCTTCGCTGTCTGAGTCTTCGCTGTCTGAGCCGGAGCCGGTGACCGTGGCCGCGCCGTAAGAGGGTGGCCGCCGCGACCCTCGTCAGGCGGCGTCCGGCAGCCGGGTGATGGTCGCCGGCGCCCGCCGCGGCGTCCGGCGCTCGTCCCGCGGGAGAAGGTCGTCGAGGAATCCGTACCGGGCGGCCAGCGCGGCCTCGCTCGACTCGTCGTGGTGGCGCGTGGCCCGGGTGCGGGTCGTGCGCCACCAGTCGGTGATGTCGCCCCATCCGGGCGCGGACAGGGAGCCGCCGAAGTGTTGAACGGACAGCGCCGACACCAGAGTGGCGAAGGCGAGTCGCTGGCGCAGCGGTAGTCCCCACAGCGTGCCGGCGATGAAACCGGCGGTGAACACATCGCCGGCACCGGTCGGGTCCAGCGCCTCGACAGGAACCGCCGGCACACTGACCGGCGCGCCGGTGTCGGAGTCGATGGCCAGCGCTCCGTCGGATCCGCACGTCACGACGGCGACCGGAACCCGGTCGGCCAGCCGCCGCAGCGCGTCGCCGGGAGTGTCGGTGCGGGTGTAGTGCATCGCCTCGGCCGCGTTGGGCAGAAACGCGTGGCAGTCGTCGAGGACTTCCAGCGCGGAGGTCGACCAGGCCGCGCTGTCGTCCCAGCCGACATCGGCGAAGACGAGCGTGCCGGCGTCTTTGGCTGTGCGCAGCCAGGCCGGTCGCCGCTCGGTGAGGCTGACGGAGGCGGCGCGTGCCGCCGGCAGCTCCGCGACCAGGCCGGTGGTGTTCACCGGTACCGGGTGTCCGTGCGTGATCATGCAGCGGTCCCGGTCGTACGCCAGGGAAACCGTGACCGGTGTGTGCCAGTTGTCGAACCGGCGCGACGATGACAGGTCCAGACCCTCCTGGCGGCTGAGGATCTGCCAGCAGAAGTCGCCGTACGCGTCGGTGCTGAACGCCGTGCTCAGACCGGTGCGTACGCCGAGCCGCCCGGCCGCCACGGCGAGATTGGCGATCCCGCCCGGGCACGAGCCCATGCCCGGGGCCCACGCTTCGGTGCCCGGCGCCGGCAGTTCACGCAGCCCGGTGAAGATGATGTCGAGGAACACGGCCCCGGAGACGAAGAGGTCCAGCTCCCTGCCGCGGGAAGTCACCGCGCCGCGGGAGTTCACCGCGTCGCCGGAAGTCACCGCGTCGCCGAACCGAGCGCGTCGGCGATGGCGGGTGCGTGCTTGGCCGCCCACTGCGCGGCGAGCCGTTTCGGGTCGGCGAGCGCCGACTCGAGGACCGCCAGGGCCGGCACCGGAACCGTCGCTCGCAGCTCGTCCAGCAACGCCTCCAGGGCGGCCGCGACCGCCGCCCGGTGCGGTTCGGCGGCGGCGATCGCCACCGGTACGGCGACGACGCCGGCCAGCTCCCGATGCCCGTACTGGTCCAGGAAAACCTTCAACAGCCCGGTGTAGGTTCCCTTGTAGGTGGGCGTGGCAAGAAAGAGCAGCCGCGCCCGACGGGTCACGGCGTGCGGATCGTCGAGTACGGTGATGGGCCGAACAGGCTCGGGACCGAAGGAGACGGCCGAGATCTCGGCAAGTTCCAGCACCCGCACCCCGGACAGCGCGGGTCCCCCGGCTGCGGTCACGGCCGGGAGGATGCTGGCGGCGGTCGCCTCGGCCAGTGTCCGGGTCCTCGATCCGGCTCGCGGATTGCCGATGAGCGCGACGACGTCCGACATGCGGTCTCCTTTGTTGGGGTCGATCGCTGAACGGTCATTCACGGCGCTTCTCCCGCTCGCGCCGTGGCTGCCATCGGACCCGCACCCAGGCTAGAGCGCTCTTCGCGTTGCGGTCAATCCCTATGGGATAAGTAGGTAATACGGCTTGTTGAGGTCGGCCTTGTCGGTCACAGGCGCCTTGACATTTAGTCGACCAACCCGATAGGAATTAAGTGGTATCCAGAGGAGAGATTCGATGGGACGCACAAGCACGGTGGTGGTGGGCGGCGGGTGTAGCGGGGTGCTCGCGGCGGTGCAACTGCTCCGGCACACTTCCGATCGGGTGACGGTGGTGGAGTCCGGCGCGACCCTTGGCGCGGGGATCGCATACCGCACGCCCGTGGTGGCGCACGTGCTCAACTCCCGGGCCGCCGCGATGAGTGGCGATCCCGACGACCCGGACGACTTCCTGGTCTGGACACGCCGACAGGCCATCCCGTTGCGCCCGGTCGGATTCGCTGTCCGCCGTGACTACGGACGGTACCTCCACGACCTGCTGGACGCGGCGGCCCTCGACAACCCCGGCCGGTTCACCCACCTCCGTGCCCGGGTCACCGGACTGAGCCCGAACGGGCGTGTCCAGGTGGTCACCGACCGGGGCGCCACCCTGCGAGCAGACCGAGTCGTGCTCGCCATCGGACACGGCTCACCGAACCGGCCGCGCCAGCTCAGTGAATCCGCCGCGTGCCACCCAGGATACGTGCCGGACCCGTGGCGGCCCGGAGCGCTTGACGCCATCGCGCTGGATCGGCCCGTCCTGTTGCTGGGCACCGGCCTGACCGCTGTGGATGTGGCCCTGGCACTTCAGATCCGGGGCATGCGAGCACCGATCCACGCGGTCTCCCGGCACGGGCTGCTGCCGCTGGTACACACCGCCGAACCCACCGCACCGCTCGTTGCCGCGTCGCCTGTTGCCGTGCCGCCTGTTGCCGTGCCGCCTGTTGCCGTGCCGCCCACACCGGATGCCCTCCGAACCCTCATCCACCGGATCCAGGTGAGCGCCCGCGGCGCCCCGGACTGGCGCGACGTTGTCGACAGCATCCGCCCGAGCGCCAATGAGCTGTGGGCCGGGCTGCGCCTGGAGGACCGCGACAGCTTCCTGCGCCATGTCTGCCGGTACTGGGAGATTCACCGGCACCGGATGGCGCCCTCGGTCGCCGTCCTGGTTCACGGGCTGCTGGCCGACGGCGCGCTTCGCGTGCGAGCGGCGGCTCTGTCCACTGTAGACGTCGAGGCGGATCGGTTCATCGTCGACAGCGGGCCGGGCACACGCTGGCGGGTCGGTGCCGTGGTCAACTGCACCGGTCGAGGCAGTGCCGCACGGTCATCGCTGGGTCGCCGACTCCTGGCTGACGGACTGGCCCGCCCCGACCCGCTCGGCGTGGGCATCGACGTCGACACCGACGGCCGCCTCGTCTCCGGCACCGGTCGCAGCCACGAAAGGATCCTGGCGATTGGGCCGCCGCGGCGTGGCCAGTGGTGGGAAACCGACGCGGTACCGGAGATCAGAGCGCAGGCGCGGGGACTGCTGAGCATTCCAGCTCCCCGTTCCCGGATCGCCGCCTGACCCGGTGCCAGCGGTCCCGCGGCGCCGGATCAGCGTGGCTGCCAGGCATCCGGCGCGGCGGCCAGCCGCCGAACCCGGCTGGGCAACCTGCCGCTGGCCAACTGGGCGAGGTTGACCTCGTCGAGGACATCGCGCAGCGCCGACCGGGCCGCGACCCACAACTCGGAGAGGTGCTCCGCGCATCCCACGTAGGCCACCTCCTCCGGTCGCATGCCGCGTACCTCGGCCAGCGGCCCGTCCACGGCTCGCAGGATCGTCGCGACCGCCACCTGATTCGGCTCGCGGGTCAACTGGTACCCGCCGTCACAGCCGCGTACCGCACGCACCACGTCGGCACGGCGCAGATCGGCCAGCACGGCCTCCAGGAACTTGCGGGGGAGGCGCTGCTCATCCGCCAGCGCCTGGGTGGAAACGGTCGCCGGGTGACGGGCGGCGAGGGCGAGGGCGGCACGAACCGCGTAATCACCACGGGCGGAGACACGCATACGCACTCCTGACGGCGTCGTCACGGGTGTCGCCTCGCGGGAGGCCACCCTGGGAAGGCTGAGCGGTCTGATCCTACTTCTCCGGTAGGCATTATGTCCGGCTGACCCGCGCACGCATCGTGCCGCCTCGCGTGGTCCGGCCTCACGCCCCCGGGACCGCCGCGGTCACCGGTGATTCGAACGGCTGATCGGCACCAGCGTCGGCGGTTGCTCGGCCGGAGCGAAACGCCAGGCCCACACGTCGCCGCCGGGCAACTCGATTGTCACCTCGTCGGCCACGACGGACAGGACAACGGGTGGTTCCGCGTCCGCGTCCAGTGGCTCGCCGCTGAGCACGAGGCAGGACGCGTAGAGCCGATCGTCGCCGGGATGCTGCGCGAGCAGGTAGGGGACGGCCGATGCCCCTCCCAGAGCGTCGACTTCCTCCTGAAGGTCGACGTCTGAAGTGCGGTAGCCGTGCAAACCGGCCACCGCCGTGCAGCGACCGGCCCGGTCCGAGGCGCTGGTCCAGCGCTTTCCGCGGTGTACCGTCGCGGTGCCGGTGCCGCTGAGGTTGTATCCGGAGTCGCGCACGAGCCAGCCGCGTGGCGCTCGGACCGCGTGCAGCCGCACCTCGTACCGGCCGAACGCGAGCGCGTGTGACTCGATCCGCACGCCGGGTGCGGGGGAGTGCCATGATGCGGCGTGCCCGACCCCGTCGGTGACCTGTGCGCCGAGCGGCTGGATACGTCCCCAGCCGGTCTGCGTCCCGTCCGGGTCGGTCACCGTGATGCTCGCGTCGGCGACCGGGCCGGTCGGGACGCTCCGCGGCGCGGTCACGGTGGTGAAGCACAGCCGCGCGTAGTGCGGGTTGTCGGTGGTCGACCCACGGGCCACGCCGTCCGAACCGTGGTTGTGCACCCGCACGATGCCATCCGCGTGGGTCGCCTGGACGAGCCAGTTCGGCCCCGGAAGCGCGTGCAGGACGTCGCGGCGTTCGACGGGCAGCGGCTGCTCCTCCTCGACCCACACCGGGTGCGACGGCGGCAGCAGTAGTCCGAGGAATCCCTTCGACGCCCAGTACGGGGACGCCGGCCCGGAGTAGGGCTGGATCGTGCCCCGGAACGGACGCAGCCAGCCCAGGCGCAGCAGCCCGGCGTCGTCGGGAGCACCGCGATCGGTGAAGTAGCGCAGGATGCCGCTGGCGGCGCGCCTGGTGAGCCCGGGTGCCAGCGGCGTGGCGTCGAACAGGGCCCCGGTCCACAGCGAAGCGGCGGTCGCCAGGCGGTAGGTCAGCGACCTGCCCTGGTGCAGCGGGGCGCCGTCGCCGCCGATGAGCTGGACGTAGTCGGCGAGGAACGCGCGCAGCCGGGCCCGGTACCGTTCGCGCAGCTCCGCGGCGAGTGCCGACCGCGGCCCGGAGGCGGCGAGGTCGGTCCACAGCAGCGGGTACAGGTGAAGCGCCCAACCGTTGTAGTGGTCGACGCGGCGTCCCTCGCCGTCCGTGTACCACCCGTCATCGAGCTGCCACCGGGCGATCGCGTGCAGCCCATCGACGATCTCGTCGTGCCGGTGCGGTCCGCCGACGATGGCGAGGAATTCTTCGACGACCGTCCGGAACAGCACCCAGTTGCTGCGTGGGGTCTGGCGTCCGACGATGCCGCCGAGCCACTGGACGATATGGTCGTGGGCCGCGGCCGGCAGGTTGTCCCACAGCCACGGCCGGGTTAGCTGCAGTGCGATGGCGATCGACGCGGATTCCACGATCTGCTGGCAGCCGTCGGCGTCGATGCGCGGCCAGGCGTCGGCGTGCCGCTGGTCGGCACCGGCGGCGAGCCCGCGGGCGTACCGGTCGAGCAGCGGCCCGGCGATCGCCGGATCGCCCTGAGCGCCCGCGATTCGCAGCGCGGCGAGCAGGAATGTGCGGGCGAACCCTTCGAGCGCGTCGCTGTCCGGCCCGGCCCAGGATGGTGCCCCGGGCAACGAGATGCGCGCGAACGACGCACTGGCGTACGGGCGCACCGCGTCGAGCAGGTTGTCCGCGGACGTTTCCCAGTCGGCCCGGACGAGACCGGTGTGCGGCGACACGCTGCCCGAGGGCTCCGGCGGGTCCGGGCACCCGGGGCGGGATGAGCCGCGCGGCACGCTGTCCGACATGGCCCACACCGTACGGCACGACAGCGCGCGACTGACGAGCGTTTGACCGAACGATCGCGGTTGGGCACCATGCGAGTGTGCGGGTGCCCATACCGGAACGGCAGGAACACATTCTCGTGATGCTGAGGCAGCGCGGGCGCATCCGCGTCGCCGACCTGGCGCGGGAGCTGGGCATCTCGCCGATCACCGCCCGGCGCGACGTGGAGACCCTGGCCAAGCAGGGCGCTCTGCGCCGCACCCACGGCGTGGCGATCGCCATCGACGCACCGGCGACGGCCGGTCATCCGCAGCATCCGGCCGGCAGGGTGCACCTCTCCCTGCGGCAACCCTCCCCGGCGGTGACCGCGCCGGTGATCGGGATGGTCGTGCCGAATGCCACGTACTACTACGCCGACGTCATCCGTGGCGCGCGCGCCGCCGTCGCGGAGGCCAATGGTCGACTGGTCATCGGCATCACGAACTACGACCTGGACGCCGAACGCGAGCAGATCCGGCAGATGCAGGCGCGGGGTGTCCACGCCCTGCTGCTGACCCCGGCCTGGCCGACCGGGACCTCGCCGGACGAGGAGGCCGAACGGGCCGCACGGTTGGGCGTGCCGACGGTGCTGGTGGAGCGCCGCGGCAAGCTCGGGTTCCCGGTCGGTGAGCTGGATCGTGCGTGCTCGGCCCACGCCGACGGCGGCTGCCTCGCCGTGCGGCACCTGGCAGACCTCGGCCGGCGCAGGATCGGGCTGATCGCCCGCGGCTCGCCCACAGCCGCCCAGTTGGAGTTCGGCTACCACGCCGCACTCGATCACCTGCGGTTCCCGCGCTCCTCGCGGGTGGTGCGGACCACGCCACCGCGCCCGGACCCCGCCCAGGTCGAGGCGACGCTGGCCGCGGTCGTCGCGCAGGCCCGGCGCGGCAGGATCGACGCCGCGCTGGTGCACACCGATCAGGACGCGATGCAGTTCGTCCAACAGTTGCAGCGCCAGGGACTGCGGGTCCCCGACGACATCGCGGTCGTCGCGTACGACGACGACCTCGCCGGGCTGGCCGACCCGCCGCTCACCGCGGTGGCGCCGCCGAAGTTCGCGATCGGTCAGGCGTCGGTGCGGCTGGCCATCGGCAGGCTCGGCGAGCGGCACCGGGCGGTACCGGGGCTGCCGAGCGCGCCGCGTCATCACCTGGAGTTGCTGCCCGAGCTGCGGATACGCGAGTCGTGCGGTGCGCCGGCCGTGGCGCGATCGGATTATGATCGAACGATCAAACGACCTTGACCGGGTCGCGACATCGGTCGCAGGATGCCTAGCACTTGCTCGCCGGCCGGGTAACGGATCGTCGGGTTGGAGAGCTCCCCGTCCCCCCTCAAGGAGTTCATCGAGATGAACCTGTCCATTGAGCGCAGCACGAGACGTACAACGCGGGGGCGCGCAGGTGTTGCGGCATCGATCGCGCTGCTCGCGGTATCCCTGGTCGCCGCATGCTCGGGTGCGGCCGACAGCGGCGGCTCGTCCTCCTCGGCGGTGGATCCGGCCAAGACCTACAACCTCACCTACTGGTCGTGGACCAAGGGCAGCGCCGAGGCCGTCGAGGCGTTCAACAAGGCGCATCCCCACATCCACGTGACCTTCCAGCAGACGCCCAGCGGCTCCAAGGGCGGCTACGCGAAGGTCTCCGACGCGTTCAAGGCCGGCAACGGACCCGACGTGTTCAACGCCGAGTACGTCGCCCTGCCCAGCTTCGTCGCGGCCGGTCAGGTGGCCGACCTCACCAGCTACCTCACCCCGCAGGCCACCTCCGGCTACCTGCCGCAGGCGATGCAGATGGTCACCCTGGGCGGACGGAAGTGGGGCGTGCCCAGCGACATCGGCGCACAGGTGCTCTACTACCGCAAGGATCTGTTCGCCCAGTACGGCCTCACGGTGCCCACGACCTGGCAGCAGTTCCAGGACGACGCCCAGAAGCTGACCGCGCGGAAACCGGGGCTGTATCTGGCGAACTACACGGTCGACGACCCGTTGGTGCTCGAAGCGCTCGCGTCGGCGGCCGGCGCCAACTGGTTCAGCACCGCCGGAGACTCCTGGACCCTGAACTTCACCGACCAGGCGACGACCCAGGTGGCGAACTTCTGGCAGGGCCTCGCGGACAAGAAGCTGCTCGCACCGGTGTTCAGCAATACCACCGGATACACCGCCGACGTGGCGGCCGGGCACATCCTGTCGCTGGTCTCGGTGAACTGGAACGCCTCCTACAACATGACCAACTACCCGAGCCTGGCGGGCAAGTGGGGGGTGAGCCTGCTGCCGAGCTTCGACGGCCAGCCGACCAGCGGCGTGCTGGGCGGATCGACCTACGCGGTCTCGAAGTCCTCGAAGAACACCGCCGCGGCCGCCGAATTCGCGCTGTGGATGACCAGCAACGCCGACGCCATCAAGGCGCGGACGAGCGGCGGATCCAGCGCCTACTACGCCAACCGGACCGCCCTGCAGGTGGCCCGCGACGGCTTCGACACCGGCTACTACGGCACTGACATCTACGACACCTTCGACACCGCCGAGCACGCACTCAAGCCGTGGACCTTCGGACCCACGATGACGGCCACCAACCAGGTGTTGACGACCAAGCTCAAGGGGCTGTCGGGTGGCACGACGGTCGCCGACGCGATCGCGGCGGGAGCAGCCGACGCCAAACAGGAGATGTCCACGCTCGGGCTGAACGTGCGGGTCCAGGGCTGAGTCGACGATGCTGAGCAAGAGCCGCGGTGCGGTGCCGCGTCGCGGTACCCGCACCGGACCGGTCGCCGGGCGGAACCGGCGGGGCACGGGTGCCGCGCTGGTGCTGATGGCGCCGTTCTTCGTCCTGTTCGCGCTCGCCACGCTGGCCCCGATCGGGTACGCCATCTATCTGAGCCTGTTCGCGCAGCGCGCCAGTGGTCTGGGTTTCGGTGGTACGCGTACGGTGTGGGTCGGCCTCGACAACTACGTGCGCGTGCTCACCGACGGCGGCTACACGTCGAGCTACCTGCACATCGCGGTGTACGCGTTGGTCGCCGTACCCCTCGTGCTGGGGCTGAGCGTGGCGGTGGCGCTGCTGCTGGACAGCGCGTACGCCTTCGGGCGCCGCGCCGCCCAACTGGGCCTGTTCGTGCCGCACCTGGTTCCCGGCGTGATCGCCGCGTTGCTGTGGGCCTACCTGTACACGCCTCAGGTCAGTCCCGTGGTCTCGGCGCTGAACCGGCTCAGTGTCCACGTCAATCTGCTCGGCCACACCTTCAGCTACCCGACGCTGGTCAACGTCGTGCTCTGGGAGAGCCTGGGATACAACATCGTGATCTACTACGCGAGCCTGCAGGCGATTCCCCGGGAGATGACCGAGGCGGCGGTCGTCGACGGTTCGGGGGAGTGGCGCACGGCCTGGCACATCAAGCTGCCGCTCATCCGCTCGGCCGTGGCTCTGACCGCCATCTTCTCAGCCATCGGCGCGATGCAGCTGTTTGCCGAGCCGCTGCTGCTGTCCGACGCCGGAGCGGTCGGCATCACACCGACCTGGACGCCCAACCTGTACGCGTACTCCGCCGCATTCACCCGGAGCAACAACTACGGCGTGGCGGCCGCGGCGGCACTGCTGCTGGCCGCGTTCGCCGCCGTCCTGTCGTTCCTCGTCAGCCGATGGGCGAAGCCATGGCAACAGACCTGAACGCGATCGTGGCCGCGGCACCGGCCGCGACGGCGGCTCCCTCGACCCATACCGCCGGACCCGGCCGGCGCCATCGCCGGTGGTCGCCCTCGTCGATGACGGTGAACCTGCTGCTGCTGATCACCGCGTGCTACACGTTCTTCCCGCTCGTGTGGACCGTCTTCGCCGCACTGAAGTCCGCCGGTGCGGTGCAGACCGGCGACGTCCTGAGCCTTCGCCACTTCAACGTCGTCGCCAACGTCCGACTACTGTGGACTTTCCAGGGCGGGGTCTACGAGCGGTGGTTTCTCAACTCGATCCTCTACGCCGGCGTGGGCGCCGGGCTCGGCGCACTGATCTGTGTCGCCGCCGGGTATGCCTTCGACAAGTACGACTTCCGGGGTAAGGACCAGCTCTTCGGCCTCGTGCTGCTGGGCGTCCTGGTGCCCGCCGCGGCCACGACGCTGCCGTTGTACCTGCTGGCATCGAAGGTCGGCCTGGTCAACACCTACTGGGCGGTGCTGATCCCGTCGCTGGTCAACCCGTTCGGGGTGTATCTCGCGCGGGTGTTCTCCGCCGGATACGTACCGAACGAGGTGCTGGAAGCCGCGCGTGCCGACGGCGCCGGGGAACTGCGCATGTTCCTGCGCCTGTCGCTGCCGATGCTCCGCTCCGGCTACACCACCATCCTGCTCTTCCACTTCTCGACGATCTGGAACGGCTTCTTTCTCGCCCTCGTCATGCTCACCGACCAGCGCCTGTTTCCGGTCAGCCTCGGCATCTACGAGCTGAATTCGTCGCTGAGCTCGGAGGGGCCCGCGCTGCTGCCGGTCGTCATGCTCGGGTCGCTGATCTCCATCCTTCCGCTTCTGGTCATCTTCATCAGCCTGCAGCGGTTCTGGAAGGCGGGGCTGACCGCGGGGAGCGTGAAATGACCACGGGCACCAGGGAATCAGCGGACGACGCCGCGCGCGACGCGGAACCGTCCCGGCGACCCGCGACCGTCCTGGCCATGGCGCCGGAGTTCGTTCCCGCGCTGTTCGACACCGAGGCCCGGAAGCGGCTGCGTACGTTCGCGTCCATCGACCCGGACACGGTCGTCCACGGACCCATCCACGCCGAGGCCGGGCTGGCCGAGACGGAGGTTCTGCTCACCTGCTGGGGGGCACCACGGCTGGACGGGGCCACGCTCGCCGCACTGCCGCGGTTGAGGGCCGTCATCCACGCCGCCGGATCGGTCAAGGGCATCGTGACGGATGCCTGCCGCGCCGCGGGCATCCAGGTGTCGTCAGCCGCGGCCATGAACGCGGTACCGGTCGCCGAGCACACCGTGGCGATGATTCTCCTGTCGAACAAGCGCACCCTGTGGCTGGCGCGCCGCTACAGTGAACTGCGCGGCGCCTGGCACGCCTCGGAAATCCCGCACGACATCGGCAACTACGGCACCACGGTCGGCATCGTCGGCGCGTCCTGGATCGGCAGGCGGGTCATCGAACTGCTGCGACCGTATGACCTGCACGTCCTGCTGGCCGACCCGTACCTGCAGGCCGACCAGGCCCGGCGGCTGGGCGTCGAACTGGTCGACCTCGACGAACTGTGCCGCAGGTCGCACATCGTCAGCCTCCACGCCCCCGCGCTGCCCAGCACCCGGCACCTGCTGGACGCATCGCGTCTGGCCGCCATGGGCACCGGCACCACGGTGATCAACACAGCGCGGGGAACGCTCATCGACACCGCGGCGCTCACCCGCGAGGTGGCTTCAGGCCGCCTCTACGCGGTACTCGACCACACCGATCCCAGGATCCTCCCCGACGACTCGCCGCTGTACGACTCGCCGAACGTCCTGCTGACCCCGCACATCGCCGGATCGCACGGCAACGAACTACGCCGACTGGGCCGATCCGCGGTCGACGAGCTGATCCGGTACGCCACCGGTGAGCCGTTCGCGTACCCGGTGCGCTACGCCGATCTCGAACGCTCGGCCTGACCGCGACGCCTGACCACGACGCCTGACCACGACGGCACCTGTCCACGTTCCCTCACCCACGGCAACACCTGTCTGGCCTGAGAATCATCTCGGGCACCGGAAAGCGTTTACCAGTGGAGGAGAACCGCATGTCACAACCACATCAGATCACCCGGCGCACCTTCCTCGCCGGTGCGAGCGCCGCCGCCGCGGCCGCGGCACTGGTGCCCACGACGAACGCGGCCGCCGCCACCCCCGCGGCGGCCCAGTCCGCGGCCCAGCCCGCGGACGTGGCCGACGGCGTAGCCCTGCACTGGGTGGACGGCAAGCCGGCGGCGACCACCGGCAGCAGCTGGGGCGTGCCGTGGCCGAAGGGCGCAGTCAGCGCCCGTACGACCTTCGCGCTGCGCGACGACCGCGGCAATGCCGTGCCGGTGCAGTCCTGGCCGCTGGCGTACTGGCCGGACGGCACGCTCAAATGGAGCGGCCATGCCGTCGACTCGACCGCCCTCGCGGCCGGCTTCCGGCTGGCGCCCGGCACGCCCGCGGCGCCCGCGCAGGCGGTGCACGCCGCCAGATCCGGCGACCAGATCCGGCTGACCAACGGAGTGGTCGAGGTCCGTCTGGCCACCTCGGGTCCCCTCGCGATCCCGAGCATCACCCGGGGCAGCCGAGTCACCGCACACGACGGCCGGCTGGTGCTGCTGTTGCAGGACAAGCCCGACGACGCAGACGGTCCGCGTCGCACCTCGTGGACGGGCCTCGTGGAGACCGCGGACATCGAACAGTCCGGGCCGGTACGCGCGGTGGTCAAGCTCACCGGACACTACCGGGAGGACACCAAGTCCGGGTACGGCAACGGTCACCGCGAGATCCTGCCCTGGACGATGCGCGTCTACCTGAACGCGGGCGACGGCTCGATGCGGGTGATGCACCACTTCGTCTGGGACGGCGACGACAGCCGCGACTTCATCAGAGGCCTGGGCCTTCAGATCCAGGTGCCGATGAGCGACGCGCCCCACGACCGGCACGTCCGTTTCGCCGGACCGGCCGGCGGCGTCTGGGGTGAGGCCGTGGTCGGGCTGACCGGCCTGCGCCGGGACCCCGGATCGGCGGTGCGTGCCGCGCAGGTCGCCGGCACCGCGACGCCGCCGCCCGCGCAATGGGAGGCGACGACCCAGTCCGAATGGCAGGACCTGCCGGCCTGGGGTGACTTCACCCTCGCGCAGCACTCGGCGGCGCAGTGCGCGGTGTGGAAGCGCACCTCGGACAAGGCCAGCTGGATCAAGCACGCCGGTTTCGCCGATCGGGCTCCCGGCTGGGGATTCGTCGGCGGAGTCAGCGGCGGGCTGGGGTTCGGGCTGCGGGACTTCTGGCAGCAGTTCCCGCGCGCCCTGGACATCCGCCAGGCCACCGGCGACACCGCCACCGTCACCCTGTGGTCGTGGTCGCCGCACGCGGAGGCGATGGACCTGCGCCCGTACGACACCGCGGGCCACGGCCTGGACCTCGCCTACGAGGACACCCGCTACGGCTGGGGCATCTCCACCGGGATCTCCCGCTCCACCGACCTGCAACTGTGGGCCTTCGAGACGACACCGCCACGGGACACCGTCGCCGACCTCGCCGGCGCGCTCGCCGGGCGGCCACAGATCGTCGCCGACCCGCAGACCTACCACGACGCCGGCGTGTTCGGCCGGTGGAGCCTGCCCGACCGCGGCACGCCCGCCCGCGCTGGTCTGGAAGACTCCATCACCGGCATCGTCGACTTCTACGCCGGCCAGGTCGAGCAGCGACAGTGGTACGGCTTCTGGCACTACGGCGACATCATGCACACCTACGACAACGACCGGCACGCGTGGCGCTACGACGTCGGCGGGTACGCGTGGGACAACGCCGAGCTGGGTTCGGACGCGGCGCTGTGGTACTCGTTCCTGCGCACCGGCGACGCGAAGACGTTCCACCTCGCGCGCGCGATGACCCGCCACGTCAGCGAGTCAGACACTCACCACTCCGGACCGTTCGCCGGGCTGGGCTCGCGCCACGACGTCCAGCACTTCGGCGACGGCGGCAAGGAAGCCAGGGTCTCCGAGTCGTTCACCAAGCGGTTCATGTACTACCTGACCGCCGACGAGTTCATCGGCGACGCGATGCGCGCCACGCTGCAACTGGACAAGACGCTGCTGAAGTACCCGCCGTTGCGCGACTACCTCGCCGCCCCGAGCGGGGTGCCGACCGTCATCCGGATCGGCCCGGACTGGTACGCGCTGGTCAGCAACTGGCTGACCGAGTGGGAGCGCACCGGCGACACCCACTGGCGCGACCGGATCGTCACCGGCATGCGGGACCTCGCCACACTGTCCGCCGGCCTGTTCGCCGGCCAGCAGGGCGGTGCCGTCGGATTCGACCCGGCGACCGCCCACATCAGCGACCTGCACCTCGGCGGCGACTACGGCAAGGTGAACCTGACGATGTCGTTCTGCGGCGAGCAGATCATGTGGGAAGCCATCGAACTGGTCGACGTTCCGGAGTTCCGGGCGAAGCTGATCGAGTTCTGCCGCTACGTGCAGGCGCCGTCGCAGGAGCAGCAGGCGCACTTCGGGTTCAGCTTCAACACCCAGGCGCCCGGCGCGGTCTACTCGCGGATGACGGCGTGGGCCGGCGAACAACTCGGCGAGCCGACGGTCCAGCAGCGCGGCTGGGCCGAGTTGCTGGGCGACGGCACGGCGGCACGGTGGCCGGCACCGGTACACGTCGACGGTGCGGCCACGTTCACCCCCGTCGACGAGATCCCGCTGTCCGGCTTCAACACCAACGACGTCGCCCAGCGCAGCCTGGCCATCATCGCGCTGCTCGCGGTGGCCCCGGACCAGGCCCCGTGACCGGGCGGGTGCCGGATCGACCGATCTGAGATTGCCGAGTGGACCGCCGCCGCGAAGCCTCGTGGCGGCGGTCCGCACTCAGGCGGCTTCGAACGCGCCCAGGTCCGGCGCGCTTCCCTGGTAGGGCAGGCCGACGTTGACGCCCCTGTTGATCAGCGTGCTGTTCGCCGCGAGGCGGAGGTAGGGCAGCGCCGGCAGGGTGCCGTCCGCGCGCCGGGCCGCGTCCCAGCCCGACGTCGACACGCTCTGGAACTGCGAGTCCGACATGGTGACGCCGGTGTTCCAGGAGTTGTTGGCGTCGTTGGCGCCCGTCTCGTTCGACAGCAGCGTCCCGCCGTAGGCGACGTTGTTGCGCAGGTTGCCCAGCGCGATCGCGGCTCCGCTGGGGCTGACGCCGAGCATGTTGTAGTCGGGGTGGTTCGCGTAACTGGTGTTGTTGAAGAAGTCGTTCGCGACGGTGTGATGGTTGGCGTAGAAGCCTGCCGCCCGGTTGTTGAAGGCGACGGACAGGCGGACGGTGTGTTTGACGCCGTTGGAGACGTAGCCACCCCCGTACCCACCGGCCTTGAAACCGTTGCCGTCGCCGGCACCCGTGGTCGTCTCCGGCACGTACCCGTTGCGCCACGCCCACGAGTTCTCGATGGTCACCGGCGAGAAGGCGTTGATGAGGTCGAAGCCGTCGTCGGAGTTCCACCACGACCGGCATCCGCGGAACACGTTTCCGGGATGGTTGGCGGAGATGTGCGCGCCGAACCCGTCGGCGTTGGTGCCGGCCCCGCTGGAGCTGCGCGCGTCGTAGTTGTCGTGTGAGTCCGAGTTCAGCACGAGGTTGCCGCCCCCGTCCTGGATGAACAGCCCGGGTCCCGAGTTGTTGTGGGTGTTGATCAGCTCGAAGGTGTTGCTGCTTCCGGAGATCCAGATGCCCCACGACTCGTGGTTCAGGTTGTTGTTCTGCGGTACGCCCTTGACTTCCAGGCCCCTCAGGTAGATGTAGCTGCCGGTGACGTCGAAGCCCTTGATCCGGCAGTCGTCGGTCATGGGGGAGAAGTCGAAGACTGGCTTTTCGCCCGGGTAGGCCCAGTAACGGATCGGGCTGCCCGAGGTGCCACTCTTGTTCAGCGTGACGGCGTCGACCCGGTCGGTCTGGCTCGCGCACGCCTTGTTCGCGTGGGTGAAGCGGTACGTGCCGCCCCGGAGGTAGACCGTGTCCCCCGCGCCGGCAACGGATTCGGCGTGGGCCACCGATGCCCACGGCGCGGACTGCGTCCCCGCGGCGCTGTCGCTGCCGTTCGGGGCGACGTAGTAGACCCCTCCCGCCGCGTGGCTCACGCCCGCCAGACTTTCCACGACCGCGACGGGGGCCACCGTGACCACCGAGGCCAACAGGGCACGCACAACAAACCCGGCGTGTTTCATCGCTTACCTCCGGTCACACGTTGAGGAATCCGTCCAGGGCCGCCGTCGGTCGTCGGGTCGTGGGATCCCAGGCGGAGCTGCCGTAGTCGGTGAACGGGGAGTAGCCCTCCGGCTCCCAGTAGAACGTGCCCAGGCCACCGAAGCCCTTCAGGCCCGTGATGAACGCGCGCAATGAGTCCCGCACCTGGGTCGGCTTGTTGAGCGGGCCGCCGTACTCCACCTGCATCACCGGTTTGCCGTAGCTGCTCTGGATGGTCTGCATGTTGGCCAGCACGGCCGGTACGTTGCCGCCCTGCGCGTACGACGAGAGTCCGGTGATGTCCCACTGGCCGCCGTTGTTCCGGTACGCGTTGAGGAAGTTCTGGACGCTGCTCAGGTTCTGCGGCTGGGCCAGGTGCACCAGCACGGCGGTCGACGGGGAGACCTCCTTCACCATGTCGTGCGCGGCCATCAGCAACCCGGTCATCTGGGCCGGGTTGCTGATGCTGCCGGTGGGCTTGCAGATGCCCGAGTTGGTCTCGTTGCCGATCTGCACCCAGGTGGGCGTCACCTTGTTGTACTTGAGCACGTTCATCGTGTGGTACACGTAGTCGTACATCGCCTGCAGCATCTGGCTGTATGTCAGGTTCGCCCACGCGGCGGGCGGGCGCTGCGTGCCGACCGAGTTCCAGGTGTCGCCGAAGTGGTAGTCGATGAGCACCTGCATGCCGGCGTTCTGCGCCCGGACCGCCAGGGCCGCGGTCTCGTCTATCGAGCAGTGCCCGTTGGCCGGGTCGCTCGACGGGTTGACCCAGGTGCGCAACCGGACCGCGGTGAGCCCGTAGCCCTTGAGAACGGTGAACAGGTCCTGCCGGGTACCGGCGCTGTTGTTCCAGTAGTAGCCCTGCGCCTCCATCTGCGGCATCCAGCTGATGTCCGCGCCCTTGATGAAGGACGCGGCCTCGGCCGCTGGCGCCAGCGCACCGGCGCCCAGCACAAGCGCGCCGGCACCGGCGGCGGCGCCGAGAAGCACGGTGCGTCGCGAGAGGTGAACAGGTCCGGTCGCTTGCCTTTCGTGCATGGCGAACCTCCCTTATCTTGGCTGTCCATTGCGGACCCGGTGGTATGGCGAGTGGCGTGGCGCGTCGACTCATCCCGTTGCGCCGGACGCCGCTGTCGGCTGGGGTGTGGCGGAGTTCGTTCTCCAGCCCGAAGGCCGGCAAGTCGGCCGGCTAACGAGTGTTGGCATCCTGCGGCCCGGCGGCGGGTCCAGTCAAGGTACTTCGATCGATCGATCAGACTCGATCCCTGGGTCGTGGTGTGCCCGAGGCCGTCGCGGCCCGTCGGCGGCCGACGGCGATGCTTAGGCGTCGGCGGTGCCCGGCGGCGGTTCTCAGGCGTCCGGCGGTGCCCGGCGGCGTGCCCGGGCAGACGGTCAGGGTGCCGGTTCGCCGGATCGGGCCAGCAGTTCGCGGGTCTTTCCGACCTCGGCGAGATTGCCGAGGGCGGCGAACACGTCGCGCGCGGCCACCCAGTGGTGCTCGGCGGCCGTCCGGTCGCCCATCGCATCGTGCGCCGAGCCGATCGCCTTGAGCACGTGAGCCTCCAGGTAGGGGGCCCGGTTGCGGCGGCTCAGCGCCAGACTCTCCGCCAGATCCGTCAGGGCGCGGGCCGGATCGCCGGCGGCCAGCGCGAGCTGTCCGCGCCACCGCAGCACGGCGGACTGTCCGGTGGACAGCCGCAACCGGCGGAACAGCGCGTAGGCACGGTCCAGCGCCGCACCCGCGTCGGCGAGCCTGTGCTGGCTCAGGTACCGGCCCCCCAGCACGCACAGGATCCACGCCTGCAGGCTCTCGTGGTCGAGTTCGACGGCGATGCCGAGCGCCTCTTCGAGGTGGTGCACGGCATCGTGCGGCTGTCCCAGGCTGTCGTAGAGCGAGCCGAGAAGCTGCAGGGCGTCAGCCTGCTGGGCCCGCCAGCCGTGCGCGCGGGCGAGTTCGAGGCAGCGCTGCGCGAAGTCCCGACCCAGCTCGTACTGGCCGAGTTCCTGCGCGACGAACCCGCGCTCCAGGAAGAGAGCGGTCGCGGTGGCGGGATCGGCTCCGCTGTCCACGAGGCGGGACGCGCCGTCGAGGAGCACCTGTGCCCGCCGGCCCTGACCGCCGGCCCGCTGCAGGCTGGCCAGCACGGTGAGCGCGTCCGCCTCGGCCGAGCGGTCGCCGGAGTCGTGGAAGATCCGTCGGGCGCGGATCACGGTGGTGAGGTGGTCGCCGGTCCTCGCGATCGGGGTGAGCGTGGCCAGATCCCCGAGTCCGCGACACGCCACCGCCTCGCCGCGGCGATCGCCGTGCCGCCGGCACGCCGCCAGGACGACCCGGTGCGTGTGGTACCAGTCGTCGTGCAGGTCGCGCAGGTCGAAGAAGTCGACGCAGCGTGCCGCGAGATCCCACGCGAGATCCGTCCACCCCCGCCGGCATGCCTGCTCGATCGCGGCGATCAGGCTGGCCCGCTCCGCGCTGAACCAGGCCAGCGGGTCGGGCACCAGTGCGTCGGGTTCGGGCGGGGTCCACCGCTTGGCCGCGCTGTGCACGAGAGCGAGCCTGCGGTTGGGAAGCCGGGAGTCGGCGTGCTCGGCGAGCGTGAGCCAGGCGCCGAGGGCCCGTTCGACGGATGCCTGCCGGCCCGGCTCGTCGTCGTGCGCCGCCGCGCGTTCCTGAGCGTAGATGCGCACCAGGTCGTGCATCCGGAAGCGCACCTGGCCGCCCGCGTCGACCGCGTCGACCGCGTCGACCGCGTCGATGAGGTGCGCCTCGGCGAGTGTTTCGATCAGCTCCGCGCCGCGGTCGACGTCGATGTCGAGCAACGGCGCCACCACCCAGGCCGCGAAGTCGGGTGCGTCGAGCAACGCGAGGCACCGCAGCGCGCGGGCGGCCGGCGCCTCCAACTCCTGATAGCTGAGCGCCAGGCTGGCTCGCACGTCCAGGTCGCCGGTGACGAGTTCGTCGAGCCGGCGTTGCTCGTCCCGCAGGCGTTCGGCGAGAACGTCCAACCGCCAGTGTGGGCGGCGGGCCAGCCTGGCGCCGGCGATCCGTACCGCCAGCGGCAGCAGCCCGCACAGGTCGACGATGCGTTCCGCGGCCTCGTGCTGCGCGTCCACCCGGGACTGCCCGGCGATCCGACCCAGCAGTGCGACGGCTTGGTCGGGTTCCAGCACCTCGACCGGGACCAGTTGGACGCCGGGTACCTCGGCCGGGCGGGTACGCGAGGTGACCAGCACCGCGCAACCCGGGCCGCCCGGTACCAGCGGGCTCACCTGCGCGGCGTCGGCGGCGTTGTCGAGGACGACCAGGACCCTCCGCCCGGCCAGCAGCGTGCGGTACAGCGCCGCCCGCTCGGCCGGGTCCGGGGGGATGACCGATCCGTCCACCCCCAGCGCGCGCAGGAACCGGCCGAGCGCGGCGCCGACCGTCAACGACTGGGACTGCCCGTCACGCAGGTCGAGGTAGAGCTGACCGTCCGGGAAGTGCTGGACCAGGCGCTGCGCCACCTGTACCGCCAGTGCGGTCTTGCCGATGCCGCCACGCCCGACGAGCGCCACGACCGGTACCGGGACGGGTCGCCCGGTGTCGCCGGCGGTGTGCAGCAGCCGCACCAGTTCGGCGATCAGCGCATCGCGGCCGACGAAGTCGGCGAGCGCGGCGGGCAGCATCGCCGGTACGAGACGGTCGCTGGGTTGTGAGCGCTCACGCGGCTCGTCGGCTAGGTCCGTCGGCGGGTGCCCTCGCAGGATCGCCTGGTGGACGCGCTGCACCGTGGGTCCCGGGTCGGTACCCAACTCCTCGGCGAGACGCCGGCGCAGGCTCGCGTACTGGGTCAACGCCTCGGCGCTGCGCCCGACCAGGTGCAGCGACCGCATCAGCGCGGCCACCAGTGACTCTTCCAGCGGGTACTCGCCGGCCAGGCCGGTCAGCCGGGTGACGACGGCCTGCGGGTCACCGACCTCCAGCTCGCCGTCGGCCCAGGCCACGACTGCCGTCAGGAAGTCTTGCCGGCATGCCTCGCGGACCCGCGCGGCCCAGTGCCCCGACAGGCCGGAAAGCGGCTGACCCCGCCACAACGACAGAGCCTCGCGCAGCAGCGCGACCCGCTCGCGAGTGGGTAGCGCCGCCGCACGGGCCTGTGCCAGCAACTGCCCGAACCGGTGCACGTCCACCCGCTGGCGGTCGATGTCCAGCAGGTACCCGCCGGAGCGGCGGACCAGCCGTGCCGGGTGCGGGTCGGTGCCACCGGCATCGGCGAGCAGCCGCCGGATCCGGGTGAGGTGGACCTGGAGCGTACGCCGGGAGCCGGGCACGGCCTCGTCCCACACCCGGTCGATGAGCGTCTCGGTGGTGACCGGCCGGCCCGCGTCGACCGCGAGCGCGGCCAGCACGCGTCGCTGCTGGGGAGAGCCGGTGTCGAGTGCCCGCCCATCGGCGTCTGCCTCCACCACCCCCAGCAGCCGAAACTCCACGACAGGTCACCTCGCCGGTCGAGGAACGCGAGTGTCGCGTCCCGGACGACTCGGACATTAACACTTTGTTAGCAATCCGCTCGGTCGGGTCGGTGAGGCTGCGGACCGCGGTGTGTCGTCACTCATGACTCGTACCGGGCGGGACCGGGCAGGTGTGTCACCTCCGAGTTGTAGCGCGCCCACACCTCGGCTCGCTCCTCGTCCGACGAGGCGGCGTGCAGTGCCGATACCAACTGGTCCACCTCGGGCGTCATCACCGCGAGCACCTGGGCGCCGGCGGCGTCGACGGTGGCGAAGGTGTGGGTGGTCCCGGCCGGGACGGTCACATGTTCGCCCTGCTGGAGAACCCGCCGGACGCCGCCGACGAGTACCTCGAGGCGGCCGCGAAGGACACAGAACGCCTCATCCGATCCGTGATGCACGTGAGGTGGCGCCTGATCACCGGGATAATGATCCAAATCCCATCGACGAATCACGAAGTCATTCATTCCGCCAACGTAGCGCTCGGCACGTGGGAGGGCATGCGTGCCGGCCCGGGGTGTTATCCGGTCCTAGGTCTAAAGTCTGTCTGTCCCGGCGGAGGGTTTGTGGGGAGGATGCACCGGTGATTGATCCTCATCGGCTAGCTGCCTTCTGCGCGATGTCCCTTCTGCTGTCTGCCATCCCGGGACCGAGCGTGCTGTTCGTTGTCGGCCGCGCCCTGGCGCACGGCCGGCGGGTGGCACTGGCATCGGTGTTCGGCAACGCGCTCGGCGGCTATGTCCTCGTCATCGCCGTGGCCCTGGGAGTGGGCAGCGTGGTGGCGAGATCGGTCGTGGTCTTCAACGTCATCCGGATTGCCGGGGCGCTGTACCTGATCCTGCTCGGGGTCCAGGCGATCCGCGGCCGCCGCGGGTCCGTTGCCGCTGACCGACTGGTCCGGGTCGTGACGCGGCGCCAGACGCGCCGAGCCGGACTGGTCGTAAGTGCCGCGCGAGCAGAGGTACGCGGGGGACCGTGGCACGTGTGGTAGGGGTTCACGGTGGGGGTGACCAATCCCAAGAGCATCGTGTTCCTCATGGCTGTGCTTCCGCAGTTCGTCGACCAGAGCGCGGGCCACGTGGTCGTGCAGATGCTGCTGTTCGGGCTGGCCGGAGCGCTGCTCCAACTGGCATCCGACTCGGTCTGGGGATTGACGGCCTCCGCCGCCCGGGCCTGGTTCGGCCGTTCTCCACGGCGGATGTCACTCGTGCGTGGCACGGGCGGCATGGCGATGATCGGGCTGGGAGTCACCGTCGCGGTCACCGGTCAGGCTCACTAGACCGGGCTGCCGGTGGGTGCCGGCTGATCCACCGCCGCCGACTCGTCTGCGAGGCCGGTGCCCGAGGCGCTCCGCCGCGCGCCGAGCGTGACGAGAAGCGACGCCGTCGTCAGCGCCACACCGAGCCAGACGGCGCTGCGGACACCGAGACTGTCGGCGAACAGCCCGCCGAGGAGCGCTCCGAGCGCGATGGAGGTGTTGTACCCCAGGGTGTTGATTGACATCGCGGCTTCGAAGGTGTCGGGTGCGGCGGCGAGCGTCGTGTTGACCTGACACAGGTTCGCCGCGCCGAAGGACAGCCCCCACAGGAGCACCGAGACGATCAGACCGGGCCACCCGTGGCCGATCGCGAGCAGCAACAGCAGGGACGCGACCAGTCCCGCGCGGGCGACGACGAAGCTGGCCCTCGCGTGCTTGGTCACGGTGTACCCGGCGATGAAGTTTCCGGCCGCGCCTCCGAGACCGTAGATCATCAGCAGCCCTGTGATGGCGGCGGAGCTCGCGGATGAGTTGTCTTCCACGAAGGGCCGGATGAAGGTGTAGGCCCCGAAATGGCCGAGTACATACAAGATGACGGTGACCATCACCAGACGCAGCCGCACGTTGGTGACCGGGAGCCCGAAGACTTCCCGGACCGATACCGCGTTGTCCGACGGTAGGGACGGAATCGCCGCGGCGACCGCGCCGAGCACCAGCACACCGAGGCCGCTCCAGACCAGGAACGTGGTGCGCCAGTCGGTGAGGCTTTCCAGGAAGGTTCCGAGGGGCATGCCCACCACGGTGGCGATCGAGATGCCCGACAGCGCGATGGCCGCCGCCCTTCTCGCGTGGCGGGCGGGCACCAGGCGCATCGCCATGCTCACGCCGATGGCCCAGAACACCCCGTTGGCGAATCCCATCACCAGTCGCGTGGTCAAGACCAGCGCGAAGTTCGGCGAGACGGCGGTGACCAGGTTTCCCAGCGCCAGTACCGCCAGCAGGGCGCACAGCAGTACCCGTCGGTCGACCCGCCGGGTCCACGCCACGATGAACGGCACGCCCAACCCCGCGGACACGCCGTACAAGGTGACCATCAGCCCGGCGACTCCGACCGGTACATCCAGGCTCGCGCTGACCCGGGTGAGCAGACCCACGGGCATCAGTTCGGTCGTGACAAAGGCGAACAGGCTGGCGGTGATGGCACCGACACCCAGCCAGGCTCTCCAGGTGGAGTACGGATGTTCATCGCGTGTGGTGGCCATGTCTTCTCTCTCAGGGAAACGAGCGGACCTGTCGGCTCGCAGTCTCACCCGGCCGCAATCGATGAGTCCAACGCATGTTTGTCACGGCATCCATCTCGATACAAGATGGATCCATGGAACTCCAGCAGATGCGCTACGTGGTCGCGGTCGCCGAGACCAACAGCTTCACCCGCGCCGCCGAACGGTGCCTGGTGGTCCAGTCCGCCCTCAGCCACCAGATCGCCCGCCTGGAACGGGAACTCGGCGCGAGACTGTTCGAGCGCACCAGCCGCCGGGTGCGGATGACGCCGGCCGGTGAGGCGTTCCTGCCGGCCGCCCGCCAGTGTCTGGAGGCCGCGGATCGCGCCGCCGCCGAGACCGCGGCAGCGCTCGGCGAGGTGCGCGGACGGTTGGCCGTCGGCGTGATCTCCACGGTCGCCGCGGTCGACATCCCCGATGCGCTGCGCGAGTTCCGCCGGCAGTACCCGCACGTGCGGATCAGCCTGCGGGTGGGCCCCAGCGAGGACCTCATCGACAGGGTCAAGCACGGCGCCATCGACGTGGCCTTCCTCGGGCTGCCGACCACCACGCGACCCGACGGCGTGGCCGCCCACGAACTTGCCCGCGACCGGCTCGTCGCCGTGGTCGCACCGGCGCATCCGCTCGCCGACCAACCAACGGTCACCCTTCGCGGGCTCTGCTCCGAGGTGTTCGTGGACCTGCCGGCCGGCACGGCCGGACGTGAGGAATCCGACCAGGCTTTCTCGGCCGCCGGCCTCGACCGTGAGGTCGCGTTCGAGGTGACCACCGCGGACTTCACCGCTCGACTGGTCAGATCGGGCCTGGCCGTCGCCCTGCTGCCATCCGCCTACGTGTCCCAGCTGACCGGCGTGGTCACCATCGAGGTCGCCGACGCGCCGGCCCGCGTCGAATACGCCATCTGGAGCCGCGGCGGCCGCGCGCCGGCCGCGACGGCCTTCCTCGCGATTCTCGACATCCCGGCCGCGTAGAAGCCGAACTCGACGCGCGGCTCTCCCTGTTCGGTGGAGAGCCGGTCGCGCTCCTCGCCGCGCAAACTCCCCGATGACCTCCTGGTTGAAGTCGGACCTGAGTATCCTCGCAGCGTCGAACGGATTTGCTTTGAAAGCAAAGCTACTTGAGGAGCAAGGCGTGTCAAGGTCGCAGGGACCCGACGTCGACGAGGCGATCCGCACTCTGCTGCTACTGATGCCGCGCCTGGTCGGGCGGATCAAGCGCATCCCGGTACCCGAAGAACTCGCGTCGTTCTCGCTCGCCCCGCGTCACCTCTCGCTGCTGTCGTACCTGCTGTTCGAGGGGTCGCTGGGCGTCAACGAACTGGCCGCCCGCCTCCAGGTCGCCCCAGCGACGGTGAGCCTGATGGTCGGTGACCTGAGCCGCAAGGGGATCCTGTGCCGGCAGGAGGACGAGGCCGACCGGCGGCGGACGATCGTGAGCATCGCCGATGAGTACCACGGCGCGATCAACGGCTGGCTGGGCCGGGGAGCCAGCGCTTGGCGCAAGGCGCTCGAGCCGCTGACCCCCGCCCAACGCAAGCTGTTCATCGACACCCTGGCCGCGTACGAGAGCGCGGCCGGCGAATAGCGGGGTCGTCGACTCGCGCGTTCACTCTCATTCCATTGCAACGGCCGCCATCGAACGTCGTTGCGTTAGCGACAGGCTCGTTGCAACAATATCTAGGCTCCGACCAGCTATGATGCTGACACAGGGCAACAAGCATGTTGCCGGATTGTGGAATGCAACGTAGCGTTTCCTGTGTCAGAAACAAAGAGCGAGCACAGGAGAGCATGATGCAGAAGTTCGACACCCCGGCCCCGATCTCCGCCGTCCTGGACATCCCCGCGGGGCGGGTGCGGTTCATCGCCGCCGACCGGGCCGACACCACCGTCGAGGTCCTGCCCGTCAACCCCGGCAAGAGCCGGGACGTGCGGGTCGCCGAGCAGACCACCGTCGCCTACTCCGACGGCGTCCTGCGCATCCACACTCCGGAGTCCAAGAACAAGCTCTTCGGCCCCGGATCCGTGGAGGTCACCGTCCAGCTGCCCGCCGGCTCCCGGGTCGAGGCCAAGACCGCCGCCTCGGAACTGCGCGGCGTCGGTCGCCTGGGCGAGGTCGTGTTCGACGGTGCGTACCGTCAGATCAAGCTCGACGAGGCCGCGAGCGTCCGGCTGACCGCGGTCGACGGCGATGTCCAGGTCGGCCGGCTGGGCGGACCCGCGGAGATCAGCACCGCGCGGGGCGACATCAGGATCGCCGAGGCCACCTCCGGCAGGGTGGTGCTGCGCACCCAGTCCGGCAACATCTCGGTCGCAGCCGCCGCCGGTGTCCCGGCCGCCCTGGACGCCGGCACCGGCTACGGCCGCGTCAGCAACGCCCTCAAGAACGGTGGCGCCGCCGAACTCGACATCCGCGCCACCACCACCCACGGCGACATCACCGCCCGCAGCCTGTGAAGAAGCAGGACCGGGACCACGGCCGGGCCCCACCGCGATCGAGAGTCGTCGGTGACGGCCCGGCCGTCCGTGCCTGGGGTTAGCGGGACCGGACCGGCCGTCCACAGTGGACGGCGCCGGCAGCTCGGCCCACGGCCTAGGTTCGTTCGAGTTGCCGGCCTGCCTCGGTGAGCAGCCGTAGTCCGGGTGGCCGCGAACGTCACCGCGTGCCGGAGGCCGGCGTGCGTAGGCTGGCGAAGGTCGGGCACCGGCCCAGACCAACGGATTGGAGACAGGGAAATGCGCACGTTGATCTACACCGCGTTCGTTTCGCTGGACGGCGTCGTCGACTCTCCCGGCGGTGGCCCCGGGGAGAACCACCGCAGTGGCGGCTGGACCTTCCGGGACATCGAGTTCCTGCCCGAGGCGTACGAACTCAAAGGCCGGGAGATCGGGGAAGCCGCCGCGCTGATGTTCGGTCGGACCAGCTACGAGGCATTCGCGCCGGTGTGGCCGGACATGGAGGACTTCGCCGCTCTCAAGGAACTGCCGAAATTCGTCGTCTCGACGACCCTCGGCGAGGACGCCCTCGTGAAGAACTGGGGCGACATCACGATCCTGCGCTCTCTTCAGGACGTCGCGGCGGTCAAGGAATCTGACGGCGGACCGATCATCATCAACGGCAGTGCCACCCTCGCCCGCAACCTCTCCGACGCCGGCCTGATCGACCGCTACCACCTGCTGGTCTTCCCGGTGCTGCTCGGAGCCGGCAAGCGGATGTTCAGCGACACCGACAAGGACAAGCAGCTGCTGAAGGTGGCCGAGTCCGAGACGTACGCCAACGGCATCACCAAGCTCGTCTACGACGTCGTCCGCTGAGGGGGCGGATCGGACCCCTGCCTGGCTCGGCTGGCCGTGCCGGAGCGGCACGTCGATCGCGCCCTTGCCCGGCGCGCGTCGATGTGACTACAGTCCGGAGACATCCCACGTGGGATGTCCTATCCCTCGGGTCGCAGAGAGGACTCTGAATGTCCAGACCGTCCCTCCGGCACGCCACGCCGAGCCATCGGCATCGACTCCGACTGGCCTGGCTCGGCGCGTCTGTCGCCACGCAACGACCCAGACCAGCCGCCCTGCCAGCCATCGCGGCGCTGGTCGGCGCCCTGCTGGTGGCCACCGCGGCTCCGGCGAGCGCCGCCGGCACCGCGGCCGTCATCCCAGCCCCAGCCGCCCCCGCCTCAGCCGTCCCCGCCGCCCCGGCGCCCAGCTTCAGCCAGCAGGTGATCTTCAAGGCCGGCCAGGACCCCGGGTACGCCTGCTTCCGCATCCCCGCCATCGTCAAGTCCACCCACGGCACCCTGCTCGCCTTCGCCGAGGGCCGGGTCACCAGTTGCGGTGACGCCGGGGACATCGACGTCGTACTCAAGCGCTCCACCGACGGCGGCCGGACCTGGGGCCCGCTCCAGGTACTCAACCGCGGTGACGGCGATTCGCACGACCAGCCCACGCCCGTCGTGGACGCCCGCACCGGGCAGATCATCCTGGTCAGCAACGCCAATCCCGGTGGTACGAGCACGACCGCCTGCCCGATCCCGTGCGACCGCACCGCCTACGAGCAGACCAGCGACGACGACGGCCTGACCTGGTCGGCGCCGCGCGACATCACCAGTCAGGTCAAGCTGCCCCTCTGGAACGAGTGGTTCGTGACCGGCCCGGGGCACGCCCTCCAGCTCACCCAGGGTCCGCACGCCGGCCGGCTGGTCGTCGGCATCAACGCCGAGAGCGGCACCGGTACCGTCGAGGACGCCAACTACGGCGCGCTGGCCTACAGCGACGACGACGGGAAGACCTGGCAGGTCGGCGCGGTTGACCGCGTCGCATTCGCACCCGACGGCACGTTTCCCCAGAAGCCGTCCGAACTCAGCCTGCTGGAGTTGCCGGGCGGCGTGATCTACGCGGCCGGGCGCGAACAGAGCGGTACCGACATCGGAAACCGCGACTTCGCGATCAGCCGGGACGGCGGGCAGACCTGGAGCACGCCGTTCACCACGATCCCCGACCTGGTGACCCCGATGGTGCAGGGCACGGTGCTGCGGCTGACCGGGGACCACGCCGGCAACCGCATCCTGTTCTCCTCGCCGGCCAACACCGACCTACGCCAGACCATGATGATCCGATCCTCGTACGACGACGGTCGCACCTGGGAGAACGCCGACCAGGGCACGATCATCAGCAACGACCGGGCGGCGTACTCCGACATGGTGCAGATCTCCGATCCCTCGGCGGACGACACTGTGGTCGGGTTGATGTACGAGGGCGGCACAGCCACGGCGGCCGACGAGATCCGGTTCGCAGTCTTCAACACGGAGTACCTCGGCTACCGCAACTCGGCCGGCCCGCGCACCCCTGACCTGTCCCGCCCGGCCGCGTCCGCCAACGTCCTGGGCGGCGCCACGCTGGGTACCGGCAAGTTCGGCAAGGCACTCGTGCTCGACGGCGTCGACGACTACGTCCGGGTGCCCTATGACCAGACACAACTGCCCGGCGACGGCGACTTCACCTGGTCCGCGTGGTTCAACTACGGGGCGACCTCGGGCAACCAGGTCATCATGTGGCTGGGCGGGATGAACAGCACCGCACCGCAGGTCTGGCTGCGCGGTGAACCGGCCAACCACCGGCTCATCGCCACGATGAGCACGCGCAACGGTACCAAGCAGATCAGCTCGACAGCGGCGTACAACGACCGGGCGTGGCACCACGTGGCCCTGGAACGGTCCACCGGCCAGTTGCTGATGTGGGTGGACGGCGTCCAGGTGGCGGCGGGACCGGCAGTCGCCGGCTCGGTGAGCGAGACCGTGTCGTTCCAGCTCCAGGTCGGCGAGCGGCTCGACGGCGCGTTCCACTTCAACGGCTCGCTGGACGAGGTACGCGTCTACAACCGGGCATTGTCCACCGCGGAACTGGGTCAGGTGCGGTCGGCGAACGCGCCCCTCACCGGCGGCCTTGTGCTGAGGTTGCCGTTCGACCGGATCGACCCGGCGAAGGGCTGATCGCGACGGCGCCTGCCGGGCTCCCACTGACTCGAGCGGTCGGTGGGAGCCCGGCGACCGCGTTCGGCAGAATTTTCCGGCGACGATCTCACGTCGCGTTCGTCTGCGGCGTCTTCCTTCTGACGGGGCGTCTTCCCGTGACGGGGGTCTTCCCCGTGACGGGGCGTCCTCCCCGCGGCGGAAGGAATGCGGATGAACACACGGCACACGGTGACCGACACCGACCTGGGGCCGATCACGATCGTCGCGACCGGTGACGCGATCACCGGCCTCTACTTCGACCGGCACGCTCGCCGTCCCCGGCAGGAGGCGTTCGGGCCGCGCGTTCCCATGATCAGCGACTCGCTCCTCGGGCAGGCGTGCCAGCAGCTGCTGGAGTACCTCGCCGGGCAGCGGACCACCTTCGACCTTCCGCTCGACGCGGCCGGCAACGATCTCCAGCGTTCGGTGTGGAAGATCGTGAGCGACATCCCGTACGGGCAGACGATCACCTACGGCGAGATCGCCGAGCGGCTCGGCGACCGGGCGCTCGCGCAGAAGGTCGGCCAGGCCGTCGGCGCGAACCCGCTGTGCGTCGTCGTACCCTGCCATCGGGTGCTCGGCGCCACCGGCGCGCTGACCGGCTACGCCGGCGGCCTGACGCGCAAGCGGGCGCTACTGGAGCTGGAAGAGCCGGCGGCGGTGTCCACCGGCAGACTGTTCTGAGCGCGAACCTCACGCATCGGGTCCCGGGCGCGTCTTCGATGAGATGGGTATGAAACAGCCGTTCGAGAACATTGTCGCGCAGCACGCCGACACGGTGCTGCGGGTATGCCGGGTCATCCTCGGACCGCACGACGCCGACGACGCCTGGTCGGAGACGTTCCTGTCCGCCATGCGCGCCTACCCGGACCTTCCGGAGACGGCGAACGTGCAGGCGTGGCTCGTGACGATCGCGCACCGCAAGGCGATCGACGTGCTGCGCGCGGCCAGACGCCTGCCCGTGCCGGTGGACGAGCTGCCCGAGGAGCCCACCGGACCCGGCGACGCCGCACGCGACGACCCGGACCTGTGGCGCGCGGTGCGCGACCTCCCGGACAAACAACGCCAGGCCGTGGCGTACCACTACGTGGCCGGGCTGCCGTACGCCGACATCGCCCAGATCCTCGGCGGCACCGTCGACGCGGCACGCAGGGCGGCAGCCGACGGCATCAGGAACCTGCGCAGGAACTATCCGGACGCGAGCCGGGAAGGAGCACCATCATGAGTCACCCTCGCCCCGATGACGATGTCATCGCCCTCTTGTCGGCGCCCGTGCACGCCGAGACGCTCGGTCGCCTGCACCGCCGTCTCGAACAGCAGGCCGAGCGGGCCGGTCTGATCGACGTCGCGTACACCACCGTCGACTCTCCCGTGGGCAAGCTGCTGCTGGCCGCGACCGGACGCGGTCTGGTGCGGGTGGCCTATGCCAGCGAGGACCACGACCGGGTGCTGGAGGTCCTCGGACAGAAGCTGAGCCTGCGCATCCTGCGCGCGCCGAAGCGTCTGGAGGACGCGGCGCGGGAACTCGACGAGTACTTCGACAGGCGCCGGCAGGTCTTCGACCTGCGACTGGATCTGTCCCTGTCGCGCGGGTTCCGCCAGCTCGTCCAACAGCACCTACCCGAGATCGGCTACGGGACGACCCGCAGCTACCGGCAGGTCGCCGAGCTGGTCGGCAACCCGAAGGCGGTGCGCGCGGTCGGCACCGCCTGTGCCACCAATCCGTTGCCCATCGTCGTGCCCTGCCACCGGGTGCTGCGCACCGACGGCACGCTCGGCGGCTACATCGGAGGCACGGAGGCCAAGACCGCCCTGATCAACCTGGAGGCCGCATGACCCGCACGACGAACGCAGCCGCCGACCCGTGGCGCTCCCGCGTCGACTCCGGCGACTGGGAGGCGATCACCGCCGAGGTCAACGAGTACGGCGGGGCACTGCTGCCACAGCTGCTGACCGTGGAGGAGACCGTGCGGATCCGGCAGCTGTACGACCGGGACGCGCTGTTCCGCAGCACCGTCAACATGGGCCGCCACCGTTTCGGTGAAGGCGAGTACCGGTACTTCGACGCGCCGTACCCGCAGCCGATCGAAGCGCTCAAGCAGGCCCTGTACCCGCGGCTGTTGCCCATCGCCCGGGACTGGTGGGGCAAGCTGGGCCGACCTGCCCCGTGGCCGGACACCCTGGACGACTGGCTGCGGATGTGCCACGACGCCGGCCAGACGAAGTCCACGGCGATCCTGCTGCGGTACGCGGAGAGGGACTGGAACGCGTTGCACCGCGACCTGTACGGCGAACTCGTGTTCCCCCTGCAGGTCGTCATCAACCTCAACGAGCCGGGGGTGGACCACACCGGCGGCGAGTTCCTGCTGCTCGAACAGCGGCCGCGGGCGCAGTCCCGCGGGACGGCGACGCTGCTGCCGCACGGGCACGGATACGTGTTCACCACCCGCGACCGCCCGGTCGCCTCGGCCCGTGGCTGGTCGGCCGCGCCTGTGCGCCACGGTGTGTCCGCGATCCGCTCCGGCCAGCGCCACACTCTGGCGCTGGTGTTCCACGACGCGGCATGACGAGCCTGTTGCCGGCCAGCCCGTTGCTGACCGGGTCGCCGTCGCACCGGGTCGATCCGGAGGCCACCGACGCCGAACTCGGCCGGCTCGTCGCGCTCGCCCGGCAGCGCGGCGCGCGGACCATCGCCGTCGGCCACGGCCGCACCCGCGCCGCGCGGGTCGCGGCCGGCAGCCTGAGCGCGCGTTGGGAGGCGGACGGCGGTCAGGTCCTGGCCACGGTCAGCTGGCCCGAGACGGCGGCGTCCTGGCTGCGGCAGGCCACCCGGTTCGCCGCCGCGGCGCCCGACATCTGGGTGATGACCGGCCCGCCGGTCGGTTGGGCCCAGCTGACCCGCCGCCTGCTGGCGTCCACGGATTGGCGCCCGGACCGTACCCTGGCCACCGCCGCGATCGGTACCCGTGAGGCCCTCGACCTGGTCGGCGTACGGCGTCTCGACGGGCTGGCCGGCGTCGCCGCCGATGCCACCACCTGGACGGTCTCCGACGGCCAGCTCATCCGGCCGGCGCACCGGCCATGCGATTCGTCCGCATCGTTCACTGGCCGGTAAGCACGGCGATGCCCTCGACGAATATATTCGGCACGTCGGCAGCGGATTGTTCGCCCGCCCCGGCGGGCAACCGGGCATAACCCGCTCCGAGCGATTGGACTGCCCATGTTGCCCCTCGTCCAGACCGCTCGTCACTATGCGGGAGACCTGTCCGACCTGCGGCGTCTCCGGCGCCGACCGAAGGTCGCCTGGCCGGCGACGGCTAACCCGCCGGGTGAGCAAGCGACGGCGAGCCCGCCGGATGAACAAGCGCCCACCTCCCCGCGCGCGGCCACATCCGTGGCTTCGCACAGCCCGAACGCGTCGGGCCGGGCGCGGCGACGCCGGTGGCCGTGGCTGGTGTTCGTCGTCGTGGCCGTCCTCGCCGCCATCATCGGGCTGCATGGGCGGCTGCCCAGTCCCCGGCAGATCGGCGCGGCGCTGGCCGATGCCGACTGGCGGTGGATCGCGGCCGCGGCGGTGCTGCAGGCACTGTCGATCGATGCCTTCGCGTCGCAGGAGCGGGTGATCCTCGCCGGTCTCGGAGTGCGGGTACGCCGGTGGCGGATGGTCGCCATCGCCACGGCGCGGTCGTCGATTTCCATGACCTTCCCGGCCGGGGCCGCGCTCTCGGCCGGATACGCGGTACGTCAGTACCGCCGGGCCGGCGCGACCGCGGAGGCCGCGACCGTGACCATGGTCGCCGCCTGGGTGGCGTCCGTGGGTGGTGTGGTCGCGCTCTACCTGATCGGTAGCGCGGGACTGGTCGTACGGTCGCCGCGGCTGTTGTGGACGTGGCCGCTGTCGGCAATCATCGGGTTCGCCGTGCTGGGCGCCATCGCGACAGTCCTGGTGCGCCGAACGCGCCGGTTTCGGGTCTGGTCGGCGTCAACGACACGTCAGACGCGCCGGTCCAGCGGCCGGCTCGGCCGGCTGACCGCCCGGGTGCGCGCGATGGCCCGCGACGCTCTGCGCACGGGTGCCCGGCTGCGACCGGCGCACTGGTTGGCCGCCCTCGCGTTCGCCGCCGTCAACCGGCTCACCGACCTGCTGTGCCTGGGTGCGGCGACCAGAGCCGCCGGATTCCCGATCGGCATCACCACGCTGGCGGGTATCTACCTTGGCGTCCAGATCGTGCGGCAGATCCCGCTGACGCCCGGCGGCGTCGGCGTCATCGAAACGGTGTACGTCACCGCGTTCGTCGCGGCGGGAGACACCGCGGCGAGCGCCGCCGCCGCGGTCATCATCTATCGCCTGCTGTCCTACTGGATTCTCATCCCGGCCGGTGGCGTCGCCGCCCAAGTGTTGAGCAAGGCCGCCGACGTACCCGTGAACCCTGTCGCCCACGCCGCAGACTCGCCGGACGATGTCCTGATCTGACGCAGTACTGGCGCGTTCGCGCGTGCCGCCGTGCGGGGAATCCTCCGTAGCCTCGACGCATGTCGTTGCTGGAACACGTCGAGGAGCCCGCGGACCTGCGCACGCTGAGCCACGCACAGCTCGCCGACCTGGCCGAGGAGATCCGCCGGTTTCTCGTCCGGCACGTGTCGGAGACCGGCGGCCACCTGGGGCCGAATCTGGGCGTGGTCGAGCTGACGCTGGCACTGCACCGCTGCTTCGATTCCCCGCGCGACACGCTGTTGTGGGACGTCGGTCACCAGGCGTACGTCCACAAGCTCGTCACCGGCAGGGCCGCGGGGTTCGCCCGGTTACGACACCGGGGCGGGTTGTCCGGCTACCCCAGCCGTACCGAGTCCGTTCACGACCACATCGAGCACTCGCACGCCTCCATGGCGCTGTCCTACGCCGACGGGATGGCCAAGGCCCGTCAGCTCTCGGGGGACACGGAGCGGCACATCGTGGCGATCGTAGGAGACGGCGCGCTGACCGGAGGGGCGGCGTGGGAGGCCCTGAACAACATCGCGGCGGCTCCCGAACGTCCGCTGGTGATCGTCGTGAACGACAACGGGCGGTCCTACGCTCCGACCGTAGGCGGACTGGCGCGGCACCTGGGGGCGCTTCGGCTGCACGCCGGCTACGAACGGCTGCTGGGCTGGGGGAGGCAGGCGCTCGACAGCGCGGGCATCCCGGGGCAGTCGGTCTACCGCGCCCTGCATGCCGCCAAGCAGGGGCTCAAAGATGTTCTCGCGCCGCAGGTGCTGTTCGAGGACCTGGGGTTGAAGTACCTCGGTCCGGTGGATGGCCACGACATCCCGGCGCTGGAGGAGGCACTCGAACGCGCGAAGGCATACCCGGCCCCGGTCATCGTGCACTGCGTCACCCGCAAAGGGCGGGGGTACCGCCCGGCCGAGGAGGATGCGACGGACCACTTCCACGGTGTCGGTGTCATCGATCCGGTCACCGGCAACCCGCTGCGGCCCGGCGGGCTCAGCTGGTCCGCTGCCTTCGGCGGGGAACTGATCTCGGTCGCTTCCGAGCGCCGGGACGTGGTCGCCATCACGGCCGCGATGCCGGGATCGGTCGGACTGACCGACTTCGCGGAGCGCTACCCGTCGCGCTTCTTCGACGTCGGGATCGCCGAACAGCACGCGGTGGCCTCGGCTGCCGGGCTGGCGATGGGTGGCCTGCATCCCGTGGTGGCGCTCTACGGTACGTTCCTCAACCGCGCTCTCGACCAGGTGTTGATGGATCTCGCGCTGCACCGGCTCGGCGTGACGCTCGCGATCGACCGGGCAGGCGTCACCGGCGACGACGGCCCGAGTCACAACGGTCTGTGGGATCTGGTACTGCTGCAGGCGGTTCCGGGCCTTCGGATAGCCGCGCCCCGCGACCTTCCCACGCTCGCCGAGGAGTTGGGGGAGGCGTTGGAGGTCAGCGATGCCCCGACGGCGGTACGGTTCCCCCGGGGCGCGGTGGGACAGGCCGTCCCGTCGCTGCGCCGTACCGGTGGCGTCGATGTGCTGCGGGAGTCACTTGGCGGCGGGATCCTTCTCGTCGGCGTGGGTGTCATGGCGCGTACGGCGCTGGAGGCGGCCGACCGGTGCGCCCGGCAGGGAGTGGAGACCACGGTGGTGGATCCCCGCTGGGTCAAACCGCTGCCGCCCGAGTTGCTGCGGCTGGCCGCCCGGCATTCCGTGGTGGTGACGGTCGAGGACGGCCTGCGTACCGGCGGCGTGGGGACGGCGCTGATGCAGGCGTTGCGGGAGGCCGGGATCGACGTCGACGTCCGCGTCCTGGGAATGGCGGAAGGCTTTCCCGAACAGGGCACCCGCGCCGAGTTGCTGACCGAGGCCGGGCTGACCGCGCAGGGCATCGCTGAGGCTGTCATCTCCGTCGCGGGCGTCGCCCTGACGGCCTGAAGACACGGCCGGCCCTCTCATCGGGACTGCGCCGGAGCCGCACCGCCCTGGTCGGCCGCCGGTACCCGTGGCAGGAACGTGCCGTTCGCCAGGCCGACGACCGTCCGCGCCGCGAGGAACACGAATCCGGCGCTGAGAACGCCGACGAGGGCGTACGCGATAGCCCCGCGGCCGGGCACGTGCTCGGCGGCCAGCCAGTGGACGCCGTCGGTGACCGCGGCCGCGAACGGGAACGAGAAGGCCCAGAAGCCGGGACCGAACTTCGCCCGCCGGTACAACGCAATCAACCTCAGCTGTACCGCCAGCATCAGCCCCGAGAAACCGGCCAGGATGCCGGCGAACATGTCCACCCGGTTGCCGTTGATGGCGAACCAGGCGCTGCCCGCCACCACCGGCGGCGCGAGTTCGATCGCGATCGTCGGCAGTAGCGGCGGCGGCAGGGCAGCCACGACGAACAGCCGGTACGAGATGATCGAGGCGAGTATCAGGAAGCAGCCCAGGCCCAGGCCGAACAGGACACGCGACAGGGTGGTGAAGCCCAGCATGGCGCTCTCGCCCCCGGCCAGCAGGCCACCGGCGGCGGTGGGCAGGAAGTAGCCGGGGTGCCAGCGCTGGATGTCACCGTCGAGGGTGACCCAGCCCCCGGTGATCCAGGCACCGACGAGCACCATCAGGATGGCGCCGCAGATGAAGACAACCTCTCCCGCGCGCTTGGCCTGTTGAGCCAGCGGAGCGCCGAGCAACATGGGCACGATGACGATCAGGGCGGTGAACGGTCCGAACGTCAGGTCGGACAACTCGGCTTTCCGGTGCCGGGCGGCGACGTTGCTCAGATAGGCGACCAAGGTGATCAGCCAGACCACGGCCGTGACGATCCACAGCGCGTTTGCCGGCCAGCTCGAATCGCCGGCGAGCCGGGTCACCGTCGACCATGCCTGCGCCAGACCGGCCATGCCGAAAGCGATGGCGAAGAGACTCGCCGGCAACTGGAGCGGCCGTTTGCCGGAGGCGGCCCGCTGATGTGTGGCTTGCATCAGGTCCCCTCGTCAGGAAGAGCTGTCGCTCCGGCAATCGCGTCCATCGACTGACGAACGGTCTACTGTGGACCTGCCTCCGCGGCGACGGTCGCCGGTGGCGGAGGTGTGCCTCCGCGAGAGGTAGCTACACCACCAAGGTTATCGGGACCGGCCTCCCGTGGTCCCGCTCTCGCCGAAGCCGCCGCGCGGTACGCGGCTCCTCGGGCCGGATCCCGCCCCGAAGCCGTTGAGCCGCAACGTAACCGGAGGGCCGGTCACGGCACCGGCTGGCTCGCCGCCAAGTCCGAGGGGTACCCGGCGGCCGCGGGCGCCGTGGCGGCCGCCATCCCGGTGGTGCGGAAACTCGCCCGGAACGCGCTGGGGGTGACGCCGAGATGCCGTACGAAGGCGCGGCGCAGCGTCTCGGGGGAGCCGAACCCGGCGCGGCAGGCGATCACAGCCAGCGGATCGTCGCCGGTCTCCAGCATCGCCTGTGCCGCCTCCAGCCGGATCTGCTCCACATAGCGGGCCGGCGTCGCGCCCACTTCGTCGAAGAAGAGCCGGGTCACGTGGCGGGAGCTGATGCCGGCCCTGCGGGCCATGGCGGACAGTGTGTGGTCGGCGCCGGGGTCTTCCGCGACCGCGTCCAGTACCTTGCGGAGCATCTCCTGGCGGGAGTGCGGCGTACGGGAACGGACGCTGAACTGGGACTGTCCGCCGGGCCGTTGCATGAAGACCACCAAGTCCTTGGCTACGGCGCGGGCCACCTCGGCCCCGCAGTGCTCCTCGACGAGAGCCAGCGAGACGTCGATGCCCGCGCTGACTCCGGCCGAGGTCATCACCGTGCCGTCCCGAACGAAGATCGCGTCGGGGTCGACCCGGACGGTGGGGAACCGCAGGGCGAGTTGCCGCGAGTAGCGCCAGTGTGTGGTGGCACGACGGCCGTCCAGGAGGCCGGCGGCGGCCAGAAGGAAGGCGCCGGTGCAGACGGAAGCCGTACGGCGGGAATTCGCGGTGAGCCTCCGGACGATGTCCAGAAGCGCGTCGTCCCTGATCATCCGATCCCAGTCCGGCCCCCCGGGGACCACCAGAACGTCGCTGGTCTCCCGCGCGTCATCGACAGACCTGTCGGCGCGCAGCCGGGTGCCGGCGGAGGTCGTGACCTCGTTGCCGTCGGCCGACACGAGGTTCAACCGGTAGCGGCCGCCGAATTCGTTGGCTGAGGCGAACACCTCGATGGGGCCGGTCACATCCAACAACCGGACCCCGGGGAAGACGAAGATCGTCACCATGAGGGAGCCGGTTCCGGTGTGTCTGTGGTTCATCGAATGCCTCCGGACCCGCGAGTACCGCCGATGCTAGCCACAGTGAGTCCGTAAAACAAACCGACTAGTATTGCCGCATGGTAGACATCCAGCCGCGCGCCTGCCCCATCGCCGGAACCCTCGACCTCGTGGGAGAACGCTGGTCGCTGCTGGTACTGCGTGAGGTGTTCCTGGGGGTCCGTCGCTTTGCCGACATCCGCGCCAACACCGGAGCGCCGCGGGACGTTCTCACCAAGCGGCTGAGGTCTCTGGAGAGTGCGGGCATCCTGGAGCGCCGCCGGTACCAGGACCACCCTCCCCGCTTCGAGTACCACCTGACTCCCGCCGGCCAGGCGCTGGAGCCGGTCCTGATCGGGCTGCGCGAGTGGGGCATCCGGCACCTGCAGGACCCGCCGCCCGCGCCGCGATTCGTGCACACCTGCGGTGCCGACGTGAAGACCCGGGTCGTCTGCGCTGAATGCGGCGAACCCCTTGAGGGAGGCGGACTGGTGACTGTACTGGAGGAAACGGGCGCCGGGACACGGTGACCCAGGACACCACGCGCTTACCCGCGCGGCATCACCGCACCGCGTCGTAGACGTCCACTCCCGCCGCGACCGCGACTTCGCGATAGGCGGCGGTGAGGGCGGCGATGGTCGCGTGGGCGTTCAGGCCGCTGGGATTGGGTACCACCCAGAGCTGCGCGCCCGCGAGAGCCTCCGGTTGGCGGCCGACAACGGCTTTCGGGCGAGCGAACGCGATGCGGTAGGCGGTGATGCCGAGAAAGGCCACCGCCGTCGGATTCCAGCGTGCCACCCGGTCCCTCAGCGATCGGACGCCGGCGACCAGTTCGGCCGCGGTGAGTTCGTCGGCCCGTGCCGTCGCGCCGCGCACCAGGCTGGTGATGCCGACGCCGCGCGCCAGCAGATGGCCGCGGTCCTCGTCAGCCATTCCGTTGGAGGCGTCGATGAGCCGGTCGGTGATACCGGCACGGAACAAGGCCGGGTAGAAGCGGTTGCCCCGGCGGCCGAAGTGCGCCTGAACGGCGACCGTGCGCAGGCCCGGGTTGATACCCACAAACAGCAGCCGCACGCCGGGGCCGATGAGGTCGGGCAACGTCCCACCGCGGAACGCTTCCAGCTCGGTACGGCTAAATCCCACAGCCGAACTCTACTGACCCGCGCCGGTGGGGCGCGGCGCCCGGGCGTTTCCCGCATTCGACCTGTCGCTGTCCCGATCTGTGGGCAGCGTGTCCGGAAACCCGGCAATGGTGGTCGACCGTACTCGCCTTGAACTGTGGCGTAACCACCGCCAGGGAAGCCGGAGTACCACTATGACCTCGCCGCCCGAGACAGCCAGTGCGGAAACGAAGGGCGCCGCGAACTCCGGCCGCGGTCCCGCTGGGCCGCTCGTCGCGCTCGGGCTGGCAGCTGGACCAGTGGTCGCGCTCGGCTTCACCCGCTTCGCGTACGCCCTGCTGCTGCCCGCGATGCGCGACCAACTGCACTGGAACTTCGCGGCATCCGGCGGCATGAACACCGCCAACGCCATCGGTTACGTGGCGGGCGCCGCTACCTCTGCCTGGTGGGCGCGCCGCGTCGGCGGTCGCGCCGCCTTCGTCGGCGGCATCCTCATCAGCGCGGTCATGCTGCTCGCCACCGCGGCGACCGGAAACTACCCGGTTCTCGCGGGGATCCGCTTCGTCGGGGGCGCCGCGACGGCGGTCACATTTGTGGTCGGTTCCGTCCTGGCCGCCCGCATCCACGCCGGTGCGCTCCAGCAACGCTCGGCCTTCCTCGTCGCGCTGTACATGAGCGGCGTGGGCATCGGCATCGTGGTATCCGGTGCCGTCATCCCCGCCGCGATCGCCGGCCTCGGTGCGGCGGGGTGGCGACTGGGCTGGCTCGCGATGGGTCTGCTCGCGGTGGCGGCTGTGCTGCCGGCGGTCTGGGCGGTCAGGCGGGCTCAGGTACCCGCGGCGTCCACGATGGACGGTCACGAGCCGGCCGACCTTCGGCGGCTGGCGCCGACGTTCGGCTGGTACATCCTGTTCGGTGCGGGCTACGTCTCCTACATGACGTTCGTGGTCGCCTTCCTGCACGCGGAGGGCTTGGGCCTCGCCGCCGAATCCGCGTTCTTCATCCTGCTCGGCGCCGCTTCGGTGATCGCGTTGCTGACGGTCGCGTTCAGCGCGGGTCAGGCGGTCGGCCCGCTGGTGGCCGGACTGCTGTCGGACGCCTCCGGCGGTATCACCGGGGGCCTGTGGCTTTCCGTGACACTGCTCGTGATCGCCGCCGTCGTGGCGATGTTCCAACGCGACCCCTCCCGTCCCGGTGCAGAGCGGCCCGCGGCCCGATCGAGTCGACGGTCATGCTGAAGTGCGCGCTGTTCGGGGGCCAGTGCTCGGTCAGCGCGACGGGGTGGGGGCTTCGCGTATCGCGGGGAGGATGATGCGGTCGACGATCTCGGCGATCGCCTTCCTGTCGGGTGGCTGGCCGTACAGGGTGACCTCGTTGCGGACGAGGTCGGTCGGGAGCCTGGCCACGCGGGCGGGCAACTGGACCGCGGGGATCTCGCCCCGTTCCGCGGCGCGCTGGACTATCGCCGTGACGTGCCGGCCCTGCGTTGTCGCGGCCAACCGCCCGCGGAGCGCGTGCATGGCTTCCGGGTCGCGGGCGGTCTCGGCCGCAATGCCGGCGAGTACCTCCCCGTGGACCGCGTTGACCCGGCGGACGAGCCGCTCCATCAGGGTGAGCAGGTCGGTGCGCAGGCTGCCGGTGTCGGGCGTGTCGGTTTCGACGGGCGCGCGGTGCTCCACCGCGGCGAACGCGAGTTGCGCCCGGGTGGCCCAGCGGCGGTGAATGACCGGCCGGCTGGTGCCGGCCCGGGCGGCTACGGCCTCCATGGTCAGCTTCGCGTAGCCGACCTCGCCGAGCAGGTCCCAGGCCGCGTCGAGGATCGCATGCTCCAGGCGTACCCCACGCCGTCGGCTCATTTCCATGTCGACTCCTTAGATGCGTTGCGCATCTTATCGCGGTCCGGCATATTAGATGCGGTCCGCATCTTATCTGGAGTTGCGAAGGAGCAGTGACGATGGCTACGCGGCGGTGCGACACCCTGGACGTGAGCGGCGCACGCCTCTACTACGAGGTACGCGGCTCGGGCCCCACCCTCTTGCTGATCCCCGGAAGCAACGGCGATGCCGGGTTCTACGCCGCCCTGGCCGACCGGCTCGCCGAGCGCTACACCGTCATCAGCTACGACCGGCGGGGATTCTCTCGCAGCCCGATCTCGCGGCAGGGGTCGGTGGCGTGGGCCGACGCGCACACCGAGGACGCGCGGCAACTGCTCGACGCCGTCGCCGCGGGGCCGGCGCACGTGTTCGGCAGCAGCGCCGGCGCCGTCATCGGGCTCGACCTCATCAGCCGCCACCCGCAGCAGGTCGCCACGCTCATCGCCCACGAACCGCCACTGGCCGAACTGCTGCCCGACGCCGCGCGATGGCGCACGTTCTTCCAGGACGTCAGCACCATGTACCACACCGAGGGCGCCGGCCCGGCGATGCAGAAGTTCATGACCGGCATCGGAATGGACGCCGCCGAACGGCCGCCCCACGTCGACCCCGAGGTGATCGGGCGGATGAGCGGAAACGTCCACACCATCCTGACCCAGGAGGTGCCGAACGCCCCCAGCTACAACCCCGACCTCGCCGCGCTCGACGCTCAGCAGACGCGCATCACCGCCGCGGCGGGCCGACAATCACGTGCACACTTCCCCTCTCGTCCAGCCGCCGCGCTGGCCGACCGTTGGAACCAGAAACTCACCGAGTTCCCCGGTGACCACACCGGCTATTGGTCTCGTCCGGACGAGTTCGCCACCGCGCTGGCCGACGCCCTGGCTCATTGACCACAGCGCTAAGGTGGCCGACCTCGGTGTCCGCTCGTGCCGCGGTCCGTGGTGCGAATTGGTGGCACCCGGGCTGCTAACGTTCGGCGCCATGTGGACTGAGGAGATCGTGGCCGGACGGCCGGCCCGCCGGCACATCCCATCCGGCGTGGTCTTTCGAGAGGTGCCGGGCGGGACGTTCCTCATGGGACTTTCCGAGGCGGAACTGACGGCGGTACGCGCGATCGAGCACGGTGGGGGAGCCGAGGACAGTCTTGAGCCGTTCTTCGCCAGTGCCCGAGATGCCCGGCCGGTACGCGAGGTGCGGGTCGAACCATTCCTGATCGCCGGGCACCCGTTGACGGTCGAGCAGGTCCGACACTGGATGCCTGAGTACGAGGACGACTACGCCGAAGCGGACTCCATCACGGCTCGACTCGAGGGTGACCTGGACGACCTGCTCGAAGCGCTGCCGTTCCGGCTGCCCAGCGAGGCCGAGTGGGAGTACGCAGCCCGAGCTGGCACGACCACCTTGACCTTCCGCGGCGACGGGAAACCCGGCGAGGACCAACTGCTCGACGACTTCGGCGATGAACAGCGGACGGCCGCCGCCGAGAACGCATTCGGGCTGGCCGCGATGGGCTCGGCGAACGAGATCTGCGCCGACGTGTGGATTCCCGGGTTCGTGGGCGCCCCGGCGGATGCCCGGCCGCGCACCGGTGACGGGCCGAGGACGGTACGCGGCGGTGCCGCCGACGTCTACCCGTGGCAGGGCTGCGACGAATGGCTGCTGCTGCTTGCCTCCACCCGGTATGGGCACGCTCAGTTCACCGCGATCCGTCCGGTCGCACCACTGCCGTCCCGCACGTAACCAGAGCCGCCGGACGAGGCGGATACACCGCCGCCTATGCGCAGGCTCACGTACGGTGTGGTGCGCTGGGTACTGTGATGACGCGGTCTGCCGACGCGGGGGAGGAACGGCGATGCGGGTGCTGCTGGCGACCTCGGCGGGTGCCGGGCACTTCGGGCCGATGCTGCCGTTCGCGGCGGCCTTCCGGCGGGCAGGACACGAGGTGCAGGTCGCGGCGCCCGGGTCGTTCGCGGCGGCGGTCGAACGGGCCGGCTACCGGCACTGGTCGTGCCCGGACGCCGATCCGGACGAGTGGGCGGCGGTCCGCGACCGGTTCCTGGCGGCGGAACCCGAACGGCGCAACGAGGTCATGGTGACGCTGGGCGCCGAGCTGGAAGCCCGGTCCATCATGCCCGGCATGCTGGCCGCGATCGACGGGTGGCGACCGGACCTGATCCTGCGCGAGATCGGCGAACTGGGCTCGACGCTGGCCGGCGACCTGCGTCGGGTGCCGTGCGCGCAGGTGCTCATCGGGTTGGACAAGTTCGTGGACTTCACGCTGCCGCTGGCGGCCCCGGCACTGGCCGCGTACCGCACCACGCTCGGGCTGGACGCCGACGCCGAGGGTGGCTACCTGTACAGGCAGCCGTCGCTGAGCCTTCTGCCGCCGTCGTTCGAGCAGCCTCGCTCCGCGCCGGGACCGCTGGTGCACCGGTACCGCGCGCCCGAGCCGGCCGCCGCGCCGTTGCCGTCGCGGTGGTGGCCGGACGCCCCGCTGGTGTATGCCACGTTCGGCACGGTGGCCGGTGGGGTGCCGTTCGCCGCGGCGGCGTTCCGCACCGTCGTCGCGGTGCTGGCGGAGCTACCGGTACGGCTGCTGGTGACCATTGGGGACGGCGGCGACCCGGACGACTGGGCCGCCCTGCCGCCGAACGTGCACGTCGAGCGGTGGGTACCGCAGCGGGACGTGCTCGCGCGGGCCGCGGCGATGGTGTGCCACGGCGGCACCGGCACCGTGCTCGGTGGTCTCGCGGCAGGCGTGCCCATGGTGGTGGTACCGCAGTTCGCCGATCAGCCGGACAACGCGGAGCGAGTGGCGGCCACCGGCGCCGGAATCGCGGTCGGCGGCGGGGAGGCGGCGCCGGCGACGCCCGACGAGATCCGCGCCGCCGTGACGGCCGTGCTCGCCGAGCCCGGCTACCGGCGCGACGCGACCGCGCTGGCCGCGGAGATCGGCGCACTGCCGCTGGTCGACGACGTGGTCGAACTGTTGGCGGATACCGCCTGAGCGCAGCCGGAGCCGGTTTGTGGCGGAGGCGAGCACAGGCTCACGCAGCATCGCCTGAGCGCAGCCGGAGCCGGTTTGTGGCGGAGGCGAGCACAGGCTCACGCAGCAGAGCCTGACCTGAGCGGTTTCGCTGACGGCCGAAGCGACCGGGCCGAGCGCGGAATCACTTGAGTTCGCCTATAGGCGAACTCCTAGCGTCGGCGGCATGACAGCTGACAACCTCAACGGCCGGCTCCGGATCGCCGTGGTGATCGGGAGCGTACGCAAGCCTCGACTGGCCGACCCGCTCGCCGCGTGGCTGGAACGTGAGCTGGCCGCGTTGGACTGGGTCGACGTCGACATGATCGATCTGGCGGCCGTCTCGCTCCCGATGCACGAGCTGCAGCCGCGCGGTGCGGCGGCATCGCCGATCGCGGGCCGGCTCGCGGAGGCCGACGGATTCGTGGTGCTCACCCCGGAGTACAACCACAGCTTCCCCGCGTCCGTGAAGAACATGATCGACTGGCACCTCGTCGAGTGGGCGTACAAGCCGGTCGGGTTCGTCGGGTACGGCGGCTCCGGCGGCATCAGGGCCGTCGAGCAGTTGCGGGCAGTGTTCCCGGAACTGCGGGCCACCACCGTACGGGAGTCGGTCCTGCTGCCGATGGCGTGGAAACACCTCGACACCGCGGGCCGTTTCACCCCACCGCCCGGTGCCGTGGAGGCGCTGCACGCGATGATGAGCGAGCTGGCCACCTGGGCGCGTGCGCTGCGCCCGGCGCGGGTCGCGGATCTGGCCGGCCGGCCGTGACCAGACTGACCGGGCCGGAACTGCGCGCCGGAATCGTGTTGTCGTTCGGTGGGCTGGTGGCGGTGCTGGACGCCACGATCGTCGCGGTGGCGCTGCCGAACCTGATGGCGGCGTTCGACGCGTCGCTGATCGATGCCCAATGGATCATCACGGCGTACACGCTTGCCATGGTCGCGACGATGCCGCTGGCCGCTGGTCTTGCCGCACGCTGGGGCGCCCGCCGGGTGTACCTCGTGGCGCTGGCCGGGTTCGCGGTTGCCTCCGCCGCCGGTGGCGCGGCCGGCGGCCTGGGCTGGCTGATCGCGGCCCGGGCGGTCCAGGGTCTGGCCGGTGGCCTGATGACGCCGCTGGGAATGGCGATCGGATTCGGCGCGGTCGCGCCGGAGCGTCGCGGCCGGATGATGGCGATCACCGGCCTGCCGATGCTGGTGGGACCGATCCTCGGCCCGGTACTCGGCGCGCTGCTGCTGGGCGCGGGGTCCTGGCGGGCCCTGTTCTACGTCACGGTGCCGCTGGCGTTGCTCGGCGCGGCCGGCACGCTGGCCTGGCTGCCCGCCGATCCCGCACGCCGGAGTCGGGCCGATCTGGACCTGGCCGGCGCCGTGCTGCTGGTTCCGGGCATCGTCGCGGTGGCCTACAGCATCAGCGCCGAAGACGCCGCGGCCGCGGTGCGGATCGCCATCGCGGCCGCCGGCGCGGTCCTGGTCGTGGTGTTCTCGGTACGGGCGCTGGCCCATCCCGAGCCGCTGTTGCGGATCCGCCTGCTGGGGAACCCGACGTTCGGCCGGGGCGCCGCGGTACTCGCGCTGTTCGCCGCGCCCTACTTCGGTACGGCCCTGCTGCTGCCCACGTACGTTCAGGTTCTGCGGGCGGACAGCACATCGGTCACGGCAGCCCTGATGGTGCCCGCCGCCGTCGGCATGGGCCTCAGCCTGCAGGCCGCCGCGCGACTGCTGGAACGGCTCGGCCCGCGGTCGGTCGTCGCCACCGGGCTCGGCCTGGCCGTCGCCTCCGGTCTCGCCACGGCGCTCATCCTGCGGCCGGACACTCCGTACGCGTTGCTGGGCGCGCTCGCGCTCCTGCAGGGGGCGGGCGTCGGCGCGGTCATCATGCCCACGATGTCCGGTTCCAGCCGTGACCTCGACGGTCCCGACCTGGCCTCCGGCTCGGCACTCCTGTCGCTGGTGAGCACGATCTCCAACGGCATCGGCACGGTGGCGTTCAGCACTCTCTTCAGCGCGCTGACCGTCGCGCTCACCGGCGGAGACGCGCTCGGGGCGTCGGCCGCGGACACCGCCACCGCCGTGGACGCCCAGCGCCTGACCCGGCTGGCGGCCGTCGCCGTGATGTCGATCGCTCTGGTCGTACGGCTGCGGTCGCCGCGCCGGAGGACGGCGACAATGGAACCGGTACAAGAAGCAGCAGCGACATCGGGGCGTGAATCATGACCATGCTGACCGTGGGCCAACTCGCCGACGCCGCCGGGGTGACGCCCAACGCAGTCCGTTTCTACGAGCGCTACGGCGTGGTCACCGGCCACCGCAGCAGCGGCAACGCCCGCCGGTTCACCGTCGACGCGGTCTGCCGGATCAAGCTCGCGCTCGCCGCGCAACGGGTCGGGATCACCCTCAAGGACAGTGCCGTCATCCTCGCCGACATTCCGCCCATGTCACCCGACCTCGACCGGTGGACCACCGCCGGCGCGGAACTCGTCCGCATCGGTCGCGTACGCATCGCCCAGCTCCAAGCGACCGTGGACCAGCTTTCCACCCTCGACTTCCTCCAGGCGGAGTCTCGGTCGGAACTCGGTGCCCCTTCCTGATCCCGCACCTGCCGCACTGTCAGTGAGCTCCGCCCGGCGCGATCAGCCGTTGACCTGTAACCGTTCCCGAAGCCGCCGCGCTTCACGGCCGCGATACGCCCCCAGAATGCTTTCGAGGGTGTCGCGTACGTCCTGGTCGGGATGATCTGCCAGATACGCCAGCTCCTCGGCGCCGCCGCGCCGGCGGCGTCCCAGTGCGCACAACACGTCGATGATCTCGTCGGCGGTGGTCGCCGTGCGCAGCCGCGCCATCAGCTCACTCTTCGGCCTGGGTGGCTCATCGTACGGGAACCGCTGGCGCAGCCGCGAGACTTTGTACCCGCCGCGCGACAGGCACGCCGGGCACGGGCAGGGGCGCCGGCCGTGAGCCCCGGGCAGGTACCGCCAACCGACTCCCTGCGGAACCTCACGAACCCGACGCACCTCGGCGGTGGTGATGGCGCGCGGGACGAACACCTCGTAGCCGCGCGGATCCTCGAGTCCGCGCACCACCGCGACCGCTTGCGCGGCAGTGACCTCGCGCGGTGTGTCGCCGTAACGCCCGACGCCCACCGGCTGATCGTCGGGCAGCCGCAGATGTACGGCGACCAGCACGCCCGGGTGCCAGCGGCGAAGCTCGCGCACCCACTGGTAGGTGAGCGTGAACGACGGCAGCACCGGCATGCAGTAGACGCCGCGCCCGCCGGCCCGCCCGTGACTGCGCGCGGCGATTCCCGAGCGCTCGATGCGTCGAGCGGCCCGCGCCGTCGTGATGTGTACGAACTCCGCCATCACCGACGACGGTAGCCGACGGAGGGTGGGACGGTCACGGAAGTATCGGCCGTCAGCGGCGGCGCTGATCGGCGAACCTGTCCGCCAGGTCGGGCGCCAGCAAGCACTATCCTCGTCAACGATGACCAGCTTCCCGGCGCAGGCACGGCGCGTGCGCGACTCCACGCTCACCCCGGCCTGGCGCCTGTCGGCGTTGCGGGAATGCACGCTGCACTTCGCCCCGTACGGGTTTCGGGCCACGTGGCACCACCTCGTCGTGAACGCGCGGATCCCGCGCCGGCTTGACGCTGACCCGCAGGCGCTGATCCGCGCCGTGGACGAACTGGACACTGCGCGGCAGCTGATGATGCGCCACGTGACGGCGTACGCGGCGCAGCGGCAACAGGAGAAGGCAACGGGGCGTCGAGTGCCGGCTGAGACACTTCGGTGGTACTCGTGGGGCTTCAGCGGGCTGGCGTACTGTCCGAATCCGGAACTGCACCCCCACGAACCACTGGTCGTGGTGGTCCAACGATTGATCGACGCACACCGGTCCGGGGCCGCCGATCCCGACCGCTGCCTGGTCTGTGGCACCGAGCGCAGGCCATCGCGGGCGTGCCCGACGTGCGGGGTGCATCCTGGTGGTCCGGCCGCGCGCGCCGATTCCGGTCAACGGGCGCGGCAGGCCGAACAGTGGCAGCGGATCTGGTCACGCGACATCGTCGACTGATTCCTTGGTAGCAGCCGTTCAGCGGTAGCCATGAAGCCCGTCGTCGAGCTTCGCGGTGTCGCCGCTTCGCTGGGCTGGTAACGCCTGTTGCAGGGCGAAGGTCGCCTGGATTCGCCTGGCCTCGTTGAGCGTCGCGTCGGCGTCGCCGGTGCTCTGGGCGGCCTGAGCGGCGACGGCCCAGCCATAGGTTGCCGCGATTGAAGCCACGTCGTGGGATGGGCTGCCCAGGAACAGCGCATCCCAGTCGATGACGCTTGCCAGCCGCAACGGTGGGCCCGAGTCCCACAGCAGGTTGTCGCCGCCCAGATCGCCGTGGACCAGGACCGGAGTGGTGGGTGGCGGTAGCGCGAGCACCCGATCGAGTTCGTGCCGTGCGCGTTGGCGCCCGCGCGCGGACATCAGCGGGAACAGTTCCTGCTCGACGTCGGCGGCGAAGCCGGCCCACCGGTTCGGGGTGGGTTCGCCGACCAGCTGACCCACATGCTCGGTCGCGCTCGACAGCGCGGCCAGGGCACTGCAGAGTTCGGCGCCGAGGCGGTGAGGCGACACGTGGGCGCCACCATCGGCCAGGGGCTCGCCGGGTACTCGGGAGGTTGCCAGATAACAGCGGCCGACGGGTTCGTCGAGGTTCGGCACCGCCAGCGGTACGGGCACAGCGAACCCGAGATTCTGTGCGGCCATGGCGCTCAGTACGGTCGCGCGGCGGTGGAGCAGCATCCGGTCCACCTCGTGTCGCGGGAAGCGGTAGGCGGTCGTGCCGGTCAGGACGACGTCGTGGAACTGCCCCCGTCGCAGCTCGATCGCACCGTTGCCGGGAAGTTCATGCCGCTCGCTGATCACGGCTAGGTAGCTGATCATTTGACCGGTCACGGATGTCTGCCTCGGTCACTGCACAACGGCAACGGCCTCGACCTCGACAAGCTGGCCCCGGTATCCGAGCACCGTGACGCCGAGCAAGGTGCTCGGCGCGTCGTGGTCGCCGAACCGGGCGCGTACCACGTTCCAGGCTGTGACAAGGTCCGCCTGGTCAGTGCTCGCAACGTAGACGGTCGTCCGTACGACGTCTGTCAGCACAGCCCCTGCCGCCTGCAGCGCCACCTCAAGATTGTCCATGACCTGTCGGGCCTGTCCGGCGACGTCACCGAGCGCTACAACCCGATCGTGCTCGTCGATCGGACACGCGCCCGCGGTGTGCACAAGCCGGGCACCGGCGGGGACTACCGAGGCGTAGGCATACGGGACAGCATCGGTCAGGCGGCTGGCGCGGATCAGTTCCACAGACATGAGGCCGACGGTGCCACGTCCGCCGCCCGCTGTGCCACCGCATTCACGATCCTGTTCGTCGTCGAGCTCGTCATCAGGTCGGTAGGCCGAATACCGGCTTGCACTCCTCGACGCCGGACAACTCGATGTCATGGCGTCGCCGCGATGCCCATCCGTCCCGCGTCAGCCGCCATCGCAGCAACTCAGCGGCCTCACCGCGGCGGGTGGCCCAGGTCGTGCCGTTGCGGGTGTACCCGAGGGCTTCGGAAACCCGGTTCGACGCGTGGTTGTCGGTGAACGCCTCGCTGGACGCCTCGAGGGCGTCGAAGCCCTCGAAGGCGAGGTGGAGGATCGCCGCTCGGGCCTCCTTGCCTAGCCCGCGACCGCGGGCTGCGGGGGCCAGCCAGGAGAACGACTCCACCGTGCCGACCGCGGCGAAGTCGGTGCCGATCAGGTCCTGCATGCCGACCGGCTCGCCGTCGTCGCAGATCACGAAGTACAACCGCCAGAACGCGGAATTGACCCGCGACCTGCCGGACCAGATGCTTCGCATCCAGCGCCACTCCCGGGTCGGGTTGTCTTCGTAGAATGACATCGGATCGTCGAACGGCACCGGCTCGTGGTCGATGACCACCCCGGCCCGGACCACCGGCACGAGGCGTTCCAGAAGATCATCGGTGGCGGCGGCGAGGGTCAGCCGCGGTGTACGAACGGCCAGGTTCAGCGGAGGATACGTGGACGGCACCGAGGCACCCTACCGCCGGCCACGGGGATGCACATCCGGGTATCGGGCCGCACCGCAGCGTGGGGGCGGCACTGCCGGCGGTGGCGGGGGTTGTCGGTGAACTCGCACATCGGCGCCGTCCGTGATGAGCCTTGTACCCCGCGCCGCTATTCGCGTTCCCAGGTGAACGGCGGGTCGATCCGCTGGGCGTCGCCGCGGCGATACAGCAGTGGGGGAGCGCCACCGCGGTCGCTCGCAACCGCGCGGTGCTCGTTGGTCGCGACGACGAACCCGGGTGTCTTGAGTACCTTGCGGCGGAAGTTCGCCAGGTCGGGCGCGCTTCCCCAGACCGCCTGGTAGACGCGGCGCAGATCGGCGAGCGTGAACGGCTCGGTGACGAACTGTGCCGCAAGGGTGGTGTATTCCAGCTTCGCTCGGATCCGGTCGCGGGCGTGAGACAGGATCAGTGCGTGGTCGTACGCGAGGACCGGCGCGTCGCCACGGTACGGCTGACGGTCGAGCCAGGCGGCGCGTTGGGTGTCGAGACTCAGGTCTTCGACCGGCCAGAACCGGGCACGTGCCGCGTCGGTGCCGGCGGTCGGGAGGGGCAGGTTCGGGGCCAGCGCGACGTATGCGACGGACGCGACGTGCAGCCCGGCACGGATGCGCGGATCCCGGTCGGGTTCGGTGTAGGTGCCGACCTGTTCGAGGTGGCCGCCGACGGTCGTCCAGTCCAGCCCGGTTTCCTCGCCGAGTTCCCGTACGGCGGCCTGCTCGGCGGACTCCCGACCGTGCGCGACGTGCCCACCGGGCAGCGCCCAGTAGCCCTTGAACGGGTGGTCGCCGCGCTCGACCAGCAGGACGGTGAGAAGCCCGTCCCGGACCGTGAAGATGGCGAGGTCGACGGTGAGCGCGAACGGCGGGAACGCAGTGGGGTCGTAGGCCGCGAGGAATGTGTCCTCGCCCGGTCGACGCTCGGTCATCGGTCGCCCCGCGGGTCGGCTGCTACCGGGTCTGGCACATCCGCCTGCGTCAGCGGCGCGGCGAACGTCGCGGCCTGGGCCAGCAACAGGTCGGTGGTGCGGACGGCGAGCGAGAGCCGCTGATCCAGGCTGCCGGTGAGCAGCATCCACGACTTCCCCGCGCGGGTCAGCGCTTCAGCGAACCAGCCGGTCATGGCGGCCCGGATGGACTGGTCGCCTTCGCGCAGCCCGTCGTCGACCCAGGGCACACCGTCGTGGTCGGTGACGAGGTAGATCGCGCGACGGGGTAGCGCCGATGCCCACGCCTGGTCGCTGCGCGCCTGGGGGCCGAGGTAGCGGCGTTCCCAGACGGCGGTCGCGAAGGCGTCGGTGTCGCAGACCAACAGGGGTGAGCCGGCCGCCGCGGCGACGGTCTCCCTCCGGGTCTGCTCGGTGGCGACGGCGTCGAAGTCGTCGGCCGTCCACTCCAGATCGTCGAGGGCGAGGTCCGGCCGGGCGGCGCGGTCGCGTTCCCATTTGATGGCGGTGTATTCCCGGCCGTACTCGCCGACCCACCGGGTGCTGGCCCAGACGCCGCCGCGGGAACGGTAGTGCTCGGCGAGCAGCTGGGAGATGGTGGTGGTGCCGGTCGACTCCGCCCCGACGAGCACGACGCGCGTGGTGAGCCCGGCGCGGGTCGCCGGCGCGAGCCACGCCCAGCCGACGGCGAGGTCGGCACGCACGGCGCTGCCACTGATCGGGACCGTCGTGCGATCGGGATCGATGGGGACGTGCTTGGCACCGAACCACGAGGCGAGTTGGCCGCCGTATTCCTCGCTGGTGAACACGGCGTCCACTGGTTCGGCGGTCACCGTGGCGACCGCGGCCCGCATGAGCGCGACCTGTGCGGCCCACACGGTCTCGTCGTCGTAGTCGGTGGGCGCGTCGCAACGGATCCCGACGACCGTCACGGTGGTGTCGGCGGCGTGCTCGGCGCGCAACCATGCGACGCGGTCGGCGAGTGGGATCGTCTCGACGGCGGCTGCCATGCAGACGACGGTCAAGCGCTCGACATTGGCTGCCGCGGTGCGGATGAGGTGGTGGTGCCCGAGGGTCGGCGGGTAGAACTTGCCGATCACGATTCCGTGCCGCAACCCGGTCATGCCGCGTCAACCACGGTGGCTGCGACCGGTGCGGCCGCGCCGACCTCCCGCTGCCGGTGGGCCGCGAGCCAGGCGCGCAACCCGAGTACGGTCAGGCCGAGGAACAACACGTACACGATCGCGGTCAGGTCGAGCCGCTTCACCGCGTACAGCGGAATGTAGACGATGTCGGCCGCCATCCAGAACAGCCAGGTCTCGACCTTCTTGGCATTGAGCAGGTACTGCGCGGCCAGCGAGGTCGCGGTGGTCAGCGCGTCCCAGAACGGGGCGACATCGTGTGCGGCACCCAGCAGCAGGGTCAGCCCCCAGGTCGCGGCGATCACGAAGCCGACGCACGCGGCGAGGGTCTTCGGGCCGGCCCGGCCGACGACGATCGCGGTGCGGTTCCTGCCGCCGTGCAGCCACTGCCACCAGCCGGCGAACCCGAGCACAATGTAGACCGCCTGCAGGCCACCGTCGGCCCACAGCCGCGCGGTGAAGAACAGGACCAGGAAGAATGCCGAGTTCGCGATGCCGACCCAGAAGTTGTGGATCGAGGACCGGACGGTCAGCCAGACGCAGGCCGCGCCGGTCACGAAGCCGAGCAGTTCGGCCCAGGACACCGCGTCGTTGCCGAGGTGGAACAGGACCGTGTTCAACGGTGCGATCAGGTTTGCCAGCCACGTCAGCATCGGAACGCCTCCCGGTTATGGTCTAACTGACCATAACCGGGAGGACACCACCGCACAACCGAGATTCCGCGTGGATGCTCAACGCCATGGGTCGAGGTGCCTCAGCCCACGATTTGCCGGTCGGGTTCGATGAGCGCGACGACCCGCTGCTCGTCGCGCGAGTAGGGGCCACCGGTGTACTTCGTCGAGATCCGGTCGATGATCTGCCAGGCGGCGTCGCCCTCGATCCACTCGACGACCCTGCCGCGCACGATGACCGGCTGGAACGGATTGTCCGTCGGCGTCAGGGAGAGCGCGATCCGCGGGTCGCGTCGCAGGTTGCGAGCCTTTCGGCTGCCCGGGCCGGTGAGGATCGCGACGTGCTCGCCGTGCGTGCCGATCCACACCGGGACGGCGTGGGGAGCGCCGTCGGGCAGGACGCTGGCGAGGTGGGCGGTCGGGGTGCCGTCGAGTACGCGGCGCACGTCGGGGTCGAGCATCGTGGTCAGCTCCTGGTGTGGGTTCTGGATGGGGTACTGGTTGCCGGCAAGCGCTACGCCTGTGCGGCTGGCGGGGGTCATCGCTCGACCGCGTAGTGGAGGTGGGTGACGCCGGGGGCCGGGACGGCTTCGACCAGGCGGAGGCGCACGTGCTCGGGCAGTGACTGGAAGAAGGGTCGGCCGCCGCCGAGCAGGATCGGCACCTGGTGGAGGACCACCTCGTCGACGAGCCCCGCCTTGAGCGCTTCGGTCGCGACGCCACCGCCCATCAGGCCGACGTCCTTGTCGCCGGCGGCGGCGCGAGCCGCCGCGACCGCGTCCGCGATGCCGGTGGTGACCAGGGTCTGCCGCTCCGTTATCGCCGGTGCCGGCCGGCGACTGAGGACGATCAGCCGGGCCGATGGGTGCGGGCCGCCGCCTCCGAAGTGCTCGGAGTCCTCGTACGTGTTCCGTCCGGCCACGATGGCTCCCACGCGCGCGGCGAGGGCGTCGAAGACCCGGGCGCTGGGCTCGCTCAGCCGGAACCCGTCGAACACCCGGCTTGGCGTGTTGCCGCCGAAGTACCAGTCGAAGAGCATCGTCCCGTCACCGAGTCCGCGTCCGGCGCCGGGATCGCGGCCGGTGATGTATCCGTCGACCGACACCGCGTGCGCGCTGAAAACCTTGCCCATCTCCGCGACCTCCCTGGAGTTCCTTCAAGAGACTCTGTGACCGTAGCACCTGGAGTTTCCTGAGGGAACCCAGATTGCTAGACTGGTTCCATGCAGCGCACGAACTTCAGCGAGATGGCGTGCTCGATCGCGCGCACCCTCGATGTCATCGGGGAACCCTGGTCACCGCTGATCCTGCGTGACGTGTGGGCGGGGTTCACCCGGTTCGACCAGATCCAGGCCGACCTCGGGATCTCGCGCAAGGTCCTGACCGAGCGGCTGAACCACCTCGTCGACCAGGGCGTGCTCGAGCGCCGGCCCTACGACCAGCGACCCCGGCACGAGTACCACCTGACGGAGAAAGGTGCCGAGCTGGTCGACCTGCTCATGGTCATGGTCGGCTGGGGGGACAGGTGGCTCGCGGGCGAGGCCGGGCCGCCGGTGCTGTACCGCCACCACGCGTGCGGTGAGGTCAGCGCTGTCGACCTGCACTGCGCCCACTGCGGCGAGTCGATGCACGCAGGCGACGTGGACCTGTTGCCGGGCCCGGGTGCGGCCAGCTGACGAGGGCAACCATCCGACGAGAGCGGCCATCCGACGAGGCTCGGCGTCGAGCTGAAATGATGGCCGGATGCTGGAAGACGGCCTCGCGGGCGGTTCCCGTCCGTTCGCGTCCCGCCTCGAAGTGCCGTTGACGGCTGACCGGATCGCGTCGCCTCGGCTGATGTACGGCGCGCTGGACCTCCTGTCGGCAGGCGGCCGGGGCCAGGCATACACGGCCGTGTACTTCGAGGATGCCGCGTCGGATGCGCTGGGTCGGGTGACCTTCGAAGGACTCGACGCGGTCAGGGCGTCGCGGGGGGAGTACCTACCCGTCGACTACGCCGACGCCGACTACCGCAGCGGTGACTGGGTCTACGTGGTGGGCGGCTCCCCGTGGTTGCGGGAGCGTCACGACTACGAGACGCGCCACTACGCGACGCCTCTGGTGGAGACTCATCGGCACTATGTGTTCGTGTTCCACGACGAGTTCATCGAGGCCATCGCCAAAGGCATCTGGCTCGACGTCGCCGACCGCGCGGATCCTTGCGGGCCCCCGATCGGGCACCCGCTTTCGTCGTTCCCGACAGACGTGCCGTGCGACCGGTTCACCTCGGCGGGTGGGCTGGAGTGGGAGCTGAGGCGTTCGCCACGGGCGGAGGGTGACCTCATTCGCGACTCCCGGCTTTGTTCGCAGCGGGTCTTCCAATTCAATCTCGTGCTCGACGGCGAGAGTCGGGAGTCGGCCAGCATCTGGATCCGCACTGTCGATGGTGTACTCGTGTCCCGGATCAGCCGCCTGTTCGTGGGTGAGTTCGGTCGCATGGAAGGTTTCGCTCAGCCCGAGGACTTCTTCCCGCAGTGGGAGACACACCTGGATGAAGTCGCGCGGCGCAGGCGCGACCTGGGGAAGTGAAGCGCGGAACCGGCGGTCCCTGACCCCCGGCACACCGCCCGAGACTGGCAGGACCGCGTCGACGTGTACACCGCCAAGACCGACCAGCGACCAGCCGACGCCCTACTGATTCGCCCGGACGCCCACATCGTCTGGACCGCAGCCATCGACGAGGAGGCGGCGACCACGGCTGCCGCCGGTCATCGAGGTCGACAGGGCCTACGCTCGACCCTATGACGTCGGAGGAAGCGGTCCCATATCGCGAGGTCATCGGCCTGCTGGGCCAGCAGGCCGATCACCGCGACGCCGAACAGGCTCTTCGGGCGGCCGGATGGACTCCGTGCGGCGTCGGCGACTGGGCGATCGCGCTTCGTTCGCCGGATGGCGCCGCGGCCGTGCGGATCAGCCCGTTCGACCCGGCCGGCCCGTACTCCGCGGCGCTGTACCGGGAGGCCGCGCACACCGGTCAGGTACCACGGCTGTACGCGCACCGTCGGCTGACCGGTGGCGGCGACCTCCAGGTGCTGGAATGGCTCCGACCCGTTCCCGAGGATGAGGCTGTCGCCTTTCACCGTAAGATCGCCACCCGGGCCGCGGAAGTTGCCGAGCTGGTCGACGTCGTGCGCCGCGTCCACGAACGGGCCCGGCGAGAGCTGCCCTGGTGCGGGCCGCTGGACAACAACCCGGACAATGTCATGCGCGCCAGGGACGGGAGACTCGTCGTCGCTGACCTGTACTACGCCGACGGCCCGACCCTCTACGCGACCGCGGCCACGGACCCCGGTCTTGTCGTCGCGTTGATTCCCGAAGCCGAGCGCCGATTCATGACGGAGATTCCCCTGGCCGCCTCCGGGCCGTGGGAGCCCGGGGCGCAGGAGGCGATGCGTGCCGGGCTCGCGGCGGCCGACGCCCAGGTCGCTAGCCGCCTGCACGGCTAGCCCCGGTCGGCTGCCTCGCCGAGCGTCCTGACCCCGATGCCGCCCGTACCGGGCCTACCCGCTGTCCGTGCCCGGTGGGTCTTGGCGAGGAGGACGACGCCGACGCAGCAGCACCAGCTGGTGAGAGGGAACACCGCTACGCGTTCCATCGCACCGACCCCGACGCCCAGGCCCCGCTGACCGAAGAACAGCACCGCCCCTGCCAGCGCGGTCACACCCGCGATCAGGGTGAGCGCGCGCAACCGGCCGAGGACCGTGGCGCGCGGGGCAAACCCGGCCAGCGGTAGCCCCAGATTGCCCATCACCATGATCAGCAGGGCGCCGAGAAAGTGGAGATTCTCGTCGACGTCGGCGGGGAAACGACCAGCCAGCACGTATCCGACGGCCGCGAGCAGGAGCAGCGACTGAGCCAGGCGCACAAGGAACCCGTGGCCAAGCGTGCGCCAGGTCAGGATGAGCCCGGCGGCCAGCAGCACCGCGGTGAGCACGATGGAGGTGTTCATCAGCGGATGCCAGGGCGAGCACACCTGGCGCGGTCGCGTGGTGTCCCACATTCCACAGTGGACGTTGCCGAGGTCGCTGATGTTGTCGGTGGCCCAGCTGTAGGCCGGATGATGCCAGCCGAGGCCGGTAATCACGTTGGCGGCAAGGAACAGCGGTGCGGCTACGGCCCAGCACCACGCACCCAGTCGGGCGCCGGTGCGGAGAGACAGCTGAGACAGGTCCATGCCGAAAGAAGATCACGCGCATGATGCGCGACGCACTACGCGTAGCCGACCACAATTCGGTAGGCCCAGCCATACCTATCTGCCCGGTGACGTCCTCGCGTAGCGGTACGCGCGACCGGCTCGCGGCCGGTGCCGGCCGCGAGCGGGTTACGGGCAGGCTATCGATGCAGCGACGCGCAGCGAGCGTTGTGCACCAGCGCGGTGGCCGCCTGCTCTTGTTTCAGGGCGGGACTGTCCTGAATGGAATCGCCGATGGCGAGCGCCGGGGGAAATCGACACGACCACGCTGTGCCGCCCGCCGTGCTGCCGCAGGGTGATCCGGGTGCCGTCGTTGCCGTTTGCCTGAACCAGGCCGGGTAGCCACCGCTCGATCGTGTCGTCGAGCGACAACCGGTGCTCGCCTGGACCGGTTCGCCGCCGTTACGCTGCCCGCACACTTCACCGTACGGCTAGCCGTACCGTCGCAGATATGCGATGACGGCGAGGATGCGGCGATGCTGTTCCTGGTTCGGCTGCAGCTCCAGCTTGAGGAAGATGCTCCGTACGTGCTTCTCCACGGCCGTCTCGGTGATGACCAGTTCGCGGGCGATGGAGACGTTGGAACGGCCTTCGGCCATGAGCGCGAGCACCTGGCCTTCGCGGGGGGAGAGGCGCTCGATCGGTGCGGCGGACCTGGCCCGGCGAATCAGTTGCCGTACCACCTCGGGATCGACGACAGTCCCCCCGGCGGCCACCTCTCGCAGCGCGTCGTCGAAGTCCGCGACATCCGAGATGCGGTCCTTGAGCAGGTACCCGCAGCCGGTGCCCCCAGAGTCAAGCAGCTCTGCCGCGTAGGGAGCTCTATGATCTTCCCCATAGGGCGGAGTCAGCTTGACGCCATCGGTGTCGCCGACCAGCATTGTTCTACTAGGTATAGATCACATGACTGATCTGGTGCAAGTCTGGCGGAGTGGGGACGGCGAAGCTCCTGCCGCTGGTCAGCTCTGCTGGAAGTTCACCGCGGCGAATCCGCACGGCTGGTGCACGTGCAGGTAGTAGGCGCCCTCGCCGAACTCGTCGAGGTCCGCTCCGACGACGAGACCGACGTAGTCCATCGGCTGCTGGCAACCGGGACAGTCGACATGCTCGGCGTCCTGGATCCAGTCGGGCTGACCGCCCAGCGTCGAGCCGCCCTGGTTCCAGGCGCTGGCCTGGTACGGGCCCGTCCGGGCCGGCCCCACGACCGGCAGCAGCGCCGGCGGCTCCTCGGCTTCGGCGTCATCCGGCAGGTAGCTCGGGCGGGTGTTGCCGCTCCACCAGGTGGCGGTGCCGGCCGGCGTGACCTGGCTGTACAGCGTCGCGTGGCAGGCGCAGAAGTGGCAGGTCTCGATGACCAGCCGGCCGGACCAGCCGGTGTGCGCCAGTGCGTCGCCGACGGCGGGTTCGGCGGTGTCGAGGTCGGCGGCGATCCACAACGGTGACGCGCACCACGGACACTCGGGAGCGTCGGTGCGTCGCGCCGTTTCGCGCACGAGCCACTGGTACGCACTGTCGCCGCACAGGTCCCGCCGGCTGCCGTCCGGTCCGACGGTCCAGCCGCCCGCCCGCGCGTAGCTCAGCGGATCGGTGTGCAACCGGCCGGCGGCTGCGTCGCCCAGCGACGCATGGCGCTCTCGGCGAGCGGGTGAGCGCTGTATGCCAGAAGGAGCAACAGGTGGTCGAGCCGCTTGGGCGTCCGTCCGCCATCGATCTGCTCGATGACCCGGCCGACGGTGTTGGCGTCGGCCGAGCGGTACAACTTCGGCGGCCACAGCACGTCGAGGTCGAGCAGGAGGCCGTGGTGCGGGATCAGTCGATCCGGCTCATTGTCCGCGATCGCGGACAGCTCATCGATCGCGTCCTCGTCGTCGACGGCGGCTTTCCTGATCAACTCATCGATCACGCTGGAAGGATAGTCCATGCGCCGCCACGCCGGAGGCCGGCGGAGGTAACGTCCCGCGCGGCGGTCGCCCAGGATATCGTCGTTGGCCGTGATGACGCAGTTGCGGCCGTTGACGATTGCCGACTGGGAGGTCGTACACGAGTGGGCGCGGCGAGAGGAAGCGTGCCGTTACCAGGCGTGGGGACCGAACACGCCGCAGCAGACGAAGTCGTTTGTCCAGGCGGCCGTCCAGGCGTGGGCACAGCGGCCGCAGATCCGATTTGTGTACGCCATCACGGTGGATTCCCAGGTGGTCGGCAACGCTGAGCTACGGTTACACGGCAATCGACAAGGCGAGGTCTCCTACGCCGTACACCCAAATCTGTGGGGTCGTGGCCTCGCGGCAGAGGCGGCGCACCAGCTTGTCGTCATCGGCTTTACGGTGCACAAGCTGCACAGGATCTTCGGTACCTGCGATCCGCGCAATGTCGCGTCGGGGCGGGTGCTCACCAAGGTCGGTATGAAGTATGAGGGGCGTATGCGTGAGACGCTGCTGATCCGGGACGGATGGCGCGACTCTGACCTCTACGCCATCTTGGAGACGGACAGCCGCGTCAACGCGTTCACCTGACAGTTCGGCATCGCGCGTCGGCGTCAGCGGTCGGAGCGGGGCGGTGCCGTCGACTCGCGGATCCGCAGGGATGGGCTGATCGTCACCCGATGGGCGGGGCGTTCGGGATCGGCGAGGCGGTCGGCGACGAGGCGCACGGCCGCGCGTCCGATCGACCGGCGGGGTGGGCGCACCGCGGTCAGCGGTGGGCTGAACAGGCCCGCCACTTCGTCGTCGTAGGCGACCACGGACAGGTCACCCGGCACTGCGAGGTGGCGTTCCTCGCACCGCTGCACCAGCGCGATCGCCTCGGGGTCGGCGTGCACGAGCAGCGCGGTCGTGCGGGTCGCCAGGCAACGGTCGAGAGCCTCGTCCACCGCCGTCTCCCAGTCTCGCGTGTGCGCGTCCGGTATCACGGCTTCCACTGTGGCGGTGGGGTCTAGGCCGCACTCCTCCAACGCGTTCAACCATCCACGGTGGACATGCGGCCGAGTGGGATTGGGCTGCGGGCTGAGCACGCCGATCCGCCGGTGCCCGAGCGAGGCCAGGTGGTGCACGGCCATCGCCGCGCCCAACGCGTGGTCGGTGACGACAGACTCGAACACGGCGCGGTGCGGTCCCACCGTGGCGGTGCGTTCGAGCAGGACCACGGGAAGCCCGGTGTCCGCCAGCCATTCGACGGTCGCCCCGGCGGTCGGCGCGTCCATGCGCGGCGCGACGATCAGAGCGTGGACGCCGAGCCGTTCGACCAGCCGGAGGAGTTGGGGCCGGTCGTCCTCGCTCTCGTAGGAGGAGCCGCGCAGCACCACGCGCATGTCGAGTTCCCGGGCGGCCTCTTCGGCACCGCGGGCCACGTCCGGCCAGTAGTAGTCCAGCGACGGCACCAGCATGCCGATCGACCGGTCGGCGGGTGCGGCGGTCGGGTTCGCCCGCGGGGTGGGGTCTTCGGCTGCCAGGGTCTCCTCGGGAACAATGAGCGCGACGCCGCCGTGGACGCGACGGACCAGGCCCTCGGCGGCGAGCTGAGCGATGTCGCGGCGGATGGTCACCGCGGCGGCGCCGAGAGTGCCGGTGAGGTCGGAGATGCGCAGCACGCGGTCGCGCTGCAACGCCTCCAACAGCCGGGCGCGGCGGGCGACCTGCAGCGGTCCCCGATTCTCCGACGCGGTCACCGTTGCTCCTCCACAGTCACGGCGAGCGTACCGGCTGGTTCCAGCGCGCTCACGTCGAACTCTATTCGGGTCAGCCGGTCGCCCCAGACCTCACGCAGCAGCGGATCGTCCAGTTCGATCGCGGTCATGGTGGCCGGCACGTGCGCGGGCTCCCAGGCGAGCCGCACGGTGCCGGCCCCTTCCATCGCGTCGACCTCGGCGTCTGCCTGGCCGACGCGCACCGTACCGGCGGCGAGTAGATGTACAACGGTCGGCTCGGCGTTCGGAGCCGGATCGAGCTGCCACGAGTCGCGTACCGTGACGCGGCCGGTGGCACGGTCCAGCCACGCGTCGCGCCGCCAGTGCCGCACGTCGCCGCGCGGGTACGCGTCGGTGAGGTCGAGCGCCAGACCGGAGCGGGTGTCGTCGACGGTGACCGTCGCCTCGCGCGCCGCGTACCGGCGGCCGTGCGCCTGTTCGCTGCCGCGGATCCGCGGCACGTTGTGCCAACCGCTGCGCATCGTCCAGATGCGGTACCGGTCGGGGCCGAACGTCTGCGCGGTGTAGGTGGGGCGGCCGGCGTCGACGAGTACCGGCACACCGCCGAGGGCTACCACCATGCTGCCGACGTCGTTGTGGTTGTGGTGCTCGCCGTTGTGTCCACCCTTGACCGCGAGGGTCAGTCCGGCGGTGCTGCCGGCCGCAGCGCGGGCCAGCAGGACCTGGGTGGAGTCGAACCAGGCGTCCCGCGGCAGCGGCGGCGAGCCCGGCACGGCGGCGAGCCAGTGCGGGTCGGTGAGAGCGCGGAGCAGGCGGCCGAGCCCCTGATCCTCGTGCGCCACCGGCGTTCCCGCGCGGCGGTGTGCGGCGGCGTGCGCCTGCGCGTCCCGGTCGCCGGCGAGCCGTGCCGCCCGGTGCAGAGCGTGCCACGGTTGATTCGCCGGCGACCGGGCCGGGCTGTCGGCGTGATTGAGGTACCAGGCGCCGCCGAGATGCACCCGGTGTGGAAAGGCGATGGTCTGCCGCAGCGCGGCGATCCCGCGCACCGCGTCGGGTACGGCGTCACCGAGCGTGTCACGGGTCGCGTGGGCGAGCACGTCGAGGGCTTCCAGCGCCCGGCAGGCACCGTTCCACCAGTACGCGTACCCCTCGTCGACCGCGCCGTCGGGCGGCAGCGAGGCGATGTAGCGGTCGAGGCCCTCGACGACCAGGTCGACCAGGTGTGCCCGGCGTGCCGCGTCGTCCACCAGACGCAACGCGGCGACCAGGACGTTGCCGTGGATCCACGCGCTCCAGTTGTGCACGTCGCCGTCGAGCCCGAGCCAGTGCCAGTCGCGGCGGGTGGCGAACGGAGCGAACACCCGGCGCTCGACCTCGTGCCGGATCCTTGCCCGTACCCCCGGGACGTGCGCGTCGAGCTGGTCGCCGAGCAGGTGATCGAGCCAGGCCAGCTGTGCGGCGACCTCACCGGCCCCGAGGTCCAGGAAGGGATCGGTCACTGTGGGTACGACCGCGCCGTGCACCCGCCGCGTGTCATCGTGGGCGGGCCAGCACCAGCTGCTCTGCTCGCACAACAGCGTCACTCCGTCGGCGACCTCGTCGATCCAGACCGGGTCCAGCGTGGCGGCCGCGAGCACGGCGGCCCGGGTGAGCCGCTGTTGGCGGGCGAAGACGATCTGTTCGTAGCCGGTGCGGTCACCGTCGCGGAAGTACCGGGCGTAGGAGTGGGCCAGCGGCACCGGCCACGGCGTAGCGAGTTCCGCCTCGGCACGCCCTCGCAGATCCCGCACGGTGTCGTCGGGCAGGGCGTCCGCCGCCCAGGCGCGCCGGTCGATCGCCGGGGGCAGCGGCAGGCAGTCCGCGGGGTTGGCGAGCAGTTCCGCGGTCCGGCCCTCGCCGAACTGCGGGCAGGCTCCGGCCAGCGGGCCGGTAAAGCGATCGCGGATGGTCATTTCCCTCGCCGATCGAAGGCTCTTGTGAGCGAACGTGATCGTATCAGGGCGATAGAGGTATTGACATGCTTGGTTCCGACCGTTTTACTTCCCCGAACAGGCCCCGTTCGCGGGATCGTCGCCGCAGGCAAGCCCGCGTCCGCGAGGCCACGCCCACCCCACCCTGCGGAGAAACGCGTGCCCGACCACCATTCCTTCCGGCCCACCGGGCAACCGGGTCGACCCGATCAGGCACCGGGCGGGACGGTGGCGCGTGGTGCGGCAACGGGTCGAGTGGCCCGACCGCGTCCGTACCCGTACCCGAATCGACACCCGCACCCGCACCCGCACCCGCACCCGCACCCGCACCCGCACCCGCACCCGCATCCGCATCCGCACCAGCACCGGCGGCCGTACCGGCGACCGGTGACCCCACCCCGCCGGGGCCCCTCGATCAGCGCGTACCCGGGGCTTCGGGGCCGAGTTTCAAAGGAGAAGGGATGAAGCGCTCGATCGCGGTCGTCCTCGGCGCCGCCGCCACGGCGATCTCGCTGGTCCTGGCTGGCTGTGGCAGCGGTTCCGACTCATCGGACTCCTCGTCTGGTCCGGTCACACTCACCTTGGCCGGGTGGAGCCTGTCCACCACACCGGAATTCAAGACCCTCGCCGACGGCTTCCACGCGGCGCACCCCGACGTCACGGTGCAGTTGAAGGAGTACGACGCCACCAACTACGACACCCAGATGATCGCGGACCTGGCCGCGGGCAAGGCCCCCGACATCTACGTGCAGAAGAACCTCAAGAACTTCTACACCTACCAGCACGGCAAGCAACTGCTCGACGTCTCCGACGTGGCCAAGGGACTGGGCGACAAGGTGGGCGGCCTGTCCGACTACCAGCTCGGCGGCAAGACCTACGCGATCCCGTACCGCCAGGACTCCTGGGTCCTGTTCTACAACAAGGACCTGTTCGGGAAGGCCGGCGTGGCCGTGCCCGACGGCTCCTGGACCTGGGACGACTACGTGAGCGCCGCGAAGCAGCTCACCGCGAGGCTGAAGGTCGCGGGGTCGAAGGCGCTCGGCGACTACCAGCACACCTGGCAGTCGACCGTGCAGGGCTTCGCCCTGGCGCAGACCTCCGGCGCCGACCTGACGAGCGGCAACTTCTCGTACCTGAAACCCTTTTACACCAGGGCGCTGGACCTGCAGAGTTCCGGCGCGCAGGTCAGCTTGGGCGATGCCACCACCAACAGCCTCACCTACCAGGCGGAGTTCGGAAAGCAGCAGGCGGCGATGATGCTGATGGGCACCTGGTACATCGCGACCCTGCTCGCCCAGCAGTCCAGCGGCGACGCCGACCAGTTCCAGTGGGGGATGGCGCCGGCGCCACAGTCGGACAAGAGCACCACCGGCACGTCGGCCACGCCGGTGACCTTCGGCGATCCGACCGGCCTGGGCATCAACCCGAAGCTCGGCAAGGGCAAGGTGGCCGCGGCCAAGCAGTTCCTGGCGTACGCCGCGGGCGAGGACGGAGCGAAGGCGCTCGCCGGCATCGGCATCACCCCGGCCGACAGCGCGGCGGTGACCGACACCTTCTTCGCGCTCAAGGGCATGCCCACCGACGACGTGTCGAAGTTCGCGTTCGCCAAACACGACACCAAGCCGGAGAACCCGGTCTCGCAGTACACAGCGGGACTGCAGAACGTCCTCAACGACCTGCACACCGCGGTCATGTCCGGCAGCAAGCCGGTCGACGCCGCGATCAGCGAGGCTCAGTCCCGCGCCAAGAACGAGGTCCTCAACAAGTAACCCGGGCGTGGCCCACCTCGGCCCCGGCTCGCCGGGTCCGGTGCGCCCGCGACGCGCCGCGCACCGGACCCGCGCCGCGGATCCGTACGACTGACTCACGGGAGTACCCATGACATCGATGCCCGTGGCCCGCCGCCGCCGTAGCCGGCCGGTGTGGCGCAACACCGTGGTGGGGTGGAGCTTCCTCCTGCCCAACTTCATCGGCTTCGCGGTCCTCACGCTTGTGCCGGTCGTGCTGCTGTTCTATTACGCCTTTACGAGCTGGGACGTGTTCGGCGGCGCGGAGTGGACCGGACTGGCCAACTTCCGGCAGTTGCTGCACGACCACAGCTTCTGGACGGCGCTGTCGAACACGGTCTACTACACGCTCTTTCACATCCCGTTGACGCTCGCCGCGTCCCTGGTGCTGGCCCTGCTGCTCAACCGCAAGCTGCGTGCCGTGGCGTTCTTCCGTACGGTGGCCTTCTTCCCGTACATCACCTCCATCGTGGCGCTCGCCCAGGTCTGGAACATGCTGTTCAGCCCCGGCTACGGGCCGATCAACGAAATCCTGCGCGCGGTCGGAGTGCACCATCCGCCGGGATGGACGACATCGGCGGACTGGTCGATGCCGGCGGTCATCCTCGTCGGTACGTGGCGGGAGATGGGCTACTACATGCTGCTGTTCCTCGCCGGCCTGCAGGCCATCCCCACCCAACTGTACGAGGCGGCCCGGGTGGACGGGGCGACCGCCTGGCAGCGGTTCCGGGCGGTGACGCTGCCCGGACTGCGACCCACCACCTTCTTCGTGACGGTGATGCTGACCATCGGCAGCTTCAAGGTCTTCGACCTGATCCTGGTGATGACCAACGGCGGACCCGGCCAGTCCACCCTGGTGCTCTCCCAGTTCATCTACCAGAAGGGCTTCGTGGAAAACCAGTTCGGCTACGCCTCGGCGGTATCCATCGTGCTGTTCGTCGTCTGCCTGCTGGTGACCGTCGCCCAGTTCTCGGTGAACCGGCGCAGGAACGCGTGATGGACACCCTCCTCGACGCCCGCCCGGGCGCACCCACCGCCGCGGCGTTCCGCGGGCGCCCCGGCCGCCGCGGCCGCGCCGTACGGGTGCTCGGCTATCTCGCGCTCGTCGTCGCGTCGGCAGCGGTGCTGCTGCCGTTCTACTGGATGGTGATGTCGTCCCTGAAAACGAACAACGACGTCTTCACCCTCCCGGTCAAGTGGGTGCCGGACAGCGTGGTGTGGCACAACTACGTCGACATCTGGCGGAAGTCCGACATGACGACGTGGCTGCGCAACACGCTGACCCTCTCGGTCGCGGTGACCGTGCTGCAGGTCTTCACCGGCAGTTTCGCCGCGTACGGCTTCGCCAAGGTGCGCTTTCCCGGCCGCGATGTGCTGTTCCTGGCCTATGTCGCCACGATCGCGGTGCCCTGGCAGTCGTACATGATCCCGCAGTTCATCCTCATGTCGAAGCTGAAGCTGTCCGACACCCTGTGGTCCATCATCGCGTTGCAGGCGTTCGGCGCGTTCGGCGTGTTCCTGATGAAACAGTTCTACGAGTCGATTCCCGATGAGCTCGTGCAGGCCGCGCGCATCGACGGCATGAGCGAGTACGGCATCTACCGGCGGGTCATCCTGCCGCTGTCCGTGCCGGCACTGGCCAGCCTCACCCTGCTCACGTTCGTCAACACCTGGAACGACTATCTCGGGCCGCTGCTGTACCTGCGCAGCCACAGCATCTGGACTGTCCAGATCGGACTCAAGTCGTTCATCTCGACGTACAACGCCGAGTACGCGCTCATCATGACCGGCTCGGTGCTCTCCGTGCTGCCGGTCGCGGTCATCTTCCTTCTCGGGCAGCGCTATTTCGTCGAAGGAATCGCGACCACCGGGTTGAAGGGGTGAGCGGCGTGCGGATCCGGCACGAGACGTTCCAGGGCGTCTTCGACCTGGTGTATGTGGGACTGCTGACCAACCTGCTGCTGGCCGTCGGCTGCCTGCCGCTGGTGGCCGGTCTGGTGATGACCGACCCGAGCCGGTCGTGGCCGCTGCTGGCACTGGTGGCGCCGGTGTGCGCGCCCGCGCTGTGCGCCGCGTTCGGCGTGCTGTCGGCGTACTCCGCGGGGCGTTCCACCGCCGTCCTGCGCACCTTCGCCCACGTCTGGCGAGCCACGGCCGGCAAGGCCACGGCGGCCGGTGCGCTGGCGACCGCCACGACAGTGGTACTCGGAGTGGATGCCCGCGCCGCCTGGGGCCGGCCGGTTGGCGCTGCCGCGATTCCGGTTCTGGTCGTCGCGATGGTGCTCGTCGCCTCCACGGCGCTGCTGGCGATGGTGGTGCTCGCCGAGCGACCCACGGTGCGGCTGCGTGACGCGCTGCGCGCCTGCCTGTACCTGGCGGTGCGCCGCTGGTACCTTACCGTCGCGTCGCTGTCCGTGCTCGCGGTACTCGAGACCCTGCTCGCGGCCCGGCCGGCGGTGGCGCTCGGGTTGGCGGCCTCCCCGCTGCTGTATGTGGTGTGGGCCAACAGCCGCTACACCCTGCGCGCCGCGCTCGAACCGGGCGCGCGCCCGGCTTCCCGGGCATGACCGGTCGCGACGGACGACCGGGGCGAACACCCCGGCCGATGAACGGGAAGGGAACCAGATGACGGCGATCGACGTCCGCCGCAGTCCGGACGCCGAGGCGGTGGAACACGCCATGACCACCGCGCTGCGCACAGTCGACGCCAATCTGACTGCCTTCGGCGACCGGTACCCCGGCGACACGACCGTCCACGGACGGTACCCGCTGCGCTCGGCACCCGACGGTCTCCCCGAGGGCGCCAACGTCGGCTGGACCACCGGCTTCTGGCCGGGCATGCTCTGGCTCGCCTTCGACCTCACCGGAGACGAACGGTACCTGCGGTCCGCGTACTCACACGTGCGCGCCTTCGCCGACCGGATCGACCGCCGCCTCGACATCGACACGCACGACCTCGGGTTCCTGTACACGCTGTCCTGCGTCACCGGATGGCAACACACCGGCGACGGGACCGCCCGGCGCGCCGCCCTGGCCGCCGCCGACCACCTGCTCACCCGAGTCCTGGAGCCGGCGGGCATCATTCAAGCCTGGGGAGACCTCGGCGACCCCCGGCAGAGGGGCCGCACCATCATCGACAGCCTCATGAACACTCCGCTGCTGTTTTGGGCGAGCCAGGTCACCGGGGACTCCCGCTACGCCGCCCGCGCGCGCCGGCACGCCACCCAGGTGCGCGAGCACATGGTCCGCAGCGACGGCACCACGTTCCACACCTTCTACTGGGATCCCGCCAGCGGAGCCCCGCTGCGCGGCGGGACCGAGCAGGGCAGCGGGGACGACTCGTGCTGGGCACGCGGACAGGCGTGGGGCGTCTACGGGTTCACTCTCAACCACCGGTACACCGGCGACCGGTCGTTCCTCGATGCCGCCTGCCGCTGTGCCGACCAGTTCCTGACACGGCTTCCCGCCGACCGCATCCCCTACTGGGACCTGGTCTTCTCCGACGGCGGCTCGGAGGAACGCGGCGGCTCGGAGGAACGCGGCAGTGCGGAGGAACGCGGCAGCGCGGAGGAGCGTGACAGCTCGGCCGCGGCGATCGCGGCCAGCGGCCTGCTGGAGCTGGCCAGAGCCCTGCCCGCCGGCCCGCGCGCCGGCGGGTACCGCGCCGCCGCCGGCAGCATCCTCGATTCGCTCGTCCACGGCTACACCACCGCCGGGCGCCCGGAGCCCCAACCGCTGATCCTGCACGGGGTCTACGACAAGCCGAAGGGCATCGGCGTCGACGAGGGCAACCTCTGGGGCGACTACTTCTACCTCGAGGCACTGACCCGGACGCTACGTCCCCAGTGGACAGACCCGTGGTGACCGCACGACGCCGGTCCTCCTCGTCCGGCGCGGTCGGTCCGGGTCCGCGCTGTACATATATTGACCGTCGATATATATTGATCGCGTGGCCGAGATGCGAGAGCCGACCTTCCTGATCCTGACCGCGCTGGCCGACCAGCCTCGCCACGGTTACGGGATCATCCAGGAGGTCGACACCCTTTCCGCGAGCCGGGTGGCGCTGCTGCCGGGCACGCTCTACACGGCACTCGACCGGTTGGCCGCCCAGGGGCTGGTGGAGCGCGACCGGGACGAGGTGGCTGAGGGGCGGCTGCGCCGTTACTACCGGCTGACCGACAACGGGCTGAAGGTCCTCGACGCGGAGGCCGCGCGGCTGCGCCAGCTCGCCACCGTCGCCGAGGCCCGGCTGCGCGCCGTCCGCCCGCGCACTGCCTGATCCCGCACTGCCTGATCCGCGCTGTCTCATCCCGCACCGCCAGATTCGAGGGAGACCCATGTCCGGTTCGGTGTCACGGCTGGAGAAGCGGTACCGGCTGCTGCTGCTGAGCTATCCCCGCGCGTACCGGCGGGAGCGGGGCAAGGAGATCGTGGACACCCTGGCCGACCTCGCCCCGCCCGGGCGCACCCGTCCGACGGTGCGGGAGGCGTTCGACCTTATCCGGCACGGCCTGCGCGCCCGGTTGGGGCGGCCGGCCAGCCGCAGCGTCGTGGTGTGGGCCGTGCTGACCGCCATCGTGTGGGCGCTGTTTTCGGCGGCGATGGCCTCGCGCCTGGCGTGGGAAACCGCGCGCCCGCTGCCGAGCGTGGCGCGGGCGTCGGCCGTCTTCGCCACCGTCGCCCCCGGCCGCAAAGTATCCGACGTGCAGCGCAGCCCGGCGACGTTCGTCATGTACGGGCAGCCGCTCAGCCGGCAGGACCTCGGCGAGCTGATCTTCCCCGACGGCGGCGAGTACACATTCGGCTCCACGACCGGCTCGATGGGCGGGGCGTCGGACGTTGACCTACACCGATTCGCCGAGGACGCCGTGCGACGGCTGCACGCCACCGGCTGGGATGTGGGCAGGCCGTACACCCAGGTCCTGGACACCTGCGGATCCGATGACTGCGGAGGCCCCACCGAGTCGGAGACCTATCTCACCGCCAGGCGCGGCGACGACGTCATCACGATCTACATCGAGTACGGCGGCATGATCACCCCGCCGGTGAGCATCAGCATCGAACGGGCGACCCCGTGGCCGGTCTACCCGGCGAGCGTCGCCGGTGGTGCGGTGGGCGCGGTGATCGCCTGGTTCGTGTTCGGCTGGGCGAGCCGCCGCACCGACGGCCGGCACCCCGCGCTGCGCGTGCTCACCGCGCTGCTGCTCGGAATTTCCCTGTTCCTGTGGTGGCTGCCGATCCCGTTCTCCTCATGGTCGCTGCTGCGCCATCAGCTCACCGAGCCGCACTACAAGTGGCATCCGCTGTGGGAGTGGCTGGGCCAGCCGGCGCTGGCTCTGTTCTTCCTGGTCGGTTGCGTCGCCGCGCTGACCGGCCTCGCCGTCGCGGCGCTGCCCCGCCGGCGACCCGACCCGTCGATGGATGTCGCCACTGGATGAGTGGGACTCCGCCGGGAACTGTCGCATCCCGGCGGAGCCGTGAACCCCTTCCGGCCCGTTGACGGATAACGGGTGACATTCGCTTGGGAGGGTCAATGATTCGTACGTACGCGCGTGCGCGGGATGCCGGGTGACGCCGCACTGCGCCACCGGAAGCGAGCTGGACGACGCCGCGGTGATCGCCGCCTCGATCGGGGAACCGGAACGGTTTGCCGCCATCTTCGACCGGCACGCCCCGCACATCCACCGGTACCTGGCCCGCCGGCTGGGCGACGACGCCGCCGACGACGCGCTCGGGGAGACGTTCCTGGCCGCGTTCCGGCGCCGGCACCGGTACGACACCTCACGGCGCGACGCACGGCCCTGGCTGTACGGCATCGCCACCAACCTGGTCGGGCAGTGGCACCGGAGCGCGTTCCGGGAGCACCGACTGCGGATGGCCATGCCGGCGGCGCCTGTCGACGACGGGCACGCCGACCGGGTCGTCGCCGGGGTGGTGGCCCAGGCCACCCGGCGCGCCCTGGCCGGCGCGCTGGCCCGGCTGGCGCCCGGTGACCGGGACGTGCTGCTGCTGATCGCTTGGGAGGAACTGTCCTACGAGCAAGTGGCGACGGCGCTGTCCATCCCGGTGGGCACCGTGCGGTCCCGGTTGCACCGGGCCCGCCGGCAGGTGCGCAGCGCGCTCGGCGACAGCGATCCGACCATGGCCGGAGAGGAGACGGTACACGATGGATGACCTGCGACTGCTTCGCGAGGTGGAACGAGACCGTCCACTGCGGACGCTCGAAGAACTGGCGGCACAGCGGAGCCTGCTGCTGGAGGCCACGCGCGCCGATCCCGCCGGCGTGCGGGCTCACCCGACGCGCCGTACCCGCCCTGCCGGGGTGTGGGCCGGGTGGCTGGGAACCGCGCGGCGGCGGCTGTGGGCGGTGTTCGCCGCGGCGGTCGGGACGCTCGCGGTGGTGGCGGCGGCGATGCTGTTGCTGGTACCCGGCAAGGGCGGCGGCGACCAGCCAGCCCGGAGCGGTAGCGCCACCGAGGCGATCCTGGTGCTGCAGCGGGCCGCGGCGAAGCAGGCGGGGCTGCCCGATGTGGTGCCGCGCCCCGACCAGTTCGTCTATACCAAAACCGGCGGTCCCGGCGGGTTCCGCGAGGCGTGGTGGTCCGTCGACGGCACCCGTGACGGGCTGATTCAGGGTTCGACAGGCGTGACGACTCCCGTCGCGGGTTGTCGGGACGGTCGCGCCGCCGCGGTCAAGGGCGACGAGTTCGTTCCGGGCAAGACCGAGCCGTGCACGCCGTCCCCGGCGTACCAGCCGGACCTGCCCACCGATCCAGACGCGATGATGGCGTACCTCTATCAGCACGGCGGCGAGCCGGGTGACCCGAACGCTACGGGCAAGGCCGTGCTGACGTTGCTCCAGGAGCAGTACGTGCGGCCCCCGGCACGCGAGGCGCTGTTCGAGGCGGCCGCCCGGATCCCGGGCCTGCGGCTGATCCCGAACGTGACCGATGGCGCGGGTCGGACGGGCGTCGGCGTGGCGTGGTCGGAAGCCGGGAAGAACGGCCTACTGATCTTCGATCCGAAGGATTACAGCCTGCTCGATTCGGGCACGGGTGCGGGCGGAGACGCGGTGATCCGCCAGGCCATCGTCAACGAGGTGGGCCAGCGCGGCTGACGACCGCCGTCGGCGACCACCGGACCGGGCGTCCACGCACGCGGCGCCCGGTCTGGCCGCGCCACACGCGCGGCGCCCGGTCTGGCCGCCGCGCACCCCGCGTCCATCGCGTCGACCGTGCACGCCTGCAGGGTCCGCCAGGACGCGTCGACCGCCCGCAGCCCGATGCGTCGCCCTCCGTGGCCTCACGCGGCGGCCTGGGCAACAGACCCAGGTTCCTAGGATGCCTTACCGCGAGCGGCGGACGTCACACAGCTGTTGCGGGGAGCATCCAGTCGCACAAGCCCAGTCACACAACCAGGGGCCGTTACGACCGGCGGTACTCCCGCGGCGGCATTCCGAAGTGTGCCCGGAACCTCCGCGACAGGTGAAACTCGTCGGTGAAGCCCAGCGTGCGGGCGATTTCCCGCAGCGTCATGTCGGTCAGCCGTAGCAGGGTGGCGGCCGTCTGCAGCCGGCGCGCGTTGCGGTAGGCCAGTGGCGACTGTCCGATCTGGTCGGTGAACCGGCGCCGGAACGTGTCGTACGACAGACCGGAGTCGGCGGCGGTCTGCCGCATGTCCATGGGGGCGGCGAGATTGTCGGCGAGCCGGTCGGCCGCTCTCGCGATCGCGGGGTCGAGCGCTCGCGACCGCGGTGAGGACTGTCCGGCGTCCGTGACATCGAGCAGCCAGTCGGCCAGTGCGAGCAACTGGTGCTCGGCGGCTTGTCGGGAGTGTGGCGTGGCCCGCAGCACGATGCGGAGAGCGTCGATCGAGGGGATCGGGCGGGGGTAGCGCGGGCCCGCTCCGGCGAGCACCCCCGTCTCCGCGAGGGTGTCGAACAGGGGGCCGGTGAAGACCACGAAGAGCTCGGTCCAGCGCTCGCCGGGCGTGGTGCCGTACCAGTGTGGATGGCCCGGACCGACGAGGGTGTGGGCGCCGGGTGTGAGTGGCTCGTCGCGACGGTTGGCGTCGCGGTAGCGCCCCTGCCCGTCGAGCACGATGGACAGGACGTACTCCGGCATGACCCGCAGTCCGGTCGGCATCAGCGGCTCGTCGTCGACGACCTCACCGGCGAGGACGAGTTGACCCAGGCGGGTGAGTGGCGCGTCGGAGACGGTGATCCGGGCTCGCGTCTCGATGTGCCCGTGATGGACCGTGGTGCGGGGAGATGCGGAGGTATTCCGGGCGGCCACCGCCAGAACGTACATGTCCTCGTCTGGATTCGACCATTCCCGGCGCGGATGCGTGCTCCTAGCGTTGGGGTCGACCGCCCTCGACGGATTGGACGTGGCATGGTTCTGGTGACCGATGAGATGCGCGAGCAGTATCGCGACGAGGGATACTTCGTGCTGGAACGGGTGCTGACCGACGAGCAGCTCGAACTGCTCCGCGGCGGCGCGCGGTATTCGATCGACAAGCTCGACGCAGCCTTCGACGAGGCCGGGGTCGACCGGATCGGCATCAACGCGCGGGGTAAGCGGTACTTCTCGACCATGATTTACAAGGATCGTCCGGAGTTGCGGGAGTTCCTGTTCGGCGACACGATGGCCGAGATCTGCCGGGCGACGTTGGGTGCGGACGCCTACCTGTTCTGGGAGCAGTACGTCATCAAGGCCGCGGATCCGGACACGAGCTTCGCCTGGCACCAGGACTCCGGCTACGTGCACGAGGACCACGAGCCATATCTCACGTGTTGGATCGCGTTGGACGAGGTGACCGAGGAAAACGGCGCGGTCTACCTTCTGCCGTACTCGCGTTCCGGTATCCGTTCGTACGTCAAGCACATCCCGGATCCCGTCCGGAACGACCGGGTGGCTTACTTCGGGTCGGATCCCGGCATTCCGATGACCGCGCCGGCCGGCTCGATCGTCGTGTTCTCCAGCGTGGTACTGCACCGCAGCGGGCCCAACCTCACCGACCGGCTGCGCCGGGTGTATCTCGCGCAGTACTCCGGCGAGATCATCATGACCAAGGACGGCAGCGAGCCCAGCGGGTCGTTCGAACGGTTCCTTGTGGACGGTCGGGTCGCCCCGGAGCTTGCCGGCGGGTCGTGATCGCATCGCGAACTATGGTTGGATCGGCCGGTGACGTCCCTGACCGCACTGGCCGGACGTACCTTCGGCGCGATCCCACCACCGGCCCTGGTGCTGCTCGACATCGTCAGCGTTCAGCTGGGCTCGGCGTTGGCCAAGCACCTGTTCGGCGCGGTGGGCAGCTTCGGGACGGTCGCGTTGCGGCTGTTCTTCGCGGCGGCGGTGCTGATGCTGTTGTGGCGGCCGTCGCCGCGCTCGAATCGTCGCACGTGGACAGTCGTGCTCGGCTACGGCGTGGTTCTCGGCCTGATGAACCTGTGTTTCTACCTGGCGTTGGCCCGGATCCCGCTGGGGATCGCGGTCACCATAGACTTCCTCGGGCCGCTTGCGGTGGCCCTGGCCGGGTCCAGGCGGTGGCTCGACGCCTGCTGGGCCGTGCTCGCGGCGGGCGGCGTGGTCCTGCTGACGGAGGGAGGCGGCGCCCTCAACCTTGTCGGTCTTCTGTTCGCCATCGCCGCGGGAGCATGCTGGGGCCTGTACATCCTGGTCGGCGCGGCGCTGGGCCGCCAGACCACGGAGGGCGAGGGGCTGGCTCTGGGGATGGCCGTCGGGGCACTGGTGGCTGTGCCGTTCGGCGTGGCCGAGAGTGGCACGGCGCTGATTCGGCCGTGGGTGCTGACGGCGGGGCTCGGCGTGGCGCTGCTGTCGTCGGTGATCCCGTACTCGCTGGATCTGGAGGCACTACGCAAGATGCCACCGCGCGTGTTCAGCATCCTGATGAGCCTCGAACCAGCGATGGCGGCACTCATCGGCCTCATCGTGCTCCGGGAATCGCTGCGTTGGGTGCAGTGGATCGCGGTGCTGTGCGTGGTGGCCGCATCGGTGGGCGCGACCCGCGGCGCCCGTCCGGATGCCTGACCGATCGGGTCGCCGTACGTACTCTGCGGGATCGCGGCGAGTGGAGTCGATGAGCACCCCGAAACCGGGTCGCCCGGTGCACACACGCGGTAATTTCGAGGTATGGGCGCCTATTACCGGTGGGGCTACGGCGGGGGAGGAATAGGCTGCTGCTTACTGATCGTGATCGTCCTGGCGGTCATCGTGGCGCTGGTCGCGCGGAGCCGGCGGGGCCGGAGGCCGCCGCCGCCACGGTAGCGACCGCCGGGTGCACCTCGGCTCGGCTGGCATCGTCGGCCGACGGGACGGTCTCGACGACATCCCAACCCCGGCCGGCGGCTCGCATCAGCGAGGTTCGCGCGGAGCGGCCTGGACCGGCAGGGTCTGGTATCCGCGCAGCACGAGCCGGTCACGACGGAGGGCGGTTCGATCGGACGCGGCCGACAGGTCCGGGAATCGGTTCAGCAGTTTCGGGAAGGCCACGGCCGCTTCGAGTCGGGCCAGGTTGTTGCCGATGCAGATGTGGGCGCCGGCGCCGAAGCTGAGTGGCCGGATGTCGGTGCGGGTGGGGTCGAAGCGGTCGGGGTCGTGGTAGCGGGCGGGATCGCGATTGGCGGCGCCGATCAGCAGGATCAGGTCGCTGCCCTCGGGTACGGGGACGCTTTCGATGGTGAGGCCGTCGCGGTGGGCCCGGCGGGTGACCGCCTGAACCGGCGAGTCGTAGCGCAGGATCTCCTCGATGAACCCGGCGATCGGGACGTGCCCGGCGCGCAGCGCGGCGGTCAGGCCAGGGCGGTCGAGCAGTATCGCCAGGCCGTTGCCGAGCAGGTTGGTGGTCGTCTCGAAACCGGCGACGAGCAGCAGGATCAGGTTGGCCAGCAGCTCCTCGTCCGACAGCCGACCATCGCCGGCGTCCCTGGCGGCGACGAGGGCGCTGATCAGGTCGTCGCCCGGCTCTGTCTGGCGGTGACGGATCAGGGGAGCGAAGTATCCGGCCAGTTCGCGTGCCGCCGCCTCGACAGCGGGAGATGTGTCGCCGGACAGTTCCAGCGCGCCGGTCAGGTCGGCGGCCAGCGGGCGGAAGCGTTGGCGGTCAACGGGAGGGACGCCGAGCAGTTCGCAGATCACGGTGACCGGGAGCGGGAAGGCGATGCGATCCATGAAATCGGTTGTCCCGCCTCGCGTAGCCTCGGAGAACTGGGCGAGGAGGTCGTCGACCGCCGCTTCGATCGCCGGTCGTAGCTCCGCGACCCGACGCGGGGTGAACACCTTCGAGATGAGCGAACGCATGCGTCCGTGGTCGGGCGGGTTGGCGCGCAGGATGGACTGGTTCATCAGGCGCACGGTGTCGCTCCCGGAGCCGGGCGACACCGGGTCGACCGCCAGCCCGAATCCCGGATCCCGCAGGACCTGGTTCACGGCCGCGTACCCGCAGATGACGAACGAGTCGTTGGAGAGGGCTGACACCGGTCCCACTTCGTGCAGTACGGCGTAGAGCGGGAAGGGATCGTCGCGCCCGGCCGGGGTCATCAACTGCCCGATGATCGCCTGGATGCCTGCGCCCGGCCGGCCGGGCGCGACGGGTTCCGGCCGCCAGGTGAGGCTCAGCTGGTCGCGCCGACCGATGCGTTGTACGCGTGCGGCGATGGCGTCCTGCATCAGCCGCAGGTGTCGCTGGTCATCGGCTTCGGCCAGCAGGACGAGTTCCTCGCCGGTGGCACGCAGGGCACAGCGTCCACGGTCGAATTCGATGACTCCATCGGTGCCGGAGCACTCGGCGCGGCGCGGGATCGCCATCGCTGTGCCCTCGTCTCGCCGGTGGTCGTGCGGCAGGTCGCTGACGCGAGCTGTGTGGCCGCACAACTGGGTGAGGTAGCGGCCGGCCCGATCGGTACGGATGCGCGCTTCGGCGGAGAACACGGCTTGGTTCCTTCCCAGAGCCTCGTACGGGCGGTGAGCCGGGCGGTGACGCCGCCGGCGTGTCGCCAGTTTTTCAATACATGTTGTCGCTGTCAAGGCACATGTCTAAGTCAACGTCACTGAGTACGATGGGCGACATGCCGAGGATCTGGAACGAGACGATCGAGGCGCACCGCGACGCGGTCCGGGAGGCCACCATCAACGCCACCGCCGCCCTGGTCGCCAAGCACGGCCTGACCGGCGTGACCATGTCGCAGATCGCCAAGGACACCGGCATCGGGCGCGCGACGCTCTACAAATACTTCCCCGATGTCGAGTCGATCCTGACCGCCTGGCACGACCGTCAGATCGACCGTCACCTGCAGGAACTGCACCGGGTGCGCGACCGGAGCGCCGTCGGGCTCCCGCGCCTGGAGGCCGTCCTGACCGCCTACGCCCAGGCGCTCTTCGAGTGGCGCACGCACGACAGCGACGTCTCCGACACACTCCACCGCGGCGAGCACGTCGCCGCTGCCCACCAACGCCTGCGGGAGTTCATTCGGGAACTGATCACCGACATCGCGGCGACCGGGGCCATCCGCCAGGACGTCCCCGCTGACGAGCTCACGGTCTACTGCCTGTACGCCCTGACGGCCGCGACCAGCCTGCACGACCCGGCGGCGGTCCATCGGCTCGTCCAGACCACTCTCAGCGGGATCCGGCTCACCGGGACCCGGGCGACCGACCCCCAGTAGCGCGAACCTGGACAGCCGACCTCTGGATCCACGGCCGGGTCAGGCGTCACCGCCGGGGAAAGTCCAATCAGGACAGACAGAGGCAGAACTCGTTGCCTTCCGGGTCCCGCCAGACCTGCCAGAGGTCCTCTCGCAACTCGTCGACCGGGGCCGCGCCGAGTTCGCGGGCGCGTTCGACCGCCGCGGCGAAGTCGTCGGCAACCAGATCGAGGTGGATCCGGTTCTTCACCGTCTTCTGCTCCGGAACCAACTGGAGGGCGAGGTGAGGGCCGAGACTGATCCAGTCGCTCTCCCGGCGGCTGACTTCCAGTCCGAGCAGTCCGCTCCAGAACGTGGCCAGCAGGTCGAGATCGTTGGCGTCGATGACGACGCCGTTCATCCGGATGCCCATGCTGTTCCCCTCCGCCTTGGCTGGGCGGTCATGCCGCCGCCGGTACTGATCCGCTGCCGCTTACCGATCCGCCGCCGGCCGCGGCGACCCGTGCGGGTCGCCGCGGCCGTTCCGTATTACGGCAGTTCGGAAGGACGGTAGCTGGTCGTCCCGGCGGAGGTGTGCACGAGCACCGTGAGGTGGTCGACCTCGCCGCCTTCCGGCCCCGGCCACCAGGCCGCCCACCAGCCGGCCTTCACACTCGTCTGGAAGACCCTGCCGTCGTCCAGCCGCACATCCACCCCGGTGACTCCCGGGCCCACGAGGCCGACGATGTTCGACCACATACTGTCGCCGCTGCCGGTGGAGCTCATCGTCTCCAGGCTGACCGTACCGGCGGGTGGGGCCGGCAGGGGTCGGTCACCGGTCAACCCCATCGAGGCGAACTGGTCGTCTCCCACGCTCAGGCATTCGAGGGTGTTGCCACCGCTCTTGCGCATGATGAGCAGTGTCGCGTCGCCGCGCTTCTCGGCGAGGAGCACATCCGCCGGACGAACCGCCGATGCGCTGCCCCCGACGTCATTGCGGGCGCACGCCTGCGCCTGCGGTAGCACCTGCTCGCCGGTGAGGGAGCTGGGCGCGGCCGTCCAGGACGCGACCGCCTTGTCCGCCGCCCCCGGCAGCAGCGCGGGTACGACCGCCGCCGCGACGACGCCCGCCGCCACCGCGGCGGCGCCCACCCCCAGCCAGCGGCCCACGGGCCGGTGGGCGGGCCGGCTGCTGACCTCGCCGGCCATCACCCGCTCGACGAACGCCCGCGAGCGCGCCCACTCCATGTCGGTGGGCACACGCTCCCGCGCCGGGTCGAGAACAGCCAGTTGCTCCAGTTCCTTCATGCTTGCGTCCATGACTGCTGCTCCTTGAGAGTCTGAGGGCGGAAAGACGAGCGGGTGGCCGGGTCGGCCGGTTCCAGGGCCGACCGCAGGCGTTGCCGTGCCCGGCCGAGTCGCATCGCGAAGGTCGACCTCCGGCAGCCCAGCACCGCGGCCGCCTGCTCGGCGGTGAGACCGTCGAACGCGATCAGCGCGAGAACTTCACGGTCCGCCGGTCTCAGGCCGGCCCAGGCGCGCTCCAGGTCGACGCGTGCCGCCGTACTCGCCGAGTCGTCCGACAACTCGCGGGCCTCCGACGACCCCAGCCGTACGTCCAACGCTCGGCGTCGTAACCAGCCGCGGGCCTGATTCGCCATGGTCTTCCGGGCCACCGCGAACAGCCACGGCCGAGTGTCCTCGGGCAGTTCCTCGAAGCGCCGCCAGGCCGTCAGGAAGACCATCGACACGATGTCCTCGGCCTCACTGGCCGGTACCCTCCGCTCGACGAAGCGCAACAGCCCGGCATAGTTGTCGCGGTGCAGAGCACGGAAGTGCTCCTCCCGGGAGCCGTCGACGCTAGCGTCGCTCATGTGTGTGTTCCTTCGTCGTCCATGCCCCCTACCTGTCCGGCACGGCCGCCCCTGTCACACCCCAATCCACTACCCGTCGTTCCATTCGTCCGGGCCGCGCGCGTCACGCGCCTTCCGGTTCGGTGGCGGTGCCTTCCTCGGCGCTGACCACTTCGTCGATCAGCTCGAAGAACGCCTGGATGCCGGGCCGGTTGCCGCCCCGGCGCCGGGACTCGGCGAAGTCTTCGGGCGAGCGCCAGTCGACGATGTCCAGCCATTCGTCGTCGTTCAGCCGGATCAGTCGCGCGCCGAGGAAGCCGGTGCGGTCGGCCTGGAAGTCGCGCAGCATCGCCGGCCGCGCGGCCAGCAGGGCGTCCGCGCGTGCCGCGGACACGCGGAAACGGGTGATTTCAACGGTGGTCATTGCTCCTCTATCCCCTCGGGTATCGAACGATATAGCCACCTGTACCAGTTGAAAGCATCGCAGTTCCGCCCTGGAGCTGCGTTGCCCAGCCATCATCAATGCTGATGTTGATCATCAAGATGATTCGTTGGATTTGATGCTGCGACGGGGTCAAGCTTTCATCCAGTGAACGGACGGAGCCAAAGAAGGAGAACATCATGGCTACCTCGCAGCGTGTGGCGATCGTCACCGGCGGCTCTCGCGGAATGGGTCGCGCCTTCTCCATCCGGCTCGCGGCGGACGGATACGCGATCGTCGTGAACTACGCCGGAAACACCGCCGAGGCGAACGCCACGGTCGACATGATCACCAGTGCCGGCGGCACGGCGATCGCCGTACAGGGCGACGTCTCGAACGAGGACGCGGTCGCGGCGCTGTTCGACACCACCGAGCGGGAGTTCGGTGGGGTGGACGTGGTCGTGCACGCGGCCGGCATCATGCCCACCAGTCCGCTGGCCGAATTCGACCTGGAGATGCTGGACCGGGTCCTGCGGATCAACCTTCGCGGCACCTTCATCGTCGACCAGCAGGCCGTTCGCCGGGTTCGTCCCGGCGGTGCCATCATCAACATCTCCAGCTCGATCGCGAAATTCGCCCGGCCCGGCTACTCGGCCTACGCCGCCACCAAGGGCGGCATGGAGGCGATCACGCTGATCCTGGCCCGCGAACTGCGGGGCCGCGACGTCACCGTGAACGTCGTCGCGCCGGGACCCGTCGCCACCGAACTGTTCTTCCAGGGCAAGAGCGAGGAAGTCGTCGCCCGGATCACCGCGGAGCCGCCGATGGAGCGCCTCGGTACGCCGACCGACGTCGCCGAAATCATCAGCTTCCTGGCCGGTCCGGCCCGATGGATCAACGGTCAGGTGCTGTACGCCAACGGCGGAGCCATCTGATCCCCACCGCCCGTCCCCGCCCCCCGGGCCAGCCCCGCATGCCCTCACCCCTCACAGGAGCACCGCAATGAGCAAGATCATCGTGATCAGTGGAGCGTCCAGCGGCTTCGGCGCCCTGACGGCCCGCGCGTTGGCCGGCGCCGGGCACACCGTGTACGCCGGCCTGCGGGACTCGGCGGGCCGCAACGCCGCGCAGGCGACCGCCGCACGGCAGTACGCCACCGAGCACAACGTCGACCTGCGCACCGTCGACCTCGACGTGTCCTCCCAGGAGTCGGTCGACGCCGCCGTCGCGACGATCCTCGCCGAGCAGGGCCGCCTCGACGTGGTGGTGCACAACGCCGGGCACATGGTCACCGGCCCGACCGAGGCGTTCACCCCGGAGCAGATCGCCGCGCTGTACGACACCAATGTGCTCGGCACCCAGCGGCTCAACCGGGCGGCCCTGCCCCACCTGCGTGAGCGCAGGGAGGGCCTGCTGGTCTGGGTGGGCAGCTCCAGCACCCGCGGTGGAACGCCGCCGTACCTCGGGCCGTACTTCGCGGCTAAGGCGGCGATGGACGCACTGGCGGTCAGCTACGCCGGGGAGCTGGCCCGGTTCGGCATCGAAACAGCCATCATCGTGCCCGGTGCCTTCACCCATGGCACCAACCACTTCGCCAACAGCGGCCACCCGGCCGACCTGGACGTCGTGGCCGAGTACGACAAGCTCTACCCCAACCTGACCGAGCAGGTCGCGCAGCGCCTGGCCGCGTTGGAACCGGCCGACGCGGACGTGGCGCGGGTCGCCGAGGCCATCGCCGAGGTGGTGGACACGCCGGCGGGGCAGCGCCCGTTCCGTACCCACATCGACCCCTCCGACGACGGGTCCAGCGTGGTGAGCGCGGTCGCGGACCGCATCCGGGCCGAGTTCCTGACCCGGATCGGGCTGCAGGATCTCCTCAAGCCCCATGCCCAGGGTTGAGAAGGCGCCGACCCTCGGGGCCGCCGGGGCGTCACTCCCACAGGAGGGTGACGCCCGGCGGCCCGGGCGCCGAGTCCGGGGCCCACGCTCTTCTCAATATGTGATCCTTGGCGGCGTGGAACTCAGGCACCTGGAGTATTTCGTCGCCGTCGCGGCCGAGCGCAGTTTCACCCGCGCGGCGACCCGGCTGCACGTGGTCCAGTCGGCCGTGTCGGCGGCGATCTCCGCGCTGGAACGTGAGCTGGGGGCGGCGCTGTTCGAGCGCAGCGCCCAGCGCGTCGCGCTGACGGATGCCGGAGAGGCGCTCCTGCCCCAGGCCCGGGCGACGCTCGACGCCGCGCAGGCGGCCAGGGACGCGGTCCACGAGGTGGGCAAGGAACTGCGCGGCACGCTCGTGGTCGGCTGCCTCACCGGTGTCGGCGGGATCGACTTCGCGGGCCTGCTGGGCGAGTTCCGCGCCGCGCATCCGCGGGTCAACCTCCGGCTGCGGGCCGCCACCTGGGCGGGATCGGCGGGGCTGGCCCGATCGCTGGTCGACGGTGAAATCGACATAGCGTTCCTCGGCGTGAGCGGTCGCCCCTTCCCGCACCTGCGGACCCGCGAGCTGGTTCGCATCCCGCAGGTGCTGGTCGTACCCGCGGACCATCCGTTGGCACAGCGGGACTCCGTGACGCTGGCTGAGGTGGCCGACGAACAGTTCATCGACTATCCGCTCGGCTACGCGAACCGCACGGCCAACGACCGGGCGTTCGGCGCCGCCGGGCTGGAACGCTACATCGCCATGGAGGTCGCCGACGTGGCCGTGGCGGCGAACTTCGCCAGTGCCGGACTCGGCGTGACGATCCTGCCGACCCGGGCAGTGCCCGACAGCCCACGGTGCAAGGCGCTGCGGGTCACCGATCAGTCGCTGGAGTGGGCACTGCACGCGGCGACGGCGGAACAGCGCCGGATCAGCGCCGCGATAAGCGAGTTGCTCGGAATGGTGGACGCCCACCTGGAAGAGTCGCCGTAGGCGACAGAAGAAAGTCCGATCAGGAAATGGCATGAGCACTGGCAATTCACCGAACACGGTTGGGCTCACGAACGCCCGCAACCCTGACCGGAAGTGGGAACGGCCTGCCGAGCGGACGATCGGTCAGGAGCCAGCCCTGGCTTTGACCGCGGCGCCCTCGATGACCACCTCGAGACAGTCGCGGAACAGGTCGTCCACGGTGCGGCCGGGTTGGAAGTATTCGGTGATCGCTCCCACCACGGTCGGGTGCTGCTGGGCGAAGCTGGCCAGGTCGAAGTTCTTCAGCGCGTCCGCGTCCGGCCGGGGGGCCTGTTCTTCGAGGACGTGGCCGACCGTGAAGCGCTCGACGGTCAGGACGATCACGCGGGCCTGTCGCATCGGGATGCCGCGCGCCACCAGGGTACTCATCGCCAGTTCGGAGATCGCTGCCATGGTGCGGGAGAGTTGGGAGGCTGAGATGACCCGCGCGCCGTCCGGATGGGCGAGCAGCGCCCGTCGCAGCCGCTCGGCGAGGCCGCTCAACCAGTCCTGCCAGTGTTGATCCGGCTCGGGCGGTGACATGTCGCCGAACTGCTGGTCGAGGATCGCGTCGGCAATCGCGGTGACCAGGGCCGCCTTGTTGGGCACATGCCAGTAGAGGGTCGGCGATCGCACGCCGAGCCGCGCGGCGAGTTTGCGCGTCGTCACGCCATCGAGACCCTCGGCGTCCAGCAAGGCGACGGCCTCGGCGACGATCCGCTGTCGGTCTAGTGCCAATTCGGTACCTCCCGTCGACACTCTATCAGTGGTAGAGTGCCTCTCTATCACTGATAGAGAGGGAGACGAAGATGGCAAACGAGCACTCGTTCCGCGGCCGGCTGCACTGGGCGACGCATCGCATTCCCGGAGTCCCCGAGCACGCCGAACGGCCGGCCGGACACCAGGGCACGGCGGTCCACGGCCGCGCGCGGCGCCTCGGTGGCGCCCCTCACCCTTCGCCGAACCACGGGTGGAACCACTCGCCCTCCCGCCCTCCCCGGGTCATGGTGGCCTGGCAGCGTCGGATCGCCGCGTTCTTCGGCCGGAAGCCGTGATGAAGGTGGCGGTGCCGCACGCGGGATGATGGGTTGATGCGGGCGGCCCGGTTGATCAATCTGGTGTTGCTGTTGCAGGCGCGCGGCACGCTGACCGCCTCGGAGTTGGCCCGTGAGCTGGAGGTGTCGGAGCGGACGGTGTACCGCGACGTGGTGGCGTTGTCGGCGGCCGGCGTTCCGGTGTACGCCGAGCAGGGCCGTAGTGGTGGGTATCGGCTGGTCGGCGGCTACCAGACTCGGTTGACCGGGCTGAGCCGGGCGGAGGCCGAGGCGTTGTTCCTGGCTGGGTTGCCCGGCCCGGCGAGCGACATGGGTCTGGCCGAGCCGGTACGGGCGGTGCGGCGCAAGGTGCTGGCGGCGCTGCCACCCGGATTGCGGGAGGCGTCGGAACGGGCCGCACAGCGGTTCCATCTGGACGCGCCGGGCTGGTTCGTCGACCCCGACCCGCCGCCCCTGCTGACCGATCTCGCCGAAGCGGTGTGGCAGGACCAGACGTTGACGCTGGGCTACCGGCGCGTCGCTGAGGTGACCCGCACCGTCGAGCCGTACGGTCTGGTGTTGAAGAACGGTGTCTGGTATCTGGTCGGCAAGGTCGGCGCCGACATGCGGTCGTACCGTGTCGACCGGATGACCGCGGTGGAACCGATCGGCACCACGTTCGATCGGGATCCGGGGTTCGAGTTGGTGTCGTTCTGGGCCGCCCGGGCCGCCGAGTTCGTCCGTGCGATGCTGTGCGACACCATCACGATCCGGCTCAGCCCGCACGGCGTGCGCATGTTGCGGTACGTCGCCGAGCCGGTCGCGGTGCGGGAGGCGACGGCGGCGGCTGGCGAGCCGGATCCGGACGGTTGGGTCCGGACCCGACTGCCGGTCGAGTCGATGGAGGTCGCGTACACGTACGTTCTGCGGCTTGGCCCGGAGGCGGAGGTGCTCGACCCGCCCGAATTGCGGGAGCGTGTCGCCGACGCCGCCGACCGGATGCGACAGCTCTACCGGTAGCCGGTGACGTCGGCTGGCTTCCCCGGGTCGTACACCTCGACCCAGTAGCGCCACAGGTCGGGCCGGCTGCCGTCGATATCTGTGAAGCTGTACGTCTGGGCCAGCTCACCGCTGGACACGGACCGACCGTTCCACCGCGCCCGGTCCGGGTCGACAGCGAGCGCGGCGATCGCACGCCCGACGTAAGCCGGGGATTCCGACATGGCAAAGTGGGGGTCCGCGCTCGTCGCGTCCCGCCAGTTCTCCTCGGTGACGCCGAACTGCTCCAGCATCATCTCCGAGCGCAGCCAGCCCGGCGTCACCGCCACCGCCGTCGCTCCATGCGCGGCCAGCTCGCTCGACCACGCGAAAGCCAGCCGGTTCACGGACCACTTCGCCAGATCGTAGAAGACCGACGACCGGTAGTTCTTCTCGTTGTACGCGGTGGTGCCGTCACCGACCTCCACCACCAGGCCGCCCGGCCGACGGATCAGCAGCGGCATCGCGAAATGGCTGGTGATGATGTGCGTGTCGATCGCCAGCCGCAACAGACGAAGCCCCGGCTCCAACGGCTGCTCCCACACCGGCTTGTGCCAGGTGGTCAACAGGTCGCCGCCCCACACGTCGTTGACCAGTACGTCCAGCCGCCCCTGCTCGTCGTCGACCCGCCGTACCAGGCCGTCGACCTGCTCCGGAACCAGGTGGTCGACCGGCACCGCGATACCGGTGCCCCCGGCGGCCGTGACCAGGTCGGCGGTTTCCTCGATGGTTTCCGGCCGACCCATCTCCGACCGGTGCCCGCGGGTGCTGCGGCCCGTGGCATACACCGTCGCCCCTGCTGCGCCGAGCTGTACCGCGATCTGGCGACCCGCTCCCCGCGTCGCCCCCGCCACCAGCGCCACCTTCCCGCGCAATGAATCCTTCGTCATACCGCCCACCCTGATACCAAAACCTGACAACTCCCGTCCGGCTTTACGCCGGCCGAACCGAGGAATTCGATGCAACAGTTTCGGCGGCGGCGGCGTCCAGGGTTGGAGAGGAGGTGGCGGGTGGATCCGATGACGGGCTTGGCCGACTTCGAGGAATTCGCACGGGTGCGCGCCGCCGGCCTGCTGCGCTACGGCTTCGTGTTGACCGGCAACGAGCACGACGCTGCCGACCTGGTGCAGGAGGCGCTGGTACGGCTCGGTGTGCGCTGGGCTCGGGTGCGGCGCCAGGACGACCCGGTCGGCTATGTCCGTACCACGATGGCCCGGCTCTACGTCAGCTGGTGGCGTCGCCGTCGGCGGGAGTTGCTGGTCGGTGAGGTACCCGACCGACCGCGTTCGGACGATCCCGTGCTCGACGACCGGAGCGGCCTGTGGCCGGCGCTGTTGCGGCTGCCGCCGCGTCAGCGCGCGGTGCTGGTCCTGCGCTACTACGAGGTCTGCGATGACGAGGAGATCGCCTCGGTCCTCGGCATTTCCCGAGGCACGGTCCGCAGCCAGGCGGCGCGTGGCCTGGCGCGGTTGCGAGAGAGCTGGGCCGGCGCGGACGGATCGACGGCCGACTTGGTCAAGGAGCCGAAATGAGCACTCCACTGGAGCGGGATCTGGCCTACGCGCTGGAGGTCGCTGCATCGGTCAGCCCCGAGCCGGACGGCGCACTGTTGAGCGAGGTGACTCGGGAAGTACGGCGGCGCACGCGGTGGCGGCGAGGTTTGGTGGCCATGGTCGTCGTCCTGCTCGCGCTCGCGGTGGGTGGGAGCGCCCCGCAACTGGCCGGCAGGCGGGCGAATCCGGCGCCACCGTCGCCGCCGCCGGACCTCTCGGTCACGTACCCGACGACGGTGCCCGACTTCGACCATGCGCCGAAGGCCGCGGAAGTCTGGGCCGGGGCGGTACGGACCCTGCCCCTGACCCTGCCCGACGGCAACAAGTACGTGGTGCAGGCGGTGCTGCCCGGCAACCGGTATCTCGTGCTGACGTACCACCTGTTTTCGCCGGGGTACCGGCTGGACCAGCCCGGGATCCTCGACGCGGCGACCGGCACAGTGCGTGAGCTGGCGCCGGCCGATGCGGCACTGAACACTGTCATCGGCGCGGGTGTCATCGGGAACACGGCGGTATGGGCGACGGCGGCGCTCAGGGGCGTCGACTACTCGGTCTGGGCGGCGCCGCTGGGCGGCGGCGCGGCGCGGAAGATCATCACGATATTGCCCGAGAGCCGGTCGGACGCCCAGGGTAGGCAAACGTCCGCCTTTACCGGACAGATCGGCATCGCGGGCGGCTTCGTGGTGTGGGACCGGTTCCAGCGCGTCGGCATGACTACCAGAAGCCTGGGCATTTACCGGCTGCCACCCACCGGAGGCACGCCGCAACTGATTCCGGGCACCGCAGGATACGGACTCACGGAGCGCTACTCGACCTGGGGCGGAGTGTCGGCGATAGCAATGGCTGGAAGCAATGCGACGATGACATCGTCGGCACCGACCTTTGACGCTCCACTACTCACCGCACCGTTGATCGACCTCAACACCGGCGCGCGCATTCCCTGGCAGCGGTCGCCCGACGCGGACACCGGCCCGATGGGATGGCTTGAGTGCGGCATTCTCGGCTGCACCGGTCTACGGGATGGTGATCCCGACAACCAGACGGCGTTTGTGCAACGGCGGGACGGATCCGGCTATGTGGCGATCGGCTACAAGAGAATCAACCCGCTCGGCGACGGCCGTTTCCTGGCACTGACCTACCAGGACCCGACCAAGCCCCCGTGGCCGCCGGACGGCAACCGCGTGGTGGTCTGGGACCGGAAGACCGGCCGTGCGGCACTGTGCGTCGTGACCAGCGGCTCGGGTGACCCCGATCCCGATCAGCTTCTGACCGGGCGCCCGTTCCTCACCTGGACCGAAGGCTCCACGCTGAAGCTGCTGGACGTGTCCGCGATCGAGTAGCAGGTCCAGCCCCGGCGCTTCGGGCTTGCGGCTGGACGTACGCGTACCCCGCGAGCCAGGTGGAGGTTCGCGACGGATTGGCCGCGCGCGCAGCGGCGGGGATGGTCGGATGAACGCGGCGTTCGGGTATCGTCCGGCGCGTGCTTGAGACCCGGGAGAAATTCGTTGTCAGGCTGGCTGACGAACTGCTCGGACGTGCCGTGTCGCACACGCTTCGAGTGGCGATTGACGGGCCGGACGCAGCTGGTAAGACCATTTTGGCCAATGATCTAGCCGCGCAAATCGGGGTTGCGCGGCCGGTGATCAGATTGAGTATCGATCGATTCCACAACCCGAGGTCCGTGCGCCTCGCCAGGGGATCGTTGTCGCCGGAGGGGTTCTACTACGATTCGTTCGATCACGGCAGAATCATCGAGTCGGTTCTGCGTCCCCTCGGCCCGGGTCGGGACGGCCGGTATCTGCCCGGTGCATTCGACTACCGGACGGACAGGCCCGTGGTAGTCGGGACGGAGCAGGCCGAGGCCGGCGCTGTGTTGTTGTTCGATGGCTTGTTTCTCCTCCGACCCGAGTTGCGCGCCTTCTGGGACGCGTCGGTGTATCTGCGTGTCGATCCCGAGGTGGCACTGTCTCGGGCGCGGGTGCGTGACGTGGACATGTTCGGGTCGGTGGAGGTGGTGGAGGAGCGGTACCGGCATCGGTACCTGCCGGGTCAGAGGCTGTACCAGCAGGTCGCCCGGCCCGAGGAACGCGCCGACATCGTGTTGGACATGAACGATCCTCTCGCACCCGTCGTGGTCCGTTGGGTTGAATAGCGTGGTTGGACCGGCGTCGGGCCGACCTCAACTCCGCCCGGAGCCCACCGGCCGGTTGTCGTGCGACTGGTCTGGGTCGTGGCGCGGCGCCGGACGCGCCGAGCCAGACTGGTCGGAACCGGCGCCGTCGGTCTCCCCGGCTCGCTTAGAATCACCCTGGTCGAGTCAAGTCGGAGGTCGGTCGTGAAGGGTCTCATGACCCGGCGTAGCGAACGTGGTGTGCCCGAGACGGTCGCCGCGATCCGCAGCCAGGCGGAACAGCACGGCGCCAAGGTCATCGCGGTGGTCGACCACGCGGCCGCCGCGCAGGCCGCCGGCATGAGCATGCCCGCCACCCAGGTCATCATCTTCGGCAACCCCAAGGCCGGCACGCCGCTCATGCAGGCCGTACCGGAGGTGGCCATCGACCTTCCGTTGCGGGTCATGGTTCGCGACGACGGCCAACCGGGGTCACTGGTCACCTGGCAGGATCCGGCATATGTCGGCGACCGGTACGACCTGCCCGACGACCAGCTCACGCCGCTGGCCGCGCCGGAGCACCTGATCGCCGCCGCGCTCGAGCAGGCGTAGAGCCCGGCCGCACCCGACCCGCCGACGGCGATTCGTCGCGGGGATCGACCTGTCGCCGTCGAGGGCCCATCAGCGGACGTCGGCGACCGCCATCCCGGTAGTCATCATCGGCACCTGGGCGACGATCTGACCCTGCGGGTTCATGACGCAGGTCGGTCCGTAGCCGACGCGTTCCTCGCCCCGCTGTCCGGTGACGTCCGCCGAAGCCAGCCACATGCCCGTCTCCCGCACGCGGGCCGCCCGGATCTGGTTGTGCAGGTTCTTCCACCGTTCGGCGGCGGGGCGGCGCATCATGTTCTGGGCGGGTACGAGCAGCAGCCGCGCACCCTGCGCCGCTACTGCCCCGGCCGCGGCAGGGAATTGGGTGTCGTAGCAGATGTTGATGCCGAACCTGATGTGGCCGAGGTCGAACGTCGGGTATGAGTCTCCGGGAGCGAAAAGGGATTCCCCGGTTACCAGCTGGGTCTTGCGGTAGCGGCCGAGCAGTTCGCCGCGCGAGACGACGACCGCGCTGTTGTAGTAGGTACCCTCGTCCCGCTCGATGAGGCCGAGGACGATCGTCGGACGGACGCGGCGCAGGCGACGCATTGCCGTGGCGAACTCGGCGCCGCGCAGGTCGAGGGCGTGGCGTCGCAGATGCCCGGGCTCGACGAGATAGCCCTGCAGGAAGCACTCCGGGAACAGCAACAGTTCCGCGCCGCGACGCTCGGCGTCCTGAGCGAAGTCTCCGACGCACGTCAATGCTGCTGGCACATCGCCGAGAATCTCCGGTGTTTGGCAGGCCGCAATCCGCAGCGTCGCAGGCACGCGAGTATCGTAGTCCGGCCTCAGGCACGTTCCGGATATGGCGATGGCTCGAAGGTGAATCGCGGGTGCCACGGGTGCGAGCGACCTGATTCGGCCGTCACCGCGGCTTGAGACAGCGTGGAACATCAGGAAAATAGACGCAGGACGACATTCGCGAGCGGAGGAGGACCCGTGGGGCGGCTGCAGGGCAACGAGGGAAACGGACCCGGAACGATCGCACCCGACGGAAGCCCGGTTGACTATTATGCGCTGCTGGCCTCGGCCGAAGACGCGGAGCGCGTCCACACGGCGATCCCAGAGAAGGCATCCATCCTGGAGTTGGGAGCGGGCGCGGGGCGTGTCACCAAGGGGCTCGTGGCGCTCGGCCACCGGGTGGTCGCGGTGGACGAGTCGGCCGAGATGCTGGACCAGATCGAGGGCGCCGAGACCGTGTGCTCTCCGATCCAGTCGCTGTCGCTCGGGCGCAGGTTCGATCTGGTACTGATGATGTCGTACCTCATCGAGACGGCCGACGACGAGCTTCGCCCCGCGCTGCTGCGCGCCTGCGCGGCGCACGTGGCACCGGACGGTTGTGTGATCCTCCAGCGGCAGCCCCCCGAGTGGTACGACACGGCCGCACCGTTCGAGCGGACCGCGGACGGGGGCCGCACCGTGCGGATGGTCGATGTGCGTCGCCCCGGACCCGGGCTGCTTGCCGCGACGATGGAATACACCGTGGGCGACCACCATTGGAGTCACTCCTTCGTCACCAAGCGGCTGGACGACGACTACCTGGCCACCCTGCTGGCCGAGGTGGGTCTACGACTCGCCGGTTTCGTCGCTGGCGACCGAGGCTGGGTGCGGGCGGTCCCGGCGGCCGGCGCCACCGGCTGACGCGCGTCCTGGTCCTTTCCGATCGCTTACGGATCGCCCGAGTGCCCCGGCCCGGCTACGAGCGGGGCCTTAGGGTGGCCGGATGCGGATTCTGGTCACCGGTGGGGCGGGGTTCATCGGATCGCACATCGCCGACGCGTTGGTGTCGCGGGGACACCGGGTCGTCCTCCTGGATGCTCTGCTGCCCCAGACGCATGGCCGGCAGGCGCCCGCGTACAGCAGCGGCCATGAGTTGGTGATCGGTGACGTGCGGGACGCCGATCTGCTGGGCCGGCTGCTACGCGACGTGGATGCCGTGTGTCACCAGGCAGCGATGGTGGGGCACGGTGTCGATCCGTCCGACCTTCCAGAGTATGCGGGACACAACGACTACGGCACCGCGGTGCTCCTCGCCGCGATGCACGCGGCGGGCGTGGGCCGGCTGGTCATGGCCAGCTCGATGGTGGTGTACGGGGAGGGCCGCTACACCTGTGCCGAGCACGGTGTGGTGAGTCCTGGGCCGCGCGATCCGGCCCAGCTGAGCAGAGGGTGGTTCGAGCCCGCGTGCCCGCGCTGCGGGAGTGCCCTCACGTCCGGGCTGGTGCCCGAGGATGCCCGGCTGGAGCCGCGCAGCGGTTACGCCGCGAGCAAGCTGGCCCAGGAACATCTCGCCGCCGCCTGGGTACGGCAGGCCGGTGGCAGCGTGTGGGCGCTGCGCTATCACAACGTGTACGGGCCGCGGATGCCGAGGGACACGCCCTATTCCGGAGTGGCCGCCATCTTCCGGTCGGCGCTGGAGCGGGGTGAGGCGCCGCGGGTGATGGAGGATGGCCGGCAGCTGCGGGACTTCGTCCACGTGCGGGATGTGGCGCTGGCGAACGTGCTGGCGCTGGAGGCCGGGGTCGCGGCGGGTGGATTCGTGCCGCTGAACGTCTGCTCTGGCCAGCCGCACACGGTCGGCGAACTCGCCGAGGCGTTGTCGCGGGCGATGAACGGTCCCGCTCCGGTGACGGTCGGCGGGGCGCGGGCGGGCGATGTGCGGCACGTGGTGGCGTCGCCCCAGCGGGCGGAGTCGCTTCTGGGCTTCCGTGCGACGGTGGGCTTCGACGCCGGGGTCGCGGAGTTCGCCACGGCCGAGCTGCGCGAGCCGGCCGCGAGTGCGGGGCCCGCGGTGGTCACCAGCTCGTCAGCAGCAGGTGATTGAGGCCGAGGGCGATCAGAGCCTGTACGGCGAGCCAACCGCGCCGTTGGTTCGCGGGCAGTCCCGCGACGGCGGCCAGGAGCCAGATCTCGTACGGCAGCCAGATCCGCTCCACTTCGGCCTTGCTCAGCCCGGACAGGTCGGCGGCCACCACCGCGAACGCGGCGGTCAGCGGCAACCACACGGTCGCGGACCGCAGGTCCCGCCGCCGGCGGGCGGCCCGGCACAGCGCGGGTCCGATCACCGGGCCGGCCGACAGCAGGAGGCAGGCGAGGTCCGCCCACACCCAGTAGCCGTACGGCCGGTCGGCCGCCCAACCCTGGTAGTACCGCTGGACCACGAGGTGGTATCCGGTGAGCCACCAGAAACCGGCCAGGGTGAAGACGGTGACGACTACGGTGACGCCGAGCGCACCGGCCACGGCGGCGGCCAACCGGGTCCGGGTTCGCTGAGCCAACACGACAAGCGCCAGCGCCCCGGCGAACACCAACCCGTACGACAGGTACAGGGCGTATCCCAGCAACAGCCCTCCGGCCACCGCGGGGCGCCACGAGCCGACCGCGAGTAGCGCCAGGCCGGCGGCGACGACACCCATGAACAGGCCGTCGGCGGACGCCCCGACCCAGATCGCCCCCGGCCACAGCACCAGGAACGGCAGCGCGAGGCGGGCCGTTGCCTCGTTCCGCAGTGCGCGCAGGGTGACGGCGACGGACAGCGGTGCGGTGGCTCCGACGGCGACGCACAGCAGCGCGGCCGGGACGCCGCCGCCGAGACCGATCCGGTCCAGCAGGACGAAGACGAGAAACGCGCCGGGCGGGTGGCCGGCCACGTGGGTGGCCCAGGAACCCGGTTGGAAGTCCAGGATGTGGCTGGAAAAGCCGTGCAGCATCGCGGAGACGCTGGTGACCTTGGGGATGTCGTGGAGGTACTCCGCCTGCGGTGTCAGGCGGGTCGCGAGCCCTCTCGACCAGCCGTCCACCAGCGCGAGGCTCAGCGTCCACACCAGCCCGGCAAGGTACGCGGCGCCGAGCAGCCGGCCCCAGCGCAGCCGGCGTGCCCACGCCTCGCCCCGGAGGACGACGATCGCGGCGAGCGCGACAGCCGCCGGGGTACCGGGGCCGATGTGTGGCAGCCAACGGCCGTAGATGGGCGCGGCATCGGCATGGATCCTCACGCCGTGATGGTTGAGGATCGCGCCGACGAGCACGGCCGCGCCGACGAGGCCCGCCTCGACGGCGAGTACCAGCCGGTCCCCGGGTGAACCCAGCCAGCGGGATCTGCGTGTCTGCGGATGGGTGTCCGGTGGGTGCTCATCAGTCTGGGTCATGGCGGTCCCCGACCCTACCGGCGGTCGCGGAACGGTGCGCGGCATCCATGACCGGCGTTATGAGTTGGTAAGAAATCGGTTGCCGGTAAGGGTTTCGTAAGCAGGACGGTGCTGCGTCCAACGCGCCACCCTGCTTAGCGTTGCCGGCGTGATGCGCCACGTCGATGTCGTACTGCCCTGTCTGAACGAAGCCGCCGCGCTGCCGTTCGTGTTGTCCCGGATCCCGGTGGAAGCCCGCGCGATCGTGGTCGACAACGGCTCCACCGACGGCTCCGCCGCCATCGCGGAGGCCCACGGCGCACGCGTCGTGGAGGTCCGGCAACGCGGCTTCGGAGCCGCCGCGCACGGTGGGCTGGAGGAGGCCACCAGACCGGTGGTGTGTTTCATGGACGCCGACGGTTCGCTGGACCCCGGTCAACTGGCCCGGGTGGTCGAGCCGGTGCTGACCGGCGCCGCCGACCTCGTGCTGGGTCGGCGCCGGCCGACCTGTCGCGCCGCGTGGCCCTGGCACGCCCGGATCGGCAACGCGCTGTTGGCGGCTCGGCTGCGGCGTACCGCCGGGGTGTCGCTGCACGACCTGGGCCCGATGCGTGCGGCGCGGCGCGAAGCCCTGCTGGACCTCGGGCTGACCGACCGCAGGTTCGGCTATCCGCTGGAGATGGTGCTCAGGGCGGCGAGGTCCGGTTGGCGCATCGCCGAGGTCGACGTCGACTACGCTCCGCGCGCCGGCGGGCGGTCCAAGGTGACCGGTACCGTCCGTGGCACCCTGCGCGCCGTCGCTGACATGTCCCGGGTGGCGGCCCGATGACCGTACAGCTGCTCGTCATCGCCAAGGCCCCGGTGCCGGGCCGGGTCAAGACCCGACTCTGCCCGCCCTGCACCCCGGCGCAAGCCGCCGCCATCGCCGCGGCGTCCCTGTCGGACACTCTCGCGACGGCCACCGCGACACCCGCGGTCCGGCGCACCATGGTCCTGAGTGGACAGTACGCCGCGCCGCCGGGGTGGTGGGTCGCGCCACAGCGGGGCACAGAGCTCGGTGAGCGCCTCGCGCACGCGTTCGCCGACACCGCGTTGCCCGGCGTCGCGTCGCTGCTGATCGGAATGGACACACCACAGATCACCCCGGAGCTGATGTCCTCGGTTGCCGCCCGCCTTTCCGGGGCCGACGCGGTGCTGGCACCCGCCCATGACGGCGGGTGGTGGGCCCTGGCCCTGCGCGAACCGGCGCACGCCGGCGGACTCACCAGCGTGCCGATGTCCACACCGGACACCTGCGCCCAGACCGCCGCCCTGCTGTCCGGTCGGGGACTGCGGGTGGAGTACGGGCCGACGCTGAGGGACGTCGACACCGCCGGCGATGCCCGGCAGGTGGCCGCGGACGCCCCGCAGACCGCCTTCGCCGCCGCGGTGGAGCGCCATCTCCCCACGCTGGCCGCCCGATGACCGCCGCGCTCTCCTGCTACGGCAGGGCACTGCGTCAGGCAGCCGCCGGGCGGTCGACGGTACTGCAACTGCTGGATCCGGTGCACCGCTGGCCACCCCGCCGGCTGAACCCCCGGGACTGGTGCGGGGACCTGCGGTCCGGCGACAGCGGCATGCTCGATCGCTGCGTCGGGTCCACATTGGACGTGGGGTGCGGCCCCGGGCGCCTCACCGCGGCCCTGGCGGCCGCGGGCCGGCCGGCGCTCGGCGTGGACGTCTCGGCTGAGGCGATCCGCCAAGCCCGCCGGCGTGGAGCCCCGGCCCACCGGGCCGATGTGTTCGCCGCCATCCCCGACGAGGGATCCTGGCAGCACATCCTCCTCGCCGACGGAAACATCGGCATCGGCGGGGACCCTCGCCGGTTGCTCGCCCGCTGCCTGGAACTGCTGGGTCCGGACGGGGACATCCTCGTCGAACTGGACCCACCCGGCAGCGGCACCTGGAGCGGACCGATGCTGCTGCGTCACGACGAACGAACCAGCCAGCCGTTCCTGTGGGCGGTCGTTGCCGCCGATGACTTGCCCGCGTTGGCCGAGCAGGCCGGGCTGTCCGCGCTGGAGTTCTGGGGGGAGGCGCAACGGTGGTTCGCCCGCCTCGCCCGAACCTGAGGTTCACCTCGACGTTGCGTTCCGAGCGGCTGTCCAGCCAGCTCGGGCTGTGGCTGGGACTGGCGTTCGGGATGTGTTTCGTCACCGGCTACCTCAGCCATCTCATTCAGCACCCGCCGGCCTGGTTCTGGTGGCCCTCACGCCCGGTATGGCTTTACCGCGTCACGCAGGGTCTACATGTGGCCACCGGGATGGCCGCGGTCCCGTTGCTGGGCGCCAAGCTGTGGTCGGTGTATCCGAAGCTGTTCACCTGGCCGCCGGTACGCGGTGTCGTCCACGGTTTGGAACGCGCGTCGGTCGCGGTACTCGTCGGGTCCGCCCTGTTCCAGGTCGTCACCGGGCTGCTCAACATCGCCCGCTGGTACACGGTGATGCCGTTCTTCTTCACCGTCGCGCACTACTGGACCGCCTGGCTGACCATCGGTGCCCTCCTGGTGCACATCGCGGTGCAACTGCCGGTCGTGCGCCGGGCGCTCACCCGCCCGGCCGGGCCGCAGCCGGCCGTCGAAGGGCTGTCCCGGCGCGGCCTGCTTGCCGCCGTCGGTGCGAGCGCCGGTGCCATCACCCTCGCCACCGCCGGGCAGACCGTCGCTCCGCTCAAGGCAGTCTCGGTGCTGGCGCCGCGGCGACCGGACGTCGGGCCCCAGCGGCTGCCGGTCAACACGTCGGCCAGGGCGGCCCGGGTCGCCGAGCTGGCGACCGATCCCGGCTACCGGCTGACGCTGACCGGACCGGCCGGTACCCGGCTGCTGTCGCTCGCCGAACTGTCCGCGCTGCCCCAACACACCGTCTCGCTGCCGATCACCTGCGTGGAGGGTTGGAGCGCGCAGGCACAGTGGACCGGTGTCCGCGTGGTGGACCTGCTACACCTGGCCGGCGCCACCGACCCGGACTGCTCGGTGCACCTCCGCTCGCTGCAACAGGGCAGCGCGTACGGCGAATCCACACTCGCGCCGCCGCACGCCCATGACCCGCTGACGCTCATCGCGCTGCGCCTGCACGGCCAACCGCTGGCCCTCGACCACGGGTACCCGGCCCGGCTCATCGCACCCAACCGGCCCGGTGCCCTGCAGACCAAATGGGTCGCCGTGATGACGGTCCGGCAGCCATGAGAGCCGTGCGGATCGTCGTCGCGAGCCTGGGCCTGTGCGCGATCGGCTACGCGGTGGCCGGCGCCGCCCGCGCCCCCGCGATCGTGCCCGGAAAGCACGTGGTGTTCCTGCTCGCCGTCCTCGCCCTCCACGACGCGGTATGGATGCCGCTGGTCCTCGCCGCCGGTGTCGCGATCCGAGCGACCGTGCCGGCTCGTGTCCGCGCCCACGTCCAGGCCGCGCTGATCGTCACGGCCTCGGTCGCGGCCGTGGCCTGGCCGCTGGTGCTCGGCCGGGGCCGGATCGCGGACAATCCCTCCGCCCTGCCCCGCGACTATCCCACCGGTCTGGCCATCACGATCGCCGCGACCTGGCTCGCCGCCGCGATCCTCGCCGTCGTTTCGGCTATCCGAAGGGTGCCTCCGCCGCGTGCCGCGGCGAGATTCGCCGTTCCGGCTACCGGCACAACCATTCACAGTAGCCTCGAAGCGGATGCCGCGCGGCGCGCAACGGTGCCAGAACCCGGCGCGCCGGTCGCGCCGAGGCAACGGGATGCGGAAGAGACGGGTATGCACAATCAACAGTCCGTGCCGATGCCGGACCGTCAAGCGGACAGGCGGCCCACCGGCCACCTCTACATCCAGACCAACGAGGCGCGAAACGCCGTCGTCCACTACCGGCGTTCGCCCGACGGCGGCCTGATCGAGATCGAGCGCGTACCGACGGGTGGCTCCGGTTCCGCGGGCTTCAAGCCGATCAGCGGCCAGCCCAGCGCGCCGAACGACTTCGAGGGTGCGGCCAGTGTCATCCTGACGCCGGACCGGAGGTTCCTGTTCGCCACCAACGGCGGCGACAACTCGGTGTCCAGCTTTGAGATGGACGGCAACGGCTGCCTGTCGCTGGTGGACGTGAAGCCTACCGGGAACCCGGTAGACGGGCAGTCTGGCACGGCCAAGTCGCTGGCCTATGCCCCGTCGAGCGGCACGCTGTTTGTGTTGCACGGGTTCGGCCCCGACCACGTGCGGCTCATGTCGGTCGACCCGGGGGGCAGGTTGACCGTGCGCCTGGAGCGCTACTCGGTGAACACGCTGGACAAGCACGACCGCGTCGCCACCATGGTCGCGCTCTCGCCGGACGAGCGGCACCTGTTTGTCGGTACCACCTTCGACCAGCGCCCGACCGCGAACCCGGACGGCTCGGCGATCCTCTGGGTCAAGGGGCCCGACGGCAAGCTCAAGTCGATCGCCTCGAACGAGCCAGACCCCGACGGCCTCATCACCTTCCCCGTCAACGCGGACGGGACGCTCGGCGCCTGCTCGTTCCACGACGGTGGCGGCGGTTCCCCGTTCTACATCGCGTTCCTGCACGGGCGCCAGGACACCTTCATCCTGGGCTACGCGGTCGGTGACGGGATCGCCATGGGCACCATCGACGGCGACGGTGAGGTGAGCGTCGGCCCCTTGGTCACCATCGACACCAGCGCGGGCAAGCCTTCGGAGTTGTGCTGGCTGTCCGTCGCTCCGGACGACAGCATGGTGTTCGCCACCGACTTCGGGTACAGCACCATCAGCAGCTACCGCATCGACGGCACCGAGGTGTCCCTCGCCCAGGACCCGGCGTGCCCGAAAGTTCCGGGAGACGGCACGTTCCGGGCGCTGAACGGAACGGTCAGCAGCGGGCCGAGCGACAACTGGCTGTCGCCGGACGGCGCTTACCTGTACCAGATCTACGGCAACGCGTCGAAGCTCGTGGGCTACGCCGTCCAGGATGACGGTTCGCTCGACGAGGTGACCAGCGTCGGCATCCCGTACAACAGCCCTCAGGGGCTCGCCGGCGTCTGACACCCGTTCGGGCACTATGCCCGCTTGTGTCCGCTTATAGTGGATCCCGACCGGAGCGAAGGACGGGAACCATGCAGCTGACTCCGCGAGAGTTCGACAAGCTCACCATCCTCTCGGTGGCGCAGATCGCCGCCGCCCGCAAGAGCAGGGGCGTGAAGCTCAACCACCCGGAGGCGGTCGCGATGGTCGCCGCGGCGGCGCTGGAGGGCGCCCGGGAGGGCAAGACCGTCGAGGAGGTCATGCACGCCGCGAGCCACGTGCTGACCCGGGACGATGTCATGGAGGGCGTCGCCGAGATGGTGCCGATGGTTCAGGTCGAGGCGGTGTTCACCGATGGCAGCCGCCTGGTGACCGTGCACTCGCCCATCCAGTAGGGGAATGACGATGGCGGCCGAGGTGCCACCCGGCGGGTATGTGCTCGCGGACGAACCGCTGGAGCTGAACGCCGGGCGACCCACCATCCGGATCGAGGTGCGCAACACGGGAGACCGGCCGATCCAGGTGGGTTCCCACTTCCACTTCTACGAGACGAACCGGAGCCTCCAGTTCGACCGGGAGGCCGCGTTCGGTCGCCGGCTGGACATCCCGGCCAGTACCTCGGTCCGGTTCGAGCCGGGCGACCAGAAGACGGTGCAGCTCGTCCCGTACGGAGGCCGGCAACGCGTGTACGGGTTCAACGGCCTGGTCAACGGCTGGACCGGCAACGCCGCCACGCACGGGTACCAGCCGGATCGCGCGCGGGCGGCGTGGCGCGCCCTGATCCGTGACTTCACACCCCACCCAGGCGCCGACGCGGGATAGCCGATGAATCAGATCTCCCGGCAGGAGTACGCCGGACTGTTCGGTCCCACGGTGGGCGACAAGATCCGGCTTGCCGACACCGACCTCTACGTCCAGATCGAGAAGGACCTCCGGGTGCTCGGCGACGAGGCCATGTACGGAGGGGGCAAGACGCTGCGCGACGGCATGGGCTCCAACGCCGAACTCACGAACGCGCACGGCGTGCTGGACCTGGTCATCACGAATGTGACCGTGCTCGACGCGCAGCTCGGTGTCGTCAAGGCCGATGTCGGCGTGAGGGACGGGAAAATCGCCGGGATCGGCAAGGCCGGCAACCCGGACGTGATGGACGGGGTCACCCCCGGACTGGTGACCGGCCCGGGCAGTGACGCCATCTCCGGCGAACACCTCATCCTCACCGCGGGTGGCGTCGACACCCACGTGCACCTGATCTCGCCACAGCAGGCGTACGCCGCGCTCAGCAACGGCACCACCACAATCTTCGGCGGTGGAACCGGTCCCAGCGACAGCACGAACGGCGTGAACAGCACCCCCGGTCCGTGGAACCTGCACGCGATGATGCGCGCGTTCGAGGGGATTCCGGTCAATGTCGGGCTGCTGGCCAAGGGCAACAGCTCCGGCCTCGCTCCGTTGGAGGAGCAGGCCCGCGCCGGCGCGGCCGGTTACAAACTGCACGAGGACTGGGGCGCCACGCCGCAGGCGATCCGGTCGGTGCTGACCGTCGCCGAGCGCTTCGACGTCCAGGTGTCCATCCACACCGACACGTTGAACGAGAGCGGGTACGTCGAGGACACCATCGCCGCGTTCGAGGGTAGGACCATTCACACGTACCACACCGAGGGCTCCGGTGGCGGCCACGCGCCGGACATCATCACGGTCGCCGGCCAGATGAACTGCCTGCCCAGCTCGACCACGCCGACCAACCCGTACGGCGTCAACACCCAGGCCGAACTGTTCGACATGACGATGGTCGCGCACAACTTCAATCCGGCGGTGCCCTCCGATGTGGCGTTCGTCGAGAGCCGGATCCGGGCGGAGACGATCGCCGCCGAGGACGTCCTGCACGACCTGGGCGTCATCTCCATGATGGCCAGCGATTCGCAGGCGATGGGACGCGTCGGCGAGAACTGGCTGCGGACCGTGCAGTTGGCCAGCGTGATGAAGACGGCCCGGGGCAAGCTGCCTGAGGATTCGCCGGACAACGACAACTTCCGGGTACTGCGGTACCTGGCCAAGGTGACCATCAACCCGGCCATCACCCAGGGCGTCGCGTACCTGGTCGGCTCCGTCACCGCCGGCAAGATGGCCGACCTCGTGCTGTGGGAGCCGGCCTTCTTCGGCGCGAAACCCAAGATGGTCATCAAGAACGGGATGATTGTCTGGTCGGTCATGGGCGATCCCAACGCGTCGCTGCCGACTCCGCAGCCGGTGTACTACCGGCCGATGTTCGGCGCGTACGGCACCGCGCTCGCGGACAGCTGCGTGACGTTCATGTCGCAGGCCGGCTGCGAGGCGGGCGTGGGGGAGCGGCTGGGCCTGCGGCGCCGGGTCCTTCCGGTACGCGGGACCCGCGGGCTCACCAAACGCGAAATGGTCCGCAACGATGCCCTGCCGAACATCGAGGTGGATCCGGAGACGTTCGCGGTGAAGGTCAACGGGGTGCACGCGACGGTCGCCCCGGCGAAGAACCTCCCGCTGTCCCAGCTGTACTTCTTCAGCTAACCGGAGGGCTGCGAGATGCTCGTGGAATCGGTACTGGGCAACGCCTGTGAGCCCGACTGGGCGACGCGGCTCGCCGCGGCCAGGGTGGACAGCCTGCCACTGGACCAGTGGGAGGCGCAGAAGACCCGACTGCGCAAGCGGACGCTGGACGGCGCCGAGGTGGCGCTGTCGCTGCGCCGGGGCAGCCGGCTGCGCGACGGTGACATCCTGCACTGGAACGGCGCGGCGGCCACGGCGATCGTCGCCCGGATCCAGCTCGGCGAGGTGATGGTCGTCGACCTGACCGCGCTGGAGAAGGAGCCAACCGATCTCGGTCTGCGCACGGCCGTCGAACTCGGGCACGCGATCGGCAACCAGCACTGGCCCGCGGTGGTGAAGGGCAGCCGGGTGTACGTGCCGCTGACCGTGGACCGGAAGGTGATGGACGCCGTGATGCGTACCCACGACCTCGCCGGCGTGTGCCACTCGTTCGTACCCGGAACCGAAGTCATCGCATACCTCGCGCCGCACGAGTCCCGCCGGTTGTTCGGCGGCGCGGGTGCGACGCCGCACTCGCACAGCGACGAGTGATGGGGGTGCCCGCGCCGGGCATCCCGGCGGCCCTCGCACTGCTCCAGTTCGGCGACTCGATGTTCCCGGTCGGCACGTTCGCGTTCTCCGGCGGGCTGGAGTCCGCGGTCCAGCACGGAGTCGTCCGCGACCGGGCCGGCCTGGAGGAGTTCACCCGCACCGTGACCCACCTGGCCGCCACCGGCGACGGCGTCGCGCTGCTCGCCGGGTACCGCGGCGCCGCCGCCGGGGACCTGAACCGGATCCGCGACGCCGACGAGGCGGTGCACCTCCGGAAGCTGTCGGAAGAAGCCCGGACGATGACCGTGCGGATGGGCCGCAAACTGGCCGAGGCGGCCTCCCGCATCGTCGGGGACTCGATGCTCGACAGGCGGCTGCGCCAGGCCGCCACCGACCGGGTGCCGGTCACCTACCCGGTCGCCCTCGGCGTCCTGTTCGCCGGGCTCGGACTGTCCGAACAGGACGCGTTCGCCGCGCACCAGTACGGCGTCGCGGTCATGGTGCTCGGCGCCGCCCTGCGCCTGATGCGCGTCGACCACCTCGACACCCAGGCGATCCTGTACGCGACGGCCGCGAGTGCCGCGCAGGACTACCAACGGGCTGCCGGCGCGCACCTCGACGACATGGCGACCTTCGGCCCGGTCATCGACGTGCTGGCGGCCGCACACGTCCACGCGCACGTGCGCATGTTCATGAATTGAGCGGACAGCTTCGGGAGAACAGTCATGAAAACCATCTGCCGGATCGGCATCGGCGGCCCGGTCGGAAGCGGCAAGACAGCGGTCATCGAGGCCATCGTGCCCCGGCTGGTCGCCGGCGGGCTGCGAGTCCTCGTGGTCACCAACGACGTGGTCACCACCGAGGACGCCAAGCACGTCCGGCGCGCGCTGACCGGGGTACTGGTGGCCGAACGCATCATCGGCGTGGAAACCGGCGCCTGCCCGCACACGGCGATCCGCGAGGACCCGAGCATGAACCTCGCGGCGGTGGAAGACATGGAGGCCCGGTTCCCGGACACCGACCTGGTGCTCATCGAGAGCGGCGGGGACAACCTCACCCTCACCTTCAGCCCGGCCCTGGTCGACTACTTCATCTACGTCATCGACGTAGCCGCCGGAGACAAGGTCCCGCGCAAGAACGGTCCGGGCATCTCCCAGTCGGACATCCTCGTCATCAACAAGACCGACCTCGCCCCGCACGTCGAGGCCGATCTGGACGTCATGGCGCGGGACGCGACCGCGATGCGCGGCGGCAAACCCTTCGTCTTCACCAACTGCAAGACCGGCGACGGCATCGACGCGCTGATCACCCTGGTCCGGCACAACGCGCTGTTCGACCTGGCGTCCACGCCGGATCCGGTGGACGTACCCGCGTGATCGAGCTCGACGACGCACCGGAACTGGCGCCGTACCACGATGAGCCGGCACAGCTGCCCAGTGCCGCACCGGGCAAGGTCGGCCTGCTGCGGTTGGCCTTCGAGCACCGAGCCGGCCGGACGGTTCTCGCCGACCTGTACCGGCAGGCTCCGCTGCTGGCGCAGCGGGCGCTGTACTGGGATCCGGAGATGCCCGAGTTGGCCTGCGTGTACGTCATCTCGACGTCCGGCGGGATCCTGCAGGGCGACCGGTACCGGATCGACGTGTCCCTCGGCGCGGGCGCCCGGGCGCTCGTCACCACCCAGGCGGCCACGAAGATCCAGGCGATGGACGCGAACTACGCCTCCCAGATCCAACGGCTCGACCTCGCCGAGAACGCCTACCTGGAATGTCTCCCGGAGCCCGTCGTCCCGTACCGGCACAGCAGGTTCATCACGCACACCACCGTCACGCTGCCGGAGTCCGCCACCCTGCTGTACGCGGAGACCCTGCTGCCCGGCCGCACACACCACGGGGGTGGGGAAGTGTTCCAGTACGACCTGTTCTCCTCCACGCTGCGCGCGGGCCGCCCGCACGGACCGGATCTGTTCGTGGACAAATTCGTGGTGGCTCCGGGACGGTGGCCGACCGACCGCCTCGGCGTGCTCGGCGACTTCCAGGTGCTGGGCAGCGCAGTTCTGCTGACCGCGCCCGGCTGTGCCCGCCGGGTGTTCGACCGGACACCACCGTCCTGGGATGGCGATGTGCCGCTCGCGGCCGGAGTCTCCCGGCTGCCCAATGACGCCGGGCTGATGTACAGGGTGCTCGGGATGGAGACCGAACCGGTGCGGGCGAAGGTACGCGAGTTCTGTGCGTTGGCACGCAGGGAAGCGGTCGGCCGAGGTGTCCCGCCGGTACCCGCGTGGCGCTGAGAGTCCGGCGTCAGGGGGCCTGCGGTCGGGTGGCGGGCTTGTGGAAGAAGCCGGCGACGGAGACGCGGGCCGCTTGGCCGGCGGAGGCGTCGACCTTGGTCAGGACGTGTTGGGCGGTCGGCGAGATGAACACGATGCGGTTCGGCCTGGGCAGGATGACCTGCGCCAGTCCGGGATCGAACACGCGGGCGGTCTCATCGTCGTCGTTGAGGAACGCGGGCATCAGCTCGCCGCCGGCGAGGTCGCGCCGCGGGGTCTGGGGATCCAACACCATGAGGTGTCCGCCCCAGTGCAGTTTCCAGTGCGGGTGCGCGAAGTAGGTGAACGCACCGGTGTAGCGGGCGCCGTCCTGGTGCAGCGACAGCCCGGAGCCGGCCGGGTATATCCAGGGTGCGAACGACAGCGCCTCCCACGCGTCGAGGTTGCCGACCACGGACGCGACGTCGGGTACCCGTGCCACGATCCAGTCGACGAGGCGGTCCAGCGGGGTACCGGTCGGGTACCGGGGCGTGCGCGGCCGGCCGACGGGCCGCGGGTGGTACCAGCCGGCCTTGGCGGTCAACGGGTTCCCGTCGGTCAGCCGCCAGACTTTGTGCCACCGCTGCGCGTGTACCGAGGCGTACTCGACTCCGTTGAGGTACCGGAAGAGGGCGGCGAACTGGTCGGCGGGGAGTACGTCGTCGTAGACCACGGCCTCGTCGGACTTGTACCGCGGAATGCTTGTCACGATCCCTCCAGTTCGGCGCGTATCACGTCCCGCAGCGCGGGTATCGTCAGCCGACCGGGCGCCCGGAGCTGCCCGAGGTCGATGACCTCGTCCGGGTCTGGACCCGGTTCGGGTCCGGGTCCGGGATCGGGGTCTGGGTCAGGACCGGGATCCGGGTCGGGATCGGGGTCTGGACCCGGTTCGGGCCCAGGATCGGGATCGGGTCCGGGATCGGGGTCCGGTTGGGGTCCGGGATCCGGATCGGGATCCGGGTCCGGATCGGGATCCGGGTCCGGCTCGGGATCCGGGTCCGGCTCGGGTCCGGGGTCCGGTTGGGGTCCGGGGTCCGGGTCGGGGTCCGGGTCTGGGTCGGGATCGGGGTCTGGGTCCGGATCGGGATCCGGGTCGGGCCGCGGGTCCGGCTCCACGACGTCCGGGTCCGGGTCGGGGAACGGGCCGACCGGCCCGTCGTCCGGTTCGGGCGTCCCGTGGACCGGGACCGTCTCGTCGGACCGCACCTCACCGTTGCCGTCGAGGACCTCGGTGCGCTCGCTGCCGTTGCCGCGACCGTCGACGGTCGTCGTCCTGATCGTCGTCTCGCCAGTCGTGAGATCCTTGGTGACCTCGGTCGTACTTCTGGTCCCGTCCGCCTTCTGGACGTCCGACCCCCGGGTCTCCCGAGTGCCGCTCGCATCCGACTCGGTCGTGGACCAGTCGTGTACCGTCTCGCCCTTCTGGTGTTCGCCGTCGGGTGTGTCCTGCCGGTACTCCGTGGTGTGGTGCTCCTCGTGGTAGGTCTGCCCGGTGTCCGGATCCCGGATGTCCGTGGTGCGGTCGACATGCCCGTTGCCCGACTGGTCGGTGCCGCGTACCTCGTCACCCGTTGCCGTGACCCGCCCCTGATCGTCCACGTGCTCGAGGTGGGTGTAGACCTTTCCGCCGGACTCGGAGCTGGACTTCTTGATGTACCCGCCCGATCCGTCCGGCCGCACGCTCTCTGTCACTGTCCCTCGATCCTGTCCCACTCGGTGGAGGCCGTGCCCCGATGGTGCGGGCGAACCGGGCGCCGCACATCAGTGCTGACCCTGATGTCGGGACGGCGGCGGCGGGTGAAGCTCGTCCGGGAGGCCGCGATGGTGACGGTGGTGATTGTCGATGACCACGCCGGCTTCCGCGCGATGGCGCGGGCGCTGCTGCTGGATGGCGGGTTCCAGGTCGTCGGGGAGGCCGCCACCGGCGGGCAGGCGCTCGCGGTGGTGGCTGAGCTGGCCCCCGAGGTGGTGCTGCTCGACGTGCGGCTGCCCGACCTGGACGGGTTCACCGTCTGCCGGACGCTGAGAGACACCGGCTCGGCGGCCCGGGTGGTGCTCTGCTCGATCGGTGCCGGGGCGGATTACGGCTCTCGGGTGCGTGACTGCGGCGCGGCCGGCTTCCTTCCGAAGGCCGCGCTGACCGCCGACGCGGTGCGTAGGCTGTGTGGTGCGTAGGCCGTGCGGTGCGTAGGAGGCTCTGCGGTGCGTAGGACGCTATGCGGTGCGTAGGACGCTATGCGGTGCGCAGGTAGGCGACGACGGCCAGGACGCGCCGGTGGTAGTCGGGCTCGGGCGGCAGGTCCAGGCGTAGGAAGATGCTGCGCACGTGTGACTCCACAGTCTTCGGGGTCAGGCATAGCTGCGCCGCGATCGCCACGTTGGAACGGCCGGTGGCCATCAGGGCAAGCACCTCCCGTTCGCGCGCGGTCAACCGTCCCAGCGGTTGTTCGCGCCGCCGGTCGGCGAGCATCACCGCGACGACGGCCGGGTCGACCGCGCAGCCGCCGCGGGCAACGCGGTGCAGCGCGTCCAGGAACTCGGTCACGCTGGCGACCCGTTCCTTCAGCAGGTACCCCACGCCACGGGCGCTGCCGCTCAGCAGGTCGGCCAGGTAGCGCGACTCGAGGTGCTGGGAGAGCACCAGCACACCGACGCCGGGATGGGCGGCCCGGATCCGCACGGCGGCCTCAAGCCCCTCCAGGCGGTGGGTCGGCGGCATCCGGACGTCCACCACGGCAACGTCCGGCCGGTGCGTGACGACCGCGTCCCACAACGCGTCCGGATCGCCGACCTCGGCCGCGACCTCGAAACCGTGATGGCCCAGCAGCGTGCCGATCGCGCTACGCACGAGAACGGCATCATCGGCGAGCACCACCCGTACCGGCATCACGCGCCTCCCGGGAGGACCGCCGACACCGACGTACCGTGTCCGGGCGCGCTGCGCAGCACGAGGTCGCCGTCGAGCGCGCGTACCCGGTCGGTCAGCCCGAGCAGACCCGACCCACCCGCCAGGTCCGCCCCGCCGATCCCGTCGTCGACCACCTCGACGCGCAGCACTGTGCCGTCGTAGCCGACCCGGACCTGGACCCGGTTGGCTCGCGCGTGCTTCATCACGTTGGTCAGCGCCTCCGCGACCACCCGGTACGCCGTCTCCTCCACTGGCGTGGGGAGCCGGGGCAGCGGCGGCGCGGTCAGCGCGACCGGTACCGGCGCCCGTTCGACCAGCGACTCCAGCGCGGGTACGAGACCCAGCTCGGACAGGATCGCCGGGTGCATGCCCCGGACCAGTTCCCGGAGTTCCGCCAGCGCGGCTTCGAGACTGTCGGCGCAGGCACGGGTCAACGCTCGCAGCCGCGGATCGGCGTCCGGCGGAAGGCTTTCGTCGACCATCCGCACGCCGATCGCGGCGGCCACCACGCTCTGCTGTACGCCGTCGTGCAGGTCCCGTTCCATCCGCCGGCGTTCCTCGGAACCGGCGGCGACGATCCGGGCGCGGGAGTCACGCACCTCGGCCAACTGCGCGCGCACCTCGGCGGTCAGCCGCTGGTTGTCCAGCAGCAGGCCGGCGGCTGCCGTGGCGGCCTCCAGGACGTGCGGATCGTCCAGCAGCGCGGCGTCGTGGACCAGCCCGGCGACCCGGCGGCCGTCGCGCTCGACGAACGTCACCACCCGACCCGGCGGCGGGACGGGCAGCGGGATTCCCTCGGCGTCGACAAGCTGCCCGCCGTCCGGGCGCCAGTAGCCGATGCGCAGCGATCGGTCGCCCAGCGCGACGGCCAGCCGGTCGCGCAACCGCGCCGGAGTGAACGGCCGCTGGAGGTCGATGAGCAGTGCGGCGACCCCGGTCCGGCCGAGCCTGACCCGCAGCACGCCGGCGAGGAACCCCAGCGGCAGCAGGCAGAAGGCCACCCCGTACACCTCAAGGCAGATCAGCCGCGCAAGCGTCCCGTCGGCGGCGGCGCTGCTGGCAGCGGACGCCACCGCGCCGACCAGCCCGGTGAGGAAGACCGGGGCGAGCAGCCGCCGCTGCGGCGCGCTGGCCGCGAACCATCGCCGCAGCAACACCACCGCGATGCCCACGGCGACAGCCGCGCCGAGGCCGTACACCAGCCCGCCGATCACCTTGACGGCTCCGTCCGAGGGGTACCCGAGCAGCAGGTTGGCCGCGCGTTCCCGGCCGCGGTCGCGCGGGTCGACGAACACGACGCCCAGCGGCGAGAGCCCGAGGGCGGTGGCGTAGGCGATGCCGACCAGCCACCGCTCGACCGCCGAGCCGAGCCGTCCGGTCGGGAACGCGAGGACCAGGTGGGCGAGGAACCCGTTCGATGCCGTACCGAGCATCAAGCCGGCCGTGTACGCCAGCCGGCCGTGGGAAAACTGCAGATCCTCGGCGAACCAACCCACGCCGACGAGCACCATCAGGAACCCGATCGGGTTGTCGCGGCGCCGGTGGAACGCAAGCAGGCCGGCGCCGATGAACAGCACGCCGCTGACCCCACCGAACACGGTATCGGCGACGGAGTGGGTGGCGTCCCGCGCCTTGAGCGGCAGAACACTCGCGGCGACCAACAGCCCGAGCGCCGCCGCGGCGTAGACGGTGAGCGGGTTGCCGGCCCGTGGGTCCGAGGCGGCGAGCTGACCGCGTCCGGCGAGGGTGGCTCCCGTTGCCCGCCACGGAATCACGCGGCCAGAATGCGGCCGGTGCCCGCCGGGGTCAACCGCGGGTCATGAACCCGACACGCCGGCGTCCGCTCCGGTGTGCCATTTCAGGGCTGGCCCTGATGCCGGGCCTCGCCGGCGGCGGGACGCTGGCCGGCAGACAGCGGTACCCAGAGATTGGAGCCGACATGCCCGGTCCACACGACGGCCCGGAAATCCTCGCCGCGCACCTGCCACCCGGCTTCGGGCCGCCGCTCGATTCGCTGCTCGACGCCCACTTCGTGGCCGCGCGGGACGCCATCCACCAGAAGGCCGCACAGCTCTCGCCCGGGTTCACCGGCGCCGCCAACGGCGCCATCCAGTCCGCGCCCGGCATCTTCGCCGACGAGAAGGTCTACTTCCAGCGGTACGACAACTGCACCGTCTACTTCGGACCGCGCACCGGTGCCCACGAGATTCACGGCGGCATCCGGTCGAAGTACGACTCGATCAACGGACTGGAACTGCTCGGCGTCCCGGTCACCGACGAGACGCCGTGCCCGGACGGGACGGGCCGGTACAACCACTTCGACAAGGACGGGTCCATTTACTGGCACCCGGACACCGGTCCGTTCTGGATCAATGGGGCGCTGCGCGGCGAGTGGGGCCGCCGCGGTTGGGAGAAGGGCTCGCTGGGGTACCCGTTGCGGGACACCTTCCAGCCGGTACCGGAGCAGTCCGCCGTGCTGTTCCAGGCGGGCGCCTTGTGCTACGACGGGCAGCGGGTGACCGACGCGCCATCGGCCTACCTGGACCGGGATTCACTGCTGACGTACGTGTGGCGGACCTTCGACCGCATCGTGCACCAGAGCCCGGACAACATCGGCCTGTACCCGCAGCATTCGATCGACGCGGTCAGCAACTCGTACGGCGACTTCGTCCGCGCCCGCAACCGGGTCATCACGTTCACCATCAACGGCTTCCACGACGCCGGTCTGCTACTGCCCGACCAGAACTGGTCCGCCCACTTCCAGGTACTCGTGCAGGAGGCCGACTTCCACACGCCGCCCCCGGACGCGGCGCAGGACCATCCCGGGTACGACCTGATCGCCAGCCACCTGGGAAACACGGTCGACGCCAGCGGGATCGGGCCGGGAGCGGTCGCGGACGGAATCTCGCACGCGATATCCGGTGCGTTCCCCATCCGGTTGGCGGCGCCCGATCCGCGCCAGCCCTTGTTCCCCCGGGTCAGTGGGTTCATCGGCGCCCTGGTCGCCCCCGACGGTGGCGTGGGCCTGCTGTTCGCGGACACTGACGCCGGACGGTTCGCGGCTCTGGCGGCCCGCCAGGCCATCGAGGCGGGGCTGAGATAACCGCACCGCGGCCCCGGGGTCCGGTCGGGGAACGACCTCCGCCGCGGCTCCGTCCTCGCCCACGGCTCCGTCCTCGCCCACGGCTCCGTCCTCGCCCGCGAGTCCGAGAGCCGCGGGCGTGGACTCGATGAATTCGCGCAGAGCGGGCGTCTGGGTCGCGTCCGCTCTGCTCTGGATCAGGCCCGCGAGTTCGGCTCGCTGCTCGGCGGTGAGGCGACTCAACCGCCAAGGCCGATGCTGTCAGTCCAGTTCGGAAGGCGCCGGGCGGGACAGGTAGCGGATCAGCTCCGGGCGCGAGCGCAGGTTCAGTTTGCGGTAGATGTTCCCGAGGTGGTATTCGACGGTCTTGGGGGACAGGAAGATGCGGGTCGCGATCTGCCGGTTGGTCAGGCCCTCCGCGGCGTGCAGGGCGATCTGTCGTTCCTGGACGGTCAGTTGCCCGGTGGCGTGGTCGTCACGGCTCGGGGTCTGTCGGCCGGTCGCGTTGATCTCGGCGCGGCACCGCCGTGCCCACCCCTGAGCACCGATCGCCTCGAAAAGCGGCAGCGCCGCGTGCAGTTGCCTGCGCGCGTCCCGGCGGCGCTTGGCCCGGCGCAGGCGCTGCCCGTAGCACAGGAGCGTGCGGGCCCGCTCCAGCGGCAGCACCGCCGGATCACACGCCGCCAACGCCGTGGCGAACGCGTCGTCGAGGCCTCGCTCGGCGGCGATCAATCCCTGGACGCGGGCTACCGCCGCCCGGGTGGTGATCCGGCCAGTACCCGCGTCCAGCTGCCGCACGAGGTCCGCAGCCTGGTCCGGACGGGACAGATGGGCGTACGCCTCGGCCAGGTTGCCCGTGACGGGAAGCCAGCCCGGCTCCGTGATGCCACCGCGAAGCTGCGCGGACCGGATCCACTCCAGGTCGGTGACGGCGTCGGTCCAGCGGGCCGCGACAACCGCCGACATCCCGTGGGCGTACCGGATCCGGGCCTCGATGTCCCGGAATCCCGGGGGCATGAGCAGCCGACAGGAGTCGACGCGCGCCAGCGCCTGGGCCTCCTCCCCGAGCAGGGCCTCCACCAGTGCCAACATGGCCAGGGCGTTCGCCCGCTGCGCGGGCAGGCCGACCTGTTCCGCGATCAGTACCGCCTCGGTGGCTGCCCGGTACGCGGCGTGCAGCCGACCGGTGCGGTACTCGAGCCCGGCGAGGCGGGTCAGGGCGTACGCCAGCAGGAAGACATCGTTCGCCGCGCGCGCCTCGCCGATTTCGCGTTCCAGCAGTGAGCGCGCGGTGTCGTAGTCTTCGAGCCAGCAGAGCACCTCGGCCAGTTCCGCCGCCGAGCCGTCCGCGCGGTTTCCGCAGGCGGTCACACAGTCGCGGGCGAGTGCGGCGCCGCCGGGCAGCCCCGCCAGCACCTGGGCGGCGGCCAGCCTGATCGGTCCCTTCGGCCAGGTCGCGGCCGAGGCGTGAGCGGCCTGCGTGATGTCCCAGGCGTGAGCGGTGTCCGAAGCGTGAGCGGTGTCCGAGGCGCCAGCGGTGCCAGCGGTGCCCGAGATCAGTTCCATGGCTCTCGTGCACACCGACAGCATCCCGGCGACATCGAGGCGTGGCCAGCACTGGTTGACGGCGGCGCTCATCATCTTGCCCGCGCTGACCGGGTCGGTGCGCGCATACGCCTCCGCTTCGGCCAGGTACGTCTCGTCGACCGTGTCGGTGCCGCCGTGCTGCTGGGCGAGGTGCACCTGCAGCGCCTTTATCTGGCAGCGCAGGTCGCCGCGCTGGGTGAGGGCAAGCAACTCGTCGGCCAGGGCCATCGCGTGCACGCCGGAGCCGGCGTTGGTCCACGCCCGGACCGCCCCGTACAGCCGGGATGCCCGCCTCTCCGGGTCGGGTGTGAGCCGGGCGGCCCGCTCGTACGCTCGCGCCTCGGCCACCACCCCGCCCCGGCGTTGCGCCCGTTCGGCCGTCTCGGCCAGCAGCGCGGCGGCTTCCTCGTCCGGTCCGGTGGCGGCCGCCGCGAGGTGCCACGCGCGCCGGTCCATCTCATCGGCACCCGTCAACACTGCCGCGATCGCGAGGTGCGCGGACCTGCGTTGCCCTGGACCGACCGCGCTGTGCAGCGCGGCGCGCACCAGTGGATGCCGGAACGTCACCTCCTGCCCGCGTACCCCGATCAGCCCGGCGTCGACCGCGGGATCCAACACACCCAGGTCCAGTCCCTCGACCTTCAGCGCCTGATCGAGCAGAGCCAGTGCGCTGGCTTCGGAAACGGCGCAGATGGTCAGGGCCTGCCGGGTGGCTTCAGGCAGGTTGCGGGCCTCCGCCAGAAAGGCCCTCTCGATGCGGTCCGCCACCGGCAGCGGGTGCTCCAGCGGAGCGCGGCCCTGCCGTTGGGCCTCGGTCAGGATCGCCGGCAACTCGATCAGGGCCAGCGGATTGCCCGCGGTGGCGGCGACCAGCTCGGCTGCCGCCCGCCGGCCCAGGCCGGACCGCATGGCCAGCCGGAGCCCGCTGTCGGACGTCAGCCCGGACAGCGGCAACTCGGGCAGGCCGGGTGCGTCGAAGCTCGACGCGTCCCGGGCGGCGAAGACGATCGCGACCCGGTCGGCGAGCAACCGCCGTGCGGTGAACAGCAGCGCCTCGGCGGAGGCGTGGTCGATCCAGTGCGCGTCGTCGACGAGGCACAGTACCGGCGCCCGCTCGGCCACCGTCGCGAGGAGGCTCAGGGTCGCCACGTACGCGGCCAGCCGGTTGACCGGTCCGGCTCCGCCGATCGCGAACGTGGCCCGCAGCGCGTCCGCCTGCTGCGTCGGCAGTTCATCGAGTGACTCCAGCAGCGGTCGGGCGAGCTCATACAAGGCGGAGAAGGGCAGTTCCGCCTCGAACGGCACTCCCTTGGCGCGCAGTACCCGCATCCCGTCGGCCCGCGCACAGCAGTACTCCAGCAGCGCCGTCTTGCCGACGCCGGCCGCACCGCGGATCACCAGAGCACCGCCGCGGCCCTGGTCCGCGGCGGCCAGCAACTCATCCAGCCGGCGGCGCTCACTGGCCCGCCCGACCAGACCCCCGTCCTCGCCATCTCCGGCCGCCGCCCCGCCGGTAACCATCGGACTCACCGCTCAGGTGTCCTCCGCACACCCGGACGCTAGTGCCTGCCCGATCCGCTCGGGCGAATCCGACAGGAACCCGACATACCCGAGGCCGGCATCGACTAGGAGGTTCCCCGATCCGCGCAGCACCCGCCGATCCCTAGCGTTGCCGACGAACACGCGGGTTCGAGCGTCCGCGGCGGTGTGCCTCGCCGCTGGACCGCGGACGGTGCCCCGAGCATTCGTCCCGCGGATGTGCCGCCGCAAGGGCGAGAAGAGGGGGAGCGACAGGATGAAGGTGTCCAGAGGTCCGCTCACGGACCCGAATGTCCGGTGGACCACAGCCGCGGCGCAGGCGTACCTGGCCGCCGAACCGGGTGCCGGGCGGCCCGCGGCACGGGTCGCACCGCCCGGGCGACCAGGGAGCGGCGAGGAGACCGACCGCCTGCTGGCCGACGGCATCGAGCACCTGCGACGCGGGATGAGCCCGCAGGAGCCCTATCTCTGGCGTTCCGACCGCGCCACGGTGCACCACGATCCGTGTGACGCGTGGCGCGGCGCCGCCGGAGTGCTCGCCACCCTCACTCGTGCGGCCCGGCACCGACCGTCCACTATAGACAACACGGCTCTCGACCTGGTGAAGCAGGCCGCCGCCTGGGTCGACGCGCGACTGTACGAGGTGTCCCGGATCCTGCCCGGGTTGTCGTTCGGCCGCGCCGGGACCGCCATCGCGTTGTACGACGCCGCCGTGTTGCTCGGCGACAGCCGGCTCGCCGCCCGAGCGGTGGCGCTGGCTCACTGCTTGCCTGTCTGCGGCCCCAACGCCGATGTCACGAACGGCGTGTCCGGAGCCGGGTTGGCCCGGATCCGTCTCTGGCAGGCCACCGACGATCCCGTGCTGCGAGATGACGCACTGGCCGGCGCCGAAGCGGTCCTGGCGGCAGCCGACCGGGATGGTGACGAGTGGCGGTGGTCGATCCCGTCGACCACCGGCGCCACCTCGGGTACGCACAGCTCCTACGGCTTCGGCCACGGCCTCGCTGGGATCGCGACATTCCTGCTGCACGCCGCCGAGGTCGCGGACCGTACCGCCGCCGCGAAAGGCGCCACACCCCGCCGCGACGACCTGTCGGGTCTGTCCGCACGGCTCTGGCGGGCCGCCCGCGGCGCGGGCGAAACGTTGCTGCGGGCGGCTCGTCCCGACCGCGGCGGCCTGTTCTGGCCTGCGACGCCGGACGGAGACGACCGCATTGACGGGCTGCACTGGTGCAACGGATCCGCCGGCGCCGGCATGTTCCTCATCCGGCTGGCCGCGGCGACCGGCGACGACCGGTTCGCCAGCGCGGCCCGCCGGTGCGCACCGGCCGCGCACAGCCTGTGGACCAGCCCGCCAGGCGCCTGCTGCGGGCTGGCCGGAGCCGGGCAGCTGCTGCTCGACCTGGCCGATGTGACCGGCGAGAGTCGCTGGCGGGCCGACGCCGCCCGGATCGGCGAGGTCATCGCCGACCAGGCGGTGGCCGTCGACGGGCTGCGGATCAGCGCGGAACCCGACAACGGGTACGCCTACGGCGCCGGTACGGCCGGTGTCCTCGACTTCCTCCTCCGGCTGCGCCACGGCGGCCCCGGCCCGTGGCTGCCGAACCTGCGCACCGCGCCGGCCGCCGCGGTCGCCGACCCATCCGTGTCCATGGGGGCCGGGTCCCTCGTGAACGGTCCAGATCGGACAGTCCCCATCGGACAGTCATGATCGACGGGGTGCGCTACCGGAGAACCGCCTCGCCGAGGGGTGTGCGCCGGTACCGGATCTCGTGCCGGTGCCGCTGTCCGGCGACGAACCCGGCGTCGCGCAGCACCGACAGGTGCCCGGAGACGGTCCCGGCGGCCAGCGCGTGGCGGTGGGCCAGTGTGGTGGTGGTCGCCGGCTCGTCGAGGCTCAGCAGCAGTGCCGCGCGCGTTGTGCCGATCAACCGGCCCAGAGCCGCGTGCCGATCGGCGGAAAGCGGCTGCCAGAGCGTACCGAGCCCGCGCGCCGGGTAGACCACCGTGGGCTGCCACGGCGGGTCGGTGATGACGACGACCTGATCCCACTTGAACGCGCTCGGCACCAGGACAAGCCCCTCGCCGCGCAGATCGCGACGCTCGTCGTCGCCGTAGTCGCGGGTCAGTACGCCGTTGTTCCAGCGCAGCCGTGGATGTAGCTCGGCGAACAACCGGTCCAGACCGCCTTCGGCGAGACGTCGGGTCTGGAAGCTCACGTCGGCGTCGAGCAGCCCGCGTACCTGCGGCCAGACGGGTTCGACCAGAACCTTCCAGGCCCGCTTCAGGAGCGAGACCAGCGTCTGGAGAACACTGGAAGTGTCGCCCAGCAGAATCCGTCCGGTCGCGGTCTCGGCCGCCCCCGGGCTGTCCGCCAGTGACCGTCGCAGCTCCGCACGTACCCGATCATGGTCGGTAGCCGCCACCGCTTCCAACTCGTCCTCGAATCGGGGGTGCGGGCTGACCGGCGGCGGCGAGAGGAAATCCGGGGTGTAGCCGCGACGCGGCTGGATCAGGGCCAGCGGCCGCAGGTCGAGCTCCCGCGCGTCGATGGTGTCGAGCCAGCGGCGGTGCGGGCCGACGCCTTCGTGGGGGGAGAACAAGCGCACCGCGGACAGCGTCTCGAACATGGGCGAGATGGCGAAGCGACAGCGCAGCAGGTCAGCCGGACTGAACCGCAACCTGACCGCCATCCGCACCACCTTCCGCACAGAGAGATTCGGCTGTCGCCGAAACACTGGCGGCCATGCTACCCGGGCCCGCACAGTTCCGTCTGAACACAGCCGGAGCCGTCCTTTGGCGGAGGCGAGCACAGACTCGCGCGGTAACTTCTGAACGAGCGATCATGAGGAGAAGACGATGAATCCGAACGCCGACTGGGAACAGCGCAGCGCGGACCTGTGGGCCGCCTTCAACGCGGCACCCGACGACTGGGACGAAGAGAAGTTCCGCAAGCGTGTCGACGCACTCGTCGACGAGTTGGGGCCGGACCATCCGGTGGCGGCGTTCGAGCGGGCCTGCGCCTGGGACTCGACCGGTCATTCGGACAAGGCGGTCCCGCTGTACCGCAAAGCGCTGGAACTGGGCATCGACGGCATCCGCCGGCGGCGCTCGGTGATCCAGATGTCCAGTTCGCTGCGGAACATCGGGCAGCCCGAGGAGAGCGTGCGGCTGCTGACCGAGGAGCGCGGGCGCGGCTCCGACGAACTCGACGACGCCGTCACCGCGACGCTCGCGCTGGCACTGACCAGCGTCGGCCGGGAGCGGGAAGCGGTGTCGATCGCCGTCGGGGCACTCGCCAAGCATCTGCCGCGCTACCAGCGGTCGATGTCCAACTACGCCCGGCTCCTCGTCGAGCCCGAATGAATACGTGTTCCCGGGGTCGTGCTCTCCGTGTGTGGCACGCCCCGGGAACGGCGCTCGGATCCAGCTTCGTGAGAGCGGGTGCTACGCCTCCGCCAGCTCGGCGCCTGACACCCCACGACTCTTCCTGATCAGCGCCCCGACCGACCAGGCTCCCGGACCGAAGATCGCGATCAGCAGGAATGACCAGCAGAACATCACCGGCAACTCCCCGCCGTTCTGGATCGGCCACAGCCCGCGTTCCTGGTGCACGGTGAAGTACGCGTAGGCCATCGAGCCCGAAGCCAGTAGCGCGGCGGGACGGGTGACCAGGCCGATCAGCACCAACGTCCCGGCGGCGAGCTGGATGAGCGCCGCGTACCAGCCGGGCCAGGTGCCCGCCGTGGTCGCGTGTCCCGTGCCGAAGGCGCCGCCCAACACGCCGAAGAGCGTGGCGGCCCCGTGGCACACAAACAACAGCCCTGTCACGATCCGGAAGAGTGACAGGACTTCTCCATGGACCCGGTCGAACACGTCAGTTCCTTTCCGTTGCTTGAAATCACCTCCCCGGACCAGAGAAGCATATACATGTATCAATTCCTACGCCATGTAGGTCTAGGGGGAATCCAACGGGAACTCCGGCTGCTCGCGGCTCCGGGGGTCGTCGCGAGATCGGGCCGTGCTGGACGTGGCGTGCCCGGCTGTCCGATCCTGGGCGTTCTTCCAGCTGGGATCGGGATAATCGAGCGGTGAGTGACCTGGTCGTGAGCGAGTCGCCGCGGATCCTCGTGGTCGAGGACAACGCGGAACTGTGCGGGATGCTGGACCGGCTGCTGGGGGACAGCGGGTACCGGGTGGATCTTGCCAGGGACGGGCAGGCCGGCCTCCACAAGGCGTTGACCCGCGAGCACGATGTGTTGTTGATCGACCGTGGCCTGCCCGGTATCGACGGTTTCGACCTCATCCTCCGGCTACGCCGCCGTGGCCTGACCACGCCCGTGTTGATCCTGACCGCCTACTCCGCGGTGGCCGACCGGGTCGCCGGGCTTGACGCCGGTGCGGAGGATTACCTGGTGAAGCCGTTCGAGGTCGATGAACTGCTGGCCCGGCTCCGAGCGTTGCGCCGCCGGCATCTGGCGGTCGCCGAGGTGCTGCGGCTGGGCGCCGGCGAGGTCGACATCGCCGGCCGGGTGGCCCGGCTGGCAGACGGCACCGAGGTCGAGCTGTCCGGGCGGGAAACGGCACTGCTGCGAGTGCTGGCAGGCCGCCCGTCCCGGGTGTACAGCCGAGATGAGCTGCGGGCACAGGTCTTCGAGGCGGCCGAGTCGCCGTCCATCGTCGACACCTATGTCCACTACCTGCGGCGCAAGCTCGGTACCGGTTCGGTCCGCACCGTCCGGGGGCTCGGCTACCGCGCTGGTGTCCTGTGACGCGTCGCCCCGCGGTCGCTGACCAGAAGCTCGTTGCCGGTGTCTGGCGGCGGATCACTCTGCAGACCGCCGCCATGTTCGCGGCGGCCCTGCTGCTGCTCGACGCGCTCGCGGTCGGACTGGTCCTGCAGACCGGGCACTCCGACGCCCGCCGTCAGGTGGCTCAGGCGGTGGCCGATCAGGACGCGCTGACCAAACCGCCCCGGGGTGTCTGGATCTACCAGCGCACCTCCGACGGGTTGAAGGCCAGCCCCGGCGCCCCGGCCGTCCCGATCGCCCCGGCAGTCTTGAACTCGGTCTTCTCGGGAGGGCGGGCCCGTAGCTCCACGATCCACCGGGCCGGCCGGGAATATGAGGTGCAGACCCAGCGGGTCGGGTCGGTCGCGGTGCAGGCCGCGGTGGACATCAGCGAGGCCGAACGTGAGCGGCACCGGCTGTACTGGGGGCTGGCCGCCGCTGGGGTGGTGGGACTGGGCTTGGCCGCGCTGGTCGGTGCGGTCATCGCCAGGCGCGCGATCGTGCCGCTCGGCCAGGCGTTCGAGCGGCAGCAACGGTTCGTCGCCGACGCGAGCCACGAACTGCGCACTCCGCTGACCCAGCTGCACACCCGCGCGCAGTTGCTGGACCGGGAGCTGCGCCGGGGTGGCGACCCGGTCCGGTTGGAAGAGGACGTGCGCCAGCTCATTCTCGGCACCCGACACCTGGGTGACGTGGTGGAGGAACTGCTCCTCGCCGCCCAGTTGCGCGCCGAACCGGCGACCTTCGGCCCAGTCGACCTGGCCGAGCTGGTCAATGACGCGGTCGCCGCGGAACAGGCCCGCAGCACGCAGCTCTCCATCGAATTGCGCGCCGTCGTGCCGATCGATGGGGCGTACGTGGTGCGCGGGGCGGCCACCGCGCTGCGTCGGGTACTCACCTCGTTGATCGACAATGCGCTGGGCCACACCGTAGCCGGCGGTCACATCACGATCCGACTGGGACACGAGCCCGCCCGGGGAGTGGTCACCTGCCGTGTTCAGGACGACGGCGCCGGCTTCGACCCGACCGGTACGCAGCGGATGTTCGAACGCTTCGCCCGCGGCGGCCACGGTGACCGGCGCCGGTTCGGGCTGGGGCTGGCGCTGGTGCGGGAAGCGGTGCAGGCCCACGGCGGTACGGTCGACGCGACCGGATCGCTCGGCGCCGGAGCCACGTTCACCGTCACCCTGCCGGCCTGGACGACGACCGCCACCGACGGCCCGGCCGATCAGCGGCCGCACTCTCCCCGCGTCGGTCAACAGCCCGCCGGCCGCGAGTTACCGGCCACCCGCGGCGCTGCCGACTCCTGACCAGGCGGCCTGCGCTCCGGAGTGCCCGACGAGCACAATCTGTACCAGCGTGCCCAGCGCGGTCACCAGGCTCAGTCCCGCCATCGCCGGCAGCAGCCAGCGCGCACAGGCCAGCCGACCCATCGACGCGGGAGCCAGCGCTCGGATCACCCGCGGCGGCACGGGCAGCCAGCCGGCCACCCGGGTGCCGCCGCGGTACCAGTCGAGGTAGGCCAGCATCACGGCCGCGGCGCTCATCGCCAGCACCCATACGACCAGGAGCTTCGCCAGGTCGGCATGATGACGGACCAGTGCGCCGCCGCCGACCCTGGCCTCCAGCGGCCCGCCGGACAGCGCGGCGCCGGCCACGGTCACGCACGCCACCGCACAGGCCAACACTGCCGACCACGCCAACCGGTGCCGTACCGCCGGCAGCAGGGCGCACAACCCGACCAGCAGAGTGGCCACCGGCACCATGACCACGGTGGCGTGCACGACCAGCGGATGAATCGGCAGCCCGAAGACGGTATCCAACACGGCACGAATGATCGGCGGGAGTTCTTAGAGCACTCTTAGGCCGTGTCTCGAAGTGCTCGGTCGAGCCGAGGCGAGGTCGCGGTCGGGTGAGTGCCGCGTGGCGGCGCCCGGACGCGGAGGACGTCGCGCCGTCCGGTATACCTAGATCATCAACGGGGTTCTGGGGAGGAAATCATCGTGACTGAAGTGCGCCGTCGTTCCCTGCTCAAGCTGGCCGGCGCGACCGGGGCCGCCGCCGCGCTGGTGCCGGCGGTCCGGGCGTCCGCGGCGAACGGCACGCTGTGGATGTCGCACCTGACCGGGACGTCGCTGCCCGGCCTGACCAGCTTCGACGACACCATGCTCGGGTTCATGGGACCGCGCGGCATCACCAGCGGAGCCATCGCCGTCACCAATCAGGGCCGGCTGGTCAAGGCCACGGGCTACGCCCTGCGCCCGGGTACCGTGTCCCCGCCGCCGGAGGAGTACGTCGAGCCCACCACCCTCTTCCGGGTCGCGAGCCTCAGCAAGCCGATCACCGCCACCGCGATCAGCCGGCTGGCTCAGGACGGCCGGCTGGATCTGAACCAGCCGATCGGGGAGCTGGTCGACCTGACCCCGCCGCCCGGGCAGACCGCCGACGCGCGGCTGGCCCAGACCACGATCCGGCGGGTTCTCCAGCACCTCGGCGGTTTCGGCGACCCGGCGGTCACCGGCTTCGACCCGATGTTCGCCGACCGGACCATCAGCCAGTTCTTCGGTACGCCACTGCCGGTGAACCAGCGCCAGATCATCGAGTACAACTCCGGGCGGGCGCTGGCGCACGCGCCGGGAACCGCCTACGGGTACAGCAACTACGGCTTCATGCTCCTGGGCAGGGTCATCGAGGCGGTCACCGGCCAGGCATACGCCGACTATGTGCAGCAGGCGGTACTCGGCCCGCTGGGCATCGTGCGCATGCGCCAGGGGCACGCCGGGTACAGCGACCCGCTGCCGGTCGAGGCCACCTACCACTCGCTGAACTCCGCGTCGACCGTGCTGGACCCGTCCGGCACGGTCGTCCCGGGCCCGTACGGCGGCTCGTTCAACCTGGCCAACCACGACGCGAACGGTGGCTGGCTGGCCAGCGCCGTGGACCTGGTGCGCTTCGCCACCATCTTCGACCTGCCGGCCGGAACCAACGTGCTCAACCAGGCGTCGGTCAACGCGACGTTCGCGGTGCCGGAGACCGGCGTCAACGCCGACGGCTGGTACTACGGCTACGGCTGGTTCGTACGACCGACCTCGGGCGGCGTCGGGTACAACTCCTGGCACAACGGGTCGATGGACGGCACCTGGACCTGGCTGGTGCGCACCTACAACGGGTGGAGCTGGTCGGCCCTGTTCAACCAGCGCGCCGACGCCTCCGACCCGACCTCGTCGACGTACTCCGCCATCGACTCGGCGCTGTGGACGGCGGCCGGCAAGGTGACCTCCTGGCCGACCGGCGACCTGTTCCCGCAGTACTTCGGCGGGCCGGTCGGCGCGGTGAGCACGCCGGTGGGTCAGCTCAACGCGGCTCAGGCGCCCGGGGCGTGCAACGACCTCGGTGCCACGGTCTCGGTCACGGTGACCGGCGGCCTGCCGAGCACCTCGTACACGCTGGACGGCGGCGGCATCAGCACCCCGGTCACGTTCCGCACCGGGGTGAAGGGCAACGGCAGTGCCCAGGTGACCAACGTCCGGCCGCCGGTCGGCTGGACCGGTACCGCCGCCGTCAAGGTGACCGCCGCCGGCAAGACCGGTACCGTCAACGCCCCGATCGCCTGCCTCGCCCCGAGCGGGGGCTGACGGGCACGGCTACCAATGCCGTCCGCCCACATCGAGTGTGGGCGGGCGGCATGGGAGTCGTTCAGCCCGGAATGGGAACGAGCCGGTACGCCGTGGCCGAGGTGCTCGCCACCTCGTCGAATACGACGCCGGCCGAGGTGGTGCAGGTGGTGTCGGAGTACAGCTGCAGGGCGTAGCTGTCGCCGTAGCCTCGGGCAGCGGAACGGGCGGTGGCGATGCCGAGGCCGCTCACCGGGCGGCAGCCCGATCCCGAGGAGACCGTCACCTCGGTCCCGGTGAAATTGGTGCCGGAGAACAGGCAGTATCCGGCGTCGGCGCAGTGCGGGCTGACGTCGGCCTGCGCGGGTGACGGCGCCGCGAGCGCGCTGCCCGCGACGACGAGGGCACCGGTCACGATGACTCGCAGTGGTGTCATGCTTCCTCCCCAGTGATTTCGGGTCAGACTACCGGTTAACGGCTTTTCCGGTAGGCCGCGCCGGCCGTGGGCACCGGACCGGAGGGGTGCCGGAGCGGGTACGCCACCGGTCAGACCGCTCGTCGGTCCCAGGTCGGCATCCAGACGCCGGCGTCGGTTGGGTCGGGCCGCCTGGAGTCGAGGTAGTCGCGGAACTTGTTGAGCGCCGGGTGAGGGTTGTCGTCGCGCCAGATCAGTGACATCGGGTAGATCAGCGTCGGGTTGCGGATCGGTATGCGCCGCAGGTCGTAGCTGTCCGGCCACAGGTATCGCGAGCTTTCGCCGACCAGGGTCGCGAGGTCGGCGGAGTCGGCGATCTCGTCGAGCAGGGTCTCGTTTCCGAAGACGGGTCCGACCACGTCGATCCTGAGTCCGAACGCGGCGACGAGTTCGTCGTAGTAGTCGGTCACCTCCCCCCGGTCGTCCAGGCCGGGCATCCAGATCCGATGCCCGGTGAGTTGCGCCGGCGCGACGGCGCGGGCGTTGGCGAACGGGTGGCGGGGTCCGACGAGCAGCTCGTGCGATTCGTTGATGACGTGGTCGGTCCTGATCCCGTCCGGCACATGCTGCCGAGGAGGAACGGCGCGGAAGGTGGCGTCGATCGTCCCGGCCTCCACGGCGGCGATCGCCGCGTCGACGTAGGCGTCGAGGCTCAGGGTCACGACGTCCAGCTCGATGTCGGGATGCGCGCGGTGGAAGTCCTGGAGAAGGACCGCCGGTGCGGTGCGCCGGTTGACGACGTCGACGCGGAGGGCACGCCGGCCGGGACGGATGGACGCGTCGGCCCGCTCCGCTACCCGGAGAAGTTCACGGGCGTGTGGCAGGAACGCCTGGCCGTCGATGGTGAGCCGGGCGCCGCGGGCCGTGCGGGTGAACAGGCGCACCTCCAGGTCCTTCTCGAGCGTGGCGATGCGCTTGGAGACAGCCTGCTGGGTGATCGACAGCGCCGCGGCGGCCTCCTGGAACTGGCCGGCGTCCGCGGCGGCGACGAAGGTGCGCACGGCATCGAGATCCACGCCAGGAGACCCTACCCGTACAACATTTCGTTGTGGCTCGCTGGCAACCCAGTTGTTTGATCCGGCTGCCGGGCCCTGATTTGATCCGGGGCGATCACCGACAGGTTGTGCGACGCGAAAGGCGGAGCTTGTGGCGAGACGGTCTCTGGGACGGCAGTTCGGCTGGCTGTGGACGGCCTACGCGGTCAGCGCCTACGGCTCCGGGCTGGGGTTCGGCGCGTTCCCGCTGATCGCCGTGCTGGTGTTGCACGCCAGCCCGGCTCAGGTCTCCGCGCTGTCCGCGGTCGGGCCGGCAGTGGGCGCGCTGATCGCGGTGCCGCTCGCGCCGTGGGTGGAGTTCCGCCGCAAGCGGCCGGTCATGGTCGCGATGGACCTGTCCCGCTTCGCGGTCATGATGACGATCCCGGTCGCGTACGCGTTCGGCTGGCTCAGCTTCGTCCAGTTGCTCGCCGTCTCGGCCGTCGTCGCCGCGGCCAAGATCGCGTTCAACGCGGCCAGCGGCGCCTACCTCAAGGCACTCGTCCGGCCGGAGGACCTGCTCGTGGCGAACGCGCGGTTCGAGTCCACGAACTGGAGCTCCATCGCGGTCGGGCCGCCCCTGGGCGGCGCGGCGATCGGGCTGTTCGGGCCGGTCACCACCGTGGTGGCCGACGCGTTCAGCTATCTGTTCTCGGCCGCGAGCATCACCGCGATCCGCGGCAGGGAGGAGCATCCGGGCGGGACCGGCAAAAGCCGGGTACGGGCCGGTGAGCTACTCGACGGCTGGCGGCACATCCTGGCCCACCCCGGCCTGCGGACGCTCTACCTCAACAACCTGCTCGTCGCCGGACTGATCATGGCCACCGAGCCGCTGCTGGCCGTGCTCCTGCTTCGCCAACTCGGATTCCCGCCCTGGCAGTACGGCCTCGCCTTCGCCGCCCCGTGCGTCGGCGGACTCATCGGCTCCCGGCTCGCCCGCCGGGTCGTAGCCCGCTACGGCCAGCACTGGGTCTTCCGGACCGTCGGCACGCTGCGCGCCATCTGGCTGATCGGCCTCGTCTTCGTCCGTCCCGGTGTCGCCGGGCTGGCCGTCGTCATCGCCGTCGAGCTGGCGATCATCATCAGCATGAGCCTGTATACCCCCGTGCTCGCCACCTACCGGCTCGAACACACGCCCAAGCACCGCGTCGCCCGCACCCTGTCGGCGTGGTCCATCGGTCAACAGGCGTCGATCGCGATCTTCACCGCGCTCGGCGGACTGCTCGCCGACGTCACCAGCCCACGCACGGCTCTCACGGTCATCGGACTGCTCATCCTCGCCAGCCCCCTGCTGCTGCCCCGCCGCGAGACCCCCGGGCCGGCGGGCGATCGGGAGATGGCTACCACCGGCTCAGGCTCTGCCGACCATACTGCCTGACGAGTTGCCGACCTCGTCCCGGCACACTCGATCACGCCTCGGTCGAGGACGCGACGAGCGGAAGGTGATTGTGGGGTCGCGCGGCGTGTCGACGCTGAGGCGCGGGTACGCAACTCCGGACGGGGTTTCTGCTCGAATTCGCACGGGGGAGTGGGAGGCGTTCGGCGTCGGGCGCTTCCCACTGCGAGCGACCAAACAGCAGGATGGTCGCGGCGGCGGGCATCCGGCAATCGGCGCGGCCTCATTGACCGACATTTGTCGATACGTAGACCTGCCGGACGATCTCCACTCGACTGTGCAGCTCAAGCTTGGTGAGCACGCGCGAGACATGCGTCTGCACCGTACGCCGGGACAGGAACATGGCCGACGCGATGTCCGTCGTGGACCGCCCCTCGGCGATCAGCAGGGCGACCCGGCGTTCGGTGTCGGTCAGCGCAGCCCAACCGGTGACGGCGCGCGGCGTCCGGGCACCGTGGGCGCCCCGCCGGATGCCCCGCCGCCGCAGCCGGGCATCGGTGCGTCGGATGTCCCAGGTCGCGCCGAACCCGGCGTACAGCTCGACCGCCTCGTTCAGCGCGACGCGGCAGGCGGCGGTGTCCCGGCCGGCGAGCACCACCGCGAGGTCCTCCAGCGCACCCGCGAGGTCGACGGCCGGACCAGCCGCGCGGTAGTGGTCCACCGCCGCCCTAAGCAGGGCCGGATCGTCGCCGAACAGTCCCTCGCAGCGCAGTCGGGCAGCACCCGCGCGCCACAGCCCGGCCTCCATGGCCGCCTCCTGCCGGCTCGCCTCCACCGCACCGCGGGCGGCGGCGTGGTCACCGGCGGCGAGCGAGACCCGCACCAGGTCGGGCAGCCACTGGTGGATCAGCGTCATCTCGCCCGGACGCCGGTCCAGGATCTCGGCGAACGTGGACACGGCGAGCCGGAGCGCGCCGTCCCGCTCGGCGCTCAACGCCCGCGCGACCAGCAGGAAGTCCCGGTTCTCGCGGTCCGCGACGGTCTCCACCGGGAACGCCGATCCAGCGGCGATCTGCTCGGCCGCGGTGGTCGGGTCGTCCCGGCGGACGGCGAGAAGGGCGGCCACCCCGTGCCACAGAACCGTGGGCCCGCGCTCGCGCAGTCCGGCGTAGGTGATCCCGGGCCCATCCGCGTCGACCGAGTTCAGCTCCGCGATCGCGTCGTCCCACCGTCCCGTCCAGTACAGCAGGACCGCGGCCGTCACTCCGGTCGCCGCCCCGATCGCGTTGCCCGGCTCCCGGGCGACCTCGCGGGTCTGCCGCACCGCCGCCTCGGCGTCCGGCCACCGGCACAGGTTCTGCAACGTGAACACCCGGGCGTGCAACGAGAACATCCGTACGTCGGCATGGTCCGGCTCGTCGCCGAGTACTCGCAGCGCCCGGTCCACCCGCTCCAGCGCGGACCGGTGCCGCCGCCGGACCGACTCGGTCATCCACTGGCCCGTCAGCGCGTACCCGATGGCGTACGCGTCGCCGGAGTGCTCGGCCGCGCGCAGCGCTTCGGCGGCCGCGGCATCGGCCGCCGCCAGGTCACCCCGGTTGGCACGCAGCGCCATCGCCGACGAAGCCAGCAGCCGGGGATGCCAGGAGCCGAGTTGCTCCGGTCTCCCGAAGACCTCCCGCAGCGCGTCGAGGGCGTCGTCGGTGTGGCCACCACCGATCAGCGCGCGGGTGAGCACCCAGTACATCTCGCCCCGGTCCTCCGGCCCGGCCGACACCGCGATCGCCCGCCGGGCGTGCGACGCGGCCTGTCCATGACGGCCCATGGCGAGCAGGATTCGGGCCAGCGCGGCGAACACCGGCGCCTGGTCAGCGGCCGCCGGCCGGGCCAGTTCCCGGCGCAACAGCGTCGCGGCGACGTCGGGAGCGCGCGCGGCCACCGCGGGCGCCGCCGCCAGCAGCCAGTCGCGGACCCACCGGTCGCCCAGCTGATCCGTGGCGAGCAACTGCTGCGCGACGGTCAGCGGGTCACCGTCCGCGTCGGCGAGCACGCGCGCCGCGTCGAGATGCAGAGCCGCGCGTACCGGGACCGGAATGCGCTCGTACAGCGCCTGCCGGATCAGGGGATGCCGGAACGCCATCCGGGACCCCGACCGCACCAGGATTCCCGCCGCCACGGCGTCTCCCAAGCCGTTCGATAGCACCGGAACCGGCTCCTGAACGAGCGTGGCCAGCTCGGTCACGGTGAACTCCTGGCCGAGCATCGCGGCGGTGTCCAGCGTCTGTACGGCCAGGTCGGGCACGACGCTCAGCCGGCCGCTCAAGGCGTCGGCGAGGGACACCGGTACCCGCGTGGCGTCGTCATCGGGCAGGTCGGCGACCCCGTCCCGTACCCGGATCATCCGCTCCCGGAGCAGCGCGTCGACCAGCTCCCGCAGGTGCAGTGGATTGCCCATCGCGGCGGCCGTCCAGCAGGCGAGGTTGCGTCCCGGCCGGCCCCCGACCAGCCCGGCCACCAGCGTGGCCGCGTCGGCGTCGGTGAGCGGTTCGAGCGTGATCACGGTCTGGTGGCGCCGGCTGACCACGGTACGGACATTGACCACCTCGGGCCGGCGCGGAACCGGCCCGCACACCCCCACCAGCAGCAACGGCATCTGCTCGACGGCCAGGCAGAGGCGCTGCCAGACGGTCACCGACGCCGGGTCCGCCCACTGCAGGTCATCGATCACGAGCACGGTGGGGGCCGCCGTGCACAGCTCGTCCACCAACGCGACCAGCATCTCGGCCGCCGCGGCGTAAGCCACGTCGAAATCGCGGAAGCGTCCCGGGCCGCGGCTGAGCAGGAATTCCGCGATCTCGGCGCGCCGCCGGTCGGGCGACCGCACCCGGATGCCCAGGCAACTCGTCATGACGCCGAGCGGCGAGCGCTGCGACAACTGGTCCGCGGTACCCCACAACACCTCACAGCCGAGATCGCGGGCCACGGCGACACCCGCCTCGACGAGCGCGGACTTCCCGACGCCCGGCTCGCCCTCGACCCAGACCGCCGAACCCTGCCCGCGCGCCAGGTCACCGGCGGCGGCGGATAGCAAACCCAGCTCTCGATCGCGCCCCACAAGGCGGTTCGGACTCGCCACGCGCCGAACTACCCCCCGTCGCCCGGGCGCCGGTGCGGCGCGCCCCAGGGACCACTGTATCGACATCCACCACTGTCTGAGGGTTGGCGGGCTCGACGGCTCGCCGCATGTCGCGCACCGACCGGGAGCTGAGAACCAACAGCACCGTGAGCGCGTAGACCGCGGCGCTGGCGATGATCACCGGCCGGGCGCCGAACGCTTCGCCCAGCGGGCCGAACAGCAGCTGCCCGACCGGGATGGCCACGAACGAGCCGAGCGCGTCGTAGGACGACGCCCGCGACAGCAGTGACCCGTCGATGTTCTCCTGCATGGTCACGTTCCAGCCGAGGCTGAAGACCTCCGTACCGGCGCCGGCCACGAAGGCCGCGATCATCAGCGGTACCACGTGCGGGGCGGTGCCGAGGACGGTGAGCGGACCGACGCAGCAGAACATGCCGACCACGCCGGAGAGCAACGGGCGCCGCAGCTGTACCCGGAGCATCACCACCGTCATCGCCAGCAGGCCCACCGACTCGGCCGAGAGCACCAGTCCCCAGCCCTGGGCTCCGAAGGTGTGGACGGCGATCGTCGGGCCGAGTGTGACCCACGCCCCGGCGTGGATGCCGTTCATCACGGCGAAGCCGGCGACAACCACCCACAGCCAGGTGTTGCCGGTGAACACCACCCACCCGTCGTGGAGTTCGTGGAGCGTGTTCGTCTTGCTCCGGCGGGGCATCGGCGGCAACGTCACCCGGCCGATGAGCACCGTGGCGACCAGCCAGCTCAGCGCGTCGGCGGCAAGGGCCCAGCCGGCGCCGACCGAGGCGACCAGCAGGGCGGCCACCGTCGGCCCGATAATCGTGAGCCCGGATCGGGAGAACGAGAGCAGTGCGTTGGCCCGTTGCAACTGCTCGCGCCGGACGAGCTGGGGCACGATGCTCTGCAGGGCTGGCAGGGTGAACGCCGCAACGGTGCCGTTCACGGCCTCGAGCGCGACCAGCACCCACAGGTTCGCGGCGCCGGTGATCACCAGAAGCGCCGCGACCGCCTGGGTCGCCCCGGACAGCAGGTTGGCGACCCGGATGACCGCGGTACGCGAGAATCGGTCCGAGACCACGCCCCCGACCAGCAGGAACAGGATCATCGGCACGGTACGGGCGGCGAGTACGAGCCCCAGCGCGGTGGCCGAGTCGGTGATCGCGAGTACGGCGAACGCGAGCGCGACCGGAGCCATCGCGGAGCCCGCGGTGGACACCACGCGAGCGGAGTAGAACCAGGCGAATCGCGCCTCGCGCAGGGGAGCCAGCGCGCCGGTCGCGGTCACCGGCGTGCGATCGCCGGGCTGACCGGGTCCGGCGCGATTGGCTGATCGGCCATCAGACCGCTGTCCCGGGTGGAGATTTCATGAGCGACGCCGCCGCGGGTGGGCAGCCGCCATGCCCCGACCGCAGGGCGGTGGCCGCCAGGCGGATCAGGTCGATGTTGACGCCGGCGGCGCCGCTCGGGTCATGCACCTGCAGCCGCACCTCCAGGCTCACCGCGGTCTCACCCCAGCCCTGCGCCTCGATGTTGAGGTGGGCGACCTTCTGAGACTTCAGCTGCGGCAGGTACCCGAGTGGGGCTATCTGGACCTTGTCCGATCCCAGGGCGTTCAATTTGGACTGCTTCTTGGTGTTCGGGTTCTCGACCAGGTTGCGGAAATCCTCGGTACCCCCCAGGTTGACCTGATAGGAGCTGACCAGGGTGAGGCCGCGCTCCTCAAGCAACCGCAGGAGTGCGTGGTGCACCACGGAGGTGCCGAACTGGCTGGCCAGGTCATCGCCGATCAGCGGCAGGCCGGCGTCCTCGAAACGCTTGAGGAATGACGGATCCCGGGCGACCGGGTCCGACGTGGTGTTGACGAACGCCGCTCCTGCCATCAGGGCTGCCTCTGCATAGGCCCGGGCCGTGTCCGGCCTGCCGCTCGGTGCGGAGTACAGCAGCACCTCCGCGCCTTTGAGCGCGTGTGCCACCCGCTCGACCTCCGTCGTGTCCACGAGACCGCGCCGCACGGTCACGCCCGACGGCCGCAGCTTCGCCTCGAGACGGGGAAAGTTGTTGGGTGACACGAATACCGCTTCGTGGAGGTCCTTGCCCACCTTGTCATCCGACATGGCGAACGCTGCCACGAAGTCGATGTCGCCGACGCCCAGTCCCGCTATCTGCGGTTGGTGGATGCCCACCAGGCTGCCAGTGTTGCGATAGAAGGCAATCCCCTGCACCAGAGCTGAGGTGTTATTGCCAACGCCGACGACTGCGACTCTCGCGTTTTCGATCACGCTAGGAGCGTACCCGGGAGCCACGCCGCCGTTCATAACGCCCATATCGTCCGGGTCGGCGGCTGGCATGGAAGTTGGCAATGCTGGCGGCAATGCCTCGTCGTTAGCGTCGTGAAACCCTCGTCACTCGTCCCCGGGAGTGTCCATGGTTCCGCGTCCCCGCGTCCCGCTGTGGCGGGTCGCTCGTTCGCTGCCGTTCCTGATGATGATCTGTATGTCGCTGGTGGCCGGCGTGCTGGCCAGCACGCCCGATGTCGCGGCGGCGAAGGCCGCCCGCCGGCACGCGCCGAGCACGCCCTCCGTGGTGAGTGCCTCGGTGCCAGGGCGGGGCGCGCCGAAGGTCGCGTCGCGGACTGATCCGGACAAGTCGGCGCCGCCGATGGCAGCGCCGAGCTATCCGGCGGCCTCGTCGGCGACGGTGCCGGTGCCGGCCGCGGGCGCCAGTCCGGCGAAGGCGGGTGCGTTGCCGGTGACGGTGGCCGCGCCGGATTCGAAGACCGCGGCGCGGGTCGGTGGCGCGCTGGCGCCGGCGACGGTGAGCGTGCGCAACCTGGACCACGCCGCCGCGGCGAAGCTGGGTCCCAGCGTGGCGATGGCGTTGGTGCTGCACCGGGCCGACGGGCAGCGGGGCGCGGGTCAGGTGCGGCTGGCGGTGGACTATTCGGCCTTCGCCGATGCGGCCGGTGGCAACTACGCGGAGCGCCTGCGGATGGTCGTGCTGCCGGCGAGCTGCGCGACCGCGCCGGACGCGCCGGCCTGTGCGAAGGGTACGCCGGTCCCGGCGACCAACAACGCGACTACCCGTACGTTGACCGCGACGGTGCCAGTGTCCGGCAGCGATGGGATGATCGCGCTGGACTCGGGGCCGTCCAGTCCGGCGGGAGACTACCGGGCAACCGACCTCAACGTCGCGCAGAAGTGGACGGCGGGCGACTCGGGTGGTGGCTTCTCCTACTCGTACCCGATCGATCTGCCGGCACCCCCGTACGGCGAGGCGCCGTCTGTGTCGCTGGAATACAGCTCCAGCAGCGTCGATGGGCGCACCTCGGCGCACAACAGCCAGCCGTCCTGGGTGGGGCAGGGCTGGGACATCAGCGTCCCCTACATCGAGCGGGAGTACAAGTCGTGCTCCGACGACGGGCACGGGGACTGGGGTGACCTGTGCTGGTCGTCGCCGTACTCGGGGCACCCCGGCGCCGCGGCGTACATGATCTCGATCGACGGGCGTACCAGTGAGCTGATCCTGGCCGCCGACGGCACGTACCGGATGAAGGACGACCAGTCGTACCGGATCGAGCACCACACCGGCGGCCCGAACGGGGACAACGACGGCGAGTACTGGGAAGTGTCCACACTGGACGGTACGCAGTACTTCTTCGGGTACGGGCAGGACCAGCGGCGCTCGACGGCGACGCCGACGAACTCGAACTGGACCGTGCCGGTGGTCAGCGACGATTCCGGGGAGCCGTGTTACCAGTCGAGTCTGGCGTCGTGCCAGCAGACGTACCGGTGGAACGTGGACGAGGTGCACAGCCCCAACGAGACGTACCAGGTGTACTTCTACAACACCGAGACCAACAGCTACAAGCGCTCGTCGTCGGGCAACATCCTGAACTACGTCCGCGGCGGTTACCTGGCGAAAATCGAGTACGGGAAGGTGTGGGCGGCCGACGCCCCGGCGCCGGCGTACGTGACGTTCCAGAACTACAACCGGTGCACCCAGCGCACCACGATCGACGACCCGGACACCACGCCGGAGCCGACCTGCCCGACCCAGGCCGACTCGCCGTCGTCGTATCCGGATGTGCCGACCGACCTGTTGTGCTCCACCTCGTGCAGCAAGAAGTCGCCGACGTTCTTCATCAGCGACATGCTGGACAACATCCAGGCGTACGTGCAGAACACCTCGGGCGGGTACGACGAGGTGACCAAGTGGCAGTTGAAGCACTCGTTCCCGGCCACCTCCGACGGAACGAAGCCGTCGCTGTGGTTGGACTACGTGCGCAGGATCGGCTCGCCGGGTAAGCCGGGGGCGATCCGGGAGGCGGTCACCTCGTTCGACGGGACCAACTACGACAACCGGGTGGACTGGAACAAGGACCTCGGCGCGCTGCCGTTGTCGATGCGGCGGCTGACCACCATCCACAACTCGTTCGGCGGTGACATCGTCGTCGCCTACGGGCACGCGAAGGACCACGGGTGTTTCACCGGCGGCTCCGCGGCCTCCGGCTGGGACGCCTGGTATTCCAAGAAGAAAGACCACTGGGACATCAACGTCGACGAGTGCTTCCCGCAGCTGTTCAAACCGGAGGGTTCGGATCCCGGCTGGGGCATCTTCCACAAGTACGTGGTGACGTCGGTGACCGAGAGCGACAAGGTCGGTGGGCAGCCGGACCGGGTGACCTCGTACAACTACATCGGCGGGGCGGCCTGGCACCACGACGATGACATGATGCTGACCGACCAGGAGAAGTCCTTCGGGGACTGGCGCGGGTACCAGCAGGTGCAGGTGACCAAGGGCAGCGGCACCAATCCGGAGAAGTCGGTCACCACGACCACGTACTACCGGGGCATGGACCAGAACGTTCACAACGACGGGACCAACCCCGCGGTCTCGGTGACCGACTACGACAACAACCCGCATCCCGACTCGCATTTCCTGCAGGGCATGGAGCTGCAGCAGCAGAGCTACCGGCTCGACGCCGCCGGCAGCCCCACCGAAATCTCCTCGGAACGGTGGACCTACACGGACCTCGGGATGACAGCCGATGGGCCGGGGCTGCACAACGCGCACAAGATCCGGCAGGGGTCGCACCTGACCCGGGACCGGCTCGACGACGGGTCGTGGCGGGTCAGCGAGACCGACGACACCTATGACAGTTACGGTGTGGTGGCCACCGAGACCGACAAGGGCGACAGCGCGGTGGCCACCGACGACGCCTGCACCACGACGACGTACGCCCGCGACACCGACGACTGGCGGTGGATGATCGACTTCCCGGAGACGGTGGAGAAGCACCAGAGCTCCTGCACCGGACCGGTCATCTCGCGCACGGTGACGCTGTACGACGGTGCGACCTCCACCGGCACGGCGAACAAGCCGGTCGACGGCAACGCGACCGAGGTGCGCACGTACACCGACGACACCCACTACACCACGGCGGACTCGACGTACGACGACGAGGGTCGGGTGCTCACCGCCACCGACGCGATGCACCACCTCACCACGACCAGTTACAGCCCGGCCACCGGCTACCCGACCGACGGTGTCACCGTGACCAACGCGTTGGAGCAGAAGACGGTGACCTGGACCAGTCCCGCGTTCGGGCAACCAACCATGGTGTCCGACCCGAACGGGAATGTCAGCCAGACCGACTACGACGCTCTGGGTCGGGTGGTCAAGGTGTGGCGGCCGACCGAACCGGTCTCCGGCGGCACCCCGTCATACTCGTACGACTACGTCACGCCGGCCACCGGAATCAAACCGCCGACCGGGCCGACCGTGGTCATCACCAGGCAACTGCAGTCCGGTACCGGTTCGAGCGCGGTCTGGCTGTCCAGCTACGAGTACCAGGACGGGTTCGCCGAGCCGATCGAGACGCAGGTCGCCTCCCCGCAGAGCGGCGGGCGGCAGGTGACGGTGACGCGGTACGACAGCCGGGGACTGAACGCCCTGACCTCCAGTGCCTTCTACAACTCGGCCGCCCCCGGTTCCGGGCTGCTGAACCCGGCCGAGACCGCGATCCCGTACTACACCAAGACGACCTACGACGCGCTGGGACAAAAGAGCGTCGAGGCTTCCGTCAACGCCGGCACCGAGCGGTGGCGCACCACCACCACCGATCACGGCGACCACACGGTGACCGTGCCACCGGCGGGCGGCCAGGTGGTCACCTGGACCGACCTGTTCGGCAAGACCACGAAGGTGGAGAACTACCTCGACGCCACCACCCACCAGGACTACACCTACGCCTACACCACTGACCACCAGCACCTGAGCCAGATCACCGACCCGAACGGCGACGTCACCAGCTACACCTACGACTGGCAGGGGCACACCCTGACCGTCACCGATCCGGACAACGGCACCACCATCAACACCTACGACGACGACGGCAACCTCGCCACCCGGACCGACGCCAAGGGACAGAAGGTCTCCACCGGCTACGACGAGTTGAACCGGGAGACCTCCAGCTGGGCCGGTGACCTCAACACCGGCACCAAGCTGACCGAACACACCTACGACACGGTGCCGCACGCGATCGGCCAGCCGGCCACTGCCACCAGCTACGTCGGCGGCAACGCGTACACCACCGCGATCACCGCCTACGACGCCCGCTACCGGATCACCGGCCGCGAGTACCGCATCCCCAGCGGCGACGGGTTCGCACCCACCTACGACTTCTCCTACGAGTTCGACGCCGCCGACCACCAGACCTCCATCACCTACCCGCCGGCCGGTGGGCTGCCCAGCGAGAAGGTCACCGAGAACTACACGGCGATCGGCCTGCCCAGCACCCTGGTTGGTTCACAGACCTACGTGGCCGCCACCACCTTCGCCGGCGACGGCAAGCTCAGTGGCCGCCAGTACAGCCCCACCGTCAGCCGCGTCTACACCTACCAGCCGACCACCGAACGGCTGTCGACCGTCCAGACCGTCGTGAACGGCGCGACCGTGCAGAACGACGAGTACGGCTACGACCAGACCGGCAGCACCACCTCGATCACCGACCACGTCGCCAGCCAGACCCAGTGCTTCGGCTACGACGGCCGGCACCGCCTGACCACCGCCTACACCAACGCCACCGGCTGCGGGCAACAGGCCGACACCACCGGACCCGACCCGTACAACCTCACCTACAGCTACGACGGCGCCGGCAACATCACCCGCAGCACCAGCAACGGCGTCGCCGCCACCTACACCTACCCCACCCAGGGCAGCAATGCCGTCCGGCCACACGCGGTGACCGCCGTGGCCGGCAACACCTACACCTATGACGCGAACGGCAACCTGGCCACCCGCTCGGTCGCCGGCACCAGCTCGACCCTCACCTGGGACGCCCTCGGCCAACTCGCCAGCGTGGCCACCGCGGGCAAGACCACATCCTCTGTGTACGGCGCCGACGGCGACCGGCTCATCCGCCGCGACCCCGGCTCCACCACGCTGTTCCTCGACAACACAGAACTGACCGTCACCGGCGGGGCGGCACCGACCGCTACCCGTTACTACACCACCTTCGAGGGCACCACCGTCGGCGAACGCACCACCGCGGGCCTGACCTGGCTGACCGCCGACGCCCAGGGCAGCGAGAGCCTGGCCATCACCGCCACCGGCACGGTCAGCCGGCAACGGTACCTGCCCTACGGCGCACCCCGCGGCACCGCCGGCCAGATCCCCGGCGACCACGGGTTCCTCGGCAAGGTGCACGACGCCTCGACCGACCTGACCCTGCTCGACAGCCGCTACTACGACCCCACGATCGGCAGATTCGTCTCACCCGATCCGCTGGACAACAACGACAAGCCCGATGCCGCCAACCCCTACGCCTACGGCAACGACAACCCCGCCACCTTCGCCGACCCCAGCGGCATGATGGTGCCCTGTGAGAGCGGAGCCGGCGGCTGCGGCACCACCGGCCACCCGGGCGGATCGAAGGGCAAGTCCGGCGGCGGTGGTTGCAGCAAGAGCTGCCGGTCCGCGCTGAAGGGACTGCTGAAGAGTTTCAAGGGGCACCCCATCCACCGAGCTCTGGCCCTCCAACTGATGCACTACATCCTGACGCTCTACGGCAACAAGTTCTGCGGCGGCAAGGAGGGCGCCGCGACGGCGGCCGGGGTGAGTGCGGCCTGCTCGGATCTGGCTGGAGACCGCGACAGCACCAAGTGGCAGGACCTCCTCTCCGATTGGATGCACGGCCCGGGGAAGACTGTCAGTTTCGGTGCCCTTGCCCTCCTCACTCGTCAACTGGCTCAGAGCGACAGGGTCAATGACCTCGCAGACTCGCTGATGGACAAGGTCTTCAACCACGGCGTCGACAAGCCGTCCGCCCTCGGCGGGGCGGATGACTGGGTCGACGGTAAGGGAGCGGGGTTGATCGGGCATTTTCTTCGCGACAATCTAGGCATGGCCACCAACGGCAAGCTTGGTTCGTCGATTCCCGACGCTTTCCTCGGCAGCTACACGTTGGCCTACCAGGTGATCAAGGTGGACAGGAAGGCGCACAGCATCACGGTCGCGTTCGCCATCTTCAACGCGACCGGAGTGCATTCGCTGACCCACTATGTTCCGGACGTGCCCAAGGGCCACCATCTCTCCAACGTCACCCAGAGGTACTTCTGGACCCAGACGTACACCGAGACCCCATCGACGCTTCCGGATCCGCCGATGGGGTACGGCGGCGACTGAGTCGCCGTGGCGCGGGTCGGTAGCTGAGAACTGACCACGATTCAAGCGGAAAGGCCGGGTGCCCAATGGGCACCCGGCCTTCCCGTTCGTCGTACCGCGGAACTGCTCAGGGTCCGTAGGTGGCCTGCGTGACGGCGAACACGTCACGGTGCCCGCGTGTCTCTTGCAGGCTCCAGAGCAGGTCGGCGCTGGTGTTGTCTTCCCAGTAGCTGATGCTCTCGCCGCCGCCGACCCAGGCGTAGGTGTGGCTGCCGGTGGCGGGGGTCCAGTAGTAGAGCTGTTTGGCTCCGGAGGAGTCGAACCACCAGCGGCTGTTGTGGGACGCGACACCGTTGAGCTGGTACCAGGGCAGCTGGAGTGCTTCCGTGGCGGTGGTGGTCGCGGCGAACGTGGTGGCGCCGGAGCTGAAGGGGAACCGCACCGCGCGGGGCGCACGGTTCGGGTAGGACGTGCAGCCGGACTTGCAGGTGTACTCGACCATCACGATCGAGCCGCTGACCCGGTCGAGCGAAATGCTCGACCAGACAAGCGGATTCGACGCGGTGGTGTGAGCGCTGATGGTGCCGATCTGGGGCAGCACGAAGCCGTAGTTGTGGGCGTAGTAGACGCCGCTCGACTGCCGGCCGATCTGGTCGGAGGTGCCACCGGTGTTGGTCTTCAGGATGTCCTTCATGTTGAACACCCGCATGCCGTTGCCGGTGTCGGCGACGTAGAGGTAGTCGCCGTACCAGGAGACACCGCCGGCGTGGATGGGGATGTCGGTGAAGCTGGGTGCGCTGGCGGTGCCGGTGGGTTCGACCAGCAGGATTTTGCGGTAGGTGTTGGGGTAGCTGGAGTCCCAGTCGACGAGGGTGATCCGGCTGCGGCTCTGGTCGCCATCGCACGCGTCCATGGTGTACCAGCTGACCAGGATGAGTTGGTGCCCGCCGTAGCGGCCGAGGTTGTCGGAGCCGGCGCCCACGGCGTCGCGACTGCTGGTGATGCCCTGCGGGTAGTTCTTGCAGTCGTTGTTGTCGGGCGAGTCGAATCCGAACCCGGTGCTGTAACCGGCAACGCCGGGGGAGCTGATGGCCGTGCGAGTGTGCTCGGCGTTGGTCATCACGGTGTCGATGTCGGCGGTGCCCAGGGTGGAGGTGAGCGTGGCGTTCAGCGCGTCGTACCGGTGATAGTCGGCGGTCAGCGTGAACTGGTTGGCCGGCAACGAGGTGGGCGCGCTGGCGGCCGATGCGGTCGTCGTGGCGATCACGGTGGTCGTGGTCAGCGCGACCGCGCCGGCCACGACCGCGAAGACTTTTCTCTTCACTGACACGGCTGATTCCTTTCTGGGGGATCGGTTAGCGCCACACCCTACGATCCTTGCGGGATTCGTTGAAGGACAACGCTGCCGTGCCGGCGGTAATCAATCCACCGTGGTAGTCCGTCTACGCCTCAGGTTTACGGCGCGGCGGGAGTCGCCGTGCGGACAGCGCGGGGAGCGGATCCGTCCGACAGCAGCGTGCCCAGCAGGGTGAGCGCGTCGGCGCTCGGTGAGCCCGGTGCGGCGTGGTAGACGACGAGCAGTTGCCCGTCGGCGCCGGTGACGGCGAACTTCTCGTAGCGCAGTTCGAGGTCGCCGACGACCGGGTGACGCAGGCGGTGTACGCCGCCACCCGGGTGCGGCTTGGCATCGTGGCGGGACCAGAGCCGGCGGAACAGGTCGCTCTTCACCGACAGCTCGCCGACCAGCTCGGTCAGGCGCGGATCGTCGACGTCCGGTCCGACCATGACCCGCAGGGCGGCGACCAGGCTGCGGACCCGGTCCTCCCAGCCGGGCAGGAACTCCTGCGCGGCGGGGTCGAGCAGCACCGAGCGAAGGATGTTGCCGCCCGGAGTGAAGATCGGCGACAACGCCATCGCCAGGCGGTTGGCGGCCAGGACATCCTGGATCGGACCTTGGACGTACGCGGGCGTGTGGTGCCAGGCATCGAGCAGCGATTGCAGTCCCGGTCGGACCCGATCGGGGCGCCGCCGCCGAGGCGCCTGCGGGGTGCCGAGCGCGTGCAGGTGCGCGGTGGCGTCCTCGTCGAGGCCGAGCGTACGGGCGATGGCGTCGAGTACCTGGGGTGAGGGGCGCCGGTCGCGGCCCTGTTCGAGTCGCGTGTAGTACTCGGTGCTGATTCCGGCCAGCATGGCCAGTTCGTCCCGTCGCAGCCCCGGTACGCGCCGGTGTCCGTTGTCGCGCAGCCCGACATCCTCGGGGCGGATCAGCTCGCGCCGAGCCCGCAGGTATTCGCCGATCAGGTTCACGCTGCCAACGATAGGTCGGTCCGGACCGGCTCTGGGTAGCCCTGCCGGCACCCCTCTCAGCAAGGGAATGGTTGAGCCACCGGGGTTGGAGCAAGGTACCGGCATGACTACCAAGACCTGGCTCATCAGCGGCGCCAACAGCGGGTTCGGCCGGCACCTCAGTGAGCGACTCCTGTCCCGCGGCGACCGCGTCGTCGGCACCTTCCGCGCGCTCGGCAGCGTCGAGGATCTGTCGGCCCGTTGGCCGGGCACCTTCCGCCCGGCCCATCTCGACGTCACCGACCCGGCCGGGATCACCGCCGTGGTCGACGACGCCTGGGCCGCCCTGGGCCGAATCGACGTCGTGGTCAGCAACGCCGGGTACGGCCTGATGGGCGCCGCCGAGGAGCTGACCGACGAACAGGTCGCGCACCAGATCGCGACCAACCTGACCGGCTCGATCCGGCTGATCCGGGCCGCGCTGCCACACCTGCGCCGGCAGGGCGGCGGCCGGATCCTCCAACTCTCCTCGGTGGGCGGCCAGGTGGCGTGGCCGGGCGGATCCCTCTATCACGCCACCAAGTGGGGCGTCGAAGGTTTCGCGGACGCACTGGCGAGCGAGGTAGCTCCGTTCGGCATCGGCGTGACCATCGTCGAACCGGGCGGCGCCCGCACCAATTTCCGTTACGGCAGTTCGGTGCTGGCCGACCCGATCGACGCATACGACGGCACGCCCGCCGCGGGAATCCGCCGGATCCTCACCGAACGCACGACGCACGGCATCGGCGACCCGGCCCGCATGGCCATCGCGATGATCGCAAGCGTCGACCGAGACCCGGCGCCCCGCCGCCTGGTCCTCGGCAGCGACGCCTACCAGGCCATCGAAGGCGCACTGACCACCCGACTGGCCGAGGTCCGCGCCCAGCGGGAGTCGGCGGAGGCGACGGACGCTCCGCTGGAGGGCGGGATCACCGGCGGCCCGGCCGACCTGAACTCCGAGACAAGAAACGACTAGGAGCCGGTGCCTGTCTCCAGCAGAGCGCGCAGATAGGCGACGGTGGGCGGCAGGTACGCCTCCTGCGCCGGGGCCCGGGCATCGAACTGCCCGGGCCCCGGTGTCTCGACGATCGGAGAGGTCATCCCCGCCAACTGTAGATACTGATGTCCCCACACTTCTTGTCGATGCTCAATCCGGTCAGCGGAAGTTGACCGCCGCCGCCGGCCGAGAGGGAGATGTTCTGGTACGTCCCCGGGTTCGCACAGGCCGGGTCGGACGGGTCGTGCCCGTCGTATCCGTTGACGTACTGCAGTTGGAAGCTGGCCGTCTGGCCGGTCGCCATGACCACCGGCCGCACCGGGATGCCGCCCGTCTGGTGAGTCGGCAGCGTCGCCTGTACTCCGTCGATGCCCTGGTAGACCAGCTTGGGAAAGCCAGCCACCCAGCAGGCGGTGGCCGAGCTGTTGGACACGACGGTTTGGACGCTGACGACTCCGTCGGCGACGTCGGACGTGAGCCCGCTCAGGACGAGCTGGCTCGCGGCGCACGCCGGACCCACCGAAGACGCCGGGACGCCGGGGCTCGCTGCCGCCAGCCCGATGCCGGCCTGTGAACCGACCAGCCCCGCTACCCCGACCGTCACCGCGGCCAGCCCTGTCAACGTGGCTGACCTGCGGCGCCGGAGACCCTGCTGGCGTTGTGCTGCGCGCATGCGCGGCTCCTTCCTCGGTGGCCGTCGAACCCGACGGGTAACGCGGGGTAACGACGGTGTTCAATTCGTCCACCGTGTCACGTCGCCATTGCCACCAGCCTGCCATCGGCCTTGCCATGCAGGCAGCCGGCGTCGGTGCGGCTCGGCTACTGGGTCGGGCAGCCGCTCGGCGGGTTGTTGTACTCGTTGGTGTAGACGCGCACGAGCATGCGTCGGTTGGCGTACTCGGTGAACGTCCACAGGTGACCGTTGCCGTCGGAGTCGACCCAGTAGCTCATCTGCTCGGCGTTGTCGACGAAGACGCCCGGAGCCGGGCAGACCCCGTCGCCGTCGTGCTCGTACCACAGCTGGCTGCTGTCATTGCCCGGCACCGTCCGGGAGAGGAAGAACTCCGGCCGGCCCGAGGTCGCGTTCGGCCGCTCCATGACGCCCTGCACACCCTCGAAGTTGGTCGTGGCCAACGTGCTGGCGGTGACCGGCGTGGCCGAGCCGGTGGTGATCCGGTTGACCAGGTCGGCCGTGGGCCAGTTCACGATCCGCACCGGCACGCCGGACGCGGTCATGTCGGTGGTGTTGCGGTACTCCGACGACACGATCGAGTTGTCCGACCACTGCAGCGAGATGCCGGAGAAGCACAGCCCGGCGTTGAGGCTCGTCGGCGTCGTCGAGCAGCCGCTCGGCGACGTGGCGAACTGGCCCACCTGCACCATCACGTACCGGTTCCCGGCGGCGCACACCCGGCCGCCGACCACGCCGATGTCGTTGACCCCCGGCGCCGCGCCCCCGGCTCCGCAGGTGGTGTCGTACGGAATCTTGTAGGTGCGCCGCGTGTCGAAGACCTTGAACCCGGCGCCGTGCCAGGACACGAACAGGTACGGCCCGTACCAGACGGCACCGCCGCCGTGCACGTCGCAGATCGGCGCGATGACGTTGCCGTTGGTCGTCGGCGCGACCAGCAGCACGTGCCGGTACGCGCTGTGCGTGCCGTCGGTGTAGGGGCGCTGGATGAACGTGGCCCGCAGGTTCACCGACCGGTCCGGGTCGTCGGGCACGCTGGTGCACCGGCCGCGGTCGGTCGCGTTCGCCTCCTGCCGCCACACGCCGACGACCTCGTCGCCACCGGCGGAGTAGCCGCTGTACTGCTCGGCGTCCTGGGAACTGGTGACCGCCTGCGGCAACCAGGCGTTGGAGGTCTCGTCGTTGCCTCCGAAGCACCACGCGGCGAGGGTGTACTTGGCGTCGGCGGCGGAGATGGCCGGCTTCGCCGCCGAGCACTGGGTCGCCGACTTGTAGTACATCTGCTGGTCGGTGTGGCTGTAGACCTGAGCCAGGCCGGGGCTTCCGTCGGCGGACAGCGTCCCAGCGGCGAAGGCGTCGTCGACCGGCGCGAGATTGGTTGGGGTCCAGACCAGCTTCTGCAGCCCCGACGTGCTCTGCCCGGAGTCGACGACGGGTTTGACGTTGTCCCAGCTGACCGCCCAGGCGGTCGCCGAACCGGCCAGCACCACGCAGATCGCCGCGGCGAGGACGAGGCCGGACCGTCCCATTCGTATACGCATCGATGAACGATAAATGAACGGCGCCTCGCGTACCGTCCCAGAGAGTGAGCCAGTATGACCGAATCATCCCAAGTATGATCGGCACAGCGGCCCGCCGGGCTCATGGCTGAGCCGGTCGCCTCGGCGATCCGAACCACGACGAGGGGAAACCGCAATGCTTACCTGGACAGCTGACGAACTGCGCCGGATCGCCGACGCCGACGAACTGCGCGTCGCCGCCGTCCGCGGCGACGGCAGCCTGCGCCGGGCGACCACGATCTGGGTCGTCCCGGTCGGCGACGACCTCTATGTCCGCGCCGCCCACGGCCCCACCTCCGTTTGGTACCGCGGCACCCGAGCCCGGCGCGAGGGGCACATCCAGGCCGGCGGCGTCGATCGCGACGTCACGTTCACCGACGTGCCCGATGACGATCCGGTCAACGAGCGGATCGATGACGTCTACCGAAGCAAGTACCGCCGCTACGACGCGAGCTACGTCGACATGATGCTCGCCCCGGACGCCCGGGCCGCTACCCTCAGGCTCACTCCCCGCTGAACCTGTCCGAAACTCGCGTCCGGTCCTCAAGGGGCAACCGGTCGACCGCCTCCGGTCTGTGCCCACGGCCCGCCAGCCTGCTGCCCGTCGCCCGGTTTCCGGCGTCGCGTGAGCCTCGATCCAAGGACCGCCGGGGAGAGTTCTGGTCTCCGGTGCGGGTAAGGCGCGCCATCGGGGGTACGTCCGCGTCAGATCGGGACAGGGCGGAAGACGTGGGATGAACGACTCAGGGGACCGGCTGGCGGGAGAGGGACGGATCCGGTGCGCGTCGCTGCCGGAGTCGTTGAAGGTCGCCGGGATCGTGCTGGTACCGCTGATGATGCAGGGCGTCCTCCAACGCCGGCCGTGGGCCGTGTCGCTGCTCGCGCGGCTGGACGTGGACCGCTGGGGGAATCGGGTACTGCGACGGCTGCGCCGCCGCCACGGCGGCTCTTCGGTGCTGGTCAATCTGCTCGGCCGCCGGATGGTGGTGCTGCTGTCACCGGGCGACGTCCACCGGGTGCTGGAGGGATCCCCTCAGCCGTTCACGCTCGACAACCGGGAGAAGCACGCGAGCCTGTCCCAATTCGAGCCGCACGGCGTGCTGATCTCCACCGGTCCGGTGCGGGAGGCGCGGCGTGCCTACAACGAAGAGATCCTGGACACGGCGCACCCGGTGCACCGACTGGGGGAGACGATCGGCGCAGTGGTCCGGGAGGAAGCCGGCGTACTGCTGGGCAACGCGCGAGCCGCGGGCGGCGTGGTCACCTGGCCACTGTTCGCCGAGAGTTTCTGGAGGACCGTCCGACGGGTGGTTCTCGGCGACGCCGCCCGCGATGACGTGGAGGTGACCGGCGAGCTGAGCCGGTTACGCGCCGACGCGAACTGGTCGTACCTGCGCCGGCCCCGGCCGCGGGTGCGGGAGGCCATGATGAGGCGGATCCGTACGTACGTGGGCCAGGGGCAGGCGGGCTGCCTTGCCGCGCTGGTGGCCGCCACACCAGCGGGACCGGACGTCGACCCGGTCGGTCAGATGACCCAGTGGCTGTTCGCCTTCGACGGTGCCGGCACCGCGTCATTCCGGCTCATGGCGCTGCTGGCCACGCACCCCGAGCAGGAGCGGCGAGCGGACGCCGACCGGACCGGGCAACTGGACTACCTACGGGCCTGTGTGCTGGACTGCCTGCGACTGTGGCCGACCACGCTGGTCGTGCTGCGCGACGGTACCGAGCCGATCCGCTGGGGTACGGTCACCGTGCCGGCGGGTACCGCCTTCGCCGCGCCCAGCTCCTTCCTCCACCGCGACGAGGAGCTTCTGCCGTACGCGCACAGGTTCGCGCCGGAGATCTGGCTCGACGGTACGGCCGACGACAACTGGTCCCTGATCCCGTTCAGCGGCGGTCCCGGCGTCTGCCCGGGCCGCAACCTGGTGCTGCTGGTCACCAGCGTCCTGCTCGCCGAACTGCGCCGCGAGCACCGGTTCACGCTCCGGTCCCGGCCCGCGCTCACGCCACAGCGGCCGCTGCCCTACATGCTGAACCACGGCGCGATCCGGCTCGGACTGGCTCCGCGCTGACGGCGAGAGGTCCGTTACCGGGCCGCGAAGGCCACGCTCGGCCCGGTCCGGCCATGCGCCGAGCCGTTTCTATAGGCGATCGGTTATCGTCACGGAAAGTCACGTATTGAAACATGTTGATAAAGATGGTCCCATCGATTGAACGAGGGCGGCGGAGCGCGCGTGCTCCACCATCGGAGCCAGCCGATCGAGGGGGTGGGCGTACGAGAGTTTGACGATCGCGCTGTGGGACCACGCCGGTCCCGCCGAACGCAGGCCGACCAATCGCGCTCCCGACGGAGGTTGTTCGTGGCAATCGAGCTGTTCGTCAATGGCAAGAAAGAGGAGATCACTTCATCACCCGACACACCGCTGATCTACGTCCTGCGCGGAGAGCTCGGCTTGCGGGGACCGAAATTCGGCTGCGGCCTGGAACAGTGCGGTTCCTGCTCGGTGCTGGCAAACAACTCGGCGAGGCGCTCCTGCGTGAAGCCAGTTTCGGATTTCGAGGGGCAGGACATCACGACGGTGGAGGGGCTGCCCGCGCTCTGGGCGAAGGCCAAGAAGGTCCGGCACGTGGACCTCCACCCCATCCAGCAGGCATGGATCGAAGAGCAGGTACCGCAGTGCGGCTACTGCCAGAACGGGATGATGATCACGGCCGCCAACCTGCTCGCCAGCAATCCCAACCCCTCGGTCAGCGAGATCATGACGGCGTTCAGCACCTCGGGCCCCTCGCCCCACCTGTGCCGGTGCGGAACCTACGACGCGATCATCAAGGCGGTACAGCGCGCCGCCCAGCTGATGGCCTGAGGAGCCGAGGATGACAATCCAGGAAGAAGCGGGAACGATCAGCCGGCGCGGCCTCCTCAGGGCGGGAGGTGCCCTGGTCGTGATGTCGGCCGCGGTGCCGGTGGCGCTCCGGACCTCGGTCGCGGAGGCGGCGGCGACAGGCATGCCCTTCCCCACCCCCGTCCTCACCGACCTCTCCACGTGGCTGACGGTGCACACGAGCGGCAACGTCACCTGGCGCACCGGGCACGTCGAGCTGGGTCAGGGAAACCGGACCGCCCTCGCGCAGATGGTGGCCGAAGAGCTCGACGTCGCGTTCGAGAAGGTCACACTGGTCATGGGCAACACCAACGTCACTCCGGATCAGGGGGTCACGGCCGCCAGCAGCACGATCGCCAGGGCGGGTGTGCAGGCCCGCCTGATCGCCGCCGAAGCCAGGGCAACGCTGCTCTCGATGGCCTCCAAGCGGCTGCGCGCTCCGGTGACCGAACTCTCTGTGAAGAACGGTGTGGTCCACCACGGCCGGAGGAAGGTGAGCTACGGCCAGCTCGTCCACGGCAAGGCGCTCACCGCGGTGACACCGATCGTGATCAACGGCCAGGGTACGACTGTCGGGGCCACACCCAAGCCATTCAGCGAGTACACCCTGGTCGGCCGGTCAATACCCCGCGTCGACGTCGTCGACAAGGTCAGTCAGAAGGCCGCGTTCGTCCATGACATCACGGTTCCCCACATGCTTCACGCCCGCGTCATCCATCCCCGGGGGATCGGCTCCACCGTGGTGTCAGTGGGCCAACTCCCGGCCGGAAGCAACGCGCAGGTGGTCCAGCTTGGCAACCTGGTCGCGGTGGTCGCGAAGCAGGAGTGGGACGCGGTCAAGGCGGCGGCCAACCTGCCGGTCACCTGGTCTGACTGGAACGGCCTGCCCAGCACCGAGGACTGGCCGGCGGCCATGCGCGCCACGCCGGCGAAGGTCGTGACCCATGCCAGCCAGGGCGACTTCGACAGCGCTTTCGCCTCCGCCGCCAGTACCCTGACGGCGACGTACCAGACCCCGTTCGAGAACCACGGCATGATCGGACCGAGCTGCGCCGTCGCCGACGTACGCCCCGACGGCAGCGTGACCGTCTGGTCCGCCACCCAGTACCCGCAGGGCCTGCGCAACGGCATCGCGCAGATGCTGAACGTCTCCACCGAGCAGGTCGAAGTGCTGTGGGTCGACGGCGCGGGCAGTTACGGGCGCCTCTGCTCCAACTACGACGACGCGGCCTCAGAAGCGGTGTTTCTTTCCCGGGAGCTGGGCAAGCCGGTGCGCGTGCAGTGGAGCCGGGCGGACGAGCACATCTGGGAGCCGCACGGCCCGGGCACTCTCCACGACATGGCAGCCGGATTCGACGAGTCCGGCAACGTCACCGCCTGGAAGCACGACGCGTTCATGGCACCCAACAACGACAGCACCATGCTCGGGCCCATCCTGGTCGGCGTGCAGGGGTCGAGCACCCGGACTCCGGTCGGGAGTTGGACCGGCCCCGACCTCTATCAGTTCCCGAACCTGCTGGAGCTTGCGCACCAGATGCCGGAGTTCGGCGCCGCCACCTCGCCGTACCCGTTCGGGCTCCGCACCACCTTCCTGCGCTCACCCGGCCAGCACCAGATAACCTTCGCGCAGGAGGCATTCGCCGACGAGATCGCGGCCGCGACCGGGCAAGACCCGCTCCAGTTCCGCCTGCAGCACCTCACCGACGCCCGGGCGATCGCCGTCCTGACAGCGGCGGCGCAGGCAGGCAAGTGGGAGGCGCGGCCCTCGCCCAAGCGGGACGCGAGCACGAGCAACGGCACGGTGACCGGGCAGGGCATCTCGTTCGTCCTGCGCGACGGCACCTACGCCGCCGCCGTGGTCAAGCTGGAGGTGACCCCCGCGACGGGCAAGGTCCTGCTCACGGAGGTGACCGTGGCCCAGGACCAGGGCCAGATCATCAACCCGCGGGCCATCGAGCACCAGATCTCCAGCTGTGTCCTCCAGACAGCCAGCAGGGTCCTTCACGAGGAAGTGAAGTTCGACACCGCCAACGTCACCACCGTCGACTGGGTGAGCTATCCGCTGCTCCGGATGGATGAGACGCCGACCATCAACACCATCCTCGTCCCCAACCCGCAGATAGCTCCCAGCGGAGTCGGCGAGCCCGCCGTCAACGTGATGCCGTCCGCCATCTCCAGCGCCATCTTCGACGCCACCGGCGTGCGGCTGCGCACGATGCCGTTCACTCAAGAGGTGGTCAAGGCGGCGATGGGCTAGCATGCCCACCCACCACGGCGGCGGGGCACGCCGCCGTGGTGGGTCGTGCCTTCAGGAAGCGGCAGGCTCCGCGTCGAGCAGTGCCGCGTTCTCGCGTTCGAGCGCCTTGGCTACCCCGCCGCGCCAGCCTTCCGCGACGGACTCCGAAAAGGGATCCGGGAAGATGTCCTCCTCGCCCTTCTCCACCCCGTCGAAGATGGCCCGCGCGACGGCGTCCGGGGCGGCCTTGGGGATGTCGAGCACGCGGGACATGTCCGTGTCGACCGGCCCGCTCAGCACGGCGTGGACCCGCACCCCCCGCCCGGCCAGCAGCGCGCGCAGCGACTGGGACAGGGAGAACGCGGCCGCCTTCGAGATCGAGTACGCCGGCATGACCGGCACGGGCGCGATGGCGGCCAGTGACAGAACGTTGACGATCGCCCCCGCCGAACGAGTCAGCAACGGCAGGAGAGACTGGGTCAGCCGGTACGTTCCGTACAGATTGACGGCCAACTGCCGTTCCAGGGCGGCCGGGTCGCTGAGGTCTTCGTAGACCGCCAGCCCCGCGTTGTTGACGAGGATGTCGAGTGACGCGACCCGGCCGGCGGCCGCCTGGATCTGCTCCGTGCTGGTCACGTCGAGGGTCACCGGGATGACCCGCCGGTCCGGATGGGCCAACGGCTGGCGCGTACCGGCGTATACCCGCTTCGCTCCCCGGCCCAGAGCCTCCTCGACCAACGCCTGCCCGATACCCCGGTTGGCCCCGGTCACCATGATTGTCTTGTCGACGATGGACACGTTTCCTCCTCGCGTTGCGGCCGGCCCGGTACTCCGGCCGGCTGAGCCGTCGGAGATGCGGACGCCGCCGGGGCGCGAAATTGGTCGTGCGGTAAGCGACCAGTTAGCGTCCTGTCCGGCGTCTGTACCGCTGACACCACAGCGGGTGGGGGAGAGGTGACGCGAGAGTGGGAACGGCGACCGCCGACCTGATCAGCAGGGCCCGAGCAGGGGACGGCGACGCGTTCCGGGCGCTGACCGAGCCGTACCGTCGCGAACTGCACGTGCACTGCTACCGGATGCTCGGATCGTTCCAGGACGCGGAGGACGCACTCCAGGACACGCTCCTGTCCGCGTGGCGGGGCATCGCGGCCTATGAAGGGCGCGCCTCGGTCCGCACCTGGCTGTACCGGATCGCCACCAACCAGTGCCTCGACGCGCTCCGCTCGGCGAGCCGGCGTCCGGCCGTGCCATGGGACATCCCCGACGTCGAACCGCCCGAACCGAGCCGGCTCGGGGAGGTTGTCTGGCTCGAACCCTTCCCCGACACGCTCCTGGACGGCGCGGTCAGCGTGCCGCTCGGCCCCGAAGCCCGGTACGAGCAGACCGAAGCCATCTCGCTGGCCTTCGTGACCGCGCTTCAGGTCCTGCCGAGCCGCCAGCTTGCCGTGCTCATCCTGCGCGACGTACTCGGCTATCACGCCAACGAGGTCGCGGACATGCTCGACACCACCGTCGACACGGTCACCAGCGCGCTCAAACGGGCGCGTGCCGGGCTGCAGCGCCAGTTGCCGCCGACCGGCGATCGCGAACCGCCGCCCGCTGCCGGCTCGTCCGCCGAGCAGGCGCTCGTGGCGAAGTTCGTCCGCGCGTACGCGTCCGGCGACATCGACGCCCTCGTCGCCCTGCTGACCGACGACATCTACGTCTCCATGCCGCCGATCCCCCTCGAATACCGGGGCCGCGCCGACGTCGCCCGGTTCTACGCCACCATCCTCCGCCGGGACTGGACCTACGAGTTCGTACCGACACGTGCGAACGGGCAGCCTGCGCTCGCCACCTACCTCCGCGCTCCGACCGGCATCCGGCACGGAATCGGCCTCGTCGTCCTCACGCTGCGCGGCGACCGAATCTCCGCCATCACCCGCTTCGATACGAGCGTGCTCGCGTGGTTCGGGATGCCACGCTCGCTCCCGGGCTGAAACCCGACTTTGCCGTCTTTCCCGCCGTCCTCAGCCTTCCCTCAGCGGCCATGGCTGAGTCTGTTGTGGATGGTGCTGTCACCCGACTGCTCGCGCCACGCCCGACGTCCCTTGGAGGAAGCGGTCTGATGGTTGCCGAAAGGACGCACGACGAGGCAGCCCCCGCCCGACTCTCCCGATCGCTGCGGTCCAGCGCACTGGCCGCGTTGGCCTGGGTCATCGTCTTCATCGGCTTCCACGTCTACTGGTACCTGGGCGGCACCTTCGGCTTCGGGGACAGCGGCACCACGGTTCCCCACAGGCATTCCTTCGTCGCCCGGGCGTTCGGAGCGATCGTGATCGCGATGTTCGTCGTCGGTACGGTGCTGCCGTTCGCGCTGTTTCAGCGGTGGGGAAGCAGGGTTCCCCGCTGGATGCTGCACACGGCGGTCTGGACGGGCGGCGTCCTGCTCGCGGTGCGTGGGGCGGCGGGGCTGCTCGACACGGCACTGCGAGAGACGGGTCTCTCCGGGGGTGGGCTGACCGGGATGTCGTACGAGCAGGTCACGGGTGACGCGAACCCGAGCGCGTACACGGTGCTGTCCGGCTCGGCGATCGACGCGTACTTCTTCCTCGGCGGGGTGCTGTTCGGCTGGGCGGCACTGTGCTTCTGGCGTGTCGAGCGGGCCCGCCGTCTCACCCGGCCCGCCGGCCGGCCGGCCGATCCTCAGCTGCTGGCGTTGGGGCCCCACGCGTGCCATGAGGTGATGTCCACCAGCGCTGTCGTGCGCGGCCGCTCACGGTCGGGGTACGGCTGGTTGATGTAGTGCTGGGCGATCCGGTCGATGTCGGCCAGATCGGTATCGTCGCGCAGCTCGGCGACGGTGCCGGTGATGCTCACGTGGGTATGCCAGCCGGCCTCGTCGAGCACCGTGATGCTCACCCGGGGATCGTGGCGGAGGTAGTCGAGCCGTTTGCGCCCGGCGTCCATGTTGACCACGATCCGGCCGTCCTCGAACAGATACCAGGTGGCCACCGACACTGGCTGACCGTCTTGCCGGATCGTCGAGATGACCGCCGGGTTGGGCTTGGCGAGCAGGCGCTGCAGGTGTTCGGGGAGCGGTGGTTTCGGCATGCGATCAAGTTTAGTCAGTGTGATCAGCTCTTGCGCAGCGCCTTGCGGTAGTCGCTGTTCAGCCGGCCGATCAGGGTGAGCGGGATGCCCTTCGGGCAGACCGTCGTGCACTCGCCGGCATTCGTGCAGCCGCCGAAGCCCGCGTCGTCCTGGGCCGCGACCATGTTCAGGACGCGGGCGCCGCGTTCCGGCTGACCCTGCGGCAGCAGGCCGAGGTGGCCGACCTTGGCCGCGGTGAACAGCATCGCCGAACCGTTCGGGCAGGCGGCGACGCAGGCGCCGCAACCGATGCAGGTAGCCGCCTCGAACGCCGCGTCGGCGTCCGGCTTGGGTACCGGCGTCGCGTGCGCGTCGGGGGCCGCGCCGGTCGGGGCGGTGATATAGCCGCCAGCCTGGATGATGCGGTCGAACGCGCCCCGGTCCACCACCAGGTCCTTGACGACCGGGAAGGCGGCCGCCCGCCAGGGCTCGACGTCGATCGTGTCGCCGTCGGCGAAGTGGCGCATGTGTAGCTGGCAGGTGGTGGTGGCGCGTTCGGGGCCGTGCGCGACGCCGTTGATCATCATGCCGCACATGCCGCAGATGCCCTCGCGGCAGTCGTGGTCGAACGCGATCGGGTCCTCGCCGTCGAGGATGAGCTTCTCGTTGAGGACGTCGAGCATTTCGAGGAAGCTCGCGTCGGGCGAGATGCCCTCGACGGCGTAGGTGACCATGCGACCCGACTCATCCGGGCCGTGCTGGCGCCAGACGCGCAGCTTGAGGTTCATTTGTAGCTCCGGGTGCTCGGGTGGACGTACTCGAAGTCGAGCGGTTCCTTGTGCAGGACCGGCATCTCGGCCGCGTACTCCCACGCCGCGACGTAGCTGAACTCGTCGTCGTGGCGCAGCGCCTCGCCGTCGGGGGTCTGGCTCTCCGCTCGGAAGTGCCCGCCGCACGATTCGCGCCGGTGCAGCGCGTCGACGCACATCAGCTCGGCGAGTTCGAAGAAGTCGGCGACCCGGCCGGCCTTCTCCAGGTTCTGGTTGAGCTCCTCGCCGGTGCCCGGAACCTTGACCCGGGTCCAGAATTCGTCGCGCAGGCCGCGCACCAGGCCCAGGGCCTTGGTCAGCCCTTCTTCGGTGCGTTCCATCCCGCAGTACTCCCACATGATGTGGCCGAGTTCGCGGTGGAACGAGTCGACGGTACGGTCGCCGTCGACGGCCAGCAGCCGCGCCAACCGGTCGGTGACCGCCTCTCGGGCTTCGGCGACGGCCGGGTGGTCCTCGGTGAGCCTGTCGAACGGGCCGGCCGCCAGATAGTCACTGATTGTGTTCGGCAGCACGAAGTAGCCGTCGGCCAGACCCTGCATCAGCGCGGACGCGCCGAGCCGGTTCGCGCCGTGGTCGGAGAAGTTCGCCTCACCGATGACGAACAGGCCGGGAATTGTGGACTGCAGGTCATAGTCCACCCAGAGGCCGCCCATCGTGTAGTGGACGGCGGGGTAGATGCGCATCGGCACCCGGTACGGGTCTTCGCCGGTGATGCGCTGGTACATCTCGAAGAGGTTGCCGTACTTCTCTTCGATCGCGTGCCGGCCGAGCCGGCCGATCGCGTCGGCGAAGTCCAGATAGACGCCCAGGCCGCCGGGCCCGACGCCGCGGCCCTCGTCGCACACGTTCTTCGCGGCTCGCGAGGCGATGTCGCGGGGGACCAGGTTGCCGAACGCGGGGTAGATGCGCTCGAGGTAGTAGTCGCGTTCGTCTTCTGGGATGTCGCCGGGGGCCCGGGTGTCGCCGGCCCGTTGGGGCACCCACACCCGGCCGTCGTTGCGCAGCGACTCGCTCATCAGCGTGAGCTTCGACTGGTGGGTGCCGGACTCGGGGATGCAGGTGGGGTGGATCTGCGTGAAGCAGGGGTTGGCGAACAGCGCGCCCTTGCGGTGTGCCCGCCACGTCGCGGTGACGTTGCAGCCCTTGGCGTTGGTGGAGAGGAAGAAGACGTTGCCGTAGCCGCCGGAGGCGAGTACGACGGCGTCCGCGAAGTCGGTGGTGACCTCCCCGGTGACCAGGTCGCGGACCACGATGCCGCGGGCCCGGCCGTCAACCACGATCAGCTCCAGCATCTCGTGGCGGGCGTTCATCTCGATCCTGCCGGCCGCGATCTGGCGTTCCATCGCCTGGTAGGCGCCCAGCAGCAACTGCTGCCCGGTCTGCCCCCGGGCGTAGAAGGTGCGCGAGACCTGGGCGCCGCCGAACGATCGGTTGTCCAGCAGGCCGCCGTACTCGCGGGCGAACGGGACGCCCTGCGCCACGCACTGGTCGATGATGTTCGCGCTGACCTGCGCGAGGCGGTATACGTTGGACTCCCGGGAGCGGAAGTCGCCGCCCTTGACGGTGTCATAGAACAGCCGGTAGATGGAATCGCCGTCGTTGCGGTAGTTCTTCGCGGCGTTGATGCCACCCTGCGCGGCGATCGAATGGGCGCGCCGCGGGCTGTCCTGGTAGCAGTACGACCGGACGTGATAGCCGGCCTCCGCCAGCGTCGCCGCCGCCGAACCGCCGGCCAGGCCGGTGCCGACCACGATGACCGTCAGCTTGCGGCGGTTGCTCGGGTTGACCAGCTTGGCGGCGAACTTCCGGCGGTCCCAGCGCGTCTCGACCGGACCGTCGGGCGCCACCTCGTCGCGTATCGGCTCGCCTTCGCGGTACAGCTCCATGATCAATTCACCAATCCCGTGATGACGGCGAACGGCACCGACAGGAAGCCGGCCACCAGGACGATGGACAGAACCAGGGCCGTGACGCGGGCAACGTGCTCGCCGCGAGCGCCGCGCTGGCCGAGGGTGCGGGCCGCGCTGAAGATTCCGTGCCGCAGGTGGGCGCCCACGGCAACGACGGCGAGCGCGTAGAACAGCGTCACGTACCAGCGATGCGGCGCGAAATCGGCGACCACGTTGGCGTATGGATGCCCGGGGCTGCCGACCGGGTTCAGTGTCCCGGTCGTCAGGTCGAGGATGTGGTACACGACGAACAGCAGGATGATCACCCCGCCCCAGCGCATGGTGCGCGCGGCGTAGCTGCCCTGCACCTTGGGGCGGTGCGCGTACCGCACCGGTCGTGCCCGCCGTGCCCGGCGCGCGAGGATCGTCGCCGCGGCGATGTGCCCGATCACCGCCACGGTCAGCACGGTCCGCTGGATCCACAGGTACCACTGCTGCGGCAGCAGCGGCTCGCCGATCGTGCGCAGCCAGTGTGCGTAGTGGTCGAAGGGGGTCGCCCCGAAGAAGATCTTCAGATTCCCGGCCATGTGCACGTACAGGAACAGGACCAGCAGGATCCCGGTGGTCGCCATGAAGATCTTGAGCGCGACGCTGCTGCTGCCCGCTCGCGCAGCCGATCGGGCCTTCTGAGGTCGGACTCGGGTGTCTACCGCCACGCCTTGGACGGTAAGGAGCGGGCGGTCATTCGTCTAATGCATGATGGGTGAGGGTTCGATAGACGGAGGCTATAGGGTGCAGCTACAGCAGTTGCGGTACTTCCTGGCAGTGGTGGAAACCGGGCATTTCACCCAGGCGGCCGGCCACCTCGGGGTCAGCCAGCCGACCTTGAGTAAGCAGATTCACACGCTGGAGTCAGCCCTGGGCGCTCCGCTGTTCGACCGGATCCGCGGCGCGGTCACCCTCACCACGGCCGGCTCGGCCCTGCTGCCCTACGCGCGGCGCATGGTGGCCGACGCGGACGTCGCCCGCGACGAGGTGCGCGACATCGTCGGGCTCCGCCGGGGCGAAGTCCGCCTCGGCGCCACCCCGAGCCTCTGCTCGTCGCTGGTCCCGGCGGTGCTGCGACGGTTCCGGGCAGCACATCCGGACATCGCCCTGAACGTGACCGAAGGCGGCTCGCCGGATCTCATCGCCGGGTTGCTCGCGCACACCATCGACCTGGCTCTCATCGTCGCGTCCGAGGGTGGCGTCGACCCGGGCCTGGAGGCCGCGCCGATCCTGCGGGAAAACCTCGTGGTCGCGTCGGCCGCGGCCGGCCCGCCGCCCACCGAGAACGCCCAACTCGCCTTCGGCGAGCTTGAGCACCTGTCGCTGGTGATGTTCCGGCCGGGCTACGACCTGCGGGACGCCACGCTCGAGGCGTGCCGCAGGGCCGGCGTCACCCCGCGGTTCGCGGTGGAGGGCGGGGAGATGGATGCGGTACTCGCATTCGTCGAGGCGGGGCTCGGTGTCGCGGTCGTGCCGGGCATGGTGCTGGCCAACCGGCCGCTGCTGCGCGCCACACCGCTCGCCCCGCCGGGCATGCGGCGTACGCTCGCGCTCGCCCACCGCCGTCGCGCGGTGCTGCCACACGCCGCCGAGGCCCTGCGCGTGACACTGCTGGACCACCTCGGCGACGCACTGCCCGCCGGCGTCCAAGCGCTGTGACGGGCACGTGTTGTGACGGGCAGGTGTTGTGACGGGCAGGTGTTGTGACGGGCAGGTGTTGTGACGGCGGGTTCTGCTCGTCGAACCCGCCGCCACCCAGTGCCACGCTCAGTTCTGCTTGGTGGCCCAGAAAATCTTCGAGATCTCGTCGATCTTCGTGAGCAGTTGGTCGGCCACGGCGGGGTCCGCGGAGCCCTTCGCGCCGCTGGCGCCGGCCAGCTTGGTCGCCTCGTTGAACAGGGCGTGCAGCTCGGGGTACTTCTCGAAATGTGGTGCCTTGAAGTAGTCGGTCCACAGCACCCACAGGTGGTGTTTGACCAGTTCCGCCCGCTGCTCCTTGATGATCAGCGCCCGACTGCGAAACTCGGGGTCCTGGTTGGCCTGGTACTTGTCGCAGATGGCTTTGACCGACTGGGCCTCGATCAGCGCCTGGGCCGGATCGTAGACCCCGCAGGGCAAGTCGCAGTGAGCCCTCACCACGGTGCTCGGGGTGAGGAGGCGGGGCAGTCGCATGAGATTCCTTTCAGTGACGGTGACCGGGTGCTGGCAAGCTGACAAACGTTCTGTCGTGATAGACCAGCCGCCCGCCGGCGGAGCCGAGGTACACCTCGGACACGGAGGCGACGACGACGGTCGACTCGCCGACGGGGACGAGTTGCAATGGCGCGCAACGGAGTGCGGCGGCGGCGCCGGACAGGACCGGCTCGCCGGTCGGCAAGCGGCTCCACCCCTGCTCGGGCGTGAATCGCGGGCCGCCGACGCGGGAGAATTCCCGTGCCAGCTCGGTGTGCCGCGGCCCGAGCAGGTGTACGACGAAACTCGGCGCTGCCGCCAAGGCCCGGGCCGTCGGCGTGCCCCCCAACGAGAACGACAGTGCCGGAGGCGTGACCGACACCGACGTGACACTGGACGCGGTCAACCCCACCGGCCGGTCCGGCCCCTGCGCGGTGATGACCGCCAAGCCCGCCGGATGCCGCCGAAAAGCCGTCTTGAGCTGTTCACCGACGCCGGATTCAAGGCTGATGTCCACGCGCGACCTCATCGTTAGGTGATCTACACGCGCAGGCTAAAACCTCAACCCGACTTCATGTCAAACGGCTGGCCGGACCGCGCGTCAGGCCGCCGTCCAGGGGCGGAGCTTGTCGGGATTGAGTACCGACCAAATGTGCTTGATCCGGCCTTCGGCGGTGTCGAAGGCCAGCACCGCCACGGTGACGCCGTTCTGCTGGCTGATCAGGCCGGGCTGGCCGTTGACCATGCGCTCCAGGAGCGTGAGGCCGGGCGCCCGGTCGGCGAGACGGACACAGGCCCGCGCGATCTGCTCGCCGCCCTCGACCGGCTCGAGCACGGCGTTGACCATGCCGCCACCGTCGGCGATCGCCTTGGCGCCGGGGTCGAGCAGGCCGATCAGAGCCTCGATGTCTTTTGCCTCCCATGCCTGCTTGAAGGCCCTGACAATGCCGGCCTGCCGGGCCGTGGGGGCCGGGGGAGACTGCGAGGCGCGGATGCGGCGGCGGGCTGAGGAGGCCAGCTGGCGGCAGGCCGCCGGGGTACGGCCGACGATCTCGGCCACGTCGGCGAAGGGGTAGCCGAAGACGTCGTGGAGGATGAACGCGACGCGCTCGGCCGGGGTCACCGATTCGAGTACGACGAGAAACGCCATGTTGACCGACTCGTCGAGGGTGATCCGGTCGGCCGGATCCATGACGGCGCTGCCCAACCGCCCGACGGGTTGGGGCAGCGGCTCGGGAATCCATTCGCCCACGTAGGTCTCTCGCCGAACCCGGGCCGAGCTGAGCAGGTTGAGGCAGATGCGGCTGGCGACGGTGGTCAGCCAGGCGCCGGGAGACTCGATGGCCCGCTGCTGTTGCGGCGACATGGCGTACCAGCGGGCGTAGGTCTCCTGGACGGCATCCTCGGCATCGGCGACGGAGCCGAGCAACCGGTAGGCGAGGTTGATGAGCTGGCGTCGCTCGCTCATGATCACGTCCAGGGTCGGATCGGTCCGGCCGTGTCCTGGCCCGGGCTCGGTGGTCATGGTGTCGTCGGCTCCCTCCGTGGCGGCTGTCCTCACATTCCGACAAGACAGCGCACCGGAATGTGAGGTCGCCGCCTCGCCTCACATTTCGCTGGGCTGTCTTGTCGTACTGGCTGGACGGATAATCATCCAGCGAACAGGAAGCTCAGGAAACGATGACTACCTCGGTTTCGGCAACACGGTTCACCGACCCGGCTCCCACCGAGAGCCTGGAGCGGGCGGCCGCCGCGCTGGCGGCGAAGAATTTCGCCGTCGAAATCCTCGATGACGTCGCCGCCGCGCGTACCCGCGTCAAAGACCTGATTCCCGATGGTGCCAGCGTCTTCACCGGGGCCAGCGAGACCCTCCGGCTGTCGGGCATCGATGACGACATCAACGCCAGCGGGCGGTACGAGGCCATCAGGCCACGCGTCCTGGCCATGGACCGCGCCACCCAGGGGGACGAGATCCGGCGGCTGATCGCCAGCCCCGATGTCGCGGTGGGCAGCGTCGCCGCGGTCACCGAGACCGGCTCCCTGGTGGTCGCCTCGGGTAGCGGCAGCCAACTGCCCGGATATGCCGGCGGTGCCGCGCGCGCGATCTGGATCGTCGGGGCGCAGAAGGTGGTACCCGACCTGAGCACCGCGCTGCGCCGCGTCGAAGACCACTGCCTTCCGCTGGAGAACGACCGCGCCCAGCGGGTCTACGGGGCGCCCAGCGCCATCAGCCGCCTGCTCATCCTCAACATCGAACCCCACCCCGGGCGCGGCACCGTTCTGCTGCTGCGCGAAGCCATCGGATTCTGAAAGCTGTGACAGGGTCGTCCAGCCCCCGCCGGTCGCCGTCCAGCCGCTCAGGCTGGCGGTAGACCGAGCCGGTCCGCGAGTTGCGAGAAGGTCGGGGTGACCATCCGCCATGAGCACCGGTTGGGGGTCGGTCCAGAAGTCGCTGGCGACGATCCTGGGGTCTGCGGGATCGGTACGGTAGTCCAGCGCGATCGCCACGTCGTCCCCGGGGACGCGGTTGACGGCGATGAAGACGGCTCGTTCGGCATCCAGCCACGGGAGGTCCACGGGACCGTCGGCGGCACTGCCGCGAACCTGGCGGAACAGCTGTTCGTTCCATTCCATGGCCGGTGTCCGCGACGGCGGCAAGGTCGTGCGGCATCGGTGACGAGGGTACGGCGTCGATCGGTGTCGTTGCTTTAACCATCGGGCCATACAAATTTCAGACATCCGCACTGTCCGCTTCCGCTGTCCGTCTTCGATGATGGACCTCTCGGGAGTTCGGGAGGCCGGAGGTGTCGTCCGTATACTGGCTTGCGCGCTCGGGCATCGCTGTCGCGGGCAGGACGCCGCGTCGCGTCAGGCACGGGCTCGCGTCAACCGTCACCTCGGCAAGCTACCTGGGGTGGCGCTCCAAACGCCTGGTGACGCAGGAGAACATGGCCAAGGTTCTCGGTCTGCCCGTCTCCGACCCGCGCGTCAAGCGTGCGGCCCTCGGTTCGTGGAGCAACTACGGCCGAACCGCGGCATCACTGATCTGCCTGCCCTATTTGGACATGTTGGATGTGGACGCACGCACACAGGATCTGACACAGGGCATGACCTGGCAGGAGTGCCTGCGGTTGGCGATGGCACCCGGCAAGGGTGTGGTCGTCACGACCGGGCACTTTGGAAGCTGGGACCTCGCCGGTGCCATCGCCGCGCGCCACGTCCCGCTGTCGGCCGTCGCGGACACGTTCAAGGATCCGCGACTGAACCACCTTCTGCAGGGACACCGGCGAGACAAGAGCGTCGAGATCATCCCGGTGTCCAGCGCCATCCGCGGCGCACTGCAGGAACTGGTGGCGAGTCGGGCGGTCGCGATCGTCATCGACCGTCCGGTGACCAGGGGACGAGGCGTGGAGGTGACGTTCTTCGGCCACAAGACCTACGTACCCGTCGGCTCGGCGGCGCTGTCCGTCAAGTCGGGCGCGGCGATCATGCCGGGCTATGTCTGGTACGCACCCAACAACCGCTACTACATCCGGGCGTTCCCGCCGATGTTCCCGCGCCCGGTCAGCGACAACTCGCAGAGGATGCGGGAGGTTCAGCGCCTGACACAGTACATGTTCGCGTGCCAGGAGGAGGTGGTGCGGCAGTGTCCGACGCAGTGGTTCATGTTCCGCCAGTTCTGGCCGGTCGACACCGGGATCAGCCCTCTCGAACCCGGCGCTCCGCACGGGACTGCCGGCGCCGACGGGCCATGCGGCGCGGGGGGTCCACAAACCAGCTCCACGCACACTGCGCGACGTAGGCCGCGGGGTTGAGGCGAGCCGGCCGCTGCTCCTGTCCGCCGGCACGCGTCGTGCGGTCGATGATGGCCCGGCGCAGGTCATCGGGTGTGGTACCGGGAAACAGCGTGTACCCGGCACCGACGTGCTGCCAGAAGTGCGCGTCGCTCGCACCGATCTCGGCCAGGCCCCACTCCTGGTTCGCCGAACGGACAGCCGCGCGTTGAGCCGCGTTGGCCGGACTGGGGTTGTATGCCTCGACGGCGTCGATCTCGTATCCCGCGGTGAGCAGCGAATCGATCCTGCGCCGGCTCAGGCTCGGCACCAGCCGCCCGAGCGGGTGCGGCACGATCACCAGTCCGCCCTGCTCCTTGATGGCGTCGATGCTCTCCTCGACCGGCCGCATCGGCCTGGGTGCCTTCCCGACGAACAGGCCGAGGAGGTGACCCTGACGGGTCGAGACCTCGACACCGGTGATCAGCCGCACTCCGGAGTCCTGTTTGGCCAGCAACTCCTCGACCCGCCGCGCACCCTCGACATGGTCGTGATCGGTGACCGCGATCAGTGTCAGTCGCTTGCACGTGGCTGTCTCGACCAGTCGCGACGGACTGATCCAGCCGTCGCCCAGGTTGGTGTGCAGGTGAAGGTCGGCCATGCCGCGACCGGTGGCGAACGGGGTGCGTCCGCCTTCCGGCGTGCCGCTCGTCTCGTCCACGTCACGATCCTAGGCGGGGCGGCGTGCGATCGTCAGAGGAGCGTCACGCGGGTCGCCTCCCGCTTGCCTTGGGCGAAACCGGCACGGGCGGCGGGGATGCGGGTCGTCGGATCCATCTGGTTCGTGCCCATCGCGGCTCGGGAGTCGGTGTCCGGTGTGATCACCTCGACGTGGCTGCCCTGCTCGCGCAGGGCCTCGACCTGGCCTGCCAGGTCCGCGCCCGGAAATCTGCGCAGGCCCTCGAACTGGCCTGCCGGCAGCGGCCCCTTCCGCTCGCTGAACGGCGACAGCACCACGACGTTCGCGTAGCCCGAGGCAAGGTCAGCGTTGTCGGCGGAGCGCACGCCACCGTTGATGTAGCGGGTGCCGTTGATGCTGTGGGTGGGGCCCGCACCGGGCAGCGCGGTGGCGGCGGTGACCGCGTCCACCAGCTCGACTCCGGAATCGCGGTCGAACGCGGCCAACTCGCCGGTACGCGCGTCGACGGCCACCACGACCATCGGCCGGTCCGGCCACTCACGGCGAGGCAACCGGGCGGCGACCAATGCGCGCCGCTGTCCCGCCGCCGCCGGTCCGAATGTGGCGTCGCTCTCCAACCCGAACGCGCCCATCGCACGTCGCAGGTCGGCTGCCGAGGTGGCGGCGGCGCCGATGGCCCTCATCCTCTCGAACACCGCGGCCATCGGCAGGGACGGCGGCTGTTCCCGGTTTTGTCCGACCGGTCGATTCGGCTCGGACAGCACCGAGGCCAACAGTTCGGCCGGCGGTATGCCGCTGCGCACCCACGCTGCGACGGTGGCACCGGACGAGGTGCCGACCACCAGATCGGCGGCCTCTGTCAGATCGAGACCGGCTTCGGCCAGACCCGCGACGACACCGACCGCCCATGCGTTTCCGGCAGCCCCACCGGCACCGACAACCAGAGCGATGTTGCGACCCACCTGCGGGTGCGGTGCGCGTCGCACCGAGTCGGGCGTGAGGGAGTGGGCTTCGTCCCCGGTCGACGGGAACGATTCGTGAGATTGCGACATGTCGTGGTCCCTTTCAAGGCATCCGAGATGCGGGCGCCCGAGGACCGATGACGACGAAGCTCTAGAGGCTCCGGCGCGAAGGGGTGAGCACCCGACCGTGAACGAAAATCGGACTCACCTCCTTGGGTCGTGCGCGACGACAGCGCGCGCCTGAACGAATTCGGCTCGAACAATAGCCGGGTGACGAGCCCCGCGCAAACGACGACCTCTCCCCCAACCAACGACCTCTCCCTCAACCGACGGCCTCTCCCTCAACCGACGTCGAGGCAGCCGTAGAACTCGAAGAGCGGGTTGGTCACCATCCGGCCGTCCACCGCGCGGATCGTCTGCTGGCCCACGAGACTGGCCGGCCCCTGGGCCGTGTAGCAGCCGGTCGGCTTGACGTCCACCTCGTAGCTCAGGGTCTGCGTCTGGCCGCCGGGACCGGATGGCCAGTAGACCTGGCAACTCCAGTTGGTGCCGGCGCCCCGATCGGGCGTCTCCGGCCCGCCCCTGGTGCAGATCGCGGTGTGCATTCCAGCGTCGGCGACGGCGTCCGGGTGGCCGATGAGCTGTTGCTGGATCAGGTACAGCTGGGCGAAGTTGGGCCCGAAGTCGCGCTGCAGGCCGGCGCCGGTGATGCTCGGGGAGCCGCAGCCCGACGCCGAGGCGATCAGCGCGGCGGCGGCGCCGATCACGGCCAGTGGCCGCCAGCGGAAGACCCTCATTCCGTCGCTCCTCTCAACCCGCGTCGATGTCCCGGCGCCGCATCAGGAGGTAGCCGAGTGCGAGGCAGCCGATGACGTACCCCGCGCTGACGACCGTGCCCCACAGCAGCGGGCCGTAGTACCGGTCGGCGCGCACGAATCCGAACCAGGCGTTGTACGGCGTGGTCAGCAGGACCCGTCGTACCAGGTCGGCGCCGCTGATCAGCGCCAGCAGCTGCATCAGCAGACCGATCACCGTCGGCGTCAGGATGCCGGCCGGCCCGTTGCGGGTGGCGATCGAGAACAGCAGGCCCATCGCGGTGAACCCGAGCGTGGGCAGCACCGCCACGCCCCAGCTGGCCAGTACGAGGCCGGCGGCCTGCCCCGGTGGGATCAGGGTGCCGGACAGGCCGATCAGCGGCTGGTGCCCGATGAGCAGCTCGCCGGCGCTGAGCCCGCCGAGGGCGAGCAGCGCGACCATCAGCACCGAGTACGTCATGGCGGCCAGGGACTTGCCCCAGAAGATGCTGGTACGGCTGGCCGCGCGGGTGAGGATCGTCTTCCAGGTGCCGTACCGGTCCTCGGCGGCGAAGATGTCTCCGGCCACCAGGCAGGCAATCAGCGGCAGCGCCCACTGGCTGGTGAAGACCAGCAGCACCATCGGGGTGGCGAAGCCGCTCAGGTGAACCCACTCGCCGAAGAGAGTGTCGGCCGGTACGGCGTCCTGCAGGCGCAGCGCGACGGCGAACCCGAACGGGGCGACGAAACAGGCGCCGGCGGCCAACCGTACCCGCAGCAGCGCGGCCAGCTTCTCCATCTCCCAGCGGTACACGGTCCAGGTGCTCATCCGACCGCGGCCTCCTGTCGAGCCTGCGCGTCTACGGCGCCCCGTGTCTGGCCGTCGGCTTTGGTGAGCCTGAAGAACATCTGTTCCAGCGCGCTGGTCGACCGGTGCAGCGCCTGCACGGCGATGCCGTCCCGGCCCAGGTTGACGACGTACCCGTCGAGGTCGCTCTGCTGCGCCCGCACGAGCAGCCCGCCGGTGAGGTACCACTCGACGGTGACCGCCTTGTGCGCCCGGGCGGTGGCGACAGCCGCGGCATCGTCGGCGGTGTGCAGCCGGTACTCCGGCGCGGGTGCCTGGGCGCGCAGCGCGTCGACCGTGCCGGCGTAGGCGACCGCGCCGCGGTGCAGGATGGTGACCGCGTCGCAGACCGCCTCGACCTCATCCATGCGGTGGCTGCTGAGCAGGATCGTGAGGCCGTCGGCGGCCAGCTCGCCGGTCAGCGTGCGCAGGTCACGGATGCCGGCCGGGTCCAAGCCGTTGCTCGGCTCGTCGAGCACCAGCAGCCGCGGCCGGCGCAGCAGGGCGGCGGCGATGCCCAGCCGCTGGCGCATGCCGAGGGAGTACCCAGCGACCCGGTCGCCGGCGCGCTGGGCCAGCCCGACCTGTTCCAGCAACGTCTCCAGGTGGGCCGGGTCCGAGCGGTGGTCGTAGGCGGACAGCATCTCCAGGTTGCGCCGGCCGGACAGGTGCGGGTAGAACTGCGGCGCCTCCACGAATCCGCCGAGCTGCGGGTCGGTGCGCCCGGCGGTCACCGGCCGGCCGAACAGGGTCATGGTGCCGGCGTCCGGATGGGCCAGCCCGAAAATCAGGCGCAGCAGCGTGGTCTTGCCCGCGCCGTTGGGGCCGAGCAGCCCGTGCACGCTACCGGTCGTGACCCGCAGATCGACGTCGCCCAGGGCGGTCGTGCCCGCGTAACGCTTGGCCAGTGCGGTCGCCTCGAGCGCGAGCGGTGCGGCAGCGGGCATCCAGACATCCTCCACGGTCGTGCCGGTGCGTCGGTGAGGCGACGGAGGTCGACGCTAGAGCGCGAAGGCGACATTCGGGGAACGCGGAGGCGACACGATCGTAGACAACGGGCTATGGCCGATTGATTGGTTTTACGGGTCCTCACCATTGTTCGCGTGATCTTCACTCGTCTACCCGGTTTCTGGATGGTTCGCCTGCCTAACGTCAAGCCGGTCCCATGTGTCCGATGCGAAGGAGACGGCTGGATGCGAGACATCCTGAGACGATGGTGGGTGGGGCTGGGCGCGCTCACCCTGGTCATGGCGGGTTCGGCGGTGGCGGCTGCGGCACACGGCGGCTCCGGGCTGGTCGGCCCGCGTCCGGACGGCACGGCGCTGACCACCTATGGATGGCAGGTGACACCGGCGGGCAGCCAGGTGCGGTTGGGGGAGAAGCCGTTCGGTGCGGCGTTGAGCCCGGACGGCAAGTACCTGGCCGTCAGCAACGACGGCGACAACCTGCAGTCCCTGCAATTGCTGGACGCGGCGACCCACCGGGTCGTGCAGCATATCGACTACAAGGCCCCCGAGGCGCTGTTCATCGGGTTGGTGTGGAGCCCGGACGGCACGAAGCTGTACGCCTCGGCCGGCGGCAACAACAAGATTCGCGTGTACGCGCACAGCGGTGACACGCTCACCGAGGGCTCCCCGATTGCCCTTCCGGCGAACACCTTCCCGGCCGGCCTGGCGCTGTCCGCCGACGGCAAGCGCCTGTACGCCGCGGAGAACGGCAACGGCCAGGTCGCTGAGTTCGACACGTCCGCCGGTACGGTGACCGCCACCGCGAAGACCGGACCGAACCCGTACACGGTGGCGTTGTCCGCGGACGGCAGTACCGCCTACGTCTCCAACTGGGGTACGAACACCGTCTCGGTGCTCGACGCCGCCACGTTGGGCACGAAGGCCACGCTGACGGTCGGGAGCCACCCGACCGCGATGACGCGCAACCCGGTCACCAAGGACCTCTACATCGCGGTCACCGACACCGACAAGGTCGCGGTGATCGGGCCGAACGCGACCACGGTCAGCCGCTACCTCGACCTGGCCCCGTACCGGGGCGCCCCGGTCGGTACCAGCCCCGAGGGCCTGGACGTGTCGCCCGACGGGCGCACGATCTACGTCGCCAACGCCGGCAACAACGACGTCGCCGTCGTCGACGCCGCGACCGGCACCGTGGACGGGCTGATCCCGACCGGGTGGTACCCGACCACGGTCACCGTCGCCGGAAACGGTGGAAGCCTGCTGGTGACCAACGCCAAGGGGCTGGGTGCCGGCCCGAACCCGGGCGGCCCGAACCCGGTGGTGGACGACATGTCCCAGTACGTCGGCTCGATGATTATGGGTACCCTGTCCGCGGTGCCCGTGCCCGGCAAGGCCGAGCTGAAGAAGTTCACCCGGCAGGTGCGCGACAACGACCGGTTCGACTCCTCGGCCCAGTCCGCCCGCGGCCCGAAGTCGGTCGTACCGGCCCGCCCCGGCGACCCCACGCCCATCAAGCACGTCATCTACATCGTCAAGGAGAACCGCACCTACGACCAGGTCTTCGGTTCCCTGGGCAAGGGCAACGGCGATCCGTCGCTGAATCTGTTCGGCGACGACTCGGCCCCCAATCAGCGGGCGCTGGCCCGCGACTTCGTCACACTGGACAACTTCTACGCCGACGGCGCGGTGTCCTCCGACGGCTGGGAGTGGGCCACCGGATCCGAATCCAACAGCTACAACGAGCACCTGTGGCCGGTGGCCTACAGCGGTCGCGGGCGCTCGGACGACGTCTACACCAACCAGGCCACGGATCCCGGCAAGATCACCGGGGACTCCCGGATCTGGGACCGGCTCGACGACGCCGGCATCTCGTACCGCAACTACGGCATGTGGGCCAACGGTCCGCTGCCGGCCAAGGTGTTCCCGACCGAGCCGCGGCTGGCCGCGCACACCGACCCGAACTTCGCCGCGCTGAACCTCACCCTCACCGACAACAGCCGGGTGGACGAGTGGACGAAGGAGTTCAACCAGTTCGTCGCGGACGGCCAGTTGCCGACGATGGAGTTCCTGCGGCTCGGCAACGACCACACGCAGGGCACCACGCCGGGTGTGCTCACGCCGGCCGCGATGGTCGCGGAGAACGACCTCGCGGTGGGTCGCGTCGTGGACGCGGTCTCGCACAGCCCGTACTGGAAGGACACGGCGGTCTTCATCACTGAGGATGACGCCCAGGATGGTCCGGACCACGTGGACGCGCACCGCACCACCGCGCTGGTGGTCAGCCCGTACACCCAGACCGGCAAGGTGGACTCGACGCAGTACAGCACGGTGGCGATGATGCGCACGATGGAGCTCCTGGCCGGCATCGGCCCGCTGACCCAGTTCGACGCGATGGCCACGCCGATGACCGCGAGCTTCGCCAAGAAGCCCAACCTCACACCGTTCTCGGCGATTACGCCGAGCCAGTCGCTGACCCAGGTCAACGGCGCCGATGCACCGATGGCCGCCCAGTCGGAACAGATGGACTTCAGCGACGCGGACCTCGCCCCGGAACAGCAGCTCAACCAGGCCATCTGGGAGAGCGTGAAGGGCGCGGACAGCCCGATGCCGCCGCCCATCGACCACGGCGCGGACAACTGATCCCGCCGGCCGCCCGGGTCGTGGCCTCGCCACGGCCCGGGCGGCGGCGATCCGAGCACCGGCCGCGGGCAGCCGCGGTACCGGCAAGAATTTGGCCCAGGGTTCACCCGGCCGTCGCACAGCCGTCCGGCAGCCTAGGCATCGTGTCGGCTATGGCGAACGATGAACAGCTCTTCACCTCACACATGTCCCGGCGCGGCCTGCTCGCGGCCACCGGCGCCGTCGGTGCCGGTGTCGCGGCGGCCCCGCTGCTGGCGGGCACCGCATCCGCCGCGAGCGGATCCAGCAAGCACTCCGGCTCCTCGGCGTCCACCGCGATCGGTGGTGCCGCCGGCGACCCGCTGCGCACGCCCGCGGTCAACGGTGTGCACCTGCAGTTCGGAGCGGACGCCGCGATCGAGGTCGTGGTGTCGTGGCACACGCTGCAGCCGGTGGAAGGCGCCCGCGTGCTGCTCGGCGGCACGGACGGCCGGTACAGCCGGACGTACCACGCCGAGACGGTCAGCTACACCGACGGCAAGTCCGGTCAGGTCGTCTACGCGCAGCACGCCCGGATGACCGGCCTCAAGCCCGACCAGGAGTACGTCTACCTCGCCGTTCACGAGGGAGCGCAGCCGGTGTTCGGGTCGTTCGCGACGGCACCCAAGGGGCGCCAGGCGTTCACCTTCACCAGCTTCGGCGACCAGGGCACGCCGACGACCGGCAAGGTGTTCGTCCCGCCGGCCGGCGTCAACCTGCCCAACCCACCGTTTGTCAACGACAACCTGGGCGGGCCGGCGTCGGCGAACCTGCCCACCGCCATCGAGCGCGTACAGCCGCTGTTCCACCTGTTCAACGGCGACCTGTGCTACGCGAACCTGGCCACCGACCGGGTGCGTACCTGGTCGGACTTCTGGGACAACAACACGCGCAGCGCCCGCAACCGTCCGTGGATGCCGGCCCCCGGCAACCACGAGAACGAGCGCGGCAACGGCCCGATCGGGTACGCCGCCTTCCAGACGTACTTCGCGACGCCCCGCCAGCCGGGGCAGACCGACGTCACCCGGGGCCTGTGGTATGCGATGACGGTCGGCTCGGTGCGGGTCATCTTCCTCGCCAACGACGACATCATCCTGCAGGACGGCGGCGACAGTTATGTGCGCGGCTACTCGGGCGGCGCTCAGAAGGCGTGGCTGGAGAACGAGTTGAAGCACACCCGCGCCGACCGCGACATCGACTGGATCGTGGTCTGCATGCACCAGGTCGCGATCAGCACGGCCGACCAGTTCAACGGCGCCGACCTCGGCATCCGGCAGGAGTGGCTGCCGCTGTTCGACAAGTACGGCGTGGATCTGGTCGTGTGCGGGCACGAGCACCACTACGAGCGCTCGCACCCGATCCGTGGCCGGCAGGCCAACGCGACGCTCACCCCGATCCCGGCCTCGACCCGCACCGACGTCATCGACACCAGCAAGGGCACGGTCCACATGGTCATCGGCGGCGGTGGCACGTCGGCGCCGTCGAACCAGCTGTTCTTCAACCCGCCCGCCTGCCGCGTCATCACCTCGGTCACCGCGCCCGACCCGACGACCGGCAAGCACGCACCGGTCTACACGCGTGAGGACGCTCCGTGGTCGGCGGTGCGCGACGCCGCCAACTCGTACGGCTTCGCCGCCTTCACCGTCGACCCCGGCAAGCACAAGGGCGACCTGACCACCATCACCGTCACCTACTACGACGTCGTCGGCACCGGGGGCGACGTGCGGCCGTTCGACACGTTCACGCTGCAGCGCCGGCGCTCCGACGGCTGAGCCCGGTGGCCCTGCGCGGGGGCCGGGCGGCGTGCCCGCCCGGCCCCTCTCGCATTGCGAGGACGACTCCGATCGGCACCGTCCATAGTGGATCGGATCAGGCGCCGAAAACCTGGAACTCGGAGACCTGCGCGGCGTTCTGCACGGTGTTGGCGGTGACGGACAGCCGCAGGTACCGGTCGGTGGTGCCGGCCGGCAGGGTGATGGTCACCGCGTTGCCGGTGGCCGGATCGAAGGTGTACGTCGCGGAGCCGACCAGGGTGCTCCACGCGCTGTTGTCGGTGCTGCCCAGCACCGTGAGGGTCTGCGTGCGGGTCGACCAGGCGGTCGCCGGCGGCAGGTGCAGCACGACCGAGCCCAGCGCCTTCGCCGTGGTCAGGTCGACGGTCAGCGTGGTCGGCCAGGCGCCGCCCGCACCCTCCCAGTAGGTGCCGGTGTTGCCGTCGACGGCGTTGCCGGCCAGGTAGGTCTGGGTGTGGCTGGAACCGGTGATCGGCGCGTTGAGGGCAAGGTTGGTCGGCGTGGTGGTGCCGCCGCTCGAGTAGATTTCGAACTCGGCGACCTGCGCCGCCGGCCACCCGGTGTTCGCGGTGACGGACAGCCGCAGGTACTGCGCCGCCGTACCGGCCGGGAGGCTGACGCTGACCGTGTTGCCGGTGGCCGGGTCGAACGTGTACCCGGCGGAGGGCAGCACGGTGGTGTAGGTGGTGCCGTTGGTCGAACCGAGCACGGACAAGGTTTCGGTGCGGGCCGCCCAGGCGGTCGAGGGCGGCAGGCGCAGCCGCAGGGAGCCCAGGTTCTGCGAGGAGCCCAGATTGGCGGTGAGCGTCTGCGGGAATCCGGAGCCGTTGACACTCTCCCAGTACGAGCCGCCGTTGCCGTCGTTGGCGTTCGTCGCCGGATAACCCGGCGCGGTACTGCTGGCGGTCATGGTGGCGGCCAGCGCCAGGTTGGTCGCCGTACCGGTACCGGTACCCGACAACGCGATCGTGGTCGGTGAGTTGGCGGCGTTGCTCGCGATGGCGACGCTGCCATTGGCCGCGCCGGCCGCGGCGGGGCTGAAGGTGACGGTGACGGTGCAGGAGGCGCCGGCTGCCAGGGCGGTGCCACAGGTGTTGGCCTGGGCGAAGTGCGCGCTGGCCGTGATGGAGGAGATGGCCGCCGCGGAGCCGCCGGTGTTGGTGACGGTCACCGTACGCGGCGCGCTGGTCGTGCCGATCGCCTGGTTGCCGAACGAGACGCTGGACGGGCTGGCGGCCAGCGCGGGACCGCTGGGTGCGGTGATGGGCGGGGAGTTGAGAGTACCCAGGGCATTGGTCAGCACCGCGCTGGTGAACTCCGGCTGGAGGTCGCTGGAGGTGGCCGACTCGACCTGGTACCCGGCCGGCTGGGAGGCGCGGGGACTGCCGAAGCACCCACCGGCGGTCTGGGTACCGACGTGCCGGGAGTTGTCCACGTTGCCGGTCACGGTCCAGTCGCTCACCCCGTCGACCGCGTACCCGTAGCCCATGTACTGGCCCTCAAGGGTGTTGCCGGTGACCGTGGCGCCGTAGTTGGTGCCGGTCAGGCAGTTCCACGCCTGCTGGCCCTGCGCGATGCCCATCTTGATGAACGCGCTGAGCGCGTCGATGGTGTTGTGGGTGACCACGGTACCGGTGTAGTTGCCGTTCATCGGCGCGTAGTCGACCATGTTGATGCCGCCCAGCAGCAACTGGTTCTTCGCGACGATGGTGTTGTTCTGCACGGTGGAGCCGGGCGCGCCGAACACGACGATCGCCCCGTCGGTGGCGTCGGTGATGGTGTTGCCCTGCACCAGGCTGCCGCCGCAGGCCAGCGAGATGCCGTCGGCCCAGACGCCGGTGGCGTCCGGGGTCGCGGTGCCGGCCGGTCCGAGCTGGTTGTCGAGGATCTGCCCGCCCTGGCACTGCGGTGTGTTGTCGGTGACCCGGCCCTCGATGAAGTGCAGGGTCGACCAACTGCGGGTGTCGTGCGCGTAGATGTTCTGGACGGTCTGGTTGGTCCCGGCGCCACCCATCTCCAGCAGTGCGCCGCCGCCCGAGACCACACCGAGGGCCGGCCGGTTGCCGTTGATCTGGATGTTCCGCACCACCACGCCCGGCTGGCCGTTGCCCTGGATCGCGGTGGACAGCCCGCTGCCGGTGACCACCAGGTTGGCCCGGGTCGCGTCGGTGGGCAGCCCCTGGGTGTAGATCTTCTGGTTCGGTGCGGTGAACGTGATGGGGTTGCCGAGCTGGAAGACGGCGCCGGGGCAGAGCACCGCTTCGGCGCCCGTACCGGCGAGCGCGGCGTTGATGGCCGCGTCGGTGCCGGAGGCGATGCAGGTCGCCGCGGCGGGGTGGGCCGCCACCGGGTTGGCGTGCGCGGCTGCCGGGCTCGCGGCGCAGATGGCCAGCGCGGCGGCGGCCAGGGTCGCCACCGGCAGCAGCCCGGCGGCGGGGGAGTGCCGGTGCGGTGCCGGCGGTCGATGGTCGTGGGCGCGTTGGTCGTGAGCATGTTGGTCGTGGGCGCGTTCTCGGTGCAGGGGATCGGTACGCGGACGCATCTCGGCTCCTCGGGGACGGTCTCGTCGCGGTGGGGCCGGGGGATGCGACCGACGGCCGCACCGTCGGTCCTCGTGAGCGGCGAGGATCCCGGGAGTCCGGGGACGGCGGCGTATCCGGTGACCGGACCGCGACGACGGAAGGGAGTCTAATGTCCGAATCACGGTACAAGGATCGACGTATCCTCGCAAGGTTTCGACAGGATGAAGAAAGACGGCGACGATCCAGGCGACGGCGACCGTCCACTGTGGGCGGCGGGCACGTCCACGCGCCGGAGCCGCAAACCCTGCCGCCCCGGAGCCGCAAACCCTGCCGCGCCGGAGTCGCAAACCCTGCCGCCAGCCGGAAAAACTGTCCGGGTCGCTTGACAGCGGCGAGCCCGCCCGGAATACGATCTTGAATGTACATGCGTCGATGACTCCGTCACGACCCTGAGGAGGGAACGCCGGAATGCGCGATCGTGTATCCCGAAGATCGGTGCTCACCGGGCTCACCGCCGCGGCCCTGGCCCCGATGGCCCTACCGGAGAAGGCAGGCGCGGATCCCGGATCCCAGCCGCGCACGACTGGCCACGAACACTCGACGCTGGAGTCCTCCGCCCTCAGGGTCGAGGTCACGGCGTCGCCCTACTCCTACCGGGTCATCGAGAAGTCGACCGGCCACGTGCTGGTCAGCCAGTCGGAGACGCGGTTCACCGCCGGCAGCCAGCTCATCGCCGCGGAGGCGACCGTCACGAGCCGGAGGAGCAAGGCGCTGGAGGCGCGGCTGAGCCTGGTGGGGACGAGTGACACGGCGCGGGTGCGCTTCACCTTCACCAGCCCCGAGGTGCTGCAGGTGTCGCTGGCACTCGACAACGGCGCGGCGAGCGCCATCCGCGAACAGTTCGTCGACCGGGGCGAGCACTACTACGGCCTCTGGGAGTATTCCTACAACGGCACCGGCGGCGCGCTGGACAACCGGGGCGCCGAGGCCGTCGCGTTGCGCGGGTCCTCGAATCCGCCGGTGGGCAGCGGGGACCCGTCGGCCCGCGCACCCTTCTACCTGACCTCCGGCAGGTACGCCGTCTATGCCCCGTCGGAAGCCAGCGCCCGCTACACCACGGGCGTCGGTGGGGTGACCAACTTCGAGTTCGACTCCCCGACGCTGACCTACCACGTCATCTACGGGCCGACCTACGCGCAGATGCTGCAACGGTTCAACACGCTGGCCGGCGGCGCGCTCATGCCGCCGCTGTGGGCGTTCGAGCCGATCTTCTGGCGTGACGACCACACGAACGCGACGGGCCAGGCCCAGCAGGGCGCCGCCAGCGCGCAGGAGCTGGTCAGGATCGACGCGGACAACCTGCAGCGCTACCAGATCCCGTCGGCGGCCATGTGGATCGACCGCCCGGTGGGCTCCGGCGGGGGCGGACTGGTGGGTTGGGGCAACTTCGATTTCGACCTGCGGGCCACCTCGTTCCCCGATCCCGAGGCGATGATCGCCGATCTGGCGCGACGGGGGATGCACCTGTTGGTCTGGATCGCCAACCGGGCCAACAACTCGATGCTGACCGACCCGGCGTTCACCCCGTACCTGTTCGACGCCGCCAACGGATGGCCGATCGACACCGCCAATCCCGGCGTGGACCTGCGGCAGCGGGAGGCATACGACCACTTCAGGCAGAGGCTGCAGGAAGGGTACGTGAACCTGGGCGTACGGGGATACAAGATCGACCGTGGCGAACAGGGCGAGTACCCGGCCGCGCTGGAAAACGAGCTCGGCGTCCTGATGACCAGGATGGCCCGCGAGTCGGTCGAAGAGGTGTTCCCCGGCGACGGCTTCGTCTTCGGTCGCAACGCGCACGACACGTCCCGCAGATACGTGGCGGTCTGGAACGGTGACAGCGACGCCAACGCCTCCGGGCTGGCCGATTCGGTCAAGCAGGTCATCCGGGCCGGAGTGATGAACTTCTCGATGGCCGGCTCGGACACCGGTGGCTACAGCGGCACTCCCAACAAGGAGACTTTCGCGCGCTGGCTGGAGTTCAGCACGTACGTGCCGATGATGGAAGTGCTACTCGGCCCCAACCGCACCATCTGGACCAACTACGACCAGCAACTCATCGACATCGCTCGTACCCAGACCCAGGCCCATCACGACCTGATTCCCTACGCCCGGTCATACCAGTACGCCTCGACGAAGACCGGGATGGCCGCCGTCCGCGCCATGCCCATCATGTTCGAGAACGACCCGGCCGTGGCCGACATGTGGGACGAGTACCTGTACGGCAACGAACTGCTGGTGGCCCCCGTCATCATGGCGGGAGCCACCAGTCGTCAGGTCTACCTGCCGGCCGGCACCTGGATCGACTACAACGACAAGACCACCACGTTCACCGGTCCGGCCACCATCACCGCGGTTGCGCCCCTGGACACCATCCCCGTGTACGTCCGCGCGGGTGCGATCGTCCCGCGTGGCGACATCGTGCGGTCGAACAACAACTGGACGCCCGACTGGGCGCCGACCCTGTCCCTGGAGGTCTTCCCGGCCCGGGGAGTCGACGGCTTCTTCGACTACTACACCGGCGGCGAGGTGCGGAGAATCACCTGTTCGACGACCCACACGGGAGCCATCCGCCTGCGGTTCGGCAACCTGGGTACCGGCGGTGCGGTGCAGGTTCACGTCGACCACTTCTCCCGGGTCACGAGGAACGGTGTGAGACTGGCTGCGGGTCACGGCTTCCAGTTCGATCCGGATGCCCGGCGCCTGACGGTCCCGTTCTCGGGGGCGACCGACATCCAGATCAAGTGATCTCCCGCCGGTAGGTCACCGCACGTTGAGGGGCTGCTGCACGCCGTGCAGCAGCCCCTCAACGCGCCCCGCGGCCCGTCGCGCCCTGTCCGGCTACCGCGTGGGTTGTAGGTCGGGATCAATCCCGGGGCGGACGTGAACCATCGAACCCGCCCATAGCCTCACTCTTTGACAGGTGGCGGCCGGCACTTGGAGAGTGACACGTTTCGTTCGGGTGAGGAGTAGGGATGTTTCGCAAGCTGGAAGCGATGGGCAGCGGCCTGCTCGGGCTGTTCGTGCCGAGAGTCGATGCCGGCGCGTGCGGCGCCCAGCAACTGGAGCACTACGGCTCCTGCTGGCAGTGCGAAAGCCAGTGCGGTTACTGGGCCAGTTGCGCCGCCGAGTGCCGGTCGGGCTGTGGCTGTCAGGTCATCTACTGCGAGTGCTGATTCCTGAACGTCGCCGCGCCTGTCTGCTCGCTTGACACGTTCCGATCCCGTGAGGAGTGCGGATGTACCGGAAGTTGGAAGCGATGGGCAGCGGTCTGCTCGCGCTGTTCGTACCGAAGGTGGACGCCGGAGCCTGCGGCGCGGAGTACCTGACGTCCTACAGCTCGTGCTGGCAGTGTCAGAGTCAGTGTGGCTACTGGGCAAGCTGCGCTGCCCGGTGCCGGTCGGGCTGCGGCTGTGAGGTCGTTCTCTGTTCATGCTGAATCTCGCCAGTCGCCGCGCTTCCGGGCCCGACCAGGGTCCGGAAGCGCCGACGCGGGCGCGTCACCGGTAGGCCGTAGCGGCAGCGGAGGACACCGTGCAATATCTCGCGTTGGGTATCCGATGTCTGATCGGGACGGTATTCATCGTCTCGTCGATCAGCAAGGTGGCGGGGCGCTCCGCCTTCGGGCAGTTCGTCGCCTCCGTGCGCGGGTTGCGCCCGCCCACGGCGTTGCCCGTTGTGCCGACGGCGGTCGTGGTGGTCGCGGCGGAGTTCGCGGTCTGTGCGCTGCTGTGCGCCAACCTGGTCGTCGTGGGATACGCGCTCGCGGTGGCTCTGCTGGTCGGGTTCTCGGTGGCCATCGCGGGTGCCCTGGCCCGCGGCGTACGGGCGTCCTGCCGGTGCTTCGGCAGTTCCGGCGCGCTGCTGGGACGGCACCACATCGCCCGCAACGCCGGGTTGGCGCTGGTCGCGGCGTGCGGACTGGTCGTCGGACATCCCGCCGGAGGCGTGCAGCCCGGCGGTGTCGTGCTCGCGGTGCTCGCCGGCCTGATTCTTGGCGGGCTGGTCGCCGTGCTCGACGACATCGTCGACCTGTTCCGGCCCCTGACCGATGGCGCCGCGCCGCCCCGCCGTGCCAGCGTCACCACCCCGCCGGCGGCCGGTGTCGAGTCGGGCCAGATCGTGAAGTCACAGTGAGTCGAGACGACCGGAGATGTCGATGCCTTTCGTAATCGCCGCCATCGCTCTTGTTGGCATGGTCTGCGTTGTGAATCTGGTGCTCAGCGTCGGCGTGATAAAGCGGCTGCGCGAGCACACGGCGCTGTTGTCGGCCACCGGCGTGCCGTCCCAGCCGGCATTGACGATCGGCGACGCGGTGGACGCGTTCGCCACCACGACCGTGAACGGCGAGTCGGTCAGCTACGAAGACGTGACCGCCGAGACCCTCGTCGGCTTCTTCACCCCCGGCTGCGGGCCCTGCGAGAAGAGGCTTCCCGAGTTCGTCGCCTATGCGCGCACGCTGCCGGGCGGGCGCGACCGAGTACTGGCCACCGTCGTCGCGTCCGATCCCGCGGAGGCCGCCGGTTACGTCGCGGAACTCGGGCAGGTCGCCAGGGTGGTGCTCGAAGACAGCACCGGCGTGGCGACCCGTGCCTTCCGGGTCAGCGCCTACCCGACCGTACTCATGGTCGCGCCCGACCCCGACGGTCGCGTCCTGGTCACCGCTGACCGGATCCGGTTGGACCGCGCGGTCGTCGCCGCGGCATGACCGGTCCCGCACGCACTTCCGGGGCGGGTCCCGGCGGTCGTCGATTCGGCCGCATCCGTCGTGGCCTGCGGCTCACAACGCTCGCGCGCCGGGTGGCCGCCGCGTGCGCGCTGGCCCTCGTCGCCGCCCCGGCGACCGTCGCCTGGTACGTCGTGCTCACCCTCACCGCCGGTCTGGCGCCGGTGGCGGCCGCGTGGCTGACCAAGCTGGCCCTCGACAACCTCGTCCAGCGCGGCCCGCTGGGCTCGCTTTTCGCGATCGTCGGTGGTCTCGCCGCCGTCGGCGTGATCGCCGCGGTGCAGCCGCCGCTGACCCAGTACCTCCGTGCCGAACTGGATCGCCGGGTCGGCCTCCTGGCCCAGAACCGGCTGTTCACCGCCGTGGACGGCTTCGTCGGCATCGGCCCGTTCGAGAACCCGGTCTTTCTCGACCGGCTGCGACTGGCCCAACAGTCCGGCGGTACGACGCCCAATCAGGTGGTCGACGGGGTGCTGGGCATCGGCCGGGCCGCGCTGACCATTGCCGGGTTCCTCAGTTCCCTGCTGGTGCTGGGTCCGCTGATGGCCGTTGCCGCGCTGGCGTCCGGGCTGCCGGCGTTGGTCGCCGAGCTGGCCATGTCCCGGCGGCGAGCGCGGATGTACTGGAGGATCGGCCCGGCCGAACGTCGTGAGGCGTTCTACGGCAGCCTACTGTCCACTGTGGAGGCCGCCAAGGAGATCCGCCTGTTCGGCATCGGCACCTTTCTCCGGGAAAGGATGCTCGCCGAGCGGCGCACCGCCAACGCGGCGAAGCGCGCCGTCGACCGGCGGGATGTGCTCCAGCAAGCCGGCCTCGGGTTCATCGCCGCGGTCGTGTGCGGCGCCGGGCTGATGTGGGCGGTCAGCGCGGCGCGCGCCGGCCGGCTGTCGGTCGGCGACGTGACCGTGTTCGTCGCCGCGGTCGCCGGCATGCAGGGAGCGATGGCCACGCTGGCCAACCAGGTCGCCCGGGCACACCATGGACTGCTCATGTTCGACCACTACCGCGCGGTGGTCGACAGCCGCCCCGATCTGCCCATCGCCGCGCCGCCCGCGTCCATGGCTCCACTGCGCGAGGGCATCGAGTTCCAGGACGTCTGGTTCCGCTATTCAGACCAGCATCCGTGGGTACTGCGGGGGGTCAACCTGCGGATTCCCAGCGGCGGCTCGTGCGCGCTGGTGGGTCTCAACGGCGCGGGCAAGTCGACTCTGGTCAAACTGCTGTGCCGGCTCTACGACCCGACCCGTGGCGTGATCCGTTGGGACGGGAGGGATCTGCGCGAGGTCGACCCGGCCGAACTGCGACGGCGTATCGGTGCGGTCTTCCAGGACTACATGGAGTACGACCTCACCGCGGCGGAGAACATCGGCCTCGGCGACGTGGACGGCTTCGGTGACCGGGAGCGGATCGAGACGGCCGGCCGGCAATCGGGAATCCACGACAAGTTGGCCGGCCTTCCGCAGGGATACGACACCTTGCTGACCCGGATGTTCTTCATGGAATCCGAGCGGGACGACCCGGAGACCGGTGTGGTGCTCTCCGGCGGCCAGTGGCAACGCATCGCGCTGGCCCGGGCGCTCATGCGCAACCGCCGGGACCTGATGATCCTCGACGAGCCGTCGGCGGGGCTCGACGCGGAGGCCGAGCACGAGGTCCACGCGTCACTGCGGCGCCTGCGCAGCGGACAGACCAGCCTGCTCATCTCACACCGCCTCGGTGCCGTACGGGACGCGGATCTGATCGTCGTGCTGTCCGACGGAAGCGTGGTCGAACTGGGGGACCACACGACACTGATGCGCCGCGGCGGCGAGTACGCCCGCCTGTTCGCGCTTCAGGCTTCCGGATACCAGCCGCGGGACGAGCTTCAACCGTCGGTTTCCGGATGAGCGACCAACCGGCGCCCGGCGCGATCCGGACGATGCCGATCGACGGGATGGAAAGCCGCGGTCGCGGCGGCCGTCGCGTCCACCGGTGGGGCGCGGTGGTGATTGCCGTGGCCCTGCTCGGTGATGCGCTGCTTGCCGCCGCGCTGGGTCAGACGTCCGGCTGGGTCGCGGCCTGCGCGGTCGCCTGCGGGCCGTGGCTCGTGCTGATGGTGGCCGGGGCGGTGGCAGCCAGGCGACTCGTCGCGGTGAGGGTGAACGGCGACAGCATGTCGCCGACCTACCGCGACGGCGACCGGGTGATCGCCCGCCGTCGGGTATCGATTCGGGTGGGGCACGTGGTGGTGGTCGAACAACCATCGGATGCCGGCGGCTGGCCCGGCCCGGTGCTCGCGCGCGGGGCGGGAGCCCGGGCGGTTGCTGCCCGCCGATGGATGATCAAACGGGTTGCCGCGGTGCCGGGTGACCCGACACCGCCGGTACCCGGTCTGCCAGGTGGCACCGTACCGGCCGGTGCGCTGGTGCTGCTCGGTGACAACCAGCGGTCCAGCTTCGACTCCCGGCAGATCGGGTACTTCCCCCTCGCGCGAGTGCTGGGTACGGTCCTGCGCGCTCCGGCGCCACGGTAGCCCCGGCGGCGGTAAGCCCGCGCCGCCCGGCGCCGCCGGTGCCGGACCGGCGGCGCCCGGCGGCGGTCACCGGCTCACGTTGTCGATTTCGAAGCTGACCACGGCGTTGGTCGGCGGGGTCGCGGTGAACGACTTGCCGTTGAGGGTGAGGTCGGCGCCGCGTTGGTACTGCCGGCCGATCGCGCCGTTCGGGTCGGCGTCGGTGGTCCAGGTGCGTACCGTGGCGCCCGCGGCACCGCCGACGGAAGAGAACCGGGACAGGTCGTAGGTGACCCGCTGCCCCGCGCCGCCGCGCACGGTGACCAGCGCGAGTCGGCGCGCGACCGGATCGTAGCCCGCGACCGTGGCCTGGTCTCCACTGTCCACAATGGTCATGCCGGGCCGGATGTGCCGTGCGTACTGGGCGTAGACGAAGTACTTGTTCGCCACCCCGCCGAGTGTCCCGCTGACCGTCGTCGTGTCGTAGGTCGCCGCGACCATGCCCCAGGTCAGCCCATCCACCGGCTGCCAGTAGCACCACGCGGTCGGGTGCAGGTACCGCAGGTCCAGCGTGATCGCGTAGGCGAGGTAGAGCCCGTGCGCGTACCCCTCGCCGTACTCCGACTGCCACAGCCGCTTGCCGTCCGGGTGCACCGCGCTGTACAGCGGCGAGCGCGCGGTGCCGTCGTTGCCGTACTCGTAGCCGTGCACGTTGACCCGCCCGACCGCGGCCTTCGTGGCCGCCGGGAACCCGGTCCAGGTGGCGCGCGCCGCGTCGTAGCTGGTCTCGTCGGAGGCTGCCACCAGCGTCGAGGTCAGGCCCCTGCTGTCGAGCTCGTCGCGCAGGTATCCGATCACCTGCCGCTGGATCGCCGGATCGACGTGGCAGCCGAGCTGAGTGCCGTTCGCGGTCCACCAGTTCGCCGACGGCTCGTTGAACGGGTCGATCGACCCGACCGGGATTCCCCAGGCGTCCTGGGCGTATCGAGCCACCGTCGCCAGGTACACCGCGTGCTGGCGGTAGTTCCAGGACTGCAGGTTGTTCGTGCCGTCGGCCGCCCCGCACGGATTGTGGTTCAGGCACATCCACCACAGCGGGGAACAGGAGAACATCTCGAACACGTTGGCGCCGCGATCCCGCGCCCTGGTCATCATCGCCCGCTGCCGGGGGTCGGCCTGCCAGTTCCAGCTCGCCGAGGCCGGGTCGGTGCTGTTCCAGTCCAGCCAGTAGCCTTCGGTCCGCTTGTACGGCGCGCACGTCGCCGGCATGGTCATGGTCACCGGTGGTGAACCCACGGCGCGGTACGTGCACGCCCCGACGTCGTAACGCACCACGTTCAGGCCCAGCCCCGGATACTGCGCACCCTGGTAGGTGACCGTGTCGCGAGTGTAGAACAGGTCGGCGAGCGTGTCGTTGGTGCCGAAAACGTTGGCCCACCAGGACAACGCGGCACCCCAACCCTCCCACGTACCGTAGCCGGCACTCGGGTCGACGATCGTGGTGTAGTCGGCGTGAGCCGTGCCCGCACCCAGTACCGGGGCGGCTGCCGCCGCCACCGTCGCCGCCGCGGCCCCGCCGAGTACCCGTCGCCTGGTCACCATCGCCGCCACCTCCGCATTCCGCCCCGGTCTCATCCACGATCGTTGACCGTGTGACGCGGGTCGACATCCGGCGGTAGGTGGACGTGCGGGGTAAACCCTGGTCGTAGCCGGGCCCGGACGCCGAGCGGAAGCGCCGGCGGCAACGAGCTTCAGTGCGCGAACAACTCCGGCAGGATCCGGCGAGCCGTACGGCGGGCGGCGGCGACCGCCTCGTCCGGGGCACCGCGCAGTGGCCACCGTGGACGGGTACCGATGTCCGCCCAGGCTCCGACGGCCGCGAGAAACCGGTCGAGCGCCGGATTGGACAGGCCGTCGGCCTGGAGCGGCGCGACGTGTTGCGCGAAGAACACGGCGATGCGTCGTTCGATGTCCATGCCGGCGTCGGGGTCCTGTCCGATGATGTCGTACCAGCGAACGGCTCCGGTCGGTGACATGGCGGCGATGTTGGAGTAGCTGCCGTGGGCGCCGAGTGCGATGCCGGACGCGAGGGTGTGGCCCGGCACGAAAATCGAGCAGTCCGGGGCGGCCCGCCTCATGGCCTCGAACCAGTCGTGGTCGCCGCCCGCCATCTTCACGCCGATCAGGCTCGGCACCAGCTCGCAGAGACGGCGCAGCAACGCCGGCGGTACCGGGGTCTTGGCGTGTGGCGGGTTGTAGAGGACCAGCGGGACCGGGTCGGCCACCTCGGCGGCCCTGGCCACGAACGCGACAACCTCGTCGTCGTGCAGCCGCAGCCAGTCCGGAAGGATCACCTGGAACGCGCCGGGCATCAAGTGCTTGGCCCGGCGTACCCGACCGAGGGTCGCCTGTGCGCCGGGATGGCTGGCGCCGATCTGGTACGCCGTCCCGGCGGCCGTGCAGGCGCTCGCCAGCAGCTCGCTGACCCGGTCGTACTCGTCCTCGTCGAGCGTGATGAACTCGCCGGCCGTACCGTGGGCGTACACGCCGTCCAGCCCCGCGGCCAGGAGCGCATCGAGCTGGTCCGCCAGGCGGCCCTCATCGATCCGGTCGTCGTCGTCCAGCGGGAGCAGGATCGTTCCCCAGACCCCACGAAGCTCACCAGCCGTCAGCGGCTTCATCTGTCCACCTCACCGAATCTGTCCACCTCACCGACCTTCCTCGGATGTCGTGCAGCCCGCTCATCGCGGGCGGCGAGCCCGGCGCCGGGAAATCGGGGCGCGGGGTCCGGGCGGCCGATGGGCCCGTGCGCGCGCACCCAGCGGTCGCGGTGCCGCTCCGCCACCTCGGCGGCCTCCCGGCGAGCCGCCGCGGGTACCGTCTCGGACCAGCCCTCGACCTCCGCGAGTACGCCGGTGACCAGCCGCCGGCCCAGTTCGGTGAGCCGGTCGGCGGCGAGCAACCGGGCCGCGGTGGTGCGCACCGCATCCCGCCACCGCACGTACTCCACCTGCGCGGAATGCTCACCACCCATCTCCCGCCGCCAGAAGTCGGCGATCGCGAGGTGGGCATAGACGCCCTGCAACACACCGCTGAACGGGCGCGGATCCGGCCGCCAGGGCGCGTAGTGCCGGCCCGCCGGGCCCGGAGACAGGAGCGGGAACAGGTCCATCAGCGCGGAGAGCTTGGCGTGCTGCAACTCGTGAGCCAGCGTCACCGCGACGGACCGCGCACCGGTGGGGCTGGACATCGCGATCGCGCCGAACGCGTGCCGGGCGGTCGCGCTGACCGTGCCGCTTGCCGGCTCGGGCAACGGTGCCAGCAGGGTGATCGCCTCGACGAACTCGTCCGCCACCGGGCGGTGCCGCTCGACCAGTACCCGCCAGCCCGACTCCACCCCGGCCTGCCAGCGTGCCGCGGTGGGGTCGTCGGTGCGCGGCCCGGCTCCCAGGTCGAGCCGGTCGAAGAACAGCGTGAGCGCCAGGTCCCGGTGCGCGGCACGGATCCGCGGCACGGGGTGCCAGCCGGGCCCGCCGACGGGTACCCGCCCGGTGGCGGCAACGATTTCCGGGCCCGCCGGCCCGGCGACGAACTCCACCGGCGCGTCCCCGGCCGGCAGTACGGCGACGCCGAGGGACGGCAGTACGACCTGCCCTGCCGGCCAACCGGGCAACGGTAACCGGGCCGGTCGAGCGGCCCGGGTCGCGGCGGCCGCGGCCACCGCGGTGAGCCGTTGCGGCTCGGCACCGGCCGGGTCGCCACCGGCCGAGTCGCCACCGTGCAGGGCCAGTGCGGTCCGCAACGCCCAAGCGCCCACCGGCGGGTAGTCCAGCACCGCCCCGACCGCCTCGGGCGCGGACCGCTCGACCTCCCGCAGCAGTTCGTACGCGTCCGTGGTGAGCGTCCGGTGCGGATGCCCGGTGTCACGGGCCAGGGCGACGACCGCGCCGATGGAAAGAATGACTTTGCTGCGTTGCGCCGCCCGTAAACTCCTCATGGCGTCCGGGCCACCCCGGCCGCCGCAGATCGCCCCGAATACCGCCGAATTGACGCGGTGCGTCGTCGCATTCATCGAACCATTCCTCTCCGGAATGCCGAACCGGAGGATTTGACTCGGACGCGCTGATCAGGGGTCTATGATGGCGCGGTTCCTCCTGATCGAGGCGGGTACCAGGGGCGGTGGTTGGTGGATGGGCGTTGACGACGCCGATCTTATCTCGGATCTGTTGGACCTCAGGGGTAAGGGCCTGCGGGAACTTGACGACGTGCCGGACGGCGCAGTGCTGTCCTCGCTTCGCCGCCTGCTCAGCGACGAGGACGGCACCGCCGCCGCTTTTTACGGGTTCCAAAACGCGATGGTTGATCGGAGAATAGAGCCGCCCACTCCCTCGTGACCGACGTGGAGCGCTATGACGGATCGAGGCCGAACGGAAGCGACCCGGGCGCCCGCTCCGGTCGTCGTCACCTTCGCGACCGTCCGCGGTGACAATGCGCCGGCTTCCGGCGATGTCGGGCTGGCGGGCATCGTCGCCAACACAGCGGTGGCTCTGTCCGGTGTGGACCGTAGCGTGCTGGTGCTCGATTCCGGCGCCGGCGGGGGACTGGTGCTCGACTTCCTCGCACCGTTCCTGATCGGCCCCAGCGACGCGACGGACAACCTCGATCCCGAGGGCGCCCGGATGGCCGGCCGGTTCGCCGACGAGCCGCTCACCCTGTTCCGGCACGCATCGCCGACCGGCCGTGGCTTGATAGACGTGCTCGGACCGTTCCACTCGTTTCCCCGGATCATCGGTGACGACCTGGACGGCGGGCCGGGCGGCGAGTTGCGGGCGATCCTGCGCCGCACTCCCTACGATGTCGTGCTGCTCGGCATGACCGCGGAGACCGAACCACAGGTCCGGCTGATCGCCGACCTGTCCGACAAGGTGGCGATGTGTTTCGCCCCGCAGTACAGCCGGATCCGGGACGCGGCCAAGGCGGCGGTCGGCATCCGGGACGCGGCCATCGCACCGCCCCGGACCATCGCGGTCACCTCGTTCGACGCGAGCATGGCGCCGCGCGCGAACCAGACCATCAGTGACGTCCGGCAGCAGTTCAGCGTGCTCGGCCCGACCCTGGACGACCGGATCGTACGGGTGCCCGGCCACTCCGGCCCCCGGGCGCTCGGGCTGCTGCTGGAAGACCCGGCGCAGCGGCGGCCGGCCGGCGCGATCGAGGCGTACGGCGAGTTGTTGAGTTTCATCCTCGACGGGCACACCGCCGCGCTGACCCGCACACCGCGGGCGGTACGCGAGCGGTACCGGCGCGGCCTCGCAGGGCGCCCGTTGCGCACCGAGATGCGGGCGATCGTCGTGTACGCGCCGGCCGACCGGCCCTGGGCGGACTGGGCGGGCGAGCAGTTGCGCAACGCCGGGTTCAGGGTCGGCGCTTGGCCGGCCGACCAGGATTGGCTGGACGATCGGGTCGCCTGCACGCTCGTGGTGATCGGATCGGGAGCGTTCAGCGTCTCCACCACCTCGGTGTCGATCACCGACGTGGTGCGGGCGCGCACCGATGTCGATGCCGTTCTGGTGCAGGTCGAGCCGGGCGGCGCCGACGCCTATCCGGCGGCTCGGCCGATCGACCTGACGACGGCCGTCGAGTTTGAGGGCACCCGCCGGCTGCTCGCCGGGCTCGGCTTGGCCGACGCCGGGCTGGAAAGCGACGGGCGGGAGCCGCGATACCGCTATCCCCGGTCCGTGGTGGCCGTCCGGGCGGCGACGCTGTCCGTTCCCCGTCGCAGCGAGTTGATCGGCCGCAACGACTACCTGGAACAGATCCGCGACGCCCTGGTGGATTCGGCGGCGGTCGGGCTGGTGGTGCTGGACGGCGACGGCGGCGCTGGCAAGAGCGCGATCGCTCAGGAATATGCCCACCGCTTCGCTTACGACTACGACGTGATCTGGTGGATCGCGGCCACCGACCAGCAGAGCGTGCGAACCAGCCTGGCCCGGCTCGGCTACGCGATGGGCGTGGAACCGTCGGCCGACATGGTGGCGGCCACCTTCGAGGCGCTGCGCCTCAGCCCACCCGGGCGGACCCTGCTCGTCTACGACGCCGCGGACGACCTGGCGGCGGTGGCCGGCCTGCTGCCGATCAACAGCGATGGGCACGTCATCGTCACCGCGGCCACGACGACGACCGGCACGGTGCTGGCGGTCCCGTACCGGACGTTGTGGCTCGACTCGTTCGAACCGGCCGAGGCGGTGGCGGTGCTGCGCACCTACGCCCCGGCCCTGCCGATGCGGGAAGCCGACGCGCTGATCGCCGCGACCGACCCGCTGCCGCTCAGCCTGCACCTGGTGGGCGCACTGATCCGGCACTCCGCCGGGCACGCCGAGATGGACCGGGGATTCTCCGCGTCCGAGGCTGCCGCCCGGGCCGCGGACGACGTTCGCCGGCAACTGCCGGATCGTTCCTTCGCCGCCATCCTCGGCATCACACTGACCACACTGGACGAACACGACGCGACCACTCGGCTGACCCGGCGCCTGGCTGAGCTGTGCTGCTTCCTCGACCCGGCCCGGATCAGCCTGTCGCTGCTGCGCTGGCCCGCCATGGTAGAACAACTCGCCGCCGCGGCCGGCATCGACGCGCGGTCCTTGCTGGACGAGCCGCTCGACCTCGACCAGGTGATCTGGGTGGGCCACGAGTTGGGAATCTTCTCGGTCTTCTGGGGGGCGGGGGCCGAGTTGCGGATGCATGGCCTGGTGCGGTCGCTGATCCGCGACGCCATGTCCCCCGAGGAGCGGGCGCAACGGCAACGGCAGGCGGCGCTCGGGCTTGCCGGCTACGCCGCCGGCCGGCTGCGGGACCCCGGCGTCCTCGCCGAGTTGCGCCCACACCTGCTTCCCTCCGGGGCGCTCACCTCGACCGAGTGGCCGGTACGCCGGTGGGTGCAGGAGCAGCTTCGCTGGATCTCCGAGGACGACGACGTGGTCGCCCGTACCGGCACGCTGCGCATGGTCGAAGAGGCCCTGCGCGCCTGGAGCCTCGACGGCGATCCGACCGAGAAACTCATCCTGCAACTGGCCACGTGGCGCGCCGACCTGCAACGGATGATGGGCCTGCCGCACCTGTCGCTCGTCAACGACCGGGAGCTGCTCGAGCTGGCGGTCGAGGTGCACGGGCCGCGCTCGGTACGCGCGCTGACCGCCCGCCGCGGCTCCAGCGGTGACCTGCGCGGGCTCGGTGAATTCGATCAGGCTCTGGTACTCGACCAGCGCACCTGGCGGCAGTTCCGCGACCAGTTCGGCGACGATCATCCGCAGACCCTGGCCGCCGCGCACAACCTCGCCACCTCCTACTTCCTGGCCGGCGCCCCGGAACTGGCGCTGCGTCACGAGCAGGACACCCTCGACCGGCGGCTGGCGCTGTTCGGCAAAGACCAGTCGCTGACCTGGTGGTCGATGGCGCACACCGCCGCCTACCAGCGGGAGCTCGGCCTCTACGCGGAAGCCAGCCGGCAGCTGTACGACGCGCTCGACCGGGTGCGCGTCTCCCGTGCCGCCAACCATCCGGACGTGCTGCGCATCAAGGGACAGCTGGCGATCGCCGAGCGCCGGCTGGGCCGGTACGCGGTCGCCCGCCAACTCGACTGGGACGGGCTCAACGGGTACCGGCACGCCTTCGGCAGCAACCACCCGAGTACCCGCGCCTGCCAGCTCAGCCTGGCGATGGACCAGTACTACCTGGGCGAGTTCACCACCGCGCTGCAGCTGGCCGGCGAGTGCCTGGCAGGCTACGAGTCCTCGCTGCCCGCCGGCCACCCGTTCATCGAGGTGTGCCGGGCCGATCTGGCGCTGGTCTCGTGGAGCGCCGACCGGGCACCCGCCGCCCGTGACCTGGCCGCCCAGGCCACCGAAGGGCTCGAGGCCCGGCTGGGCGACGCACACCCGTGGGTGCTGGCCACCCAGCTGAACGTCGCGGGCATGAATCCGGACACGTCGCCGGGCGAGTTGCGCCACATCCTCGAACTGTGCCGCGCGTTCCTGCATCCCGGCCACCCGTACACGCAAGCGGCCGCCGACGCGGCGGCGCGGGCGCCCGGCGACACCGCCGTCGCGTTCATCGACATCGACGTGCCGGAGGTGTGACGGTGACGCGCGAGCATTCGCGGCTGTCCGAGCAGGAGGACTCGCTGCGTGAGTCCTGCGAAGCGCTGCTGGGTCAGGTGCCCGATCTGGTCCACCTGAGCCTGATCATGGACGGCGAGCACCGCTTCTCGGTCGACCGCGAAAACAGCGCCGAGATCCGTGCCCGGCTGGCCGCCGAGGCGGCAGTGCACGCATTCCTGCAGATACACGAGGCGCTGCAGGTGGCGCGGACCGGCGCGCTGATCCGGCTGCTGCTGCACACGAGCCGAGGCGCGCTGCTGGCATACACGGTTCCGGGCCGTGGCCACCTCATCGGCTTCAGCTTCGGCACCCGGCGTGCCGAGATCGACGAGGCCGACCGCGCGCTGTCCGACCTCGCCTCAACGGCACGCGAGCTCGCGATGCTGACCCTGCAGAATCCCGGTGGCTGGCTGACCCCCTCGCCGGACGAGCCGATCGAGCCGCCCCGTACCGAGCCGGTCATCACCGGGATCGTCGACGAGCGGGTGCTGGAAGCGTGCGAGGCGAGCGTCAACGAGGTACTCCAGTACGTCCTCTACCTCGGCACCGGCGGCCGGGTCTTCGCGGTCGACCACTTCGACCTGTTCGAGCCGACCACCGATGGCAGCACGTCGCCGGGCCGGCGCCGGCGGGTGTACCGAAGCCTCGCCGACGACCTGCAGACCGACCTGCGGGAACTGCGTCGGCGGGTCTCCCCGGTGCTCGGCCGGGCAGCGCACACCGCGGTACTCGACGTCGAACACGGCGCGGTGCTGGTGCGCTGGCTGCCCGGCGAGCGCCAACTGATGGGCGTCACGGTGCACCAGGAGCAGGTGCACACCGCCGAGCGGATGTTCGCCGAACTGGGCGACCGTCTCGTCGGTCTCTCCTGATCAGGCACGCCGCACGGCGGTGGGGCCGGTCAGCTCGGCCTGCACCCGGGCGGCGAGGTTGCCGAACAACTCCGGTGCCCGGATCACCCCGGGGCCGGCCGCCAGCTCGCCGAACGGGTCGTCCAGATCGGCCGGGAACCGGACGGTGAGCTGGCGCAACTCGTCCACCTGGAACAGCGGCAGGAACTGGCACGTGTTCGAGTACGTCGCGCAGATCTCGTCCAGGGCGTCGATCGCCGACCGGTGGGGCGCCTGCGTGAAGTTCTCGTACCAGTCGCGCAGTGCATTCCGGAACGCGAGGATCAGCTGCTGAAGCAGGACGACCACGCCGACCGCCTTGGCGACCTTGTCGTCCTCCCGCAGCCGGATCCGCAACGTGGCCCGGGCTCCCTGCGCGTCGGTGCCGAAGACCTCGGCCAGCACGGCGTCCACGCGTTCGAGCACATCAGCCAGGACCCGCAGCGCGTCGTCCAGCATCCCCTCGGCGACCGCGGGCAACGTCACCGCCGGCGGGAGAGCCGGCGGGGTGCCGGATGCCGTCTCCGGCGCCGGCTGCATCCGCCGCATCTGCTCCAGCACCTGGTCGAGCTGCTTGGCGTGGGTCTCGCGCAACGTGTCCATCGCGAGCGCGACCTCGGCCACGTAGGTGTGCGTCAGAAGCTGCCGGCGGTTCATCTCGTCGACCCGGTCGCCGACCCGCACGACCGGGTCTCGGGCGCTCGACGACAGGCGCCCCAGGATCGTGCGCACGGCCGCGCTGACGTCGGCGACGACCCGGCCCGCGTTGGCCACGACCGGTTCGGTTCCGGTCAACCTGGTCAGGGCCGCCTGAGCATCGCTGGCGAGCAGACCCACCACCACAACCAGGAACTCGGTGAGCGGCGCGTCCTTGGCCAGGCCGATGATCCGCCGGCGCTCGGCCGTCAGATCGTCGGCGTCCAGCACGTTGTCGACGACCAGGATCGCGCAGGCCGCCCCGTCGTCGCCGGCCTCGATCCAGAAGTCGACGTGGCTGGCCTGCGACTCACCCGGGTAGTAGTCGTCCTCGTACGCCCAGCTGTTTTCGTTCAGCGCGCGGGCGATCTCATCGACGACCGACTCACGGTCCTGCTCCTCGACGTACTGCCGGGCCGCCGCACGCACCGTCTCCCGGTCGATCGTGCCGCCGGGCCCGGCGCCGACCCGCATCAGCCGGCGGCAGAGCCGCAGAATCGCCCGGGGAATACCGGCCGTCAGGTCCGCGACCTCCGCCAGCGCCTCCCGGTCGAACGGCGAAGCAGGCGAGCGAGCCGCGACCAGGTCGGCCACCTGCCCGTCGCGAAACGGCGCGGTCCGCTGGATCTCGCCGATCCGGTCGCGCACCTGATTGGGTAGAGCCTGCACGAACGACGGCAACCCGGCGAGCACGACGAAGGCGCCCGCCCCGGTGGCCGCCGCGAGGAACCGCCGGAAACCGGTGGCGACCGCGGCGCTCACCGGTACTCCGGCCGGGAACACCAAATCCAATTCGTCCAGTACGATCAGCACCTTGCGACCGGTCGCCCCGAGCGCGGCCACCAGGGCCCCCATCGCGGAGAGCACCTCGACGTCGCCGCGCAGTGCCGCACCGATGCCGCGGTCGCGCAGTACCTCGGCCGGCTCCTCGCCGCGCAACCAGCCCTCGACCGCCGCGCCGAAGCCGGGCCGTACGAGCAGGCCGAGCGCGGTCGCGACGTGCCGGTTGCCAGTCACGGCTCGCAGCCGCTCGCCCAACTCCTGCCGGTAGGTGCTCTCCATCAGGCCGAGCCGCTGCACCAGTCCGACCGGGTCGGCCAACCGGCCCGCGCGCAGATCCGCCACCAGCGGCTCGCCCGGCTCCCAGCCAGCCAGCGCGTCGGCCACCACGTGCGCGTAGAGGTCGCGTACGCCCTCGCACAGCATGCCGTCGTTGCCGCTGAGCGCCTCCGCGAACGGCTTGAGCATGGTGGCCAGTTCGGTCGACTCGGCCTGCAGATAGACCGAGAGTGCTGGCGGCTGGGCGGCCTCGGCGACCGACCGCAGCACCCCGGTGAGGAAGGTCTTGCCGCTGCCCGGCACTCCGGTCACCGCGAGCACCTCGCCCGGCTGATCGACGGGCCGGGATCCGGTGTCGACGGCGAGATAGGACCGGAACAGGTCGAGGGCCGCCTGGACGGCCGGGGTGGTCACGGCGGTCGACGGATCGATCGGCCCACCGGACTCGGCCGCGTTCGTCGGGAAGGGGTTCACGGTCACCAGCCGCCCCTCTCGTTGCCCCGCCGCAAGTGGTAATACAACAGCAGTTCCTTGTTCGTCACCTGTGCCGGCTGGGGCGGCCCCTTCGACAGGATCTCGTCGTAGATGCCGTGCAGCATGATCTGCAGTTCGCCGATCGACATGGCCCGGGCGGCGATGAGCCCGGGGAGCAGGTCGGGTTCGATCGGCGGCGGCGTGCCGCCCAGCGGCCACGTGCCGGCGTCGACGACCGGCTTGAACCGCTGGGCCACAAACGTGTCACCGTCTGCCTTGCGCAGCGGCCCGACGTCGAGGAACAGCGCCTCGGACGGAAACTCGCCCAGCTTGTTCTCGAGCGCGTGGGTCGCGGAGGTCTCGGTGAAGACCAGCATCTTCGGGCCGATCATCTGGGCGTAGTACAGCAACTCGTCGATCAACTCGTCGGAGGGAGGCAGCACCAGCGTGACGAAGGTGTTCGGGGGCAGCGCCTCGTCGAGCAGCGGGTAGATGCGGTCGGCATCGTCCTTCGCGTCGTGGATCGGAGTGTCCGGCCGGACCACCCCGACACTGCGCAGTTTGTCCACGAGTTGCTGACCCGTCGCCCTCCGGCGGGCCGCCACGCTCTGGTCCTTGTCGGAGTAGGGCCGCTTGCGGAAGACGTGCTGGAACCAGCTCGGCTCGTTCGCCGACTCCAGCCAGCGCACGCACCGATTGATCAGCGCCGTCTTCCCGCAACCGGTGGCGCCGAGGGCCACCACCAGGCGGCCCTCGCGCAGCACCCGCGCCCCGTTACCGAAGTCCGCCTGGAACCGCCCGAACGATTCCTCGGCCCGGTCGACATCGACGTAGTCCTCCATGGAACCGTGGACAGTCGGGTCTAGCGGCGTCTTCGGGGTGTCGCACCCCTGAACGAGGAACGGATTCATCGGGTCTCCGCTGTGTCCCGTGCCCGTCGGCGCCAATGTTCATGTCGATAGGCAACATGCTCGGCATCGCGCGCGAATTTATCAAGCTCGTCTTCGACAGCACCAGCACTGGCCCGCCGCTGGTCGCGTGGTATCGCCGCCCATCGCTCGGTATTCAGCATTGCGCGGCCGAACCGGGCACCGCGCAATTCCCGCAGCAATTCGCCGGGGCGATCCCAGGACGACCGTGCGGATCCGATCCGGCCCAACTTCGCTTCGAGATCGTTGAGGCGTTCGATGACTCCCCATTCACTCACGCTCGTCGGTGCCCCGTCCTGCCAGCCACGCAGATAGAGCTGCACGGCGACGGCCAGGGACTGTACCGATCCGCGCAGGTCCGCGGCGTCCTGCCGGCGGCGCGTCGCTCGGTCCCGGCCGGCGGTGACCAGCCAGGTGAACCCGGCCCCGATCGCCGCGGAGAACAACGTGGTCGCCGCGGTGATCACGAGATTCGTGTTGCTGGGACGGGTGTTCGCGCCGGATGTGCCGGCGGCCGCGCGCAGTGCCGCGCAAGTTGTCTGGAACGCCGCCGGATGGTCCAGTCGCCACTGCTCGATCGTCAAGTCGGCGCCGCCGACCCGAATGAGATCCGGCGATGTTCCCTCCCCGCCCTTTCCCAGTGCGACCGCGGCATCGACCAACTCGGCGCGGTGCGCGAGACAGTAGACAATCGCCCCGTCTTCCGCTGGCCCCGCGGAAGCCACCGAAGTGGGCAGCGACAAAACCATCACGACCCCGACCGCCGCCGCGGCGAGCAGCCCGAGCCGGGCGGCTGCGGACCATGCCATGCCGGAACCTTATCCCGTGCATGCCTTTCGGCCCCTAATCCGATCGGCTGCCTTCGACCTGCTACCCGTTGAAGCGAACTCCACCACATCGCTCTCCTTGATGATGTGGCCCTTTCCGGCGATGACGCCGGCGAATCCGCCGGCCCGGTTCAGACGTCCGCCGCCGCGACCTCAGGGTTGCGGTGGAGGAGCCGTGACCTCAGGGTTGCGGTGGCGGAGCCGTGATCTCAGGGTTGCGGTGGAGGAGCCGTGCCGACGCGTTCGATGACCGCTGGTCTTCAGGACGCCTGGCGGATGGGCATGTCGGCCAGCCAGACGTCGGCCAGGTCGCTGAGCGGGACGTCGAGGGCCTGGCTGAGGCAGACCACGGTGCCGAACGCCGGTGCGGGAAGGCGGCCCGCCTCAATCTTGCGCAGCGTCTCGGGGGAGATGCCGGCCGCCAGGGCCACCGCGGCGGAGCTGCGGCCGGCCCGCGCGGCCCGGAGGGCGGCTCCGAGGCGCTGGCCTGCTGCGATCTGTTCGGCGGTGAGTGGTTGGCGAACCATGCCAGCAGGATATCCCTCCGAGCGTCCCCGATCCGACGTGGTATAAAAATACCGCATCTGGAGAGGGAGGCTGTCGTGATCGAGCTCAAGTCCGCCGAGGAGATCGGCCGGATGGCGGTGACCGGCCAGTTCGTCGGCGAGCTGCTCGCCGAGCTCAGCGGTGTCGCCACAGTCGGCGTCAACCTGATGGACCTCGAACACCACGCCCGTCGACGGATCAGGGAACGCGGCGCCGAATCCTGCTACTGGGACTACGCCCCGTCGTTCGGCCGCGGCCCGTTCCGCAACGTACTGTGCCTGTCGGTCAACGACGCGGTGCTGCACGGCCTCCCGCACGACTATGTCTTGCGGGACGGTGACCTGCTCAGCATCGACATGGCGGTCGGCATCGACGGCTGGGTCGCCGACTCCGCGCTGTCCGTCATCGTCGGCACTCCCGATCCGGCCGACCTGAAGCTGATCGAGGCCACCGAGGTCGCGCTGGAGGCCGGCATCACCGCCGCCCAACCCGGCGGCCGCCTCGGCGACGTCTCCGCCGCGATCGGCGAGGTGGCCCGCTCCTACGGCTACGGCGTCAACGCCGAGTTCGGCGGCCACGGCATCGGCCGCACCATGCACGAGGCCCCGCACGTCTCCAACACCGGCCGCGCCCACCGCGGCATGAGACTCGACCCCGGCCTCGCCATCGCCATCGAGCCCTGGCTCTGCCGCTCCACCGACAGAATCACGTTCGACAGCGACGGCTGGACGATCCGCTCCGCCGACGGCTCGCGTGCCGCCCACTCCGAACACACGGTCGCCATTACGACTTCCGGACCGCGGGTGCTGACCCGCCGCCCCACTCGCGGCGCCCCCTCGGCCGACCCCACCAGAAAGCCCGCCACGGCCTCCTGACCCACTTTCTGCCCCGGGGCGTGAGGGGAGCAGTCGCCGGTGTGCCCGCTCAGAAGTTCGGGACCCGCAGGTGACTGGGCTCGATGACCTGGGTCCGCAGGCGCAGGGACTGGATCGTCTTCTTGAGCTGGTCGAGACCCACGGCGGCTAGGGCAGCGCCCGCTCGGCTGTCCACTCGTCGACGAGTTCGGCGAGCACGCTCAGCGGCAGTGCGCCGCTGCCGAGTATGACATCGTGGAAGCCCCGGATGTCGAAGCGCGGACCGAGCGCTTTCTCCGCCGCGGCACGGATCCGTTGGATTTCCAGCCTCCCGACCATGTACGCGAGAGCCTGCCCGGGTGCCGCGATGTACCGGTCGATCTCGCTCTCCACCTCGATGGGCATGACCGGGGTCTGTTCCATCAGGTAGCGCGCGGCCTGCGCCCGGCTCCAACCCTTGGCGTGCATCCCGGTGTCGACCACCAGTCGAGCGGCCCGGAGCGAGTCGGTGCTGAGCATGCCGAGAAGCGCGATGTCGTCGGAGTAGAGTCCCATCTCGACCGCGAGCCTTTCGCTGTACAGACCCCAGCCTTCCGTGTACGCCGTGAACGGCGCGAGCCGGCGCAGCATGGGCAGGCCGGTCAGTTCCATGGCGATGCTGGATTGGAAATGGTGCCCGGGCACCGCCTCGTGGAACGCGGTCGATTCGGACTGTGTCCGGTCCCGCTCCTGCGCTTCGTGGGTGTTCGCGAAGTAGATGCCGGGACGGGAGCCGTCGATCGCCCGCGGCGTGTAATACGCGCCCGCCGCGCCGGGAGCCTCGTCAGCCGGTACTGCCCGGACCTCACAACCCCGGTCCGGTAGACGGCCGAACCACGACGGCGCGGCCGCCTCGGCGCGCGCGACCGCACTGCGGGCCGCGTCGAGCAACTCGTCACCGTCGCGCCACCGCAGCGCCGGATCGTTGCGGAGCCGATCGAAGATGTCCGGCAGCTTCGTGGTGCCGAACGCGCGACCGCCGATCTCGCGATACTCCTCGGCGAGTTGTGCGACCATGCGCAATCCGGTCTCGTGCAGCTCTTCGGCGGAGCGCCGGGTTGTCGTGTGCATCGCGATCAGTCGCCGGTAGCAGTCCTCGCCGTCCGGCAGGAAACACAGCCCCGGGTGATCGGCGTCGCGACTGTGGGGAGCGATCTCGGTGCGTAACGTCTCCCGATACGCCGCGTAGGCCGGCCGCACCTCGTCGCGGATGACTCCATCCCGGCGCGCCGAGTAGGCCGCCACGTCGATACCCGAGTCGCCGGCTGGAACCGGCCCGCGCAACGGGTCGTCGGCGTTCGCCAGATACCGCTCGATGTGCGCGGCAGCCGCTTCGACCAGGTGCCGCACCGGCAGCCGCCCGGTCGCGATGCCCGCGCGGTGGCGCTCGGCCAGCGCACCCAGCAGGCCGGGAATGGCGCCCAGCCGGTCGACATACGCGTCGGCCTGCTCGCCGGTCGACATCGTGGTCATCGGAAGGGTGAACAGGACGTCGGCCGCCGGCGAGGTGAAGGAGTCGCAGATGGTGAACTCGGCGAGGCGACACGCGCCCCAGGTCCGCATGTCAGCTGCCTGGCGCATCACCACGGCGCGGGTCACCCGTTCCTCCGGCGTCAGCGTGTTCACGTCGATCGCCGCCGCCCGCGCCTCGATCTCCGCGACTCGCGCGCCGAACGCGTGCTCGGCCGCCTCGCGATAGTCGGGCAACAGATGGTCGCGCGGACCGGAGAACCCGAGAAGGGTGGCGATGGTCGGACTGCTGTCGAAGAACGCCTCCAGCAGCTCATCGGCGAGTCCGTCCACAGCGGCCATGTCAACTCCCAATGTCGTCTCCGCTCCATCGCGAGCGAACACTCGTCGCTCGCGCGCCGTCGCCCGCGGTCACCGCGGTCACCGCGATCACCGCACGGAGCACGTTGCCACACGGGTACGACAAGACACCGCGACGTGAGTCAGGGCCGGGCCGGCGACGGGTACTGATATCGCCGGGCCGATCGACCACTTGGCCTACACGGCTGGAGAGCCCCTGCGGCTGACCATGATGCCCGACCTCACGCCGGAGGTCGCCCGTAGCTTCTGGGAGACCCGCTACTTCGGCGCGCTCAGCATGGTCTGGGCGATCACCCAGGCTGGCGCCGTACGCGACGGTGGCTCCATCGTGCTCACCGGCGGCAATGCCGGTCAGCGCCCCGCGGCCGGCTGGGCGCTCGGCGCGAGCAACTGTGGGGCGCTGGACGCCCTGACCCGGCAACTCGCGACCCCGGCACCTCGATCCTCGTCGATGGCGACGCCGTACTCGTTTGACGGTTACCGTCCACGACGCCGGGACGGCGGCCCCGGCGTGTAGCGTGCTGACCTTGTCGGGTCACGGTCGTCGTGGAATGGATACGGAAATCGGCTGAAACACGGTGTTTGAGGACGATGAGCTCGCCGCATCGCTGAAGATGGCGGTCGCCGGGGACGAGGAGGGCTTCGCCGTTCTGTGGCGATCCCTGCAACCCGCGGTCTTGCGGTACCTGCGTGTGGTGGTCGGTGACGCGGCGGAGGACGTCGCGTCGGAGACCTGGCTGCAGGCCGCTCGCGATCTGCGTGGCTTCGACGGCGGTGTCCCGGCGTTTCGTGTCTGGTTGTTCCGGATTGCCCGGCATCGCGGCATCGACGAGCTGCGCCGGAGGGGGCGGCGGCGGGAAGAGCCGACAGAGTCCATCGAGGAGCAGGCCGCCCAGTCACCGGTCCGGGATGTCGCCGCCGAGGTGCTGGAAGAGATGGACACCGCGTGGGCGCTGGAGCTGATCGCGACGCTTCCCCAGCATCAGGCCGAGGCGGTGATGCTGCGGGTCGTGGCCGGGTTGGACGTGGGCTCGGCGGCCGAGGTACTGGGCAAGCGGGCGGGGACGGTACGGGTGGCGACGATGCGGGGTCTGCGACGCCTGGCGGCGGACCCTCGGGTGCGGGCCTGGGAAGGCGCGGCGGGAACCGGCAGCGCAGCGGCCGTTTCTCCGGCCGAGGGGATGTAACGCGATGCGGTGGCGGCGCGCTCTTTGGAGTGCGATGCATACGTGGCGAACTGGTCGGATCGGCCTGACGGAGGCGGACCGGCTGGTTGCCGGTGAACCGTCCGGTCCCGACTGTCGGGGGCTGGGCGCACTACTGAACGTGGCCAAGGCACCCGCGTCAGAGGAGGAACTGGCCGGGGAGCGGGCCGCGGTCGCCGGGTTCGCCGCGGCGTATCGGGGTGCCGTGCCGACCGGTGTGCCGAAACGACGACGCCGTGCGTGGATACCACTGTCCGCCAAAGGACTCGCGGTAAAGGCGGCGGCCGGAGTGGCGGTCTTGCTGGCCAGCGGCACCGCGGTGGCGGCGGAGACCGGTAACCTCCCAGCCGGCGCGCAAGAGCACGCGCACAGCATGTTCTCTACGCTGGGCGTGCCGGCTCCCGATGCCGGTGGTCGGCCCACCGGTGCCGGACCGGCCGGCGTCGCCGGATCTGTGCGGCCATCGACGCCGGCCATCCCGACCCCGGGCGCCAGCGGCACCACCCCGGGGCCGAAAGACCCGGCGATGCTTGCCCTGTGCCGGGCGTGGGATGCCGAGCGGAAAGACCCGCACGGCAAGGCGATGGCGGCGGAGGACCGTCGGGCACTGTCCGCGGCGGCCGGCGGTCAGTCGCGTGTACCGGCGTTCTGCGCCGCGCTGCTCGGGGAGCCGCCGGACAATGCCGCCACGACGCACCCGGTGCCGGCCACCGCGACCCCGAGCCACTCGGACAACGGCAAGGGCAATGGCGGCACAGGCGGCAACCCGGACGGGAACAACGGCGCCCGCCCCACTCCAAGCCCACACCGCTAGCGAGTGGCACTGAACTTCACGGCGGCGCCATCGGATGTAACGCGATGGCCCGGCCGGTCGCTCCTTCGCACCGGATACACCTGGCCACCTCAATCATCTCGAAGGAAGACTGTGTTCAACGCGTACACCATCCTGCTCATGCTCAGTGGTTTGCTGCTCGTCGTCCTCGGTGCGGCGGTGAGCGGCCAGGGGACCGGATCGCGGGTGCTCAGCATTCTGATCGGCGTCGCCTTCTTCGGCTACGGCTTCTACCTGGCGTTCATCTTCACCGGCGGCGAGTACCGCGTGTTCTACTACGCCTTCGTGGTACCGTTCCTGGTCATTTTCCGCATCGTTTCGGCGCGGCGGGCAAACAAGGCGCGGATGCAGGCCCCAGCGTCGACGAGCGCTCCCGTCTACCCCCGCAAGGAAGGTTGAGCCCTGTCGTGACCGCTCCGCTCTGTTCCGTGCGCGGACACGGACGCGGGTAGTCGACCTGTTCTGATGCGCATATCTGGACGTGCTCTTCGGGCGTTCGGCATCCTCGCCGGTTTCTATGCTGGCACCGTCGGCACGCTCGTGGCGCTGGCCGCGATCGACGTGCTGCTGGTGCTGCACAGCAGTAGTTCCAGCCCTGTCTTCACCGAATCCAAGGTGATCGGCGGGAGCGTGCTCGTCGCCGTCCCGTTGGTACGCGGGCTGGTTCTGACCCGGCGCCGTCACGGCGCCGGGTCTGCCGGCGTCTCGGTGTCCCGGCAGGAACAACCCGCGCTGTGGGGCCGGGTGCTCGAACTCTGCGATCGGGTCGGTGTCCGGCCGCCCGCCGAGATCCGGCTGGTGTCCGACGTGAACGCGGGAGTCGACGAGGTCGCGCACCTGATGGGTTTGATACCCGGACGGCGGCGGATGTACCTCGGCGTGCCACTGCTCGTCGGCTTGACGGCGGCGCAGCTCGACGCCGTACTCGCGCACGAACTCGGCCATTACAGCAATCGTGACGCCCGCCTGACCCCGACCATCGTGCGGGGCCGGATCGGTGTGCTGGCGGTGCTCCGATCGGTGGGGGACGGCAACACGTTCGCGCAGCAGGTGACCCGCACCTTCTTCACCTGGTACGCCGAGTTGTACCTGCGGACCTCGCAGTCGATCAGCCGGCACCAGGAGTTCGCCGCCGACGACATGGCGGCGCGGATCGCCGGGCGGGACAACACGATCGCGGCCCTGCGCGAGATTCCCGTGCTGGACTTCGCCTTCGACCTCTACCTCCACCAGTACGTCTCGCCCGGGTGGGAAGCCGGCGTGTTGCCGCCGCCCGAGGAGTTCTTCGCGGGTCTGCGGGCGCTGCTCGCCGAGCCCGATCGGCGGGCCGCGCTGGAGTCGGTACGCGAGCGATCGCCCGAGGGCGAGCCCGATCCGTACGACTCCCATCCTCCGCTCACCGAGCGGATCGCGGCCCTCCGTCTCTTGCCGGAGGCCGGCCGCGCCCCGGAGGGCGGTGAACCCGCGCTCGCGTTGCTCCGCGACGCCGGGCGGGTCTGCGCCAGAGTCGCAGCGACGGCGCTGGACCCGAAGGCGGCGGCAAGCAAACGCGTCGTCGGCTGGGACGAACTGGCCCGCGCCGCCGGCCGACGCATGCTCTCCGACGCCGGCGCCCCGGTGCTGCGGACCGCGTCCGCTGCGGTGGGTGCGCCGGTGCCGGACCTGCCCGCGCTGCTGGCGGCGATCGACGCCGGCTGGCTCGACATCATCGCCGGAGCGCTTCCGAAGTCGTCGCGCGCCCAGCAGGCCACGGGCCGGATCGCCCGCGAATTCGCGCGTACCGCCCTGCGCGACGCCATCACCCCGTTGGCTCTCCTGGCGATGGTCGACGCCGGGCTGGCCGGCTGGACGAACAGTTGGGCACGCGGCCCGCACCTGCGGTACGCCGCCGGACGGGCGGACGCTCTCGACGAGGCACTCGACGCCTTGGTCGCCGGGATTCCGGACACCCGACCGCTGCGCCGCCTGCTCTCCGCGTCCGGTCGTCCGCCCGGGCACGCTCCATCCCTCGTACCGACGGGAACGTGAATGTCCGCTCTCTACCTCCTCATCCCTGTCGCCGTCGCGGCCCTGTGGTTCGTGGTGCGCTACCGTGACGGCTCGCTGCGCCGCGCTTGGAAGCGACCGGCACCCGACGCTCCCCGGCAAGCCCCGCCGGCGCCGGCGGCCGAGGAGCCGGTCTGGGAGTTCCGCCCGGAAAACTACGGGCTCGTGCCGGACGATCAGGTGAACACGGATCTGGCCGGCCCGGACCCCCACCTGGTCGATGCGTTGCGGGCGGCGTCCTCCGGTGACTGGCGCCCGGCCTCCGCCCTGCTCGCCGGCTCCGACCCGGAGTGGCGGTGGATCCGGCTGGTGTCGCTGGCCAAGGCGGCGGCCGAGGACGACTCCTGGCTCCGGACCTGGCGCGGCACGCGACCGGATGACCCCGGTGCCGCGCTGGTGGCCGCGCAGAGCCTGATCGAGCTGGCCTGGAAGCTGCGCGGTGCGAAACAGGCTGAGCACACCGACCAGGAGCAATTCGAGAACTTCCACCGGGTACTGGCACAGGCTCCGTCCGCACTCGCCGAGGCGGCACGAATCGCACCGGCGGAGCCCGCTCCATATCTCGGCATGATGTCCGTCGCGCTGGGCGAGGGCTGGCCGCACGAGCGGATGGCAGCGCTGTGGGGCGAGGTCGTGGCCCGCGCGCCCGAGCATGTCGGAGCCCATGTCGTCGCCCTGCAGTACTGGTGCGCCAAGTGGCGCGGTTCGCACGCGTTGATGTACGAGTTCGCCGAGGCGGCCGCGGCGCAAGCCCAGCCGGGAAGTCTGCTGCCGATGCTCCGGCTGGCGGCGATCTACGAGGAGCTGATCGGTCAACGCAGCGACCATCCCGGGTACCACTCGCCGGCAACCACCGCAGCCATCGACGCGCTGCTCGTGGACGTCCGGGCATGCCCGCCAGAGCACGCCTGGCTGCCGGCCGCGAGACACCTGTTGGTGTGGTTCCTGTGGGCCCAGCGCCGGCTGCCCGAGGCCGCGGAACAGTTGCGCCTCGTCGACGGGTACATCGGCGCCCTGCCGTGGAAGTACCACTCGAACCCGGTCAAGCTCTACTCTCCCGTCCGCACGCACATCACCCTTCACGTGGCCCGCATGGCCCGAGAGAGCGCCTGACAACCCTCCGCCCGCCCACCGTCGGCGGTGCGGGGCCTCCGGCACGGCCGGCCCGAATTAATCGACGGACGACTCCACAATCGCGCCGTCGCCAGCGTCTTCAAGGTGACATGCTGGCCATCGTGGGGAGCGGCGGTTGACCTTCGACGAATTCCTCGGCGTGCGGCTGACGTCGTTGTTGCGGTATGCGACGGTGGTCACCTGCAATCCTCATCTCGCCGAAGACATCGTGCAGGACGTGCTGGTCCGGGCTCAGCAACGGTGGGCCAGGATCTCGGCTGCCGACCAGCCGGAGGCGTACGTCAAGCGCATGATTCTCAACCAGTTCCTGTCGTGGCGTCGTCGCCGCGACGCCACGGCGGTGCCACTGACCGAGGCGATGCTGGCGGCGGCGGTGTCGCCCACCGACGCTCCCGCCCGCGTGGTCGAGCGGGATGCCCTGCTGCGCCAGATCGCGGTGCTGCCGCCACGGCAGCGCGCGGTGATCGCGCTGCGCTACTACGAAGACCGAACCGACGCGGAGATCGCCGCGCTGCTCGGTTGCAGCGAGGTGACGGTACGCAGCCACTGCTCGCGCGCGCTCGCGGCGCTGCGCACGTCGACCCGGCTGTTGGAGGCCGCACATGACCACCGATGACGCGATCCGTGACGCGCTGGAGCACCTTGCCCACCACAGTCCCGACCCCGAGCGCACGCTGCGCGGGCTGGCCGGCCGCCAACGCGCGATGCGTCAGCGTCGGATGCTGACGCTTGCCGGCGGGATGGTGGCCGCCGGGGCGGTCGTCGGCGCACCGCTGTTCCTGATGAGCAGACAGCACGCCGCGAGGCCGGCCGGAGCGGCGGGCACGTCGGGGAGCGGCGACGGGATTCCGCTGCGTTACCGGCCGGGGTGGCTGCCCGCCGGCATGGTGGAGGTCCTCCGCATGGTCGGCGCGGACGCGGTCAACGATCCCGACCTGCAGCTGCGCGAGTGGCGAAACCCCGGCACCGGCCGGCGCGTCCGGCTGATAGTGGGCGGTGCGAGCAGCGTCGTCACCGAAGGCCGGCAGCGCATCACCGTGCAGGGGGTGTCCGGATTCGTGGACCCGGACATCATTCCCCGGCAGAACGCGGTCGCCATCATCTGGGAGGCCGCGCTGGGAGCGCTGGTGCAGGTCGTGGTCGACGTCGACGAGCCGGGATCGCTGGCCGTACCGATGCGCATCGCCAACTCCGTCACCCGCGACGGGAAATCCGCCCTCACGCCGCGGCTCGCCTTCGGTTGGCTGCCCGCCAACACCCACGAGTCGATGGGGCGGCAGAGCCACGGCAGCAGCATCGTGATGGCGTCCCCGCACGGGTGGGCCGAGATGGCGACCTACTCGGAACCGTACAGCGCCGGGGCGCCCCTGCCGCACCTCGACATGCCCGATGGACTCGGCCCGGTGTCCGACGCACTGTCGTTCGGCGTGACCGCGACCATCGGTCCGGTGGCCGATGTCGGGCCCTCCGTGCCGGCAGCGGGCGGCGCGGCGCGCGACACCGTGACGGTGCGTGGCACCCGGGGCGTCTTCGTCAGCCCTCAGATCCTGCAGATCCCGCTGCCGAAGGGCCGGACGCTGCGGGTCGCCGGTGCCCAGACCCGGCCGGACCTGGTACGGATCGCCGACTCGCTGCGCATCGGTCCGGATCCCGACGTGAGCTGGGTCGGCAGGCGCTGACCGGCGCGCGGCCCTTGGTGAGTGCGGAGCCGCCGGCTCCCGACGTGGGCGAGTGACCGGCCGGACCGGCCGCGTGGCGGCCGGATTGAGAGCGGCCGCCACGTGGCCATCCGTGACCCGGCGGGACAACGTCCCGCCGTCGATCAGCCGAGCGAGGCCGCGAACATGCCGGCCTCGTACGAACCGCCCTTCTGGTGCACGATCACGCCCATCCGGTTGGCCGCGTTGATCATGGCGACCAGGCAGACCAGCGCGGCGGTCTGATCGTCGTCGTAGTGCTTGCGCACCAGGGCCCAGGTCTCGTCGGACACACCCTGGTAGGCGTCGGCGAGCCGGGTGCCCTCCTCGGCCAGTGCCAGCGCGGCCTGCTCGGCCTCGGTGAACACGGTGGTCTCGCGCCAGGCCGCGACCAGGTTGAGCCGGACCGAGGTTTCACCGGCGGCCGCGGCCTCCTTGGTGTGCATGTCGATGCACCAACCGCAGCCGTTGATCTGGCTGGCGCGAAGCGAGACCAGCTCCTGGATGGAGTTCGGCAGCGACGACTGCGCGATCACCAGGCTGGCGTTGGCGAACCGCTTGGAAAACTTCGCGGCGAGCTCGTTGCCGAACATGTTGAACCGGGTATCCATGACTTCCGTCCTTCCTCGTGTCGCACGTGACGAACACGAGATGCCGGACCACCCGGTTCCTGTGACAGGGCCGGCCGCGTGAGGTGCGCCACAAGCCCATTCGGTGTGTGCTGTACCGCCTACCGTACGGTCCGACCCACACGACGTAGCATCGGCGGCGTGCACGAGGCGGAAGAGGCCCGGCGGGAGCCGGAACGGCAACGGCGCCGCCGGTCGCCCGCGGCGCCCGGCCCGGTCTGGGCGCGCTCGGAACCTCGGCGAGACGCGTTGAACCGGGCGGGGATCGTGGCCGCGGCTTCGCGGATCGCCGACGCCGAGGGCCTCGGAGCGGTCTCCATCCGCCGGGTGGCGAGCGAGCTCGGCGCCGGCACGATGAGCCTCTACACCCACGTCGCGAGCAAGGACGATCTGCTCGATCTCATGTTCGACGAGCTGATCGGCGAGGCCCGCGTCACCGGGCCGCCGCAGCCGGACTGGCGGGCGTCGCTGATCGCGATCGCCCGGCGGAAGCGTGCTCTGTGCCTGAGCCACCCCTGGGCCGTGCGGCTCTACGGTCGCCGTCCCCTGCTCGGGCCCAACGCGATGCGGCTGTTCGAGGAGACGCTGGCGGCGATGCACGACCTGCGCACCGACCCGGCGACGGCATGGCAGGTGATCTGCGCCGTGGACGACTACACGCTCGGGTTCGTCCAGCGGGAGACCGTGTACGGCGAAGCCGCCCGCCAGCAGGGCAGCGCGCTGAACGACTGGGAGGCGACCATCGACCCGTACCTGCGACAGGTGACCGAGAGCGAGGACTTCCCGCTACTGCGGGCCCTGCGGCCGGTCCTCGGCAGGACCGACGAGCGGAGCTTCGAGCAGGGTCTGGACTGGCTGCTGGACGGGATCGAGGCCCGCCTCGGCTCCAGGTGACCCACCCGCCGCAGCGCCTGCCTCAGCACCCGGTGAGCCGCCCGCCGCCGGGGCCGTCGACCGATCCGTCACCAGGCGCCGGGTCCGGGGAGACGGGGGTACCACCAGGTCCATCGGCGGCAGCGGATAGCCACCCGGTGCCGAGCCTGGTGCCGGGGCCGGTGAGTCGGCGGGCCCGGATGCCGGGCGGGCGCCACCCGGCCAGAGGCTCACGATGAGCAGCGCGAGCACCGCGACGCCGACCCCGATCCCGATCCGCGCCGGCAGGCCGCCGAGGCCGGCCGTCCGCAGCGCGGCGACGACCACAATCCACAAGAGATTTCCGGGTACCAGGACCTTCCAGCCCAGTCGCATGAACTGGTCGTACCGCAGCCGGGGCAGCGTGGCGCGCACCCAGACGAACACGAACAGCAGGATCAGGATCTTCGCGACCAGCCACAGCAGCGGCCACCAGCCCCGGTTCAGTACGCCGTGGTCGACCATGGACAGCGGCCACGGTGCCCGCCAGCCGCCCAGGAACAGAGTCGTACAGAGCGCCGAGACCGTGATCATGTTGATGTACTCGGCGAGGTAGAACAGCATGAACATGACCGAGGAGTACTCAGTGTGGAAACCGCCGACCAGCTCGGACTCGGCCTCGGGCAGGTCGAACGGCGCCCGGTTGGTCTCACCGACACCGGCGATGAAATAGCTCACCAGGCTCGGTGCCAGGATGATTCCGTACCACACCCGCGTCTGGCCGGCCACGATCTGTGAGGTCGACAGGCTCCCGCTGTTGATGAGCACGGCGACCAGGGGCAGGCCCATGGCGACCTCGTAGGAGATCAGTTGCGCGGCCGATCGCACGGCACCGTACAGCGGGTACGGCGACCCGGACGCCCAGCCGCCCAGCACAACGCCGTACACGCCGATCGCGGAGCAGGCGAACACCAGCAGTACGGCCACCGGTAGGTCGGTCAGCTGCAGCGGAGTGCGGTGGCCGGCGATGCTGACCTCGGGACCGAACGGGATCACCGAGAACGCGACGAAGGCGCAGATGGCGGAGATGGCCGGCGCGATCACGTAGACGACCCGGCGGACCTCCGTCGGCATGACGCTCTCCTTGAGGATCAGCTTCAGCCCGTCCATCAGGGACTGCAGCCAGCCCCGGGGACCCACCTGGTTGAGCCCGGTGCGCTGCTGCATGCGGGCCACGACCTTGCGTTCGAAGACGATCGTGAAGATCGTCATGACGTTCAGGAACGCGAAGATTACGATGATCTTCAGCACGATCAGCCACCATGCGTCGTGCCCGAAGTCTGCCAGTGCCGGTCCGCTCGCCATGCTCGTCGCCCTCGTCACAGTCGTCCTTGCCGCAGTCGTCCTTGCCGCAGTCGTTCTTGCGGCAGTCGTCCTCGCCACTATCGCCCGTACGATGTACGGAAGACCATACGCCGTACGGTCGGCGGGTTCGGCGGGGGGCTGGACGACTGTCGCGGCCGGATCGGTACCGGCCGCCAACCAGCAATCGATCGATCGGTGCCAGGATGGGTCCGTGGCAGACGACCGCGACTTCGGGACCGATGAATTCGTGACCATCGACGGGCAGCGGCCCAACTCCGCGCGCATGTACGACTACCTGCTCGGCGGCGCGTCCAACTTCGCGGTGGACCGGGAGGCCGCGCGGCAGGCGGCGGCGGTGTTCCCGCACTTCCGCATCGCGGTCCGGGTCAACCGGGAGTTCCTCGGCCGGGCCGTCACCTACCTCGTGCGACAGGGCATCGACCAGTTCCTCGACCTCGGCTCGGGCATCCCGACCGTGGGCAACGTGCACGAGGTGGCCCGCCGCCACAACCCGACCGCGCGGGTGGCCTACGTCGACAACGAGCCGGTCGCGGTGACGCACGCCCGGACGCTGCTGCGCGACGACGCGTACTCGGCGGTGGCGGACGTCGACATCCGTGATCCCGCCAGGGTGCTGGCCAGCCCGCAGGTGGCCGAGTTGCTGGACTTCTCCCGGCCGGTGGCGGTGCTGGCGGTGGCGATCCTGCACTTCCTGCCGGACGACCAGGATCCGTCCGGCATGCTTGCGGCCTACCGGGACGCCTGCCCGGCGGGCAGTTACCTGGCGCTGTCGCACGGCGCCCAGGTCACCCTGACCGACCAGCAGATCGCCGACTTCCAGGCCGCGTACGCGCGCACTCCCACCCCGGCGGTGTTCCGCACCGAGACCGAGATCGCCGGTTTCTTCGCCGGCTACGAGCCCGTCGATCCCGGCGTCACGCTGCTACCGCGGTGGCACCCGGAGCAGCCGGTGAGCGAGCGGGACGCCCGCGAGGCCAACCTGTACGGCGGTGTCGGCATCCTGCGCGGCTGACGCTCGACCGGTCAGGGTGCCCGGAGCAGACGGGCCCCACTGGCCGGGCTGGTGGACGAGATCGTGGTACTCCTCGCCCCGGTGCTCCTCGGCTCGGGTACCCGCCTGTTCGACTGTACGGTCGGCCACCCCATCGCGCTCGAACCCGCCCCGCCGTCCACCGCCGGCCGGGTCACCAACCTTCGCTACCGCGTTCCGAAGAACGCGTGACCGCGACGCCGTGCGGGCGCGGGGCAGGCCGTGGCCGATGATGGGTGGGTGGATCCGGTGTTCGTGTTCGTACACAGCCTGTTGTTAGGCCCTTCGACGTGGGCTCCCGTCGCGGCGAGACTGGCAGCCTCGGGTGCGGTGACGGCGGTGCCGTCGTTGGTGGACGTGACCGACGCGGACGACCCACCGTTCTGGCCACGTATCGCCGCCCGAGTCAACGACGCGGTGGCGAGCCTGCCGCGGGACCAGCCGATTCTGCTGGTCGCGCACAGCAACGCCGGCGTGTTCGTTCCCGTTGTCGTGCAGGCGGCTCGGCGTCCGGTCGCCGGGTGCCTGTTCGTCGACGCGCGGCTGCCCTCCCGTACCGGGCCGACGCCCACCGCCTCACCGGAGCGGTTGGACTACCTGCGGACGACCGTGACCGGGGGCCGGCTGCCGCAGTGGACGGCGTGGTGGGACGAGGACGACGTCGCGCGGCTGTTTCCCGATCCGCAGACCAGGTCGGCGGTCTCGGCCGAGCAGCCCCGGCTTCCGTTGAGCTACTACGAGCAGCGGGTTCCCGTGCCTGCCGGCTGGGATGACCGGCCCTGCGGGTACCTGCTGTTCGGGCCGCCGTACGACGGCATGGCGGCCGAGGCGCGGGATCGGGGCTGGGACGTCGACGAGGTCCGGGGCGAGCATCTGCACCAACTCGTCGATCCGGACGCGGTGACCGCCCGCATCGTCGCCATGACCGAGGACTGGGGTGCCTCAGCCGGTCGGCGCGGTGGGAGTGTTCCTCAGTAGGAACGTGAGCCCCTCGGACATCGTCGGGTGGACGAAGACCGTGCGGCGCAGTTCCGGGTACGGCAGCCGACCCACCATCGCCGTCTGCACGACGGCCATCGGTTCGCTGGCCTCGGCACCGAAAACGGTGAACCCGAGGATGTCGTCGCTGTCCGCCGCGATCAGCATCTTCATGAACCCGCGCGGCTCCGACAGCGTCCTGGTGCGCAACACGGCGGCCATCGGCATGGACAGCAGGCGGTACCGGACGCCACGGCGGCGGGCCTCGGACTCGGTCAATCCGACGCGCGCGAGTTCCGGGTCGGTGTACATGCAGTACGCGAGCAGGCGGTCGCGGGTGGTGCTGCTGCCTCCGCTCACGTTGTCGTACACGATGCGGAAGTCGTCGAAGGACGCGTGGGTGAACTGCGGGCTGCCGGCACACTCGCCCATGGCCCAGACGTTCGCGGCCGTGGTGGCCAGGTGCTCGTCGACGGCGATGTAGCCGCTCTCGGTGAGCGTGACTCCGGCTAGCTCCAGCCCGATGCCACTCGTGTTCGGCGTACGGCCGGTGGCGACCAGCAGGTCCGTACCCTCGACGACGTCGCCGCCCCGCGACCCGGTGACGACCCGGACCCGGTCGCCGGAGGCCCCCTCGACGCTGCGCACCTCGGCGCCCAGCTGAACGGTGATGCCCTCGTCGCGGAACAGTTCGAGGATCGCCGCGCCCACGTCCGCGTCCTCGCTGCGGGCGAGCTGCGGCCCGTGGTCGACGACCGTCACCTTGGCGCCGAAGCGGCGCATGGCCTGCGCCAACTCCAGGCCGATGTAGCCGCCGCCGATGACGATCAGGTGCTCGGGCAGACGGTCGAGGTCGAGCAACTCGATGTGGGTCATCGGCCGCGCGGCGGCGAGCCCGGGCACGTCCGGCATGCTGGCGTGAGTACCCAGATTGAGGAACACCCGCTCGCCGCTGATCCGGCGGGTGCCACCGTCAACCAGCTCGACATCGACGGTCCGCTCACCGACGAAGCGCGCCCCGCCCATGATCAGCTCAGCGCCGCTGGCCCGGTAGCGGTCCAGGTGAAGCTGGCGCAGGCCGTCGACCATCGCCCGCTTTCTCGCCTGGACGCCGGTCATGTCCGTCGCGACCGACTCGGCCTCGACGCCGAATTCGGCCGCCCGCGTCGCGAACCAGCGGACCTTCGCCGAGTGAATGATGTTTTTGCTCGGCAGGCACGCGATGTTCGGGCAGGACCCGCCGATCAGGCTGCGCTCGACCACGGCGGTGCGCCGGCCTTCGCCCGCCATCGTCCAGGCGAGGTACTTGCCGGCTTCGCCGCTGCCGATGACGAGAATGTCGACGTTCTCGGTAGAAGGCATCGGCACGGCTCCTCTGACAGCTGGCGGCCTGGCCGCGCTGACAAAATATCACCTATTGCGCCGATTGGCGGCAATTTCGGCGAACGGCGGCGGATCCAGCACAGCAGTGAGGACACGTACCGGCCGGGCACCGGTCGGTGAGGTGAGCGGGCGTATTGTCGGATCGATTGTCTTACGTTCATGAATGAATCGATCGCGCGTCGCTCCCTGGACACGCCTGCTTGACAGGCTCGCGCAGGGGCGAGAACGGTCTTCCGGGGAGGCATCGTCATGCCAGAGGGAATGTCCGACGGGGTCAGCCGACGCAGGCTTCTGGGCGCCGCGGGTGGCGCGGCGAGTCTGGCTCTGCTGCCCGGCTCCGTCCGCAAGGCGCTGGGGAAGCGACCCGAACCGCTGCGGTCGCTGCGACAGATCGAACATGTCATCTTCCTGATGCAGGAGAACCGGTCGTTCGACCACTACTTCGGCACGCTGCCCGGAGTGGCGGGGTTCGACGACCCGCACGCGCTGCGCCTGCCGAACGGCCGCTCGGTGTTCTACCAGCCCGACACCGTCCACCCGGACGGCTATGTGCTGCCGTTCCGGTTGGACACCACCACGACCAGTTCGGCGGCGGTGCACACCACGACCCATGCCTGGGGGCCGCAGCACCTGTCGTGGAACGGCGGCAGGATGGACAACTGGATGCCCGCGCACCGGGCCGCCGACGGCAATGTGGTCGGGCCGCTGGCGATGGGTTACTACACGCGCGAAGATCTGCCGTTCCACTTCGCGCTCGCGGATGCCTTCACGGTGTGCGACCGGTATTTCTGCTCGGTCTTCGGCCCGACACACCCGAACCGGGTGATGGCCATCAGCGGAACGATCGACCCGGACGGCAAGGCCGGCGGGCCGGTCGTGGACAACAGCTTCGCGACCACCGCACCGTTGACCTGGACCACCTACCCGGAACGGTTGCAGCAGGCGGGGATCAGCTGGAAGTACTACACGGCGAACCCGCTCGACACCGACCTGGGTTGGTTCCACCAGTTCCGCACCGCGGAGGCGGGCTCGGACCTGTACGTCAACGGGATGACGCCGCACCACCCGTCGGACTTCGCGGACGACGTGGTCAACGACCGGCTGCCTCAGGTCGTGTGGTTGGACTCGCAGTACCTGCCGTCGGTGTATGGGCTGCCGGAGGCGAACGAGCACGCCCCGGCGTTGCCGGCAGCCGGTGCGGAGTACATCTACAACGCGCTCGAGGCACTGGCGTCCCGGCCGGACATCTGGTCGAAGTCGGTCTTCATCGTCACCTACGACGAGAACGACGGGTTCTTCGACCACGTTCCACCACCGACCGCCCCGGAGGGTACGCCCGGCGAATGGGTGACCGCGTCGCCGCTGCCGTCCGGCGCCGCCGGCATCGCCGGTCCGATCGGCCTCGGTTACCGGGTACCCACACTGGTCGTGTCGCCGTGGAGCAGCGGCGGCTGGGTGTGCAGTGATGTCTTCGACCACACCTCGATGCTGAGGCTGCTGGAACGGCGGTTCCGCGTCGCCGAGCCGAACATCAGCGCGTGGCGCCGCAGGACGGTCGGCGACCTGACCTCGGCGCTGCGCCTGGGCCACCACAACCCGCACTTCCCGTCGCTGCCCGACCCCGCGCCCGTGTACGAGCGTGAGGTGCAGGAGGTGGCGACCCTCCCGTCGCCGACGGTGCCGACCGTCCAGACCGTGCCTCACCAGGAGCGTGGCCACCGCCGGCACACGCCCTGAGCCCGACGCGACCGGTCGGGCACGACGCCCGAGCTGCCGCCGCGGCGAGCGTCAGTAGCCCTTGACCTGCGGCCAGGCCAGTTCCACGCCGTCGCGGACCAGCTCGTCGCGGAACGCGTCGAGCAGCCGTCCCGTCGCGTGGACCTGGTGCGGTTCGAGGTCGTGCTCCAGGCAGTGCGCGGCGAGTGCGCCGGCGACCTCGCCGACGTTCCACTCGACCGGGTGCAGCCGGTAGCACCCGTTGGTGATGTGGGTGGTCCCGAGGTTCTTGCCCGCGGGCAGGAGGTTGCGCATCCGTACCGGCAGGAGAGCGCCGAGCGGGATCTGGAACGGGCAGCTGGCGACGTCGATGTAGGTGTCGCCACCGGTCGACGGGTGCAGGTCGATGCGGTACATCCCGACGCCCACCGAGTCGGGATACGCCACCGCGCCGTTCTCCCCGCGTACGGCCAGCGACAGGTCCTGCTCGACGATCGTGCGCTTCGCCTGGATGCGCCGGGACTCGCGGATGTACGGCGCCTTGGCCAGTCCGTCACCGGTACCCATGGCATCGCCGCGCAGCCGCAACCCCGGCCATCCGGTGCCGCCGTCCGGGCGGGGCGCCTCGGTCTGCAGCCAGTAGAGCATGCTCAGGCTCAACTCCCGCGCGCCGTCCAGGTGCTTGGCCCGCTCCTGCTCGCTGACCCCGATGATGGGACCCGGCAGATAGTCGATCATCGGCCAGTTCACCACCGTGATGTCGCTGTCGGCGAGCCCCGGCCGCAGCATCCGGCGGGACAGGATGCGCCGGAACACCCAGAGGTCCTTGTCGCCGGGGTCCTTGCTCTGGTCGGCGACGACCGGCCCGGAGTCGGCGTTGGGGACGAAGGTGCGGGGTACCGTCTCCAGCGTGCGCGGGTCGGGGGCAACGAGGCTGAGCAACGGGTTCGGCCACTTCGGGGGCTGGTAGCGGACCCAGTCGGGGTAGCCGGCTGGCCGGTCGATGGTGTGGTCTTCGCCGGCCCGGTGGTCGATGGCGAAGACCCACGAGAATGCCTGCATGTTCGCCGGCTCGGGGTGCCGCGGGGCGCTCGGTTCGCCGGTACGTTCGCCGGACTCGAACCCGGTGACGTGCTCGACACCGGCGAGCGGGAGCAGGTCGCCCAGCTCGGTCGCGTCGAGTACAAACCGTGCCGTCAGTTCCCGGGTGGCGCCCGAGGCGTCGGCGACCGTCACCCCGGTGACCCGGTCGCCGTCCACGGTGGCGGACACCGGACGGTGCCCGAGCAGCAGCCGTAGCCGGCCGGCGGCGAGGTAGGGCGCGAGCATGGCGTCGAGGACGGCGGCGGCCACCCGCGGCTCGTGGCACAGCCGGCTCACCCGACCCTCGCCGGGGTTGAGATCCCGCGCCGTGCGGGCGTCGTCGGTCAGTGGGTACCAGGTGCGGTAGTAGTCGCGGATCGACTCGCGCAGCGCGCGGTAGCTGCGCGTGCACCCGAACTGCTCGATCCACGGGTGTTCGTCGGGCGGGACTCCCTGGCTGGTCAGCTGGCCGCCGACCCAGTCGGTCTCCTCAGTCAGCAGTACGCAACGGCCACGGCGCAGGGCGGCGAGTGCGGCCGCCACACCGCCGAGGCCCCCGCCCACGATGAGTACCTCGGCCGACATCGCCCGCTCGATCTTCACGTATCACCTTTCCGTCGTACGTTCGCTGGTGCCGCCGGCCGGCATCGGCTCGCCGCCGGCCGGGTCGGGCACCGGTGGACTGTCCTCGGTGTCCAGCTCCAGCGCGGCGTCGAGCAGACTGCGGGTGTATTCGTGCCGGGGGGAGCCGAGGACATCGGTGGCCCGGCCCTCCTCCACCAGCACGCCCCGCCGCATGACCGCGATGCGGTCCGCGATCTGGTGCACCACGCCGAGGTCGTGGGAGATGAACAGCATTGCCAGGTGGTGTCGCCGCCGCAGGTCGTCCAGCAACCGCAGGATCTGGGCCTGGACGGAGACGTCGAGCGCGGAGACGGCTTCGTCGCAGACGAGCAGCCTCGGCTTGACGGCCAGGGCGCGCGCGATGCTGATCCGCTGGCACTGTCCGCCGGACAGCTCGCCGGCCCGGTGCCGGGCCACGCTCTCGTCCAGCCCGACATCGTCGAGCAACTGGCGCAGGGCGGCTGCGCGGTCGCCCGCGGGGGCGGAGACCGGGTGGGTACGCCACGCCTCGCCGATGATCGCGGCGACGCTCATCCGCGGGTTGAGGGAGGAGCGCGGATCCTGGAACACCATCTGGACGGCGCGTTGCTGGGCTGCGGTGCGCCGGCCCACCGGGCCGACCCGGTCGCCGTCGAGCAGCACGGTACCCGCGTCGGGCCGGGCGAGCCCGACCACCGCCCGGGCGAGGGTCGTCTTGCCCGATCCGGACTCGCCGACGAGGCCCACGGTCTCGTCGGCCGCCACGGTGAGGCTCACGCCGTCGACGGCGACGACCTCCCTCGGCGCCGTGCCGGTGCCGGTCCACCGGTGCAGCCGGCTGCCGGTGCGCCGGCCGAAGCTGACCCGCAGGTCGCGCACTTCCACGAGATTCTGGCCGGTCATGCCTGCAACAGCTCCTCGGCGAAGTGGCACGCGGTCCAGCGGTCCGGCGCGACCGACCGCACCGCCGGCTGTTCGGTGCGGCACCGCTCCCGGGCCATCGGGCAGCGCGGGTGGAAGGCGCACCCGGCCGGCCGGTTCGCCGGTGTGGCCGGCGTGCCTGGCAGCGGGTGGGCCAGTGCGGTACGGGTGCGCACCGCGGGCACGCTGTTCACCAGCGCCCGGGTGTACGGGTGGGCGGGCCGCCCCAGGACCGCGCCGGTCGGGCCGCGCTCGGCGACTCGGCCGGCGTACATGACCACCACCTGGTGCGCGACGTGCGCCACCACCCGCAGGTCGTGGCTGACCAGGAGCATCGCCAGGCCCTCGTCCTGCTGAATCGAGTGCAGCAGGCGCAGGATGCGCGCCTGGACGGTGACGTCCAGTGCGGTGGTGGGCTCGTCGGCGAGCAGCAGGGCCGGGCTGCCGGCCAGCGCCAGGGCGATCATCGCCCGTTGCCGCATGCCGCCGGAGAACTCGTGCGGGAAGTTGCGCATCCGGCGGGTCGGCTCCGGGACGCCGGCCCGGTCGAGCAGTTCGACGACCCGGCGGCGTACCTCGGCGCGCGGCCGGCCGGAGCGGCGGAGGATCTCGCCGACCTGCCGGGCGATGGTCTGGGTGGGGTTGAGGGCGGCCAGCGGGTCCTGGAAGATCATCGCGATCTCGTGCCCGCGCAGCCCGCGCCGCCGCGCGGGGTCGGTCCGCAGCAGGTCCTCGCCCCGGAAGCGCAGCTGCCCGCCGACCGCGGCCCCGTCGGGCAGCAGGCCGATGATGGCGTTCGCCGTCATCGTCTTGCCGCTGCCCGACTCGCCGATGAGCCCGACCGTCGTTGCCGGCGGGATGTCGAACGACACCCCGTCGACGACGCGGACCGCTCCCGGCCGGCTGCCACCGGCTCGAAGTCGCGGGTTTGTCCCGGTGCTGGGCAGTTCCACGACGAGCCCGTCGACCTCCAGCAGCGGCTCCGACGGGGCGGCCGGCGCTGTGGAGCCGGCCGCGAGCATCCGTGCGGTCATTTCGGTTGCGGTCATTTCGCTTGCGCTCAAGAGCGCACCTGCAGGTGCGAGAAGTCGGGCAGCCCGTTCGGGTCCGGACTGAACCCGGCGAGGCGCTTGTTCCAGGCGTAGGCGTACTTGACCGCCATCGGGAACATGCCGACCGCGTCCTGCCAGATGATCTGCGTCGCCTCGCCGTACAGCTTCACCCGCTCCTGTTCGTCGCTGCTCGCACCGGCTTCGGAGAGCAGCTTGTCCAGCTGCGGGTTGCAGTACCCGTTGCGCTTGGCCGCGCACGGGTACAGCCGGCCGATGGTGTTGGCCGCGTCGAGCATCGGATTGGACAGCTGCTGGAAGTTGATGTCCCAGTTCAGCGCGAGCAGGTCCTTGGTGAACACCGCCTGCTCCTTCTCCAGCAGGTCGACGTGGACCCCGATCTTCTCCAGGTCGGACACGACCGCCTGGTTGAACTGGCGGAACTCGGCGTTGGCGAACTGCAGCCGCAGCTTGGTGTTGAAGTCGAAGCCGGCGGCGGTCAGCGCGGCCTTCGCCGCGGCCGGGTCGTACTTGACCGGCTGCTGGGCGACGTAGCCGAGAGTCTGCGGCGACACGACCGAGTCGGACAGGCTACCGGTCTGCGGGTACAGCTGCTTGATGATGGTGGGGAAGTCGACGGCCTCCCACAGCGCGCGGCGTACCTGAGCGTTGCGCAGTGCCGGCGTGGAGGAGTTGAACCACATGGTGAACACGGCCGAACTCTGGATCGTCTTCACCGTGAGGTTGCTGTCACTCTCCACTTGGGACAGTTGGTCGTCGGGGATGCCCCAGGCCACGTCCACCTCGCCGGTACGCAGCGCGGTCAACCGGGAGGCCAGCTCGGGCATCTTGCGGATGGTGACCCGCTTCACCTTCGGCGCCCCGCCGTAGTAATTGGGGTTGGGCACCAACGCGATCTCGTTCGGGCTGAACTTCTCCAGCTTGAACGGACCGGTTCCGACCGGGTGCTCGAAGAACGCGGTGTCGTTCGGCGCGACCCCGGCCGGCAGTACGAAGAAGACGGCGAGCTTGCGCGGGACCGCCGCGTCCGGCTTCGACGCCTTCAGAACCACCTCGTTGTCTGAGGTGGCGGTCATCGTGTACCCGGGGAAGTTGGCGGCGTTGGTGCCCTTGAGGTCGATGAACCGCTTGAAGGAGTCGACGACGTCGGCCGAGGTGAGCGTCTTGCCATCGCTGAACTTCACGCCCTGGCGCAGGGTGAGCGTCCATTGGGTGGCGGTGCTGTCCGGCTTCCACGAGGTGGCCAGGTCGCCTTCGAGCGAGCCGTCCGGCTTGGTGCGCACCAGCCGGCTGAAGATCTGTTGCTCGGCCATCTGCGGGCCGGTACCGCCGCCCTGCGGGCCGTCCGGGTCGATGCTGTCGATGGGGTAGGTGCCGGCGACGACGACCTCGCCGTTGCTGGAGTCCGTACCGCCGCTGGTCGCGGCGGAGCACGCGGTGAGGGCCATCGTGGCGGCGGCGAGCATGGCCAGGGCCGTGCGCCGCGTCGCCGGCAGGGCAAGCGATCTGGTCATCGCAATCTTCTTTCGGTGAAGGGGTTGAGCGGTCGCGGGCGGCTACCGGAGATGCCCGCGTCCATATCGAGCGGTGAGCTGGTCGCCGAGGATCCCGATATTGATGATCAGCAGCGACAGTGCGATTCCCGGCAGGGCCGAGATCCACCAGGCGGACTCCAGGTACTGCTTGCCGTTGGCGATGGTCTGACCCCAGGAGACCGCGGAGTTGGGCAGGCCGATGCCGAGGAAGCTCAGTCCGGCTTCGGCCAGTACGACGAGGGCGAACTCCAGCGTCGCCAGCGCGACGACCGGGCCCGCGGTGAACGGGACGATGTGCCGCAGGAGGATGGACACGGGCCGGACGCCGAGCACGCGGGCCGCGTCGACCCACGCGCGTTCCCGGATGGACAGCGCGACACTGCGGGTGACCCGCGCGAAGGAGATCCAGGCGGTGGCAGACAACGCCACCACGACGACCAGGACGCTGCGCTCGAACGCGCCGGCGATCACGATGGTCAGCAGGATCGCCGGGAAGGCGAGCAGGATGTCGATCCCGCGGGCGAGCACCATGTCCGGCCACCCCCGGAAGTACCCGGCGACGGTGCCGATGGCGACGCCGACGAGGCAGGAGACGGCGACCGTGCAGACCCCGATGAGGACCGAGGTGCGGGCGCCGTACACGACCTGGGCGAGCACGTCACGCCCGACGCCGTCGGTACCGAACCACGCCGTGGCGCCGGTGGACAGGTGCGAACCGGGGCGCAGCAGCCGGTCGTCGAGCGAGACGTGTACCGGGTCGTAGTCGATGAGCAGAGGCCCGACACCGCCGATGACGGCGTACAGGGCGAGCACCACGTACGGGATGCGGCCGAGCCAGCGCCGGGTCGCGTGAGCCCGGCGGGCGGCGACCTGCTGGCCGCTCCGGGCGTCGACGAGCACACTCATGATGTGCCCTCCAAGCGGATTCGCGGATCGAGTTGCGAGTAGACCAGGTCGGCGACGAGGTTGAAGAGCATGACGATGCCGGCGATGAGGAACGTGGCCGCCTGCACCACCTGGTAGTCGCGGTTGGACACCGAGTCCACGACGAGCGAGCCGAGCCCGGGCCAGGCGAAGACGTTCTCGACGATGACCGCGCCGCCCATCAGGCCGCCCATGTGCAGGCCGACGATGGTCACCACCGGGATGAGCGAGTTGCGCAACGCGTGGCCGAGCAGCACCTGCCGCTCGGTCAGCCCCTTGGACCGGGCGGTCTGGATGTACGGCTCGCGCATGGTGTCCGCGACGCTGGTCCGGGTGAGGCGGGCGACGATGGCGGTGAACGGCAGGGCCAGTGTCACCGCCGGCAGGACCAGGTGCGCCGGTGTACCGGAGCCGGCGCTGGGCAGCAGCCGCAACGCCAGCGCGAAGATGAGGATCAGCATGATGCCGACCCAGAAGGTGGGGAACGACTGCAGGGCGATCGTGCTGGCCGACACCACCCGGTCGACGGCTGTGCCGGGGCGGCCTCCGGCGAGCAGCCCGAGCGCCAGCCCGACCACCACGGCGATGAGGGTGGAGGCGAGCATCAGCTCGGCGGTGGCGGGCAGGCGCTCCAGCACCTCGGCCATCGCCGGGCGGCCGAACAGGTAGGAGTCGCCGAAGTCGAACCGGACGGCGTGGCCGAGATAGCTGAGGTACTGCGCGAACATCGGCCGGTCGAGGCCGAGCGACGCGGTCAGCTGGTCGATCTGGTCCTGGCCGGCGTCCGGCCCGAGCAGGATCGACACCGGATCGCCCGGAGCCACCCGGACGATGACGAAGATGAGCGAGGCGGCGCCCCACATCACCAGGACCCCGATGAGCAGCCGCTTGACGACGACCCGGATCACGCCGGCCGTCCGGTGGGGGCGGTGACGGTGATCGGCACCGGGTCCGGGCCGGGCGGCAGGTCGACGGTCACCGTCGCGCCGGCCTCGACCGGAACGGTCGCGGGCTGGGCGCGTTCGCCCACCAGTACCGTGACCTCGTCCCCGGCCGCGGGAGGGGTACCGAGGGTGAGCCGGCCGGCCCCGGCGCCGGTACGGTGGACCACCGTCCGTACGGTGTCGGCCGTTCGCGTGTAGTCGGCGACCACGACGGAGTCGTCGGCCTCCACGAGGACGGTGCCGTCCAGGCTCACCCGTAGCCGGTCGCCGGCGCTGATGCTCAGCCGGCCCTCGCGCAGGGCGAGATTGCGAAGCTCCGCCGGCTGCCCGGGGTGCGCGAACCGCCAGCCGCCGGGCCGGGGGTCGGCCAGCTGCTGCATCGCCAGGTATGCCAACAGGTTGCCCCAGCTGAGCAGGAAATCCGAGCGCGCCTCGAACGGGTGGATGTCCTCGTCCGGGCTGGAGAAGTAGTTCTCGTGGACGTGGCTGTGCTGCTCCCACTCGAACCGGAAGATGCCCAGCAGTTCGTCGACGATGCGCTCCACGTGGGAGTCCAGCCCGTACCGCCGCAGCCCCTCGACGACGAGAAACGCGATCGGACCCCAGATCCGGCCGCGCATGTAGTGCCGGTCGTAGCCCGAGTCGCTGCGCGAGACGCTGGGCAGCGGAGGTGAGCCGCCGAGCAACTCCGGCACGAGCAGCGTGTCCACCAGGCGGCGCGCCCTGGCCGGGTCGGGAATCCCGGCCAGCAGGGGGTAGAACGACGTCGGGGCCAGGTGGACGTCGAACGAGCCGTCGCCGAGGCGGTTGCGGTAGTGCCCCGCCTCCTCGTCCCAGAAGACCTCCTCGACGCGCCGGCCGGTCTCGGCCACCTCGGCCCGCAGCCGTGCCGCCGTCCGGGTTTCGCCGAGCCGCTCGGCGATCGCGGCGAGCGCTTCGCCGTCGACCGCGTGCAGCGCGTTGAGGCCGACGTCGGCCAGGTTCATGGTGTGCGTGACCGGGTCGTACTGGATGTCGTCGTACATCGGCGAGTCGTCGAGGCCGGATTCGCGCCGGGTACTGTCCACAGTGGCCGACTTCGGGTCGTCGGTCGGGTCGGAGCCCCAGGCGAGTGCGCCGTGCGGGCCCCGGCGCGCCCGGGTCCACCAGTCGTGCCAGCCGAGCAGCGTCGGGTAGGCGTCGGTCAGCAGCCGGCGATCCCGCGTCTGGTCGGACAGGCCGCTGCTCAGGTAGGACTTGAACACCGTGTACGCGCCGACCGGAGGCTGGGACCTGTCGTCGGTGCGTCCCCGCTCGTCGGAGACCCGGTTGGGCACGAAGCCGTCCGCGGTGGCCTGCTCCAGCATCTGCTGGTAGATGCCGCGCGCGTAGTCGTGGTCGATCCAGGTCGCGGTGAGGCCGCAGAAGAAGGTGTCCCAGCCGTGCAGGGCCCAGGTGCCGTAGAAGCCGCCGCGGGCCTGGCTGACGAAGTCGCGCGAGGTGGGCGTGATGACCCGGGCGAGATCCGTGCGGATCACCGTGTTCCAGGTCAGCGCGCGCTGGTAGCCCTCGGCGGCCCGGCCGAGCCAACCGGAGCTGCCGATCGCCGCCGACTCGGCGTGCCGGCGCGCGGCGTCGACGTCGAAGCCGAGGTCGACGCTGCCGTCCGCCTCTGCGTTGCCATCGGCCTCGGTGCGGGCCTCGGCCTCGGCGCCGCTCCCGGCTTCGGCGCTGCCTCCTGCGGGCGCCCAGGAGAACCGGTGCGTCCCGGTACCGGCGGCGAAGCTCAGCCGGAGGATCCCGTCACCCGGCTCAGCGGTGGCGGGCGCGGACAGTGCCACCCGCCAGCGCTGCGCCCCCACCTGGAGGTCCCACCGGTCGGTGGCACCGTCCGGCGCTTCGGGCAGCGCGACCGTGTGGTCCGTGGGTGCGCCGGGCAGGCGGTCGACGATGAGGTGCACGGTGTACCCGTCCGGCACGGACTCGACCAGCTCGGCGAGTCCACACAGGACATTGGGTCGGGGATTGGTGAGGACCAGCCGCAGCACGGCATCGCCGCACCGCACGGTCACCTCGGCGTACTGCCCGTCCACGGTGTGGTGGCCGAGCCGTTCCAGGCCTCGCCGCCAGGTGAAGTCGTCGACGATCCGGCCGTCCGGCGTACCGATGCCGACCCGGACCCGGGTTCCGGACGGCAGGTGCGCCGCGGCGGTGTGGTACTGGACGTCCCAGGTGTTCCAGTCGATGGGTGCGGGCCGGGTCATCGTGGCGGTACTCCCGTTTCTCGTGGGTGTCGTGGCCATCAGGCGGTCCCGCCGGCCGTGTGCGGGGGACCGACGGTGGCGCCGTCCATCAGCGGGCACTCGACGCTCTCGCTGCGAGCGGTGCTGTCCGCCGACTCAAGCAGCCGGATCAGCAACCGGGTCGCCTCACGGCCCATCTCTTCGCGGGGCACCACGAGACCGGTCCAGGGCGTGTCGTCCCGCCGGGCGCCGGTGGAGTCACCGAGGACGACGATGCTCAGGTCGCCCGGTACCGATGCGCCCTGACGCCGCGCGCACCCCAACAATTCCTCGGCGAGCAGTTGCTGTTCGGCGACGACGCCGGTGACGCCGCTGCGGAGCATCTCGCTCAGCAGCCCGTCCACCTCGTCGACCGACTCCAGTGTCCACACCGGACCGGTCAGCCGGCGGGTCGTGCCGGCCGGCACCGCCCGCCGGAACCCCTTTTCCCGGTCCCGGCTCGGCTGCGCGTCGCCGTTGCCGAGCCGGGCGTAGGCCACCCGCTCGTGCCCGAGCGCGAACAGCCGCTCGGTCAGTTGCTGGGTCGCTCCGGCGTAGTCGGCGGCGACGTACGAGATCGGCGCGCCGGAGACCTCCCGGTGTCCCACGTAGACGAACGGGTAGCCGGAGTCGCGGAGGTGTTCGATTTCCTCGATGTTGGGGTACCGGCCCAGCAGGAGGGTGCCGTCGGCGAGCGACAGCCGGGTGGAGCCGTCGCGGAAGATCTGGCGCTGCCCACCGGCGCTGGTGAACATCAGCAGGTCGTAGCCCAGCTCGGCGGCCTCCTGCTCCATGCCGAGCAGGAACGGGAAGTAGAAGTCCACGCTGGTGGTGGGGAAGACCTGTTCGAAGGTGTAGACCCCGATGATTTTGTTGCGCCCGCCGGCCAGCGACCGCGCGGACGCGTTGGCGACGTAGCCCCACTCGCGCATCACGGCCAGCACCCGTTCGCGGGTCGCCGGGCTGATTCTTACTCCGGCGTCGCGTTCGTTGAGCACCAGCGAGACCGTGGCCTGGCTGACGCCGGCAAGCCGGGCGATGTCGGCCTGCGTCGGGCGTCTGGCGGGCACGCGGTTCATCGTGGTCTCCAGTGCTAATGCGTGCTACTTCGGTGATCGCAAAGTTTCGCCCCGGTCGCGAGTCATGTCAATAGAGCTGGGCAGGTTCGCTCGTCGCGACTTCGCTCGAAACAAACGAGAAACGCTAATACCCATTAGCGTCTAGCGTCGGGTCGGGTCGCCGGGTAACGTCCGGGACCACTCCCACCCGAGGGGTGCCCAATGCCTACCGATGCGGACCACGACGGTCACCTGCTTGCCGGGGTGACCATCCCACTCATCACCGCGCTCGATGAGCGCGGGCGCCCGGACGCCGACGCGGCCGGGCCGCTGCTGGCGCACCTGGCCGCCGGCGGCGTCACGACCCTGATGCTCGCCGGCACCAACGGCGAGGGCCCGGTGCTGCCCGCGGACGCCATCCGGGAGTACGCGTCGGAGATCCGCGCGCGGTGGCGGGAGCTGATCGGAGCCTCCGCACGGGTCATGGTCACCGCGACCGGCGCTGGCACCGACGAGACGCTGCGGCGGCTCGAATGCCTCGCCGACGTGCCGATCGACGCCGTGGTCGTGTCGGCTCCGTTCTACTTCCGGCACACCGAAGCCGAACTCGCGGCGCACTTCCACGCCGCGGCCGCGCACGGGCGGCCGGTGGTGGCCTACAACAGTCCCGGTTACACCGGAAACCCGTTCACTCCGGCGCTGCTGCGCCGTCTCCTGGAGACGCCCGGCATCATCGGGCTGAAGGACAGCTCGGGCGATCCCGCGCTGTTCGGGGAGTTCTGCGCGGCGGCCGCCGCGCGCCCGGACTTCCGTGTCGCGCAGGGTGCCGAACGCAGGCTCGCCGAGGGGCTGCGAAGCGGCGCCGCCGGGCTGGTGCCGGGCGTCGGCATGCTCGCGCCGGCCCTGTGCGTCGAGCTGTTCCGCCTCGGCCGGGCCGGCGACCACGACGCCGCGGCGACGCGGCAGCGTGACGTCGACCGGCTCGCCGACATCTTCGCGGTCCGGCCCGGCGCCAGCGGTGTCGTCGTGGTCAAGACCGCCCTACACCTGCTCGGGCTCTGTCCGCCCCACGCCTCGGCGCCGTTCCAACCGTGCACCGACGGCGAATTGGCCGCGCTGCGCGCCGCCCTGGCCGGCATGCGTGACCTGTTGCCGCACGCCGCCGGCCTGCCCGCGCTTCCGCCGACGTGAGTTAGCTGCCCACCTCCCGGGCCTCGTCTCGGGGGAGACTTCCGCCCTAAGGAGAGTCAGTCGCATGAACCTGCCCATCAGCCGGCGCGCGTTCACCCTCAGTCTCGCCGCCGGTGCCGCCGCAGCCGCCCTGCCGTCCCGGGCACTCGCCTCCGCGCCGACGGCCGGCACACCGTTCTTCGCCGAGACCACGCTGTGGGACACCACGGTCGACCCGCTGGCCAGCTACCACGTGCACGGGTTGGCGGTCCTGCCGGACGACACGATCATCGCCGCTACCGAAGGACGCCACGAGGTGTGCGACGCGGGCGCCCACGACCTGCTCATCAGACGCAGCACCGACGGCGGGCAGACCTGGACCCCGTCGCAGACGGTGGAGCAGTCGGTGGACGGCCAGTGCTGGAGCAACCCCACCTTCGTCGTCGACCACATCACCGGCGAGGTGTTCCTGTTCCACAACCTCTGCGAGCGGCTGCCCGGCAACACCAGCTGTTCCGCGGACTCCAGCACGGTCTACGTCATCTCCAGCACGGACGGCGGCGTCACCTGGAGCGAGCGGCGCAGCCTCGCCGGGCTCTTCGACGGCTTCCCGTACAACTGGGCGATGCACGGCCCCGGCCCGGGCCACGGCATCCAGCTCGACACCGGACGGCTGCTGCTGACCGTCGGGCACCGCACCGTCATCACCGGCGTCCCCACCGAGGACCGCAACTACGGCGCGTCGACCATCTACAGCGACGACCACGGCCGCACCTGGCAGGCCGGCAGCGCGGTGCCGATGGCCGCCGGCCACCCGACCGTCGGCGAAGCGACCCTGGTGCAGCGCGAGGACGGGACGGTCGTGGTCAACAGCCGGCCCGGATCGGGCAACGACTGGCCGCGTGACATCGCCGTGAGCACGGATCGCGGCCTCACCTGGTCGCTGCCCACCATGGACTTCAACGCCGGCCTGTTCAACGGCGTCCAGTCCAGCCTCGTCCGTTACACCGGCGGCCCGCACAGTAGGGACGTCAGCCGGCTGCTGTTCAGCCGGCCGGACGCGCCGATGCGGTGGAACATGACCGTCTCGGTCAGCTACGACGAGGGTTACTCGCTGCGGTACAGCCGGTCGATCAGCCCGATCCGCGCGTACTACTCGGATCTGGCGCACCTGTCCGACGGTACGATCGTGCTGCTCTACGGCTGCGACGGCGACCTCGACGGCACTCCGCGCCGGGTCGCCGTCGCCCGGTTCAACCTGGAGTGGCTGACCCAGGGCCGGGACAGCCTGGCCACCGGGCCGCGGGTGACGTCGAAGACCCACGACCTGGGCCGCCCGGCGCCGCGCCCCAGCCGATCCGGTGGGACCGTCGCCGTGGTCGCCGACGCCGCCGCGGTCGGGGGCGCCCGCGCGGCGTACACGCCCGGTGCGGCCGGTGACTTCATCGAGTACCCGTTCGTGGCCGGCCCCGGCCAGTACGAGCTGTGGCTGCGCTACTACCGGTCAACGGACGGCGGGCTGGTGGCCGTGGCCGTGGACGGAAAGACGGTGCGTAACTCCACAGTGGACCTCACCTCCTTCCGCGGCGACGGGTACGACGTGGTGCTGCTGGACACGTTGCGACTGCGGCCCGGACGGCACACCATCCGGTTCACCCTCGCCGGTGCCGGGCTGGGCGGCGGCACCGCCATCTCGCTCGATGAGCTCAGCCTCGTCGAGGCGCACGCGCGGCCGGACGTCCGGGAAGAGGTCACTGTCGACAACGGCGGGCTCGGCTTCGAGGTCGTGGGCACCTGGAAGAGCAGCCGCACCAGTCCTGGGTACTACGGCTACAACTACCTCGCGCACGATCCCGGCGATCCCACCAGCCTCGCCCGGTTCCGTCCCGCGCTGCCCGGGGACGACCGGTACGAAGTCCTGGTGGCCTACTCGGCCGACACCAACCGGGCGACGACCGCGACCTACGTGGTGCACCACGCGGACGGCGCGACCCCGGTCGTGGTCAACCAGAAGCTGCATGGCGTACCGGACATCCGGACCGGCGAGTGGGTGTCCATCGGTGTCTTCCGGTTCCGTGGCGGCATCGACGGCTACGTCGAACTCAGCGGTAACGCGAACGGCGCCGTCATCGCGGACGCCGTCCGCTTCCGCCGCCAAGTGCCGGCGTGACGGCCGCGAGTCGCGAGCACCTGGACGCGGCCCGGGGACTGGCGGGTCCCCGGCGCCGCGCCCGGGGCGATGCGGTGCCGCCGCCCGCAGAGGACGAGTGGCTGGCCGCGAACGCTCCGGACTTCTCCTGCCCGGACCCGCTCCTGTCCGGCGTCTACGATTACCGGTGGCGGGTCTTCTACCGGCACCTGAGCCGTGGCGACGCTGGCTGGACGATCAGCGAGTTCCTGCAGCCGGGCCCGGGCCGGGCATTCGGCACCGTGAACGCGGCGGCCGGCCACCACATCTACGACGGCCGCTGGCTGCGCGACCCCCGGTTCGTCGACGACTACGTCCGCTTCTGGTACACAAACCCCCGCGCCGAACCGGGCCGCTACACCGAGTGGATAGCGGACGCCGTCTGGCGGCGCTGCCTGCTCACCGGCGACCTCACCGTTCCGGTCTCAGTGCTGCCCGGCATGGTGGCCGCCTACGAGGCGCGGGAAGCGGACAGCCTGCACCCGAGCGGCCTGTTCTGGGCACACGACCTGGCCGACGCGATGGAGTTCTCGATCAGCGGTGACGGGCTGAGACCGTCGGTCAACAGTTACCAGTACGGCAATGCCCGGGCCATCGCGCACCTCGCCCGCATCGCCGGCGACCCGGTGACCGCGGACCGCTTCGCCGACCGGGCGCAACGGCTGCGCCGGCGCGTGCTGAACGTCCTGTGGGACGGCGAGTTCTTCAAGACGCGTCCCCTGTCGGCGGCGGGTGAGGCGGAGTACCTCGGGACCGCATCGGTGCGGCGGCGCCTTCCGGAGGCCGAACGGCTTTCTCCGGTGCCACCCTGGGGCAGCGCCGGCTGCGGCCGCAACGCCAGGGAACTGATCGGCTACCTTCCCTGGTACTTCGGGCTGCCGCAGGGCGAGGTCGACCCGGAGCCGGCCCTGGCCGAGCTGACCGACCCCGCCGGATTTTCGGGCGCCTTCGGCCTCCGTACCGCCGAACGCCGCCACGCGCGCTACCGCTTTCCGGTCGCCACGACCGATCCGCGGTTCCTCTGCAAGTGGAACGGGGTCAGCTGGCCGTTCGCCACGAGCCAGACGCTGACCGCTCTGGCGCGGTTGCTGCACGGAAACGAGGTGTCCCGCGACACCTGGGCACCCGTGTTCCACTCGCTGCTGCTGCGGTACGCCGCGGCGCACGTGCCGCGCGGCGACCGTGAATCCGGCGGCGACCGTGAATCCCGCGGCTACCAGCTGGACGAAGACCTCGACCCGGAGACCGGCGAGTGGGTGACGCGCGAGTGGCGACGCGCCAACGACCCACGGCGCGTGGACGTCGGGAAGGACTACTACCACTCGTCGTTCGTCGACCTCGTCCTCGGCGGCCTGGTCGGTCTCGACGTGGACGAGGACGGCGTGCTGACGGTCGATCCTCTGATTCCCCGCGGGGTCTGGCACTGGTTCCGGGTGCGGTCACTGGCGTTGCGCGGGCGGACGGTCGACGTCGTGTGGGACGAACCCGGTCTGCCCGCCCGCGATCGGCGGGGGCTTCGCATCATCGTGGACGGAAGGACGGTGGTGGCACGTGACGACCTCGGCGTGCTCTCAACGCAACTCTAGCGGTGGCCCGGCGGCACCCAGCGACACCGCCACGGTGGCGCTGCGCCCGCTGCCCGGGTCCGGAAGCCGCCTGACCGGTGGGTTCTGGGCGCGGCGCGTCGCCGCCAACCGGGCCGCCCTCCCGGTCGGGTACCAGCGCCTCGTCGACGCCGGCAACATCGGCAACCTCCGGGTGGCGGCGGGGGAGACGGACGGCACCGCCGAGGGGGCCAGCTTCCGGGACTCCGACGTGTACAAGTGGCTGGAGGCGACGGCCTGGGAGCACGCCCGCGACCCCGACGAGGCGCTGCTCGACCGGCTGCGCGAACTCACCCGTATCATCGCCACGGCACAACGCGAGGACGGCTACCTCAACTCCGCCATCCAGGTCCGCGGCGAGGAACGGTACGCGCGGCTGTGGATGAGTCACGAGCTCTACTGCGCGGGCCACCTGTTCCAGGCCGCGGTGGCGGCCGCCCGGGCGACCGGGGAAACGGGGCTCCTCGACGTGGCGACCCGGTTCGCCGACCAGCTCGCCGCGACGTTCGGGCCCGGCCGCAGGCCGGAGCTCGAGAGGCACCCGGTGGTGGAGATGGCCCTGGTCGAGCTGTACCGGCAGACCGGCCGGCGGCGCTATCTGGAGCTCGCACAGTACTTTGTGGACGCCCGCGGTCACGGCCGGGCCACGAAGCCCGGGTTCGACCCGTCGCACTACGCCGACCCGGCCCACTACGCCGACCGGGTTCCGGTGCGCGAGGCGCGGACGCTGGAGGGGCACGCCGTGCGCGCGGTCTACTTCGCTGCCGGGGCCACCGATGTCGCGATCGAGACGGGCGACGCCGAGCTGCTGGCCGCGGTGCGCCGGTTGTACGACGCGACGCGGCGGCGCAAGCAGCACGTGACCGGTGCCGTCGGCTCCCGGTGGGACGGTGAGGCGTTCGGCGACTCGTACGAGCTGCCACCCGATCGGGCCTACGCGGAGACCTGCGCCGCCATCGGCACGCTGCAGTGGGCCTGGCGGCTGCTGCTGGCCACCGGCGATGCCGGGTACGCCGACCAGATCGAGTTGCTGCTCTACAACGCGATCCTGCCGGCCGTCTCGCTTGAGGGCACCGACTACTTCTACGTCAACACCCTGCACCGGCGCACCGGAGCGCGCGGCGACGTCCAGCGGTCCCCGGCCCACGGCCGGCGGCCCTGGTTCAACTGCGCCTGCTGCCCGCCCAACGTGATGCGTACCCTGGCCAGCCTCCCGGAGTACTTCGCCACCGGCGACGAGAACGGCCTGCGGATACACCAGTACGCTCCGGCCGCGCTGCGCGCCGGAGACCTGGCGGTAAAGGTCGAGACCGAGTACCCGTGGCAGGGACGGGTCGTGGTGACCGTCCGCGAGGCGCCGGACCGGGAGGTGGAGCTGGCGCTGCGCGTACCCGACTGGGCCGACGGATCCACTGTGGACGGATGGCCGGTGGTGGCCGGCGGGTACGCCTCTCTGCGGCGGGTGTTCCGGCCCGGCGACCGGATCGTGCTGGAGATGCCCATGCCGGCGCGACTCCTGGTGGCCGATGACCGGGTGGACGCCACCCGTGGCTGCGTGGCGGTGGCCCGTGGCCCGCTGGTCTACGCGATCGAACAACCCGACCAGCCCGACGGCGTGACCCTCGAAGACATCCGCATCGACCCGGCCGCCCCGCTGCGGCCCGAGCACCGGCCGGATCTGCTCGACGGGGTAACGGTGCTGAACACCACCGGCGCGGTCGCGGCCGATCGGCCCGGCGCGCCCTACCGCCCCTACGGCGGGCCGGCCCCGGTGGCGCGACCCACGCCCGTCACCCTCATCCCGTACTACGCCTGGGCCAACCGCGGCCCGCACGCGATGAGAGTGTGGATCCCGGCAACGGTCGGGTAGTGGGGTTCAGCGGTCGCAGCCGCCGTCCTTGTCCGGCCGCACATAGGCCCGCGTCAGGTCGGCGGTGCCCTTGTAGGCGTACGGGTCCTCGCCGGCGACGAGCACGATGTCGCGGTAGTCCCACCTTGCCGGCGCGGTACCCGGGGGCACCCGCCAGCACAGCGGGGACTCGGCGCTCATGTAGTGGTGCACCAGTGCCCGCCGGAAACCGTGCCGGCCGGTGTTGGGCAGCGACCGGTGCAGCAGGTACCCGTTGAAGACCACCGCCGACCCGGCGGGCACCTCGACCGGTATCGCGTCCTCGTCCCGGTACGGGAAGTCGTACGCCTCGATGGAGCAGTCGAAGCGGGCGTCGTCCTGTTCCCGGTCGGGGTAGAGCACGCCGCGGCGGTGCGACCCGGGCAGCACCCACAGGCAGCCGTTCTCGACCGTCGCGTCGTCCAGGGCGATCCACACCGCGAACAGCGACCGGTCGCGGGTGGGAATGAAGAACTCGTCCTGGTGCCAGGGCTGGCCCGGCCGGCCCTCCGACTTGATGAACAGCATCGACTGCATCGACTTGACGTTCGGCCCGACAACGCGGACCAGGGTGTCGACGATCCGTGGGTGCGCGACGGACCGGCGGACCAGCCCGGAGAGCTTGTGCGGGTGGTGCACGCACAGGTAGCGCCGCAGCACGTCGGCGTCGGAGTCGTCCCGGCCGGCGGCCGGTGCGTGCCCGATCTCACCCAGCTCGCCCCGGCAGATGCGGATCGCCTCGGCGTTGACCCCCGCGACCTCCTCGGGGCTCAGGGCATCCGGCAGGACGCCGTACCCGCCGAGGCGAACCTGTTCGATCAGCGCCTCGACGTCGGCGGCCGGTGTCGCGGGCGGCATCGGTGTCATGACTTCTCCCCGGTCGGTACGGCAGCTGCGTCAACAGTCTCGACCACATCCCGCACAGGCGGCCATGTCCACCGCTGCCAGGTAACCTGTCCGTTCGTGACCTCCGCGTCGGCCGGCATCCGGGTACGCAACGGACCCGCCGTCGCGCACTACCCGCCCGGCGCCACACTCGGGCCTCGAGTGCTGCCCGGCTACGAGTACGTCTGGATGCTGCGCGGCAACGCCACGTGGCGGTACGCGCCGGACGGCGGTGACCCGATGTCGGCACCGCCGCTCGGCCTCGAGCCCGGGATGCTGTTACTCGCCAGGCCGGGGCCGCGCGAACACTACGCCTGGGACCGGGATCGGCCGTGTGTCCACGGGTACGTCAGCTTCTACGTCGATGATGTCGCCTGGGTGGACGGGGCCGCCCCGCGCGCACCCGAGGGCTGGCCGTTGATCCGGCGTTTCTCCGCCGGGGACCCGATCGAGGCGCTGTGCCGATACCTGCTGTGGCTCGGCGGCACCGACGCACCCGGCGCGGCCGAGCGCACCGTCGACGTGCTGGGTTGGCTGCTCGACCTGTTCGTCAACGGACCGGTGGCCGCCGATGCCGGCGACGCGTTGCCCGCGCACCTGCGTCCGCTGGTCGACTACCTGCGCGCCGCCTGGCGCGACGGGCGGATGCGACCGCCGGGCATGGCCGAGTTGGCGGCCGCGGCGAACGTCTCGCCGGGGCACCTGGCCCGGATCTTCCGGCAGCGGTTCGGCACCGGTCCGGTCGCCGCCGTCGAGGCGGTTCGCCTTGCCCGCGCCGCCATGTTGCTGCAACGCAGCAACATCAGCGTCGGCGCGATAGCCGAGGTGTGCGGGTTCGCCAACCCGTTCCACTTCTCCCGCCGCTTCCGGGCGGCGTACGGGCTGCCGCCACGGGCGTACCGGCAACTGCGGCCGGAGGAGCCCCTTGAGCCGGTACGGCGGGCGGGACTGCTCCCGCTGGCGCGGCCGTTGCTGGGGGAGGACCAGTGAGCCGTCGCCGCCTCGGGAGCCGTGTGGTGCCTTGCCCTCACGCCGCTACGGAAACCGCGAGCTTGCCGATGGTGCGACCATCGAGCAGGTGGCGCACGGCCGCGGCGGTGTCGGCGAGCGGGTACGTGTGGTCCAGGACGGGTGCGACCTTCCCCGATCCGATCAGCTCGCTGAGGTCTTCGAGACCGTCGGCATTCTCGGACGCGATGAAGGTGCCCAACTTCTGGCTGACGAACGGCGACAGCAACTGGGCGCGCAGCTGCCGGTCGGTGCCGCCCAGCAGCTTGCCGCTCGTCTCGCCGCCGGCGATGACCAGCCGGCCCTGCGGTGTCAGGGCGCGGCGCAGGTCCGACAGGCCGCGGTTGCCGGCGATGTCGATGATGACGTCGTAGCGTCGCCCGTCCCCGAGGAAGTCCTGGCATGTGTAGTCGATGACGTGGTCCGCACCGATCCCGCGTACCGCGTCGAGCTTCGCCGTGCTGGCCACGGCCGTGACCTCGGCCCCGAACGCCTTCGCGAGCTGAACCGCGAAGGTGCCGGCGCCACCGGCCGCACCGGTGATCAGCACCCGCTGTCCGGACCGCACCCGCCCGTTGTCCCGCACCGCCTGCAGCGCGGTCAGGCCGGAGATCGGAACGACCGCCGCCTGCGCGAAGGACAGCCCGACAGGCTTGCGGGCCAGGCGTGCGGGGCGGGCAAGCGCGTATTCGGCGAACGTCGCCGTGCCGCTGCCATACACCTCGTCGCCCGGGGCGAATCCGGTGACTCCGGCCCCGACCGCCGCGACGGTGCCGGCGAGATTGCGGCCGGGGTTCGCGGCCTTCGGCTGGCGCAGGCCGAAGCCCGCCAGGCGGACCGGGTACGGCAGGCCGGACATGATGTGCCAGGTGCCACGGTCCACACTGGACGCTTCCACCCGCACCAGGACCTCACCCGTGCCGACCGCCGGCACGGGTCGCTGCCCGATCCGCAGCACATCCTCGGGCTGCGCACCGTAGCGGTCCTGCAGGATCGTCGCCATCGTGGTCGCGCTGTTGGTGGTGGCCGCGGGTCTGATCAGGTCGCTCATGGCTGCTCTCCTCTCTACGTCTACTTACACCGTAAGTAGACCTACTTACGGTGTAAGCTGTCAAGCGTCAGAAGGAGGACAGTCCACCGTGGCACCACGCAACACCACCCGAACGGCCAAACGCGATCCGCTGACCCGGGACCGGGTCCTGCGCAGCGCTGTCGAACTCGCCGACGCGAGCGGGATCGAGGCGTTGAGCATGCGCAAGCTCGGCGAGTCCCTCGGCGTGGAGGCGATGTCCCTGTACAACCACGTGTCCGGCAAGGAGGACCTGCTGGACGGGATGATCGACGTCGTCTTCGACGAGATCGAGCTGCCTTCGTCCGAAGACGGCTGGCGGGAGTCGATGCGCCGACGGGCAGGCTCGGTCCGCGAGGCGCTGTCCCGGCACCGCTGGGCCATCGGCCTCATGGAGTCCCGCGTCACCCCGGGGCCGGCGACGCTTCGCCACCACGACGCCGTGATCGGATGCCTGCGGCAGGGCGGATTCCCGGTCGCGTTGACCGCACACGCCTTCTCGGTGCTCGACAGCTACATCTACGGGTTCGCGCTGCAGGAGAAGAGCCTGCCCTTCGAAACCCCGGAGGAGACCTCCGAACTGGCACAGTCCATCATGGGCGGCTTCGCCGAGGGGGCGTATCCGCACCTGGCCGAGCTGGCCACAGCGCACATCCTGCAGCCCGGCTATTCCTACGGCGACGAGTTCGCCTTCGGGCTGGAACTCATCCTGGACGGCCTCGAGCGGGGCCTGCCGAAGGGCCGCCGGAGGAAATAGCGCGTCAAGACACGCGGAAGGCCCGCCGGTACGGCCAACGTGCTGGAGATGGACCCGGGCACGTCGTGGCCGAGGCGCGACGTCCACGAGCCCGGCCCGGAAGAGGTCTACGTGGTCGCCGGTATCTTCAGCGACGGCGCACGCGACTACCCGGCCGGCACCTTCCCGCACGCGCCGGTGGTGGTCGTGGCACGTGCCCGCGACCACCACCGGCTGCACGCTGTCTCTCTTCTATCCCTTGGGTTGAGGCTTCTCGTCTCGTTCGCGGGTCGACGCGGCGTTCACCCGGTCCGGTCGGCCGGCGTCAGGAGGCCACGGTGACCGGGTCGGAGGTGGCCTGGCTGGTGCCTGCCAGGTTGCCGCCGGACACCTGGCAGGCGATCTCGGCACCGGCAAGAGACACGTCCGGAACGAACTCCTGACCGGTCGCCCCGTCGATCGGTACCGGGATGATGAACGGGCCCGCCCGCAGGATCGTCGCCCACTGGTACATCACGGTCCTGGCCGGTCCGCCGCGCAGCGGATCCCAGCCGGCCGACACGCAACGGGCCGGAGCCCCGACCGTGACGGCACCGGAGACGGTCGGCCGACCGGCCGGGTACGGCTCCAGAACCGGGGCCGGCCGATACATCCATCCCCGAAAGGCGGTGGCGTCGGCGAAGTACAGGGGCGACGCCTGACCGCACTCCTTGCCCGCGGTCTCGCCGCCGAAGCTGAACGCGCCGGCCAGCAGGGCGACCCCGTCGCGGTACGTCACGACCGGACTGCCGCTGTCGTTGTAGCAGCCGGTGACCTCGCCCTGGTCGTCCTGCGCGCAAGCCACCGAGCCACCGTCCACAGTGGCCGGTGTCTGTGCCGCGCACGCGGCCGGATCGAGCATCGTCAGATTGCCCTGGTGCAGCACGTCATCGCGGAACTGGTCGGCACCGGCCAGCCCCGTCGAGCCGTGCGCGTACATGGCCACGGCGGTGCCCGGCCGCGGTCGCGAGGGTGCCAGCGGCAGCGGCCGGATGCCGGTCACCGGCCGGTCCAGAAGTACGATGGCCAGGTCGTCGCGGGCGCTGGACAGGTTGAGGTCGCTCGGATCGACGGGGGAGGGCAGTATCTGGTACCCCGGCAGGGTGGAGATGCCCCGGATGCCACGCACCTGGCCCGGATCGCCGGACAGCACCCGCGCGTCGATGTGCACCTCGGTCTGGCCCGGGTCGACGTGGTCCACGCAGTGCCCGGCGGTCAGCACCCGATCCGGCGTGATGAGTACACCCCCGCAGCCGGCCCGCTGCAGCAGCGGGGCGTCCGTCGCTGCGGGCGTCGACGCCAGGGTCGCCACCCATGGGGCCGTGGACGGGTCGTTGACGGGCTCGCCACCGGACATCGCCTGGCTCGGGCTCACTGTCGCGAAGACCAGCATGGCGGTACCGGCAATCGCCGTGAGGGGAACGAGGAAACGGATCATGGTGGGAGGCTATTGGCCCGGCAACACCCACTGCCTCCGGGCTTTCCCCCGAGCCGACCCCCAATCTTCGGAAGCGAACGCCAACCGCTCGTTGCCTTCCCGCAAGCCACAGCCGAAGCGGTTCCCTCTCGATCGGTCACAAACGCCGGCCGCCATCCGTGATAGCGATGACGGGTCGCCCGGGTCACCCGGGTCGGTCCGACACGACCGGCGGGGCCGTTAGGGCCGCCGTACCGCGAGAGGGAGGCTGTGATGGAAGCACCGGGTACGTTGTCCGGGCCCCGGGCCGCGACGTTCGTCGGGCTGGTCGCGGGCCTGGCCGCGCTCGCGGTCCTGTGGGCGTCCGGGAGGTTCCAGTTCCCGATGTATCCGCCGCCGGGCATCATCACCATGCTGGCTGGTGTGCTTCTGGTGGGGCTGGTTCCGCGCCGGTGGGCGCCCGGCGTGGGCGCTGTCATGGGATTGGTGATCCTCGCCGCGTTCCTGTACAGCGGCGGACCGCTCAACCTGGCCGGCCGGCAGGGTGCGATGGTGGCTCTCGGCAACTGGATTCAGATACCGGCGGGGTTCACTGCCGTGATCGGGGGTGTGATGGCGGTACGCACCGAAGGCCGGCTGGTTGCCCGTCGATCGGGGCGCCAACGGTCGGGCGAGACATCCGCCCGCTAACCCTGGTGCCGGCCGAACACGAGGCAGAACGGGTGGCCCGCCGGGTCCGCGAAGACACGGTAGCGGCCCTCCAGCTCACCCGGCAGCCGTCTGGCCCCCAGAGCCAGTAACTCCCGCTCCGCTGCCTCCACGTCGTCGACCCGGATGTCCAGATGCATCTGCTGGGGATGCCGCGGATCGGTCCAGTCCGGGGGAGTCCACCGGGGAACGCGTTGGAACGCCAACTGGCGTGCTCCGGGCTCGGAGCCGATCACGACCCAGTCTTCGCTGTCCTCGTTGACGCGCATGCCCAGGATCGTGGCGTAGAAGGCGGCCAGCGCACGGGGATCGAGGCAGTCGAGGACAGTCTTCTCCAGGCGACCGATCATGTCTCATCCTGGCACTCACCGCCGGCGCGCCGTGCGGCGCGGTCGAGACCGGCGACGATCGCACGCGCGACCGGCACCGCGTACGGCGACGTACCCATCCCGTTCGAACTGCTCGATCTCCTGGCTGTCCACGGCACCAGTCTGCCCAACGTCCCCACGCGGGGCAGCCGATATCTCGCCGCGAGCACCGATGCCCGTAACATGCGCATTTGCCAGATTTGGATGTATGGATTAGTTTGAGGTCGATCGTCGAGTTCGTCCCGGAATCCGGTCGCGAAGCTTCGTACCGATCCGCGCCGAACTCGGGGTCACTCCATACGGGTAAGACGCCTTACGGGAGGTACGGGGTTGACACCACGACGAAGAATTTCGATGGCTTTACTCGCCACCGGGCTGGTGTTCGGGCTCGGCCAGTCGGCATGGGCCGGGCCGAGCCGGTCGAGTGCCGGTGCCGCGGTGAGTGGCACGGCGTCGGCAGCGGCAACGGGCAAGCCGGGCACGGCCAAGCCGGCGACGGTGACGCTACTGACCGGCGACCGGGTCACGATGCGGCCGACAGGTTCGCGCAACATCCAGGTGGCGCCGGCCAAGGGGCGTGAGCACGTCAGGTTTCTGACCGACCGGGTCGGTGGCGACGTGTATGTGATTCCGCAGGATGCGGTGGCGCTGGTGCAGTCGGGCAAGCTGGATCGGCAGTTGTTCGATGTGTCCGCGCTGGTTCGGTTCCAGTATGACGATGCTGAGCGGGCGACGCTGCCGTTGATCGTTCAGTACCAGAAGGGCATGGCCCGGCCTGCTGCGGTCAGCGCGCATGGGGCGCGGGTGACTCGCAACCTGGCGGCGGTGAATGGTGCCGCTGTGTCGGCGGCCAAGGGCTCGACCGACGCGTTGTGGCCGACGCTGGTCAGTGGGGCCGGTACCGTTCATCCGAGCGTCGCGCCGGGCATTGCCCGGATCTGGTTGGACGGGCGGCGCAAGGTGCTCGACGACGTGAGTGATCCGCAGATCGGTGCGCCGGTGGCG
>NZ_BONZ01000031.1 GCF_016862975.1 Rugosimonospora africana
ACGGAGCCACGCGGTCGTGTTCGCGGCACCCTGTCGTGCGGGGATGCCTTGGGCGTCGACTTCCCGCAGCAGTTCAAGGTTCAGGGCGGCCAGCTGGCACGACAGCACCTGGACCCAGTCGACATCATCGATGAGCTCCTGCGGCGAGCGCGCCCAGGTGGAGATCCGCGCGCACTCCTTGAGCGCGTCCTGTACCGCAGCCCACGGCCTATCCACGAACCCGACGCTACCGACGACCTGCGACGCTTTCGAGCCGCACCAAGGAGCCCTGTGGACAACTCGGCCCCTGTGGATAACCCGGCGGCGTCGAGCACGGCTTCGGCCTGAACAAAGGCCGTTGTCCCAGCGGGTAAAGCATCGCGCTACCGCGAGCAGAGTGCTTCGGCCGGCGCGGAGGTAAAGTGTGCGAGCCGCATCAATCAAGTGTCGGAAGTGTTCATGCCTCGTCGGTCACCGGGCGGGATCAGGGCAGAGCTGGCGCGGCGACGACGATGGATGCTGCTGCCCCCTTCGCGTAAAGGGTTTATCCCTGGGCTGTCGGCGTCGGCCAACCATCAGATAGTCAGCTTTGAGCGATCTCGCGGGCTCGCGGCCGGGCAGATGGCCGCGGCGTTGGGGATGGTGCACAACCCGTTTGCTCCGCCGGACCTGCCCTGGTGGCGGCGGACAGAGTCTTGACCATCGAGGACAGGCCACGTGCGTGGCTGTGGTTGGAGGGCCAGACCGGAGACTTCTCAGTCCAGGGCCATTGTTCCCGTGACGTAGCGCATACCGTATCGCTCGCCAATGACGTTGACCTTCTCCAGGTCCATCGCACCCTCGGCGGTCCTGACAGCGTTTCCCGCCGCGAACAGATCCTCCATGAACTGGTCCCAGCCGCCCGGCGTCGAGATCTGCAGCGCCCGCACCGGAGGCTGGGAAGCGTTGCGCATGGCGTGTGGAATGCCATGCGGCAGTAGCGCGCACATCCCCGGCGTCAACCGGTAAGTCTCGTCCTGGAAGTCGACCTCCATCTCACCTTCCAGTACGTAGACGAACTCGTCCATCAACTCGTGCACATGGCGTGGGATGTCGACGTCCAGGCGATTCTCCAGTACGGCGAGTCGACCCTCACTGTCAGAAGTGGCGACCTTGACACCGAACCCGGGCGGCAACGGGACCCGGGTCTGCCGGGTCTGTCCAGGCTGCAGCAGAACGAAGCGGTCAGCGGACATGGGCGTCCTCCCTGTCGATCGCATGATGCTCGGTTTGACGACTCACAACGATACACGGGAATCGGAGAAATTTCTCCGCTTAGGGACTGGCGTTTATGCTCGCCAAGTGACCGCCCGCCGTGCGCCCGCCGACCGTGCGACCGCCGATCGTGCGACCGCTGGCCAGGCGACCGCCGACCGTGCGACCGCTGGCCGTGTGAGCGCTGGCCAGGCGGCCACTGGCCAGGCAACCGCTGAGCCACCTCTACGCGCCGACGCGCAGCGCAACCGCGAGAGGATCCTCACCGCGGCCCGCGAACTCTTCCGAGAGCAGGGCACCGCGGTCGCCCTCGACGACATCGCACGCCGCGCCGGAGTGGGCGCGGGCACCCTGTACCGCCGATTCCCCGACCGCGACGCCCTCGTCCGGCAAGTCATCATCGATGGCTTTGAAATCTGTCTGGCAGCGGTGGAAACAGCTCACCAGGAACTGGCTGATCCGGCCGGGGCGTTGGATCGTCTGTTCCGGCGCGTGATCGAGCAACGCGAACGCCTCGTACTCCCGCTCATCGGCGGCCCGGTCGTCCACGATCCGCGAGTACAGCAACTCCAACACGCCATCCGCGACGCGGTGGAGGACATCCTCACGGCTGGCCGAGCCGCCAACGCCGTGCGGGACGACGTCACCGCAGAGGACCTGATCACCGCAGCCGCCATGGCCTGCCGCCCGATGCCGCATCTACCGGGCGAGGTAAGCGCGGCGCTGGCCGCCCGGCACGTCGCCATCTACCTGCATGGGTTGCGTCCCGAAGGTGCTCTCCCTCTGCCCGCGAGTGCGCCCACGGCCAAGGAAGTCGGCCGGCACGTCGCCATGGAAGGGCGTAATCCGAAAGAAAGCTAACGAGAAGTACTGCTAAGCGGCTTCCAGGACGAAGAACAGGAAGCAGATGAAGGACGCGTCGGGAGACTTCGCGTTCCCGAGGATGTCGGGGAACAGCTCGCGGGCGCCCGGTGCCGGGGGCGGTTCGCTGACGACGGCGATCCGGAAGCCGGCTTCCGTGAAGGCGGCGGTCATCGCGCGCAGCGGACGGTGCCAGTACGTCAGCACCGCGTTCTGGCCGTTGAAGACGTATTCCTCGGAGTACTCCTGGATCCCGAAGTAGTCGGCATCGGGATAGGCCAGCCGGTAGGCCATGGGATGGTTGACCGCCACGATGAGTCGACCGCCGGGCACCAGGACGCGCCGCAGTTCGGCGAGCGGCGCTTCCCAGTCCCGCAGGTAGTGCAGGACCAGGCACGCGATGACGTCGTCGAACGCGCCGTCGGGAAACGGCAGTGAACGGCCGAGATCTGCCACTCGCAGGTCCACACCGTCGCCGAGGCGCCGCTTGGCCAGCTCCAACATTCCCACGCTGTTGTCGACGCCGGTGACGACCGCACCCCGCTCGTGCAGAGGCGCGAGCACGGGGCCCGAGCCGCAGCCGACGTCGAGGACCCGGCGGCCGGCCACATCGCCGGGCACATCGCCGGCCAGGTTCAGGATCGCCGGTAGCGCATAGTGGGCGTTGATGAGGTTGGACTCGTTGTCGGTGGCGTATGCCTCGGCGAAGCTGTCGTAGTCGTTGGCCACGGTCTGGCTCGCCGGCTCGGTGGAATCGTTGAGAGTGGAAGACACGCGGGCCATCCTGACACGGCCCGTTGGCACGGTTCCGGAGACGGGCGCAGTGACATGCCCGCGTCAGCTCCGGACAAAGGTGACGCGGGGCACGCCTTCGACCGTCCGCGCCGCGAAATCCGCCGACGTGAACGCCGGCCCGGTCCGTAGCGCGCCGACGAGCGCGTCGAGGTCGACCACGCCGTCGGCGCCGCGCCAGTCGCCGGGCAGTTCGGCCGGGCCGAAATGCAGCGCCTCCGGCCGTTGGTGTATCTCCACCCGGACTACGTCGCCGGCGAACAGGCACAGCAGCACGTCCGGCGCGACGAGGTCCCGGCGCAGCGTCTCGACGCCGCGGATCTGGCCCCCGGGGCCGGTGTCGTACCCGTCGACGAGCAGCCCCGGCCAGCCGGAGACCAGGCTGGAACGCAGCAGGAAGCCGCTGACCACCGGGTGCGCCGGCACCGCGTCGACAAGCGTGCTCTTCTGCTCCCGGTCGACCGGCTTCAGCCGGCCGGTGAGCCGCCCCAGGCTGAACGCGCCGTCGAGCAGGCAGTCCGCCCACACCGGGTCGACGCGTACGAACCGGATCGACTCCGGCGGTAGCAGGCGCTCGTCGGGCACCAGGTAACGCAGCGGTACGCCACGCAGCAGCCGCAGGTCGCCGAACCAGGCCGCGACGTCCGGCGGCAACGCCGCGACGGGGTCCGGCGGCGCCCAGGCCGGGTGCAGCAGGTTCGCCTCGGCTGACCGCACGGCCTGGGCGTTGGCCCGCTTCCAGGCGTACAGGCTGGCCGAGAGCTGCTGGCTGCGCAGCGCCAGCAACCGGCCCAGTTCCCACGCGGTCGCGTACGAGGCGTCGAACAGGCCCAGCGTCGGGTCGTAGCGGATGAGCTCGGCGCTGGACTGCACCGGGAGGTCGAGTTCGTCGGGTGGGTCGCAGGGGATGAGCGGGCCCCGGTACCAGGAGACTGTGGAGCGTCCGGGGCGCAGGTGGTGCGGCAGCGGCACCGAGCCGGCCGCCAGGTGCCGCTCGGCCTCGGGATCCTCGGCCGGCGGAAGCCGCAACGCGGCCGGTGTGCGGTCCAGTCCGGTGAGCAGGCCGGTGAAGTCACCGGCCGGGTCGGCGCAGGCGAACCGCCAGCTCTTGAGGCTGATCAGGCGGATGTAGTCGTCGGGGGCGGCGGTGCCGAAGTCGAACGAACCGTCGTGGTAGCGGCTCTCGACGGACACGAGATGGACGACGCTGATCCCTCCCGAGCGGGGCAGCCGGCGGCCCAGCACGACCGAACGCTCGTCGTCGATCAGGTTGCCGTCGGTGTCCTCGGCCCGGCGCACGTGGGTCAGCAGCGAGACTTCGGCCGCGGACGGCAGCAGGGTGGCCAGCAGCCGCTGCTGTACGTCGAGGACGGTCACCTTGTCGCTGTCCTGGTGCTCGGCCGGGTCGAGGTCGAGCCCGGGCCACTGGGGTGCGCTCGTCGCCGGGATGAGTTGGCCGAGCGTGGTGATGGCGGGCTCCCGGTACGCCTGGGTCCGCTGCTCGTCCTCGGTGAACAGCAGGACGGCCAGCCACGGTGCGGACGCACCGTCGGCCCGGTACTCCCACGGCATCGTGCTGCGGGTCAGCACGGCGTGCGGCAGGACGTCCGAGTGGTCGCCGAGGCTGCCGTCCGGTGGGAAGACCGCGTACACGTCGGACGGGCGCAGGGTGAAGCGGTCCCCCGCGACGGTGAACTGCCACTGGGTCGGGAAGCTGTCGGCGGCTATGCGGGGGCCGCTCACATCCTGCTGTACGTCCATTGTGTACAGTCCGGGCGGCATCGCCGGGCGGTGGTAGTCGAGGAACATCACCCGCGCGGTACGGGCTTCGTCGAGTGGCTCGAGGTTCATGCCGGCTTCCCGCCGCGCTCAACTGTCTGACGTTCGCTCATCGCATAGCCCCTTGAACTGTGAGGAACGCGTCCGCGACGGACGCGTCGACGTCGACCGGTGCGGTGATGCCGAGGGCGGCCAGCAGCCGATCGCGGGCGGCCACCGTGGAGCCGGCGGCGATGGTGTCGCGGATGGCCTGCGCCTGGGCCGGTTCGCCGCCCAGCGGCCCGGGCGTGCCCGACTCCCAGTGGTAGGTCGGGGTCACCACCGCGTCGACGTACTGCCAATCGTCTTTCGCGACGGTCGTGCCCGCGGTCGGTTCGGCGTCGGCACCCGGCCGGATCTCGAAGCCGGCCAGGGCACGTTCGACGAAGTCCGCGTCGCCCAGCGCCGGGGTGAGCTTGTCACCCCACAGCGCGGCCGGCAGGCGCTTGATGACCGGGGTGAAGGTGAAGTGCTGCTCGGCGCGCTGCCCGTTGCGGCTGATCTCAATGGTGTGCGACGCGGTCAGCGCGCCGGCCGGTACCGCCATCGGGGCCACCCCGACCTGGCTCAGCGCCAGGTCGCTCAGGTCGATCGGGGCCCCGGCCACCGCCGAGGTCGCCGGGATGACCGAGTCGGTGACGAGCACGAACTGCTTCGGGTTGACCACCCCCAGATCGTTGGAGGCGGCGCCGCTCACCTTGCGGATCAGCCCGTCGCGCAGCACGACGCCGCAGGCCGAGGCGGGCAGGAATGACGCCTTGAATTCGGTCCACTCGATGGCCGGTGGCGGCTTGGGTGCCGCGTCACCGAACGCGATGTCGAACTCGATGACCGACAGGCTGACCCGGGCGGTGCCGGAGAAAGCCGGCCCCCACAGGTGCAGGTCGGCGCTCGCGTCCAGCCGGATCTCCCGGGTGCCGAAGAACTCGAAGCGGTAGGAGACCTGGAGGCTCGCATACGCGTGCGCGTCGTAGTGGTACGGCTTCCAGGCGACCAGGAAGTCGGCGCCGGCGTGGAACCACGCCCGCAGGTCGCCGCTGGTCCAGGTGGCGTCCAGCACGATGCCGCACATCAGCATCGACGGCGTGAGCGCGAAGTACGACTCGCCCTTGACCGCGAGCTGGTCGCTGACCTTCCAGTTCAGGCCGAGCCGAGGTACCCGCGGGTAATGGTCGGGCACGGTGAAGTTCGGGTGGTAGCCGCCGAGCGTCAGCACGAAGTCGCCGGCGTGGGGCACCGGTGCGCCGGTGCCGGGGAACCAGCAGGAGAACGCGAACCCGCCGGTCAGGTGGCAGTCCCGGGACAGCAGGTACGAGGCCGGGGTCAGCTGCGCCGTGACGCTGAGGAACCCGTCGTCCGGCACAAAGCTGGCCTTCAGTGCCAGCTGGAGCTCGGCCAGCGGAGGTACGGCCGCGTCTCCCGGGATCCGGGGCGGAACCACCATTGTGGACAGTCCGAGCAGGTTCACCTCGAACCGCTGCCCGAACGCGACGGTCAGCAAAGCGAACGAGTCGAGTATCTGGAACGACGTGAACCGGATGCCCACCGCGAGGAAGTTCTGCCCGATCGACGGTGGCACCGCCGAGCGCAGCGCGGCCAGTTCAGCAGCGACCCGCTGGGCCGGGTTGTCGGTCGAGGCTGGGGGAGTGGCGCCCTTGGTCGCCTCGGCTACCAACGGGAACTGCGCGACGCCCTCGACCGGCGGCACGATCAGCGCCCGGTTGTACCCGAATCCCGCGGCCAGCCCGGTGACGAAGAAGAACGACGGCCCGCCGATCGGGTAATCCAGTACGGCGTAGATGAACAGGGACGGGTGCCCGTCCAGGTACGCGTACGAGCCGATCGCCGACAGGGTGAGCGCCTTGGCTTTCAGGACCGCCGCGCCGTCGTACTCGTCGTATTTGCGTCCCTGGTCGTCGGTGACCGTGGTGCGCAGGAACGCGGCGCCGATCTCGATCGCCGGGTTGCGGTAATCGATCCCCAGTCCGCGCAGGTCGAACCGGGGGTCGAAATGGTCGACCGGCGAGCCGAGGGCCAGCCCGTCCAGCGCTATGGTCAGCCCGAGCGCGGACAGTGCCGCGTCCAGCAGCACCCACAGCACGGCGTCCTGGTACCGCACGCCGATGCGGGCCAGGTACAGCGGCCCGAGCGTCTTCTGCAACGTGAACCACTTGGCGGAGTCTGAGGACGTGACCGCGACCGGGGCGGCGGGTGTGGCGGGCTGGTTGCCGCCGGTACCCGATCCCGTGCCCGCGGCCACCGGCAGGGCCAGCGTCTGCGGGGTGCCACCCAGGTTGAGCCGGGCCGAGACGGTCAGGCCCCGGGGTACGGCCACGTCCGGCGTGCCCGGGGCGGACGGGACCGGCAGCTTGGCGACCGCGTCGGGCAGCGATGCGTTGATTGCCGCCACGCCGGCCCGGTCCAGGGCCCCGGTCGCCACCAACAGCCGCAGATCCTCGATGCTGGCCGTCTGGTCGTCCGGCAGCAGCTGCCCGACCAGCGGCAGTCCCGACAGGTCGAGCCGCGCCCCGAGATCCAGTCCGACCAGCACGGTGGTGCCCGCCGTTGTGCGGTTCACGGCCAGGATCGCGTCGTTGAGTTCGATGGTCAGATCGGTGGGTACCAGCGCCGCGACGTCGGACGAGACCGTGGCGACGAGTTGGCTGACGCCGATGGTGCGGGCGGCCCCGGTCCCCCGGTAGGTCGCGACGAACAGGGTGTCGGTGCTGCTGGCCGCGAACCGCAGGTCGAACGCGAGTTCGCCGATCGTCAGCTGCCCCCCGAACGTCCCCTCGTACCCGTCCGTCCCCTTCTTGAAGGTGATCGAGACCAGGATGTCGGCCGACTGGTCGGCGCCGACCGGGAACGTGGCCTCGGCGCCGAACGTGACGTCGGTGGACTTCGTGCCGAACGTGGCCCGCAGATTCGAGACCGTGAGGCCGGCCAGCGGAGCCGGCAGGTGGATCCGGGCGAACTGGTCGCTCAGCGAGTCGACGAGCTTGCCGATGGGTATCTGCTGGCCGGGGCCGGTCTGGCCGGCGAACCGCCAGCCGTCTGTCGAGTCGTACCCCGCCCTGACCGACACGTTGATGTTGTCGAGGCCGAACGTCGCTGCCGCCTCGAAACTGGTGCGCGCGCTGGAGTGGCTGACGTCGAAGCTGATCTCGGAGAGCACCACCCCGTCGGTGATCGACCAGGTGCCGTCGAGCTGGAGGAGGCTGCTGACCGCGAGCGGCGCGTCGGTGGCGGGCAGCGTCACGGTCGATTCGTACCGCTGCACGGCGAGGTTGGGCAGGTCCGTCGCGTCCCGGCCGGTCAGCGCGGTGTAGACGGTGCTCACCGGCAGCGGCGGGTCGCCGGCACGCAGCCGCGCCCCGATCATCCGGCTCTGGGAGTCGGCGTTGATTTCCAGCGACGCCACCCCGGCTATGTCGATCAGGCCGGTTGCCGCGACCGACGGCCCGGTCGGCTCCACGGTGAACGTGATGTCGATTCCCGCGATCGTCAGCCGGTCGGTGATCGCCCACTGCGCCCCGGTGTGTACGGTCGCGGCGAGCCGGGCCACCGGGTTCGTGGCACCGGGCGTGTAGAGCAGTTCGACGCGAGCCAGCCGGACGGTGCCGGGCACCTCGAAGGGGAACGGTACGGCCAGCGCCTGCCCCAGGAACGTGGCGATGTCGTCGAGGCGCAGTTCCCCCACGTCGCTGAAGTCCGCGGCGAACAACGCGGCGTCGGCCGGGCCGATCAGCTCGGCCGAGATCGCGATACTGCGCGCCACCGCGTCGAGGTTCACCGGCAACGTGCCGGCGACCGCGAGCCCCGGGTCGTACGGCGGCTCGCCGAGCGCCGCGGTCGGCCGGGGATCGGCGGTCGTACGGTAGTGGATCCCCGTCACGTGCAGCGGGCCGAGGTCAACCTGGCGGGTCGGACCCTCCACCACGACGTCGGGCCAGCGGTCGGTGCCGAAGCTGGGGTCGACGTCCGGGGCCGGTTGCACGGTGACCGACCCGGTGAGCGCGCTGCCCGCCGGGGGCAGCACGAGGTCGGGTAGGGCGATGCCGGTGGCCGTGGTCAGTTCGCCGGCGAAGGCCAGGTGGGCCGCGGCCGGGTCGCCGCCGGTCCAGTCGAACGACAGCACCGGGGCGGAGAATCTCAGCAGGTTCAGCAGCGTGCCGCGCAGGCGGGGCAGGCTGGTCCCGAACGACCACGTGGAGCCACCGGCGGCCGCAAGGTGCAGGGTCACCTCGCCGGCCACGACCGCGAACGCGGCGGTGACGGTGAGGCCGGTGAAGGGTTCGGCCGTGCCGGTGCCGGTCACCGACACGCCGTCGTCGGACTCGGTGCGCTCGGTGACCGGGTCGAGCACCAACTGCCCGCCGGGCGGCAGGAACGGGCCGAGCGCGGCGGCGAGCCCGCTGGAGAGCGTGTCGAGGGCGACGGTCAGGCGCTGCTCGACCACGACCAGGGCCGCCTTCAGCGATTCAGGAGTCATTGGGCACCCACTTGGTTGTTGAGGATGCTGAACAGGGTCGCGATGTCGGCTTCAACGCCGGTACCGATGAAGGTGAGTCCGATGGCTTTCAACAGCTCCGGATAATCGTCGACCAGCGAGTCGCGCTGCTCGCGGTTGAGCTGATTGCACAGCCCGATCGCATCCGTGAGGTTCGCCTGGTACTCCCCGTAAGGGTTGGTCGACGCGCTCCGGCCGGCGTCCGCCGCCACCGCGGCCAACCAGTTGTTGCGTAACGTGTTCAGCGCGGCGACCGCGAATCGCTGCGGCAGGCTGTCCCAGCTGTCCTCCAGAGCCCCGATGACATACGTCCTCGAAGTCTCGTCGTCGCGCTCCTGTGGCTTGTTCGGCTTGGGCGGCGGCTCGAGGACATCTTCCTCGGCCAGCACCAGCCAGGACGTCTCCGGCTTCACCGGGTAGCGCTTGGTGAGCAGTAGCCGGTTCACCATGGCCTCATAGTTCATCGGAGTGGCGGTAGTGACCTTCATCTTCGCCATCCACTGATCGGCGGGAGCCGCGGTGGTCAGCAGGGACGGATCGATCACGAACGGGCGGTTCTCGTTCCCCAGAAAGACGATGGGCGCGATGTGCCACTTCCAGGTGAATCCCGTCGCGCCGTTCGGATCGGTCAGGTCGTCGCCGAAGATGGAGTCGACTTCCAGCCCGCCGTAGTTGATGAGGATGAGCTTCTTGACGGTGTAGCCGGATGTCTTGAGAAGCTCGGCCATCGCGTCGGCCCGCGCCCAGCAGTGCATGCTGCCGGCCAGGAAGGGTATCCGCCGCCAGATCTGGTGTCTGTCCTTGAAGACCTCCCGCTCCATCGCGGCGGCCAGGGCGGTCAGCTCCTGCTCGGTACTGACGTAGCCGTTCTGGTCAGCGAACACGCGGTCTCTGGGCACCCGGCCGTTGAGGCCGGCGAAGGTACCGGTGAGGATCACCACGTCCAGCATCGGCGCCGCGCCGTCGTCGCGCGGCCGATAGAGCCGGACCGGTTCGTCGATGAGCGCCACCGGGTTGCGGTTGGAGTCGTACACGACCTCTCGCGCGGTGTCCGACGCCCACAGGAAGAAACCCATGCCGATCTCCCCCGCTCAGGCCGCGTCGAGAACGCTGGATGTGTTCCAGTTCTGCAGGACGGTCCTCAGGTCGATGCCGATGCGGCCGAACAGGTCGTGGATGTCGGCCTCGACGCCGGAGCCGGTGAAGGTGCCCCAGACATCGACGAGCAGATTCGGGTAGTCGGCGAGCAGCCGATCCCGGGTCCAGGGCATCAGGCGGGCGAACTCGTCGCGTGCCCCGCCGAGATCCTTCTGGTAGTCCGGGTACGGGTCGGGGACGTCTCTTTTCGAACCGTCCGCGTAGACCGCCCGGCGCCAGTGGTCGAGCAGGACGTTCAGCACGGCGGCGGCGCGCCGCACCGGTACGGAGTCCGTTGCCTGCTTCAGGCAGACAGCGATCATCTCCTCGTCGGTTGCGGGCACGTCCTCCAGGTCTTCGAGGTCGGGTGGGCCGGCGGTGCGGGGCGGCGCGACCACCAGCCAGGGATTGTCGTTCGGGCTCGCCGGCCACCGCGGGTTCTGCCGCAACCGTTGCACCATCGCTTCGTACGTCATGACCGTGACGTTCGCGGTGGTCATCTTCGCCACCCATTGGCGCGCCGTGCCGGCCCCGTCCAGCAGGGACGGGTCGAACACGTACGGGTTGCTGTCGTTACCCAGGTAGACGAGGGGAGCGATGTGGTACCACCACCTGACCGACGCGCGGTCGCTCAGGTCCGGAGGGTCGTTGCCGTAGATGGTGTACGGGCGCAGCACGCTCCTGTCGATGAGCATGATCTTGTTGACGAGGTACCCGGAGTACTCGAGCCGCAGGGCCATCAGCTCGGCCCGCTCCGAACACATCTCCGCCGGGTTCTGGAACGGCACCGGCCGGAGGATGCCGTCCTTGGCGGTGAACTGTTCCAGGCTCATCGCGCCGGCCAGGATCGTGAGCTGATTTGGGCTCCCGATGTAACGGTTCCCGTCGGCCCGCAGCCTGTTCCTGGGCACCCACCACACCTGGCCGGCCATCGCACCGGTGAGGATCCGGACCGGGACCAGGGCCGTGCCGGGGTCCTGCGGCCGGTAGACCCACACCGGTTCGGTCACCGTCACCCAGGTGTTGACGGGATTCGCGACCGTACCGGGGTTGTAGATGTCCACCGGTTGCTGGACGGACGCGTCGATCACATAACCCACCGGACCTCCTCCGCTAGGCAGAAAGGCCGGCTCAGAACGGGAGTTCCAGGAGCGTGACGCCGAAGAAGTCGTTCGTGTCGGTCAGCATGTCGGGGGCGTCGGAGAGCTTGTCGACGGTGAGCGTGTGGTTCCCGGCGGGCAGTCCGGTCTTCACCATCGTCCCGTCGATCGGGTAGTGCTGGTTGCCCACGCTCACGAACCGGATCAGCTCGTCGACGATCCCGCTGTCGATGCGTACCATCAGACCGAGCCCGCCGGGGTTGCGCCGCCAGCCCGTGCCGTGGACGAACAGCAGCACCGTGCCGCCGGACGTGGTGAACACCCCGCTCTTGACCGGCAGCGGTCCGGACTGGTTCTGCATCAGCGAGGCGGCCTGCCACATGGGGCTGCGGATGGCGCCGTTGACCAGCAACGCTGTGCCGGGCGTGTCTTGGAGACCGATCGTGACCCCGCCGCCCAGCGGGTTGAGCAGGAGCGGGCGGGCGCCGGTCCCCTGGGTGACGGCCTGGATCGAGCCGTAGTCCGACCCGGTGTGGTACCCGATCGTCAACTGGTCGCTGGCGTTCGCGCCGCCCTGGACGAGGATCTGGCGCGCGTCCTTGCTCGATGCCGAGTCGGCCCGCACGGTCAGCGAACTCGCCGGATCGTCGGTCCCGACGCCGACCTGGCCGGTGTCCTTGACGGTCACCAGCGCGCCGGTCGCACGGGTGTTGAGCGCACCTCCGGCCGACTCGCGGGACCGGGCGATGCGCAGTTTACGTCCGCTCTGGTCGCCGAAGCGCAGGCACGGGCCGTCGGCGGTCGGTTCGAGGCCGACGCCCTTGACGTCGTCGCCGACTTGCAGCGGGCGGGCGGGGCTCGCCGTGCCGACGCCGACGTTGCCCCGGTCGTCGTAGTGGATCGGCCCCTTCTCGAGGGTGCAGACGAACTGGCCGTCCCAGTAGCCGGGGATGTTCTCGTAGCGTAGGTACAGGTTGGTGTCGCCACTGGGCAGCGCGGTCACGATGTTGCCGACGGTCAGCTGGATGACCTGACCGGGGGCCAGGACGGAGTCCTTCTTGTGGGTCAGAGTCCACGCCAGGTCCTTGCCCAGTTGCCGGCCGGGGGCGACGACCCAGTCGGCCTCGTCGAGGTTGGCGCCGTCGATGGCATCCAGGGTGCAGGCGGCGAGCGCGTCGGGAGTGGCCAGGCCCCAGGTCTTGCCGGAGTCGAAGGAGAGGATGAATGTCGACGGGGCGGCGCCGGTCAGGCCACCCAGGGTCAGGTTGGCGCTGGACACGTTGGTGATGCGGACGGTCAGGGTGTTCTTTGTGACGCCGTCGTTGAGGACGCTGTGCGACCCGGCGAAGCCGACGTGCAGCGGGATGTTCTTCTGGCCCCGCTGGTTGACCAGGTCCACGTGGATCAGCCGCAGGTCGGCCAGCGGGGTGCCGTCGGCGTACCGCAGGCCCTGCATCCGCAGTTCGACCTGCGTGCCCCGGGCGCCGCCGGTGCCGTCCGCACTGATCTGGTTGAGCAGCAGGCGCACCGGGGTGGCCGGGCTCAGCGAGCGCAGGCCGGTGCACAGCAGGTACAGCGAGACGGTGCCGTCCGGCTGGCGCTGGGGCCCCGTGGCCGACCAGCCGTCCTGGTCGGCCACGCTCAGCTTGTCCGCCGACACCGCGGAGAGCACCCCGGGCCGGAACCGCACCTCGAAGTGGTACCGGTCGGCCGAGGCCACAGTTCCCGCATCCGGCGGGTCGAAGAGGATGTCGGCGCCCGAGGTGTTGGTCAGCTCCAGGTGGGCGTGATGCTCGGACGGGTCGTCGGCGATGGCGAGTACGGCCAGGCCGTCGTCGTCGAGGAGGGCGAAGTCGATCGGGTAGCTCGCGCGGTCCATGGGCGCGGCGTCCAATACCGTGATGACGGGCGGGTTGGTCATGTCGTCGCTCCCAGTCTGCTGAGTTTGAGCCATCCCTCGCGCAACTGCCGCGGGCCGGCGGTCCCCGCGGAGTCCGGCGGCACGAGCCGCCGCTGACAGATGTCCAATGTGGACCGGATGAGGGTCTCCATGCCGGTCAACGGCGCCGGCAGTGCCGGGGCGGCCGGGGCGTCCAGGGCGACCCGGGCGGTGTCGCCGGATCCGAGTGGGGCGAGCCAACCGGTGTCGGGCCCCGCCAGCCGGTCCCAGGCCGGGGCGGCGATCGCGGCGGTCGCCGCGGTGGTGAAGTCGGCCAGGGTGAGTTCGGTGCCGACCGGGGTGAGGACCGGCTCGATGGCCGCGGCGTACGGGCCGGGCGGGCCGGCCCGCTCCTCCGGCGGTACGACCTCGGCCCGGGTCGAGTCGGCGTCCAGCGGCCGCAGCCACCGCACCTCCGGCACGAGCAGCCGCTGCCACAGGGCCCGAGCCAGCGTGTCCTGGAAGGCCGACCGGTCGACGGTGGGCCACGACCGGGTCTCCTGCCACCCGCCGGTTGTCCGCTCCACCCAGGACCAGTCGGCGCCGGGCTCGTCGGGCAGCGGCAGGTCCAGGACCGCGCCGGGGGCGAGCAACGGGCCGGCGACGAAGGTCACCTCGATGCGGCCCAGCGCGTCGGCGTACTGCTCGGTCGGGATGTCGATGCTCTTCACCGGCAGTACCCCGCAGGTGGCGTGGACCGCTCCACGCGGGTCGACCAGCATCGTGAGGACCTCGGGCGCTCCGGTCAGGGACAGGTCGAAGGGCGCCTCGCCGTCGGCGTGGGTGCGGATGGCCGGGTCGTCGATCGGCTCGCTCAGCGGTGCGTAGAACGGGTCCTGGTACCCGTCGCCGGCCTCCCGCCAGTACCCGACCAGTCCGTCCTCGAGCCGGCGGTAGTCACCGACCCGGATCGGCACCCGTACCTGTTCGAAGCCGCCCGTCGCCCGGGTCGTCCGGGCCAGGTCGGCGCGCAGGTCGGCCCAGCTCTGGCTGGCCGCGGGCAGGCCGCGCAGTTCCAGGTTGAGGGCGGCGCGCACCACGGCCAGCGGCCGGCCGACCAGCAGCGCCACCCCGTCGGATCCGGCCGGGCCGGCCGGGTCGATGTTCTCCAGTGCGCTGTCCAGCGCGCCGTGCAACGCGCTCAGGAAGCCGGCGCCCCGCCCCCTCAGGTAGGTCACGAGCTGGCGCAGGTGCGAGTCGGGGATCTGCTCGGGCGCGGTCGGCGCGGTGCCGGGGGCGTACTGCCACTGGCCGTTGCGATCCAGCGCGCCCAGCGCGGCGCCGTCCGCCCCATGGAACATCAGGCTTTCGTCCAGGTGGTTGGCCAGGACCCAGCCGCAGAGCGGTGTCTCGGCGGCCAGCTCGGTCAGCTGCTGGTCGCCCACGTCGGCGGAGAGCCAGCGAAACGACAGGCGGGCCGGTTGAACGACCCGGGGCGGAAGGGTGACCAGGTCGTTGTCGCCCGAGACCGGCATCGTCTTGGCGGCCAGCACCCGGCTCCAACCGGGATCCTGGACCCGCCCGTACGAGTCGAGCAGCCGCAGGCGCCGCAGCCGCAGCGCGCCGGCTCGCAGCGGGCCGAACTCGTTGCCCGGCTGCGGCGCGCTGCGGTTGTGCCCACGCAGGTACGGTGGGGCGTCACGACCGCCCTGGACGTAGGCGCGGACAGCGTCGGTGAAGCGACGGTAGTCGTCGAAGCCCAGCGGGTCGGCCACGTCCAGTTGCAGAGTCTGCCGGCGGGACAGCAGCGCCTCGTTGAAGCCACCCAGCGACTGCGCGAGGGTGGGGGTGCGGCGCAGCTCGACCAGGGCCCGCAACGCGGTGCCGACCGGGTCCGGCCCGCCGTCGGCCGGCTGGGGCTTGCCCTGCTGCCAGTCCAGCAGCCGCCGCAGGTTTTCGTCGTCGGCGAGGTATTGCGCGGCGTCCGCGTCGGACATCGCCGGGAGGTCCTGCTCCCGCTGGTACACGCTCATCACGTAGCCGGACAGCCGCCGCAGGTACAGGTCCTGCGCGTGCGGGGTGAGGATGCTGGTGCCGGAGTACACGGTCGCCGCCGCCCGGACCTCGCCCTGCCCGTCCCGCCAGTGCAACTCCGGCTCGTCCTCGGCCAGCGTGTAGGCGCTCCGCAGGAAGTCGGCCGGGTACGCCGCCGCCGGGCCCGCCGGCAGCACCTCGACCTCCCAGGCCAGCAGCAGCGGGTCCCACGCGCCCGGATCCCATGCCTGGAACCCGATCCGCGTCCTGCCGTCGGCCGGCGCCAGCCCGTCCAGCAGCCGGACCAGGGTGGCGGCGTCGTCGCGGGTCTGCGGCGGCAGCGGCGCGCTGTCGGCGATCTGGCAGTCGAGCAGGCCGTCCGGCCGCAGCCGTCCGTCTTGGCCGTGTCGCAGAGTCGCGGACATCCCGTCGCCGGCAAGCAGCACCACCGGCTCGGTCGGCTCCCAGTAGCGCGGCGCCTCGACCTGCTGCAGCCGGTAGGCCAGCCCGGCCTCGGTGAAGGCCGGGCTGCCGTTGAGCGCGTCGAGCGCGGCCCGCGCGTCGGCCGCGGCCCGGGCCACCGCCGACGCGGCCGAGTTCGGGTTGGTGTCGACGGCCACCGGATAGGGGTCGCCGCCGGCGTCCGTCCGCGGCTCGACGACTCCGGTGGAGGCGACGCGGCCGTTCAGCTCGGTCAGGTCGCGGCGTTCGATGAAGTGGCGCACGTCGTCGATGGCCGGGTAGTCCTCGCCGGTGCCGGCCGGCGGGTACGCGCACAGCATGTACCGGTACCAGTCGGCGAAGAGCTGATCGCAGAGCGATCCGATCTCGTCGGTCGCCCGGTCGTAGGCTTGCTGGGCCGCGTTGAGCGCGTTGACCGCGTGGTTCAACCGGTCGACGACCGGGACCAGCTCCTCCGGGATCTGCCGGGCGAGCGCGTTCTGCCGGTCGGTACGGGTCGCGTCGGCCGGCGTACCGTCCCCACCGGGCCGGCGTACTGTCCACAGTGGACCTGCGGGAACCGCCACGAACCCGCTCTCGTGAACCGCGGTGGCGAACCGGGCGCCGGCGTCCGGCCCGGACGGGGGCACCCGCGGGGCCAGCAGCACGGCGGCGAGCTGGTCCTCGACGGTGGAGGCCGGCGCCTGGCCGAGCGCGTCGGCGAGGTAGGCGCCGAGGGCCTGCCCACCGGTGTTGCCGAGCACCACGGTCACCGGTGACTCGGGCGGTGCGACGGGGGCCGCCGCGTCCGTGAATGCCAGGCGGGCGTAATACAGCAGCCGCCCCGGGACGGCCTGTCCGGTCGGCGGGGCCGCCCACCCGGCCAACCGGGCGAGGACCGTGCGCGGGTCCTCGTCGGGTGCGGCGGCAAGCAGTGTGGCCAGGTAGTCCCGGGTGCCGTCGTCGTGCCAGCCGATCACGTCGTAGCGCAGGCCAGGCCCGACTGCGACGCCGTCGCCGTCGTAGAGGCCGAACACGTTGCGGCAGTTGGGGTAGAACGCCGCGAACAGCGGGTCGCCGTAGCCGACCGCGGTCAGGTCGGCCAGCCACCCGCTGCCCGGCTCGTCCACGACCTGCTCGCCGAACGCGACCACCCGGCCCAGACAGCGGTACGGCGGCGAGGTGCCGGCGGTCGCGGCGTCGAGCGGGTACGCGACGCTGCCGGTCTCGGCTCCGGTGCCGGGCGGGTGCAGGTAGTCGCTGTGCACCAGCCACGCCTTTTCGAACGGCTCGCCGGTGCCGTCCCGACCACGCAGCACCAACCACCGGTTCGGCGCGGCTGGGAACGTCAGACCGTCCGATGTGGACCGTGCCCGGGTCAGCGCGTCCGGCAGCGCCCAGTGCAGGTGCACGCCGGCCGGCAGGCGCAGGTTCTGGTTGGCGAACGGGCTGGCGAGGACGGCTTCGCTCAGGTACCCGACGTCGGAGTGCACGTCACGGGTACCGTCGAAGTACGGCAGCCGGGTGAAGTCGGCCAGCGTGTCGACCACCCCGCGATCCTGGGTGAGCACGAGCGCGTCGAGGTGCACGGGGACCATCAGAACAGCCTGATCGGGCATGCGGAATTCCCCCATCACTGGGTGGATTACAGGCGCGGCAAGCATTCGCGAGAGGTTTTCGCGGGAAGTGTCATACAGTATTGCCGAGCCGCACCCGCTTCACCATGGATGGTGGGTGTCCAGCACCCGACTGAAAGGTCCCGCACTCCGGAGTGCGGGACCTTCCGGGGGTGCGAGCCACGCGGTCGCACCCTGGGTTCTCTGTTGAGGCGGTTCAGCCGCTCGTACGGGTGAACGTCACATGCGTGACTCCGCTGGGCGACGAGACGGCCTCGACCTCGTAGCGCTTCTCGAGACCCTCCAGCCCGTCCCAGAGGCGGACGCCGCGGCCGAGCAGGATCGGGACCACCACGACGTGTAGGTGGTCGACGAGCCCGGCGGCGACGAAGTCACGGATCACGGTGGGGCCTCCGCCGATGCGTACGTCCTTGCCGTCCGCGGCCTCGCGGGCCCTCTCGATCGCCTCGGCAGGCGAGGCGTCGATGAAGTGGAATGTCGTGCCGCCCTCCATTTTGATCGACGGACGCGGATGGTGAGTGAGGACGAAGACCGGCGTGTGGAACGGCGGGTTGGGACCCCACGCGCCCTTCCACTCCGGGTCCTCGTGCCATCCGGGGTATCCCCACTTCCCGGCACCCATGATTTCGGCGCCGATCCCCCGATCGTGCTGCTGGGTGAAGACATCGTCGATGCCGCCGCTACCGCCGTGCTGCCACCACCGAGTGGCGAACATCCACTGGTGCAGCCGCTCCCCGGCGTGACCGAAAAACGCTTCGCGGCTCTGCCCCTCACCAGTGCCGAAGCCGTCGAGTGAGATCGAGAAGTTGTGGACGCGGGTGATCGACATAGCTGCTGCTCCTTCACGACTGGTCTGGGTCGTGGCGCGGCGCCAGACGCGCCGAGCCAGACTGGTCGGACGGTAGCCGGCTCCACCGGCGCCACCGTCCGGCGCTGTCATGAGAACGTCGGAGTCGACCCGGTCGAATCGACATCACCCCCGGGAAATCTCTCGACTTCGTCGAACTTCTCATCCGCTAGGCGTCCGCGTGATCGGCTTTGGCGAGAAACTGGGCCAGCCTGGCGTAGCTGTCGCCGCCGTGGCCCGCTGCGGCGGCCCGGCCAATGATCCGTTGTACGGCCTCCAGCGGTGCGGTGTCGATGCCGCGAGCGGCAGCGGCGGCGCTGACGTGGGCCACAGCGGAGTTTGCCGACGCGATGCTGGAGACGTCGGCGGGAAAACGGCCGGCAGCAAGCTGATCGGCGAACCTGTCCGCCATGTCGGGCAACAGGCCGCCGATTCCCTTGGCGAAGCGGGCGAACGCGGCAAGCTCGATGCCCTCGGCGACGGCCAGGGCGAAGGCGTGCGCGAGTCCGCCGACGGCCATGGTGAACAGGTCGAGCAACGCCATCTCGTACGCCGCCCCGGTACCGACGTCGTCGCCGAGGTAAATGCTGGTGCCGCCGAAGGTCTCGAGCAGGGTGCGGCCGCGATCGAAGAGGGAGCGCGGGCCGCTGTAGAGGATCGTCGCGGCACGTGTACCGATCGTGGTCGCCGGCGTCAGTATGGCGCCATCCAGGTAGCCGATGCCGCGTTGTGCGGCCCAGCCCGCCATGGCACGTGCTTCTCCGGCGTGGCCACTGCTGAGGTTGACGAGCGTGCACGTGGGCCAGTCGGTGACATCGGCCACGCTCGCGCGGACGGCGTCATAGTCGATCATGCAGGCGACGGTGATCGATGCTGCGCGTACCGCGTCGACCGCCGTGGGCGCGAGCACGGCGCCCTGGGCCACGAGTGCCCGGGCCTTGTCGGGAGTGCGGTTCCAGACCACCGTGGGGTGGCCGCCGGCGATTGCCGCGGCGGCGAGCGCCTGGCCCATCGGGCCAAGCCCCAGGATGGCGATGGCCGGGCGCAGTTCGTTTTCGAGGTTGTTGTCTGTCACAGCAGCGACGGTAAACCTTCACGTTGACGTGAAGGTCAAATCCTGATGTGCTCTGGACATGCGGATCAGCGACCTGGCCCGGCAGACCGGCGCCACCCCCCGCGCCCTGCGCTACTACGAGGAGCAGGGCCTGTTGAAACCCGCCCGCCGCGCGAGCGGCTACCGGGACTACGACGGGCAGGCAGTGCACGCGGTGCGGCACATCCAACTGCTGCTCTCCGCCGGCTTGGGCACCACCGCCATCGCCGAGATCCTGCCCTGCGTCCCCGACAACACGACGGTGCTCGCACCCACCTGCCCCGAACTCCTCGACGCCCTGGCCGAGGAGCGCACCCGAATCACCACGTCCATCGAGAAGCTCGGCGCGGCCCGCGACATCCTGGACCGCCTCATCCAGGGCCCACCCGACCCACGCTGACCAAACGGCTACGACGTCAGGTGGTCGTCCAGACCGTCCCAACGAAGGCCGCTGGAGCGCTCGCCGGTGCCGGGCCGCTTGCTGCGTTGCAGCCATACCTGCATCGACCCGTCCGTCCACCGCGCCGCCTGCCACCGCCGCTGGACGGTGATCCCACCGCGCGGTACCTCTTCCTCGTCGATGCTCATCGGCCGGTCGGTCCGCAGCAACTCGCTTCGCGCCCCCACCACGGCCGGGTCGAGCAGTTGCCAGTCCTGCATCCGTGCCCGGCGCAGCCGGATCTGCGCGCCGTTTCCCGTCCGCAGGGGCAGGAACGGGATCCAGTACGGCGGTGCGGCCGCCTCGATGCGGTACCGCCAGGCGTCCGCGGCGGCGGCCCCACCACGCCGGCCGACGGGCGACACGCGGGCAGGCGGCGATCCGGAGGGCGACCCGGGCGGCGATTCGGGCGGCGATTCGGGCGGTGTGCTGGTACGCCACTGCTGCAACCGATCCACCGAGCGCCCGGTCGGCCCCTCGACGAGCCGCTCCACCGCCCACACCAGGTTTGCCGCCTCGTCGCGGACGAACTCGACCCGGTCGAGGGCTGGGCCGACCTCGGACCCGGACAGCGACGGCGGGACGAACAGCAGGGGCGCCTGCCCGTCGGCCACCGACGTGTCGCCGGTGAGTTCGTAGAGCCGGAAGGCCCGCCGTCCCGGTTTGCGGTCGTCCAGCAGCGCGGCGCAGGGAACCTCGACGCGCCGCCCCATGGTGTCGAAGACGTGGACGCCGGTCACCCGGGTCAGCGTCGCGATCGGCAGTCGCAGCGGGACGGAGAACCAGTCGTTGCCGTACCCGGTCGCGTAGTCAGCGAGCAGCAGCCGGCCCAGGTCGCCGGGGTCCGCCGCGATGTCGCCGAAGTGCACGTCGCCGTCCTCGAACGCCCACCACCGTGGCGCCGGCATGCCGGAGTAGCGCACGGGTGTGGGGAGCACCGCGACCGACCGGTCCGCCTCGTCATTCGCGGCGGCCGGTGTCGCGGTCGGTTGGTCGGCCCGCTGCCGGCCGGGGTCGATGTCGAAGCTGTACCAGTCCAGGTGCCCGCCGGTGTACTTGTCGGCGGTGAGTACAACATCGGGATCGGAAGCGTCCGGCGTCGTCGCGGCGGTGAGGCTGAACTGGTACTCCAGCCGGTGCTCGTCCCACGCGTCGGCCGCGGGGATGCCGAAGCGGGCGCTGACGTCGGCGCGCCAGCGGGTGATGACCGCGTCGACCTGCTCGCGGCGCTCGGCCGGCAGGGGCGCGAGCGCCGCCGTTGTGCGGGTGCTGTCGGAGAACACGGCCGCGCCGTCGAATCCCCGTCCGCGGGCCAGCGCCGCGGCGGTGGTACCGGCGCCCCTGAGCGCCACCGTCGTACCGTCGTCGGCCAGCGGGAACCCACCGCGCAGCAAGTCGACCGCGTCGTCCAGGCCCTGGCGCACCAGGCGTCGCGAGATCTGGCCGGCCAGTCGCGTCGCCCAGTACAGCGCGCCGGCCCCGTACGTCGGTGGTGCCGTCGCCTCGACCATGCGCTCCAGGGAACTCGACGTGGGCATCGGCTCGTCCGGCCCGCCACCGGGCCGGTAGGACCGCAGCGGGATCGACGTCCAGTTCAGGCGGGCGACGGCGGGGCTGCCGGCGTCGTCCCCGCGTAGCTCGCCCACCTGCCACTGGCGGGCGAGCATCCACAGTGGATCGGCGATGCGTGCCTCGACGCCGCTGTCCAGCTCGTCGTCGTGCGACGACCCCTCGACCCGGTCCCATGGCCCGATCACGGCTGTCCCTCCCTTGGTGGATCCGCGGCCAGCGCGCCGGACACGACGACCGTCGGGACGGCCTGGCCGTAGTCGCCGAGGTCGTCGATGGCGACCGCGCGCAGCTGTGCCCATTCGACCGTGTCCAGCAGCGTGTCGATGACGAGGTCGGTGCTCCACTGTCGGTCCTCAGGGGTCAGCACGAGCAGCATCGACTGGGCGGCCTCGGCGCTGGGGGAGTCGTAGTGGAACGCCACCCCGGTCACCTGTTCGTCGGCGGGGATGCGTTCGGCCCACGAGTCGACCACCAGCCCGACGGCCTGCCCGCCGGCTACGACGGTGCCGTGCGTGAGCGCGGCGGCCGCGATCCGGCCCAGAGTGCCGGTTCTCGGCCGGTGCAGGGCCACCCAGGATTCCCCGTCCACCAGCGGCAGCTGTCCCGCCACCATGGTCGGTGGTGGCATGCCGAGCAGGCCACTGAGCAGTACCGTCCGGGTCAGCGCGCCGACCTTGGGCCGTACGCTGCCGACGATGTCCAGCCAGTCGTCGACCTCGTCCTGACCGGCCACCGCATCCGAGAACTCGACCGCGCCGGCCGCCGGTACGGTGAACGTCGCGAGCACCGGCCCGGGGGAGCCGATGAGCTCGGCCACCCGCTGCCGTACCCCCTCGATCGTGTCTGGCGCCACCGCCGCGTCCGCCGCGTCGCGCCGCCGGGCGAGCCGGTCCCGCACGGCGGCGAAGTCCGCGGCGGGATCGCCGCCCGGCGCCGGCGTGAGGCCGAGCCGGGCGAGCTCGGCCGCCTGCGCCGCGGTCAGTTCGGTCCAGCCGGCCGCCGCGGCGACGGCGTCGTAGGCCGCCAGCACCGGCGCCAGTGCGTCCGTTGCGCGCGCGACCGTTCCCGCCACGTCGACCCCAGGCTCCGGCACCTCCGCGGGACCGAGCAGGGCGCGGGCGTCGGCCGGCGACGAGCTCTGGATGAGGCGGCGCAGCTCGACCGCGAGCAACTGGAACTGCGTGAGCGTGGTCGGCGCGTTCCTGCCCTCGGCCGGGAACAGGTCGACCAGCGTCACCTCGGGGTGGGCGAGTTCGGTGAGCCGGCGCAGGCCTGGGCCGATCGACTCGGGGTTGTCGTCGGCGAGCCAGACCGCGTCCAGCGCCGACACCGCGAGCCGGTCCAGGCGCAGGTCGACGTTCGTACCGTCGGCGGCGACGGCGGTCCAGCCGACCTGCGCGGGCGGCGGCAGCAGGGTGGCGACCCAGGCGTCCAGCTGCGGGTCGAAACGGTCCCGGGTTCCGGACGCCCAGCCCCGGTTCGCCGCCGGTGCGGGGGAGCCGATGAGTACTAGCGCCCGGTTGTCGATCGTCGCCGCGTCCCGGGTCGTGCGTACCCCGGTCAGCTCCGGCGGCCGCCCCCCGTCCGGGCCCATGGCGTCCGTGACCGCGGCGGCCCGTTCGAGGTTGCCGACGACGAGCTGGTGTACCGACTCGAAGGTGGTCACGTCGTCGACCGCGTCGAACGCCGATGCCAGGCTGTCCAGGATCGCCAGCAGTTGGCGTTGCCGGGGCTGGGGCAGCCCCAGCGCGCCGATCGGGCCCGACAGCTGCCCGGCCCGGTACAGGTCCAGCAGCCTGATGCCGTCGACCGGCTGGTCGGTGGCGGCCTCGCCCAGGCCGTCGGCCGCGGCCACCACCAGCCGCAGCGGGCGGATCGCGACGTCCAGGACGGCGTCGTGCAGCGAGCGTTCCAGCTGCGCGCCCAGCAGGTCACCGAGATCCTGGCCCTGCCGTACCCCGGCGAGGAACTCCTGCGCCTGCCGTACCCGTTGGCTGGACAGGTCGATGGCCGCCGGCGAGTCGCCGTCCCCGCCGCCACGGGCCAGCCAACCCGACCGCAGTACCGCGGCGGAGGCGGCCTGCGCCAGCGACGGGGCGTGCAGGAAACCGTTGCTGGCCCGGCCCGGCGACCGGACGAGGCCGAGGACGAACCCGAACGCGCCGACGTAGAGCCCATCGGGCTGCGCGTCGCGCAGGGCGGACAGTCGTTCACTGGCCAGGCTGGTGTTCCAGGCGTCCAGGCGGTGGGTACCCAGGCCGAGCGTCTCGCGTAGCAGCCAGTCCAGGTCGGCCGGGTCGACGGCGGCCAGGCGTTGCAGCGCCTCGCGCCGCGCCGCCTTGTCCTCTCCCAGTGCGTTGACCGTCTCGACCAGTTGGAAGAGCAGCGGTGCGGTGTCGAGGAACTGCCCCGGCAGGGTGCTGGCGGTCGGCGTACCGACCCGTGAGGCCAGGTCGTTCAGGTATGCCTGGGCGGTGACGCCGGCCGGCGGCTCGTCGTCCTGCACGGTGGCGCGCTGCCACGGGCGCTGCGTGCTGGTGAAACTGGTGAGCAGCAACTGCAGGTCGTCGCGGCCCAGCACCCCGTCCAGGCCCGGGACCTCCAGCCAGCGCAGCGGCCGCTGCCGCAGGTCGTGCCGGGTCAGCTGCTCGATCACGTCGCGGACGAAGTCGTGGAATTCCGCGAAGTACCCGTCGAGTGCGGCCGGGACGCCGAACGAATGGTCGATCGCGGCATCGAGCTGGGTCCAGACCTCCAGCTGCTCCTCGATGCCGCGGATGTCGCCGTCGTCGCTGAGAATCGGCGCGGGGTCGGCGGCGACGCGCTGGCCCTCGACGGGTACCGGGGAGCCCGGGTCGATCCGGTTCGGCACGACCTGCTGCAGGACCGCGTCGTAGAGCGGCTTGAGGGTGTACTGGTACCGGTCGGCCAGTTCGGCCAGCGACTGGTCGTACTCCCAGCGGAATCCACCGGTGATTTCCATGGGGATCTGGTCGACCCCGCCGCCGTCAGCCGGCCCGGGCACCTGCCCGGGAACCGTTCGGGCGGCGTGGACGCCGATGTCGAACGGCGGCTCGTCCGACCAGTCCTTGCCGGAGCGGACGATGATGCGCCGCGGATGCGGGTTGTTGGCCAGCACCGCCGTGACCGTGTCCCGGGCCTTCGCGTCGGCCCGGTCCCCGTCGGTGTCCGCGTCGCCGTCCGCGTCGGGGTCGGTGCCGGGGTCGGGGTCCGCGTCGGTGTCGTTGTGGTCCAGCGCCGGAACCCCGGCCAGCGCCGCCCGCCATTCCTCGCGCATGACGTCGACGACCTGGGCGATGCGCCGCTTCGTCTCGGTCGGGTAGTCACCGTGCGGCGCGCCCATCACCGGCAGGATGCCGTAGGGCTGCTGCCCGACCCGGATGGTGGGTACCGGCGCTCCGCCGGTCACCCACTCGGTGAACCAGGACCGCAGCACCTGGGTCGCCTCCCTGCCGATCCCGCCCCGCAACTGGGCACCGTCGCGGGCGTGGGTCGCCAGCAGTTGGCTGACGTAGCTGCCGAGCACCGTCTGGTACAGGGCGGTGCGCATGTCCCGGGAGCGGCGGGCCTCCTGGTCGCTGCCGTACGCGAGCCGGCGCAGCGCGTCGGCGTTGTCGAGACCCAGTGCCCGGGCCAGCCGAGCGGCGTTGTCGTCGGGCGAGGGCCGTGGTGTGCGCAACTCCCGTGCCTGCAGGCCGGCGAAGTCGGTGTCCTGGAAGCGGTAGCCGGCCGCCACGGTGTCGGTGTTGTTGGTGGGCGTGCCCTGCGGCACGAACGCCAGGCCCGCGCCCCGGGTGTGCTGCTCCAGCAGGCCGGTCAGGTCCGCGGCCGCCCGGTCGGGGCGCTGGTTCTCGTCGAGGCCGACCACGATGAGGGTGGACAGGCCGTGGGCCGCCAGCGTCGCGGTACCGGTCAGCGGCACCGTGATCGCCATTCCCCGGTCGAGTGCGCTGTCGTAGTCGAACAGCCACGCGGTGGCCGGGTCGATCACCAGGCCGGAGCCGGTGACGCGGGTGGGCCGGGCGGCCGGGTCGGGACTGGTGAAGAGCGGCCGGGTGATGGACTGGCTGACCGCCTGGAAGGCGACGCGTTCGCCGACCCAGCCGATCGCCAGCCACCGGTCGGGCAGCAGGGTCGCCGCTGCCGGACCGTCGGCCTGCGGCGTGGGGTCGGGGAAGGTGAGGGTACCGTCGGCGGCCACCGCCGGCTGGGTGAGCCGGGCGACGTAGCCGGCGCGCCGCGAGCCGAGCCGGCCGGCGAAGCGGCGCCACACCGCCGCCCGATCCGCCGCGGACGTGGCCGCGTGGTCAGCCGTCCAGTACGCCCGGCCCTCCTCGATCTCGGCCGCCGAGGCCGGTGCCGCACCGGCCACGCTGGCGGGATCGGGCAGGATCCTGATCCGCAGCTCGTCGTGGTCGGCCCCGTTGACGTAGGCGGTCTCCAGCCGGACCGGGACGAGCAGCAGCGGTACTCCCGCGTTCCAGCCGGCGAGGGAGAACGTGGGCCCGCCGCGCGGTGGCGTGGGCCGACCGCCCGGGACCAGTCCGGGCCGGCGGTTGGGCTGCGGTTCAGGCATGGGTCCCTCCGGCGTCCGGGAGCATGGCAGAGGCGTGCAGGAAGATCTGGATCGGGCGGCGCAGCGTGATGGCTGCCATCACCGCGGCGTCCCGGCCCCAGCGCAGCCCGTCCAGCCGCGCGGTCTCGATCCGGTCGACGGTGTCGATGGTGCAGAACCAGGGAGCCTCGCCGCGCGCCTCGGCGAGATTGAACCAGGACAGGTCCGTCCACGACGCCGGGTTCTCGCCGCGGTCGCGCGGCAGGCCGCGCTCCAGGCCGAACCGGGTGGCGTGAGGCTCCTCCTCCAGCACGAAGAACCAGCCGGCGCCCCCGTCGTCGCCACGCGCCGCCTGTTCGGTCAGCTGCATGAAGCCGTAGAAGTTGGTACCGCGGACCAGGGTGCCGACGAAGCTGGGCCCGAGCGGCTGGGCATTCTCGTCCGGTACCCGGGTGGCGCCCTGCCACCGGGCGGGTACGGCGTAGACCCGTACGTCCGGGAACCGGCGGATCAGCTGCGCCCGGATGAGGACGACCAGCCCCGGCCGGGTACCGCCGCCGGCGGTGCGGCCGAGCGCCGCGTCCAGCCCCCAGTCCCTGATCGGCGGGATGTCGACTCCGTCCGGGTCGGTACTGTCCCAGAAGCGCTGGAACCAGGTCTGTCCCAGCGCCGCGGGGTACTCCCGCCAGCGCAGTTCGCGGCTCAGCTCGTGGTTGAGCCCGACCAGTACCGCTTCCACGTAAGCGGGATTGGCCTCAAGCAGCCCGACGCTGTTGTCGGGCACCGTCGCGGCCCCGGGTACCAGGTAGTCGACGGACAGGGCGCGCACGCGTTCGTACATCGGATCGGTGAAGCGCGGCCGCAACTGGACCCGGGTGGGGATCCCGGCCGGGGTCCACACCCCCGCCGGCATGGTGACGGCGCCGCGCACCGCCGCGGCCACGGCATCGGCCGGCCGCACGGCGCCGGCGACGGCGGCGGCCAGGTCCACGCCCAGCTGTCCCTGGCCGGGGCCGGTGGTGGGGGTACGGCCGTAGTCGACGGCCCGCACGAACGGGGACTGGTACGGCGGCAGGTGCAGGTCGAGCAGGCCGCCGGAGTATTCGATGGGGGTGGCGGGCGCGGCACCGCCCGACGGCGCGGCACCGCCCGACGGCGCGGCGGAGCGGCGCAGCGGCCCCGCGGCCGGTGCGCTCACCTGACCGGGCAGCCGCACGCCCACGTCCATGCCGGGCGGCAGGCTGCGCGCCCGGTAGCCGGTCGACAGCGGGCTCTGCTGCTGGCGTCCAGGGCCGGCGGTGGCGGATTCGAAGGCGGCGCGCACGATCGCGGTCGCCGGCGACTGCGCGGCCGGAACCGTCGCCCGGGTCGACAGCGGCCCACCGGGGCGGCCGAGCCGGCGGAACGCCGCCCCGAAGTACGCCGTGGGCGCGTCCCCGCCGGCGACCAGCGCCGCGGCGGTGCTGGCGCCGACCCGGATCCGGTTGAGCGCGGGCGCACCGATGCAGACGGCCGCCGCGTCGTCGAGCCGGTCCCACTTGGCCTGTGCCTGGCGGGCGCTCTCCTGGGCGAGTCGGCCGCGGTTGAGCGTGCGGTTGACCTCGACGGCCACCCGGGCCTGGTCCCAGGCGGCGGCCACCAGCGACTCCTGGTCCATCCGCACCACCTGGGTACCGATGCCGGCGACCGCGCGGTGCTGCGGGCTGACGTTCAGGTCCTCGAACCATCCCGGTCGGGTCGTCGAGTCCGGCAGCGCCCTGGTGCCCACCTGCGGGGCGCCGTAGACCGGGGGAGCGACCACCGGATCGTCGATGAGCGGGTCGTACCCGCTGCCACCCTCGTCGCCCGCGGCGGGTGTGGCGGTGACGCGGGTGCGTACCGCGTCCTCGAACGCCTTCTCGTCGGTCGGGTCGCTCCAGTAGGTCAGCCGGCCGCTCGGTGCGTGGAGCGCGCCGGCGAACGTCACGGCGCTGCGCACGGCGGGCAGGCCCGGTCCCGGATCGGTGAGGTCCAGGTCGCGCAGGCCCACGCCGGCCGGCAGTTGCGCCGGCCGGATCAGCCGGGCCAGGGACGCGAAGTCGAAGGCGTCGCCCGCGACGAACTCCCACGAGTCGTAGACCGGCAGGTCGACCGCCCGGGTGCCCCAGGCCGGTTCGAGGGAGGCGGGTGCGTCCAGTCCCAGCCCGGCCAGGCGCCCGGACTCGAAGGCCGGCACCAGGCATGCGGTGTAGCGGGCACCCGGTTCCAGGCGGCGGGGGCACACCAGCCGGGCGGAGAACGCGTCGGGATCGCGGGCGTACGTCCCCGCGACGTCGCCGTCCACCTGGGTGGTGACCTGAACGTGCGCCCACGCCCAGGAGTCGGCGAGATCGGGCAGTTGCCGCGCCGGGGTGTCGACGCTCAGCACCGGCAGCCGCGCCTGTCCCGTCCGCACCTGGGCGCCGGCTTCGGGCCCGGTCTCGACGACGACCAGGACCAGCCACGGCGCCAGGTGGCCGTCGGCGTCGACCGGCGTGGGCGTGTAACGCCACGGCAGGTCGGGTGCGAAGAACTCGACCGCGCAGAAGTAGTTGGTCTCCGCGCCGGTGGAACCCGCCGCCGGGTCGCGCCGCCGGATCTGGCGGGGATCCAGCGCGATCACGTCGCCCGGGCCGCGCAGCCGCACCTCGGGGCCGGGCACCGTGTCCCGCACGACCCCGTCGGCCAGCACGTCGATGCTGGGCCGGACCGTCGCGACCGGACCGGTGGGCGCGCCCTGACCGATCCCGGCCGCGAGACCCAGCCGCATCCAGGGCAGGAAGTCCACGCTCGTCACCGTCCCACCCCGCTCGTCTCGCGTTCGATGTGCAGGTCGGTACCGGTGCGGGCCGCGGCGAACAGCCCCGCCCAGCTCGCGGAGTGCGCCAGCGTGGATCCGGTACCGTCGACCAGCCGGTAGGACGTCGCGACGGTGTCGACGGCGACGTCCTGGGTGGCGCTGAAGCCGCCGACGGTACGGGCCAGCGCGGGTACCCCCGCCGGGGCGTCGAGCACGGCCGTGTAGCCGCTCGCGGTGTCCGCCTCGGGCAGTTCCGGGTCGAGGACGATGGAGCGGTACCCCGTGTCGACCGTCACGGACTTGCCGGCGGCCGGGTCGCCGCCGCCGAAGCGCAGACCCGAGCGCATCAGCTCGAACGAGGGGCCCTCCAGCTTGTCCGCGGAGCTGAGCGTGAGGAAGTACCCGGGGGCGAACCAGTCCCGCAGTTCCTGCGCCGCCCGCCCGTCGCCGCTTCCCGCGTCGAAAGTCGAGTAGGCGCCGATCGGTGCGTTGCCGAACTGCTGCAGCGCCAACCCCAGCGGCACCAGCGTCTGGCGGACCTCGATGAGCGAGTCCGGTGTGGCGGCCCGCTGCGCGGAGGTGGCGGAGTCGGCCACGAAGGTGACCGCGTCGTCGTCGCCCCCGACCACCTGCCAGGCGTCGTCGGCGTCCAGCGCCGTGACCAGATCGGTGAGCAGATCGGGCGCCCGTACCTTCGGTTCGCTCTCGGCCGGCCCGATCAGCTCGTCGACGCGGATGTCCTTGGGCAGGCCCAGTATCTCGAACGTGGCGGTACCGATCACGTGCCACCGGTTGGGGCCCTCGATCGAGGCGTGCAGCATCACGCCCATCAGGTCCACGCCCACCGCGGTGATGCTCACTCCGAAGTGGACAGACGTATTGATCTCGAACGGAGAGAACTGAACCAGCGTGTCGAATCCGCACGAGCCGTGGACCGCGAAGCCCAGCACCTCGGCGTCGAGGACGAAGTCGGCGCCGAACTGCACCGAGTTGGACGCCAGGGCCAGGTAGCACTGGAAGTCCACGCGCAGCTCGTCGCCGGCGCTGATACCCAGCGACAGCCGGCGCAGGTCCGGGAAGTTCGCCGGTGGGTCGAACAGCGGGTGGAAACCGCCCAGCGCCATGAGGAAGCTCTGCTCGTCGCCGAAGCCCGCCCGCAGCGCCATGTCTCCGGCCAGCGCGTACCCGACCACGTGCGAGTCGTGCAGGCTCGCGTCGATGGCCAGCGTGGCGGCCCCGACGTCGACCACGCCGGTGACGTCGAGGTTCAGCACCACCAGGTCGACGTCTTTGGTGGGCAGCACCGCGCTGACCGTTCCCAGCACGGCCACCACGACCGGGTCCGGCAGCTGGATGACCACGCCCAGGTCGGCCTCGACGAGCGTCGGGGTACCCCAGCCGATCTTCACGATCGGCCCGAAGACGTAGCTGTCCTGCGCCGGCGGGAAGATCGAGCGGAACTCGTCGATGATGGCCGGCGCGTCGGCCACCGGGTCGGCGGGAAACAGGATGGCGTCCAGCGAGCCCGAGCGCACCAGGGCGCCCAGGGCGTCGGTGTCGATGGCCCGGTTGATGCCGGCGACCCCGCCCACGCCCAGCAACGTGAAGCCGAAGCCGAGCTGCAGCGAGGGCAGGTCGAGGAAGAGCGCGAAGAACATCGACCAGTCACCGACCTCGGGCGCCCGGGTGTCGATGATGACCACCGCGCCGATGCCGATGCCGAGCAGTCGCAGGTCGAGTACCCCGTTGTAGGAGCCGGCGTCGGGGTCGATGTACAGGTACCCACCGCCGCTCGCGACCCCGACGTCCAACCCCACGCCGATCCCATCCGGCGGCTTGAACGCGGAGGCGAGAGCGAACGGCGGCGTCGTGGTGATCAGGGCGGTGATCCCCACCCGGTCGATGCTCGCGGCGATCGGGCCCAGCGACAGCGCGGCGGTGAGCGCCGCGGTCGCCTCCAACTGCCCGCCGGTGTCCGCGGCGACCGTCAGGGTCAACGAGACCAGGGTGATCGGCCCGATCGGCAGGTCCAGCGGGATCGTCGCCCGCAGGCCCACTCCGCCCGCGAAATACAGCCCGGCGGTGCTCGACCAGCCCAGCACGAACTCCACGTCGGCGAACAGCCCGCCGCCGGGCAGCACACCGCGCAGGAACGCGTCGCCCTCGGCGGGCGCCACCACCAGCCGGCCGCCGCGCACGGTGAACTCCACGCCGACGTCCGTCGTCTCGGATCCGCTCTCGGCGAAGCCGCGCAGGCTGACCGTCCGCACCTCGAACCGGCTCGCGTCGGCCGAGCCGAACAGGATCGTCCGTTCGTCGGTGGTGGCCGACTTCGACACGACCAGTTCCGCGGACAGGTCCCAGCCCGTCGGCTTGCCGCCGGTGGTCTCCAGGTCGGCGCCCGTGGTCGGCCGGATGGTGAGCTGGTACCCGACCTCGGCGCCGGCCGCGAGCGTGAGGCTCAGTTGCCAGCCGCCGCCGAGGTCGGCGTCGTAGCCGACGGTCGACGGAGCCGTGGGCACCAACGCCAGACCGGGAAGCTCGTCGCCCTGCCGGGGTGCGGTCTGCGCGCGCAGGCCGAGGACGGAGTCGCCGGTGTCCGGGTCGAGCACCCAGCCGACCTCCAGGTACCCGTCGTCGTGGGCCGTCTCGCCCGGCTGGTACCGGGCCGGCAGGCCGGTGGCCCACAACAGGTCGGCAAGCCGAGCCAGCAGCGGGCCGGCGTCGAGGGTGTCGCTGCCCCAGCCGTAGACATCGGCGAACAGCGCGGCCGGGTCGGTCAGCCGGGCGACCTGGTCCCAGTGGACTTCGCGGCGCACATAGGCGGGGACGTCACCGTCGGCCGGTACCGGGGTCTCGCGGATCAGTCCGACTAGTGCCAGCAGCGCGTACAGGGTGGGGCTACGCCGCTCCAGGTAGGTGGCCAGCAGGTAGTCGAACAGCCGCGCGCCCAGCTGCGAGGAGGGTGGCAGCAGATCGTCCAGTCCCGCCAGCTCGTTGTAGAGATCCGCGACCTGGCCGAGCGCCTCCGGCAGGCGGGGCAGGAGGCCGGCCGGATCGAAGGTGATGAGGCACAACGCCCTGTGTAGCGCGGTGACGCTGTCCGCAAACTGCCCGGCCCGTTCCGGGGTGAGGACCGGGCCCAGGTCGTACCCGCATTCCTGGGCGAGTCTCACCACTCCGGACCCGACGGGATCCTCGGTGACCGCGTACGTCAGCGGACGCAACGCCTCGGTCAGCTCGATGAGCGCGGTTTCGAAGACTGCTGGCATGGTCGCACCCACCTAGTGCTTCGGCGGGGAACTGATCGGCAACTCGTCTGGGCGGACCAGCCAGAGCGTGCCGACCACCTTGTCCTTCCACTCCTCCTCGGGCGGAGGGTTGTCCTTGGTCTTGCCGTTGTACAGGTTCTCGCTGGCGTCGATGGTGACCGAGCTGACGACCTTGTCCAGCTCGAGGTCGGTCACGCCGGGACCGTAGAAGTCCACGTAGTCCCGGTAGTACAGCTTGATCAGCTCGGTCCGCAGCTGCGTGTACTCCGGTGACACCATGCAGCCGGCGGAGCCCGATCCGAACTGGAACTTGCTGCCCTCGTGCAGCCGGATCGCTCCCTTGCCCGGTCGGTCCCGCTCATTGTCGTCGGGCCACACCTGGGGATCGAGGGCGTCGGGATCGCCCGCCACACCGGGAGCCGGCGGCGACGGCGTGCCGCTGTAGAACTTGGCCGCCGCCACCGAGTCGTCCTTGACGGGGGACAGGCCGGTGGGGCTGGCACTGACATCGACCACGGCGAAGGAGTAGTTCTTGAAGTCACCGCCGGACCGGTAGCCCGAGAAGTAGTAGCGTGCGTTGCCGCCCAATGACGACAGGCTCTGCTTCCACTCGGGAACCTTGGGACTCCAGGTCCCGTAGACCCGTGAGGTGTAGGACGTCCAGCGGTAGATCCGTTGCCCCTCGACCCGGCCGCGATACACGAGAAAGAGCGCCCCGTCGTAGTGGTCGTAGCCGCGGGTGTCCATTTCCGGGTCGTGTGCGCCCTTCAGGCGCTGCGGTCCGAGGTCGTAGTCGAAATCGGGTTCCACGCCGCCCACCCCGGAGGGGATCTGCCAGGTGGAGACGTGATGGCGGAGGGATGGCGCGCCCGCCACGGTGACCTCGTGAGCGACCGGGTCGACGGCGACGATCCGGTAGGCTGCGCCGGGCCGCTCTGGCACACGGACGGTGTCGGTGTCCAGGTGGATGGTGTCGAAGCCGGCGTTGACGCGGTCCAGCGCGATGTTGTCGTCCACATGCAGGACGGTCCGGTCCGGATCGGCGGGATCCGTGCGCGCCACTGTGGCGTTCGCGCCGGCGGTGGTGGTGCCGGCCCGGACCCGGGGCCCGAGCGGGTCGATGATGACGATGGTGGGGCGGCGGTTCAGGCGCCAGGCGGAGGTGTTGCCGGGGCAGTTGGGTACCGCGTCGAGAGTCACCGTCTTCGCCGCGTCGTCCACGGCCATGATGCGGTACGTCTTCGACGGGCGCCCGGTGTCCGTATCCAGCCACAGTGTGTCGTAGAGGTATCGCAGCCGCGGCGGGTAGCCCGGCGGGGACGCGCCACCGGCGGCGGCGCCGGCGGCCGGGTTCCGCGCCGGGTTGACGACCACGTCGCTGAGGTCCGGGTCGCCGTCCAGCGTGACGACCTTGCCGTTGCCCAGGGTCGCGGCCTCACCGGCAGGGTCGCGCAGGCTGACCGTGACGTACCCGTCGTCCCCGGGCCGCAGCGGATCCTGTCCGCTCCAGGGTTCGGGGAAGTTCAGGTAGAACTCGACCACCGCTTCCAGCTGGTCGATGTTGCGCCAGTGGTTGCCCGACGCGTCGAACACGAACGCCGGGGCAAAGCTGATCAGGCCCTCGTGGCCCACCCGTTCGCGCAGTTGCCGGATGAACTGCTTCTTCGCCGAGCCCAGATCCCACCAGCCGCTCATCGGTTCATCCCTCGATCCAGTAGAGGAGCCAGGCGGTGAGCAGCTCGCGCTCGTCCTCCGGGACGGTGCGGGTCAGCTCCACGATGCGGCCCAGGTAGGGCTCCAAGACCTCGTCGGACATCAGCGCCTCCCACGGGACGGGCTCCCGGCGGCCGGTCCGGCCGGTGCCGGGCAGCGCGTCGAGGTACTGGTTGGCGCTGCGCCACCGCCAGTCGTCGGCCACGTCGGCAAGGTCGTCGACGAGGGAGAGCAGCAGCCCGATGCGTTCGGCTTCGGGCAGCAGCGCGCCGACGTCCACCCCGGGCTCCGCGTCGGGGGTGGCCGCCACCACGTACAGCGCGACGACCAGCGGCGCCGACCAGATCAGGCGTACCTCGCGCCGTCCGCCCGGCCGGGTGGAGGCGACCTGGGCCGAGTGCGTGGCGGCCAGCCGGCGCCACAGCCCGTTGAGGTGGGCACGCGACGCGCGCGTACGGGCCGATGCCGCCAGATCCCGCCACAGCTCCGCCGCGTACCCGCCGAGCGCCCCGAGCTGGGCCACCGGGGTCGGTACGGCCAGCCCGGCGTACGGGTCACCGACCCGATGCCCGGCGAACGCGTTCTCGAGCCAGTCCGCCGGCAGCCCGCGGGTCATGGTCTCCAGCAGGCCGGGCTCCCGGTCGCAGGCGTGGTCGTACAGTGCGCTGGCCACGATGAAGGCGGTGAGCAACCGGGCTACCTGCGGCTCACGGGCGCGCGCCGACGCCAGCCGTCGATAGGCGTACCCGCCGGCCAGCTGCCCGAAGGCGGCCATCGACGGGATACCGGTCAGCAGCGAGAAATCCAGGTCGCTGGCGGCCTGCGCCCGGGCTTCGAGAACGCCCACGATGTCGTCGGCCACCGGCCGTGCCGCGGCGTGCCCCTGCCGGATCAGGGCTGCCGCGTCGGCGGGCTCCACACCCAGCCCACCGGCGCGCAGCCCGGCCGCCAACCGGTCCCGCAACTGCGCGGACGGGTCACGGGTGGGCGCGGGGCGCGGGCCCGCGGCGGGCGACTCGACAGTCACGGCGCACCCCTTCCCGGCCCCACCGGCCACGGCCCGTTCTGGCTGTGGCCCAACGATGGCCGGGCCGCCGGGAGCCCGTCATGAGCACGCCATGCTCACGTTGGTGCGTGCGCATACCTACGTTCGGCCGTCCCCGAGACCCCGCAGCGCACGGATCGCCTGCTGTCGCGAGGCGACGCCCAGGCGCACCAGGATCGCCGCCATGTGGTTGTCGACAGTGCGTTTGGACACCACGAGACGGGCCGCGATCTCGGCATTGGTGAGCCCTTCGGCCGCCCGGCCGAGGACATCGAGCTGGCGGTCGGTCAGCGCACCCGGATTGGCCCGCGTGCTCGGCCGGGGACCCCGGGGGATGCCGTCGATGCCGCGCTCGCGCAGCCAGCACCGCGCGCGGGCCGCCGCCACGGACGCGCCGAGCCGGTCCAGGGTACGCAGGCCCTCGAACGCGGTGGCCGGCTGCGGGGACTCGACGAGCTCCAGGGCCATCTCGTACGGGTTGACGGCCTGGCTCCACAGCTGCGCGGCCTGCGACCAGTCGCCGGCCAGCCCGGCTGCGAAGGCCGGCGGGCAGCCCGGGAAGGCCGCGACGTCGCCACCGACCCGCCTGAGGTAGCGCAGGGCTTCGGCACGCAGGTACGGGTGGCCGATCCCGATGGCCAGCTCGACCAGTTCCCGCCCGAGCCGGCGTACCGCCTCGTCGTCGCCGCGCAGCCACGCCCCCTCGATGCGTGCCCCACCGGCGGAGGCCATCTTCTGCTGCTCGCCGGTCGCCGATGCCAGCGACCAGGCCCGCTCGATCACCTCATCGGCCTGCGGCTCGCCTCGGCGGGCGAGGATCCGGCCGAGGAACGACAGCGGTGGTGCCGCGTTGGCGCCGGGGTCGTCCTCGGTGGCCAGCAGTGCGCGCAGCCGCCGTTCGGCCGGCTCCCAGTCGCCCTTCAGCAGCAGGATCTGGCACTGCTTGCCCTCGATGAAGTACGCCGCCCGAGTCAGTCCGTGCTCCCGCGCGGCCCGCTCGGCGATGTCGAGGTACGCCTTCGCCTCGACGTGGCGCTCCGTGCGGATCAGTGCCACGCCGAGGTTGTGCGCGACCACGGTCAGGTAGTCGCCGTGGTCGACCTCCCGGGCCAGCGCCACGGCTTCGCGCATGTCGTCGAAGCCGCCGTCGTCGCTCACCGACACCCGGGCCAGTCCCCGGTAGCCCAGCCCCCGGGCGCGGATGTCGGGCAGGTTCAGCGGACCCGCGACCTCGATGGCCCGATCGCACCAGGCGATCGACGACGCGAACTCGCCCCGCAAACAGTGCTGCGCGCCGAGGGTCGAGTAGCACAGGGCCAGCTCGGGTCCCGGTCCCAGCGTTTCGAGGATGCCCAGGGCGCGTTCGGCCTTGGCAGCGGCCGCCTCCGGTTGCCCGACCGAGGTGCTCAGTCCCGCGGAGATGAGCAGCGCGTCGGCCAGTTCGACCGGCCGTGCGCCCATCCGGTCCCAGATGGCGACCGCCCGGTCGGCCTGCCCGGCGGCCTCGGCCAGCCGGTTGATGGCGAACAGAGCCTTGGCCGCACAACCGTGCAGCCGTGCCGTGGCCGCCGGGTCGCCGTTGTCCCGGCGCGCCAGAGCGAGCGCGGCGAGCGTCGCCGCCTCGCGGTAGCTCTTCGCGGCCAGGGCCGCCCTCGCGGCAGACGGGGCGTACGCGGTGACGGTCGCGTCGTCGCCCGCGGCGGCGGCGTGGTGGACGATGAGAGAGGCATCCGCGCCGACCGCAAGCAGCCCGGCCAGTACCCGCCGGTTGCAGTCGATACGCCGGGCGGGGGACAGCGACGCCTCCACCACCCGCCTGGCCAGCTCGTGCCGGAAGCGCACCTGCGCCCCGGATCCGTCCAGCACCCCCGCCCGGCGGGCGTCCTCCAACTGCTGGGCGGCTCGACCGGCCAGCAGCTTCACCAGGTCGGGCCAGGGGCCGCCCGGAATGACGCTGAGCACCTGGAGCAGTTCGCGTACCGCCAGCGGGAGCCGGCCGACCCGGGTGAGGACGGCGTCCTCGACCGACGCCGGTACCCACGATCCGGCGGAGTCGATCACCTCGGCGAGGTAGAACGGGTTCCCGCCGACGAGCGAGACCACCCGCGCCGGGTCGAGCCCCGCCTCGGCGGCGAGCCGGCCGACCGCCTCCGCGGACAACCCGTGCAGCGGGATGCGCCGCAGCCCGCTGTGGGCAAGCGACCCCAGGATGCGTCGCAGCGGATGGATCGGCGACAGTTCCTCGTCCCGGTAGCTCAGCGCCAGTACAGCGGGAAGCCCGTCGACGCGACGCGCGAGGTAGCGGATCACGTCCAGCGAGGCGTCATCGGCCCAGTGGACGTCCTCGACCACGACCACCGCCGGGGAGGCGGGGCGCCGCAGGTAGGCCATCAGCGCGTCGATGAGCCTGTCGCGGTCCAGCCCCGGATCGCCCAGCTGATTGTTGGGTTGGCCGGCCATGTCCCGGAACGGCCCCAGCATGCGCGGTGTCGACAGGTCGTCGCAGGCACCCCAGAGGACGCGGACGGGCCGGTCGAGGTCCCGCACGAAGGCCCGCAGCAGGCTGGTCTTGCCGATGCCCGCCTCGCCCGAGACCAGCACGGTGCAGCCGGCGCCCCGCCTGGCCGAGTCGAACACGCCGCGCAGGATGCGCAGCTGCTCGCTACGTTCGACCAGCTCCACGGCCGTCCCCTGGGTCAGGCATCGTCCAAGCATCCCAGCACGTCGAACGCGCACTGCCAGCTCGGTCCAAGAACCGACAACCGCCCGCGAACGGCCTGGGTATGGCTCAGGCCAGCAGCTGGAGCTGGTCGATGTGGACCGCGCCCAGCAGTCGCTGGCCGGCGACGAACCGCTCCACCTCGGCGACCGCGAATTCCCCCAGCCGCCGTACCTCGCTGCCCTGTGCCCCGGCCACGTGCGGCGTGATCCACACGTTGGGGAGTGCGCGCAGCGGGTGCCCCACCGGCAGCGGCTCCGGATCGGTGACGTCGAGGCAGGCGTCGATCCGCCCGGTCGCGCACGCCCGGGCGAGCGCGTCGGAGTCCACCAGGGAGCCACGGGCCGTGTTGACGACCACGGCTCCGTCCGGGAGCAGCGCGAGGCGCCGCTCGTCGATGAGGTGGTGGGTCTCCGGCAGCTGCGGGGCGTGCAGGGTCAACACGTCGCAGCGCCGGCACAGCTCGTCGACGTCGACCTGCTCGGCGCCCAGCTCGGCGGCGTGCGCGGATTCCAGGTACGGGTCGCTGACCAGCACCCGGTATCCGCCGGCGACCAGACGGGCGATGACTCGCCGGCCGATCCGGGATGCGCCGAGCACACCGACCGTCCGGCCGTCGTTGCCGTGCCGTTGCGCAAAACGCGGGAACCGACCGGCCGCGTACGCGTTGGCCAGGCCGAACGCGCGCTTGCCGGCGAGCGTGATGACCGCGAGCGTGTAGTCGACGACCGGGCCGGCGTTGGCGTCCGCGGCCGAGGAGACCGCGACCCCCCGGGCGAAGACTTCGGCACCGACGTGTGCCTTGACCGAGCCGGCCGCGTGTATCACCGCCCGAAGCCGCGGCGCGGCGTCGAGTACCGGTGCGGTCAGCCGGGGGCAGGACCATCCGGTCACCAGTACCTCGACCGATGCCAGCCGCTCGCGGAGCGCCGGATCGTCGAAGTCCTCGGTCGCCTCCGGCGCCAGCAGTTCGAGCGCGTCCGCGAGCCGGGTGAGCAGGTCCGGCGGGAACACAGCCGGGGCGACGGACCGGGACATCGCCATCAGTCCGGGGCGACGTTGGCGCACGGCAGCTCCCGATCGGTAGAAAACGTCTCCTACGGTGGAGCCGGACTCTATTCGGCAGCGATGACGAGGTCAACCGGCCGTCACCCGAAGCTGCGTGTCCAAATTGTATCGAGGTCTTGACGGATACATAGAAAAGCTTTTAGGTTCGGTCACCACACGGAACGAAGTGGTCCTCATCACTGTCGTCCGACCGCACCGGTCCGGCGGGCCGGCACCGCACCGCCGTGGAGGAGCCCGTGTCACTGCGAGCCCGACCGGTTACGGCCCAGCCCCGGGCGGCGAGGCCGACCCGGGCCGGTGTGCCGCCGGCACCGGAAGCGACGCCGCGCGGACGGTGGCACCGGCGGTGGCGGCGTGACTGGATCCTGCTCGCGTTCATGGTGCCGGGCCTGCTGTACTACGCGATCTTCCAGTACGGCGCGCTGTTCGGCAGCAGCCTCGCGTTCCTGGACTACGTGCCGTTCCTCGGGCTGGGCGGCAGCCGGTGGATCGGCCTGCAGAACTTTCAGCGCCTCTTCGACGACCCGGACTTCTGGCACGCCGCGCTGAACACGCTGGAGATCTCGCTGCTTCAGCTGGTCTTCTTCTTCCCCGCACCGCTGGCCCTGGCGATGCTGCTGCACAGCCTCACCCACACCCGCCTCAAGCGGTTCGTGCAGAGTGTGGTCTACCTGCCGCACTTCATCTCGTGGGTCATCGTGGTCGCGCTGTTCCAGCAGATGCTCGGCGCCACCGGGGTACTCAACGGAGTGCTGGCCGACACCGGCCTGCACACCGTGCAGATCCTCGGCAACCCCGACGCGTTCAAGCCAATGGTGGTGGCCCAGGTCATCTGGAAGGACACCGGTTGGGGCACGATCATCTTCCTGGCCGCGCTGGCCCAGGTCGACGAGCAGCTCTACGAGGCCGTCGCCATCGACGGGGCGGGCGCGTTGCGCCGGTTCTGGCATGTGACCCTGCCGGCGATCCGTCCGGTGATCGTGCTCCTGCTGATCCTGCGCCTCGGCGACATCCTGTCGGTCGGCTTCGAGCAGATCCTGCTGCAGCGCGATGCGGTCGGCCCGGGCGCCGCCGAAATCATCGACACCTTCGTCTACTTCCATGGAATCGGGTCGGGCGACTTCGGGTACGCCGCGGCCGCCGGGCTGTTCAAGGGCGTGATCGGTGTGATCCTGGTGTACTGCGCCAACAAGGTCTCCCACCGGCTCGGTGAGTCGGGGGTGTACCGGTGAAGCCTCGCCGCGGCGTGCGTCCCGCCTGGCAGGAGCCGCCACACCCGCTGACCAGTACCGCCAAGGCGGTCGCGATCGTGGTCGTCATCGCGCTGGTCGCCGTGCCGTTCCTGGTCGTCGTCTCGACCAGCCTCGCGTCCCCGGCCGACGTGGTCGCCAACGGCGGCTGGGTCATCTGGCCCGAGCACCCGTCCTTCGCCGCGTACTCGCAGATCCTCGCCGGCGGCGTGGTCAGCCGCGCCACACTGGTCAGCGCGGGGGTGACCATCGTCGGCACCGCCTGCAGCCTGACCGCCACCGTGCTGCTGGCCTACGCACTGAGCCGGCCGAAGGTGTTCGGCGGCAAGCCGATCACGCTGCTGGTGCTGTTCACGTTCCTGTTCCCGCCCGGCATCATCCCGGCATACCTCGTGGTGAAGCAGACGGGTCTGCTCGACTCGTACGCGGCGCTCATCGCACCGGTACTGGTCAACACCTTCAACCTGGTGGTGATGCGCGGGTTCTTCCAGTCGGTACCCGCGGAGCTGTACGAGGCGGCACGGCTGGACGGTGCCTCCGAGTGGGCGATGCTGAGCCGGATCACCATCCCGTTGTCCCGTGCCGTACTCGCCGTGGTCGGCCTGTTCTACGCCGTCTCGTACTGGAACTCGTGGTTCAACGCCCTGCTCTACATCGACACGCCGACCAGGTGGCCACTGCAGCTCGTGCTGCGTACCTACGTGTTGGCGGGTGGCCAGATCGCGGATCCGTCAACGAGTGAGGCGGGTCTGCTCTCCGCCCCGCAGACCGTCCAGATGGCCGTGGTGGTCCTGGCCACCATCCCGATCGTGCTGGTCTATCCGTTCCTGCAGCGCTTCTTCGTCAAGGGCGTACTGAGCGGGGCGATCAAGAGCTGAACCGCGCCCCGCCCGGCCGCTCGGAGAAAGGACTCCCAGATGAGCGACTCACCCGACCTCTTTCTCCCCAGCCGCTTGACCGGCCCGCCCACAAACCGAGCTGGCCTGACGGCCGTATCCCGGCGCAGCCTGTTCAAGGCGATCGGGCTCGGCGCCACGGCCATCGCCGCGCCGGCGCTACTCGCCTCGTGCGGCAAGGGCAGCGGCGGCTCGGTCAGCAACGCCGGTGTGGCCAAGGTGCCGTGGCCGACGTACCAGCCGTTCGCCGGCCCACCGCCGGATCTGCCGGGTACCGCCGCCGGTGTGCAGGCCGGCTACACGAAGTACCCGAGCAGCCTGGTGAGCGCGGTCAAGGCGAAGCCGGGCGACGGCTCCAGGGTCAGGGCGGTGGCCATCACGTACGGCACTCCGCCGAGACCGGTCAGCCAGAACAAGCTGTGGCAGGCGGTCAACGACAGGCTCGGCATCGACCTGGACTTCCTGCTCATCCCGGATGCCGACTTCGACACGAAGATGGCCACCCTGATCTCCGGCGACGACCTGCCGGACATCATCAGCATCGGCGGCGGCCACCACCTGCCGCACGAGCAGGAGTTCGTCTCGAGCGAATGCGCGGACCTGTCGGACTACCTGAGCGGCGACAAGATAAAGGATTACCCGAACCTCGCGAACCTGCCGCAGTATGCCTGGCAGGGGATGGGACGGATCAAGGGGCGGATCTACGGGATACCGCTGGAACGTCCGCTGCCCGGCTGGGCGATGTTCATCGACCGCGACGCGTTCAACTCGGTCGGAGCCAACGACGCTTCCTGGACCAAGGACGAGTTCGCCTCGGCGGTCAAGGCGCTGAGCAAGAACAAGCAGTACGGCATGGGCGCCAGCAAGAGCAACCAGTTCGGCCTTCGCCAGTACCACTGCGGGTCCTTCGGCGCGGCCAACGACTGGAAGCTCTACGGCGGCAACTTCGTCCGGGCCGATACATTGCCGGAATTCAAGGAGGCACTGGCCTTCGCCCGCGACCTGTTCGCCGCCGGCGCCTACTACCCGGACACCATGTCCATCAGCACCGTGGACATGAAGACCTACTTCTACAACGGCACGCTCAAGAGTGCGACGGACGGCCTGGCCGCGTACGCCCCCAACGTGACCAGTACCAAGGGGAAGTTCACCGTCGACCTCGCTCTGCCGTTCCACGGCGGAAGCGCGACGCCGGGCATCTTCGCCGGTGGTGGCACCTTCGGGTACACCGTGTTGAAGAAGGCATCGCCGGAACGGATCCAGATGCTGCTGCGGGTCCTGGACTACCTGGCGGCGCCGTTCGGCAGCAAGGAGTACGAGTTCGTGCACTTCGGCATCGAGGGAACGCACTTCACCCGGGCAGCCGACGGTACGCCGACTCCCACCGCGCTCTGGAAGGACGAGAACACCAGCGTCACCCTGCCGATCATCTACCTCGCGGAGGCGCCCCGGGTGCTCTACTTCGCGGGCGTCGACGCGCAGTCGGTCAAGCGGCTGCACGACTGGGAGGCCAAGGCGGTACCGGTCGCCGTCAAGAATCCGGCCAGCGGCCTGGTCTCGGACACCAACAACCGCACCGGCACCGTCCTCAACCAGAACCTCAACGACGGGATCAACGCCATCATCACCGGCAAGACGCCTCTGGACGGCTGGGAGGCGATCGTCAAGAAGTGGCGCGACGACGGCGGCGACAGGATCGCCGAGGAGTACGCCAAGGAGTACGCCGGCTGAGCTGACCACGGGACAGCCGACTCCCGGGGCCGCGCCCATCGGCGTGACCCCGGGAGCGTCGTGCTTGGGGGCGTCGTGGTCGGGAGTGTCGTGGGTGGGAGCGTCGTGGGTGGGAGCGTCGGGGTCAGGAGCGTCGGGGTCAGCCGGCGAGCGGGCGGACCGAGTCGCGGATCACCAGGTGGGTTCCGAGCATGACGTGCTCCCGCCCCGACGTCTCCCGGGACGACTCGGTCGCCAGCCGCACGGCGGTCCGGCCCAACTCCGCCTGCGGTACCCGCACGGTGGTCAGCGGCGGGTTGAAGTCCGCCGCGCTGGGCACGTCGTCGTACCCGACGATCGAGACGTCGTCCGGCACCCGCCGGCCGGCCTCGCGCAGCGCGGCGATCGCGCCCGCGGCGACCCCGTCGTTGCCGGCGAAGATGGCGGTGAACTCCGGCCCCGACTCCAGTAGCGCGCGCATCCGCAGGTACCCGCCGTCCCGGTCCCACGGGCCGTGACTGATCATCACCGGATCGACCGGCAGCCCGTACATGGCCAGTGCCGACCGGTAGCCCTCCACCCGCTGGTCGGAGGTGGTCAACCCGACCGGCCCGGCGACCATGAGGATCTTCCGGTGGCCGGCCGTCAACAGGTGCGTCGTGGCGGCGTGCGCTCCGCCCACGTTCTCATACTCCACGCTGATCGCCGGGAAGTCCGGACCCAGCGACGGCCGGGCGCACAGCACCAGCCGGCTGCCGGCATTCTCCAGCCCCTGGGCGTAGCCCCGCATCCGTTCCCGGTAATCATCGTTCTCGACCACCCCGCCGGCCAGGATGACCGCGTCCGCCCGCTGCTCGCGCATCAGGCGAACCACGTCGAGCTCGCGATCGGGATCGGCGTGGGTGGTGCACACCAGGCACAGCCGGTGCGCCAGCGTGGCCTGCTCCTCGACGCCGGCCGCGATTCGGGCGAAGAACGGCGTGACCACCTCGGCCACCACGAGCGCGACCACCTTCGAGGTGGCTCCGTGCAGCGCCCGCGCGTGCGCGTTGACCACGTAGTCGAGTTCGCGGACCGCGCGCTCGACCCGAGCCCGCGTCTCGCCGGAGACGGGGTAGTCGCCGGAGAGCACCCGGGACACGGTCGCCATGGAGACACCCGCCCGTTCGGCCACGTCCTTGATGCTGGGACGCTTTTTCAATGAATACCTCGTCCGGGTCCAGGGGCATGCCTCGTCTCCGTCCCGCTCGGACGGGAAACGCGTTGTGAAAAGCTTTACTATACCGGTGTCCGCCGCGGGGGATGTAGCCCGGCGCCATCCCGGCCGTGGGGGCCAGAAACATTAAATTATGAACATATCTTGACATCGCTCGGACCGGGCTCCAGTCTCGACGTGGGTCGATGTGTCTCCAGCAGGCGGCCGAGGCGAAACTCGAACAACGGCCAGATGTGTCTCCCGCCATCGGTGTGAGACCTGGACGTCACAAGCGCCCGTTGACCCGCAGAGAGGATTCCGATGAACGGCACCTCGCCGCCCACCGCGCACGACCACCCGGGCCGCCGCTTCGGCTCACCGGACCTGCCGCGCCGATCCGGGAAGCGCCGATCCGGGAAGCGCCGCGCCGCATCCCGGGCCGCGGCCGCGGTGTTCGCCGCCGGGCTGCTGGCCGGAGTGCTCGCCGGTCCGGCCGAGGGCGCCACGACCGATCAGAGCCCCGCGGCGGCGGGCACGCGGGCCGCCGGCCCGCCGGCCGTGTTCACCAGTGAACCCGCCGGCACCGAGGTCCGCGACCTGGCGCAGACCAGCGTCGTGTACCAGTACGGTCAGCCGGTACCAGCCTTCGACGGCTGGAACACACACGAGACGACCCGCCGGTACGCGCCGCTGGACGGCACCTGGAAGTTCCGGTTCGACCCGGGCGACGTCGGGCTGAGCGAGGGTTGGCAGAACGGCACGGACACCTCGCAGTGGAACGACATCTCGGTCCCGTCCGCCTGGGATCTGCTCGACACGCCCAACTTCGCCAGCATGGACGGTTCGTCGTTCGGTACCGGAACCGCGTTCCGCGACGGCTTCGCCTGGTACCGGCGCGCTGTCCCGGTACCCGGCGACTGGGCGGGCCGGCTGGTGCGCCTGATGTCCCTGGGCGCCAACTACCGCGCGGACATCTGGGTCAACGGCCGCTACCTCGGCACGCACGAGGGCGGCCACACGCCCTTCGCCGTCCCGGTGGGCGACGCGCTGCGTGCGGGGCAGACGAACACCGTCACCATCCGGGTACTGCGCTCCGCGTCGTTCACCGACTACGTCTCCGGTGGCACCCCGGTCACCAACGACACCGCCATCCCGTACAAGCCGGTCGACTACTGGCCGTACGCCGGCCTGACCCGATCGTTGTGGCTGGAGGCGGTGCCGCGCTCGACGATCGGCAAGGTGCTCACCAGTCTGGCGCCGGACGGGCGCCTGCGCGCCACCGCCGTTGTGCAGAACGACGGGGCCGCCACGCTGCACGGCACGGTGACGCTCGACCCCGGTGCGGGTACCGGTGGCCGGCCGTGCCGCGTGCCGGTGGCCCTCGCCGGCCGGTCGGCGACCACGGTGACCTGTCTGATCCCCGTACCCACGGCCGGCCGCTGGTCGACCGCGACGCCGCGGATGTACACGCTGTTGGCCCGGCTGTCCGAGGGTGGGACCGGCCGCGAGGTCGACCGGCTGCACACCCGCTACGGGCTGCGCACGATCGACACGGCCGGTTCCCAGATCCAGGTCAACGACCAGCCGGTGCTGCTCAAGGGCGTCAACTGGCATGAGGAGACGGCCGCGCACGGCAGCGCGATGACCGTCGCGGACTACGACCGCGAGCTGGGCCAGGTGCTGGACCTGCACGCCAACTTCATCCGCGACTCCGTCTACAACCGCCACCCCTACGTCTACGACTGGGCCGACGAGCACGGCGTGTTCGTGATGGACGACATCGACACGATGTGGCTGAACGTCCCGCAGGAGAAGCTGCAGACCGAACAGTACGGGCTGTCGCGCGCGCTGGCGCTGATGATGGCCTGGAACCAGGCCAACCACCCGTCGGTCCTGCTGTGGGGCCTTCAGAACGAGTCGGAGATCGACGGCAACGGGGCACCGGTGTACCGCGCGTGGATCGCCCAGCTGAAGGCCGCGGTCAACCAGGTCGACCCGCAGCACCGGCCGGTCACCTGGGCCTCGTCGACCTCCAACGACCCGGCGTTCGATCTCGCCGACGTCATCGGGTTCAACGAATACTTCGGTTACTTCTACGGCAAGGACTCCGACCTCGGCCCGACTCTGGACACCGTGCACGGCCGCTATCCGGGCAAGCCCATCCTCATCACCGAGAACGGCACCTGGTCGATCGCCGGCACCCACGGCCCGGCGACGCAGGAGGGCACCGAGGAATGGCAGGCCGCCTCGCTGAAGGCGCACTGGGACCAGGTGGTCAGCCGGCGAGCCTTCACCGCGGGCTACACGTTCTGGGTACTGAAGGACTACAAGGAACGCGACGGATACAACCAGGAGTACAACGGGATCTCCGTCATGGGCCTGACGACCTTCGACGGAACCACTCGCAAACTCGCCTACGGCGCGTTCCGCGACCTGAGCGCCGGATGAGCGGACGGGCGGACGGCGGATGAGCGGACGGGCGGTGTGCCGGACCCGCCGCCCGTACCGCACCGTTAATGCGTCTTTTACGAGCATTCGATGCCCACCGCATTCGACAGACGCGGCTGGCCGGACACCGGTGTATAGAATGTCCGCGGGCCCGCGTCGTCCGCACGATCCTTCCACGAGGTTCCCCGGAGTTCCTCTCGCGAGGATGGGCGCTGCCCAACCGGTGATCGCGACGGTCCACAATGAACGGCGGCATCAGATGGTAGGACGCACGCATACGTTAGGCCACTCGTCGGATCGCGCGGCGGTGCGCAGCTACCCGGGTCGCGGCATCCATGGCCAGGTCGTGGACACCCTGGGGCTGCGGGTGTTGGGTGGCGACTACCTCCCCGGTGACGTCATCGATCCCGACCGGCTGGAGTCCGAGCTGGCCGTCAGCAAGACGGTCATCCGGGAGGCTCTGCGCGTGCTCGGAGCCAAGGGTCTGGTGGACTCGCGACCCAAGCGGGGCACCTTCGTGCGGGAGCGCTCGTCCTGGAGCCTGCTGGACACCGACGTGATGAAGTGGCAGTTGCAGGTCGGCGTCTCCGACCGGTTCCTCGCCGACCTCGCCGAGGTCCGGGCGCTCGTCGAACCGGCCTGCGCCGCCCTCGCGGCACGACGCCACACCGCCGACGACCTCGTGGCGCTGGAGGACGCGGTCGCCGCGATGGCGGCGGCGGACGGCGACGCGGATGCCGCCATCGCCGCGGATCTGCGCTTCCACCGGGCGCTGATGGCGGCGGCGCAAAACGAACTGTTCACCCGCATGGACGTCGTGATCACCAACGCCCTGGATGCCCGGGACCGGGTCGTACACAAGCCGGGCGACCACTGGAGCGACCCGACCCCCAACCATCAGGCGATCCTGGACCGCATCCGGGACGGCGACGTGGACGGCAGCCGGGAGGCCGTGCACCGGCTGCTGGCTCAGGCAGACGCCGACCTGCGCCGGGCGCGGGCCGCGAGCCCGGCCACCCGCACCGCGAGGCGTCGCCGGACTCAGGCATAGCGGCGAGGCGTCGCCGGACTCAGGCGAGGCGGTCGCCTACCAGGCGGCGCCGGTGATCTGAGCGTTGAGCCGCCGCATCCACGACTGGTCGGTCCACCACATCGGGTGCTGCGGGGCGGCATTCGAGGTGAGAACGGCACCCCAGTAACCGTGGTCCAGGCAACCGCGGACGGTGTGTTCGGCGAGATCCTTGCCGACTGCGTCCTCCTCGAACCGGCTGAGTCGCGGGGTGTACCCGACCACGCCCTCGCCGAGGACCGCGGGCACGCCGAGCCGACCGGCGTGCGCCGCCACGGCGGCGACCCAGTCGGTGAGCGCAGCGCGCATCGCCAGCCGGTGTTCCTGGTAGTGCTCGTAGAGCCAGAGGTCCCAGCGGTCCGGGTCCACCCAGTCATGCACGTAGAACAGGTCCCCGTCGATGCCGGTGGCCCGCGTCTGCCACGACGCGTCCGGTCGGTAGTCGGCGCGGCGCGGCGCATCGGGGCGCAGCATGCCGGCCAGCGTCGGCGTGGGCCAGTGCTCGACCGCGGGGCGTGCGCCGGTGCCGTGCCCGAGACCGACCGCCTGGTAGAGCGCGGCCAGCACCCCGTACACGTAGAAGTGGAAGTGGGCGACGCCGACCTCGTCGGCGAGTTCGGTCAGTTCGATGGGCCAGGTTTCGCCGATCGAGTAGGTGCTCAGCAGGTCCGGGCGCGCCTGTCTCAGAGTGGCCAGCCCCTGCCGCAGCGGCACGCGCAGCCGGGCGTAGTGGCCGGGAGGGTCGCCCGGAGTGGGCGGGCAGACGCCGCAGTTGTCCACCTCGTTGTGCAGCTCCAGATAGGCGATCGGGCCGGCAAGGCCGCGTGCGGAGAGGTGCTCGACCAGGCGGGCCAGGGACTGCGCCATGAGCTGGCAACGGTCGGCGGGTGGCACCGCGGCCAGCGCGCGGAACCACACGTCGGACGTGACGAAGCACGGCGACTGCTGGTACTCCCAGGAGGAGACGATGACCCGTACACCGTGGCGCCCCGCGCTGTCGAACAGCTGCTCGAGCCGGTCGAGCGGGCGCAGCGGGTACCCGCCGCGGACGTTGTACCAGCGGGTACGTTGACCGTAGTCATGGCCCAGGCCGCAGACTGTGAGGTCGGTGTCGGGAACCCTTCCGGAGAACAACAGGAACGGGAGGGCGCAGATCCGCACCGCGTTGAATCCGCGGTCCAGCAACTGGTCGAATGCCTCGTCGAGGTTCTCGAAGGGCTCGCCCGGCCCGGCCTGCGTGTACCAGCTGAAGTCCCACAGTGAGATGGCAAGCCGCGGACCGGCGGGCCGATTCGGGCGGTGGAGGGTGACGGACATGGCCCTTCCTCACAGGTTGAGTTGCGCGAAGTCGGCCGCGGCCTGTTCGAGTAGCGCGCGCATCGCCCGTTCGGCGACCGGCTCGTCCCGCGCCCGAACGGCGGCCAGCACGGCGCGGTGGCTGGGCAGCGGGTCGGCCGCGCCGGGGTTGGCATGCACGAGAAGGTCGCGCTGGCGCAGGCCCTGTTCGATTACGCCCTTCAGGCTCGCGATCAGGACGTTGTGGGTGGCTTCCAGCAGCGCGGTGTGGAAGCGCAGGTCCGCCTGAACGACGTCGGCGGGGTCGTGCACCGCCGCGTCCATTCCTGCCAGTGCCTGTTCGAGCGCGTCGAGGTCGGCGTCGCCGCGCCGCGCCGCGGCGAGCGCGGCCGCGGCGGGCTCGACGATCCGGCGCACCTCCGCCAGTTGGTCCAGCAGTGCCTGTGTCGGTTGGGCCGCGACCCGCCAGCGCAGGACGTCGGCGTCGAGCATGTTCCATTCCTCGGGCGCGGTCACGAACGTGCCGCGCTTCTGGCGTGCGCCGACCAGACCCTTGGCGGCGAGAACCTTCAGCGACTCGCGCAGGACGGTGCGGCTGATCCCGAGCTCGGATTCGACGCTGGACAGGTCGATGGTGGTTCCCGGAAGGATGCGACCGGACAGGATCCGTGCCCCAAGCTCGTGCACGACCTGCCCGTGCAACCCGCGCGCGCTGTAGCGAGTCACGTTCCCTCCATCGCGGCACGTTCCGGAGACGGAGCCAGAATCTTACCTTAAGAATTAAATACGATTAAACCTTGACAGCCCACCGTCGTCGATTCGATAGTGGGTGATCCTCGCCGGTCGTATCGTGCGGCCGCCCGACGGAAGGACAGCGCCATGCACAACACCTGTGGCTGGCTGCGCTTCGGCCGCCGGATGATCTGGCTCGCGTGTCTGACCGCGCTCGTCCTGTCGGTCGCGGCGTGTTCGGGCAGCGGTGATGGCAACTCCGCGACCAAGCCCGGCCAGAAAATCGACATGACTTTCTGGTCTTGGGTTCCGGGAATCGACCAGGCGGTCGCCTTGTGGAACAAGGAAAACCCGAACATCCACGTGACACTGCAGAAGATCCCGTCGGGCTCCTCTGGCGGGTACGCGAAGATGCACGCGGCGCTGAAGGCGGGCAACGCTCCCGACCTGGCGCAGGTCGAGTACCAGGAAATCCCGGGATTCCTGATGGGCAGCAACCTAATCGACCTGAGTCAGTACGGGGCGGGTAAGTACCAGAGCAGGTTCACGCCGTGGCAGTGGAAGGAGGGCGTGTTCGGCGGCAAGGTGTACGCGATCCCGCAGGCATCCGGTCCGATGGGCTTTTTCTACCGCGCGGACCTGTTCGCCAAGGCCGGCATCAGCCGACCCCCGGCCACCTGGGCCGAGTACGAGCAGGACGCCATCAAAATCCACCAGTCGAATCCGACCGAGTACATCGGCACGTTCCCGCCCGGCAACTCCGCCTGGTTCACGGCACTGGCCTGGCAGGCCGGCGCGAACTGGTTCGGCACCAGCGGCGACACCTGGACGGTGCACATCGACACGCCCGTCACCGAGAAGGTCGCCACGTACTGGGACCGGCTGCGTACCGAGCACGTGATAAAGACCGAGCCGGACTTTGCCGACGGCTGGTACAAGGACCTGCAGACCGGCGCGATCGCCGGTTGGGTCAGCGCCCAGTGGGGCGACGCGATCATCACGGGCAACGCGCCGGGCACCTCGGGTATGTGGAAGGTGGCCCCGCTGCCGCAGTGGACGGCCGGCGGTACCGACTCGGCGAACTGGGGCGGCTCGTCCACCGCGGTTCTCAAGGGAGCCAAGCACCCGCAGCAGGCATTGCAGTTCGCGACCTGGCTCAACAGCGACCCGCAGAGCATCGCCCTGCTGATCAAAGGTGGCTACGGTTGGCCCGCCGCGACCTCCGGCTACGTCGGATCATCGCTGGACCAGCCGTCGCCGTTCTTCAGCGGCCAGAAGTACAACGACGTGTTCGCCGACTCGGATCAGCACATCAACGAGTCCTGGACCTGGATCCCCACCACCGATCAGGCATACCAGCACCTCAACGACGGGTTCTCCGCCGCCGTCAACGGCAAGGGCAGCTTCCTGGAAAGCGTCAAGGCCGCGCAGGGTCAGGTGGTTGACGACCTGAAGAGCGCGGGCTTCAAGGTCAGCACCGCGCAGTAGTTCCGGTACTCCGGTGGCCGGCTGCCCCCGCCGGCCACCGGACCACCCCGCCGCCGGCAGGGCCGGCGGAGCAGCGATCGAGGTTGACAAGAGGAGGAACGTTGGCCGCCGTCCACCGCCGCACCACCCGAGCAGCCTGGGGATTCCTGACCCCGTTCCTGGTTCTGTTCGCGGCCACGTTCCTGCTTCCCATCGGGTACGCCATCTACGAAAGCCTGCACAAGAACAGCCTGTCCGGGCCGCTGGGGCTCGGCGGATCGCATACCGTCTTCGCCGGGCTTTCCAACTACTCCCGGGCACTGGGCGACGCGGCGTTCCTGGCCAGCGTGCGCCGGGTGCTGCTCTACGCGGTGGTCCAGGTTCCGGTGATGATCCTGCTGGCGGTCGCGCTCGCGCTGCTGCTGGACACCGTCTCCGCGCGGGCGGTCCGATTCTTCCGCGCCACCTACTTCATGCCCTACGGCGTACCCGGCGTCATCGCCTCGATCCTGTGGGGGTTCCTCTACACCCCCGGTACCAGCCCGGTCCTCGCCCTCGCCGGTCACGCCGGGCTGCACCCGGATTTGCTGGGCGGCGGATCCGTGCTGTGGTCGATAGCCAACATCGTCACCTGGGAATTCGCCGGATACAACATGCTCGTCGTCACCGCCCAGCTGCAGGCCATTCCCGGCGACCTGTACGAAGCCGCCCGCACCGACGGAGCCAGCGCCTGGCAGATCGCGCGGCGCGTCAAACTGCCGCTGTTGCGTCCCGCGATCGTGCTCACCACCGTGTTCACCATCATCGGCACCCTGCAACTGTTCGCCGAACCACTGATCCTCAAGCCGGTCTCCACCGGGATCAGCAACGACTACACGCCCAACCTGAGCGCCTACAACTCGGCGTTCGCCAACAACGACTACTATCTCGCGTCGGCCAAGGCGGTGCTGCTGGCCGTGGCCGCGTTCGTGCTCTCCTTCGGATTCCTGCGGCTGGTCGGCCGGCGCGGCGGAGCATCGCGATGAGCGCGCCCAGCCTGGCACGGCCGCGGTCGAAGGACGGCGGGCCGGTGCGGCAACCGCGCTCCCGTCGCCGCCGAGGCGACGACAGCACGCCTGCGAGCCGGGTGACCGTCGTGGGTCTGTGCGCCGTCGCCGCCGTCTATTTCCTGCTACCGGTGTACTGGCTGATCGTCGCCTCCACCAAGTCGACCGCGCAGCTGTTCGGCAGCTCCGGCCTGTGGTTGTCGCGACCACAATGGTTCGCCAACATGCGGCACGTGTTCAGCTACGACCACGGCATCTACCTGCGTTGGGTGGTCAACAGCCTGGTCTACGCGGGAGCCGGTGCCGCGGTCGCGACACTGCTGTCGGCGATGGCGGGCTACGCGCTTGCCAAGTACCACTTCCGCGGCCGCGAGGCGGTGTTCAACGTGGTCCTCGGTGGGGTGCTCATCCCCGGCACCGCGCTGGCTCTGCCGCTGTACCTGCTCGCCGCCAAGGTGAGCCTGGTCAACAGCTACTGGGCGGTGCTGATCCCCAGCGTGGTCAGCCCGTTCGGCGTCTACCTGTGCCGGATCTACGCGGAGGCATCCGTCCCCGACGAACTGATCGAGTCGGCTCGCATCGACGGCGCCGGCGAGGCCCGCATCTTCCGCACCGTCGCCCTGCGGATCATGACGCCGGCGCTGGTCACCGTGTTCCTGTTCCAGTTCGTCGGCATCTGGAACAACTACTTCCTGCCGCTGGTCATGCTGTCGAACCCGAAGCTGTATCCGATCACCCTCGGGCTGACCTCCTGGCAATCCTTCCAGGACCGCCAACCCGAGCTGTACCAACTCGTCGTCGGTGGCGCGTTCGTCTCCGTGCTGCCGTTGATGGCGGCGATGGTCGTGCTGCAACGGTTCTGGCGCACCGGCCTGACCCAGGGAAGCGTCAAGGGGTGAGCCGTCCCCGCTCCCGACAGGATGACGGTCACCACGACGGCGAGCGGGAAGCCGCACACGTCTAGAACGTCGTCGATACGCGCTTCCGCGAACTCCGCCACGCGCACAATACGGGTATGGCGGAATCTCAAGCGTCCCTGCCGGGTCTGGTCAGCGACGCTGACCACCTGAGCCTGTCCCGCCTGGTCGTCGAAAGCACGTGGCGGGTCGACTCCGGTCGGGCCGGCACGCTGCACGAGTTGTTCGTCGACGACGGGGAACTGCGGGTCGAGCAGACCTACCGCGGCCGCGAGGCGATCCGGGCCTGGGGTCAGGCGCTCGAACGAGCCAATCCCTACCCCGGCATCCGGCACCTGGCGTCGAATCTGCGCTTCGTCGCCTCGGCCGTCGACGGCGAGGGCCGCGACACCGCCGAGGGCGTCACCGTGCTGACGGTCTACGTCAACGACGCCGACGGCCGGCCCACGAGCACTCCCTGGGTTGTCGGCGAAGACCACGACCGCTTCGTCCGTACCGAAGCCGGCTGGCGCTTCACGCACCGAAGCTGGATCCAGCTCTTCACTCGCGATTGAGAGTACGTCCACGCGGCGGCAGCGTCGGGACCGGTAGGGGTCGGCCGTGTCTGGCCCCGCCTCGCGCCCATCCCTCTGGCGCTGCGGGACGCCGCTATGACGTGACCACGACACCGCCGATGCCGGTGCGCCCGGCCGGGGTGCCGACGAGTTCGACCGTCACGCCGGCGCGGACACGTTCCCCAAAGACATCGACGATAGCCTCCGTAACTCCGGAGATGAGGCGGGCGACGATTTCCTCGGCGTCGGGTCGGCTGAACGCGGCTTCCTTGATGCCGAATGTGACGCTGGGCGAGGGCGCCTGCGCTGGCGCGCCGCCGATGCCCCATCGGTTGGGCGGCAGGCCAATCAACTGCACGACCGCGATGCTTCGCGCCCACTCCCCGTAGACCGCGACGACCGCGTCGGTCAGTTTCTCGATCAGGGCGGTCTCGCGGCCGGCCAGGTCGCTCTCCAGTACCTGGACGCTGAGGTGGGGCATGCCATCCTCCATGCAGGGTTCAGTTTGCCTACGAATTAGCTTTGATAACAAAGCTATCCCGGGCGTGGGTGGATGTCAACGCAGGTTCGGTTGGCCGGCCGAGCCGGGCTGCGATCGCACTCGTTGAAGGTTGAGCGTGGCCGCGACGGCGGCGAGGTCCGCGAAGTCCTTGTCGCACACCGCCCAGGTGCTGTAGCCGTGCGCGTTGTGGCAGGTGCCCCAGCGACCGTAGTCGGTGTACCAGCGGGCCACTGCCGAGGCGCCATCCGAAGCTCGGTCGTACACCCAGATTTTGTCTCCGTAGGGCTGGAACTCTACAGAGGAGCCCGGGCCAGGGGCGCGTCGTAGACTGCGCCTGCTTGAAACGGCACCTGATTGAGAGGCCAGCACAGTGACCGGTAACGGCAATTCCGACTGGGGTCGGGACGGGTGGGCGATCCAGCCCGGCGAGGGCACGATGATCGAGCTTGGCGGCCCGCACCGGCCGGAGATCCTTGTCCGTGGGGCTGACGTCGGCGGCGCTCTCGGCAGCTTCATCTTCCACCATGACGTCATCGCCGAGAACCCGCCGCATGCGCACCTCAACTTCATGAAGATCGCGTACGTGCTCGATGGCGAGTACCACTTCCGGGTGGGCGACGCCGAGTTCTCCGGCGGTCCGGGCACCATGGTGGTCGTGCCGCGGGGCGCACACCACACGTTTGTCACGCCGACCGGCGGCAGGCTGCTGTTCGTCAGCGCGCCGGCCGGCAACGAGGAGCTGTTCGAGGAACTCGGCCGCCTCGGACCGAGCCCGACCGCGGACGAGGTGGCCGCGGTCGACGAGCGCTTCGCCACCGAGCGGCTGCCGGGAGACGAGGGGCGCCCCTGGAGCCAGCTGCGCTGAGGATCCGTGCCCGCAACCTGGCGCGAGCAGTGATCCAGGTCACTCGGGATGAACTTTCATCCCCCGGACACGTCCGGAGCACCTGGATACTTCTCGCGTTCACCCAGGGAGAATGATGAGATCAGCTCGCAAGATATCGGCGCTGGCACTGCCGCTGGTGCTGGGCGTCTTGGCGGTGGCTCCGAGCGGTACGGCGGCGTCGGCGCAGCCGCAGGCTCCGAAGCCGTCGACGGCCCCCGCGTTCGCGTCCAAGCCCCACACGGTCACCCTGATCACCGGCGACACCGTCCACATCAGTACCAAGGATGGTGCGACGGCCATCGACGTCGTGCCGGGCAAGGGACGGGAACGGATCCCGTTCGTCAAGGACAGCGCCGGCAAGGACGTGCGGGTCATCCCCGCCGACGCCGTCGGCCTTCTCAACCGGGGCAAGCTCGACGAGCGGCTGTTCGACATCTCGACGCTGGTCGACTTCGGCTACGACGACACCCGGGCCACCCTGCCGCTCATCGTCGCGCACGCCGGCGCCGCGCCCGCCGGTGTCGTCGGGGCGAGGACCACCCGACAGCTCTCCGGGGCGGACGCCGTCGCGGAGAGCCGCACGGACGCGGTGTCCTTCTGGAACGGCATCACGTCCGCCGCGAGTGGCAACCAGCGGCAACTGCGGGCCGGGTTCGACAAGATCTGGCTCGACGGGCTGCGCCACCCCACCCTCGACGTTAGCGTCCCGATGACCGGCGCGCCCCAGGCATGGCAGGCCGGCTGGACCGGAACGGGGGTGAAGGTCGGCGTGATCGACACCGGCATCGACCAGACCCACCCCGACCTGGCCGGCCGCGTTGCCGCCGCGGAGAACTTCACCACCGACCCGGACACCCTCGACCGGGTCGGCCACGGTACCCACGTCGCCTCCACCATCGCCGGCGACGGGGCCGCCTCGCAGGGCCGGTACAAGGGCATGGCGCCCGGCGCGACCCTCTACAGCGCCAAGGTCTGCACCGAGGAGGGTTGCCCGGAGTCGGCGATCCTGGCCGGCATGACCTGGGTGGCGCAGCAGGGCGTCACGATCGCCAACATGAGCCTCGGCGGCCCGGACAGCCCGGGGACCGACCCGGTCGAGGCGGCCCTGACCGACCTCACCCACCGCTACGGCGTGCTGTTCGTTGTCGCCGCGGGCAACGACGGCGAGTCCGGCGAGTCCACGGTGAACTCGCCGGGCGACGTGACCGAGGCGCTGACCGTGGGCGCGGTGACCAAGACGGGTGACCTGGCCGACTTCTCCAGCCGGGGCCCGCGCACCAGCGACGCCGGCATCAAGCCGGACATCACCGCGCCGGGCGTCGGCATCGTCGCCGCCCGCAGTTCGACCTCGGACCTGCCGCCGGACGACGAGAACCCGCAGTACACCAACCTGTCCGGCACCTCGATGGCGACTCCGCACGTGGCCGGCGCGGCGGCGATCCTGGCCCAGCAGCACCCGGACTGGACGCCTGAGCAGATCAAGTCCACGCTGATGGCGGCGGCGCAGCCCAGTGCCGCCATCGGCGTCTACGAGCAGGGCGCGGGCTTCGTCAACGTCGCCCGGGCGATCGGGCAGACCGTCACGGCGAGCCCGGTCAGCGTCGCCTTCGAGCGGACCACCGCGGCGCAGAAGAGCACGGTCACGTACGCCAACAGCGGCCCTTCCGCCCTGACCCTGGCTGTGGCCCTCGACGCCAAGGACGCCGACGGCGCCCCGGCACCGGCCGGCCTGTTCAGCCTGTCCGCCTCCTCGGTGACGGTCCCGGCCGGCGGCACGGCCACCGTGACCGTCAACGTGGCGGCCGGCGCCAACCTGCCCGACCTCTACTTCGGCGGCGAGGTGACCGCCACCGGCGGCGGCGCCCAGGTGCAGACCCCGGTCGCGCTCGACGTCGCCCGCCACCAGCTGAACCTGAAGCTCGTCGGGCCGGACGGAACGGCGCCCACGGCCGACCAGGGCTGGGTCACTCTCCTGACCGATCTGGACCGGCAGACCGTCCAGGAACTCGACGACCCCACGGCCACCGAGTACCGGCTGCGCGCGGGCCACTATCTGGTCCAGACCTACCTGTTGACCGGCGACCCGAACTTCCCGAACATCACGTCGCTGGTGCGCCCGAGCCTCGACCTGACCAGGGATCAGGCGCTGACCATGGACGCCCGCCTGGCAAAGCCGATCGCGGTGTCGGTACCGAACCCGAAGGCCACCGCGGTCTTCCAGGAGGCCGGCTGGACGATCCGGACCCAGCAGCCGCAGATCTGGGGCAGCAACGACCCGTACGGCGTGCTGATGAACGTTCCCCTCGACCACCTGAGGACCGCGCAGATCGGGGCCGGCAAGACGCCCGGCTTCGTTTCCTACGTCAACGGGATGTGGGGCCAGGTTGCCCAGGACGGCACCCTGCACAACAGCCCGTATGTCTACCGGGTCTACCTGTACGAGCCGGAGAAGATGATGACCGGGCTGAGCCGGAAGCTGGGCGCGAAGGACTTCGCCACGGTCCGCTCCCAGATCAGCGCGGACGTGGCCGGTGTGCCGGTGTCGCGGTTCGCGGTGGCGCACGCGCCCGGCAACTCGCCGGTCTACCGGTCCAACGACGAGCGTTCGGCCCCGCCGAAGTTCACCTACGACGTGCCGAACACCATCACCGAGTACTACAACCAGGACAAGCAGGCGGTGTGGCAGTCGACCTCGGCCCAGCAGGGGTACACGTACTACGAGTCGGCGTGGACCAGCTTCAAGCCCGGGCACACGTACGACGTGAAGTGGGCCAACGGGGTGATCGGGCCGGTCTTCCCGGAGCCGAACTTCGGCCAGCAGTGGTCTACCCGCTACTGGGGCGACACGATGGGCGGCCCGGGGCCGTTGCACGGCGACGGCGCCGGGCACGACGGCTTCCGGTTTGTCGACGGCGGCAGCGTGCAGGTCAACCTCTACCGTGACGGGGTCAAGGTCGGCGACGCGAACCAGGCGCCCTGGGCGTGGGACGTGCCCGCGGCCACGGGTGACTACCGGTTGACCGCAACGTTCCGCAGCGACCCGGCGTTCACCACCTCGACCGTGGTCGACGCGGCGTGGACCTTCACGTCCGGGCACGTGGGCGACGGCGACCTGGTGAAGCTGCCGATGACGGCGATCCGGTTCACCCCGGACCTCGACATCGACAACCGGGCGCCGGCCGACCGGCTGTTCGCCATCCCGGTCTCGCTCGATCGTCAGGTCGGGGCGGCGAAGGCCCGGACCACGACCTTGACTGTCGAGGCATCGTTCGACGATGGCAAGACCTGGCAGAAGCTGACCGTGCTGCGCTCCGGTGAGAAGGCGCTCGCCTGGGTACGCAACCCGGCCGGCACTGGCTTTGTCTCGTTGCGGGCCGCCGCGACGGACAGCAGCGGTAACACGGTCAACGAGACCATCATCCGCGCCTACCGGTACTGAGAGTGGGTCCCGGACGCGGCGCGCACCGGCGCCGCGTCCGGGTCACCGGCGCCGGTGCGGCCGCTGGCCCAGCCGGCCCGCTCGATGGCGGCGCTCCGTTCGATGGCGGCCCGCCGCTCGGCCGCGTCGTCGTGCTCCTCTCCGAGTTCCGCGGCATAGGCGCGCAGCAGACAATGCATCCGCCACCGGCCGTCGCCCGGCTGGATCAGTTGCTGCGCCTCGAGTTCGGCGAGCAGGCCGTGGGCGCGGCGCGCGGACACCCCGCCGACCGCGGCCGCCGACCGCCAGCTCAGCTCCCCGCTCGGATGCAGGGGCAGCAGCCGGAAGAGCCGGGCCGCCTCAGAGGTCAGGGCTCGGTAGGACCAGGAGAAGACCGCCTCCAGATCAGCCCTGGCGTCCCCGAAACCGGCCAGCCGGCCGTCGGCCCCGGCCAGCTCACCGGCGACCGCGGACAGGCCCAGCCCGGGCCGGCCGAGGCTGCGGGTGGCGACCAGCGCCAGGGCCAGCGGCAGCCGCTCGCACCGCGTGATGATCTCGTCGACGGCGTCCGGGTCGGCGACCGCCGCGTCGCCGAGCCACCGGATGAGCAGTTCGCGCGCCTCGGCGTCGGTCAGCGGGTCGAGGTGCAGCGAGTGAACGCCGACCAGCCCGGAGATCCGGCGGCGGCTGGTGGCGATGACCAGACTGCCGCCGGTGCCGGGCAGCAGGTGCCGGATCTGGTCGCGGTCGCGGCAGTTGTCGAGCAGGATCAGCATCCGGCGCTTCGCCAGGATGCCGCGGAACAGGCCGGCCTGGGCGTGCAGGTCCGCCGGGATGGCGCCCGGCGCGACCCCGAGGGACCACAGGAAGCCGCGCAGCGCCTCCGCCGGTCCCATCACCGAGTCGCCCGGGCCGAAGCCGCGCAGATCCGCGTGCAACTGCCCATCGGGGTAGCGGCCGGCCAACCGGTGAGCCAGGTGCACCGCGAGGGTGGTCTTCCCTACGCCGGGCATCCCGTCGATGACCAGCGCGGAGGCCCGCCGGTCCGCGGGCAGCAGCTCCCGCGCGGCGGCCAGGATGCTGTGGCGGCCGGTGAAGTAGGGGTGGTCGGCCGGCAACTGCATCGGCGGCTCGGCCCCGGCCGACGGCTTCGGGCCGCGGCGCGGCGTCCGGCGCGTCGAGCTGAAGTCGTCGGAGTCGGCGTCGAGCAAGCTTTCGCGGGCGTCGACCAGGCTTTCGCGGGCGTCGACCAGGCTCTCCCGGGCGTCGAGCAGGCTTTCGCGGGCGTCGAGCAGGCTGTCGCGGGCGTCGAGCAGGCTGTCGCGGGCGGCGCGCAGGTCGTCGCCCGGCTGGATGCCCAGCTCGTCGGCGAGCCGGTGCTCGATCTCGGCATAGGCCGCATGCGCCTCGGCCCGCCGGCCGTCCGCGGCCAGCGCCAGCAACAGTCGCGCCTGCAGCGCCTCGTCCAGCGGCTCGTAGTCCGCGGCCTGCCGGATCGCGGGCAGCACCGCGTGGACGCACCCGGCCCGCACGGCGGCGTCGGCCGCCGCCCGGACGGCCGCGGACCGCTCCCTGTCGACCGCGGCGAAGTCCGGATGCGCCCGGCCGCCGGCCCGCAGGCCGGCGGCACACCGGTCGCGCCACAGCGCCAGCGCCTGCCGGTAGAGCTCGACGGCCGGCTCGCCGGAGCTGTGGCCGGCCTCGGCGACCAGGTGGCGGAACCGCAGCAGATCCAGCGACTGCCCGTCGACGCACAGCTGGTACTGCGCGCCGTCGCGGATCAGCACCGAGCCGGATGCCCGCGTGGGCAGGCTCGGCTCGAAGAGCCGCCGCAGCATCCCGACGTGCCGGTGCACCACATTGACCGCGCTGGGCGGGGGATCGGACTCCCAGAGCAGGTCGACGAACTCGGTGATGCTGACCGCGCCGCCCGCTCGGGCCAGCAGCAACGCCAGGATCAGCCGCTGCTGCCGGGTACCCAGGTCGATCTCGGACTGGCCGCGCCAGGCCCGCACCGGGCCGAGGACGGCGAAAGACAGCGGGCCGGTCATCCCTGATGCGATCCCTGTGCGTGTGCGGTGCTGGTTGCCTCGTCCGCCGAAGCATGGCAGGGCCCGCACCGGGAAACGGGCGCGCCGCCGCGGCAATGTGAGCTTCGACTCGGCGGCGCCGGATTGCCGGGCGGTGCCCTCGCGCCCGCTCAGGCCGCTTGCAGGCCGGTACGAAGGGCGCGCAGCGCATAGTGGGTCCGCGACTTCACCGTGCCGATCGGTACGCCCAACCGGCCCGCGACCTCGGCCGGTGACCGCCCGACCAGGTAGACCTCGCAGAGCAGGCGGCGTTGCGCCGGACTCAGCCGGTCCAGCGCGTCCCGGATGGCGTAGGACGCCAGCGCCGCGCCGGTGGTGTCCTCACCCGCGGGAATCCAGGTCATGTCGACGAGCTGGACCTCGTCCGGGCGGCCCCGCTGCAGCCGGACGCGGTCGACGACCAGCCGCCGGGCGACGGTGAACAGCCACCGGCGGGCGGCATCGGGCTCGGCGGGCACCGCGTCGAGGTGCCGCCAGGCTCGCAGCATCGTCTCCTGGAGCAGATCCTCGGCGCTCTGCCGCTGGCCGCGGGTCAGGACGAGCAGCAGACGCAGCACGGCGCGGGCGTGGTCGGCATGCAGCGCGGTCATGCGCTCGGCCCGGCCGGCCGGTGATCTCTCGGGTTCCCGCGGCACGATGTCCCCCGTAACCAGTAGCAACGGTGAATGAGGCATGAGCCTAGGGACGATGCGGAGGGATGGACTGACGCGTGAGTGCGAATCGAGTGCCGTCGCCGATCGCGATCGGTCAGGTACCCGACGTGACCGCGGCGAGCAGGCCGGCCAGCCGCTGGCTCACCCGGGTCTGCGCGGGCGGGATCAGGGCAAGCGCCTCCTGCCATGCCCGTACCGCGGCGTCCTGCTCGCCGGCGGCGGCCAGGGTGTCGCCGAGCAGCGTGAGCACCTCCGCGGCCGGCGCCGGTGCCGAGGCGTCCTGGTAGACCAGCGCCGACTTGCGCCAGCAGTCGACCGCCTGGCCGAGTTCCTGCCGGCCCGAATGCGCCTGGCCGAAGACCTCCCACGCCTCGGCGATGCCCAGCTTGTAATCCGCCGCGCGAGAGAGCGTCATCGCCTGCTCGGCGCAGCGCACGGCCTCGTCCTGGCGGCCCAGTTCGGCGTAGCTCGCTCCCATGATGACCAGGACGTCCGCGCGCAGTTTGTCATGTCCGGCCGGCCACGGCTCAAGGGCCGCGGACAGCGCCCGGACGACCTCCTCGTGCCGCCCCAGGGCGCGCAGGATCATCGCCCGGTTGAACCCCGCCCGGGTCATCTCGCCGTGCAGGCCGAGCCGGGCCAGCAGTTCCACCGCCCGGTCCAGATGCCCGAGTGCGGTCTCGTGCTCGTGCTGGAAGTAAGCCGCGCCGGCCAGGCTGCGGTGCATCCGGGCCTGCCCGACCAAGTCGCCGCCGGTCCGGGCGGCATCGAGGGCCACCTCGCCGGTCGCCGTCCAGTCGGCCCACCGGCCGCTGCGTTCGAAGAAGTGCTGCATGCCCAGGGCCAGCTGCCAGGCGTCGGTGTGCCGGCCCTGCCGGGCGGCCCGGCCGACCAGCGCGATCAGGACCTGCCGCTCGGCGGTGAACCAGCGCATCGCCTCGCCGTGGTCGGCGAAGCGCAGCGGCGTCTGGCCCGGCCCGGGCTCGATCATCGGTTGGTACTCGGAGGTCAGCAGCCGCCGGTGCGCCTGGTAGCAGGTGGCCCGGTAGAACTGGAGGCAGCTGCGCTGCGCGGCGGCGCGCTCGGCCGGACTGTCGGTCTCCTCGCCGAGTTCCGTGGCGTAGGCCAGCAGCAGGTCGTGGGTGCGGAAGCGGCCCGGCGGGTCCTCGCTGATCAGGTGCGCGTGGCTCAGCTCGCCCAGCAGCGCCCGCGCGCCGCGCAGCGGGACGCCTGCCAGGCCCGCCGCCCCCGCGATCGAGATGTTCGGTCCGGGATGGATCGGCAGCAGCCGGAACAGCCGGGCGGCCGGGGCCGACAGCGCTCGGTAGGACCAGGAGAAGACGGCACGCAGGCCGGTCTGCGTGCCGTCGCCGTCGAAGCCGTCCAGACTCCCGGGCGCTCGGGCCAGCTCGGCGGCGATCTGCGCCGCCGGCGTGCGCGGCAGGCTCGCCGCGCGGGCGGCCACCACCGCCAGCGCGAGCGGCAGCCGACCGCAGCGGGCGATGATGGCGTCGATCGCGGCTGGGTCCGCTGCCACGCGGCGGGCGCCGAGCGGCCCCAGCAGCGCCGCGCGGGCCTCCTCGACGCTGGGCAGTCCGACCGGCAACGGGTGGGCGCCGGCCGTGGTCAGTAGCGTGCCGAGCCGACTGCGGCTGGTGACGATCACCAGGCAGCCGGGGCTGCCCGGCAGCAGGTGCCGGATCTGCTCGGCGTCCCGGCAGTTGTCCAGCACGATCAGCAGGCGCCGGCCGGCAAGGCGGCTGCGGTACATGCCCGCCTGGGCGTGCAGCTCGGCGGGGATGCCGTCCTGCGGCACTCCGAGCGAGCCGAGGAAGCCGCGCAGTGCCTCGGCCGGGCTCATCCTCGGCTCCCGCCCGTCGTAACCGCGCAGGTCGACGTACAGCTGCCCGTCCGGGTAGTCGGCGGCGAACTCGTGAGCGAGATGGACGGCCAGGGCGGTCTTGCCGACCCCGGGCATGCCGTCGATGGCGAGCACCGCCGGCCCGCCCGGACGCGTCAGCGCCACGCGGGCCTGCGCGATCAGGTCGTTCCGGCCGCTGAAGAAGGGCAGGTCCGGTGGCAGCTGCGCGGGCCGCGGCGGTGGCGGCTGCGACTGGGTACGCGCCGGCCGGATGCGCTGGTGCAGCAGCCGGTCGTAGGCCTCCCGCAGTTGCTGGCCCGGGTCGATGCCCAGGTCCTCGACGAGCCGGCGGCGCACCACCCGGTACACCTCGACGGCTTCGGCCTGCCGGCCGTCGGCGGCCAGTGCCAGCAGCAACCGGCTCTGCAGCGACTCGTCCAGCGGGTGCTGCTCGGCGGCGTGCCGTAACGGCGACAGCACCGCGCCCAGCCGGCCGCAGCGCTCGGCGGCGTCGGCGGCGTCCCGTACGGCCTGAGCGCGTTCGGCCTCCACGGCGAGGAACGCGGGATGCACGCGGGAGACCGGTTCCAGGCCGGCGGCGCACCGGCCCCGCCACAGGCGCAGACCGTCGAGGAAATGCCGCAGCGCCGTCTCCGCGTCGCCGTCGTGCAGGCTCCGGCCCGCGTGCCGGATCAGCGACCGGAATTTCAGCAGGTCAAGGGACTGTTCGTCGGCGGCAAGCCGGTAGCCCGACGGCTCCCGCAGGATGTAACGGCCCGCCGAACGGGTCGGCAGACCGGGCTCGATCAGCCGCCGGAGCACCCCGACGTGCCGGTGCACGACGTTCGCGGCGCTGGCCGGGGCCTCCTCGTCCCAGAGCAGGTCGACGAGCTCGGCCAAGGGGACCGGTGAACCGGCCCGGACCAGCAGCAACGCGAGCACCAGGCGCTGCTGGCGGGCGCCCAGACGCAGCTCGGCGCCGGCGCGGACCACCCTGATCGAGCCGAGCACCGAGAAACCGATCGTCTCGCCCGCCTCCGTCCGCACCCGGCAACGGTAACCGGCCGACAGGATCCCTTCGACAACCGATCACCACGTCAGCCGGTACGTCGGGCCGGCGTGGCGGCCTTCTTCGTTCCGGTGCCCCGTTTTGCCACGGTAGCCGGGCGAGCCGGGGTCGCCTTTGTCGGCGCCTTGCGAGCGGCCGTCGTCTTGGCCGCCGTGGTCCTTTTGGCGGTCTTGGCAGCCGTCGTCCGCTTCGACGCGGCCTTCTTCGCGGGGATCGTCCTGGCCGCGGCGGTTTTCCGTGCCGGAGTGGCCTTCGTCGCCGGAGCGACACCGGCCGTCGCGGTGGACTTACCGGCGGCGGTCCGTTTCGCCGGTGCCGTCTTGGCGTTCGATGTCTTCTGGGCCTTCGATGCCGTCTTGGCGTTCGATGTCTTCGCGTCGGCTCGCTTGGCCCGGGCCGCATTGGTAGCGGAGGTCTTCTTCGCAGCCGCACGCGGGGCGGCTGGTTTCTTCGTAGCGTGCTTCGCAGCGGCCATGGTGTATGTCTCCTGACGGGAAGGGCCACGGCTTTTCGTCTGGCTAGCGGGCGTCGTCCTCCATATGCCACCCGCCCGTTCCGCTCGGTTACCTTCTCCAGGCTGGCGGAGCCTCGGCCTCGCTGCTCCTCATGACATCACGGTTGCACCGCAAGGTCCCACGCGTTGCCAATTCTCACAAGGGTTGTGTCCACACCGGAATCGCTGGTGGTCTCGCACGACCGGTCCTCTGGCAATGCCGCCCGGACGGGTCCTTCCGCAAGGTAGCTTGGGCGAGAGGGCGCCCTTCAGCACCGCAACGAGAACGAGATGGGCTGGAGGGGCCGCTGAAATGAGAGAGCGGGGACCGCTGGCCGGCCGGTATCCGGCGGTGGCGACGATGGTTGCCCTGGCCCTGATCCCGTACCTCGTGCTGTCGGCGGCGCTGCAGCCGGTGATGCCGATCATCAGCCAACAGCTCCACATGAGCACGGAGGAGATCAATCTGGCGGGGGGCCTGGCGAACGCCGGCTACGCGTTGGGCACCGTACTGTCGGTGCAACTCGCTCAGCACCTGCCACAGCGCCGGATGCTGATCGTCTACGCCACCATTCTCGTGATCGGCTCGGTGCTCGCGGCCGCGGCGAACGGGCCGGCCCTCTTCATCACCGGACACGTCCTGCAGGGACTGTGCACCAGCCTCCTGCTGATCGCCGCCGTACCTCCGTTGGTCACCGGGTTCCCGCTGGCGAAGGTGCGCCCGACAGCGGTGATCATGAACCTGTCGATCTTCGGAGGGGTCGCGCTCGGCCCGCTGATCGGTGGCATCCAGGCCGAGGCGAACGGTTGGCGGCCGCTGTTCTGGGTGATCGCGGGTATCGCCGCCGTAGCGTTGGTGCTGGTGGTGCTCACCTTCCAGGACGTACCGCCGGCGGCGCCTGACGCCACGCGCTCTCCCGTCGCCGTCGTACTGGCGGCATCCGGTTGCGTGGCAGCGTTCTTCGGCGCCACGCAACTGCTGACCCGCAAGTCTCTCGATGCCTCCACCCTGGCGCCGCTGACGGCGGGCGTCGCGCTCATCGGCATCCTGCTCGTTCAGCAGGATCGCGCCAAGCGCCCGCTGCTGACCGTGCGTCCCATGACGAGTACGCTGCCGGTGGCTGGGGTCCTGGCCGCGATGTCCGCGGCGGCTGCCTCCGTATCCGCGATCGCGTTGATCGGCGTTCTACTCCAGGATCGGTTCTCGCCCCTGCGGCTCGGATTGGTCTTCCTGCCCGAGTTCGCCGGAGCGGTGATCACCGCGCTCGTGTTCGGGGCCGTGTTCGCGACCCGAGGGCTGCACTATTTCGCGCTGACCGGGATGGCCTCCCTCAGCGCGGGAATCGCCCTCGTCGCCGCTTCCGTTCCGCCCAGCACCACTGTGGCCCTGATCGGAACGACACTGATCGGCATCGGTGTGGGCGCCTCGGTGACCCCGGCTCTGTTCATCGCCGGTTTCTCGCTGCGCAACATCGCCCTGCAGCGGGTGTTCGCGATCGTCGAGTTGCTGCGGGCGGTGTCCGCGTTCATGATCACGCCGATCCTGCTGTACATTGCCACGACCGTCGGGAGCAGACCGTCCGATGGCCTCCGAACCACCCTCTGGATCTGCCTCGGTATATCCGTCGGCGGTACGCTGCTCGCCATCGCGCTGTACGCACTCGGGGGAGTGCGCCCACCGGCCCCCGCCCTGCAGCGCTGGTTCGGCGGCGAACCAGCGTGGGACTCTCCGCCCCTGCTCACCAAGGTCCGCCGCGGCGCCCACAGGCCGGAGCCACCGACCGAGACGAACGCGCCAACAGCCTTCTGACACGGACACGGACACTGACACTGAGGCGGAGGCGGTGCTCGACCGTGCTCGCGAGCACTCGGTCATGCGCGACCGGGACGTGATCAGCCGGAGCGGGCGAGGGCGATGACGCGGTCACGTACCGGGGCCAGGCAGGTGGACGGGCTGCACGCCGCATAGCTGACGACCACCTCGGCCCGCCCCTTCCCGGTTCTGTTCACCGGCACCGTAATGGTTACCGGGCCGTCGGGATAGACGGTCAGATCGACGTCCAGATCCTGGATCCGCAAGGTTTTCACCGGCGCGTCCGCGGACGGGCTGCCCGCCTCGCGCAGGGTGCCGCGCACGGTCACCGTGGTGGCCAGGCCGAGGCCGTCCACGCCTCCCGGTGGCAGATCCATGCTGTACAGGTGATAGCCGGTCTTCTGCGGAGTGAACGTCGCTCGCACGTGCTGGGTTCCGTCCGGCCCGGCAGTCAGCGTTGCCACCACGGTGACGCCGCTGTCATCCAAACGACCGGACAGGTCGGCCGGTGGGTCGCCCGCGTCGGCTCCAGCGCATCCGCCCGCGAGAACCGCGACGGTCATCGCGGTCATCAATGCGCGGCGCACGGTCAGCTCTTGGGCGCCCAGTGGGTCAGGAACCCGTTGACCTGATCACTGTTCATGGTGCGTGCGTTGGCGAACGAACCGTCGTTGGTGGCCACGAGAACCTTGCCGTCGGGCGCCAGCACGACCAGCGCGGGGATGCCGCTCGTCCGCAGCGTCACGTACTTCTCGGCGAAGTCGAGGTTGTGGTCGAACTGGCCAACGTCCACCGCCACCACATGATAGTCGCGCTGAAGCAGCGGCTTGGTCTCCTTCGACTGGAACAGCTTGTCGAGGACTCTGCAGTCGGGACACCAGTCGGCGCCGAAGTCGATGAGGACCTCTTTGTGATCGGACGCGGCCAGCGCGACCGCCGCTTTCAGGTCCGCGGCCGGATCCCGTGCCGGGTTGTAGTCCTCCGGGATCGTGTCCACGGCGGCAGTCGGCGGCACCGGAGCCGCCGATGAGGTAGAGCCGGCGGGTGCGGGGGCAGCCGCCTTTGGCGCACCCGTGGCGGCGCATCCGGCCAAGAGCAGCGCGGCACCGATGACGGCCGCAGGGCCAATTCGTCGCAGCATCGACCGGTCCCCCCGTTAACGAATTGGTCGGGCGCGCACGAGAGTAGCGCACAATGCCCGGCGCCTCTGTCCCTACTGTTCATGCCCAGATCGCACGGCACGCCGACGCGCCCCGCGGGCGTTCGCCTGCGGGGCGCGTCGGATCGGGCGGGACGGCTACGGCAACCAGGCCGGCCCCTGTCCGGTCCAGCTCACCACGAACAGGATGTCGTCGAGCGTGCCCGCGGCGAACAGCGCCGCGGCATCGTCGCCGAAGCTCAGTTGCCAGTCCCCGGTCGGATCGGCGCCCACGAGGGGAAGCCAACCCGCCGCGTTGCCTCGCCTCGTGCTGGCGATGCCGTTGGTGGCCAAGGCGTCGCCGCCCTGCGCGCCGCGGCGCAACGAGACCGTCGTGTCGGGTACCCCGTGGTCGCTCGAGAGACTCACCGCCACGTCCGCGGTCGACAGGCCGTCGATGCCGAGCGGGAAGTCCACGTCGCGCAGGGTCAACGTGACCGACCGGTTGCCGGGATCGGCCGGATTGTTCAGGTCGTACCACTGGTCGGGGAAGTCTCGGGCGAGACTGAACACGCAGTCGGCGCCGCGCTGGCGGTTGGCGTTGAGCCCGGCCACCACTTGACTGCGGTAGCTGTCGCTGGACAGGGCCGTGTATTCGATGGTCACCAGTACATCGACGATGCTGGAGTAGTCGAACGGGTTGGCGGCTCGGGGAAGCTGAAGCTCCCAGGTGGTGTCCACACCGCCGGACTCGAACGGCAGCAGCATGTCCGACTGCAGGTCCAGTTCGAACACCCCGCTCGCGTTCAGCGGCGAGGTCAGCGCGACCACACCGGGGTCATGGCGCACCACGATGTCGGTGAAGACGCCGTCCTTGCCGGTGGTGACGCGGGAGATGCCGTTGGAGTACAGGGTGGCGCGGATACCCCGCTCCGGTGGCGTGAGCGCCACCAGGCTCGTGCGTACCTGACGGATCAGGCGCAGGTAGTGGCCCGGGAAGTCGTTGTCGAACAGGGCCATCGGAGTGGCGAAGGACAACACGCCGGTCTGGCGGAACTGGAGGAACTCCACCGGCATGAGCCGGGCCAGTGAGAAGGTCTGGCTCAGGTTGAGCCGGCGCCGCTCAGAACTGAACGCGTACTCGTCGAGGCGGGTCAGGTCCTCGCTGAGCTGTTCGGCACCGGTGAGGCCGCGGCGGCTGGTCTGCGCCCCCGAGGTCAGCTCGGCCGGCGACTGCCAGTAGTCGTTGCGGATCAGGGTCTGCGCCGGCTCGGCCCGCTCGAAGGAGAGCTGCGCCTGGGCGAGCCGGGCCGTGGCCGTGGCCTGTTGCAGGAAGTACCGGTAGACCCCGCCGAGCGTGTTGCTCATCCACAGGTACAGGTCGGCGTTGGTGAACTGTCCATTGAGGAACTTCAGGGTCGCCACGGCCTGGTCGTACTGCAGCGACGCCACGGACTGTTCCTGGATCGCGATGGTCACCTGATCGTTGGCCGTGACCACCTGAGCCTGGGCCACGAGCGAGTCCTGCTGGGCCGAGGTCTGCTGCACCCCCCAGTCGCTTCGCCGCTGCTCGATGCCGGCCTGGAGCTGGTTCGCCTGCATCTGCGCCTCAACGTCGTTGAGCTGCATCTGGGACCGCCCCTTGAGGGCGATTCCGGCGGCGGCCACTGCCGCCATCGCCGGTTTGAACCCGAAACTCAGTACGTCGTCGAGCGTGTTTCCGGCGGACTCGGCCGCCTGTGCCACCCCGATGACGACGTCCTGCAGGGCGAGGTCGTCCTTGATGCCGCGCATCTGCGCGTACTCGCCCAACAGGTTCGTCTCGTACTGGTTGGGCCCCGAGGCGAGGAGGTCGCCGTACGTCGCGGACATGGTGTCGGCCTTGACGCGTTGCGCCACCGCGGCCGTGACCGCGTCGTTGGCCTCCTTGACCCGGCTCGCCGACAGGGAGACCTGAGCCGCGTTCAGGTCGATCGCCTTGAGCGCGTCGACGAGCCGCAGGTTGCGATCGTCGTACTTCTCCAGCGCCGCCAGGTAACCCGCCTCCATCTGGGCGGCCTGGGCGGTGATCTGCCGAGCCCGATCCAGCAAAACCTTGAACCGGTACGGGGTCGGCTGGGTGACTGTCGTGGCAGCACCGTTCAGCTGCATGCGCGGCATGCCGGCCACGTTGCGGCCCTGGCGCAGCTTCGCGAGTTGCACCTGTGCCAGGGATCGCAGCTCGTCGAACTCCGGAACGGGCAGCGCCGGCTCGCCCGGATTCAGCGGGAGCTGCGGCTGGAGCACCGGCAGATCAAGCAGGCGCAGCGCCGCGAGGTAGAGCGCACGGGCGTTGGCCACCGACTCGTCGGTCTCCCGGCTGAACTCGGCGTCCGCGAAGTCGAGGTGGCACCGGATGATGGAGAGCAGGGTGTAGCGGGTGTACGGCGTTGGCCGGTTGGCCACGAGCGTGAACGGATCGAGCCTCGTCGACCAGCCTGGCAGGAAGGTGAGGTTCGGCCGGAACGACGTCTCCAGATCGATCCGGTCGTAGATCGAGACGGGTTGCCCATCGACGTCGTACGGGTAGACGAGCCAGTACCAGTCCAACGCCGACTGGTAGTCGCCGGCCGACTGCAGCCGCTGCGCCAACAGCATCGGCACTACCCAGAAGACCTCCTTGGCGACCTGGTCGGACTGCCGCGTCGAGATGTCGTGCACATCCTGCTGGTGCTTCGCCGAGCGGTGCGGGTCCAGGTAGGTGAAGGACGGGGTGAACTTCGCGTCATGCAGGTACTGGGCGGCAAGCTGACTCGCCGCGGCACCGGTGAACGGCCCCGAACCCCGGATGTTGTCGAACAGCGTGTCCAACGGCGCGGGCGGATCGGCACCCGGCACGAGCAGCGTCGGGTCCAGGTGCCGCTCGGGGAAGAGGAAGGCCATGGTGGCGGCCTGCCAGGTGCCCAGCTCGCCCAGCCATGCCCAGGCCGGGGTGAAGGCGTCGATGTCGATCGTCCAGCCGGAGGCGGGATGGTTGTGGGTCAGCTCGCCCGAGCGCTTCGCCGACAGCAGTGCCTGCACGCTTTCGATGCCCTGCCTGAGCCGGGTCGTGCGCAGGGTGCCGGTCGCGAGCATGTCAACGAGGAACAGCGCCGACATTTCCTCCCCGATGTCTCCGGTGGTGCTGGGGGCCAGGTCGGCGAGGAGGGCGTCGCGCAGGATCGGCAGGGCCAGTTGTTCGGTGTCCGCGACTGCCCGTGCGCTGGCGTCGACGACGTTCTGGCGCTGGGCGGTCCGGGAGCGCAGCACGGTCTGCCAGTCGCCGCGCACCCGTGCGTCCACACGGTACGAATTGACCTGTGGCGCCGCGTCAGCCAGTACGAAGAAGTCCGGCGAGAGGACAAAGGCGGTCTCCTGTGCCTGCCAGGCGGCATAGAGCGTCTGCTTGTGCGCGCGGGTGAGCACGGCGATGCCGTCGCTCCACTCGGCCGCTGTGACAGTGCCGGCGGCCGCGAGGCGGCTGAGCTGGCGCAGGTACAGGAAGCCGGCCCGGGTCAGCCCGACCGCCGCGAGCGCCGCGGTGATGTCGACACCCTGGCCGTCCTTGGTCTCCAGGGCGATCAGGTCGACTCCGGGCAGGGCCTGCGCCTGCATGGCCGCCAGTGCCTTGGTCGGGTCCGGATTCGTCGCGCGCATGCCGTCGAGAAGGGTGACGTAGTCGCTCAGTTGCTTGGTGCGCTGGACGAGCAGGTCGCGGATGGGGTCGCTGTTAGGGCCGGGCGCCACGTCGGCGCTGCCGATCACGTCGGGGTCGGCGAGCACGAGGAACGACCGCGGAGGATTGGGGTGCTGGTCCTGTGCGGCCCAGGCCGTCGCGAGGCCGGTCAGCCGCCAGGTGAGCGTCAGTGGCGTGGTCGGTTGGCGCAGCGGATCGGGGGCGGCGCTCTGCGGGAGCCCGAAGAGGTTCTCCAGGGCCGCCTCGGTGAGCGCATCGCCGTCGAGCACCAGCTGATCCAGCTCGTCCGGGGTGGTCTTGGAGAGGCGGATGCCCAGCCTGGCCGCGAGCGCCTGCCGGGTGTCGGCCGTGGCGCCCCGGGCAAGCCGAAGCTCGGCGTAGGACGTGCCCATGGCCGCCAGCAGCGCGGCATAGGCCGTACTCCGGTAACTGCTCTCACCGGCGGCACCCGGGCCGGTGGCCGTGTGGGTCGCGGCGATGCGCGCCCGCAGCAACTCGACCGGTACCCGTAGCTGGTTGACTTCCTGTCCGCCGCGGTCGGCCTCGGCGGACAGCGGCTGGCTCAGCCGGTCCAGCGGTTGCCCGAGTACGTCCACGAGCGCCTGTGTGTCCAGCGGGGCTGGCGGCGGTCCGGGCAGGGTCACCTGCTCCTGCGCGAAGGAGAGCAGCGCCGCGAGGTACTCGCGTTCTCCCAGGCGCTCCTCGAGCGTGGCCGGTGTGAACGAACTGATCACCGTCACCGGTGTGGGCACCGGGGCCGACATCGTGTTGCCGGCGTTGTCGGTCGCCCAGACGTAAATGGTGTGGGCGCCGAAGCCGACCAGCGGTACGGCCGCGGTCCAGGAGGTGAAGTCGTTGCCGGACAGCGCGTGCCCGGCCGTGCGGGTGCCGGTCGGCGAGAGCGCCCAGGCCACCGAGGCGCTGCCGCCCACCATGCCGCTCTGCGTGTCGCTGGCCCTCCCCTGCACGGTCGCGGTCACGTGCCCGGTGGCGTCGCCCACGAGGTTCGTATGCGGCAGCGGATCGCTCACGATCACGTGCGGCGCGCCCACGTCGTGGCCGTTGATCGAGACGGTCTTCGTGGAGCCGATGCCGTCCCGGTCGGCCACACTCACCGCGATCGGGCGCGCCCCGATCGGCGTGGGCAGCAGGCTGATCGTCTTGCTGTAGTCGGTGGCGTTGGTCTGCTCCACCGTGGTCTGACCGTCCCAGGCGAGCGTTACCGTCATGGGGAACGGCTGTCCGGCGGGTATGGTGACGTGTACGCCGAGTTGAGCGCCGCCCTCGTTGAGGTCCACCACGGCCCCGTCCGTGGGCGCCGCCACCGTGAAGCTCGGCGGCACGGCCGCCACCACGTGCACGCTGATCGGCGTGGCCGCGAAGACCCGTCCGTCGGTGGTGCGGCAGAACGCCTGCACCGTGTGGTCTCCCGCGGTCGCGAAGGTCACCTTGAAGGCGCCGCCGCCGCCCGAGTGGTCGCGGATCTCGACGTTGTCGAAGCTGAGGTCCGTCTCGTTGTAGGTGACGATGGGCTGCGGCTGCCAGGTGCTGGTGCGGATGTCGAGGACGTAGTGGGCGCCCGCGAAGGCGTTCACCGTGACGAACGTGGGGATGCCGGCCACCACCCGGGCCGTGACGGGGGAGATGTCCACGTGCGGCTGGATGTCGGGTGGCGGGGGACCGGGGTCGGTGATGCGGGGCACGATCCCGCCGCTGATCGCCGAGCCGCCCACCGGCGAACCGTCGGTTGTCGAGCCACCGTCCACAGTGGTCAGTTCATCGATCGTCATGTCACACCATTTCCTCTGTCGTAGCTGGATTGCCGTGCCGGTCGAACGGCGGACCGGTCAACGCCGTGCCCTCTGCTCCGCGTCCTCGCGGATGATCTGCTCGATGACGTAGTTCTGAGCGGCCTCGTAGCCCTCGGTGTAGTGCCGTTCGAACCGGTCCCAGATGCGGCTCCGCAACGCCTTCTCGCCGAGCTCTCGCGCCTCCTTCTCCTCCAGTGCCTGATTCAGTTGCGCGTTGTCGGAGCGCATCCCGCCGAAGAAGGTGAGCAGTATGGAGGCCCGCATACAGGCCCGGCCGAGGATCATCTCGGCCGCGACGTCCGTGGCCGCCGTTCCCGCGATGCCCTTGGCCACCTCGTAGCTGTGGCGGGCGGAGAAGTTGTTGAAGAGGTCCATGACCAGGATGGCGAGGCCGGCCAGGCGCAGCAGGGTGGCGCCGGACATGCCCTTGAGCGGGCCCTCCGGTTCCGCGGTGGCCCCAGGCCTGCCGGGAGGGCCGGGGGGTTTCCCGGGGCCGGGAGCGGGACTGGAACCGCCGCGGAACCAGCCGCGCGGACCCCACCACTGCACCATCCGGTTCACCAGTGTGGTGTGTTCGGCGATGCGCTCGGTGAGGTCGTTGAGCTTGGCGATGGTCTTGGCGACCACCTCCCGGTACGGCACCTCCCGCGAGTTCTGCATGTTCCTCGCCACGTCGCCGCGCAGCGCCTTGCCGGCGACCGCGTCGGCTCTGGCCTCCGCCGCCAGGGCGTCAAGCTCACGGCGCACCTGGATCAGGCGCGCGTCGAAGCCCTGCGGCAGCTTGACCTCCGGGTCGGGCGCTCCGGCCCCCATGTTCTTCAGGTCCGCCAGCACCTGCCGGGTCGAGCCGGTGATCTCGTCGGAGACCTGGCCGAGCCGGCGCGCGGTCTCCTCGAACCTGCGCTCCAGCGCGTCGACCCTGCCCTGGTAGTCCTCGACCGATCTGCTGACCGCGTCACCACCCTCCGGCGAGCGACCACTGGGGTCGTGCCAGTTCATGGGATTGCCGTACGCGTAGACGTAGAGGCTGGGACCGTTCGCCACGCCGTCCGGGTCGCAGGCGGTCCACCGCCCGGTCCACGGGGACAGGTAGCGGGCGCCGTGGTAGCCGAGGCCGCTCTCCTCGTCACGCTCCTTGCCCGTGAAGCGGTACCGCTTGCGGGCGAAGCTGCCGAAGCTGGTCTCGCCGTACGGCGTGTACTCCTCACGGTTGACCAGAGCGCCCGCGTCGTCCAGCACGGCCGTGCTGCTGCCGAGGTGGTCGGAGAGGTGCACGGCCACGGCGGGACCGAGGTCGTCCGGGTGTGCCGGGCCGACCCGGACCAGCGCGACCCTGCGCCGCTCGTCCATCACGTGGATGTGGTTGTTCTGCGAGTCCTCTGTGGCCGCCCAGCGGTGGTGCTCGAAGACCTCGCCCAGGTAGTGGACCACCTCGACCGCGCCGCCCTGACGACGTACCAGTTTCTTCACCCGGCGCCCGGATGAGTCGTAGAGGTACTGGGCGTGCACCGACGGCTCGGCGAGGGGCACCTGGGTGGCGAAGGCCGACAGGCGGCCCGCGTGATTCCAGGTGAAGTGCCGCGTGGTGGTCTCGGACAGCTGGTTGCCGTTGGCGTCGAAGGTGTAGTCGTACGCCGTCTGGCCGACGCTCATCCGCTGCAGCTGGTTGCCAGGGGCCGCCAGGGTGAACGTGCGACGGGCCCCGCCGACCGCGTCGTGGGCGAGGGAGAGCAGGTTGGCCAGGGCGTCGTAACCGTAGGACTCGGTGTACGCCTGGGTCTGCGTGGCGTCGTCGCCGCGCGGCTGGTCGGTCCACGGCGAGCCGGCGGGTGGCGCCTGGAACTCCCGACCGGTCGCCGTCAGCAGCCGGTAGAGCGGGTCATAGGAGAACCGTCGGTCGAGAGCGTCACCGCGGCCGATGAGGCCGCGCAGCACCGGGTCGCTCACCCCGAGCGCGTCGGGGTTGTTGGGGATTCCGCTGCCGGGTGCGCGCTCGCGCAGGGTCTGCAGGTTGCCCACGAGGTCGTAGTCGTAGCCGTGGTCCTCGATCGCCGCGCCCACGGGGCGGTAGGTCACCCCGTCCACTTTGTACCGTTCGCTGCGCTCCCGAACCAGGCGGAACGTGTGCGGGTCATACGCGTACCGGGTCATGACCCCGTTGCCGTACGCGATGAGCGTGCGCTGCCCCTTGGCGTCGTAGGCCACCCGTTGGATGTGCACCGCGCCGTCGAGGGTGAGCGTCTCGATCCCGCCGGACCGGTTGTAGGTGGGCACCAGCATCCGTCGGCCACCGGCCACATCGGATGGGAAGAGGTGCCGCACCACGCGGCCCAGCGCGTCGTAGCTCGTGTTCGTGGTGTAGCCGGTCGCCTCGACCAGTTCGGCGTCGCGCGCGGCCTGGGTTTGGCCCGGCGCGGGCGTCCACTCGACCCGGAACGGGCTGATCCGCCAGCCGTTGGCCTGAGCGCCCCGATAGCTCGCGAGCACCGGCGCGTCGGCGATCACCCGGCGGGTCGACTCGATCAGGTTGCCGGCGAAGTCCATGGCGGTCACGGTCACCAGGCCGGCCTCGTCGCGCTGGCGTACGGGGCGGCCCAACAGGTTCTGCGCCCGCGCCGCGGCCCGGTCGGCCGCGGGCTGGTCGGGGGTGCCGGCGTCGCCGTACTCCACCATGTGCCGCAGGGTCACCGGGCCGCCCGCGCCGTCGCGTGCCCAGGTCAGCACGGGCCGCCGCAGCGCGTCGTGCGCGCTCAGCGTCAGCGCTCCACGACCGTCGCGGACCTCGACGGTCGAGCCCACCGGATTCGGCACGCTGTCGCGGCGTCCCGCGTCGAGACTCTCCACCCGCCAACGCCGCTTGGCCAGATCGAACCGCGCCGAGAACGCGGTCCGGCCCAAGGCGTCCACTATGGACACGACGTTGCCGTGGATGTCGTAGACCGAACGGGTGGTGAACCAGTCGGTGCTCTCGGCGCCGTTGCGTGCGACAGCCACCACTGTCCGGCCGAGTGCGTCGATCTCCACGCTGCCGGGCGTGTTCCAGTGGCCACGGTAGGCGGCCGCCGCGTCGCCGTGGGTACGGCCCGCGTTGTCGTTCGCGTCGTACGTGTAGGACTCCCACGGCGTGGGCGTGTACGTGTCCGGATCCGTGAGGTCGCCCGGGATTCCGAAGACGACTCGCTTCTGGCCGCCGTCGGGGCTCACTGTGCGCACCACGCGGCCCAACGGGTCGTAGAACTGGGTCGTGCGCTGGCCGAGCTGGGCGCCGGCGGGCGGGGCGTAGTCGAACCCGGTGGAGAAGTACGGCTCGTACTCGGCGATCACGCGGCCCTTGTTGTCGAAGACGTGCGATCCCGACACCACCACGTTGTCGACATCCGCGGCGCCCCTGGTACGCCCGACCGTGTCGCCAGCGGGTGCCAGGTCACCCTCGGGCAGGACGGCGCCGCCGAACGCCGGATCGCCGAAGAGCGTCTCCTCGGCCTGGGCGCGGCTCTGCAGGATCCGGCCGAACCCGTCCGAGAACTCGACCGAGACGATCGTGTCGTCGCGCTGCTCCGGCGGCACGTCGGTCTGGCTGTCGTGGAACATCCGCCGGGTGCTGCGCACCGACGCGGGTACCCCCCGCTCGGCGAAGGCCCGCAGGTCGTAACTCATCCGGACGCTCGGTTCGACCAGGTCCCCGCCGCCGTCGCGGCCGCGGACGAACTGGGCCGTGACCAGTCCGGCCGGCGAGAAGACGACGCTGCTCGTGTTGCCGTTGGCGTCCGTGGCCTCGCACGGCTGCAGCAGGCGGTAGTCGTACGTGGCCGACGTCGCCAGGCCGGCCGCGTCCACGATGGCCACGGGCAGCAGGTCGTGCTGGTCGTACACGGTCGTGGTCGGCGCGCCCATGGGATCCAGGGACTGCAGCACGAGTCCGCGCGGGATCGCGCCCGCGGTCTGTACGTCATAGCGGCGGCTCACGGTCGCCACGTAGTAGCCACCGGGCGAGCCGGGCACGTCGGAGTCGGCGTAGTGCGCGTATCCGGCCAGCGGCGGCATGCGGTCCCGGAATGCCTGCGGGTATTCGGCCGGCCACACCGGCGCCGCCCCGGGCACCAGGTACGGTGGGCGGTCCACGCCGTCGGGGTGGAGAGCGTCGAGCAGGTCGTCGGTGAAGGCGAACGTCTCGGCCCGGACAGGCAGACCGTGATCGCCCAGGGCGCCCAGCGGCAGGCCCAGGAAGGCCGGGCCGTCGTAGAACGTACGCGCGTGCGCGAACGCCCGCAGCGCCATCCCGTCCGGCAGTTGTCCACTGAGGACGGTGTCGCGCAGCTCGAACACCGAGGGCCGGCCGTCGTTGACCACCTCGAAGCTGCCCGTGCGGGCCACCCGGTCGACGAGGTAGAGGCCGTCGTCGTCGCGGCGGGCGTACTCGGTGGTGGTGTAGCTGGCCAGGTACGGCTCGGTGGGGGAGGCGGACGCGGCGAGCGGGTCGCGTCCGCGCGGCACGGCCGTCGACAGCCGCCTCGCGGCGAGCCCGTACGCGTCGTAGCCGTCCACAAAGCTCAGCCTGGTGAGCGGCTCGTTCCCGCGCTCCCACTGAGTGACCCGGGAAGCGATGGGGAACGCGAAGAAGACGCGCTGCCTGGTCAGCTCGCCCGGCTGCAACGGCGACTCCTCCCGGACCCCACCCAGCGCCTCGGTCACCGTGTACGGCCGCGCCTGCCGGTCGGTGCCGTCGAGCGCGTACAGCTCGGTGCGCAGCACCTGACCGCGCAGGGCCCGCAGTGCCGAGCGCCGGTCGGCTCTGGGCAATCCGGCCAGGAACGCGTTCAGGTCGGCCGGGCGGGACAGCAGTGGGGTGTCGCCGGACCAGTACTCGGCACTGAGGTCGAGTTCGGTCCAGTCGCCGGCCTCGATGGCGGCAACCGGACCCGGGTGGAACCAGGTCTTCGTCACGGTCGGCGGGGAGAAGTGCTCGGGCGGTACGCCGTCGGCGCCCGTACCGACCGTCTCCGTGTCGAAGTGTTCGACCATGGCGAACCCGCGGAATTCGCGCTCCACGCCGTCCCAGTAGCCGTGGTGGTACCGGTACTCCGTGGTGAGCCGACCGCCCGAGATCTGGTCGGTCACCTCCACCTGGGCGACCGCCTGCACGGGGAACGGCAGCGTGGTCCGCCACCGCGTAGCCGGACTCCTCGCATCGCGCAGGTAGTCGGTCGTGGAGGCCCGGTACCGCACGGTCGTCTTGGCCCCGAGGCCGTTGTCCATTGTGGTCAGCAGGTACGGCTTGGTCCCGCCGGTGAAGTCGAGGAAGCGCAGATTCGGTCGGCCGGAGCCGTCGGCCGCACGGCTGTAGAGCAGGCCGGAGGTGCCCGTGCCGTGCAGATCGGTGAGCTGGAGCGCATCCAGGTTCGCCACCCAGGGCGTACCGGTCACGATCACTGGGCTAGGGGTCCAGTCGTTGCCCGACAGGTTCCCCCACACCGTGACTCGCCCGTCGTCCACGTAGAGCAGGTCCGCGACTCCGTCGCCGTCCACATCTCCGAGCAGGAGCCGGCGCGGGTCGTAGTCGTCGGGCAGCCGCGGTGAGTGGCGCATCGTCACCTTGTCGCCCCACCGACCGTGGCCGAGGTTCGGCCAGTACGCGATGGAGCCGCTCTGCATCAGCACGAGGTCGGTCAAGCCGTCGCCGGTCATGTCCGCCAGGCGCACCCGGGGATCGGCCAGGTCCACGGCGGGACCGGGCGGGCTCACCACGGCCGTGCGCCGCCAGGCCAGCCGGGGGTCCGGATCGTTGAACCACGTCGACAGCCGGGTGCCCGAACTCAGCACGTCGGTGAGGCCGTCGCCGTCGAGGTCCACGAGCTTCACGCTCGGGTCGGCCAGCGCGACACTCGGCGCCTGACGGTAACGCTGGAACGTCCGCTGTGACCAACCGCCCGCGAAGGTGGTGGGGAAGTACCCGGCCGCACCCTCGTCCGGCGAGACCATCAGGTCGAGCCGGCCGTCGCCGTCCGCGTCCAGGAGCCTCCCGGTGGTGCCGAGCGGGAACGGCGGCGCTTGCGCGAAGGTGCGGGGCCGGTCGAACTGCCCGTTGCCATTGTTGCGCCAGAATCGTTGCGCGGCGCCGAGCTCGACCACGTCGGGCAGGCCGATTCCGCGCAGGTCGACCAGGGCCAGGGTCGGATCGCTCAGTGAGGCCGTGGGCAGGCCGGGCCCGGTCACCGGCGCGAACCGCCGGGCCGCGGGGTCGAACGCGGAGTAGTCGAACCTGACCGAGGGGAGGGCTTCCTCAGCGGACGCCGGATCAGGGCTGCCGCCGGAGCCGTCGCCCAGACCGCCGAGCCCGTCGCCCAGACCGCCGGGGCCGCCGGCTGGACCGCCGGGGCCGTCTCCGGGGCCGCCGGCCGGGCCGCCGGGGCCGTCGCCCGGACCGCCGGGACCGTCGCCTGAACCGTCGCCTGAGCCGTTGCCCGAACCGGTGCCTGAACCGGCGCCCGAACCGGCCCCGGCACCCGATCCGGACGCGGCCTCGTCGATGCCGACGGCGGTGAATCCCGCGAGCAGCGAGACTCCGTTGAAGCCCGCCTGCACATAGTCGAGCCGGTACTCGCGGGCCACCCGCGCCACACCGTCGGCCGCGTGCGTGGTGACCCGGATCGTGTCGCAGCGAAGCGTCGTCCTGATCTCGAAACCGGAGCGGTACTGGGAAAACGGGTCCGGCCGCGGTGAGTATCCAAAGTCGACGGTCACGAGAAACGACGCGGTCGCCGGGTCACCATAGTCGGCGTAGGAGATCCGCGCGAGCAGTGGCTGGCTCCAGGAGTGACTCGGTTCGGTGCTTTCGTCCCGCAGATACTCGTACCGGATCAGGTTGCCCAGCGGATCGGCGGTCTCGGTGATCCGCCATCCGAAGACGCGACCCTGCCCGCTCGGGTCGGCCACCACCGCGGGATCGCGCCAGCCGGCCGGTGCGTCCTGCGGACGGGGTGTGCCGTATCGGGTGCGCATCCCGTCCCTGGTGCGCACCTCCCAGTAGTCGTCCGTGGCGTCGCTCACGTGCTCGATGCGCGCGAACATCCCCTCGGAACGGGGCCGGTACCGCACCCGGCCCGGGTACGCGCCCGCGACCGGTACGAGATCCTCGGCCCCGGACAGGATGAACACGTCGGCGTCGTGCCCGCCGTCCACATAGGTCGGTACGCCGAACGACGTCTTTCGGGTCACGCCGGGCAGGCCGAGCCGCCAGCCCAGCCCGAACGGTCCGTTACCCGTACCCGTGCTGTACCCGAGCGTCAATTGCGGTTGCAGGCCGTGGCGGCCGGCCGGAACGGCAATCGGGACCGAGCAGTTGCCGGTGCCGGTGAACAGGTCGGGTGAGAACTTCTCACCCAGGCCGCTCACCGCGCCGCCGCCCTTCGGCAACGAGACCACCGATGCCGGGGACGCCGTGTCGCTCGTACCGTCTGCGCTCATGTCGTTTCCCCCACGGGTCGGCTAGGGACGCGGTGACCGGACCTTCTCGCGCGTCATCGGGGAGGCGTTCCATCCCGTTCCACCGCGATGTGGAACCCACTGCGACCTGGAACGGGATGGAACGCCGGATCGGGCAACGGTTTGAGTGGGAGTGTGCGATGGGGTTCAGGGATGGGGCGGATCTGCCCGACAACGCGCGCGGAAACGGCGACGTGTCGCCATTGATCGATATCGCGCGGGCGGTCCTGGCCAGGATGGGCGCCGGGGCGTGGACCGTGGATGTCGGCGAGTTCTGGTGCAGTCTCAAGCCACCGGGTGCGCGGTTGCCCGGGCAGGGCTGGAAACTGCACGTCTCGGCCAACCAGCTGACCGCGCCGGTGGTGCTGGCCCGGGTCACCGAACTTCTGGTCGGGCAGGACTGCCCGTTCAAGTTCGCGCGGGGCCGCAGGGAACTGGGCAAGTTGCTGTCCAACCGGATCCGCCGCGGCTCCGGCGGCAAGTTCATCACCGTGTACCCGGACAACGACGCACAACTGCGGCACCTGGCCGAACTGCTGGACCGGGCAACGGACGGGCTGGGTGGGCCGCGGATCCTGTCCGACCGCCAGTTGCGCCCCGGCAGCAGCGTTTACTACCGGTACGGTGTGATCAGCAACCCGTCCGTGCTGACGAACGACGGCATGTTCGAGTCGATGTTGACTGGTCCGGACGGTGAACTGATCAAGGACGAGCGGCGGCCGCTGTTCAGCCCGCCGCCCTGGGTGGAGCCGCCACTGCCGTCACCGACGTCGCCCGCACCGGTATCGCCCGCTCCGGCACCGCCCGCATTGGCATCGCCCGCATTGGCATCGCCCGCGTTGACACCGGCGCCGTCGGAGGACATCGCCGCGCCCGTGGTGCTGATCGGGGACCGGTTCGAGGTGCGCGGCGCGATCCGGCACTCGTACCGCGGCGGTGTGTACCGGGCCGTCGACCGGGAGACCGGCGCCGAGGTGGTGCTGAAGCAGGCCCGCCGGCACACCCTCAGCTCGCTGATCGGTACGGACGCGTGCGACATGCTGCGTCATGAGGCCGAGATGCTCGACCTGTTCGGGCCGCTGGGTCTGGCCCCGCACCGGGTGGCGCTGGTAGCCCATCAGGACAGCCTGTATCTCGCCCAGGATCTGGTACCCGGGCAGACCCTCAACGCCTGGGTCGTCGACCGGGCCGCGTCGGAGTGGCACGGGGCCGGGGCCCCGTGGCCGGAGGTGCTGGACAAGGTCCACCGGCTGGTCGAGTTGGTCGACGCGGTGCACCGCCGGGACATCGTGTTTCGCGACCTCAAACCCAACAACGTGATGGTCACGCCGGACGGCCGGCTGCGGCTGATCGACCTGGAGTGCGCGGTGCGCACCGGTTCTCGCGTCCTGCCGTTCGCCACGCCCGGCTACGCGGCACCCGAACAGCTCGACGCGCCGCCGGTCGGGCCGGCGCCGTCACCCCGCGCCGACCTGTTCGGCCTCGGCGCCACGATCTTCTACCTCGCCTCCGGCATCGAGCCGGTGCTACCCACCGACCGGCCCGCGTCGCGCCGTGGTGAAGAACGCCGGGCCGTGCTGCTGTACCGTGCGGGCGCACGGATGCCTGCCGTGCGGGCGCTGGCCCCGCTGATCGCCGGGCTCACCGCAGACGACCCGGAGCAACGGTGGAGCCTGGACCGGGCGCGCGAATTTCTCACCGCGACCGCAACCGCAACCGTGACCGCAACCGCAACCGCAACCGCAACCGCAACCGTGACCGCGGCCGCGGACCGCGCGGCCGGCCGGGCGCCCCAGGCTGGGGCGGGGGCCGGGGCGAGCGCCGGCGTCTGGGCGAAGCCCGGCTCCATGGGGGAGGCCGGTCTCGGCGCCGCGACGGCCTCGCCCGCGGAATCCGACCAGCTTCTGGCCGACGGACTGCGTCATAGCCTGCGTTCCATGACACCGGGGCGCCGGTGGCTGTGGTCCCCGGGCGAGGGCGGCCGACTCACCGATCCCTGCTGCGTGCAGCACGGCGCCGCCGGAGTGCTCGCCGTACTCACCCGGGCCGCCGGCATTCCCGTCGCGGGCGGCGCCGGCGTCGGCATGGGTGTTGGCGTCGGCATGGGTGTTGGCGTCGGCGAACTGCGCGACGGGATCGCGACGGTTGCCTACTGGATCGACAGGCGTTCCCGGGACACCGAGAAGGTTCTGCCGGGACTCTACTTTGGACGGTCGGGTATCGCCTGGGCCCTGTACGACGCGGCCACGCTGCTCGGCGACGGCACGCTCGCCGAGCGGGCGGTGGATCTGATCGGCGAGGTACCGGTGCGGTGGCCCAACCCGGACGTGTGCCACGGTGTGGCCGGCGCGGGCATGGCACACCTTCACCTGTGGGCCGCCACCGGTGACCCGGCGCTGCGCGGACGTGCCGTCGAGGCCGCCGACGCGCTGCTCGACGCGGCCGTCGAGCGGGGTCGCGGGCTCGTCTGGCCGGTGTCGACGGATTTCGACTCCGGCTTCGCCGGGCAGAGCAACTACGGGTTCGCGCACGGCCTCGCCGGTGTCGGTGCCTTCTCGCTGTACGCCGGCCTGGCCACCGGGCGGCCCCAGTACCTGGACGCCGCCCGCCGGGCGGGCATCACACTGGTGTCCGGAGCCGACACGGTGGACGGGGCCGCGTACTGGACCGCCGGGGTGGACGGCGACACGCAGCCCCGCGTGCACTGGTGCCACGGCTCCTCCGGTGTGGGTACCTTCCTCATCCGGCTGTGGGCAGTCACCGGCGAGCCCCGGGTGCGGGAGCTTGCCGAGGCCGCGGCGACCGCCGTGTACCGGGGCCGCTGGTACACCCGCCACGCGGCCTGCCACGGCCTCGCCGGCGACGCCGAGTTTCTGCTGGACGTCGCCGACCTGACCGGCGAGGCCCGCTACCGGAACTGGGCCCTGGAGTGCGCCGGCATCCTGCATGCCCGTCACGCGATCCGCGACGAATTGATGGTCGTGACCGACGCCCCGGATGACGAGGATGTCTTCGTCGAGTACAACAGCGGCTTGGCCGGTGCCCTCGGGTTCCTGCTGCGGGTGCGCCACGGCGGCCCGCGGTGGTGGATGCTCGATCACCTCCTACCCTCGGCCGCCGGCCAGGCTCGGCATGCCGACGCCCGCATGACACGACAACCGCTGGCCGTCACGTCGTAGCGGCCTCGCGGATCGTGCCCCGCATACCCGGGGTGGTCTGCACGCCCATCCCGTTCAATCCGTACGAGCGCAGAAGGGAGGCGAAACCCATGAGCACCGATGACGCTCTGCTGGAGCTGCTCCGGGCCGAACTCGACGACGCCGAGTTCACCCGGTGCTGCACCGGAAGCTGTGACAGCAACGACACCAACACCACCCAGACGGACTTCTGACCGGGCAGGCACCACGATCCGTCAGAAATCCACCAACCCAGATTGTGGTGGCGGGGCACTGCCCCGCCACCACGGTCACGACAACGCGACGTCGCGCCAGATAGCTCACGCACCGGTGCCGCCCCCGGTTCACTGACCGGGTCCCATCGTCCAGAGTAGGACTTTGCGAACCGGATCGGCCCGAACCCTTGATAGATTGCGGTGGATCTTCAATCTCTCGGGGCATAGGACGCGGTGGTGAACAATAATCCGCTACTGGAGCGGGAGGCGGCGCTCGCCTCGCTCGGCGAGTACGCGGCGCAGGCCCGCACCGGCGCCGGCCGGTTGGTGTTGGTCGCCGGCGAGGCGGGCGTCGGGAAGTCGACGTTGGTCGAGCGGCTGCGCCGGGACCTGCCGGCCGCCCGCTGGTGGTGGGCGTCGTGCGATGGCCTGTTCACGCCGCGACCGCTCGGCCCGCTGTTCGATCTCGCCGACCAGCTCGGCGGTGACCTCGCTGAGCTGATCCGGGCGGGCGCCGGTCGGGAGGAGCTGTTCCGGGCGCTGCTGCGCCAGGTCGGCGCGCCCGGTTCCCTGGACGTGCTCGTGATCGAGGACATCCACTGGGCCGACGAGGCGACCCTGGACTTGTTGCGGTTCCTGGGGCGGCGACTGCAGGACACGGCGGTGCTGCTGATCGCGACGTACCGGGATGACGCCTTGGCGCCCGACGATCCGCTGCGCGTGGTGCTCGGTGACTTCGGGGCGCTACGGTGCACCCGCCGGGTCGGGGTGGCGCCGCTGTCCCCGCAGGCGGTGGCCGTACTGGCGCTCGGAAGCGGGTTGGCGGCCGCCGACCTGCACCGGTTGACCGGTGGTAACCCGTTCTTCGTGACCGAGGTGCTGCGGGCCGGTGCCGGCGACGTACCGGCGTCGGCCCGCGACGTGGTGCTGGCCCGGGCCGCCCGGCTGACCGGGCGCGCGCGCGAGCTGCTGGACGTGGCCGCGCTGATCGGTGCCCGGGTCGAGGTGCGCCTGCTGGAGACGGTCACCGGCCACCCGGCGGCCGCGGTCGACGAGCTGCTGGCCGGCGGCCTGCTGGTGGAGGACGGGACCGGCGTGCGGTTCCGGCACGAGATCGCACGGCTGGCCGTGGCGCAGGCCGTGCCGGCCTACCGCAGCCGGCACGTCCACCGGCTGGTGCTCGCCGGGCTGTGCACCACCGACTGCGAGAACGAGGCCCGGCTGGCCTTCCACGCCGAGGCGGCCGGCGACGCGGCTGCCGCGCTGCGGTACGCGTCGGCCGCCGCGTACCGAGCGGCCCGGCTGGGCTCGCACCGGGAGGCGGCGGCCCAGTTCGAGCGCGCCCTGCGGTTCGCCGGCGAGGCGGACGCGGCGACCCTCGCCGGACTGTACGAGGGGCTCGCCTGCGAGCTGGGACTGCTCGACCGGTGGCAGGAGGCCGAAGAGACGGCGTTGCGCGGGTTGGCTTTGTGGCGCGCGGGAGGGGACCGGCTGCGCGAGGGCGATGCGCTGCGCCGGCTGTCCCGGATCCGGTGGAACATGTGCCGGGGCGAGGAGGCACTGGCCGCGGTACGGGCCGCGGTCGCGACGCTCGAGCCGCTCGGCGACAGCAGGGAACTGGCCTGGGCGTACGCCACGTTCGCCAACCAGCGGATGCTCTACGGCGCCTATCGCGCGGCGACTGAGCTCGCGGTGCGGGCGCAGGAGCTGGCCGCCCGGTTCGGCGCCACCGACGTGCAGAGCGACGCGCTCGACACGCAGGCCGCGAGCGCCGCCATGCTCGGGCTGGAGTGGACCGCGATGATGCGCCGCGGGCTGGACATCGCGCTGGCCGGCAACCACCACGATCAGGCGGCGCGCGCCTACGCCAACTTCTGTGGCATCTACTCCTGCCGGCGGGAGTTCGCCGCGGCGCAACGGTATCTCGAGGAGGGCCGGCGGTACTGCGCCGAGCACGACATGACCACGTACGCGTTGTGCCTGCTCGGCGAGCAGTCCAGCATCTTCGAGCGCACCGGGCGTTGGGACCAGGCCGTGGCGCTGAGCGAACAGCTGCTGCACGAGGCCGGACCATCCCAGGCCAACCGGTTGTGCGCGCTCATCCAGCTCGGGGTGCTGCGCGCCCGGCGCGGTGCTCCGGGCGTCTGGGACTGCCTCGACGAGGCGGCCGCGGCCGCCGAGGAGTCCGGTGAGCCGTTGATGCGGGTACTGGCCCGGTTGGCCCGGGCGGAGGCGTACTGGCTGGCGGGCCGGACGCCGGAGGCGCGGCGCGAGGTCGAGCTCGTCGACGAGCTGTGCGCCGCGACCAACGAGTGGTACCGGGGCGCGGTCGCCGTGTGGCTGGCCCGTACCGGTTCCACCCGGCGGGTACGGGGTGAGGTCGCCGAGCCGTACCGGCTGCTGCTCGACGGCCAGCCGGCCCGGTCGGCCGCCCGGTGGACCGCGCTGGATTCCCCGTACGAGGCGGCCCTGGCTCTGGCCTCCCCGCCGGATGAGGCCAGCCTCCGCGCGGCGCTGGACCTCCTCACTCCGCTGGGCGCCGGGCCAGCCGCCCGGATCTGCCGGCAGCGGCTGCGCGAACTGGGCGCCCGGTCGATCCCGGCCGGCCCGCGCGCGGCCACCCGGGCGCACCCGCTCGGGCTGACCCGCCGCGAGCGGGAAGTCCTCGACCTGATCGTCGCCGACCACACCAACGCCGAGATCGCCGAGAAGCTGTTCATCTCGGCCCGCACCGTCGACCACCACGTCTCGGCGGTCCTCGCGAAGCTCGGTGTACCCAGCCGCGCCGCCGCCCGGCAGGCGGCCATCGGCGACCTCGCGACCGAAAGGTAGGCACCGCGCCGCCGAACATGGGCAGCCGTCGCCGATCCGCTTGACGGGCCCGCTACCTACCGTCGGGGTACGCCAACGCGACAAAGGAGACCGGCATGCCTCTCTACCTGGACGTCCACACCATCACCGGCGGCGTCGAGCTGGACGACGTGTGCCAAGCGCACAAGGCTGACCTGCAGACGCAGGCGGCCCACGGGGTCAGCTACCTGCGGTACTGGGTGGACGAGCGGCACGGGCGGGTCTTCTGCCTTGTCGAGGCACCCTCGGCCGGCGCGGCGGAGGCGGTACACCGCGAGGCGCACGGCCTGGTCGCCCAGGAGATCTACCAGGTCCAGGAAGGTTGTTAGGGGCGGTGGCAACCGACGGCGCGCGCGCTCTGTGGGAGGACGGCGATCTGCGTACCGCCCGCGACTTCTTCGAGGCGGCCTACCGACGGGCCGAGCGGGACGGGGACGCGCCGGCGCTGGCCGAGTCGGCGCTCGGCCTGGCCGGTCTGGGCGTCCACGAACACCGCGGGTTCGCCGAAGCGGTGGCCGTCCGCGACCGGCTGCGGCGGGCGGCCGCGATCGTGGCACCCGACTCTCCGCTCGGGCTGCGGCTGCACGCGCGGCTGGCCGCCGAGTCGGACTACCGGTCGGGCGGGTACGCCGCCGTCCTCGACGCGGTCGAGCGGGCCGGGCGGGTGGCCGACCCGGTACCGGTCGCGGAGGCGCTGAACCTGGCCCTGCACTGCCTGCTCGGCCCCGACCACTCGGCGCTGCGCCGCCGCCTCGCGACCCGCCTGGCGCGCGTGCGTACCCCGCGCCGTGGGGACCTGTTGCTGGGTCTGCTGTGGGGTACCGCTTCGCTCGTGCTCGACGGCGATCCGGATGCGGTGCGCAGCCTCGCCCGGCTCCACGCGGCACTGGCCGAACGCGGGCATGGCGTGGTCGGCTCGACCGCACAGGCGCTCGACGTGATGTTCCAGATCCGCGCCGGCCGGTTCGAGGAGGCCGAGCTGACCGCGAAGGAGTGCGCCGAGGCGGGCGCGGCCGCGGGGCATCTGGCCGCGCCGGCCTGGCACGCCGCACAGCTGGTGAGCATCCGGTGGTACCAGGGTCGGCTCGCCGAGCTGTTGCCGATGCTGGAGGAGACGGCGGCCCTGCCGAGCCTGAGCCCCACCGACTACTCCGTGCAATCGGCGCTCGCGTTGGCCTGTGCCGTTTCCGGGGACGCCAGGCGGGCCCGTGGCACGCTGGCCGGCCTGACCGGGTACCCGCTGGCCGGCCTGCCCCGGTCGGGCACCTGGCTCGCCACCCTGTCCCAGGTGGTGGAGACCGCGTACCTGCTGGGCGACACCCAGACCGCCGCGGAGGCGTACGAGCTGCTGGCCCCGTACGCCCAGTTGGCGGCGACCATCGGGCCGGGCGTCACCTGCTTCGGCTCGGTGGAGCACGCCCTCGGGCTGGCGCGGCTGACCACCGGCGACGTGGCGGCGGCCTGCGCGCACCTGGACCGCGCGGTGCGCGCGGACGATGCGCTGGGGCACCGGCCGGCGGCCGCGCTCGCCCGGCTCCGCCTGGCTACGCTGACTCCGGCCGCCGCCAGCCGCGTCACCACCAATGACGTCACCGCCAACCACGTCCCGACCAATCACGTCACCACTAACCACGTCGCCACCGACCGCTCCACGACCGCGGCCGGGGCCGTGCCGGACCCGGCGAGCTGCCGGCGGCAGGGGCGGCGGTGGCTGGTCGAGGCCGCCGGCCGGGCCGCCGTCGTCGACGACTGCCGTGGCATCGCCTACCTGGCCGTCCTCCTGGCCCACCCCGGCCGGGAGATCCGCGCCGTCGATCTCGCCGCCGGCCCCGCCGAGCCCGCACCCGACGGCCGGCCCGCCCCGGTGGCCGGCGAGCCGTGGGGTACCCAGCCGCTGCTCGACGACCGGGCCATCGCCCAGTACCGGCGCCGCCTCGCCGCGCTCGACGAGGAGATCGGGGACCACCAGGCTCCCGGCGGCGGTCCCACGCGCGCCGCACAGGCCCGCGCCGAGCGCGACTGGCTGCGCGGCCAGCTGCGTTCGACCACTGGCCTGGGCGGCCGCGCGCGGGGCTTCGCCGGAGCCGATGAACGGGCCCGCATCGCCGTCGGCAAGGCCATCCGGCGCGCGCTGCGCAGCATCGCGGACGCCGATGCCGAACTCGGCCGCGCGCTGACCGCCGCGATCCGTACCGGCCAGCGCTGCGCCTACCACCCCGAAGGCGAACATGATGACCTTGCTCGATGCGCGTCGGCCTGCTGACGCGCTGACACTGGCCCACCGCCGGCTCATGCGACCCGGCCTCGATGCCGTGCGCCACCAGGTCACCGAGGACCTCATCGCGGAGAGCTTCCGCACCGGGCGGCACAGCGACCGGCTCGTCGGCCTGCTGTGCCACTGCGTCGACCTCATCCTGGCCGGGGACCTACGCGCCGCGCGGTGCCTCACCGAGCTGCGTGCCCTGCTGGTGCACGACGACGACCCGATGGTCGGCTTCCTGGTGCGGGCGATCGAGGTGATGTTCGAGATCCGGGCCGGCCGGTTGGACCTGGCCGAGCAGCGCGCCGTCCAATGCGCGCGAGCCGGTGCGGCGGCCGGACATCCCGCCGCTGCCCGGTGGTACGGGTCGCACCTGATTCTCATCCGGTGGTACCAGGGTCGGGTCGGCGAGCTGCTGCCGATGATCCGCGACCTGGTCGCCGCCAACGCCGGCCCGACCGACTACTCGTACCGATCGGCGCTCGCCGTCGCCGCCGCACTCCGGGGCCGGCGGAACGAGGCGCTCGATGCGTTGGCCGCCTGCGAGCTGGCCGCCATGCCACCGTCGGCCAGCTCGCTCGTGACTCTGTACGGAGTCATCGAGGCGGCGCACCTGCTGGGCGCGACCGACGCCGCGGCCCAGGCGTACGACCTGCTGCGCCCGTACGCCCGGATGTCCGTCACGGCCGGGCCGGCCATCGCCTGCTTCGGGTCGGCGGAGCACGCCCTCGGGCTGGCGAAGCTGACGGTCGGGGAGCCCGCCGCGGCCGTCGAGCACCTGCGCAACGCGGTACGCGTCAACCTCGCCCTCGGTCACTGGCCCGCGGCCACCCTCGCCCGCCACCGCCTCGCCGCCGCCCTCGACTGTGCGGACGGGCCGGGGCCGCGTACCCTCGCCCGGCAGGAGGCCGACACCGCTCGCCGGGACGCCCGCGAATTCGGCATGACGCTGCGGTCCGCCGTGGCACCCCGGCCGACCGTGGCCGACTGCCGGCGCGACGGTCGCGAGTGGCGGATCCGGCTCGGCAGCCGGGTCGCCACCGTCGAACACTGCCGCGGCGTGACGTACCTCGCCACGTTGCTCGCCAACCCGGGGCGCGAGATCCCGGCCGCCGAGTTGGCCGCCGTGTCCGACACCCCACCGACCCTGCCCGACCGGTACCGGCACCGGCTCGCCCAGTTGCAGCGGGACATCGAGCGCGCCGACCGGGTCGGCGACCCGGACGCGGCGGCCGAGGCGCACGCCGAGCGTGAGGCCATCCTGACCCGGCTGCTGGCCACCGCGCCTCCCGGTGTCGAGCCCGGCGTCGATCCGGGTGAGGGGTCCACCGACCGGGAGCGTGCCCGCATCGCCGTCGGCAAGGCGCTGCGCCGCGCCATCCGCCGGATCGCGGCGGCGGATGCCGACCTGGGGGAGTTGCTCGCGGCAACCGTCCACACCGGACAACGCTGCGCGTACCTCCCACTGACCCAAACCTGACGGCCGCGTCAGGAGCGGGCTCATCGATGTGACGCGTGTCACGGCACCTCACATCTGGCGGGGCTAGGTCGTCGGTTGGTGCGAGCCACCAGGCATCCTCCCCGACGGAAGGAGCGTTCGTGTTCGGCGCTTACGTCACGGTCACCATTCTCGCCTCGGTCTTCACCGGCATCGCCGCCGTCACCTACCTGATCGGCCACGACTATCCCAAGGCTCAGGTGGACATGAAGCGCCTCCCGCGCTCGTGGATGCCGAGACTGGGCGCTCTGCTGGCGGCGGGTTCTGTGGGGCTGCTGGCCGGTTTTGCCGTGCCGCTGCTGGGCACCCTCGCCGCCACCGGCCTCGTGCTGTACTTCATCGGCGCGCTCATCGCCCACCTGCGGGTCGGCTCCCGCAAGCTCGTCGGATGGGCCGTGTTCTTCGCTACCGTGGTGGCCACTCTGGCGCTGAACCTGGCGTACCACGGCATCTGGTGACTCAGTGAGTGTGATGGATGTGTCTGGGAAGAGGTACTCCATGCGTCTTGCGTTACGCACGTTGTTGTTGCTGCCCGTGGCGGCACTGCTGGGCCTGGGGGCGGTGCCGACCGAAGCCTCGGCGGCGGTGACCGACCCGGAATTGCGGGTGGTCACCTGGAACATCTGTGGTGAGGCGGGCGGCCTTCCGGGCAGCGACGCGTACTGCCCCTACCGCAACGACCCGGCCGCGAAGGCCGCCGAGATCGCGAAGGTCGTCGTCGAGAACGACGCGAACGTCGTCCTGCTTCAGGAGGTCTGCGGCGGCGAGGACGGTAGCCAACTCAGCCTGCTCGCCGCCGATCTGGGACCACAGTGGAGCGTCCGGCACGCCGCGGCGCAACGGCCGGCCGACGGCGCGAGCTACTGCCGGGGCGTCGGCGCCAACGACCTCAAGGGTGACATCGGCGAGGCGGTCGCGGTCAAGGCGACGATCACCGAGACGACGATCCAGCCCACCGTGCCCGCCACGCCGGCGGTCAACCTTCAGCAACTACCGATCCTCTGCGTGCGTACGCTCGAATGGACGACCCGGATCTGCACGACACACGTCCTGGCCGACGCGAACGACCCGCGGCGGGCCGGCCAGATCGACAACATCCGGAGCGCCGTCTGGCCGGACCGGTACGACCTGGTGCTGGGCGGGGATTTCAACCTGTTCCCGGATTCCGCTCTGCTCGCCCCGCTGGAGGATGCGTTCGACGAGTGTGACCGGCACTCGTACGCTACCGGCGACGCGGTCAACGAGGTGACTCATCACGCGTGGTCGGGCGACGACGAGGTGTGGAGGAAGCGCGACCACATCTTCGCCGCGGTGCCGGGTGCCGGTACGCTCTTCCACCACTGCGACGCCGATCTGTCCGAAGTGGACCTGTCGCACTACGGGCTGCCGGACGGTCCCACCGGCTACTCCGACCACGCTCCGCTGATCGGCTATCTGCGGACGCGTACGCCCGCTGCCGCAACGGTTCCCGGTGACCTGACCGGCGACGGCCGGCCCGACCTGACCGCGATCGACTCGAGCGGCCGGCTGCGGCTCTACGAGGGTCGCGGCGACGGTTCGGTGGTATGGCCGAACGGGATCATCGGCACCGGCGGGTGGTCCGGCGCGGCGATCAGCCACCGGGGCGATTTCACCGGCGACGGGACCGAGGACATCGTCGCCCGGGTCGGTGACAGCCTCTGGGTCTACCCGAACCAGGGCTACGGCCGCCTCGGCACGCGGGTCGCGATCGGCGCCTCCGGCTGGTCGGGAGTGTCGCAAGTGGTCAGTGTCGGCGACCTCACCGGCGACGGATACCCGGACGTGGTGGCGATCCGCGGCGACCAGCTGTACCTGTACCCCGGCGATCCCGCTCACCGGCCGGCGCTCCTCGCGCCGCGGCTGATCGGCACCGGTGGCTGGAGCCCGATGACGCTGACCGCCCCCGGCGACGCCGACCACGACGGCCGCCCCGATCTGCTGGTCCGCGACACGGGCAGCGGCATCCTGTACCTGTACCGCGGCCAGCCGGACGGCACGTTCGGCAACCGGACCGTCTTCGGTACGCGCGGCTGGACGCTCGACAACCGGCCGCTGCTCGCCGCCGGTGACGCCGACGGCAACGGCACCGCCGACCTGTGGGCCACCGCGGGCGACGCGACGTTGCAGTTCTACGCCGGCGGGACCGACAGCTCCGGAAACCCCGCCGACGGCCCCCGCACCCAGGTCGGCGACAGCGGTTGGGACGCGATCACCCGCATCGCCTGAGACGACCGGACGGCCCGTTCGTCCGGCATCGGGGGTAGACCGGCGCGGCGTCACCCGACGCCGCGCCGGTCGCGCGACTGGATTCTGGCGTCTTTTCGGCTAGCTGCCCAGGTAGCGCAGGACCGCGAGGACGCGGCGGTTGTCGCCCTCGTCCGGGGGCAACCCCAGCTTGTCGAAGATGCTTGCCACGTGTTTCTCCACCGTTCCGCCGGTCACCACGAGCGCGTCGGCGATGCCGGCGTTCGAACGCCCCTCCGCCATCAGCGCGAGCACGTGGCGCTCGCGCGCGGTGAGCGACGCCAGGCCGTCGGCGCGGCGGCTGGCGCGCAGCAACTGGCCGACGACCTCGGGATCGAGTGCCGTGCCGCCCGCGGCGACCCGCTCCAGCGCGTCAGCGAACTCGGTCACGTCGGCCACCCGCTCCTTCAGCAGGTACCCGACGCCCGCCGCGTTGCCTTCCAGCAGCCGGGCCGTGTACCTGGTCTCGATGTACTGCGACAGCACCAGCACCCCGGTGCGGGGGTGCTGGCGGCGGATCTCGAGCGCGGCGCGCAACCCCTCGTCGGTGTGCGTCGGCGGCATCCGGATGTCGGCCACCACGACGTCGGGCCGATGCTCGGCCACCGCGGCCAGCAGTGCGTCGCCATCGCCCACGGCAGCGCACACCCGGTGGCCGTGGTCCTCGATCAGCCGGGCGAGCCCCGCCCGGAACAGCGCCGCGTCCTCCGCGATCACGACCCGCGCGTTCATACGTGTAGCGGGAGTTCGACGGTGATCTTCGTTGGGCCGCCGGGCGGGCTCGCGACCATGAGCCGGCCGTCCACCACGGCGACCCGCTGCGCGAGCCCGGACAGGCCGGTGCCCCGGGCCGGGTCGGCGCCGCCCGTGCCGTCGTCGGCGACGCTGAGCAGCAGCACGTCCCGCTGTTCGGCCGCCCGGATGGCGATCTTGTTCGCGAAACTGTGCCTGGCGGCGTTGGCCAGCAGCTCGGCGGCGCAGAAGTACGCGATGGTCTCGATCGCCGGGGTGGGTCGGGCCGGGACGCTGACCTCCAGCTCGACCGGGATCGCGCTGTCGGCGGCCAGCGAGGCGAGGGCGTCCGCCAGCCCGTTGTCGAGCACCGGCGGGTGGATCCCTCGGACCAGGCTGCGCAACTCGCCGAGCGCGTCCTTGGCGCCCCGGAGCGCGGCGTCGACCAGCTCGCGGGCAGCCGCGGCGTCCGGAACCTCGGCGCCGTCGCCGAGCTTCTTCCGGGCCATGCCGAGGTTCATGGCCAGCGTGGCCAGCCGGATCTGCGCGCCGTCGTGCAGGTTCCGCTCGAGCCGTCGCAGCAGGGCGGCGGAGTCGTCCACGGCCAGCGCCCGGCTCAGCTCCAGGTCGTGGACCCGCTGCGCCAGCCGCCCGGGCCCGAGCATGCCCCGGATCAGCCAGGCGTCGGCGGACGTGGCGGCCCTGGTCACCCACGGGGCGGCCAGCAGCATCGCCGCTCCCGCCGCGGCGGCGGCGAACGTGCCGGGGAGGGTGGCGACGCGGAACGTGCCGTCGCCGAACAACCCGAACGGCGTGAACACCGGCACCGGGTTGAGCCGCACCCCCGGCGAGTTGTTGCGGAACGCCCCGAACAAGAGCGGGTAGCTCAGGTTGACCAGCCCGCCGATCCAGAAGAACACGGCGTACAGCTCGATCAGGCCGAGCGGCAGCTTGGCCAGCAGGTAGGCCACGACCCGCCAGCCGGCCGCGTCGCGGGGACCCGGGCCGGGCCAGGCCCGACCGTCGCGGCCCCGCCGCACCGGCGGCGGCGCCGCGACCCGCACCCCGAGCAGCCGGGTCGCGAGCATGCGCTGCAGCGAGCCGAGTCTCCGGGCCGCACTCGTCGACACCAGCAGCACGAGCAGCAGCCCCAGGCAGACACAGGCGATGGCCGCGTGGGCCGGGGACGGGTTGCCTCGTCCGGAACTGGCCACCCACCAGGTCAGGTCCATCATGAGAAGGAAGAGCGCCAGCGGGTTGACCACGAGGAACGGCAGCCCGGCCAGGCAGAACAACAGCTCGCGACCCTCACGCCGGGTGAACGGCGCCACGACCGCCGCGCGGGCGACCGCCCACGGGCTCCCGGCCCGCGCTTGGCCGCCCGGCGGCGGGTCCACGGTCGGCGTGGTCACCAGAAGGCCCATGCCGCCATTCTCCTCCCTCCCGCCCTATCTCCTGCTCACGCGTCCCGCCGGGCCAGCAGCCATCCACCGACCGCCAGTGCGATCACGGCGTACAGACCCAACATGCCGAGCCCGGCCCACGCGGACAGGAAGTGCGGGCAGGACGCCTCGCTTGTGCCGCAGGTCACCGGCTTGGTCGTGCTCAGCGAGTTCTCCAGGATCAGGATCGGCATGTACGTCGCCACGCTGTGCGCGATGATGCCGATGACCTGGGCGACCACGTACACGCCGGCCACCAGTACCCCGACCGCGGCCGCGCTGTGCCGGATGATCGCGCCCAGGCCCAGGCCGAGCAGCCCGATCAGGCAGAAGGCGGCCCCGGACAGCACGACCGCCCGCAGCACGCCGGGCTGGCCCAACGAGGGCGCCGCGACGCCGTGACGCAGCGTGACCGCGTCGGCGAAGAACGCGATGAACGACGCGGCCTCCCCGACGATCAGGGTCACCGCCCCGAACACCGCCGCCTTCGCGGCCAGGACCAGGGGGCGCCGCGGGACGGCGGCCAGCGTGGCCCGGATCGTTCCCGAGGAGTACTCGCTGGTCACGGTCAGTACGCCGAGCGCACCCACCAGCAGCAGGCCGGGGACCACGCCGGCCATCGCGTTGTTGGTCAGGTCCCCGGAGGCGTTCCGGGTGTTCAGGCCCACGGCGGCCCCGATCCCGACGGTCCCGGCGGCCGTGACGGCCAGGGTCCACCAGATGGAGCGCAGGCTGCGCAGCTTGATCCATTCCATCCGGGCCGCCTGCGCCAGCCGGTAACGGCTGCTCCGAGCGCGAGGCTTGCGGGTCTCCCCGGTCGTGGTCATGACCTGGCCTCCTTCGTCGTGTTTCCCCGGTACTCGACCGCTTCATTGGTGAGCCGGAAGAACGCGTCCTCCAGCGACGCCGACCCGGCCGACAGCTCGGCGACGGTCGTGTCCGCGAGCAGCCGCCCCCGGCCGATCACCACCAGCCGCTCGGCGGTCAGCGCCATCTCGCTGATCAGGTGGCTGGACACAAACACCGTGCGGCCCTCCGCGGCCAGCGACTTCAGCAGGTCGCGGATCCACCGGACCCCCTCGGGATCCAGCCCGTTCACCGGCTCGTCCAGCAGCAGCACCGCCGGATCGCCCAGCAGCGCCGCGGCGACCCCCAGGCGCTGCCCCATCCCGAGGGAGAACTTCCCGGCCCGCCGCCCGGCCGCGCTGGTCAGGCCGACCATGTCGAGCACCTCGTCGACCCGGGCCGGCGGAATCGCGTTGCTGGCGGCCAGCGCGGCCAGGTGGCTGCGGGCGCTGCGGCCCGGGTGGAACGCCTTGGCTTCGAGCAGCGCGCCGACCTCGCGCAGCGGCCAGCGCAACTCGCGGTAGCGGCGGCCGCCGACCCGCACCTGGCCGGCGTCGGGCCGGTCCAGGCCGAGGACCATCCGCATCGTGGTGGACTTGCCCGAACCGTTGGGGCCGAGGAAGCCGGTGACGCTGCCCGGCCGCACGTCGAAGCTGAGCGCGTCGACCGCGACCGTCGGTCCGTATCGCTTCGTGAGATTCCGGGCCTCGATCACCCGAACTCCTTCCGTCGTCGGTGCTTACGGAAAGTCACGCTAGCCACGCGGCCGTCCGGGCAGGACCCGGCTAACGGCCGTCTTCGGCTGGGGGATTTCCCCCAGGCAGGCCCGCGCGCTCCGGCGGCCGGGCGCCGGACGCCCTGAGGGGGCGGCGAGCCCGCAGGGCGATCGCCGTGTAACCGAGGAGTCCGACCACGGCGAAGGGGACCGCGCAGGAGATCCCACCGAGCAGGAACGCCGTGGCCAGCCCGGTCCCGGTGGCGTGCGTGGAGCTGGCAGATCCGCCCAGGGCCCACACGGCCGCGAGGAACGTCGCGGCCAACCCGCCGAGCACCAGCGACGAGGCGGCGAGCTTGGTCGAGGTGATCAGCCGGAGTCGTGGCTCCTGGCCGGTTTCGAGCTGGCGGATGCGAACGCCGAGCAAGGCCATGCCGCCGATCGCGGCCCCAACTCCCAGCTCCTCGCCCTCGGCGGGATGGACAATCTTCAGCAGCGCGGCGGTCAGCGCGGTACGTCCGCACATCGCGACCGCGCGGCGGTCGGCGGCGAGTTCCCGGCCGGCGAGGTAGCTTCGCTGCAGTGCGCCGAGGGCCGGCAGCATGAACATGGCCGAGCAGATCGTTCGAACGATCGTGAGCTTGAGCGGATCGATGTTCACCACGTGATAACGCTCATGCTCAAGCACGGCGTACAGCTCCTGGTCGCAGAGCGCTTCGAGCAGGCCGCGACTGACCACCACGCGGGGGCTGAGGACGCGGTACGCGTACGAGAAGGGTGGGCTCGCCTCGACCAGAACCACTCGCCCGCGCAGTCCGGTGGCGTCCGCCGCGGCGGCGAGCCGATCCGGCAGCGGAGCGCGCAATGCCCGTACCCGGCGAGAGAGCTTGACCGAAGCCAACGTCTGGCGGGCGAGCGTATGGCAGGCAAGCGCCGTGCCGCTTGCGGCCACGACCGCGAGCGACGTCACCAGCAGCATCGCCACGACGGTGGCCACCCCGCGGCCATTGCTGACCCGCATGCGCAGCATCGGTTCGAGCACGCCGGCCATGCCGCCCCAGAGCGAGAACGCGCTCACCAGCACGGCGATCGCGGTCAGCGCCAGGAAGCTGCGATTGGCGCGGTCGGGCATCATCGAGTCTCCTCGTCGAGCAGGGCCCGCAGCCGCCGCAACAGGTCAGGATCGGCCTTGGCCTCGCTTACGAAGTGCGCGATCGCCGCATCTCCGTGGGTCTGGATCACCTCACGCGTCGCGATTGCCGCGGCATCGCTCGCGGTCGCCTCGTACTGGTAGCGGCGAGCCGCGCCGCTGCGATGCAGGACGCCCTTCGCGACCAGCCGGTTCATCACGGTCATGACGGTCGTGTACGCGAAGGGCTCCGGACGCCGGGAGTTCAGGTCATCGAGAACCTGCCGCACGGACAGCGGAGCCGCACGGGCCCACACCACGTCCATCACGGCGGACTCCAGCGGCGCGAGCCCGCTGTGTGTCTTCTTGGGTCGTCCAGCCACGACCGCACACTACTACATTTTTGTAGTGTACGGTGCGCGGGTAGGAGACACGCCGCACAGACACGCCAGGCAAGGGGACCGCACATGGACAAGGTCGAAGCAATACCCCAAGCACCACGTCAAACCGTCGCATGGGCGGTCGTGCGACAGCTGGGCACCTGGAATCGCGCTCAGTGGAAGGTCGCCCGCCGGACCTATCTCGTCGCGCTCCTGCTGATGGGCATCGTCGGCGAGACGCTGCCCGGAGCCTCCTACGGTCGCATCGTGCCGCTCGAGTGGTGGAACTGGGTCACGATCGCCGTCGCCCCGGTGCTGATCGCGCTGATCGCGGCGACGTTCGTGACCGAGGGCGGGCCGAAGCGATCGCGACGGACAGCGAAGGCGAGCGCCGGAACCGGCGCCACGATCGGCACCCTGGCGATGGCATGCCCGGCCTGTAACCCGCTCGCCATCGCGCTGTTCGGCGGGTCCGGAGTGCTGTCGTTCCTCGCCCCCGAGCGCGGCCTCATCGCGCTGTTGTCGGTCGTGCTGCTCCTCGTGACGCTCGTACTGCGCCTCCGCACCGTCCAAGCCTGCACGGTCACCTACCGGCAAACCAGTTCAGCCCCGTCCCCGAGCGACCAGTCATCCGCCTCACCGTCGCGGTAGTTTGCCCGGCCGGCAACCTTGGGCAGCTTTCGGCAAGCTCGCCTACGGCTCGAAGGTCAAGAGCCGCGCGTTGGCAGCTGTGCTCAGATCGACGCGGGTGATGCGCGAGGGGTCCAGATCCGTCCAGGTCGATACCGGCTGGACCGCGTCGCCCGTCGCCGTCCACTCCGCGACGGACAGGCTGCGGTGGTCCCTGGTCGCGACGGTCAGGAGTAGCCGCCACCTGGTGTGCGCGACGACGTCCGACCAGCCGCACAGAAGCGAGATTCGTGAGCCGTTCGCCATCGGCTCGAGCGTCAGCAGGGCGTACAGAGGCGCGGGTTTCGCTACGGGTCGCATCACTGCCACGATCGCGTGTTCGCGCTCCGGTCGCGCGGCGAGGACCGGAGCGACGGCGAGGCAGCCCGCGGCCAGGACGACGGCCGCGGACACCATCGCCGCGTGGCGGTGGGACGTCCGCGCAGTGTGTGGGCGGCGGCCGCCGGGCAGCGGCTGCCGGGTGGCTTGCGTCGCCGCGGCGGCCCATGCCTGCTCTCCCAGACGAGCGAGCAGCGCTCTCGTGCCGACTAACCGGGCCACCTCAACGCGGCAGCGCTGGCAACCGGACAGGTGTGCCTGGTACCGCACGCGTTCCTCGTGACCCAAGGCACCGAGCACGAATGGCCCGGCCTCTACCGCCCACTGTCCACAACCGGCGGGATCAACCACGCCTCACCGCCCGCCCCCGGCGCTGTGGCTGCCGCCTACCTGTATCCGAGTCCGCCTCACGATGGTGGTACGCAGAAGCCGGGCCGCTTGGCCTTAATCTTGTGATGTGCTGTGGGTCACAGCAGATGAACGCCGCGAACCTCGCGCGGGTCAGTAGCCGTAGCCGCCATAGGTACCGTAGCCGCCGCCGGGTGTGCCGGTCGGCGCTGCGCCGGAGGGTGCGGCACCGCCGGCGAGGGCCGCCGCGTGCCACGAAAAGTTGGTGCCGCCGAAGGAGTCCTTGAAGCCGTTGCCGCTCGCGGTACCCGGCCCGCCGTCCTGGGCGAAGGTGTAGAGCGGCTTGCCGTCATAGGTCACCTGGACCGATCCATCCGGGCGGTGGATCGTGCTCACCGTACCCGTCACGCCGCCGCCGGAGGTGGGCATCACGCCGGCCGACACGGTGAGCGGCACCCAGAAGCGCAGGCACGTGTCGACGCAGTGCACGCTGCCGTTCGCCTCCTGGTCCGCGAAGTACAGGGTCTTGCCGGCGGAGTCGGTCAGGGCGCTGCCCACGCCCGGAACCTGGCGGCTGGTTACCGTCGATCCGGAGTCCGTGGCGGCGTCCGAACCGCCGTGCGATTTCGTCCCGCAGCCGGCGAGCGTGATGGCCGCGCCGAGCACGGTGACTCCCGCGATTGTCTTCCACTGCATGTCCTGCGCACCTCCAAAGTGGTTTCGCTAGGTGATACGCGGCAGGTGGCCGAAGGGATTTCTGAACTACGGACGGACGTCCAGGCGGATCCCCGGGCGGGTCATCTCGATGGAGGCGACCTGGCTGACCGCTACGGGCAGCGGGTACCCGGCGGTGCCGACCTGTCCGGAGACCTGACAGATGCCGGCGCCGTACCGCACTCCGCCGGTGGTCACGACGGACATCGTGTAGCCGCCCGGTTGCGGTGCCGCGGTGAGCGCGACAAGGATCCAGGCCGGGGTTCCGGGGAACAGGTAGACGTGTCCGACGACGAGCCCCGCGTCGGTGGTGACCGGCGCGCTCTTCGGCGCCTGATCGTCGTCGACGACGAGACCGTGCCGGTACTGGTCCGCCAGTTGCCGGTCCGGGGCCGTGCGCCACAGCACGGTACCCGCGCCGATCCCGGCGGCCAGGATCAGTGCCATCGCACCGACGAGTGCTCGGCGTGCCGCGCGAAGCGTGCGCGCCGGTACGGGAGCGGGGCCGTCCCACCGCGGAAACAGGCGCCGGATGGTTGCTCGCCGCCATCGGGCGGTCGCGGGCCGCTGGGGGACGCGCGCCGCCGTGAGGTCCTGGATTCGTCGCACGACTCTGAGGTCGAATCCCTCCGGCGGTCGCTGTTGTGGAGCAAGCAGCAGGAGTTCGTCGGCGGTACGGGCGAGTTCGGCGAGATCGCGCTGACAGGCGGGGCAGTCGAGGACGTGCCAGAGAATCTGCGCCCGGTCGTGTCCGGTTGCCGCCGTGGTGGCCAGTTCTGCGAGCATGGGCCGAACCTGCTCGCACGGAGACGGGTTACTCATCGCGGACCTCAAGTTGGCTACGGAGCCGGGCCAGACCCAGTCTGATGCGTGTCTTGGCCGTGCCGATCGGAATCTGTTCGCGCTCGGCGATCTCGCGGGCGGTCAGGCCGTAGATGGCGGCGAGGACGACCGCGACACGTTGGTCGTGGGGCAGCTGAGTCAGCGCGGCGCGAATCCTGTGCGCGTCGGCCAGCTGCTCCGGGTAGTCGTCGGTCTGGCCGTCGTTGACCTGGGAGATCATGTCGATCAGAACGTCGGGATCGTAGGGTCGGTCGCGGCCGAGCCGGACCGCGTCGATCGCGGCGTTACGCGCGATCGCGAGCAGCCAGGTCGTCACCGCGCCGCGTCGTGGGTCGTAGGCGCCGGCGAACCGCCACGCACGGACGAATGCCTCCTGAGCGACCTCTTCGGCGACTGCGGGCACTCCGACGATGGTCAGCGCGAGTCCGAAGACCCGCGCCTGGTGACGACGAACGAACGCGGACGCGGCCTGCGCGTCGCCCGCGGCCATACCGGCCAGCAGCCCATCGTCGGTGACCCCCATGAAGATAGGTACGCGCCGGGGCGCGGAAGGGATCTATCCGCGCCGTGACGATTTTGGCAGTCGCGCCGTGACGATTTTGGCAGCCGAGGGCGTGGCGGCGACGGGGCCGGTGAAAGTTCAGGCCACATCTGCTCGCAGCGGCGGGTCCGCGCCTTCGCGGGTCACTGTCACCGACGCGCACCGGACGGCGAAATCCAGGATGTCGCGCAGGCACTGGTCGCTGAGGGTCGGCAGGGAGTCGCGGCCGGCTACATTCAGGACTCCAAGATCATCGAGCGCCGCGAGTAGCCCGGACATGAACGAGTCACCCGCGCCGATCGTGTCGCGGATGTTCGCCGGCGGTGCCGTGACGTCGACGGCCGCCTTGGCATTGACCGCTCGTGCGCCTTGCGCGCCGCGGGTCAGCACGGCCAATCTCGCGCCAAGCGCCAGCCAGCGTTCGAGCACGCGCTCGGCGGGGAGCGAGGGATAGAGCCATGCGATGTCCTCGTCGCTCGCCTTGACTATGTCGGTGCGCGCGATGAGGCTCTCGGCGCGTTCGCGTATCGAGTCCCGACTCCCCATGATCGCCGGTCGGATGTTCAGGTCGTAGCTCAGCATCGTCGAGGGGCGACGCGAGTCGAGGATGGTGTCGGCTACCGACGCCCCGGGGTGCATCACGCCGCCGATCGACCCGATGTGCACGGCACGGAAGTCTGCCGATGTGGCGGTGATGGGCGCCAGATCCCAGGTGATGTCGAAGCGATAGGTGGCGTTGCCGGCGCTGTCGAGCTGGATCTCGGCGACGGATGTCGGCCGGGAGGTCCAGGACTCGGGCGTGATGTGTACGCCGCTTGCGCGGACGTGTTCCGCGACGAGTTGTCCCGTGTCGTCGTTCCCCAGGCAGGTATGGAGAACCGTGGTCAGCCCGAGCCGGGCCAGTCCGACGGCTACGCTCATCGGGCTGCCGCCCGGGCGGCGCTTGCCGTCGAAGACGTCCAGCAGCGCCTCACCGATGACCAGTACGCTCATGCGGCCCCTCTCCCGCAGGCGGCCGGGCCGCACCCGGCCACCTTCGGGCGTAGGTCTTCGCGGCCCGTCATGTCCGGTCTCCCAGCAGGGCCCGCATCGCGAAGCGCGACCCGTGGATTCCCAACTCCTCGCGGGCCGCGAGGTATCCGGCGACCAGCCGACGGTCGGTGCTCAGATCGCCGAAGACCGGGGCGTACTCCAGCAGGGAGCCGGGGCGCGTGTGTTCCTGGGCCACCAGCGGCAGCAGGTCGCCTGCCCGCCGGTCGGTGATGGTGCGCGCGTTCTTCCCCAGGCCGCCTTCGAGGTATCTGCTCCACGCGGCGAGCACCAGTACGCAGCAGTCGATCGGCCCACCGGCGGCGAGCTGGTGACGAAGCACCGGGATCAGGAACTTTGGTAGCCGGTCGGACGCGTCGACGGCCAGGCGCGCGAGAGTGTCCCGTACCGCCTCGCCGGCAAACCGTTCGATCAACTGGTCGCAGTACGCCGGCAGGTCGACGCCGGGTACGGGACGCAGCGTCGGGATGGCCTCGTGTTCCAGGTAGCGGCGCAGAAAGGCGACGAACAGCGGGTCACGGCTCACCTCGTGGACCCACGTCTGGCCATCGAGCAGACCGAGGTAACTCATCGCCTGGTGCGAAGCGTTGAGGAGCCGCAGTTTCATCAGCTCGTACGGCTCGACGTCCGGGACGAGCTGGACACCCACCGACGCCAGGTCCGGCCTGCCCGCCGGGAAGTGGTCCTCGACGACCCACTGGATGAAGCTCTCCGACTGCAGGGCCCAACGGTCCTCGATACCGTACTCGTCACGCAACGCTTGGCGCGTACCGGCCGTGGGTACCGGGGTGATGCGATCGACCATGCAGCACGGGAAGCTCACCGTGGCGTCGATCCAGTCGGCGAGCTGCGGGTTCCGTGCGCGTGCGAACGCGACGACAGCCTTCTTGGCGACGTGCCCGTTGGCCTGCATGTTGTCGCAGGACAGGACCGTGAATGGTGCGGTGCCTTTTTCGCGGCGGCGCCGCAGTGCCTCGGTGAGGTAGCCGAAGGCGCTGTGCGGGTGTTCGGCACCGGCCAGGTCGAGGAGTGTGAGTTCGTCGTGGGGGTCGAACTCTCCGGTGGCGTCGTCGATGCCGTAGCCGCCCTCGGTGATGGTCAGCGAGACGATCCGGGTCGACGCGTCGGTGAGGACGTCCAGGACCGCGGCCGGGTCGTCGGGAGCGAACAGGTAGCGGATCAGCGTGCCGATCACGCGGGACTGTTGGGTTCCGTCGGGCGCGCTGGACGTCAGGACATAGAGACCGTCCTGGGCGTGGGCCGCGTCGCGGGCGGCGGCGTCCTGCGGCAGCAGACCTACGCCGCACACACCCCAGCTGGTGTCGCCTGCGGCGGCGATCCCGTCGAGGTAGACCTGTTGATGAGAACGGTGGAAGCCACCGACGCCGAAGTGGACGATGCCGACCCGCAGCGCCGAGCGGTCGTAGGCCGGGGTCGCCACGCGCGGGTCCAGTCGGTCGATGGTCGCAGCTGTCAGCTCAGTCACGGGCGTGACGCCTTTCGCGTATCGTCGAGGATCGGGCCGATGGGTGTCGCGGCCCGGGATTCGTGGAGTCGTGGACGTCAGGAACGTTGTGCCGGAACGTCTCGCGTACGCCGAGCATCCTCGGGCTCGCGGACCGCTCGGTCGCGCAGTTCCGCGAGAGCCGACGCCGCCGAGCACAGGGCGCGTGCCGCGGCGGGTACGCGGTCGGTCAGGTCCGCCCAGCCGTGGGGGAGGGTGGCGGAGGGCAGGTAGACCGTCGGCACTCCGGCCTCGACGAGACGTGCCGCGTATGCCTGGCCCTCGTCGTGCAGCGGGTCGAAGTGGGCCGTCGCGATGACCGCTGCCGGTGAGGTGGACATCTCGTCGTGGAAGACCGGTGCCACAGTCGGATTGCGGTACTGCTCCGGTGTCGCGTAGGAGCGCCAGTAGTAGTTCATGGCGGCGCTGGTGAGCCGGTATCCCTCCGCGAACGTGCGGTAGGACGCCGTGTCCTGGCGAGGATCGAGTGCCGGATAGAGCAGCAGTTGGGCGTCGATGAGATCGGAGAACTCGTTGGCCATGACAGCGGCGAGATTGCCCCCTGCGCTGTCGCCTGCCACGCCCAACCACCTGGGGTGGTGACCGGCCGCCCAGCGGATGGCCGTGGCACAGTCGGATCGCGCCGCGGGGAACGGGTGGTCCGGAGCGAGACGGTAGTCGACGGAGACCACCGCCGCGTCGACAACGCTACAGATGACTCGCGCGATCGCGTCGGCGGTGTCGAGCCCGCCGACGACCCAGCCGCCGCCGTGAATGTAGACGATGATGTCCTGTGTGCTCCCGCTCGCCGGTGTGTAGAGCCGCACCGGCACCGAGGTCTCCGGCCCGTCGATCGTGCGGTCTTCGCTGCCGACGTTCGTCGTCGGCGTGGCCGGTTCCCGCAACCAGGCCGTCGTCGCGGCAAAATCCTTGCGCAGCTGTTCTGGGTCGGAGTCGGGACCGACGTTCATGGTCTGCGCGAGATGCTCGATGACCTGGGCGGCAGCGGGATCGAGGCGCGGTTGGCGCACAGATGTCTCCATGGGAAAGAGTCCAGGCACGGTCACGGGGCAAGGGCTCGCTGCAGAGCGCGCACCTGGATGTCCAGGCACTCCAGCCCCAATCGGGTGGCATCGAATGAGTCGAAGGAATGAAATCCGCGACCGAAATGGTGGAGGTCGACGGGTACGCCGGCGCTGGCCAGCCGGGTCGCGAACGCGAGGCCCTCATCCCGCAGCGGGTCGTACTGTGCCGTGATCATCAGCGTCGGCGGAAACCCGCTCACGTCCGTGGCCCCGGCCGGAGACGCAAGCGGAGACAGCGGTTCCGCGCGGTGTCCGGTCTCGCCCAGGTACAGCGGCCACAGCCGATGGACGGTATCGGCGATGAGCACGGGGGTATCGGTGAACTCATTGACCGACGCGGTCGCGAGCCGGGCGTCGAGCACGGGGAAGAGCAGCATCAGAAAGACCGGAGAGATGCTTGGGTGCTCCGATGCCCACAGTGCCATCGCTGCGGCGAGACAACCTCCGGCGCTCAGCCCGCCGAGGGCGACTCTCGACGGATCGCAGCCGAGCGCCGGTGCGTGTTCGACGACCCATTCGAGCGCGTCCTGGCAGTCCTCGATCGCGGCGGGGAAGGGATGCTCGGGGGCGAGCCGGTAGTCCACGGCGACGACGGCGACCTGAGCCTCCCGCGCGTAGTGGATGCAGCGGTTGTCCTCGCTGTGAAGCCCGCCGGTGACGAAACTGCCGCCGTGGATGAACAGCAGCACCGGCAGGGTGGAGCGGTGCCAGCGGGCGGACCGGTACAGCCGCATCCTGAGCGCTGTGCCGTCTCTGCGCTCGCCGGTCAGCTCAAGGATGTCGACGTCATCGGCGCGCCGGGTGGTCTGCGTCGCGAGCGTCTGTTCCATCTCGCGGGCGGCGGCGAGGTTGTCCAGCGTGATCCGTGGCGACAGGACCTGCATCGCCGCGAGTTCGGGATCCACGTAGCGTGCCTGGACCGTCCAGTTCGTGGTCATCGGGTCATCCCCGCCGGTACAGACGCTTGCGACGCAGGTGGTCGATCCCGACGGCCCCGACGAGGATCGCGCCGACGATGATGTTGTTGTCGTCGGGCGGTACGTGCGCGACGACCAGAGCGTTGTCCACTGTGGAGAGCAGCAGTGCGCCGAACGCCACCCCGGTGATGCTGCCGAGACCGCCGAATAGGCTCACCCCTCCGATGAGTACGGCGGTGACGACGTTGAGGGTCGTCGTCGCGCCGCCGGCCTGCACTTGGCCGGCCCCGACGCGCGCGGTGTAGATGATCCCGGCCAGGGCCCCGGTGGCTCCGGCGATGGCGTAGAGGGCGAGGTCGAGTCGCACGACGCGCAGGCCGTTCTGGATCGCGGCCTGGCGGTTGCCGCCGAGGGCGCGGACGTTCACCCCGAACCGGGTGTGTTCCAGGATGAACCAGCACACGACACCGACGACGACGGCATAGAGAATGACGTCGGGGATACCCAAGACGTCGCCTTGTCCCAACTTCGTGAACGCGTCCGGCAGAGGCAACACGTCGTCGCCCTGAGATACCTGGGTGTCCAGCCCCAGTAGAACGAAGAACGTGCCGAGGGTCGCGATGATCGGTGGGACGTGCCAGTAGGTGATGATGAGGTGGTTGACGATCCCGACCAGGGCGCCGACCACGACACCGAACAGCACCGCCAACGGCCACGGGACATTCCGGACCAGCAGGAGACTGGTACTCAGGGCGCCGAGCGTGAACACACCGCCGACCGAGAAGTCGAGTCCGCCGCCGATGGTGAGCAGAGCCGCACCGCAGGCCATCACGAAGTAGATGACGGAACTGCGGAACAGTTCGAGCACGTTGTCGCCGCTGAGGAATGCGTGGTTGCGGGTAAAGGCGGCGAGGCCGATGACCACGATGACGAGGATGAGAGTGAACTCCTGCCGCAGGAGCGCTCGTGACAGGATGCCGCGGTGAACCGGGGCTTGCCCCGTGGCCCGCGAGCCGGCGGCCGGCTCGTGGTCCGCGATCGAGGGTGGCTGGGTGGCGGTCATGCCGCGTCCTTCGTGACTCGGGTGGGCCTCGGATCGCCGGGGAACGCCCCGGTGATGAGCCCGACGATTTCGTCGCGGGTCGTATCCGCCGTCTTACGGGTGCCGACGCTCACTCCCAGTCGCAGGACGGTGATGCGGTCGGCATGGGCGAAGACGAACTCGAGGTCGTGGCTGATGCAGACCACGGCCTTGCCGGCGGCACGCAGTTCTCCCATGATCGTCCCCACTCGCGCCGACTCCTGGACGCCGAGAGCCGCGGTCGGCTCGTCGAGCAGGATGAGTGGTTTGTCCATCCGGACGGCGCGAGCGATGGCGATGATCTGCCGCTGTCCACCGGAGAGCAGGCCGACGGGTGTGTGGACGTCTCCGACGCGGACTTTGAGATCACTGAGTACCTTGGCCGCGTCGCGGGCCATCCGCTGACGGTCCAGGACGATGCCCCAGCGGCGCGGCAGGCTCCCGAGCGAGAGGTTCTGCGCGATGTCGAGGCACTCGACCAGGGCGAGGTCCTGGTAAACCACCGCGACACCGAGATCCTGCACCGTCGTGGCGTTGTGCCTCAGGTCAACCGTCCGCCCGTTGAGGTAGATCTCGCCCGCGTCGGCCTGGTGGATACCGGTGACGATCTTGAGCATGGTCGACTTGCCGGCACCGTTGTCGCCGACGATCGCGTGGATCTCGCCGGGCCAGGCCGAGAAGTCCACGTGTTCGAGGGCCTGGACGGACCCGAAGCTCTTGGAGATCCCTCGTAGTTCGAGGGCGGGGCTGATAGCGGAGGCCCCGCCGGTGGTCAGATCCGTCATCCCCAGCCTTGTCCGATCAGGGACGTGAGGTCGTCCTTGGTGCCGATGGTCTCCTTGGCGTCGATGTGCGCGGCCACCGTCTTGCCCTCGGCCTTGTCCGCCACCGCGTCGAGGACGGTCTTGCCTTCATCGCACAGGCCCTGCAGCCATGCCCCGTACGCGATGCCGTCCGCCACCGCCTCCTTGCCGCCGTTGTCGGCGCCCGACGCGACGAAGACGACCTTTCCGACCAGCTTCCGAGCCTTGATCGCGGCCACGACACCGGGCGTGACAGAGCCCATGTGGCTGGCGATGACGTTGATCTCGGGGTGCGCGGTCAGCAGCGCGTTGGCCTGGTCCAGAGCCTTCGCGGCGTCGTCGTTGGTGTAGACGGTCCCGACGACCTTGACGTTCGTCGTGGCCTTTGCCGCGGCCTCGACCCCGTCCGCCCACTGCTTGGCCTGGCCGGTGTCGCTCTGCGCCATGAGGCCGAGATTCTGCTGTCCGGGGCGCTTGGCGATCGCGTCGACGAACATCTTGCCGAGTTCGGCGTAGTTGGGGCCGACGACGACGTCACCACCGTCGCCGTACAGCGAGCCCGTGATGATGCCCGCCTTCTGCGCCTGTTGCAGTACCGGGGTGAACGCGTCGCTGGCCGGGAACGTGATGATGGCGCCCTTCTTGCTGGCGGTCGCCTGCTGGATCTGCTGGATCATCTTCGTGGCGTCGAGGGTGCCCCCGGTCGGGCCGCTCTCGGTGAAGTCGATCCCGCGGGTCTTGGCCTCGTTCGCCATGCAGTCGCCGATGGTGCGCCACGCCGGATACTGCGGCAGCGGGTTGACGAACTCCGCCGACGTCAAAGGCGCACCCGTCGTCGTGGCTTTCGTCGTGTTTGTCTGCGATGTGCTGCCCGCATTCGGGTTCGCGGCACATGCCGACAGGACCGCCAGCGTCGACGCGCACGTGGTGACAAGAAGTAACCGGTACGGGAGAGCCCGGTTTTGTGTGGACATGCGAAATCCTCTCAGCCGAGCGATCGGCTAGGGGTGGGTGTGGAGAAGATGATCTGAGTCTCGCGACCGGCGGCGCGTAACAACATCAGAACCTGGCTGAAATCGCAGCCCTCAAATCCGCCAAGTGGCGGAATCGGCTCACTGGCAGTGCAGACGCCAGAAGAGCAGAGCTGTCCGGGCCCGGTACCGTCCCACGGCCGTGCCGAGACTCATGCCGAGCTGTTCGGCGAGGGCCTGCGCCCGGTAGTTGACGCTGCTGTGGTGCATATGCGCCGCGGTGGCCGCTTCCCGCAGCGAGTTGGACGCGCAGATGAGGTCCAGGAGGTCGAGGTCTTCCTTGCCGCGGCGCCCGGCCGCGACCGACGCGATCGCCCGTACGTCCGCGAGCTTCCGGATCCCGTCGCGGTCAAGCCCGTCCAGCGCGATGAGGCACCCGAGATCGGCGGTGTCGATCAGCGCCGGCCACGTCGGCGACATCGCGGCGAACCGCAGGCCGCGGTGAGCGGCGCGCCACGACACGTCGGCGCGCTCCGCCGGCACGGTGGGTCCGATGCAGCCGGTGATCCCGTTCGGCAGGGTGGTCGATGCCGGCAGCGGTGACCCGATGACCGCGGCGCTGGTCCCGCTGAGAGCGGCCAGGACGACGAAGCCACCGAAGGCCGCGCGCAGCTCCGACAATCGGTCCGAGAGGTCGGCGCCGGCGACGGCGACGACTCTGACCTGCTGGCCGGCGCGGAACCCGAGCAGCTGGGCCGCGCGGCTGGCGTCGGGTTCGGAGATGCCGCCGCCGAGGAGATACTGCACGATGGCCGGGTCGGCGGGTCCGGAGACGGGGCTGCGCTCGGGGGGCCGCCGTCTGGCGTGGGCCGCGGCGACCGCCAACGCCATCCGCTCCATGATGAGGTCGTCCCAGTCGCGCTCCGTGTCGCCCTCAGGGCGTGCGAGCCAGACCCGCCCGATGACCGCGTTGCCATGGACGACGGTCCGGGAGATCGTCCTCGCGCAGGTCTCCTGGGCCGGCCGTCCGGCGGGCGTCATCGCGCACGCGACGTCGTGGAGGTCGTCCTCCGCGCCGGCCGTCGCCTCGGCCAACACCGCGGTGGCGCGCGTGACGGCTTCGATGTCGGCGTCGTGTCGAGTGAGCTGGTCGAAGAACTCGATGATGCGCAGGGCACGCTCGGCTGCGGAGTCGATTGTCGAGACCCATCGCAGCAGCCCTTGCATGCGGGAACTGTAGCCGCATGATCCGCGCGCCTGCCCGCCGGATGGCGGACGCAGGCCCGATACGCCACTTTCGTAGTCGTTTGGTGTTGTCGCTGGCGCGCAAGCGGGCGGCGTGATTTGTCGGTGGCCGGCGTTAGCCTCCGCGGCGAGAAACTCGAGGAGGCAGGACTGTGCCGTTGGTACGCGAGGCCGAAGTCGACGACTACTGGCCGATGTACGGAGCGCTCTACGTCAAAGACGTCCGCGAGCCCGACCGGGCCGGGCCGCCGGTCGGTGAGTTGCTGGCCGAAGGCGTCGTGCGCACGTCCCTGGGGTCAATGGCCCGGGCAGGCGACGGCTGGCTCATGGACGTGGCGAACGACTGCGAGCACGTTGTCCGCATCGAGGTGCACGACGGCCCGCCACCGGCCGACGACCTGTCCCGTTGGGACGCCGTGATCGAGACTCCGTATGCCAGTTCCGGGGTGGCCGGCCTGAACGTCGTGAGCGGTGGCCCCGTCGGCGAGCCGGTCGTGCTCGGGCGGCCCGGCCTCTACCGGGCCAGGTGCGCCCGCCGGCCCAGGTTCCCCGGCTCCGGCCCGATCGGCGTCGCCTACCGGTACCGGCTGCAGTTCTGGCCAGTGGACGCGCCACCGGAGCCGCCCCAGGTGCTCCGTCGTCGTGACGTGGTGGGTGGCGACCGACCGGGCGCGGTGCGGGATCCGAACGACACCGGCTACCACGCCGCGGTCGCCGACGTCGTGGCGCTGCTGCTGTGGGCCGCGGAGGCGACGACGCCGGTGACCCTGTCCTGGCTGGCCGACCGCCTGCTCACGTCGGCCGCGACGATCCGCACGGTCCTCGAACATCCGGCCGCGGGACTGCTCGTCGTCGCCGGGGACCTGGACGATGCCGAGGCCCCGCTGACCATCACGATCCACGAAGATTCGATCTTTCCGAACGCACGCCCGCGCGGCGGATTCCCCACCAGAGCCGCCCCGGCCCCGGCCCCGGCCTCAGCCGCGGCCCGCCGCGCGGCCACGAAGGCCACGGCCGCCGGGAGGCCGAAGATTGCTCGGCAGCATCGGCGCAAATCTCAGTGACGCATCCGGGCGGGCAGCCGCGGCGAACCCGGCGACTGTGACGCCAGTCGCATGCGCCGACTTCGATGTCACACGTGCGGGTCGGCGAGCGTCTGTAGTCAGATATTTCTCTGGCTCGAACGATGGAGGATGAGTGCGCAAACTCGAACGAACGTTATGGATGTCTCCTCGCCGGTTCGCCACACTGTGCCTGGCGTTCCTGGCGATCCTGGCTCTGTCGCTCCAGCCGGCCGCACCGGCCCGGGCCGACTCGCTGCCGATCGAACCCGCGCCACCGCTGCGGTTCGTCAGCTACAACATGTGCGGCAACCACTGCCCGATGGCCGACGAGGGCCCTCGCGAGCGCTACATCGAGCAGCAGGCCAACGGCACCTCCTGGAACGCCGACGCCATCTTCCTCGTCGAGGTCTGCTCGAACCAGTTCAACGACATCCTCGACGCCTTGCGGCCCCTGGGTTTCGACGGCTACTTCGTCGGTACGCGGGCGGTGACCGCGAACGTGTGCAAGGGGAACACGTACGGCATGGCCACCCTCGTGAAGGGACCGATCGTCCAGCGCCAGGCGATCACCCTGACGCCGAGCGTCGACGACGAGAGCATCACCTCACCGTGCGTCGAGACGTACCTGCAGAACCGTGCCGCCTGGGCCTGCTCGGTGCACCTGTACTGGGGCGACACCGCGCACAACGGCCCCAACCTTCGGGCGGCGGAGGCGTCCACACTGGCCGCGAAGGCCAAGACCTGGCAGGACGCCGGGATCCCGGTCCTGCTCGGCGGCGACTTCAACGCCAGCCCGCTCACCAAGCCGCTCAGTTCCTTCTACAGCAGCACGCTCACCGGCGGCATCGGTTCCTTCCACGAGGCCGACGAGACCGACCCGGACTACTTCGCGTCCTCCGGCTGCGACCCGGCCGCCACCGCTTGCCGGTCGGGCGAGACCACGTTCGGTACCGCGAAAATCGACTATGTCTTCTTCAGCGATGGCGATTTCCGCGACATCCACGGCGACGTGCTGCCCGCCAACGGCTACTCCGACCATCAGCTGGTACGCGCGGCGGCGTGGTGGCCGGACTGCGGCCTGCCCGGTACGACGAGCGCCGGGGTGATTCGGCGCGACGCGCACGGGCGGCTGTTCCGCTATGCGGGCCGGCCGGACGGCACGGTCGCCCCGGCGTGCGAGGCGGGCTTCGGTTGGGGCTCGATGCGTACCGTTGCACGGCATGGGGACTTCGACGGTGACGGGTCGGAGGATCTGCTGGCGATCGACTCCAGTGGCGTGCTGTGGCGCTACCCGGCCGACGCGGCCGGGCAGTTCTCCGGCTCCACCCGCCACCAGGTGGGGACCGGCTGGCAGGGCTACGACGTGCTGCTGGCGCCGGGCGACTTCGACGGGGACGGCAAGCCTGACCTGATCGCCCGCGACGGTTCCGGTGTGCTCTGGCTGTTCCCCGGCGACGGCAGCGGCGGGTACACGACGGCCAGGAACATCGGTACCGGCTGGCAGATCTACTCGATCCTGCTCGCCCCGGGCGACTTCAACGGCGACGGCAAGGCCGACCTCATCGGCCGTGACAGCGCGGGCGTGCTCTGGTTCTACGCCGGTACCGGCACCGGCACGTACGCCGTCCGGAAGAGCATCGGTACCGGCTGGCAGGTGTACGACGCGATCGTGGGCGCCGGTGACGTCAACGGCGACGGCAAGGCGGACCTGATCGCCCGCGACCCGTCCGGCGACCTGTGGTTCTACAAGGGCGACGGTGCCGGCGGGTACGCGCCCAAGGCTCAGATCGGCTACAGCTACCCGGCCGGCGAGCTGATGTTCTGAGATCTGGAGGCGGTGGGGTCCGTGTGCTCGCGGGCCCCACCGCCCGAGTGGCACCCGACCCTGCCCGGGCCTCGGTCCGAACCGCCGGGCGGGGTGCGACTCAGGGCGCCTGGTCTTCGGCGAAGGCGGCCAGCGTCTCGGCGTCCCACGGCAGCCGGTTGTCGCGGAGGTCGTCCGCGATCGATCGGACCCACTGCGCCTCGGCCGCGGTGACGGCCCGGAGGTATTCGCTTTCGAGCATCGCGATCCTCGGTAGACCGAGTCCGGCTTCGCGCGAGAGACTCTCGTCGAGCGCGTCGACCCTCTCTTGCAGCGCGGCCAGACGTCGGTCGAGCGTGGCGAGGAAGTCCTGTGGGGTGAGCAGGAGCAGGTTTGACAGCGCGGCCGGGAACTCGGGGAACTCAGGTTTGGGTACGCCCAGCATCACCGTGATCCACTGGCGCGCGACCGCCTGTCCCGCTTCGGTGATCTCGTAGACGGTGCGCTCCGGGTATGCCTGATCGCGGGACGTCTCCCGCACGGCGATGAGCCCCTCGGCTCGTAACCGCTCCATGGTGCGGTAGAGGCTGGCGCGCTGATTCACGTTGACGACGTGGTCCTTGCCCCACTGTTGGATGAGGCGCTGCACGCCGTACGGATGAAGAGGTTTGTAGTGCAGCAATGCCAAGATCGTCAGAGCCATCGGTGAACCGTTCACGATCGATATGCTACACCCAGCGTAACTAGTTGACATGGGACTAGTCCCGATGAAACTATCTCGGTCATGAGCGACTTGGTCATGAGCGACTTCGAGACCCACTCCGTCACGTCCCAGGACGGCACCCGTGTCGGCTACCGCCAACTCGGCGAGGGACCGGGCATCGTGCTGCTGCACGGCTCGATGGAATCGGCGCAGAACCACATGCAGCTGGCACGCGCACTGGCCGGCAGGTTCACCATCTACCTGCCCGATCGCCGCGGGCGCGGCATGACCGGTCCCTACGGCGACGCCTATGGCATCGAGCGCGAGGTCGAAGACCTGCGGGCGGTCCTCACCGCGACCGGCGCCCGCAACGTCTTCGGGGTCAGCGCGAGCGGGCTCGTCGCCCTCCAGGCCGCCGTTTCGCTGCCGGAGATCGAGCGGGTCGCGGTCTACGAGCCCGCGTTGTTGGTCGACGGATACGACCAGGGGCTTGTCGGTTGGATCGACCGGTTCGACCGCGAGATCGGCGACGGCGACGTCCCGGCCGCGCTGGTCACCAGCATGCTCGGCCTCGAACTCGGCCCGAAGCTGCTCAACTACCTGCCTCGCTGGCTGCTCGAAGGCTTTACCAACCTGGCGATGAAGAGCGAGGACAAGTCGGCCGGCCCCGACGACGTCACGATGCGCAAACTCGCACCGACCATCGGCTACGAGGGCCGGCTGATCCGCCAGATGGCCGGCACGCTCGGCACGTTCCAGGACCTGAAGACACCGGTACTGCTCCTCGGCGGCAGCAAGGGACTCGCATTCCTGAAGCCCAGCCTCGACGCGCTCGAGCGGACCCTGCCGAACGCGACCCGGATCGAATTCGCCGGACTCGACCACGGCGGCTCCTCCGACGTCACGAAGGCCAATGCGGGTGGGAAACCGGAGGTCGTCGCTCCGGAACTCCAGCGCTTCTTCGGTGCGGTCGACGTCGAGCGGTGACGTACCCCGGCGAGAGCGCCGCGACGATCGTTACGGTCAAGACGCGTCCCGGGACTCGCCCCACGACGCGTCTTTGGAGAACATGAGGCGTGAGTGCTGATGGCTTCGTCGGGCGGACGTACCGGTGGCAGGACTGGAGCCTGTCCGACCTGACAGCGGCCAAGGAGGCGAGCCGCCGGACGGTGAGCCTCGTGGTACCCGCCCGCAACGAAGCCGCGACGGTCGGCGCTGTGGTGAGCCGCATCCATACAGCACTGGTGGACAGCGTGTCGTTGCTGGACGAGATCGTGGTGATCGACTCCGATTCCGAGGACGACACCTTCGCGGTCGCCGAGGATGCCGGCGCCGTCGTCTACCGGTCGCGCGACATTCGTCCCGACCTCGGCAGCCAGCCGGGGAAGGGCGAAGCGATGTGGAAATCACTCTTCGTCACCCGAGGCGACCTGCTCGTCTTCATGGACGCCGACCTGGTCGACTGGGACACGCATTTCGTGCCCGGCCTCCTCGGGCCGTTGCTGACCTCACCCGGGATCGCACTGGTCAAAGGATTCTACGAACGTCCCTTCGTGGAAGGCGACCGCGCGTCGGCCTACGAAGGTGGCCGAGTGACCGAACTCGTCGCCCGGCCACTCATCGCCCTGCTGTTTCCGGAGCTGGCCGGACTGGCCCAGCCGCTGGCCGGAGAGTGGGCGGTGCGCCGGTCGCTGTTCGAGACGCTGTCGGTCCCCACCGGGTACGCGGTGGAGTTGACCGCCCTGATCGACACCTGGCGCGGCCTCGGCGCCGATGCCATCGCCCAGGTGCAACTCGGTCTCCGGACCCACCGCCACCAGGCACTGCGTGACCTCGCCGCGATGGCCACACAGGTCACGGCGGCCGCGTGGTCACGGGCAACCGACAAGCCGACGGCCGACACCGTGCTGCTGCGCCAGCACGTCCTCATCGACGGCGCGCCAGTCGAGCGCGTACGGTCGGTCTCCTTGACCGAACGCCCGGCAGCGAGGTTGGTCTGACGACGCTCAGGCTCGCCCGGCACCCGTTGCCTGACTCCGCGACGCCTGTCAGGTGGGGGACTCATGGTTTCGTGCAAGAGCGTTTGCTCGCCTATGATGGGCCTGAGTCGGCCGTCGAGCGTTACCATCCCTGTCTGCCTCGGGCGCGCCGTCCACGTGGGGAAGTGTCGTTTGTGGACGCGTCTGTCGCTGTTCGTGCCGGGAGTGCCGGGGCAGCGGTGCAACCCGCGCCGCGTTGGATGCCCGCCGACCGTGATGCGGACTTCTCGCCCGAGGGCATCGTCGAATGCGTACGTCGCTTTCGCGAGCCCGTTCACATCGTGCGCGGCGGCGCCGGGTACGAACCCGGACTCGGGCTCGGCGGGAGACTGCTCACGGTCGCGTCCAGCGCCGACGCCGACGCCGACGCCGACGCCGACGCCGGATCCGGATACGAACTGATCGGATCGCTGCCCGGGCTCTACCCCGAGTGGCTCGGCGACCGCTCCTTCAACCGGGTCCACGGGGTGCGGTTCCCTTACGTGGCCGGGGAGATGGCCAACGGCATCGCCACCGTCGCGTCGGTCGTCGCGATGGCCCGCGCCCAGATGCTCGGGTTCTTCGGAGCCGCCGGGCTCGCGATCCCGGCCGTCGAACGCGCGGTGGGGGAGCTGAGCCGCGGCCTGCGCGGCCTCGACAACTGGGGTGTGAATCTGATCCACGCGCCAGCCGAACCCGGGCACGAGGAACGCCTGGTCGATCTGCTGGTGCGCTCGGCGGTCCCCAAGGTGTCAGCATCCGCATACCTGGACCTCACCCCGGCGGTGGTGCGGTGCGCGGTCGCCGGGCTGCGGGCGGATTCGAGCGTCGGTGGCGGGATCGTGCGCGCCCGGCAGCTGTTCGCGAAGGTCTCCCGGCCCGAGGTCGCCGCGAAGTTCCTGTCCCCGGCGCCACCCCAGATCCTGCGCATGCTCGTCGAGCGCGGTCAGCTCACCCGGGCCGAGGCGGACCTCGCCGCGCGCGTGCCGCTCGCCGAGGACGTGACCGTCGAGGCGGACAGCGGCGGCCACACCGACAACCGGCCGCTGGCCGTCGTGCTCCCGGCGATCAGGGCCCTGCGTGACGAGATGGCGCGCCGCCACGGCTACACCAGGCCGGTCCGGGTCGGGGCCGCCGGGGGACTGGGCGACCCGGCCGGGGTCGCGGCCGCGTTCGCCGCCGGGGCCGCCTACGTCGTGACCGGCACCATCAACCAACTCTCCTGCGAGGCAGGACTGTCCGACGCGGCGAAAAGCCTCCTCGCGGAGGCGGATCTGGCCGACGTCGCCATGGCGCCCGCCGCGGACATGTTCGAGTACGGCATCAAGGTGCAGGTCCTGCGGCGCGGCACGCTGTTCGCCGCGCGAGCGAGTCAGCTCTACGAGGCCTACCTCGCCTATCCGTCGCTCGAGGACATCCCCGACGCGATGCGCGAACGTCTCGAGAAGGATGTCCTGCGCGGCACCTTTGAGGACTGTTGGGAGCAGACGCGGCGGTTCTGGCTCGAACGCGACCCGCGCGAGGTCGACCGTGCCGAACACGACCCGCGCCACCGCATGGCCCTGGTCTTCCGCTCGTACCTGGGCCTGTCGAGCCGGTGGGCCATCACGGGCGAGCCGACCCGGCTGGCGGACTACCAGATCTGGTGCGGCCCCGCGATCGGTGCGTTCAACCGCTGGGCGGCGGGCAGCCCGCTCGCCGAACCCGGGCGGCGCACGGTCGTGCAGATCGCACTCAACCTGCTCGAAGGCGCGGCCATCGTGACACGTGCCCACCAGCTGCGTTCCTACGGCGTCGCGGTGCCCGGCGAGGCATTCGCCCCGCGCCCGCGCCTGCTGTCCTGACCCGCGCGACCCTCAAGGAAGACGATGCCCGGCTTCGATGTTGCCTCTGACCGACCCGCCATCGGCAACGCCACGGGCCGCGCGGTTCCCGTCGCCGTCGTGGGGCTCGCCGCCCTGATGCCCGGGGCTCGCGAGACGGCCGAGTTCTGGCACAACATCGTCGCCGGCCGGGATCTGATCACCGATGTGCCGCCCGGCCGCTGGCCGGCCGAGGAGTTCTACGACCCCGACCCTTCGACGCCGGACACGACCTACAGCCGCCGCGGCGCGTTCCTGCCCGACATCGAGTTCGATCCGCTCGCCCACGGCCTGCCGCCGTCCACTCTCGGGGCCATCGACCCCGCGCAGCTGCTGGGCCTGACCGTCGCCGACGCGCTGCTGGCCGACCTCGAGAAGAACCTGGCCGCCCCGCTGGACCGCGAACGCGTCAGCGTCATCCTCGGTAGCTCCACACTCAGCCGCGTCGGCACGATGGACGCGCGCATCCAGCGTCCGCTGTGGCTCAAAGCCCTGCGCGAGCAGGGGATCGGGGAAGCCGAAGCGCACGAGGTCTGCGACCGGATCGCCGAGCAGTACGTGCCGTGGCAGGAGGACACGTTCCCGGGCCTGCTCTCCAACGTGGTGGCCGGCCGGATCGCGAACCGCCTCGACCTGCACGGCACCAACTGCACCGTCGACGCCGCCTGCGCCAGCTCACTCGCGGCGGTGTCGGCGGCGGTGAACGAGCTGGCACTGGGCAAGGCGGACCTGGTCGTCACCGGCGGTGTGGACGCGACGAACAACCCGCTGATGTACGTGTGCTTCAGCAAGACTCCGGCCCTGTCCCCAACCGGCGACGCGCGCCCGTTCTCCGATGACGCCGATGGAACCCTGCTCGGCGAGGGCCTGGCGATGCTGGGACTCAAGCGCCTGGACGCCGCCGAGCGGGACGGCGACCGGGTCTACGCCGTGATCCGGGGGCTCGGAACCTCGTCCGACGGCAGGGGCGGTGCCATCTACGCGCCGATGGCCCAGGGACAGGTGCGGGCCCTGCGACGCGCGTACGAGTCCGCCGGGTACGGCCCCGACACGGTGGAGCTGGTGGAGGCGCACGGTACCGCGACCCGCGCCGGGGACGCCGCCGAATTCGAGTCCCTACGACAGGTGTTCGGCGCGACCGGGCGGCCGGAGGGCGGATGGTGTGCCCTGGGTACCGTCAAGTCCCAGATCGGCCACACGAAGGCCGCAGCGGGAGCCGCTGGACTGATCAAGGCCGTGCTTGCCCTGCACCAGCGCGTGCTTCCGCCGACCATCAAGGTGCGGAAACCCAATCCCGTCCTCGGAATCGAGGGCAGCCCCTTCTACCTGAACACCGCCGTGCGCCCGTGGACGCGTCGCGCGGAGCACGCACGCAGGGCATCGGTGTCGAGTTTCGGTTTCGGTGGCGCCAATTACCACGTCGCGCTTGAGGAGTACTGCGGCGACGCATCACCGGATCGCCGTGCGGCTCGCATCCGCGCCGCCGCGAGCGAACTCGTCCTCTTCGGCGCCGACTCACCCCAGGACCTGCGCGCACGCCTCGTCGACGGCGGCGGCCACGAACCGCCGGCCTCGAACCTGGCCGAACTGGCGCTGGAGTCACAGCGGAATTTCGACCCCGGCCAGCGGTGTCGGCTGGCCGTGGTCGCCAGCGATGCCGGCGACCTGCGTGCCAAGCTCGACCGTGCCGCCGCGATGGTCGACCGGCAGCCCGAGGCGCCGTTCGCCCTTCCCGGTGGCGTGTTCTACGACGAGGGACCCGCCGACCCTGGCCGGATCGCGTTTGTCTTCCCCGGGCAGGGGTCGCAATACATCGGGATGGGCGGCGACATCGCCATGGCCCTCCCGGCGGCGCAGGACGTGTGGGACGTCGCGGCGGGCGTGGACGGTGCTCTCAGCGACGTCGTCTTCCCGCCGCCCGTGTTCAGCGACGAGCAGCGCGCGGCGCAGGAACTGCGGCTCACCGACACGCGTTGGGCGCAGCCGGCGCTGGCCGCACACAGCCTGTCGCTGCTCGCGTTGCTCACCTCGATCGGCCTCCAGGCCGACTGCGTGGCGGGCCACAGCGTCGGTGAGCTGGTCGCGCTGCACGCGGCCGGTGCCATGGACGCGGAAAGCCTGCTGCGACTGGTCCGGCACCGGGGCGAACTGCTGGCGCGGATCGACGACGAGCCCGGCGGGATGCTCGCGGTCGGCGCGGACGCGGACGCCGTCGCGGCCGCAATCAGGGATTCGACCATCGCCGACCTGTGGCTCGCGAACATCAACGCGCCGCGGCAGACCGTCGTCTCGGGAACCGTGCGTGCGATCGCGGCACTGCACGAGCGGCTGACCGCGACCGGGATCTCCGCGCGCCGCCTCGCGGTGTCCGCGGCGTTTCACAGCCCCCTCGCGCGCTCCGCCGTGGAGCCGCTGCGCGAATTCCTGGAGAAGCTCGAGCTGACCGTGCCGCGTATCGATGTCTACGGCAACGCCGACGCGGCGCCCTACAGCCGCGTACCCGACGCGATCCGCCGCACGCTGGCCAGGCACCCGGCCGCGCCGGTCAGGTTCCTCGACCAGATCGAGGCGATGTACGCCGACGGTGTGCGGACGTTCGTCGAGGTGGGTGCCGGAGCCGCTCTCACCGGACTGATCGGGCAGATTCTCGGGAACCGCGATCACCTGGCGGTCAGCCTGGACAAGCGCGGCCGCGACGGCGTGACCGCGTGGCACGAAGCCGTCGGCCGGCTCGCGGTACACGGCGTGCCGGTGAACCTGACGAAGCTGTCGCAGGACCGGAGTTCGGCAACACCGAAGCCCGGGTCGGGCGCGGACCGGCCTCGCATGTCCGTGCGCATCAACGGAACGGGATACTCCCCGCCTGCCGCCCCGAAGCCGCCTCTCGCGACGAAGCCGCCTGCCGCTCCGAGGCCGCTTGCTGCCACGAAGCCGCCTCTCGCCCCGAGGCCGCTTGCCGCCGCGGAGCCGCCTCTTGCGCCGAAGCCGCCTGCCGCCGCGGAGCCGCCTCTCGCCACGGAGCCGGTCCGCCCGTCGCCGACGCCTCCCGCGCACGCCCTGCCCACACCGACTCTTCTGGAGCCCACCGCCATGACCGAGCCCGACCCCGGCGCCCAGTGGCTGGCCGCGATGCAGGAGCTGCAGCGCCAGACCGTCGAGGCCCACATGCACTTCCAGCGGGTTCTCGCGGAGTCCCACCAGGCGTTCCTCCAGCTGGCCGAGAACACGTTCGCCGCGCTCGCCGGGAAGCCGCAGCCGCATCCACAGCAACCGCAGCCGCAGCAGATCCCGCAGCAGATCCCGGCGCCCGTCCCCATGCCTCCGGCGCCCGAGCCGCAGCTAGTCCCACCGCAGCTAGTCCCGCCGCCGGTCGTTGAACCGCCGGTCGTCGAACCACCCGCCCTGCGACCGCAGGTTGCCGGGCCACCGCCTGCCGAGGGCACGCCCGCCAACGGCACGCCCGCCGAGGGCGCGCCATCCGGGCGCACGACTGCCGACGGCACGCCCGCCGAGGGCGCGACGCCTGCCGAGCCCGTGAGTCTTGCGCTGCTGCTGTCCGTCGTCGCCGACAAGACCGGCTACCCGGTGGACATGCTCGACGGTGGCATGGACCTGGAGACCGACCTCGGCATCGACTCGATCAAGAAGGTCGAGATCTTCGCGGCGGTCCGCCAGCGCGCCGAGGGCCTGCCGCCGACCGACTCGCCGCAGATGGCCCAGCTCTTCCAGGCGCGCACGCTGGACGAGGTCATGCGCCGCGCCACCGACGACAACGCGGTGCCCACCGTCGCCGGTACCGACGCCGGGATTCAGAGCCCCGCGGTGGTGGTACGCCGATTACAGGTCAGGCCGATCGCCGCGCCCGCGTGCGGGCTGGCCCTCGCGGGCCTGCGAAAGGGACCGATCACCGTCGTCGACGGCGGCAGCGGACTCGCACCGGCCGTGGTCGCACGGCTATACGGGGACGGCATCACGGCCGCGGTCGGCGACCTGCCGGCGCACGATGCGTGGGGCGTGGTCCTGCTCGGCGGGCTGGCGCCCGTGTGGGACCCCGAGCAAGCCGGCTCGGTGAGCCGAGCCGCTTTCCAGGCCGCTCGCAGTGTGGCCGCCGGCATGGGGGAGCGCGGCGGGGTGTTCGTGACCGTACAGGACACCGGCGGCTTCTTCGGGCTGGACGACCCCGATCCGCGGCGCGCCTGGCTCGGCGGGATCGCCGCCCTGGCCCGGACCGCCGCGAAGGAGTGGCCGTTGGCCGCGGTCAAGGCCATCGACTGTCAGCTCGGCGACCGCGGTTCCGACGCCATAGCGGCCGCGATCGTCGACGAACTGCTGACCGGCGGGTCCACACTCAACGTCGGCCTGCGCGCCGACGGGACGCGATGGACCCTCACCGACCGC